>DATHNW010000035.1:0-33902 GCA_035485575.1 Opitutaceae bacterium | reverse complement strand
GCATCCTGGATGCCGAGGTCTACGCCCGCGCCATGCAGGTGCTCTTGACGGTGGCGATCCGCCTGCCGCACCTGCAATGGGTCAACTTCGGCGGCGGGCTGGGCATCCCCTACAAGCCGGGCGAGGAGCCGCTGCCCCTGGCTGAGCTCGGGCGCGCGGCCAGCGCGCTGATGACGGAGTTCAGCACGCGCTACGCCCAGGCCCATGGCGGGAGCCGCCTCGAGCTGCGGCTCGAACCGGGGCGCTTCCTGGTCGCCGAGGCCGGCACCCTGCTGAGCACGGTGACCAGCATCAAGACCAACCCCGGCGCGCCCGGCAGCGCCCAGGGCGGGCGCACTTTCGTCGGCTGCGACACCGGCTTCAACCACCTCATCCGGCCGGCCATGTACGGCGCCTACCACCACATTGAGAACCTGACCCATCCCGACGCTCCCAGGCGCATCGTCGACGTGGTCGGCAACATCTGCGAGAGCGGCGACATCTTCGCCAAGGACTACGCCCTGCCGGAGGCCCAGCTCGGCGACATCCTGGCCCTGCGCGACACCGGCGCCTACGGCATGGCCATGGCCAGCACCTACAACCTGCGCCCGCTGCCCGCCGAGGTCGCCCTCGATGGTCCCGCGGTACGCCTGGTGCGCCGGCGCCAGGAGGTCGCGGAGCTGCTCGCCGCCTGGGAGTGGGAGCGGTAGCGCGCCTGGCAGGCCTGGTTAGGATGGCCGATACGTACGCTCCAGCCCCGAGCCGCGCGCCGAACACCCGGAGATTTATGCTGATCGCCATCGCCTCCGACCATGCCGGGTTCGACTACAAGCAGCGCATCAGCGACTGGCTGCACCAGCACGACCACAAGGTCCGCGACTTCGGAACCTCCTCCGACGTGCCCTGCGACTACCCCTTGTTCATCCGCCCCGCCGCCGAGGCGGTGGCCAATGGCGACTGCGAGCGCGGCATCGTCCTAGGCGGCTCCGGCAATGGCGAGGCCATCGTCGCCAACCGCGTGCGCGGCGTGCGCTGCGGCCTGTGCTGGAACGAACAAATCGCCATCTGGAACCGCGCCCACAACGACGCCAACTGCCTCTCCATCGGCCAGCGCACCATCCCGCTCGATGAGGCGCTCAAGATCGTGAAAACCTGGCTCGCCACCGAATTCGAGGGCGGCCGCCATATCGCGCGCCTCAAGAAAATCGATCCGTGATGCGCGGCTTTGCCCGCGATTTGCGCTCGGCGAAAAACGAGGTTCATTAAAAACTTTTCATGAACCTGCTCGGACTGCACCACATCACCGCCATCGCCACCGACGCGCGGCGCAATCTCGATTTCTACACGCGGGTCCTCGGCCTCCGCTTCGTCAAAAAATCCGTCAATCAGGACGACCCCGGCACGTACCATCTTTATTACGGGGATTACGCCGGCTCGCCCGGCACGATCCTGACGTTTTTTCCCTGGGCCGGAATGCGCCGCGGACGCCCCGGCCACGGTCAGGCTTACGCCACCGCGTTCTCCGTGCCCGCCGCCGCACTGCCTTTCTGGCAGGAACGCCTGGCCTGGCTGAAAGTGGAAACCGCCGCCGTGCAGCCGCGTTTCGCCGACCAGGTGCTCACGCTTTTCGATCCCGACGGCCTGCGGCTCGAATTGGTCGCCACCGCGGAACCCGATTCCCGGCCGCCAGCTCCGTCCGCTGGCGTGCCGGCCGAACACGCCATTCGCGGCTTTCACAGTTCGACCCTCGCCTTGACCGACGCCACCGCGACCGCCGCGCTGCTCACCGGCACCATGGGCTACCGGCAGACGGCGCACGCGGATTATCGCACGCGCTACACGGTCGGCGCGGGCGGGCCCGGCACCTATGTCGATTTGCTGACCGACCCGAGCCTGCCGCGCGGCTTGGATGGAGCCGGCATCATCCACCATGTCGCCTTCCGCACACCTGATGACGCCGGTCAGGCGCAGGCCCATCGGCAGCTGCAGGAGCGCGGGCTGGGCGTGAGCCCAATCATCGACCGCGCCTATTTCAAATCCATCTATTATCGCGAGCCCAATGGCGTGCTCTTCGAAATCGCCACCGACGCCCCCGGCTTTGCCGTCGACGAACCAGTCGCGCAACTCGGCTCCCATTTGTCGCTGCCGCCCCGGCTTGAGCCGCATCGCGAGGAAATCGAGGCCGCGCTACCAAAACTCGATTGAACCTCCGTGCTCCTCTCGGCCTATTATCATGTTTTTCATCCCGGCACGGATCCGGCCGCGCCGCCGCTTTTGCTCCTGCACGCCACCGGCGGCAACGAACACGATCTCGTGCCGCTCGGCCGCTCGCTTTCGCCCGGCTCGGCCCTGCTCAGCCCGCGCGGCAACGTCAGTGAACACGGCGCACCACGCTTTTTCGCCCGGCTCGCCGAAGGGGTTTTCGATCCGGCCGAGATCACCCGCCGCACGCACGAACTGGCCGACTGGCTGGAATTGGCCCGCGCGCAATATAACCTCAATGCAGCCCGATTGCTGGCGGTGGGATTTTCCAACGGTGCCAATGTCGCCGCGACCCTGCTGCTGCTCCGTCCGGCGTCGTTCGCCGATGCGATTCTGCTGCGGCCGATGGTCGTGCTCGACCAGCCCGCCGCAGCCGGTTCGCTCGCCGGCCGGCACGTGCTGATCGCCAGCGGCGCGGCCGATCCGATCGTGCCCAGCGACCACCCGCCGCATCTCGCCGCGCTACTGCGCGCCGGCGGCGCCGATGTCACGCTGCACACCGGGCGCGCGGGCCACGGGCTCGCTTCCAGCGATCTCGCAGCCGCGCAGAGCTGGTTGCACTCTTCGCCCCGGCGTTGAAATTTTCCGCTTTTTCGCTGAGTTCCATCCCAATCCTTCGCTGTCACCATGAACATGCCCTATCGCCGCCTCGGCTCCTCCGGCCTGCAAGTCTCCGCGCTCTCCTTCGGCGCGTGGGTCACTTTCGGCAAGCAAATCGGTGCTCCTGTCGCCAGCAAACTCCTCCACACGGCCTACGATGCCGGCATCAATTTCTTCGACAACGCCGAGGCCTACGCCGAGGGCCAGGCTGAGGTTGTCATGGGTGACATCCTGAAAAAATCCGGCTGGCGTCGCTCCAGCTACGTGGTTTCGAGCAAGGTTTTCTTCGGCGCCGACGGCGACCGGCCCAATGAAACCGGGCTCTCCCGCAAGCACATCTTCGAGGCCTGTCATGCCGCACTCCGCCGGCTGCAGCTCGATTACCTCGACCTTTATTTTTGCCACCGCCCCGATCCCGACGTGCCCATGCTCGAAACCTGCCGGGCCATGCACGACCTCATCGTCCAGGGCAAGGCGCTCTACTGGGGCACGAGCGAATGGACCGCCGGCCAGCTGACCGAAGCCTACGACCTCTGCGCGGAGCACAATTTCCACGCACCGACGATGGAGCAGCCGCAATATAATCTTTTCCGCCGTGCACGCATTGAGAAGGAGCTGGCCCCGCTCTGCCGTGAACGCGGCCTCGGCCTCACCATCTGGTCGCCCCTCGCCAGCGGCCTGCTCACCGGCAAATACAACAATGGCATCCCGGCTGACTCGCGTCTCAACGTCTCCGGCGTCGAATGGCTCAAGGACCGCTTCACCAAGCAAAAGCTCGCCGTCGTGCCCAAGTTCGCCGCCATCGCGCAGGAACTCGGCACCACGCTCCCGCGCCTCGGCGTCGCCTGGTGTCTCAAGAATCAGAATGTCAGCACCGTCATCCTCGGCGCTTCGAAAGTGGAGCAACTCGAGGAAAACCTCGGCGCACTCGACGTCGTCGCCAAGCTCACGCCCGACGTTCTCAAGCAAATCGACCGGATTTCCAGCCCGGTCGCAGAGTAGGCCGCGATGCACCTCACCTACTTCGGCCACTCCTGCTTTCTCGTCGAAGTTCCCGGCGCGCGGCTGGTGCTCGACCCGTATTTCACCGACAATCCCCTCGCGCCCTGCCGCGCCAGCGACATCGCGTGTGATTACGTGCTCTGCTCGCACGGGCATGAGGACCACACCTGCGACGCGCTCGAAATTTCACGGCGCAACAACGCCCCGATCATCGCCAACTACGAAATCGCCGAGTTCTTCGCCGCGCAGGGCGCGAAAACCCACGGCATGAATCCCGGCGGCGGCTTCAATTTTCCCTTTGGCCGGGTCAAGCTCACCCTCGCCTTCCACAGCTCCAGTCTCACCGAGAACGGCCGCATCATCTACCTCGGCGAACCCTGCGGCCTGCTCATCGAGGCCGGAGGCAAAAAACTCTACCACGCCGGCGACACCGCGCTCTTTTCCGACATGCAGCTCATCGGACGCGCCGGCCTCGACGCCGCACTACTGCCCATCGGCGACAACTTCACCATGGGGCCGGAAGACGCGCTCGATGCCCTGGATTTTTTGAAGCCCACGGTCTGCGTGCCCATCCACTACAACACCTGGCCGGAGATCCGCCAGGACGCGGCGAAATTCGCCGCCGAGGCCGCCGCTCGCGGCCATAAGGTCTGCCCGCTCAAGCCGGGCGAAATGCTGACCGTCTAGAAGCTTAATTTTCCCTCGAACTTCGCGCGCAGACCGCCACTGTTAAAAGCCTCCCATGGCTTACCCGACTCCTCCGGCCTGCCTCATCCGCGATTTGTCCGCTGCGGAGCTCGCCGCCGACCGGCCCGCCGCCCTGCTCCGCATCTACGCCTGGATGCAACTCGCGCGCACGGCCGACAACCGCATCCTCGACCTTTTCCGCCAGGGCCTGATCAAGGGCACCGTCGCCGGCGGCCAGGGCAACGAGGGCCTGAGCGTACCGCTCGCATTGCTCGCCGACAAGGCGCTCGACGTGGTCTGCTTCACGCAACGCGGCCTGGGCAGCCATCTCATCTGGAGCGGCCACCTCGTCGATCACCTCAACCAGTATTTTGCCAACGCCAACAGTTACACCAAGGCGCGCGAGGGCAACATCCATCATGGCGATCCGAAGAATCGCTCCCTGCCGATGATCTCGCACCTCGGCGCCATGCTCGGCCCCGTGCTCGGCACCACCGATTCGCAGCGCCGCTTCGGCCGGCCCGCGGTCGGCTTCGCCTTCTTCGGCGATGGCGGGTCCAGCACCGGCGACGTGCATGAGGCGCTCAACCTCGCCTCGCTCCTTTCGCTGCCGGTGATCTTTGTCATAGAGAACAACCGCTACGCCTATTCCACGCCGGTGAGCGAGCAGTTCGCCGCCGGCACCGAGCTGTGGCGCCGCGCCGCCAGCTATGGCATGGAGGGTTTCGCGCTCGATGCCAGCGATCCGGAAAAGGTCGCGAAAACCCTCGCGTCCGCCATCGACAAGGTTCGCTCGACCTCGCGTCCGCTGCTCATCGAAGCCCACACGCTCCGCCTGCGCGGTCATGCTGCCTACGATACAGGCGACTACCTCAAGCCCGGAGAAAGCGACGAATTTTTTGCCGCTGATCCGCTGCCCAAACTCCGCGCCCAGCTCGCCAAACAGCAGGGCGCCGCCCGGCTCGATGTGCTCGATGCCGAGCTCAGCGCTTTCGTCGAGGATTGCGTCAAAATCTCGCTCGCCGTGCCACGCCCCAACCCTGCCGGCATGGAGGCCGATCTCTTCGCCCCGCCCGCCCCGCCAATGCTGTGGAAGCCCGAGCCCATCGCGCCGGAAATGCTCAATGTCGCGCAGGCGCTCAACCACGGCCTGCGGAAAGTCCTGTACGAGCGCCCCGAGTCGCTGGTGCTTGGCCAGGACATCGCCACTTACGGCGGAGCTTTCAGGGTCACGGAAGGCCTGCTCAAGGACTTCGGCCGGCCGCGCGTGCTCAACACGCCGCTCGCCGAAAGCGCCTGCACCGGCTACGCGCTCGGCCTCGCACTCAACGGCCACCGGCCCATCGAGGAATTCCAGTTCGCCGACTTTTCCACCGAAGCCGCCACGCAGATCACGCTCAACATCGCCACGATGCACTTCCGCTCCGGCGCGAAGGCGCCGCTCGTGCTGCGTCTGCCCTGCGGCGGCGGGCTGACCTTCGGCTCGTTCCATTCGCAGGAGCTTGAGTCGTTTTTCCTCAGCATGCCCGGCCTCAAGGCGCTTTATCCCAGCACGCCGCAGGATGCCTTCAACGCCCTGCTCGCCGCCTACGAGGACGACAATCCCGTGCTGCTTTTTGAGCACAAGGGGCTCTACCGCCGCGGCCGTTCACCGGTCGCCTGGGATGCGAATTACCGCGACGTCTGGCGTCCCCGCCGCGTGCGCGCGGGGGATTTCGCCACGTTCGTCACTTACGGTGAAATGGTGCATCTGGCCGAGGACGCCGCCGATTATTTCGCCGGCGAATACGAACGCACCTTCGACCTTTTCGACCTGCGCTGCCTCGCACCGCTGCAACTCGACGCCATCGAGGAATCGCTCGCGCGCACCCATCGCCTCATCGTGCTGCACGAGGGTCGCCGCACGCATGGTTTTGGCGCCGAACTCGTGGCGCGGCTCACCGAAAAACTTTTCTTCTCGCTCGACGCGCCGCCGCTGCGCCTCGCCTCGCTCGACCTGCCTGTGCCCTTCGCACCGGAGCTGGAGCAGGCCTTCCGCCCGACCACGGAAAAAATCATCGAGCAGATCGCCGCCTGGATGGGCTGAGTGATTCAATTTCGAAACCTCCAACCAACATGCCTGCAAAATCATCGATCTCCAAGGCCCGCTGGGCCGCCATCAAGCTCTTCGCCATGGACGTGGACGGCATCCTCACCGACGGCACGGTCACAATCCATTCCGACGGCACCGAATCAAAGGTCTTTTCCATCCTCGACGGGCTGGGGCTCGTGCGCGGCCGCGAAGCCGGCCTCGCGCTCGCCTGGATTTCCGGCCGTTCCTCCGGCGCCTCCGCGGCCCGCGCCGCCGAGCTGAAAATCCCGCACCTCATCCAAGGCCGCACTGACAAACTTGAAGCACTGCGGGAGCTCGCCCTGTTTCTCGGCCTCGCCCCCGCCCAGATCTGCTACATGGGTGATGACGACATCGATGCGTCCGCGCTGCGCTGGGTCGGCATCAGCGTCACCGTGCCCACCGCCATGCCCGCCGCCCTCGCCGCAGCCCGTTACGTCACCCGCCGTGCCGCCGGTCATGGCGCCGTCCGTGAAATCTGTGAACATCTCCTCTCCGCCCGCGGTCTGAAGTACCCTTAGTGAAACGGCTTTCTCATTTCCTGCTTCTCGTTTTCGGCCTGCTGCCGGCCGGCTTGACTGCCCGCGCCGATTCATCCGAGCCGATCAAAAATTTCATTACGCCCACTTTCACACCCGAGGGCTTCCGCTCCATGCTCCTGCGCGGTTCCGAGGCCCAGATGCTCACCCCCCGCCTTATTCAGCTCGGTGACATGAACCTGACGGTCTTCAGCGGCGATGCCGCGAACCGCATCGATTCCATTCTGCTCAGCCCACTGGCCCGCGTCTCCCTCGACGACGACACCGCCCGCGGCCCGGGCGCCGTCCGCCTGATCCAATACGACAAGGCCGGCGCGGAGAACCTTGAACTCACCGGCGAAGAGTGGACTTATGAGCACACCCAAAAAAGAATGTCCCTCCACAAAAACGTGCACGTGGTTTTCCACGCCGAGCTGAACGACCTGCTGAAATGAAAACCTCCCCTCTCTGCATTGCCGTGGCTTTCGCCGCCGGCCTGATCGCGCCAACCGCCATCCGCGCCGAGGCGCCTCCGCCGCCTCCCACCGTCATCGAGTCCCAGTCGCTCGACATGCACAGCTCGGCGGACGAAACCGTTTCCATCTTCACCAGCAACGTCGTCGTCACCGGCAACGACCTCCGCATCACCTGCGACCGCCTCGAGGTCGTCTCCGTCCGCATCGGCGACAAATCCGACACCATCGGCCAGCAGGACAAATTCAAGTCGCTCCTCGCCGTCGGCCATGTGCACATCATCCAGGGCGACCGCGAAGCCAGCTGCGGCCGCGCCCAGGTCCTGCCGCGCGACGACAAGGTCATCCTGACCGAGAGTCCCGTCGTCATCGACCATGGCAACAACACCGTCGCCACCGGTGAGCCGCTGGTCCTCCTGCGCGGGGAACGCCGCGTCACCGGCCAGGATGTCCATATCACGCTTCCGGCCATCAAGGATCTTGGCTTCGGCAAAAACGCGCCGCTGCCCGAACCCGACGCGCCAGCCATCGAGCCGACCAAATGAACTCTCCCGCACTCACGCCAGCCGGTGCTCCGCCCGAAGCCGCCGGCCCGCAGTCCGAAATCCAGACCGATGACCTGGTCAAGACCTTCGGCAAGCGCACCGTCGTGGATGGCGTGCACATCCACGTGCGCGCCGGCGAGATCGTCGGCCTGCTCGGCCCCAATGGCGCGGGCAAAACCACCACCTTCTACATGATTGTCGGCCTTGTGCCCGCCACGCGCGGGCGCGTGCGCATCGACGGCCACGACGCCACGCGCCTGCGCATGCATCAGCGCGCCCGCCTCGGGCTCGGCTATCTCCCGCAGGAACCATCGGTTTTCCGCAAGCTCACCGTCGAGGAAAACATCCTCGCCATTATCGAAGCGATCGGGATTCCGCGCAGCGAGCGCGGTAAGCGCATGCAGGGGCACATCGACGAGCTCGGCCTCGGCCACGTCGCAAAACAAAAAGCCTACACGCTCTCCGGCGGCGAACGCCGCCGCCTCGAAATCGCCCGCGCCCTCGTCACGCGCCCCAAATTTCTCCTGATGGACGAGCCGTTCGCCGGCGTCGATCCGATCTCCGTCGCCGAGGTACAGAAAATCATCCTCCAGCTCAAGCAGCGCGGCATCGGCGTGCTCATCACCGACCACAACGTCCGCGAAACCCTCCGCATCGTGGACCGTGGCTACATCATCCACCGCGGCAAAGTTCTCACCGAGGGCCGCAGCGACTTCCTGATCAACGATCCGCAGGCGCGCGAAATCTACCTCGGCCAGGACTTCAACTTATAAAGGGTCGCGCTGCGGCCGGCCCGGCAGGCACCGCTTCTTTTTACGTGTCTTCTTTGTGTTCTGTGGTTAAACCAGCTTCCGCCAAATGCAAAAGGCCATCCACGGCATCACTGTCGCGCACTTTTTCGAGACCTACCGCGAAAAGCTCAAGATGGAGCTCGTCACCGGCGAGGGCGGCCTGCACCGCCTCATCCGCGAAGGCACAATCAACCGGCCCGCGCTCGCCCTGACGGGGTTTTTCAAGTATTTCGCCAACAAGCGCATCCAGGTCCTCGGCGCCGCCGAGATGACCTATCTGAAGACCATTTCCCATGAAACCCAGGCCGCCATGCTCAATGGCATGATCGACCGGCACATCCCCTGCCTGATCCTCACGCGCAATTTCCACCCCAACCGCGCCATGCTCACCGTGGCAAGGGAGCGCAAGCTGCCGGTCTTCCGCTCGCCGATGATCACGAGGAATTTCGTGAACCTCGCCACGCTCTGCATCGACAATGAATTTGCCCCCTCGAGCGTCGAACACGCCACCACCCTCGATGTCAAGGGCATCGGCACCCTCCTCCGCGGCGACAGCGGCGTCGGCAAATCCGAGTGCGCCCTCGCTCTCATCGAGCGCGGCCACAGCCTCGTCGCCGACGACCTCACCGTTATCAAACTGCTCGACGAGCGCGAGCTGGTGGCCTCCAGCCGGCCGCTCAACCGCGGCTACATGGAGTGCCGCGGCATCGGCATCATCAACATCGCCGAGATGTTCGGCGTGAAATCCATCCGCCTGGAAAAACGCATCGACCTTGTCGTCTCCCTGCGCGAATGGACACCCGAGGCCACCGAGGAGCGCACCGGCCTCGAGGAAAATTTCTATAATATTCTCGGCCTCAAAATCCCCCATATTGAAATTTTCGTCCGCCCTGGCCGCGACATCGCCCGGCTCGTCGAGGTCGCCGCGCTCACCCAGGCCCTCAAGAAAATGGGGCACGACCCGGCCAAGGATTTCAACGACCGCCTCATCGCCTTCATGACGCGCGAGCCCGCCCAGACCGTCAAGGCCAAGCCCGTGCCGACCAAACCGATTTCCGGCAAAGCCGCGTCACCGTTCTCCCGCGAGGAGCCCGATTCTACCCAAGGGGTCTGATCCATTCCGCAAAAATCACACCGACCGAGAAAAAATGACCAACCCCGCCCGCGCCGACGGCCGACAGGCCGACCAGCTCCGCCCCATCACCTTTGAAGCCGGCATCGCACCCCATGCCACCGGCTCCGTCCTGATCGGCTTCGGCGCCACGCGCGTCATCTGCGCCGCCACCATCGAGCCCGGCGTGCCCGGCTGGATGAAGCAGCAGGGCATCAAGGGCGGCTGGCTCACCGCCGAGTATTCGATGCTTCCCTACAGCACGCTTGAGCGCAAGTCGCGCGACATTTCCCGGGGCAAGCTCGACGGCCGCACCGTCGAAATCCAGCGCCTCATCGGCCGGTCACTTCGCGCCATCCTCGACCTCGACAAGCTCGGCCAGAATACGCTCTGGGTCGATTGCGACGTGCTGCAGGCCGACGGTGGCACGCGCACCGCCTCGATCACCGGAGCCTACCTCGCGGCGCGGCTCGCCGTGCAAAAATTGATCGATGCCCGGAAAATCGTTGAAAATCCGCTGGGGGATTCCGTGGCCGCGGTGAGCGTCGGCATTTTCGGCGGCCGCGAGCTGCTCGACCTCGCCTACGTCGAGGACCGGGATGCCGAGGTTGATGCCAATGTCGTCATGACCGGCCGCGGCCAGTTCGTCGAGGTGCAGGGCAGCGGCGAGGAGGCGACGTTCTCCCAGGAACAGCTGCAAAGCCTCCTGACTCTCGCGCAAAAAGGCCTGAAGGAACTCTCCGCGCTGCAAACGGCTTTCCTCACCAAGCATCTGCTCAAAGCGTAGGCGCGAACATCCGCGGCCATGCCCTCCGAGCTTCACTATCGCTGGACGTGGGAGCTCGCCGCCAGCCCCGAAGCGCTCTGGCCGCTCGTCTCCAACACCGATCGCTTCAATCGCGATTGTGGCTTTCCTCCCGTCGAGGTGATCGCGCACACCGGCTCCGTGCAGCGTCTGCGCGCGAAGGTCATGGGCCTTGTCATCGAGTGGGACGAACAACCTTTCGAATGGCTGGCACCGCACCGCTTCGGCGTCGAGCGCATCTATCACCGTGGTCCCCTCGGGCGCTTTTCCGTGCAATGCCGCCTCGCCCCGCGCGGCGGCAACGGCACCACGCTCGACTACGAGGTGAAAATCACGCCCGCAGGACTGCTCGGCCGCCTGGCCGTGCCAGCGCAAATCGGCGGGCAGATGCGGTCCGCCATCGACCGCGTCATGCGCCGGTATGACGAATTCGCGCAACAAGGCCTTGCCGTCTCCCTGCTCGCGCAAAAACCCGCGCTCGCGCCTGGCGCGTCCGTCCGGCTCGCTGCCGTCCGCGAAAAACTCATCGCCGCACTCCAGGCCGCCCCACTCGTGGAAAAACTCGCCGGCTTCGTAGCCACCGCCGATGATTTTTCCGCCGCGCGAATTCGTCCCTACGCCCTCGCCGATGCGTGGAACATTCCGCGGCGTGAGGTGCTCCAGCTCTGCCTTCACGCCACGCGTGCCGGCCTGCTGGATTTCCGCTGGGATGTGCTCTGCCCCCAATGCCGTGGCCCCAAGGCCGGCGCACCGGCGCTCTCCGGCCTTTCCTCACAGGTGCACTGCGACACGTGCCAGATCGATTTCACCGCCAGCTTCGACCAGTCGGTCGAGCTCACCTTCTCGCCCAATCCCGCCATCCGCGCCGTCGCGCGCGCCGATTATTGTGTCGGCGGCCCGCAAGTCACGCCGCACGTCGTCGCCCAGCAGCGCCTCGCGCCGGCGGAAACCTGCGCGCTGGCCCTCACACTCAAGCCGGGACGCTACCGTGTGCGACTGCACCAGGTTTCCGGCCAGCAAATTTTCCGGATCGCGCACGGCGGCCCCGCCGATGCCACGTTGCGCCTCGCCGCCGGACCAAACGAAAACGAAGAATTCACACTGGGGCCTGAAGCCAGCCTGGAGCTGGTCAACGAGGCCGGGGTCGATCGCCTCGCCATCGTCGAACATCTCGCCTGGAGCGACCAGGCGGCGACCGCCGCCGAAGTCACCGCCCTGCAGGCCTTTCGCGATTTGTTCTGCAGCGAAGTTCTCCGCCCCGGCGAACAACTTTCGGTCGGCACACTCACGCTGGTTTTTACCGATCTGAAAAACTCCACGCAGCTCTACAAGGAAATCGGCGACGCCCCCGCCTTTGGCCGTGTGCTCACCCATTTCGAAATTTTGAAAGCAGCCGTGGCGGCCGAGGGCGGTGCGGTGGTCAAAACGATGGGCGATGCCATCATGGCCGTGTTTCCCCGGCCCATCGCCGCCTTGCAGGCCATGCGCACCGCCCAGCGACAACTCGCTTGCCCTGAGCCGATCGAAGGAGCCGGCCGGCGGCTCCCGCCACCGCTCGCGCTCAAGGCCGGCATCCATTGCGGTCCGTGTCTCGCCATCAATCAAAACGACCGCCTGGATTACTTCGGCACCACCGTGAATGTCGCCGCACGCCTGTGCGCCCTCTGTGCCGGCACCGACCTCGTGCTCTCCGCCAGTGCGCGCACCGACCCCGAAATCTCGGCGTTGCTGGCCGCAGAAACCGCTTCCTTCGCCGCGCACGCCGAAATGACGCCGCTCAAGGGCTTCCCCGGCGAGTCCTTTGAAATCTGGCGTTTGACGCCTCCGGCTAAAAATTAACCGGCGGAAAAAGCGGGCTAGCTCTTCTTTACTCGCGCGACCGAGCTGAAATCCCCCGCCTCCGCCTCGCGCACAAAGCCTTCGGTCACGCTTTTCAGCTCTTCCCAGCGCGCCCGGATGGATTTCGACTCCTCGGCGGTGATGGTGCTATCCGACGCCGCGGCCGCGATCACGTGCAGCATGTCGGCGAACTCCTGCACGATTTCGTTCATCGCCGGAATCAGCTGCTGGTTGTGCGGATGCGCCCGCGGATTTTTTATGAAAAAGCCGCCGGCGCGCTCGCAGACCCACTGCGCGATGCGGGCGTCGCCCGTCGCCCGTAGGAGCTGTTCGATGCGGTCGAGCGGATTGTTCGCGCCGCTGCCTTCTTCCGGTGCTTCCGCCCACTTGTAGATGAGGGAAAGCGACAGGCTCATGTCCGCCGCGATCTGTTTCGCGCTGGCCTTCTGCAGCACCGCCTTCAGCAACTCGTGCGATTCCATGCCGCCATGCTGGAAATAATGCCTTTTTTAGCGACTAGAAATTCTCCACCAAAATGTAAATGACGGTCACCGCCATCCGCGGCTATAGTCTGCCCGTCCCGCAAACTCCAATCCTTGAAACCAGCATGAATGCCAACTCCACCATCGCCATCACCACGACCTTCACCATCGAAGGCAGCAGCATCGTCGAATACAAGGGCCTTGTCCGCGGCATCATCGTGCGCGCTCCGACCATCACCCAAGGCATCATTGGCGGCCTGAAAAACATCATCGGTGGACGTATTGGAGCCTATACCGAGATGTGCGAGCAGGCCCGCCAGCAGGCTTATGACTCGATGCTCAAGCATGCCAGTGAACTCGGTGCGAACGCGATCGTCGGCGTGCGCTATGACGCCTCCGAGGTCGTGAGCAAGGGCTCGGCCACCGAGGTGCTTTGCTACGGTACCGCCGTGGTCATTCATAAAAATTAACCACGGATTGGCTGGCCCGGGCCTTTCGGGCCATTTTTTGCGTGCGTAACCGCGCCGGTTTCTGCCAGACCTTGCTTTCGTATCCATGAACATCCACGAGTATCAGGCGAAGGCGCTTTTTGAAAAATTTGGCGTGCCTGTGCCCCAGGGGGCTCCGGCCGGGACCCTGGAGGAATTCGCCACCGCGCTCGCGCACCTGCCCGAGGGGCCCACCATGGTGAAGTCGCAGATCCATGCCGGCGGCCGCGGCAAGGGCACATTCACCGACGGCTTCAAGGGCGGCGTGAAATTTTGCAAAACCAAGGCCGAGGCGCGCGACCTCGCCGCCCGGATGCTCGGCAACACCCTGGTCACCGCCCAGACCGGCCCCGCCGGCCGCAAGGTGCAGACGGTTTATTTCACCGTCGCGAGCGACATCAAAAAGGAGTACTACCTCGCCATCCTGCTCGACCGCGCCAGCTCGCGGCCGGTCATCGTGGCCTCGACCGAGGGTGGCGTCGAAATCGAGAAAGTCGCGCACGACACGCCCGAAAAAATCTTCAAGGTCATCGTCGATCCTGCTTACGGGCTGGCCGATTTCCAAGTGCGCGAGCTGGTCACCCGGCTCGGGCTCAATGCCGCCGAGGCCAAGAACGCCGCCAAGCTCATCCGCGCGCTCTTCAAGTTTTACTGGGAGACCGATGCCTCCATGGTCGAGGTCAACCCGCTCATCACCACGCCGAAGGACGAGGTGCTCGCGCTCGACGCCAAGGTCTCCTTCGACGACAACGCCCTCTTCCGCCACCCCGAGATCGTCGCGCTGCGCGACCTCAACGAGGAGGATCCGAAGGAAATCGAGGCCTCGAAGCATTCGCTCAGCTATATCGCCCTCGACGGCAACATCGCCTGCCTCGTGAATGGCGCCGGGCTCGCCATGAGCACGATGGACATCATCAAGCATTTCGGTGGCAACCCGGCCAATTTTCTCGACGTCGGCGGCGGCGCCTCGAAGGGCCAGGTCGTGGCCGCCTTCAAGATCATCCTCGGCGACCCCAACGTGAAGGGCATTTTCGTAAACATCTTCGGCGGCATCATGGACTGCAACGTCATCGCCACCGGCATCGTCGAGGCCGTGAAGGAAGTCGGGCTCAAGCTCCCGCTCGTCGTGCGCCTCGAAGGCAACAACGTCGCGGCAGGCAAGGCCACGCTCGCCGCCAGCGGTCTTGCGCTCGTCAGCGGCGACACGATGGCCGATGCCGCCCAGAAAATCGTCAAACTTGTCACCGCCTGACCCGTCATGAGCATTAAAATCAAGGAGCTCGCCTTCGTTTTCCACCCCGTCACCGACGTCGCCCGGGCCCGCGAATTCTACGAAAAGCTGCTCGGACTCAAGGTCGGCCTCCAGATCGAGTTTGCACCCGGCCAGTGGTGGATCGAATACGACATCGCCGGGCAGGCCCTCGCGATCTCCAACGCCATGCCCGGCACGCCGGCGTCGAGTCTCAACCTTGAAGTCGCCGATCTCGACGCCGCGCTCGCTACCGCCCGCGCCGCAAATGTCCCATTCGCATTCGATGTGATGGAATTCCCTCCTTGCCGCATCTTCGGCATCAAGGACCCCGACGGCAACCAGATCGGCCTGCACCAGCGCAAAGCAAAATAGTCCAAAGCTGAGAGTTGAGGGTTGAGAGACCCGAAGACTCCCGGTCGCTAAATCTCTCAACTTTCATCACTCAACTCTCAACTTTCTCCATGGCCATCCTCGTTTCCCCCGACACAAAAATCCTCGTCCAGGGCATCACCGGCGATTTCGGCGGACGCCACGCCCGCCTCTCGCTCGACTATGGCACGAAGGTCGTCGCGGGCGTCACGCCCGGCAAGGGCGGGCAGTTCTTCGAGCATGGCCCGCACCGCGTGCCCATTTTCAACTCCATCACTGACGCCGCGCGTGCAACCGGCGCCACCGTCTCGGCCATTTTCGTCCCGCCGCCTTTCGCCGGCGACGCCATCCTCGAATGTGTCGATGCCGGCCTCGACTTAGCCGTAGCTATCACCGAGGGCATCCCGGTAAAAGACATGGTTCGCGTAAAGCGCGCCATGGCCGGACGCAAAACGCGCCTGATCGGGCCCAACTGCCCCGGCGTCGTCACGCCCGGCACCGGCGACAAATCCTCCGGCGGCTGCCGCATCGGCATCGCACCCGGCTACATTCACAAGAAAGGCCACGTCGGCGTCGTCTCGCGCTCCGGCACGCTCACCTACGAGGCCGTGTATCAGCTTACGGTCAAGAATATCGGCCAGAGCACCTGTGTTGGGATCGGCGGCGACCCGGTCAATGGGACGTCGCATCTCGACGTCATCAAGATGCTCAACGACGACCCCGAGACACACGGCATCATCATGATCGGTGAAATCGGCGGAACCGCCGAGGTCGAGGCCGCGCGCTGGATCAAGGCCAACTGCAAGAAGCCCGTTGCCGGTTTCATCGCCGGTGCGACCGCCCCTGCCGGCCGCCGCATGGGCCATGCCGGCGCAATTGTCGGCGGCGCCGAGGATACCGCCGCCGCGAAAATCGCCGTCTTCAAGGAATGTGGCATCGAGGTCGCCGTCACGCCCAGCGACATGGCCGACGCCCTGATCCGCGCAGCCAAGGCCAGGGGCATGACGTTGAGCTGAGTTGTTAATTCTGAGTCTGCGATAGTGGAAACGCAGAGCTTCCGGCGTTAAAGACCCAGCGCCGGTCCGGCCCCGCTTCCCCAACGGATTTTCCGGCCCGTCCGTAGGCTGCGCCAAAGAAATTCGTGCGCGCGTGCCACGGCTGATTCGATTTTTTGTCCATCCGCCAGATGGGTGGCAATCGCCGCCGACAGCACGCAGCCGGTGCCATGGGTGTTGCTCGTTTTGATCCGCGGGCTTTCCAGCCAGCGCACACGGCCATCGACCGTCACCAGGCAATCGCGGCACACGCCGCCCGGCGCGTGCCCACCTTTCACCAGCACGGCACCGCCGCATTCATCCATCAGCTGGCGCGCGGCGGTTTCCGCGTCCTCGTGCGTGCGCACGCGCACGCCGGTGAGGGCTTCCGTCTCAGGCCAGTTCGGCGTCACCACCGTCGCACGTGGCAATAGTTCACGTTTCAGCGCGCGTATCCCGGCCGTATCGAGAAATCGCGTGCCGCTCGTCGAACCCAGCACCGGATCGACCACCAGCGGCAGACGGGGGTAACGTGCCAGCGCCGCCTTGACCGCACGCACCGTCGCCGCGCCGGGCAGCAGGCCGGTCTTCACCGCTCCCACGGAAAAATCGTCCAGCACCGCCTTGGCTTGGGCTGTGACCAATGCCGGCGGCATGGCCCGCCAGGCGGCCAGGCCGCGCGTGTTCTGCGCAGTCACCGCGGTGATCGCAGTCAGCGCATAGCCGCCAAGCGCATGGATTGTGCGGGCATCGGCCTGCACACCCGCGCCCGCACCGCTGTCGGAGCCGGCGATCGTGAGTACGCAAACAGGTTTTTTTCTGACTTTATTCACCGCGGAGGCGCAGAGAGCGTGGAGAAATGCCTAGCTCAGAATTTTGCATCATAATTATATCTCCGCGTTCTCTGCGCCTCCGCGGTGAATATTTCGATTCTGCAATCATACAGCGTTTACCTTGACCCAGGCCTGATAGCCGCCACGCAGGCTGACGGCATGGCGAAACCCGTGGCGTTCGATCAACAACTCCGCCCCGCGCAGGCTCCGCACGCCGCCTGCACAATAAACGACCGTGGGCACGGACGGATCAAGCACGGACAACGCGGCCGCCGCGCCCTTTTCCAGCTCGCCCAGCGGCACATGCACCGAAGGCTCGATGGCGCCGCGCACACGCTCCCACGCCTCGCGCACATCAAGCAGTTGGGGCGCGGAGCCATGGCCTAGTTCCTCGCGCAATGCGGCGATATCGATTTCTTTGTTGTTCATTTCCGGTAGATCACAGGTTTTGCCATATCCTTCCGACGGCAATTCGCGAATTGCCCGGCTGCGCGGATCAGCGGCCAATGTCACGCATTGGGTGGTCATCGTCAGCGCATCCCAAAGGAGCAGTCGCCCGCTGAGCGGCTCACCAATACCGGTGAGCAACTTGATGACTTCGCAGGCCTGCGCGGTGCCAATGAGGCCCGGCAGGACGCCAAGCACGCCCGCCTCTGCGCAATTCGGCACGGTGCCGGGCGCGGGTGGTTCGGGAAACAGACACCGGTAAGTCGGGCCGCCGCGCCAGTTGAAAACACTGAGCTGGCCCGCAAAGCCCTGGATTGCGCCGTAAACGAAGGGCTTGCCCGCGAGCACGCATGCATCGTTCACGAGGTAGCGCGTGGCGAAGTTGTCCGACCCGTCGAGCACCACGTCGACGCCGCGCACCAGTTCCAGCGCATTCGCCCGGGCGAACCTTTCCCCGCGCGCCTCCACCTTGATGAGCGGATTCAGCGCCCGCAGCCGCCGCGCCGCGGCGTCGGCCTTGGACGCGCCTGCGTCGGCCGTGGCGTAGAGCACTTGTCGTTGAAGATTGGATACATCCACCCGGTCGTCATCGATGATCACGATGCGCCCCACCCCCGCCGCCGCGAGATAGAGCAGCGCCGGGCAGCCGAGTCCGCCCGCGCCGATGACCAGCACGGAGCCGTGCTGCAGCTTCTCCTGTGCTTCAGGGCCAAAGCCGGCCAGCGAGAGATGCCGCTGGTAGCGGGCAAGTTCGTCAGGACTGAACGGCATAAGCGCGCTCCTTCGCCGACGCGGCGAACCCATCGTAGGTCGAATCCCAGTCCTTCCACACCGGCTCGTAGCCCTGACCGCGCAAAAATGCCGCGACCTCGGCCGGACTGCGGCTGTCGTCGATCTCGAACTGCTCGAGCGAATCAGGCGCACTGGCATAGCCACCGGGATTGGTGCGCGAGCCCGCGCTCATCGAGGTGAAGCCCAGCCGGAACGCGTGGTTGCGAAACGTCTCGCTCTCCCGCGTCGAAAGCGAGAGCTCGACCTCCTGGCTCAGCAGCCGGAACGCGCACACCGCCTGCACCAGTTCGCGCTCATGGAAAGGCGTCACAGCGATGTCCCGGCCTTCATGCGGCCGCAGGCGTGGAAAGGAAATGCTGTAGCGCGTGGACCAATAATGTTTTTCGAGATAGCGCAGGTGCAGGCCCGTGAACCATGCGTCGGCCCGCCAGTCGCTCAGCCCGTAAAGCGCGCCGAGCCCGATTTTTTTCAGGCCCGCGCGGCCCAACCGGTCCGGCGTTTCGAGGCGATAGGCAATATCGGCCTTCGGGCCGCTGAGATGATGCCGCCGGTAAGCCTCCGCATCGTAGGTCTCCTGGTAAACCAGCACCGCGCTGAGCCCGTCGCCCGCAAGTGATGCATAATCGGATTGGTCGAGCGGCTGCACCTCGATTGAAAGGCTGGAAAAATGCGGGCGCAGCAGCCGGAGCGCGTTGGCGAAATAGTCCCGCCCCACCCGGCCGGTTTCTCCGGTGACAAGCAGGACGTGGTCGAAGCCCAGCTGACGCAGCGCAGCGGCCTCGGCTAGAATTTCCGCGTCGGTGAGCACCTTGCGCGGCAGGCGGTTCTGCGCGCTGAAGCCGCAATAGGTGCAGACATTGGCGCACACGTTCGAGAGATACAGTGGCGCGTACATCTGCATCGTGGAGCCGAAGCGTTCCAAGGTGAGCCGATGGCTGAGTTGCGCCATCTCCTCGAGAAACGGGGCCGCAGCCGGCGAGAGCAACGCCGCAAAATCATCGAGGCTCAGCCCGGCCCGTGCACGCCCAAGCGCGCGCCGCACGTCGGCGGCAGTCCGACCGGCGATGATCCCGGCCATCGTCGCAAAATCATGCTGCTGCCACTGTTCGTAAAAGCTCATGCGCCTGACTCCGCCAAAAATGCCGTCAATGGCGACGTCGCGCTGGCCTCGGCCGGTCCGCGTCCAGCACCCGATCGCGCCAGGCCCGCTTCGTACGCCAGCCGTCCCGCCTCGACGCCGTGCCGGAAGGCCCCGGCCATCACCACCGGATCGGCCGCCGCCGCGATGGCCGTGTTCACAAGCACGGCATCAGCGCCCATTTCGAGCGCCGCTGCGGCATGCGATGGCGCGCCGAGTCCGGCGTCGACCACGACGGGCACGCGGCTCTGCGCAATGATGATTTCCAGAAACGCCCGCGACTCGAGACCGCGGTTGCTGCCAATGGGCGCGCCGAGCGGCATGACCGCCGCCGCCCCAGCTTCCTCCAGCTGCTTGCACAAGACCGGATCGGCATGCACGTAGGGCAGCACGACAAAACCACGCTTCACCAGTTCCTGCGTGGCCCGGAGCGTCTCGACCGGGTCAGGCATCAAATATTTCGGGTCAGGATGGATTTCGAGTTTCAGCCAGTTGGTTTCGAGCGCTTCGCGTGCGAGCTCGGCCGCAAGCACCGCCTCCTTCGCATCGCGCACGCCCGACGTATTGGGCAGCAGGCGGTAGCGCTCCGGCTCGAGGTGGCCGAGAATATCGTCCGGTGCGCCGTCGGTCCGCACACGGCGCAGCGCCACGGTGACAAGCTGCGTGCCGGAGGCGGCCAGACTGGCACGCATGACTTCGCCCGAACTGAACTTGCCGGTGCCGGCAAACAGGCGGGAGGCGAATTTCACCCCCGCGATGGTGAGAGTTTGCGGATTCATGACGTAAAAGTGGCCTCCGGCAGCGAGTCCCACGCCGTGAGGAAGGCACGTAGATTTTCCCCGGTGCGCCCGTCGCGGAACAACGCGCCCGACACGGCGGCGCCCGCCGCACCGGCGGCGCGCAAGGCCGGCAAATCCTCCGCTTCCACTCCGCCAATCACCCATGCCGGCAACCCGTCAAGCCGGGCCAGCAGCAGGCGCACGCCTGCAAGGCCAAGCACCGGCGCGAGTTTCTGTTTCGTGGCGGTGAAGCGCAGCGGACCCACCCCGACATAATCAAGGCAGCGGGCGGCGAGCGCACGATCCGCATCGGCGGCATTGTTCACCGTGCCGCCCAGGATGGAGTACGGGCCGAGACGCCGGCGCGCTTCGTTCCAGTCGGGATCGAGCGACCCGAGATGGACGCCGGCGGCATCCGCGGCCAGGGCGATGTCGACACTGTCGTTGATGAGGCAGAGCGCACCGTGCGCCCGGCAGATGGCGACCACTTCACGCGCGGTCGCAAGCCATTCCTCAGGCCCGGCGTTTTTCATGCGCAGTTGAATCCAGCGCGCGCCCGCGGCGCATAATTGCGCCGCCTGTTCGGCGTGGGAAAGCGCCAGGCCGTCCTGCGTGAGGCACATGAGCGGAAAATGTTGGGCGGGATCAAGCGACATGGCAGCAGAGTGCTTCTTGAAGGCCGGCAAACGCACGCGCGGGATCATCGGACTGCCAGACGGCCCCCAGCACGGCGACGCCGTCGAACCCGAGCTCACGACAACGCGACAAACGTTCCACCCTGACACCACCCAACGCCAGCACGGCGGTGCGACGTTCGATCGAGGTGCGCTGCGCGAGCAAAATGGATAATTTATCCACTGAAAAATCACCGCGCGGGCCATGGCCGGACTTGGAAAGCGAGGGGAAGACCGGGCCGAAAAAGACGGAATCGTAACTCCCGAGCGCAGTGCGTAGCGCGACGAGATCATGGCACGAGCGGCTGGTCAGGCCTTCGCCTTCAGGAGGCATGAACGGCGCCAAGCCGTCGTCGCGCCAGTGGCGGCCGCCAAGGCTGGCGCACTTGTCGCCGCCGAGACGTCTTTCGGCGACAAATTCATGATGCGAGTGCAGCACGAGACGCGAATGCCATTCGGCCGGCAGCGCATGCAGCCACGCTCCCAGTTTTGCCGCCGGCCAGTGCGGCTTGCGCACGTGATAGCGTTCGAGTCCGGCGGCGAACAATGCACCCATCACCGCGATTTCTCGCGGATCATCACGTTCGGGCGATATGACGACCAGTTTCATCCGCCCTGGGTTGCCTGAATGACGAGCACGCGGTCAGCCGCAGCCAGCGCACGCACCGGCCACTCGATGCGAGGCACAACAACGCCATTGAGGGCGATGGCCACCCCTTTGCGCTCGGCCAGGCCGAGTTCACACACCAACGCTGACAACGTGGGAGAGGCCGCCAGCGACCGCGGCCGGTCGTTGACAAAAATGACGGAAGCTTCGGTCGCGATGCTCATTTTTTTGCAGTGTCAATGTAAAGTTCCCCACCCGCTTCGCGAAACTCATCCGCCTTGGTCTGTAGCGCGGCTTCGATGGCCTGGGTGGTCCCCATTCCATGCTCCTCGGCATAGCGGCGCACATCCTCGGTTATTTTCATCGAGCAGAACTGCGGACCGCACATGGAGCAGAAATGCGCGCTCTTGGCGCTTTCCTGCGGCAGAGTGGCATCGTGGTATTCGCGGGCGCGCTCGGGATCGAGCGAAAGATTGAACTGGTCTTCCCAGCGGAATTCAAAACGCGCTTTCGAAAGCGCGTTGTCGCGGTATTGCGCGGCCGGATGGCCCTTGGCGAGGTCGGCGGCGTGCGCGGCGATCTTGTAGGCGATGACGCCGGCGCGGACGTCATCCCTGTCGGGCAGGCCGAGGTGCTCCTTCGGCGTGACATAACAAAGCATCGCGCAGCCGTGCCAGCCGATCATCGTGGCGCCGATGGCACTGGTGATGTGGTCGTAGCCCGGCGCGATGTCGGTGGTGAGAGGCCCGAGCGTGTAGAATGGCGCCTCATGGCACCAGTCGAGCTGCTTCTCCATGTTTTCCGGAATGAGGTGCATGGGCACGTGGCCGGGACCTTCACACATGACCTGCACGCCATGCTCCCAGGCACGCTTCGTCAGCTCACCCTGGGTCTTAAGCTCGCCGAACTGCGCCTCGTCGTTGGCATCGGCGATGGAACCCGGACGCAGGCCGTCGCCGATGGAAAACGACACATCGTAAGCAGCCATGATTTCGCAAATGTCGTCCCAGTGCGTGTAGAGGAAATTTTCCTTGTGGTGTGAGAGGCACCATTTCGCGAGGATCGAGCCGCCGCGGCTGACGATGCCGGTCATGCGGCGCGCCGTGAGCGGGATGTAGCGCAGCAGCACGCCGGCATGGATGGTGAAATAATCCACGCCCTGCTCCGCCTGCTCGATGAGGGTGTCGCGGAAAATCTCCCACGTGAGCTCCTCCGGCCGGCCACCGGCTTTTTCCAGCGCCTGGTAAATCGGCACAGTACCGACGGGCACGGGACAATTGCGCAGGATCCACTCGCGTGTCTGGTGGATGTTCTTGCCTGTGGAAAGGTCCATGAGCGTGTCGCCGCCCCACTTCACCGACCAGCGCATCTTCTCGACCTCCTCGTCGATCGACGAGGCGACGGCGGAATTGCCGATGTTGGTGTTGATCTTCACCAGGAAATTGCGGCCGATGATCATCGGCTCGAGTTCGGGGTGGTTGATGTTGGCCGGGATGATGGCGCGGCCGCGGGCAACCTCGTCGCGCACGAACTCCGGCGTGATTTCGCGCGGAATCGCAGCGCCGAAGCTCTGCCCGGCGTGCTGCCGCCAGAGCGAATTGCGCGGGCCTTCGCCGGTCATCTCGAGCAAGTCACGTGCGCGCTGAAGCTTGGTGTTTTCGCGCAGGGCGATGAACTCCATCTCGGGCGTGATCGTGCCCTGCCGTGCATAATGGAGCTGGGTGACGCAACGTCCGGGCTTGGCGCGGAGGATGGGATGGCCCGTGCGGTCGAAATACTTGATGGGATTGCGACGGCCCTCGGCCTCGGCCTGCGCCCGGTGCTTTTCCGAAAGGTAGCCGTCGTCCATCGCCTGGACGGCGCGACCGGTCGCGGCCTCGACATCGCCACGCTCGCGAATCCAGGTGTCGCGGAGAGGCGGCAGCCCACGCGCGGCCTCGCCGTGAAACTCGGCATCACCCCACGAGCCGGCTGTATCGTAGACGCGCACGGGCTCATTAGGGACTTCGGTGCCGTTGGGCAGGCGCGTGGGCAAGAGGGTGATCTCGCGCATGGGCACGCGCAGGTCGGGCCGCGACCCGGTGACATAAACGCGGCGCGACGCGGGAAAGAGACGGTGGCCGGAGGCGGCAGTGGCTTCGTTGGGCGATGACATGGGAGGAGCGTTGAAGATTTGCGCCCAACACCACCTTCGGGCCGCAAGCTCCACCGCTCATCGCGGCCGGATCCTGTTTTCCCTACGGCGGTGTTAAGCGCTTCAGGTTCGAAGGATTTGGCCGCGGATCGCGCAACCGTCTCAGCCCGGCGCCCCAGGCTCTCCTAAACGAGGTTGCGATACCTAGGAACCGGCCGGCGGTTTTTTCAACTCAAATCGCGCGCCGAAAGGCACGCCATCGCCGTAGCACACCGCCGGCAGAACCGGAAAAGGGAATTAAGGCTAATGCTGCGGCGGCGCCAGCGGCTTGGTGGAAGCGGGGTCGATGTAGCCCTTCACCTCCGGCTTGGCCAGCTCGACCTTGCCCTCCGGGCCGTTGGGAAGATCGATCAACTTGGGCTCGCCGGTTTCCCGGCCCAGAAAAGGCGTCCCCGTGTTAATCAGAGGGGTTGTAACCTGCTCCAGGTCCATATCCTGCTTGGGAATGCTCATTCTAGAAACCCAGTATAGTACGGTTTTGTGTTGAGTATAAAAGGAAGCAAAGTCGTAAGCCGCAATGGTCACGTAGTAGCGATTTTCATCCGCCGACTCGCGAAGATCTCTTTTCTTCATGCTATCGTCCAGCAAATCGGATTCCTGGACTCCCACCAAAAGCATTTCCTTCTGGTAGGCTCTCTCGCTGTGTTGGTGGGTTCTGGCCCCATTATCATCCACGTCATCGTATATAACCGAATTTATATCACCCCATCTGAAAACCAAGAGGAGCGAAGGGGGCGGATCCAGCTTTGTGCCATTGACCTGGGTGACAAGATAGCCTTGGGACGCGAGCGCTTCCGCCAGCTGATGCTTAAGCGGGCCATCAGGCGGTATTTTGTTGCCGGCAGCTATCGACCCTACCTCTTGGTAACCAACGACGTGCGGGTAGTAATAGACGGGGTGATCAGGGGTGGGATGCTCCAGCTTCCTGCCCGCCGAGGTCATGACGGTATTCACATTGATTTCCCAAATCACACCGGCAAAGACGGCGGGATGAACCACTACAACCAGAAGCAATAAGCTACAAAATCGGGATGCTCGATAATTCATGCGATGGTTTTGTGAGGCAACAACGAGCGGAGAAAATCATTCACTGCCTCGTCAGACAGACTGGCAAAAACTGATTGTCCGTCAATCCACAAGCCGGCATGGCAGGAGGGCGGCGTCCTGCATGCCGTGGATGATTTTTTTGTCCGGCGGGCAGAACGTGGCAAGGGCACCGCTGAGCTTCGCCTCTCCTTCGATGACAAAATAATACGGGCACAACCGCAGGCGGCCGTCGGCTTCCGCAATTTTCTGCGCCACTTTTCCCTCGCGGGGTGAAAGCGCGCCGCCTGCATCCGGACGATAAAGAGGGTGCTTCACGCGGCGCGGTTTCCTGTATTCTTGCAGCACATACAAATTGGCCGGCGCGAGCGCGATGGCGCGCTCCACGCCCTGCTGCCATTCCTCGCGCGAGCAGTCGCTGCCGAGAAGAACGCTGCGCGCCCCCCATGCCGTCTCGTGAAAGCCGCTGATCTTGAGAATGAGATCGCGTTCCTTCTGCGAAGCGCCGGCGAGATCGCGCCAGTCGTTGAGCGCGCGGCCACCCGCATGCGGGCCATCGAGCACGGCGCCCGGCGGAAGCGGCGCGGGATCCACCACCCAGGACCGCGGAATGAGCGTGCGCAGGAGCTTGAGCGCACGGCCGCTGAGATTTTCCGCCCAGAAATCCGGCAGCAGGTGATGGTGAAAAAGCGCCAGCGCGAGCTTCTCCTCCTGAAAAGGCCGCATGGGCGGCGCGATGGCGACCTCGCCGTTCTGCCACGCCTCGAAGAAAAATTTCGCCGTGCGGATGTTGGCCAGGTCGAAGAGCTCGAAGAAGCGGTAGATGATGTCGATTCTCTCCGGGTTGCCCTCGACATCGAAAAAGAGCGCGCCGCCGAGCGGAAAAAGATCCTCGGGCCGCAGGCAGAAGACGCGCTTGCCCTGCAGCTGCAGTTCGTGCGCAAGCCATTGCATCTCCGGCCGGTAGGTCGCCGCCTCGTCGCTGACGACCAGCGCGATGAGCGGGTTGCGCTCGGCCGGGCGCAACGCGGCAAGCGACGCATAAAAGCCAGCGATCATCGCATCGCCCGCACCGAGAATTTTCCCACTGCCATCGTAAAGCCGGTTGAGAAAGGCGGTGAGGCCGATGCCGCCGGGAACCGAGTCGAGCTCGGTAAGCGCGAAGCCATCGTCGGTCAGCAGCAGGTCGGGCCGCATGACGGGAGGAAAGATGCCGCGGTTCTTGGCATCGCGCGCATGCGCGATGAGTTCGGCCGGTTTACCGCGGTCGAGATAGTCGGCCACCCAGGGCGCGAGAAGCGGCTTGTTGCGAAGAAGATTTTTGCCCGCAACGGAGCGGAAATAGAGCGTCTCCAGCGCCTGGTGATATTCCAGGCAGGCTGCGCCGATGGCCTCGAGCTGCGCAACCTGATCAGGCGTGAGCGGCCAGGCGTCGGGCGAAAGCTGCCAGGTCTTGTCCTCGAAAAGCGACTGGGCACCGAGCGCGGCCTGGATGGTTTCGTAGGAGAGGCTCATG
This sequence comes from Opitutaceae bacterium, assembly GCA_035485575.1. GTDB lineage: Bacteria > Verrucomicrobiota > Verrucomicrobiia > Opitutales > Opitutaceae > DASRHD01. The sequence continues at coordinate 7,531 of DATHNW010000035.1, read as the reverse complement.
GAAGGCAGTGGAAAAGCCAGAGGTTAGAAGACAGAGGCCAGCAGCCCGAAAAGCGCAAGCCAGCCACGGACAAACTGATCGCCGGCTTCCAGCTTCTACTTTTACTCGTCCATCTGGATATCCTTATTGCGGTGGCGCGGCTGGCCGGCGCGGAGCCATGCATAGACGAAGCGGTCGAGGTCGCCGTCGAGCACACCCTGCGTGTCGCTCGTGCTCATGCCGGTGCGCAGGTCCTTGACCATCTGGTAGGGCTGCAGCACGTAACTGCGGATTTGCGAGCCCCAGCCGATTTCGCCCTTCTCGCCGTAGAATCTTTCCATCTCGCTGCGCTGCTCGTCGAGCCTGCGCTCATAGAGGCGGGCCTTGAGGACGCTCATGGCGCTGGCGCGGTTCTTGATCTGCGAGCGTTCGTTCTGGCACACGACCACGAGGCCGGTGGGCAAATGCGTGACACGGACGGCCGAGTCCGTGGTGTTCACGCCCTGGCCGCCCTTGCCGGAGGAGCGGTAGACGTCCACACGGATTTCGGTCTCGGGAATCTCAATGTTGATGTCCTCGTTGATCTCGGCGATGACATCGACGGCGCAGAAGGAGGTATGACGGCGCTTGTTCGAATCGAACGGGCTGATGCGGACGAGGCGGTGCACGCCGCGCTCGGCCTTGGCATAGCCGTAGGCGTTTTCACCCTTGATAAGCATGGTGGCCTTCGTGATACCGGCCTGGTCGCCGGCCTGCACGTCCTGCACCTCGACCTCGAAGCCGCGGCGCTCGGCCCAGCGGTTGTACATGCGGAAGAGGATGTCGGCCCAGTCGCACGACTCGGTGCCGCCGGCGCCGGCCTGGATGCTGAGAATGGCGTTGTTCCGGTCGAACTGTCCGTTGAGAAAGGATGCGATTTCGAGCTGATCCAGCTCGGTGACCAGGGCCGTGACCGTGGCGTCGAGTTCCCGGGCGTAGGTCTCCTGCTCGGCCGGCGAGGCGGATTCGACCAGCTCGACCATCACGCCGGCATCGGCGACTTTTTTCTGAAAATCGCCGACCGGGAGGATGGTGCGCTTCAGGCCATTGAGCTTGGCGATGTGCTTTTGTGCACGCTCGTTGTTGTCCCAGAAGCCTGGCGCGGCCATCTCGGCCTCGAGCGCATCAATTTCACGCAGTTTTTGTTCGCCGTCAAAGAAACCTCCATAAATGGCCGGCGCGTTTCTTGATGTTTTCGATGTGGGAAAAAGTCTCGGGAGAGATCATGGGAGGTGGAGGCGGGACGCGGAAAATTCGGAAAGAAGATGGCCGCAGAGAGGCGCGGCCGGCGCAAGGGGAAAATCCGCCGCTCAGGGCGCGGCGAGCCGGCCGGCCCGGCGGGCCTTCCACTCCCAGTACCACGCAATCCAGATGCAGATTTCGTAGAGCAGGTAGAGCGGCACGGCCATCGAGATCTGCGTGATGACCTCCGGCGTGGTCAGCACCGCGCCGAGGATAAGCGAGAGCACGATGACATGACGGCGGTAATGCGCGAGCTGCCGGTGGGTGAGAACGCCGAGCTTCACGAGGAGCAGCACGACCAGCGGGAACTGGAAGCCCAGTCCCATGCCGATCAGAAACTTGCAGACAAAACCGATGTATTCGTCGGCCCGCCAGAAGGTGGCGTCGAAGCCGAGCAGGCTGGAATATTCCATCGAGGCGCGCAGTGCGATGGGCAGCAGGAAAAAATACGTCATGAGTACGCCGAGAAGAAAAAGAAACGTGCCCCACCCCAGCCAGGCGAAGAGCATGCGCCGCTCGTTCATCTTCAAGGCCGGCAGAAGAAACTGTCCGACAAAAAAAATCCAGAACGGTGCAGACAGCACCAGCGCGCCGTAAAGCGCGACATGAAAGGCCACGAGAAACCCCTCCGCCGGACTGAGGTTGTGCAGCTGCACGTGCAGGCTGCCGCCACCCTCGACGCCAGGGAGTGCCTTCAGCGTGACGACCTGCTCCCCGCCGACCTGGGCGGTGCCGACCTGAAAGACGACATGCGGCGCGGCGCCCGGCGGCAGCGCGGCGAACTGGTCGCGCGAGACAGTATAAGGCCCGAACTGCGTCGCGCCGAGCCGGAAGGTCACGGTCGGCTGCGGCTTGTCGAAGATGTCCATGTGCCGCAGCGGATACTCGAGCAAGTCCACCAGTTTGCTGACGAGCAGCAGGCAGACGACCAAGGCGAGGCCGATCGCGATGGCCGAGCGTACGATGACCTTGCGCAGGTCGTTGAGGTGGTCCCAGAAGGATTTTTTCTCGCCCAGGTCATCCCCGGGCTCGAGTTCGATGATGTCGTCGCTCATGATCGGGCCGGCCTAGGCGCGCAAGGTGCCGGCGGCCTTTTCGGCGAGAAACCCCGCGTAGGTTTTTTCGACGCCCTCGCGCAGGCCGATGCGGGCGCGCCAGCCGAGCGCGGTGAGCTTCGCCACGTCCATGAGCTTGCGCGGCGTGCCGTCGGGCTTGGTTGCATCCCAGACGATCCGGCCCTTGAACCCGGTGACGGCCGCGACGATTTCGGTGAGCTCCCGGATGGTCACGTCGGTGCCGGTGCCGACATTGATCCAGTCGGGCGGGTTTTCGAGGCGGAACAGGAACGCACAGGCATCGGCGAGATCGTCCACATGCAAAAATTCACGCTTCGGAGCCCCCGTACCCCAAGCGACGACCTCCGCCTGTCCGGCCTCCTTCGCCTCGTGGAATTTCCGAATGAGCGCGGGCAGCACGTGCGAATTCTGGAGATGGTAGTTGTCGCCCGGGCCGTAAAGGTTGGTCGGCATGGCCGAGTGAAAAAGCACACCGTATTGTTTTCGGTGATACTGGCAGAGCTTTAATCCGGTGATCTTGGCGATGGCATAGGCCTCGTTCGTGGGCTCAAGCGGCCCGGTGAGCAGGCAGTCCTCGGGCATCGGTTGCGGCGCGTGCTTGGGATAGATGCAAGAGCTGCCGAGGAAAAGCAGGCGTTTCACGCCGGCCTGATGGGCGGCGTGGATGCAGTTGGTCGCAATGGCGAGGTTGTCGTAAAGGAATTCCGCCGGATACGTGTTGTTGGCGTGGATGCCGCCAACCTTCGCCGCGGCGATGATGGCGGCATCCGGTTTCTCAGCGGCATAGAAGGCCCCGACCGCCGCCTGGCTGGTCAGGTCGAGTTCCCGGCGGGAGCGCAGCAGCAGCGTAACGCCCGGCTCGCGCGAGAAGTGCCGCACGAGCGCGGCGCCGACCATGCCGTTGTGCCCTGCGATGAAGAGCTTCATCAAAGTTTCGGCAGTTTCGCGATCTGCGCTTCGCGCCTCGCGAGTTCGAGGTCGTGATCAACCATGATTTTCACCAGCTCCTTGAAGCGCACCTTCGGCTTCCAACCGAGCTGCTTTTCGGCCTTGGCGGGATCGCCGATGAGCAGGTCGACCTCGGCCGGCCGCTCGTAGCGTTCGTCGTACTTCACATATTTCTGCCAGTCCAGGCCAAGCAGGCCGAATGTCTCCTCGCAGAATTCGCGCACACTGTGCGTCTCGTTCGTCGCCACCACATAGTCGTCGGGCTTGTCCTGCTGGAGCATGAGCCACATCATCTCGACGTATTCCTTGGCATAGCCCCAGTCGCGCTTCGCGTCGATGTTGCCGAGGTAAAGCGAGTCCTGCAGCCCCGCCTTGATGCGGGTGGCAGCCCGGGTGATTTTGCGCGTGACGAACGTCTCGCCGCGGCGTGGCGACTCGTGGTTGAACAAAATGCCGTTGCTGGCGTGCAGGTTATAGCTCTCGCGATAGTTCACCGTGAGCCAGTAGGCGTAAACCTTGGCACAGCCGTAGGGCGAACGCGGCCAGAAAGGGGTTTTTTCCGTCTGCGGAACCTCCTGCACCTTGCCAAACATTTCGGAGGACGAGGCCTGGTAATAGCGCACTTTCTGCACCAGGCCCGCCTCGCGGATCGCCTCGAGGATGCGCTGCGCGCCGAGGCCGTCCACATCACCCGTGTATTCGGGGATGTCAAACGACACGCGGACATGCGACTGCGCGCCAAGATTGTAGACTTCGTCCGGCTGAAGCTGGTAGAGCAGCTTCACCATCTGCACCGAGTCGGCGAGATCGCCGTAGTGCAAAAAGAGGCGCACACCGTTGATGTGCGGGTCACAGTAGAGGTGGTCGATCCGGCTGGTGTTGAACGTCGAGGCGCGGCGGATGACACCGTGCACCTCGTAGCCTTTTTCGAGCAGTAGCTCGGCCAGATAAGAGCCGTCCTGGCCGGTGATACCGGTGATGAGAGCTTTCTTCATAATAAAAAGATGTCACCGTAACGCTTGATGCGCAGCGCGCAAGTCTTGGCGCTTGTATCGCGGCCGGGCGGGAAGCTATGCTCGACCGCCTTATGCATGTGACTTTGCTGGCCGCGCAATCACTCGACGGCTTCATCACGCGCCAGGATACGCCCGGCAGCGGTTTCACCTCGCCGGAAGACAAGGCCTACTTCCGCCGGGTGCTGGCGGGCTTTGACTGCAGCGTGACGGGCGGCGTGACCTACCGCCTGTCGCGCGATCTATACCAGAGCAGCCTCATCATACAGCGCCTGCGCATGATCCTCACACGCACGCCGGAGCGCCATGCCGCGGACACCCGGCCGGGCACGCTCGAGTTTACGAGCGAGGCACCCGAGCCGCTACTCGCCAGCCTGCGCGCACGCGGTTTTGCGCGCTGCGCAGTGCTCGGCGGCGCGCAGGTGCACAGCCTGTTCTTTGCCGCGGGACTGATCGACGAGGCCTGGCTTACGGTCGAGCCGGTGCTGTTCGGCGGCGGCACGCCGCTGCTCGCAACCCAAGCCAACGTGCAGCTCGAGTTGCAATCATCGGAAAAGCTCAACGCCGCCGGCACGCTGCTGCTGCGCTATCGCGTCGTGCGGTGAAAGGGAGATTCCGTAGCAGACGGTGCCAGTCAGATCTGAAAATCCGCCTTGCCGCTCGGCTCATGCAGGCCGCACTCGCGCTTGAGGCCGCCGAAACGCGTATCCTCCTCGCTCATTCCGTCCAGGAGCTTGCTCGTGCTGTGCCAGTCGCCGACCGAGACATAGCCCTGGTCCCAGAGCGGATGATAAGGCAGCTTGTGGTCGGTCAGATAGCGGTACACCCGGCGGTCGTCCCAATCGATGATGGGGTGGACCTTGGTGATCTTGTTCTGGTTTTGGACAACACGCAGCGCTTCGCGCGTGCTCGCCTGCGTGCGGCGCAGGCCCGCCAGCCACGCGGTCGCGCCCAGCTCGCGCACGGCGCGCTCCATCGGCTCGACCTTGTTGATGAAATTGTAGCGCTTGAGCCCGTCGAGGCCCTGCTCCCAAAGCTTGCCATGAAGCGCCTCCTGCTCGGCCGCGGTCATGGCGGGGACGAATTTCTTCAGGTTGAGCTGCAGCCGTTCGGTCAGATCGCGCGCAAAACGGTAGGTCTCGGGAAACAGATAACCCGTGTCGATGAAGATGACCGGGATTTGCGGCGCGATGCGCGTAACCAGGTGCAACATCACCGCCGACTGGATGCCGAAGCTCGTCGTCATGACGAGGCCATCGCCGAAAGTCTCGATCGCCCAGCGTACGCGCTCCTCAGCCGTGGCCTGCTCGAGGTCACGGGAAACCGGCGCAACGGGAGCGGATGTCGTCATGAAGAACTAATAGGACATGTCCTAACTAAAGATTAAGTCAAGCAACCACCCCGGGCTTCTTGTGCCATTTCAATCAAAACAAATTGATTATTAATTACTTAAATGATTAGCCAGCCGTATCAATTCGGCCGCCAAAACCTGTACATTTTTCTGGGTCTTCGCATCCTTGAGCCGGCCCTGTTCGTCAAAAGCTTCATGGGCTCGCGGCAGCACACAAAACGCTGGCACGACCGAGCAGCCGAGATTGAGCAGTAACTGACGCACAAGTTGCTGGGAATGCGTGGCGCCCAGGATGCCCGGCGAAGCCGAAACGACGGCCGCGACCTTGCCTTCGAATGGGTCGATCTCGGCGCGGGTCATCCAGTCGAGCGTGTTCTTGAGCAGCGGCGTGATGGATTTGTTGTATTCCGGCGAGCCGATGAGCAGCGCGTCGTGTTTGACCGTGAGATCGATCAGTTTTTGCGCGTTTTCCGGCAAGCCCTGCGCGGCCTCCAGATCCCCGTGGTACAGCGGCAGCACATAATCATTGAGATCGATCAGCGTAATCTCGCCGCCCGCCTCGCGCACTGCGGACACCGCGGCGGCGAGGAATTTTTTATTGAGCGACTCGCGTCGGGCGCTGCCGGAAAAGGCGAGAATGCGGGGAGGATTGGCCATGGCCAAACGAAGCTCAGCCCAGCGCCTTCAGCAAGCGCTCCAGCTCGATTCGCTTCGCCTGCTGTTCGGCCAGCTGTTTCTTCGCGCCGTCGAGAACGGCGGGCGGAGCCTTGCTGACAAACGCCTGGTTCGCGAGGCGCGCCTCCGTGCCCGCGATGTGCTTCGCCAGTGCGTCGAGTTCCTTCGCGAGGCGGATTTTTTCCGCGCCGGCATCGACCGCGCTCGCCAGGTCGAGGTAAAGCGTGCCGAGCGGAGTGACAACGGCCGGCGCGCCCTCGACGTTATCTTTGCGGATGATTTCCGCGGCGCCCGCCATGCGCATGAGTTTGGCGAGGTTGGACTCGAGCGTCGCCCACCCTGCGTCGCCCGTCTTCACGAGGAAACGCACATCGCGCTTGCTGGCGAGGTTGTGCTCGGCCTTCAGCGCCCGGGCCTGGGAAACGAAGATCTTGACGCCATCGATCGCGGCGATCTGCGCGTGGTCGAGCTGCACGCCCCGCGAATCAAGCGCGATGGCGAGCTGCGAGGAATCTTCCACGCGCGCATCGCGCATGAGGAAGGTGTTCACACTGCCATAGCCGAGAAGCAGCCACAGTTCTTCGGTGATGAAGGGAATGAACGGGTGCAGCAGGAGCAGGGTTTGGCGCAGGACGAGATCCTGGATCGCGAGGCAGTTCGCCTTCGTGTCGGCGGACTGGAGCTTCGATTTCGAAACTTCCACGTACCAGTCGCAGAAGTCGTTCCAGAAAAATCCGTAGAGCGCCTGCACCGCGGCGCTGAACTCAAACTCGCGGAAGCAGCGCTCGACCTCGCGCGTGATCGCCATCAGGCGGTCGAGAATGGCGTGGTCATCGGCGTCGAACTTCGCGGGGTCGATGCGCGCGACGATGGCGGCGGGCGTGGCGTTGTCGCCCGCCTCGCCGTTCATCTGCCGGAAACGGCAGGCGTTCCAGAGCTTGTTGCAGAAATTTTTTCCGGATTCGATCCGGTCTTCCTGGAAGCGGATGTCCTGGCCCTGCGGCGCGATCGAGATGATGCCAAAGCGCAGGCCGTCGGCGCCGTATTTCTCGATCAGGTCGAGCGGATCGGGCGAGTTGCCGAGCGATTTCGACATCTTCCGGCCCTGCTGGTCGCGGATGATGCCTGTGAAATAAACATTCTTGAAGGGAATGCGCCTTTCCAGCGACTCGCCCGGCCGCGTGAACTCGAGGCCCGCCATGATCATG
>DATHNW010000034.1:0-122141 GCA_035485575.1 Opitutaceae bacterium | reverse complement strand
GGCGGCGATGCTGCGTATTGGCTCCCAGGCATTGAAAACGCCCGCCCATTGGGCGGTGGCGGCGGCGGCGTTTGCCGCGATTTTTTTTCTGCACGCGCCGTTTCCGGCCATCGTCCTCGGCGCAGGTTTGCTGGGCTTTTTGGGTGAAAGGTTTTTTCCGCATTTTTTGGGCAGTGGCCGGCCGGCGGCGCCCGACACGGGCGCTTTTGGGCGCAGCCTGGGGACGCGTTCACTTTGGGGTCATTCGTTGCGCATCGTGGGGGTGGGCGGGTTGCTCTGGTTTGCGCCAATCCTGGCGGTTGGCCTGTGGCAGGGGTGGGGTGGGGTGCTGGCGAGCGAAGGAATTTTTTTCAGCAAGGCGGCGGTGGTCACGTTTGGCGGCGCCTATGCGGTGCTGCCCTATGTGGCGCAGCAGGCCGTGGGAAAATTTTCCTGGCTGGGCGCATCGCAAATGCTCGACGGCCTCGGCCTGGCCGAGACGACCCCCGGTCCGCTCATCATGGTGCTGCAATTCGTGGGCTTTCTCGGCGGCTGGAACCATCCCGGTGCGCTGCCGCCGCTTCTGGCCGCGACGCTCGGTGCGGCCCTGACCACTTGGGTAACCTTCGTGCCGTGCTTCATCTGGATTTTTCTCGGTGCGCCCTATATCGAACGTCTGCGCGGACAGACCAGGCTCAATGCCGCGCTCACGGCCGTGACGGCCGCGGTGATGGGAGTGATTCTCAACCTGGCTGTGTGGTCCTCGTGGCAGGTGATTCTGCCCAAAAACGCGCCGGTCGATTGGTTTGCGCTTGGCGTGACGCTGATGGCGTTCGTGGCCTTGTATCGCTATAAAGTCGGCATCATCCCCGTTGTGCTCGCGGGCGGCGTGCTCGGCCTTATTTGGCGGCTGATTCTGTAGAACGACTTAGTCAGCCACCAATCTGCGCTGGAGCAGGTTCCATTTGGATGATGGATGCAGGAGTGAATTTTTTAATTCAGAAGCCAGAAAACCAGGAAATGAATGGCTTTAATTCTCTGTGCCTCGAAATCTCCGCGTTAAAAATCGGGAGGGGCCGTCAGCCCGCGAAGAATTTCACGATGCGGTGCAGGCTGGCCGCGAGCGCATCGACTTCCCCGGGTGTGTTGTAAACATAGAAGCTCGCGCGCGTGGTGCCGGTGAGGCCGAGTTTTCGCATGAGCGGCTGGTTGCAGTGATGGCCGCCGCGCAGCGCGATGCCATCCTGGTCGGCGAATGTCACAATGTCGTGGGCATGCACGCCGGGCAGTGCGAAGCTGACGAGGCCGCCGCGCCCCTTCCGCGGGCCGAGCAGGCGGATGCCCGGCAGTTCGCTCAATTTTTCATAGGCCAGTTGGGCGAGTTCGCCGTCGTGCTTCGCGATGGCGGCACAGTCGAGCGAGTCGAGAAAGTCACACGCGACGGCGAGGCTGACGGCGTCGGCGACATTCGGTGTGCCGGCCTCGAAGCGCTCGGGGGGCGGTTTCCAGCGACTCTCCAGAAAGTCGGCCGACGCGATCATGCCGCCGCCGCCCTGCCAGGGCGGCATGCTTTCGAGCAGCGCCCGGCGGCCATAGAGCACCCCGATGCCGGTGGGACCGGCCATTTTGTGTCCGCTGAAGGCGAGGAAGTCGCAGCCCATCGTCTGCACGTTGAGCGGCAGGTGGCCGGCGGACTGCGCGGCATCCACCAGGGTGACGACGCTGGCTTTTTTCGCACGTGCGCAGAGTTCCGCGACGGGATTGATCGTGCCGAGCGTATTCGAAACGTGGGTGAAGGCGAAAAGTTTCACCTCGGGCGTGAGCAGGCGGTCGAGCTGCGAAAGATCGAGGAGACCGTCGTCGCCGGTCACGGGCACGAAGCGGAGTGTGGCGCCGGTGCGCTGCGCAACGAGCTGCCACGGCACGAGGTTGGAGTGATGCTCCATCTCGGTGAGGAGGATGACGTCGCCCTTTTTCAGGTTGGTGCCGCCCCAGCTCGCGGCCACGAGGTTGATCGATTCCGTCGTGCCGCGCGTGAAGATGATTTCAGCGGGCGAGGTGGCGTGGATGAACTTCGCCACCCGCGCGCGCGCAGCCTCGTAGGCGTCGGTCGCGCGCATGGAGAGCGCGTGCAGCCCGCGATGGACGTTGGCGTTGTCGCACTCATAGAAATGCGCGAGGGCGTCGAGCACGGCGCGCGGTTTGTGCGTGGTGGCGGCGTTGTCGAGATAGATGAGCGGCTTGCCGCCCTGCACGGTCTGGTGCAGGGCGGGAAACTGCGCGCGAAGGTCGGTCCAGGTTGACATGAAATTTATGCGGCCGGGCTCAGGCCACGGGCGGAGGCTCCTGTTTGAGCGCGTCGAGCGCGGCATGCCAGGCCAGCGTGGCGCACTTGATGCGCGCCGGATAGGCATGCACGCCGGCGAACGCGGCGAGGTCGCTGAACTCGTCCGGCGCCTGGCCGGTGGTGATGATGCGATGGAAATCATCGAAGATCGCGCGGGCCTCGGCGGCGGTCTTGCCCTTGAGGCGAGTGGTCATGACCGAGGCGCTGGCCTGCGAGATGGCGCAGCCGTCGCCCTCGAATGCGAGTTCGGCGATGCGGTCGCCGTCGAGCCGCAGGAAAACGCTGCACTGGTCGCCGCAGGTCGGGTTGTCGCCATGGGCCACGCGGTTGGCTGTGGGTAGTTTGCCGCGGTTTCGCGGACGGCGGTTGTGGTCGAGGATGACCTGCTGGTAAAGCTCGTCGAGGTCGCTCATGAAAGGAACGAATCTCGACCGGGTCAGGCGAGTTGGCAACTGCGCAACGCGGGCGGGCGGATCAGCCGGAACAAGGGGATATTACAGCTGGGTAAAAAATCGCTGCTAGGGGATTTCCGTATTTGCTTTCTGCCGTCCTGCTTCTCCAGCATTCCCGCCCAGCTTCATGAAAAACGAACTTCTGTTTTGTGCGGCCTTAGCCGTCACAGCCGCGCAGCTCTATGCCCAGGGCACTGGCTTGGTGGTATCGAGTAATAACACGGTTGGCATCGGTACTTCCACCCCTGCCGCCATGCTCGACATCAGCAATCCGAACAATCCGACGGTTCCCACGAGTTATGACCCTGGCAACGGCACACCGATCACATACTATGTATCAAATCTAAAGTCTTTTTCTACTTTTACGCCATCGAACGAATTCAATATCGCCGACGTATCAAATTTTAGCTATTTGGCATTAAATCCATCTGGAATAACGAATGATTCGGCAATCAACACGGCGTTCGTTACGACGATACCCCAGAGTAATACGGTCTCATTTAGCAGCAACGTGACAGGAATATCTAATTCGGTAAGCAATTACGGAAGCGGGTTTACTGGCACATTGACTGGGATGAGCGATACCGTATCTAATGCCGTAAGTGGACCCAGCACTGTAACGGGGCTGTCCGCATGGGCTAATAATACTAACCCCGCCAATGTGCCTAATTTATACGGGCAGTATATTGTCGCCAACAATAGCGGGACTGTCACCAATGATTATGGATCTTATGTCTTCCTCCGAAATGCCACCATGGGCAACATCTCCAATCGGTACGGAGTGTATATTGCGTTAACCAATGTAAACAGAGGAACAGTGGCAAATGATTACGGCCTATATATTAGTGGAATTGCCGCAGGTGTCCACACCAATATGCCTTACGACGTTTATGTTGCGGATTCCGGGGCGTACAACTATTTCGCCGGCAACGTCGGTATCGGTACAGCCACGCCCGCCTACGCGCTGGATGTCGCCGGCCAGGTGCACGCGACATCCTTCGTCAGCGCGACTCAGACTTATGCCGACTTTGTGTTCAAGCCCGGCTACCGGCTTCCCCCTCTGAGCGACGTTGAGGCCTCGATCAAAAAGGCCGGCCATCTGCCCGGCATCCCCAGCGAGGATGAGGCGAAGGCGCATGGCATCGATCTCACTCAGATGCAGGTACAGCTGCTGCAGAAGATTGAGGAGCTCACGCTTCATCAAATCGAGCAGGAAAAGCGTCTGAACGAGCAATCGAAAGACATTGAGCAATTGCAAAAAGAGAATGTGGAACTTCGTGAAAAATTGATCAAATGAATATGCTGAAAAGACCCTGCCAATTCCGTAATATGCTGCTTGCCGCGTTGCTGGCGGCGGGCGCCAATCTTCACGCCCAGGGGACCGGCTTGGTCGTGACCAGCAGCAATAACGTTGGCATCGGCACGTCGACGCCGGCTGCGCTGCTCGAGCTGAGTAATGTGAACAATCCGACCGCCGCCACAAGCTATGATCCGGGTTCCGGTGTTCCCAGCACCTTATATGTGGCGAATCTCAAATCGTCTTCGGAGGTCACGTCTCTGTCGGGCGTCACCGCAGCGAATTTCGATTATTTCTTGGTTAATCCATCGGCAACGACAAGCCAGCAAATCACAGGTCGCCAATTTATCACCACGATACCGGCCAGTAACTCAACGTCATTCTCTAGCAGCGTATCTGGGACAAGTGAATCTTTATACAATTATGGAAGCGGATATTCGGGTATTTTGGCGGGAGAAGTCTATCAAGTTAAAAACTTCGGAGCTGGCAACACAGTTAATGACATGTGGGGCATCTCAATGAGCGTAGGGAATGGAAACAATGCCTCACAGCATTCTACGGTCAACACGGCTATCGGGTCTGAGATGCTTATGACCAATGGGACGGCAAACGGTCTCATCACCAATCGATATGGGATATATGCTGCGCAGTCCAATGTGGGCACGGTGACCAACGACTATGGACTGTATGTCATAGCGAGCAATTTGGGGACGGTAACCAACGAGTACGGTCTGTATCTGACCGGTCTGACCACCGGCACTCACACCAATGTGCCCTACGATATCTATGCCGCCGATTCTGGAGCGAACAACTACTTCGCTGGCAATGTCGGCATCGGTACGACAAATCCTCAAGCGAAGCTGCATATTTCAAGCGGGACAGGACTGATCTCTGGAAATTCGGATAATACTTATCCCACGGGCTTTTATTTCAGCGGCAACTCTGGACTCAATCGCCAACTTCGTTTTACGCAGCCGAGTCTCACCCAATTTAGTATTCAGGCGACCGATTCAAGCGGGAATCCAATGACTGACTCGCCACTTTTTTTGCAACCTGCGGGAGGCAACGTCGGCATCGGCACGACTTCGCCGATATACAAGCTGGACGTCGCGGGCTCGGTGCACGCCACGTCCTTTGTCAGTTCCACGACGACCTACGCCGACTTTGTCTTCAAGCCGGGCTATAAGCTCGCGTCCCTGAATGAAGTCGAGGCCTCGATCAAAAAGGAGGGCCACTTACCTGGCATTCCGAGCGCGGAGGAGGCTCAGGCGCAGGGCATCGATCTTGCCCAGATGCAGGTGAAGCTGCTGCAGAAGATCGAGGAACTCACGCTGCACCAGATCGAGCAGGAGAAATTGCTGCAGGATCAGGCCACGCGCCTCGACCAGCAATCGCAACGTATCGATCAGCTGGAGCAGGAAAACACCGTACTGCGCACTGAAACTTCGCAGAAATGAGAGCCTTTCGCGGCTTCAAGAAAACGCCACGCTGAATTCCTTTCGAATGAACTTCCGGCTTTCGATTTTCCTGCTCGCTGTCTTGGCATTCGGCCTTTCGGCCCGCGCGCAGACCACGGTGAGCAACACCACCTACGGTTCCGGCCAGAACGTGACCGTTCTCGGGCCAAGCACGGTCGCCACCAGCGGGACGGTCAGCGTGACCAACGGCGCGAATGTCAAGTTCTTCGCCACTACGCAAATTACCCTTAACGCCGGCTTCTCCTCCTCGGGCGCCACCTTTGAGGCGTCAGCAGTTACTCTGCCGGAGACGCTGCCGACCGTGACGGTAACCCCCTCGACGACCTCGGTTCAAGCCGGGCAGAGCATCAGCTTTACCGTGGCTGGCAGTAACAGCATTGGCATCAGCGAAATCGGCCTGGAGTCATGCGCTGCATCGGGCGGAGTCACCGCCAACCTTGGTAACCTAAGTGTCAGTGGGACCTCGGCCAGCCACGGCTTTGCGTGGACGGCACCCGATGCCGGCACCTACTACTTCGACGGCTATGCCTGGAACGCCTCCCACACTGCAGCTACCCGCACCGCAGTGATCGCCATCACCGTGCCGGGGGTGGTGCCGACCGTGACGGTGACCCCCTCGACGACCTCGGTTCAAGCCGGGCAAAGCATCAGCTTTACCGTGGCCGGCAGCAGCAGCAATGGCATGAGCGAAATCGGCCTGGAATCGTGCAACTCATCGGGCGGACTCATCGCCAACCTGGGTTATACCAGTGTCAATGGGACCTCGGCCAGCCAGGGCTATGCCTGGACGGCACCCGATGCCGGCACCTACTACTTCGACGGCTATGCCTGGAACGCCTCCCACACTGCAGCTACCCGCACTGCGGTGATTGCCATCACCGTGCTGCCTGGCCGGGTGCTGCCCTACCTGACTGACTTTGAGGCGAGCGATGGTTATTCCTTGGGCTCGCTTGACCACCAGCTTGGCTGGAGCATCGCCCAAGGCACGGCTTCCGTCACCAATCTGGACGCTTCCCACGGCACCCAGTCCGTCGTGCTCGCACCTGGCTCGACGCTCGCGCAGGCCGCCCAAACCTTCGCGCCGCTTTCGGGCGCCAGCATCATATTCGTCGATTTCTATGCCAAGCCCGTGGCGGAAACCGATATCAACACCGCTACCACCTTCGACGTCGGCAGTGCGCGCTTTGCCTTTGTCCTCAATGGCAGCCAGGGCACGCTCCAGGCCTTCAACGGCAACGGTTCCGGCGGAGGCGCCTGGCAGTCCACTCCCTTTATCGCGCCATTGCTTGCCGACTATCAGTCGCAAAACTGGATCCGCCTGACTGCGCGCCTTGATTACACGCACCAGACTTGGGACCTTTATGCCAACGGCATCATGGTCGCGGCCGACCTTAACTTTCGCGACAGCACCAGCACCTATCTTTCCAGCTTTGCGGTCACTGGCGACGCTGCCACTGCCACCGGTCTCGACGATATCTTCGCCGGCCCGCAAAACCCGCTCTTTGCCGACGTCAACAACGATGGCATCGACGATGCTTGGGAGACCGCCCACGGCCTCAGCCTCTCGATTGACCAGCGCAATCTCGATCCCGATGGCGACGGTGTCACCAATCTTCAGGAATACCTCCAGGGGACCGATCCCCAGAAACAAGACGCTCTGTCAGTCGGGTTCGCCTTGTTTTCACCGGTGCGCTAACGCGATTTTCACGCAGGCCATATGAAACTGTTTTACCATCAAACTGATCGCAAATTGAACTTTGCCAGCGGCTTGCTGCTCACGACTCTTGTCTTGGGGCTGGCGGCAGCCCGACTGGCGGCGGATGATCCAACGGATCCGGCGAGTGCTTTTGCTCAACCCCTTGCTGGAAGTCCGGGGAGCGTGGAATATCCGTCGAATGTCGGGGTCTATGTCTGGGCTGAAGCCAAGTCCATCAATGGTGGAAGCATCGGCTTCAATGCCGCGTCGGAGATTTATTGGCATAAAGAGGGAACGAGCACCCAGAACACGAGCATTGCCATGAATGCTCAAGCTAGCGCTGGCGGACAATGGGTGAGTGATGGGGGTACCCAGTGGCTGCCGATCACCACCGACCAGGCAATTTCGTATCACGATATCAGCGGAAGCAATGCGAGCAGCTTCCGGTTTCATGTCCAGGCTCCGTCTGGCTATGACGTTTATTTTTATGATCAGACCAAGGGCTATTTTGTCGAGGAATCGGTCCTGGAGAGCGACATTTCGACATCGGCGCTTTTGTTCATCGTTAGACCGAAGGGCGAAACCGGTGTCATGGCGGGACAGGCTGGCGATATTACGCCTGGTCAGACCAATCTGCGCATCGGCCTGGGCTTTCTGCCCAACGGCCAATCTGCCGGATTCCTTGATTTTGATCCCATCGAACATTTTGGCGCGAGCGATGCCTTGGGCTCATATTTTCTGCTCTACTCTTATCAGCTCAACGGCCTCGATCGAAGCCAATACCGGCTGGATCTTCCGGGCCGGATCTCTGCGCCGTTTTATTGTTATCCGACAAGCGATCAGGTAAAAGTCGTCTTCGAGGATTTCACCTCCGTAGTCGGGCAGGCCAACCGGCGGATTCGGCAGATTCTGACGCCCCAGGCCTTCGTGAACATCATCCATGGGAATGATGAATCCCAGAATACGGTGCAATTTTTCCCCGCCTCGGCTGCGACGCCCGACGGCAATGGCGGTTATCAGGCCAGTGGGACTCCTTATGTCGCCTACGTGATCACGACGGGTGGGGAGAACGACGCGAACTGGCAGTGCTATATCACCCGGACCGAGGGCAGCACCACCCAGGAGGCCAGTATGGTCAACGAGCCGACTTATGATAACATAAGTGTGGAGGTGGAAGAAAGCCATTTGGAAACGGACACGGTGACTGTGTGCGGCGATGATCCAAGCCAGCCCATTACCGAAGAAGAATACTGTGGCGTAGTGTGTACTCCAGATGAAACCACGACGGAGGAATGCGGCGAAGACTGTGAGCTGGTAAACCATCCGATTACGAGCAAGGTCTGTTGGACCAACCCAATATATGAATGCGTTAGTGGGAAACAGCAACAGGTGGGGACCGAAGAGGTCTGTGATGAAGAGACAGTCGATAATTATGAGGAGGAATGTACGCCTACTTATTGCGATGTAACAATTCCCGGGACGTGCACGGATCAATATTGTGATGTAATAATAGGTTATGTGCAAAGGTGCATAGATTACCCCTATAATCACTATGTGACCGATCTGGTGCCTGAATCATACAGTGTGCTGGCGCCGCGGAGCACGCTGCACGTCAATGGCTTCAACGGTAGCCATGATGAGACGGGGGTATCGTATAATTCGATGTTCCCTGCCACAGGCAATTTCAATGGGGACTTTTTTCAGGCCAGCCAGTCGGACAGTTCGATGAAACTGGTCGGCCGTTATGGCGGGGGGAGTTACACCCACACTGACGATCCAAATAATCCGTACACCACACCGGATTTCACCAGCACTTATGAAACCGTCTTCGATTTAGTCAATAACGCGCCAAATCTGGATGCACTCCATCCTGACTTTGCCAATGGCACGCTCGGCTACACGACCCATCGAAAATATTACGACGTGTTTAACTTCGATCCCAATGCGGATCGCTATCCCGGTCGCGCTTTTTATGAGGAGCGCCCCGATCGTTCATGGACGCAGTTTGGCTATTATGCCGACCAGAACCGAATTGGCCTCACGAGCGAGATCGTAACTCCTTTTGGCGATACGTCACGACCAGCCGCCCTCCCGGCCACCACTGCCGGTGGTTATCGCGTGCAGACGATCGACTATGCGCCCGACTGGGACGGGGCGTATCGGGTGCCGTCACGGGTGGAAAACTGGGTCGACGGCACGCAGATGGCAGTCAGTACCTATGCCTATTCCGCCCAGCCGGCGGCCAATGGCCAGCCGGTCTGGCAGGCGGTCTCATCCGACTCTGCGACCGACAACCCTACGCAAATTATTACCCGTACGGCCAAGGTCTATCAGGGGGCTGGCGTCGATCCATGGTATCGCAATCAGCCTTATTCGATCCAGGCAGCCGATGGCTCCAAGCAATGCTATGCCTATGAACGCGGTACTTTCAGCAACGGCACTTTCACCACTGATCCCAATGGCAATGCATTTCGCGCCACGGTGGTGAACGGCACGTCGGTCGGAGCGGGGCTGACCACCCTAAGTGGTTGCAGCCAGACGATCGATGCCATCGCCTTGGTCGCCAACGTGTCCACACGCGACGTGGCCATTCGGGACGAACGCGGCTTTTTGGTCCGGACCGAAAAATGGTTTTACGATGGCAGCGGCTGGAACCAGCTCGAATGGGAAAACATCAGTTACGACATGGCCGGGCACGTCATCCGCCGCCAAGCCAGCACGGGGGCCCTTTACGAAGCGGAATACACGGATGTGAACAACGGCAGTGTGACCTATGGAGCCATCGTTTTCACCAACAGCGGCAACGCCATCGGCCGCAAACAATACGAAAAAGATGAGCGCGGGGTCATCACCCAATATACCTATGATTCCCTTGGGCGGGTGCAGCAGTCATTGCAGCTGGCCATTCCAGCGTCGGCTGACAATGCCGGCGGACTGCCTTCGAAACGGACCAGGTTCACTTACGACAGCGATGGCCGCATCACTGAAAAGCAGGTGGGCGACGACAATGCCGAGCAGTACGTTTCCACCTATGGTTATGATTTTTCAGGCCGGCTAATCACCCAGACCGAACTCGGCCAGACGACCTCGTTCAGCTACGCCTTGCAGAACGGCCAGATCCAATCGGTGACCCAGACGCTGCCTGACGGCACGACGGTCATCACCGCGACGAATCGGGACGGATCACCGCAATCAAAAACCGGCAGCGCGGTGGTGTCCTGCTATTACAGCTACAGCCTTGACGGAAACCGTTTGCTCGAAACGAAGTTTGAGGGCTCGAATAACAGCCCGCGCTGGACCAAGACGTGGACGGACGGCCTCGGCCGGGTCATGCAAAAGCAGCAGGCGACTCCGGCGTCGGTCGGTGCTCCCTTCGCGGAGGTTTATACTTACAATGACAAGGGTCAGCGCGCGAAAGTTCAGACCGGCGGCCTGGCGCCCGTCCTTTATGTTTATGATCTCATGGGCCGACTGACCGAAAAAGGAACGGATCTTGATGGCGACGGCCAGCTCGGGAGTGCCGACCGGATTGAGCGCTGGGTGTCCAATCATGGTCAACGTGATGGCGCATGGTGGGTCTACGCCGAGAGCTATGTTTATCCTGAAAATAGCGGCGATAATGGAGTTCTTGAGAGCAAGAGCTGGACGCGCGAAACTGGCTTTGACTCGGTTTCAGTCCCATCCTCCTCGCAGATTCCTGTGACCGGCCAGGCCATCAGCGAAGTGATCACCCAGGATGCGGATGGCAATGAGTCCCGGAACCTTGTTTTCGTGAATCGGGATGAGGGTAATCAGACCTCTGTCGCCACCAGTCCCCTTGCCGCGCAGCCCTCCGTCACGCGGAGTGTCGGTGGCATACCCGTGGAAGAGGTTACGCCTAGCGGGGTGCTGACCAAGTTGGATCTGGACGCCTTGCAACGTGTAATTCGCGTTTATGATCGTACCCGGACCAGCGCCGACGGCGTCAATTTTGTCTACGACTCCGGCCAGACCCGCGTGCATGAGACCTATGACGATCTCAACCATCTTTCCGCCCGCTATACCTACGATGCCGCCGGGCGGGTGCGCAAGGTGGAGAAACCACGCATCGACTATACGGCGCCGGGCCAGCCCGCCGCCTACGATGCAAATGTTACGACGACGACTTGCTACCAGTATAACCAGCGCGGCCAGCTGACCCACACGTGGGGCGACGATGTTTATCCGGTCAAATACGAGTACGACAGCTACGGGGATCAGATTACTCAGCGGACTTATCGTAGTTTCGGAACCTGGGCTCCTGAGCAACCTGCCCTCGGCAGCGATCCCTCCTTCTGGCCCGGCGGCGGCGACCTGACCACCTTCAACAATTACCCGGAAAACGGGCTTTTGCATACCCGCACCGATGCCCAAGGCCACGCAATCCAGTACACCTACAACGTCCGGGGCGATGTGACCGAGCGGGATGCGGCTCGCGGCACGACCGCGGATTATAGCTACGACCCTGCAACGGGGGAACTGCGCGGGGTCAGCTACAGCGACGGTACGCCTTCGCTGGCGTACACCTACGACCGGCTGGGCCGGCTGGCCACCGTGCAGGATGCCTCCGGGTTCCGCACGTTTACCTTCCGCAGCGATCTGCTGCCCGATCAGGAGAAGTTTGGCTATAACCAAGGAGCTACAGCCCAGAGCATCTATGGCAGCAATCTCTCGGTCAATTACGCCTATGGCCCCATGAATGGGGCGCTCGTGGCGCCGTTGGGGTTTGATCTTAAAGATGGAGGTGGGGCGACCACTGCCTACAGCTATCGGGCCACGCTGGATGCGCAGACCGGACGGCTCGCCAGCATCACGTCCGATGCGGGTACCTATAATCTTCATTACGTCAGTAATTCCGATCTGCTTTATTCGATCAACAACGGTGCCTGGAGCCAGATGCGCAGTTACGAAGACCATCGCGACTTGCTGCAGACGATTAGCACGGTCCAGGGCGCGGGCACCATCGGGAGCTATGCTTATCAAAACGACCCCTTGGGCCGCCGCTATCAGATGACGCAGACCGGTCAGGTGTTCTCCCCGTATGTAACGGCGGGTAATTCCGTCATCACCCAATTTACCTATAATGCCCGCTCTGAAGTCACCGATTCGGACACCCGGGTGGGCGATCCCACCAGTCCCGCCAGTGCGCCGGAACTTCATGGCCGCCATTTTGGCTATGCTTACGACGATATTGGCAACCGCACGCAGGACACCGTCAATGGCGTGGCCAACACCTATTCACCCAACGAACTCAACCAGTACACATCCCGGCAGACCCCAGCCACCCTGCCAGTGTCCGGCACGGCGGCTCCCGGATCCACGGTCAGCATCAATGGTTCGGCGCTGGCTGGCAGCGAGTGGCAGAACCAGTATTTCTATCGCGATATCGCGAAGAATCCGACCACGGGCGGCATGCAATCGATCGCGTACAGCGGCGTCCTGGCCGGCCAGACCTTTGCCGACACTGCCTTCAGCTGGGCCCGGCCGACGGCGGAAAGCTTCACCTACGATAACGATGGAAATCTGACCAGTGACGGGCTTTGGAACTATGCCTACGATGCCGAAAACCGGCTCTCGGCAGCGTATTCGCAATATCCCGACGAGACCGGGCAGCGGGTTGCCGTCCAGTTCACCTACGATTACCAGGGACGCCGGGTGGAGAAGCAGGTTTACAATTACAACGGTTCACAACTGGGCCTTTGCCGCTCCCGCCGTTTGTATGTTTATGACGGATGGAATCTGGTCGCCGAGTACGACGCCAGCGTGGTCGACGGCACCCGTCTGGGACTGGTGCGTACCTGTACGTGGGGGCCGGATCTTTCCGGCACGTCCGATGGCGCTGGTGGCGTCGGCGGCCTGCTCGCGCTGAAGGATTTCCGCTCCGGTTACGCCGGGGTCTATCAGGCCGCCTACGATGGCAACGGCAATCTCACCGCGCTCACTTCCGAGGCCACGGGCCAGATCCAGGCCGCCTACGAATACGATGCCTATGGCAACGCGGTTCGTGCCAGCGGCTCCTATGCGAAGGAGAATCCGTTCCGCTTCAGCACCAAGTACCAGGACGTCGAGACCGGGCTCTTGTATTATGGCAACCGCTATTACAGCTCTTCGCTCGGCCGCTTCATCAATCAAGACCCGTCAGAAGAAGGTGGCGGCATCAACCTCTATGGCTTCACCACCAACAATCCCGTCAATGACTGGGATTATCTGGGGCTGGATGACGGCGGCGACTGGGGTGACGACTGGGGTGCTTGGGGGGCGGGAATCTCAGGTTCTGGTTCTATTGGGGATTTCATCGGAAGTTTTCCCAGGGATGGAAAGCTTGTTTATAGCACTACAACCAATTCGGATGGATCTGGAGTATTTACGCTGAGTTTTACCAGCCCGGAGGGGGATACCTTTAATTATAAATCATCATGGACTAGCAATGGTAATAAGCAGGCCTGGATTGATATAAATACGGATGCCTTCCATGCTTTATATGAAACAGGAGCGACATACCACGGGAGCTTTGTTTATGAAGGAGATGGCAAGGGCATGGTGTGGCATGAAGAGGCCGACACGACCTCGCGGTTCATCAGCAATGATAAATCACCGCCGGCGGTAGATGCCGGTCAGGTCTGGACAGATGCCGGCCGGACGGCCCTGCAGGGTGCCAATGACTATGCCGTGGGGTTGGCCGAAGGGACTTGGGGCGCGATCAAGGGTATGGGCCAGATGTTCAGGCATCCCATTAATACGACCCAGAACCTGGCCAATGGGCTCGGGACATTTGCCGCCAATTTGGTCGATGATCCCTCTGGAACCATGTCCAGCGTGGGCAACGGTCTGATGAACACGCTGAATGATCCACACCAGATTGGCGTCGTTGTCGGAAATGTGGCTGGAGGCACGTTTTTGGGGGCTGGATTCAGCAGCGCAATTGGCATGGTTGGACGTACTTCAAATCTCTTTAGAAAGGTAGCAGGTGTAGCTGAAGACATGAGTGATGCCTCAGAGAAACCTGTATTCAGAGGAGGTTCATCTTTGGAGCCACGCAAGGGCATTGACTACAAAGTGGGTCCTGATGGAAATGTAACTGAAAGGGGAATCTCATTAAATGCGGACAAGTTGGATAAAAACATCCAGAAATATGGAGGCGCTTTTGAGGTTGACCGGGCATCCATTCCAGACGGTCTAAAAATAAAGCCAACCAGCGGTTCCCATTATGAAATCGTTCCCGTGCGACCAATGCCCGAGGCAGAATACCTTAATTTGATGAAACAAGTTAAACTAAAATCATTCAATGGAATATGAGCTCTGTAATATTTACCTCAGGTTACTTGGAAGGTGATGATGATTTGACATCGATAAAAGGGCATAGGAGCGATGTTCTTTTTATGGATGACGAGGGGCTTTGCTACGAATTAAATTTCATAACAATGGAAAGGCTCATGGTGGAGGTGAATAGTGCCTTTGAAAAAGGCGATAACTATTTTTCAGATACCGGGTTGGTTATTTTAGATTCGATTACAAAAAACTCGATAATGAAAGCCATCGGTAGGTTGATCGAAAGAAAATATTTCACGACGCAAAAAGGCTGTAAGGCAGAATCTAGCAATAAATGGACCGTTGTTAAGTTATAGCCGCAGAGAAAACTGCAGGTAGAGCAAACTATAAAGCATATGAGATTTTGTCAGAGCAGCGGTCGATGGGCCTTCAAGGGGCGCGCATGAAGCTGCCGCAAACAAGGCGTTGCATGGAGAGCCTCAAGCCGGCTCCGAATTACAGCAGGCGTTCAATGAGTAACTTAGAACTGATATGCTCAAGTACGTAGAATCTGGTGCTGGTGTGCTCCACGTAATTCTCCAAGAATAATATGGCGTTATCCCACCAGCAATCACGACGTTCTCTAGCTGAATGATTGTTGGGTAACGAATCGCGGGATTCTGTGTCGCTTGATGCGCAACCATCCTTATCTCAACGGCTATTCGGCTAAAAAAGCTTGTACGAACAGTTTCAAATCTGTGCCATCAATCTTCCATGAAAAAGTTCAAAAAATTATTTTTCGCTGCCTTCCTTATTCCCGGCGTATTGAGCGCTGCCCTGCAATGGGACACCACGGCGGTGATGCTGCAGCCCACGCCGGATCAATCGACGATTGATGCCGTGTTCCCTTTCAAGAACACCGGCCCTGATCCGGTTTCGATTCTGTCGCTCGATGCCTCCTGCTCCTGTCTCTCGCCCAGCTCTGTCACCGGCGTTTATGATGCGGGGCAGTCGGGCGTGCTCAAGGTGCGGTTCAATATCGGGAGCAAGCTGGGCACCGTGGTGGAGCATGTGACCGTTCACACCACCGACAAAGCCAATGAAAAAGTGAACTTGCGGCTGACGATCAATATCCCGGTGGTATTCAAGATCGAGCCAGAGTTCCTGATTTGGGATCAGGGCGGCCCGGCGGATACGCGCGAAGCCTATTTCTACGACTTTACCGGGAAAGGACTCAAGCCGACAACAGTCTATTCGACCGATGCCAATTTTACGGCGGTGCTGGTGCCGGAGCTGGATCAGAAACGCTATGCGATTCGGGTGACCCCGGGTTCCACTGACGCTGAAATCGGCACATCGATTTATATGGATGTTGACATGGGCGGTGGAAAAATCCGCAAGGTGAAGATTCTCGGCATAGTCAAAGCTCCTGGTCACGACAGAGTCCGGGTCAGCGACTGATGATATCTAACTTGGCCAGGGCCGGTTTCTTTTGCAGTGGCCTATTCGCGCTGTTGGGATCGGTCTGCGCGCAGGCGCAAGAGCTGTCCTTGAGAAACGGCGGTTTTGAAGTTTACGAAAACACGAGCCAGTTTTTTCCGGATCATTTTGGTTATTGGTCCGGTGACATGACGGAAATCAAGCTCGCGCCGGATCAAGGCATCCACCCGCGGTCCGGTCATGGGATGCTGCGATTCCTTAAGACCGACATATCGCCCGGCCCGGTGGGCGGGCCCGGAATCTCGTCGCAATTGTTCCAGCTGATCGATCTCACACCCGTGCGCAAGGAACTCGATGCCGGCAGCGAGGTAAGGTTGACGCTCGAGGCTTATTTCAACCGGGTGGCGGGCGGTCCCCGCACCGATACGCAATTCATGGTCACTCTTTACGCGTTCACCGGTGCACCGGGCGATTTCCCCATCGACTTTACCGACAAGAAACAGATCGCGCGCGCGCGCAGTTCGCTGCTGTCGGATGCCGATATTAAAACCTGGGAAAGGGCCAGTACCTCCATGATCGTGCCGGCCCAGGCTTCCTATATCGCTGTAACGGTACAGGCGAATGAGAATATCTACAATGATGGCCCGAATCCCGAATTCGACGGCCATTATGTCGATGATGTGTCACTCAGCGTGGCGATAAAAAAGCCGGCGGCGGCCGCTGCGGTTAAGAAGTAGCATTCGCTACTTTTTGCCGCCGTCCCACTGTGCCAGTGGAATCACCGTGTCTTTTCCAGTCAGGGCCGGCCAATGCGGGCCGGTCGGGACAAGCAGGATGGCGATAACTGCATCGCTCGATTTTGGCGTGCAGTCATAGGTCAGCAGGGAGATGCCGTCGTTGTGCGCTTCCCTGCCCGGCGGAGGCTGGCCGGGGCGGATGGAAAACGCTCCTTCCGTCGGGGAGAGGACTTGCACACGCAGGGTCTGGCCCGCCTGGCTAAGCGTGGCGCCATGACCGTCGGCATCGAGCTTGATGGTGGCGCCCGTCGCCATGGTCCAGCGCAGCGGTGTGCCGGGCTTGAGGCCGGTGGCCTCGTCCTGCACCAGCACGCGGTCGCGATCGAGCAGGGCGATGCCGCGTTTGAGCGAAATCGCGGCAGAAGGATAAACCGGTGTGAGATCGGCAATGGCGAAAGCCCGGTTCGGGGTGCTCTGGAACGAAATGATGGGCGCGGTTGAAGGGACTTTTTGCGGCAAGTTTGCGGGGATGATGGTGTTGTGGCTGAGGTTGCTCAGCCTGAAATATCCCCAGCGGGGCGAATCCTGTTTCATCACCGGATAATCCGGGAGATTGTAATCATCAGAGCCCAGATCCGCCGCCCAGCGGACGCCATCACTGTCCAGGACAAACGAGCCGAGATCCATGTGGGCATGATTGACCTGGTCGTAGCCGGCCTTGAAGCCGATAAAGAGCGCGTTGGGATTGTTCCAAGCGGAGCGAAATACTGCGATGTCCGCCCCGCCCCGAAAGTGGGCATCCAGCGGAGGTTCGGGCGGCACAGCGTCTTGCGCCGGCGGAAACCATAGCAAATGCAAGGCCAGAAACCGATCACTGGCGAAGGAGTTGGATTGTAGATTTGCCGCCAAAAGCCTCCGGCAATCAGCCAGCTCAAAGGCATGATGATAGCGAAGAGCCAGCATCGCATAAAAAGGGGAGGTCGTTAGCACATTGCTGCTCCCGTCGGCGTAATTGAAGGCCAGGCCGGACGGGCTTGCCGCATAGAGCCGGTAGAAATCAGTGTGGTCGAAGCCATCGGCCTGGCTGAGCCCGAAATCGGTGCCGAACACATTTTCCAGCATCGCGATGGCCAGAATATTATAGGAAGTGCCGTAGAGCCAGTAGCTGGGGCCCTCGGGATAACCGCCATCAGGCTGATAGGCCGCCATGCTGCCGGTGATGTTGGTGCACATCCCATTGACCACCGAGCGAGCCAGTTCGGGTTCATCCTCGGCAATGGAAAGTGCCGCGGCAAGCAGACCGCCGTTGCAAACCTGATTCCAATTGTGGTGAGCCGAGGCAAACCACAGCCGGCGGTCGGTTGGGCCGCCCGGGGCGTAGGCGGCCTTGGCAAAAACCAGCGATTTTTCCACCAGAGTCTTCCTGATCGTGGCACGATCCTGGACGCTTAATTCAGGATAAAGCCAGTCATAGCCCAAGGCGAGCGCCATGCTCATCTCTGCCACGTCGAGAAAATGGTCGGGATTCCAATCAGGAAAATCGGCGGCGGCCAGCATCTCTTTGATCGCGCGATCAGAGAAGGCGGTCTCGCCGGTCAGGCGATAAGCCGCGGCGCAGGTCAGCACTGTTTTAATGGCCCGTCTTGATTGGCTCAACATCCGTGGGCCGATGAAGCGGTATTGGGCCGTGGGCTCACTGATGAGATCGATGGCAATCGCGATAATGCGCTTGTTGAGCTGAGCTCGCAGTGGGTCCGTTTTGGCCACGTCCAAAGCGTTTTGGATGGCTTTGTCCGTCAGCAGCAGGCGCGGGTGCGGCGGGAGCTTGGCCACGTCGATCCGAGGCAATGTCTGGGCCTGAACCTGAAGGGAGGCCGACAGCAGCAGAACGAGCGTGGCGAACAGGGCTGGGAAAAGACGAATCACGGCGATTGGGCGTCTGGGCTGCGAATCGTAGTGGATCGCGATTGGGACGCAAGATTTGCAGCCCATCTGGCGCGGCGCAATGCCGGGAATGATTCGCCGTGTTTTTAACGCAAAGGCGCGAGGCGCAGAGATCCGGGCCGAGTCGGCGGGGCTGGCCGCGTTGAAGCGTAGCTGGAACCGGTGGCGTGGAATGTGTTCGCACGCCGCCGGCTGCCGGGAGATCGCTATGCGCGGTCAGAGACTGGGCGGCTCGGGCTCAAGAGCCGCCTCTCCGCCTGATGGTGTAGGTGGCGCTCGTCACCGCACTGTCGGTCAGGCCGCTCTTGTAGGCGATGGCTTCCAGGGTCGTGCTGCTGGTAAGGCTTAGCGCGCCGGAATAAAGAGTGCCGTGGGTTTCCGTGGGCGTGCTGCCGTCGGTCGTGTAACGGATGGAAGCGCCGCTGGTCGTGGAAGCGATCGTCACGGATTGCTGGCGCGAATACGTGCCGCTGCCGGGATTGAAAGTCGGCGCGGCGACCTGCTGCTGGGAGCTGATCGTATAAGTGGCGCTGGTCACGGTGCTGTCGGTCATCCCGCTTTTGTAGGCGAGGGCCTTGAGCGTCGTCGTGACGCTGACGTTCACCGGGCTGGAATAAATCGTGCCGGCGGTTTCGGTCGGCGTGCTGCCATCGGTCGTGTAACGGATCGAGGCCCCGCTGGTGGCGGAGGTGATGGTCACCGATTGCGACGTGGAATAGGTGCCGCCGACCGGGCTGAAGGTGGGCGCGGCGACCTGCTGCTGGGTGCCTATGGTATAAACGGCGCTGGTCACGGGGCTGTCGCTCAAGCCGCTTTTATAAGCGATGGCCTGCAGGGTCGTGGTGACGCTGACGTTCACCGGGCTGGAATAAATCGTGCCGGCGGTTTCCGTCGGTGTGCTGCCATCGGTCGTGTAGCGGATCGTGGCGCCGCTGGTGGCAGAGGTAATGGTCACGGATTGCGTGCTGGTATAGGTGCCGCCGGCGGGACTGAAGGTCGGTGCCGCAGCCTGCGTCACCGTCGCAGTGCTGACGATGAACGCGTCCACCGCCATGGTCGAACCG
This sequence comes from Opitutaceae bacterium, assembly GCA_035485575.1. Taxonomy (GTDB): domain Bacteria; phylum Verrucomicrobiota; class Verrucomicrobiia; order Opitutales; family Opitutaceae; genus DASRHD01. The sequence continues at coordinate 102,441 of DATHNW010000034.1, read as the reverse complement.
CTGTCCTTGACGAGCTTGATGCTGTGGCTGCCGGAGGTGAGGCCGGAAATGCTGAAGAGGTTCTGCTGGGCGATCTGGGCCACGCTGTGGCAATTCACGGTGGTCTGGAGCACGCCGTCGATGTACACGTCGACGTTGCCCATGCTGGGGCTTCGCTCCGAGACATAGGTGATGCCCGTGCCGGTGAACGTGTACTGGACGTACTGCCCGTTGGTGGCAGTGGAGTGGATGTCGCTGCCGCAATCACCCACGCCGCGGAGCGTGGAAGAGGACCAGTCGCTGGGCACATGGTCGAAGGTGATCAGGGAGTCGTTGATCTCCTTGTCCGAGGGGACGATGTTCTTGTAGGCGGCCTCGAGGCCGGCGGCATTGATCACGCTGAGGGCACCACTCGGCCAGTTGTCGTTGGAAACGGTGACCGTGTTCGTGATGGTGTTGTTCGTGCCGTCGTTCTTGATGCTGCTGCTGTCGGTCCAGGTATTGTTGATGGTATTGTTCTGGATGCTGGTGGTCCAGATGTTCAGCCAATTGCCGCCCGGGTGGGCGATGACGTTGCTGTTGCACGAATAGTTGGTCGTGCCTTCGTCGAGATAGAGACCGTGGCCGCGGGTGCTGTCGGCGTGCTCAAAGAAGTTATTGTTGATGAGCGAGCTGGGCTGGCTGCTCAGGGTGTAGATCATGCCGCCGTCGAGGAGGGTGTTCATCACCTCGAACGTGTGATTGTTCAGGATCTGGTTGTTCTGGGCGTAGCTGTTGGTGCCCCAGCCCCAGCCGACGGAAATTCCCGAGTAGGGCATGTTGTCGAGTTCGTTATATTGGATGACGGTGTTCTTGGCATAGCCCACCCAGATGCCGACGGCGTCTTCATAATCCACGCCGATGCGGGCGATGAAATTGTCCTTCAGCACGTTTCCGTCGGTCATCTGATTCGGATCCGTGGTGTTATAATCAAATACTCCGCCGAGGGAAATGCCGCCGCCGGACACGTCGCGGATCACATTGCCGAGAACCGTGTTGGTGTGGACGCCATTGGCGAAATCGAGGGCGGCGCCGCCGAGATGGGTGAAGGTGTTGCCGGTGAGCTGGATGTTCTTCGAGGTCTGGAATGAAATGTTGCCCATGGCCTTGACGGCGGTGGCGGGAACGTTCTGCCAGAGGATGCCGGCCTGGTTGTCGGCATAGCCCTGGCTGGTGCTGGGCCAGAGCCAGGTGCCGTACTCGAAGGTGATGCCGGAAAATACAATATTGTGAATGGGCGTGGCCGGGGTGGCGCCGCTGGCATCGACCAGTTTTTCGAGGACGGGAAGGACAACCGTGGCCGTGGCCATGTTTTCGCCGAAGCGCGGGATGTAATACACAAAGCCTGCGCTGCGATCGAGGTACCACTGGCCGGGATCGGTCAACAGTTCATAGACGTTTTCGAGCCAGGTGATCGGGGCGTCCATTTCCTTCAGGCCGTTGCCGTTGAAGGGATGGCCGGGGTTGGGGGAGGTCGCCTCGTTGGTCCAGGCGGGCGTCTGCATGGTGATGGTCGTGCCGCTGATCGAGGCGACCGGGCAGCGGAGATGCTTCCAGGTGCTGCGTTCCACGAATTCGATGTCCGACGGGTTCCGCCAGTTCTGCATGGTGGTGTCGCTGGTGGTGAAACCGCCGGACGTCTTGCTCAGGCCGGCCGGGCTGGGGCCGCGGGTGCGCGCGGCGCGGACGCCGTTGACGTACAGCTGCCGAGAATTCACACCGGTGCCGACGCTGGCCTGGTAAATATTTTTCGTGCTGTCGAAAAGGGTCCAGCCCGTGACGACCCGGCCGCCGCTGATGATGGGCGTCTGTCCCGGTGCGGCCTCATAGATGACGTTGAAGCCATTGCCGCCGGAATCATGCGTGGTGGAATTTTCCAGCAACTGAAAGCTCGAGGTCAGCGTGTAGGTGCCGCCTTCGAGATAAACAATGATATCCCCGGTCATGCTGGTGGTCATGGTCCGGACCTGGTCGCGTGCGCCGGTGAGGGAGCCGGGCTGGGCTTGGGTGAAGGCGGTGCCGCTGCCGGTCGGTGAAACATAGAACGTCGCCTGGGTGGCGGCGTGGGCGATTCCGGCCAGGGCGAGACAGGCGGAAATTTTGGAGAAATGACGGATCAGGCCACGCGCAAGGCGCGAGGAAGCGGACTTAGGGTATATCATGGGTTTTGGGGGGAGGGGAATTGACTAGTAAATCCCTTGCAATTGTCAAAGAAAGCAGCGGACGCCGGAGTTGGCGCAAGGCAAGCTGGTGCGGCCCTGTGAGTTAAGGCCACCCCCCAAATGAGGGGGTATCGCAATATAAAATCAGCGGCGCTTAATTAAGCGCCTCGGGCGGGCAGTCGTAATTGGCGATGACGAACCGCTTAAATTGCTGCAGATCGTCGTTGTAATGGTCTTCGCGCAGCAGGCGAACATAGGCGGCGCAGGCAGTGATCAAATCCTGCCGGAGACGCGGGTGATTGGTGTTGAACCGGAATTGTCCGCCCGGCACGGCTTCAAGCGGATTGTCGTTGGGATCCAGCTGTTGATAGATTTGATACAGATCGTTCCAGGCACTCGTATAGTCCTGCTTGATGATGATGGCCATGATGTCGTAGGGAGCGGCTTCGGCGGGACGGTTGAGCGCGCGCAGGCAACCGGCGGCGATGAACCAGGGGCTCGCGTCGGAAGGCGAAAGGCGGTTGCAGGCCCGGGCGTTCTCCAGGGCTTCGTCGTAGCGGCCGAGGTCGCAAAGAATCAGGGCCAGATTGCGGTAGATATCATGCCGGCCCACAGGATGAAGGTCCTCCGGTTTGGCTCCGCGGGCCAGGCGGAGGCGATGCGACTCCTGATCGATCCATTTGTTCACCTCCACGGCCCGGCGATAAAGGGCCACGGCTTTCTCATCGTATTGCTTCGCCTCGTCAGCCGCGCCGCGTTTGCGGCAGAGGCGGGCCTTGAGTCCGTAGTAACTGCCGAGCTCGAAGAAGAGAGTGAGGTCCCGCCGTTCGATGTGTTGGTCGATGTCGGGGCGGTTCAGGATCGCCAGGCTTTTTTCCGCTTCGCCGATGGCTGCATCCAGGCCTTTTTCGGTCGAGTCCGCGTTGAAATAGGATTCGGCCAGGTTCTTGTGGGTCTTGAAGCTGTCGGGCGCCACTTGGACGGCGCTGGTCCACAGGGCGAGTTCGTTTTGCCAGTCCCGATTGCGGACGTAGGTGCGAAGGCCCAGGGCGGCGACAACCAGTGCGATCGGTGCAAAATAAGCCATGCTCTTGAGTCGAGGCTGGCCGGAGCACCGTTTTTCCAGCCATTGGCCCAGCCGGTCGAGTCCCACGGCCGCCACCAGAACAAAACCGATCATTGGCAGATAAACGAATCGTTCGGCCATGATGCTGCCGATGACCATGAGGAAGTTGGCGGTCGGCAGCATCAGTCCCGCATAGAGCAGAATACCGAAAGAGATTTCCCGGTGTTGCCGGCGGAAACGCCAGGCGATGAACAGCAGGGCGAGCACCATGCCCAGTGAAAGCCAGGCGGCGACATCCTGCCCGCCGCCGTCCTCTCCATACAGCGGTACATGGTTATAGGAGTAATCGCAGGTGAGCCGGGCCGGCCAGATGAGCAGCCAGAGATAGGCACCCTGCACCTTCATCGCCGTCATGAAACCTTGGAAAGGCGCGGTCCGCTGGATCGGATTATCGACAAAGTACTGCCACGGGATGTCCGACTCCACGGTGAAGTGATGCCGGGTATAGGCGAAAACCAGAAGCATGGGCAGGAAGGCCCAATAACGGCGCAGCACGAAGTCCTGACCGATTTGCCGGAGGCGCGCCGGCCAATTTCCCGCCAAGCGCGGCCATTGGAAGATGAAATCATAAAGCAGAATTACGCCCAGGATCATTACTCCGCTTTCCTTGCACAACACGCCGACGGTGGAGATGGTTGCGAGGCCAAGCAGCCACCCCGTGCGGGCCGGCTCCGTGGCCCGCAGATAAAAATGCGCGCCCAGCAGCACGCAAAAGGTCGCCAGCAAATCAGCCCGGCCGACAATGTTAGTGACCGATTCGACGGCGATCGGGTGCACGGCGAAGAGCCCGGCCGCGATTGCGCCGAGCCGGAGGGAGCCGCTGATGCGCCGGATCAGAAAGAAGAGCAGTATCACATCGGCCCAGTGTAGGAGGAAATTCGCCACATGGTAGCCGGTGGGCCTTTGGCCATTGCCCAGGACCGAATAATTGAATAAATAGGTCAGGGTGGTGAGCGGCCGGTAAAGCTCGCTCATGATATTGGGCCACCAATAACTCCGGCTGAAAATCTGGCGGAGATGCTCCGCAGTGAAAGCCGTGAGCCGCGGATCCTGCAGGATGATCAGCTTGTTATCCAGGGCGAACTCGCCGGTGAAGGAGTTGGCGTAGGCCAGCAGCGCGACAAACCCCAGTCCCACGGCGATGAGCATGCCGGACATGAGCGGGCGGGGGGAGGGTGGTATCGCGGGGCTTCGCATGACAGCAATGCACGATGACTCGACGGAGGTTTAAGGTGATCCGGCGGAATTTTTCAATGACAGGCTTTTGCTTGTAGCGGCCCCATTGGGCTCCTTCCGGTTTTGCCTTCTGCGCATCGCTGACTTTTGCTGGTGCCATGTTGACCAAGGCAGAGATCTCGAAGCTTCGCGCCCTGCAGGAAAAGCCCCATCGGGAAGCCGCCGGTCTTTTTGTCATCGAGGGAGAGAAGGTTATCGGCGAACTTCTGGCCTCACACCATCCCCTGCTGGAGATCTATGCGACGGAGGATTGGAAGCGCCCGGTCGACGATGACCGTGTGCGTCGCGTGAGTGCCGACGAAATGGCGCGCATCAGCCAGTTGCCGACGCCTTCTCCGGTGCTGGCGGTCGGCCGGATCGAGCGGCTTGTGTTGGCGGCCGGAGAATTGGGCCGGGGCCTCACGCTGGCGCTTGACCGGGTTCAGGACGCCGGCAATGTCGGCACGCTGCTCCGCATCGCCGACTGGTACGCGCTCGACCGCGTGGTGATGTCGCCCGACTGCGCGGATCTTTTCAGCCAGAAGGTCATCAGCGCCAGCATGGGCTCGTTTGTGCGCGTCCGCGTCATTTCTGCGCCGCTCGATCAAGTTCTCGCCGGGCTTGCCGTTCCCGTGCTCGGCTGCGACCTGGAAGGCGCCGATGTTCACCTTTTACCCCCCATCAAACATGCCGTGATTCTTATCGGCAGCGAGGGACGTGGCTTGTCGGAGGCGGTGCAGCCTCATGTTTCGCAGCGCATCACGATTCCGCGGTACGGCGGTGCCGAGTCCCTCAATGCGGCCGTCGCCGCGGGCATTGTTTGCGACAATCTGAAGCGTCTGGCACGCTAGGCCATGCTGCGCATGGCGGAGAGGGAGGGATTCGAACCCTCGGTACCCTTGCGAGTACACATGATTTCCAATCATGCACATTCGACCACTCTGTCACCTCTCCGGGGCATGGACGGTACGCGGATGGGGCCGCGAGCCGTGAGCAGAAGGGGTTGAGCGCAAGGCAAACACCGCCGCGGGTCAACGGCAAATCCGGCGCGCGTCGCGGGCGGTTTTACAGTCGGGAAATTTTCCGAAAAGCTACTTGCGCGACAGGGGTCGGATGGTAGGGTGCGGTGATTTTTCCACTTCAACCGCATCGCTCCACGTCCCATGGTCTCTGCCGATACCGAACTGGCCTACAACAGTAAAATCGAAGGCGACGTCATCGTTTCCCGCGCCGACGCGGTCATCAACTGGATCCGCACCAATTCGATGTGGCCGATGCCGATGGGCCTGGCCTGTTGCGCCATCGAGCTCATGGCCACGGCGGCGAGCCGTTTCGACATCGCGCGTTTCGGCGCGGAGGTCATGCGCTTCTCCCCCCGCCAGGCCGATGTGATGATCGTGGCTGGCACCGTCACTTACAAGATGGCCAGCGCGCTCCGCCGCATTTACGACCAGATGCCCGATCCGAAGTGGGTCATCGCCATGGGCGCCTGCGCCAGCACGGGCGGCATGTACCGCAGCTATGCGGTGCTGCAGGGCGTGGACCGCATCGTGCCGGTCGATGTTTATGTCAGCGGCTGTCCGCCGCGGCCCGAGGCCCTGCTTGACGCTCTCATCAAGCTCCAGACCAAGGTCAAGCGCGAGCACGCGTTCACCAATCTCCACAGCGCCTGAGCTCACCGGCTTTTCTTCGCATGACTGCCGCTGACGCCACGACAGCCCTGAAGGAAAAATTTCCGCAAGCCGCCGCGCGCGCGAGTCTCGACTGGCCGGCGTTCAACGTTCCCGCCGCCGAGGTGCTCGCGGCGCTGAAATATCTGCGCGACGAATTCGCTTACGACATGCTGGTTGATGTCACCGCCATCGACGCCGGCGTGGGCAAATCGCCGCGTTTCACTGTTGTCTGGCATCTCCTTTCGACCACGGGGCATACTTATGTGCGCATCGCCGCGGACTGTCCGGACGACGCCGAGCCGGGCATGCCGAGCGCGGTTGGGCTCTGGCCGGCGGCCAACTGGCACGAGCGCGAGACTTACGACATGTTCGGCATCACGTTCACCGGGCATCCGGACTTGCGGCGCATCCTGATGTGGGACGGCTATCCGTATTTTCCGCTGCGCAAGGAATTCCCGCTAGCGGGCATCGAGACCGTGCTGCCCGACGTCGAAGTCGCGGCGGAAACAAAGGCCAAGGTCAAGCCTGCGCCAATGGCCGGAGGGCCGTTTGTTGCCTCATCAGGGGAGATCGGGCTGGGCGAGGCCGAACCGAAGGCCAAGGACGAAAGCTGGACCGAGCGCCGCGAAAAACCGGAGTAACCCGCAAAAAATTTCCGACCGACATGGCCACTGATTTTGCCTTTCCCGAAAATGCTGCGAAGACGGCGGCCGCTGCTGCGCAGGAGTTTTCGACCGAGCAGATGTCGCTCTCGATGGGCCCATCGCATCCGTCCACGCATGGCGTGCTGCGGCTGCAGATGGAGCTGGACGGCGAGATCGTGACCAAGGCCGATCCGGTCATCGGCTACCTGCACCGCGGCGACGAGAAGATCGCCGAGAACATGACCTACAACCAGTTCGTGCCGTACACGGACCGGCTGGATTATCTGGCGCCGCTCGCGAATAACGTCGCCTATGCCATTGCGGTCGAGCGCCTCGCAAAACTTGAAGTGCCGCCGCGCTGCCAGGCCATTCGCGTCATCGTGTGCGAGATGGCGCGCATCTCGGCGCATTTGATGGGGCTCGGCGCCTATGGCATCGATGTCGGTGCGTGGTCGGTGTTCCTCTACTCGTTCACCGAGCGTGAAAAACTCTACAAGCTGTTCGAGGAGCTGACCGGCGCGCGTTTCACCACGAGCTACACGCGCATCGGCGGCGTGGCGCGCGACGTGCCCGAAGGCTGGACACAGCGCGTGGACGCGTTTTGCGACCAGTTCCTGCCGATCCTGGAGGAGATTTTGAAGCTGCTTTCGCGTAACAAGATCTTCCTCGATCGCGCCGGAGGCATCGGCGTCATCTCCAAGGAGGACGCCATCGCCTACGGCCTGACCGGACCGAATCTCCGGGGCTCGGGCGTGCCGCTCGACCTGCGCAAGGACTGCCCTTATAGCGGCTACGAACAGTATGAGTTCGACGTGCCGGTGGGCTCGCAGGGCGATTGCTACGACCGCTATCTCGTGCGCGGCGAGGAGATGAGGCAATCCGTCCGCATCCTCAAGCAGGCGGTGGCGAAATTTCCCGGCGGCGAATGGTATGCGACGGATGCCCGCAAGATTTTCGCCCCGCCCAAGGATAAGATCCTCACCAGCATGGAGGAGCTGATCCAGAATTTCATGCTCGTGACCGAGGGTCCGCAGATGCCGGCGGGCGAGGTCTATTTCGAGGCGGAAAATCCCAAGGGTGCGCTCGGTTTCTACGTCGTGAGCAAGGGCGGCGGCGTGCCGTGGCGCCTGAAGATCCGTGCGCCGTCCTTCTGCAATCTGTCCATTCTCCCCAAGGTCTGTGTCGGCGCCATGGTGTCCGACGTGGTCTCCATCCTCGGTTCGCTCGACTTCGTCATGGGCGAGTGCGACCGCTGATTTTACGATCGATGAATCTAACGCCCGGCACACTCCAGCGCATCGACGAGGTCATCAAGCACTACCCGAGCAAGCGGAGCGCATCGCTGCCGCTGCTGCACCTCGTGCAGGAGGAGCTCGGCTACATTTCCGACGAGGCCATCGAGTGGATCGCCGCCAAGCTCGAACTCGAGCCGATCAACGTTTACGAGCTGGTGACATTCTATCCGATGTTCCGGCGCCAGCCCATCGGCCGCCGCCACATCAAGGTCTGCCGCACGCTCTCCTGCGCGCTCATGGGCGGCTACGGGACCTGCGCGGAATTCAAGAAACAATTCGGCTGCGAGCTCGGCGAAACGTCGGCCGACGGCGAGGCCACGATCGAGTTTGTCGAGTGCCTCGCGAGCTGTGGCACCGCGCCGGTCGTGATGATCGATGAGGAACTGTACGAAAAGGTGGACGTGGCCAAGGCCCGCGAGCTCAGCGCCAAAATCAAGGCCGAGCCCAAGACGCCCGCCACCCTTCGCTGAACCAAACCGCCGTGAAAGCACCCGCTGAACTTACCGCTGCGCTCACGACCGATGCCGGAGCCCGCGCGCTTTTTGCGCGGTTTGCGCCATCGCACCAGCGCGAGTACGTCAAATGGGTGGGCGAAGCGAAGCAGGCCGCCACCCGCCAAAATCGTGCGCGCAAGGCTGTCGCACAGATGAAAGAAAAAGCCGTGGCTCAACCTTCTTCCCGTTCCTGAATCCTTTTCCGTAATGTCCGCTCCCGAACAACGCCGCCTCATTTTCAAGCACATCGACGAGCCTGGTTACACCAATGACCTCGCGTGCTATGTCCGCCACGGCGGTTACGAGGTGTTGAAGAAGACCGTCCAGCGCAAGCCCGAGGAGCTCATCGACGAAGTGAAGAAATCCGGTTTGCGCGGCCGTGGCGGCGCGGGGTTTCCCTGCGGCGTGAAGTGGACGCTCGTGGATCGTAAGAGCGGCAAGCCGATCTACCTGGTCGTGAATGCCGACGAATCCGAGCCTGGCACGTTCAAGGATCGTTACATCATGCACCAGGATCCGCACCAGCTGATCGAGGGCATCATGATCACGTGCTTCGCGAACAACGTGAAGCAGGCCTACATTTACATCCGCGGCGAGTTTCCCGAGGGCGCGCGCATCCTCGAGAAGGCCATTGCCGAGGCCCGCGCGGCGAATTTTTGCGGACCGAACATCCTCGGCACGGCTTACGGCTGCGAAATCTATGTGCATCGCGGTGCCGGCGCCTACATCTGCGGCGAGGAGACCGGCCTGATCGAATCGCTCGAGGGCAAGCGCCCGTATCCGCGCATCAAGCCGCCCTATTTTCCCGCCGTGCTCGGCCTCTACCAGTGCCCGACCATCGTCAACAACGTCGAGACGCTCTGCCATGTGAAGCACATCGCGGACATGGGCGGCGACACCTACGCGAAGATCGGCACGCCCAACAACACCGGCACGCGCATCCTTTGCGTCAGCGGCCACGTGCAGCGGCCCGGCTACTACGAATATGAGGTCGGCAAGATCACGATGGGCCAGCTCCTCTATGACGTGTGCGGCGGCCCGCTGCCCGGCCGCAAGTTCAAGGCCGTCATTCCCGGCGGCTCGTCGGCGAAAATTCTCAAGTTCGGGGAGAACTTCACCCTGAAGAACAAGGACGGCTCCACGCGCACGCTCACGGTCGAGGACATCCCGATGGATTTCGACACGCTCGCGGCGTGCGGCACGATGGGCGGCTCCGGCGGCGTCATCGTGATGGACGACTCCGTCAACATGGTCGAGGCGCTCGGCAACATCAACGAGTTCTACGCCCACGAGAGCTGCGGCCAGTGCACGCCCTGCCGCGAAGGCTCCCTCTGGATGAAAAAAATCACCGGGCGCATGGTGCATGCCGGCGCGCGGCCCGAGGACGGCACGCTGCTCAAGAGCGTGGCCGACCAGATCGCCGGCCGCACGATCTGCGCCTTCGGCGAGGCCTGCGCATGGCCCACGCAAAGCTTTGTCCTGAAATTCGGCGACGAGTTCAAAGGCTACGACGAAGCAAAAAAAGCCCGGCCGGCCGATGCGCTTGATCTCGTTTAAAATCCTTTCCCGATGATTCAGCCCGCCAAACCCGACCTCATCACCGTCAACATCGACGGGCGCGAGATCGCCGTGCCCAAGGGCACCAACGTCATCGAGGCCGCGCGCCTGCTCGGCGTCGAGGTGCCGCATTATTGCTACCACCCCAAGCTTTCCATCGTCGGCAACTGCCGCATGTGCCTGGTCGAAATGGGCCTGCCCGCCGTCGATCCCGCGACGAAGCAGCCGATCATGGACCCGGCCACAGGCAAACAGCGGATCAACTGGATTCCGCGTCCGACCATCGGCTGCGCCACGAACGCCTCGCCCGGCCTGCACATCCGCACGACCACGCCGCTCGTGAAGGAATGCCGCGAGGGCGTGATGGAGTTCCTTCTCATCAACCACCCGCTCGACTGTCCGATCTGCGACCAGGCGGGCGAGTGCTCGCTTCAGGAGCACGCCACCGGCTACGGACGCGGTTACTCGCGCTTCATCGAGCGCAAGAACGTCAAGCCCAAGCGCACGGCGCTCGGTCCGCGCGTCACGCTCGACGACGAGCGCTGCATCCTTTGCTCACGCTGCGTCCGCTTCTCGAAGGAAATCGCGAAGGACGACGTGCTCGGCTTCATCGATCGCGGCAGCTATTCGACGCTGACCTGCTATCCCGGCCGGAAGCTCGAGAACAACTACTCGCTCAACACCGTGGACATCTGCCCGGTCGGCGCGCTTACCTCGACGGACTTCCGTTTCAAGATGCGCGTCTGGTTCCTCAAGCAGACCGACAGCATCGACCCCGAGTCGAGCGCCGGCTGCAACACCGTCGTCTGGTCGCGCGAGGGCGCCATTTATCGCATCACCCCGCGCCGCAACGACGAGGTCAACGACACGTGGATGCCCGACAGCGGCCGCGAACTCTACAAACAAGTCCGCGCCGAGAACCGTCTCGCTTCGGTCAAGGTTAACGGCGCCGACAGCAGTTTCGACATCGCGGTCAATGCCGCTGCGCAGTTGCTCAAGGAGGGTTCGGTGGCCGTCGTCGGCTCGGGCCGCAGCTCGGTCGAGGAACAATTTCTCGCCGGAAAACTTGCTGCTGTGCTCAAGGCCCCAGCCTGGCTCGTCAGCCGGACAGGGGAGGGCGACGGGATTCTTCTTTCCGCCGATCGCAATCCGAACGTGCGCGGCGCGCTCGTCACCGGCCTGATCAAGGAATTACCCGCCGTGCAGCTCACGGCGCTGGCCGCGAAGATCGACGCCGGCGAAATCAAGACCGTTGTTTCCTTCGGAGAAGACCTGGCCGCCGCCGGCCTCACGGCCGCGCAGCTGGCAAAAGTTCGCGTCATTTATCTCGGCACGCAGGCCGACGCCACGAGCACCGCCGCGGCGGTCCTGCTGCCGGTGCTCACCCCCTTTGAAAAGAACGGCACGCTCATCAACCAACAGTTTCGCCTCCAGAAGTTCCACCAGGCAGTGCCCAGCCTGGCCGGCGCGACCGACGACCTCATCGTGCTCGCGAAGCTGCTCGCTGCGGTGGGCGCCGGCACTATCCCAGCAGAAGTGAATGCGCTCTGGCCGGTGCTCGCAGCGGAAATTCCGTCATTTGCGGCCATCACGTTCGCCAGCCTGCCCGCGACCGGCCTGCTGCTCGACAGCACGCCGTGGGCGAAACTGCCCTTCGTCGAGGGCGAGACCCTGCATTACAAACCCGCGGTACCCGCCACGGCCTGACCGTCCCATGATCGAATTCTGGCTCAATCTTCCGCTTTGGCTCCAGGCCGCGATCAAAGGCGTCGCGGTCATCGCGGTCATCATTCCGTTTGCCGGTGCCTGCTCGATGGCTGAGCGCAAGGTCTCGGCGTGGATCCAGGGCCGGCCGGGCCCGAATCGCGCGATAGTCCCGTGGGTCGCGTGGATCCCGTTTTTTGGAAAATTTCTCCAACGGCTGGGCGTGTTTCACCTCATGGCCGACGGCGGCAAGTTTGTCTTCAAGGAGAACGTCGTGCCGGCGCATGTGAACCGCTTTTACTACCAGCTCGCGCCGGTCGTCGCGCTCATCCCCGCGCTCACCACGATCACGGTCGTGCCATTTGGCGCCTATTGGGATGCGGCGGCGCAGGTGCTGCGCCCGCTGGCGCTGGCCAACGTCGATGTCGGCCTTCTCGTGGTTTTCGCGGTGGGATCGCTCGGTGTTTATTCGATCATCCTCGCGGGCTGGGCCTCTAACTCGAAATACCCGTTCCTCGGCAGCGTGCGCGCCTCGGCGCAGCTCATCTCCTACGAGCTGTCCATGACGCTGTCGGTGCTGCCGGTTTTCCTCTGGGTCAACGCTCCCGGCGGCGGCGGCACACTGAGCCTTTTCGATGTCGTGCAGCAGCAGAGCCAGCCCGGCTTCTGGGGCGGGACGTGGTTTGCGTTTTTGATGCCATTCTCGGCTTTCATTTTTCTCGTGGCGCTTTTCGCCGAGACGAACCGCCAGCCGTTCGACATGCCCGAGTCGGAGGCCGACCTCGTGGGCGGTTTCCATACCGAATACGGCGAATTCAAGTGGTCGCTTTTTTTCGTGGCCGAGTATGCGCACATGATCGTGGGCTCGGGCGTGTTCGTGCTGCTTTTCCTCGGCGGCTGGAATCCCCTGCCGTGGGTGCCGCTCGCGCCGCTCATCGCCGGCCTGCCCGCCTGGCTCGGCGGGCTCATCGCCATCGCCATCTTTCTCGGCAAGGTCGCGACGTTCATCTTCTTCTTCATGTGGGTGCGCTGGACGCTCCCGCGTTTCCGCTACGACCAGGTGATGAAGATCGGCTGGCAGAAGCTGCTGCCGCTCGCCATCGCCAATCTCATCGCCTACACCATCGGCATCGCGATCCTGCAAAAATAATTCCAACCGCTGCTCATCATGGCCGTCATCCAAGTTTCCCGCAAGCCGCTCACCTTCGCCGAGCGCACCTACCTGCCGCAAATCTACGGCGGCCTGAAGATCACGCTGAAGCATCTGTTCGCGCCAAAGGACACGCTCGAGTACCCCGAGCAGCGCCCCGCCATCCCGCCCCATTATCGCGGCGTGCCCACGCTGGTGAAGGATCCCCATGGCCGCGAGAAATGCGTCTCGTGCCAGCTCTGCGAATTCGTCTGCCCACCCAAGGCCATCCGCATCACCCCCGGAGAGGTGCCGGAAGGCAGCGGCCGCGAGCACGTGGAGAAGGGCCCGCAGGCCTTCGATATCGACATGCTCCGCTGCATCTATTGCGGCCTTTGCGAGGAAGTCTGCCCCGAGGAGGCGATCTTCCTGCAAAACCAGTATTCAATGTCTGGATACAGCCGGGAGGAGATGGTCAACCACAAGGACCGCCTTTATGAGATCGGCGGCACGCTGCCCGACGAACACTTCAAGTGGGACAAGAAAAAGGCCGCCGCGGAAGAGGCCGCCCACGGCCACCACTAGAACGTTGCCAGCCCGCGCCCAATCGCCCAATTCCCAACCTTTCGCCTGCTGATGGCCGACATTCTTTTCTACATCACCGCCGCCTTCACCGTCTTTTGCGCGTTCGGCGTCGTGTTCAACCGCAACACGGTCAATGCCGCGCTTTGCCTTCTGCTCAGTCTGATGGGCGTGGCGGTGCTCTTCGCGCTGCTCAATGCCTACCTGCTCGCGGTGCTGCTCGTGCTCGTCTACGCCGGCGCGGTCGTGGCGCTCTTCCTTTTCATCGTCATGCTGCTCGACACCCAGGGCGGCCATAACCGGCCGTTCAAGATCATTTCGCTCGTCGCCAGCTTTGGCGGCCTCACCCTGCTGCTCTGCGGCGTCAGCGCGATCGTCACCCGCGGCCAGCTGACCGCCCACGGGGCGCCGGCGGTCTCCGCCCCGGTCGGCTCCGTGCTCAAAAGCTACGCCGAACTGCTTTTCACGACGTACCTGCTGCCGGTCGAGATCATGGGCTTCCTGCTGCTCATCGCCATGCTGGGTGTCATCGTGCTCTGCAAAAAATTCGAAGGCCTGGAGGACGTGAAATGATCGCCGGCCTCAATGCCTACATCGCGCTGAGTGCATTGCTCTTCGCCATCGGGTTCTTCGGCGTGCTGCTGCGCAAGAACACGCTCGTCATCTACATGTGCCTCGAGCTGATGCTCGTGGCCTCGACGCTCGCGCTGGTCGCCTTCTCGCGCTTCAACGGCACGATGGACGGCAACGTCTTCGTCTTTTTCATCCTCACCGTAGCCGCGGCCGAGGTCGCCGTCGGCCTTGCCATCATTGTCGCGCTCTTCCGCCGCCGTCAGACCGTGCAGGTGGACGAACTCGACTCGCTGAAACACTGAGCCATGACGCCCGCCTCGCTCGCCATCCTTCTTCTTTTGCTGCCGCTCGGTTCGGCGGCGCTTATCGGGCTTTTCCTGCGCCGGCAGGGCGCGCTCGCCTCGTGGATTTCCGTGACGGCGGCCACCGGCATCGCACTCGTCGCGGGCCACCTCGTGTTCCGCGGACTGCGGTTTGAGGCAGCGACCGAATGGCTGCGTTTCGGCGATTTCGCCATCTCGCTCGGCTTCAAATTCGACGACCTCGCCGCGCTCATGCTTGCCATCGTCGCGCTCGTCGGCCTGTGCGTGCATGTCTTCTCGCTCGGTTACATGCACGACGACCCGTCGCGGGCCCGCTATTTCGGCGGCCTGTCGATCTTCATGTTTTCGATGCTCGGCATCGTCCTCGCCGACAATCTCTTCATGATGTTCATCTTCTGGGAGCTGGTCGGCTTCAGTTCCTGGCTGCTCATCAACCACTGGCACGAAAAGACCTCGGCTTCCGACGCCGCTAAAAAGGCCTTCATCGTCAATCGCGTCGGTGACTTCGGCTTTCTGCTCGGCATCATCGCCTGCTACTGGGCGCTTGGCGCGGTCAACCTGACGGAAATCGCGGCCAAAGTGCATGGCGGCGCGACCGTCGTCGCGGCCATTCCGCTGCTGCTGTTTTGCGGCGCGGTCGGCAAATCCGCCCAGATGCCGCTGCACGTCTGGCTGCCCGACGCGATGGAAGGCCCGACGCCGGTCTCGGCCCTCATCCACGCGGCCACGATGGTCGCAGCCGGCATCTACATGCTTTGCCGCATCGAGCCGCTTTTTGCCGCCGCGCCGGCGATAGCGCTCAACGTTGTGATGTGGATCGGCGTCATCACCGCGCTCTATGCCGCTTTCTGCGCCATTGCCCAGCGCGACATCAAGAAAGTCCTGGCTTACTCGACGCTCTCGCAACTCGGCTACATGGTCGCGGCGTTCGGGCTGGGATCGCTTCAGCAAACACTTCATAGCGACGCAGGTTCATTTGATGTGTTAGTTTCCGCCGGCGTTGGCGCCGCGATGTTCCATCTCACGACACACGCCTTTTTCAAAGCACTGCTGTTCCTCGGTTCCGGCGCGGTCATCCACGCCTGCCATCACGAGCAGGACATTTTTGCCATGGGCGGACTCCGTAAAAAGACTCCGCTTACATTCATCACCTTCACCATCGGCGTCGCAGCCATTTCCGGATTTCCGTTTCTCGCCGGCTTCTTTTCGAAGGACGCCATCCTGCATCTCGCGCTGGAGAAAAACCATTTTGTTTTTGGCATCCTCGCTTTTACCGCGGTTCTGACGGCCTTCTACATGACGCGGCTGTGGAAACTTGTCTTTCTCGGCGCGCCGCGCAGTGAGTCCGCTGAGCACGCGCACGAAGTCGGCCCGACGATGGCGTTGCCGCTTGTTGTGCTGGCGGTGCTTTCCGTCTTTGGCGGCTACACCGCGATTTATGGCCATGTGTTTGACGGCGTGCTCTCGCTTGTACCGCATGCCGAAGGCTCGACGATTCTCATGGTCAGCCTGGTCATTCTCATCGTCGGCGCTGGCGGGGCGCTTGTGTTTTACCAGCCGGCCGCGACCGACACGTTCGAGCAGAAATTCCCCGGCCTTTTCTCCCTGCTCGCCTCAAAACTCTTCATCGACGAGGCCTACAACTACTATGTTGCGAAGATCCAGCAGCGTTTCGCCATGCTGCTCAATTTCTTCGAGCAGATTGTCCTCGCCGGCCTCATCATCCGCGGTCTGGCGGGTGTGGTTGGCCTGTTTGGCCTCGGCGCGCGTGCCCTGCAGACGGGACGGCTGAGCGCCTACGTTTATTGGTTCCTGATCGGCGTTGTCCTGCTCTGGGGCTTCGCTGCTGGCTGGACCTTCCCATGATTTTTCCGTGATGACCTGCCCGTTTTCAGATCCCCTCCTTCTTGCCATCGCGACGCCGCTCGCCGTGGCGCTCGCCATCGCGCTCGGCCTGCCCAAGCGCTGGTCGGTGCGGCTTGCCTATGTTGGTTTCGGCGTGCCCGCGCTTGTTTCCTTGTGGCTGTGGAGCCAGTTCGCCGGCGCCTCGCTGCAGCATGGCTACGCGTTTTTCACGACCTACGACACCGGACTGAAATCGATCGGCATCAATCTCTCGCTCGGGCTCAACGGTATTTCGCTGCCGCTTTTCGTGCTCGCGGGCGTGGTCGGGCTCGCGGCGGGACTCTATGCCATCCAGTCGGACGCAGAACGGTTAAAAATTTACCTTATGCTGCTGCTCATCATGCAGGGCGGCTTGATGGGCGTGTTCGCGAGCGTGGATATTTTCTTCTTCTACTTTTTCCACGAACTCGCGCTCATCCCGACGTTCATCATGGTCGGCGTGTGGGGTGGGCGGGACCGCTCGTATGCGGCGATGAAGATGACGATCTATCTCACGGTCGGCGCGATGCTCTCGCTGCTCGGTCTCATTGCGCTCTACTGGAAGAGCGGTGCGGAGACTTTCGATCTCATCACACTGCGCGAGATTCTCGCGCAGGAGCCGATCCGCCTTTCGACGCAACGCGAGATTTTCGGACTGCTGCTTTTTGGCTTCGGCATCCTGGTTTCGCTCTGGCCATTGCATACATGGGCGCCGCTTGGCTACGGCGCGGCACCCAGCTCGGCGGCGATGCTGCATGCGGGTGTGCTGAAGAAGTTCGGCCTTTACGGCCTGCTGCAGATCGCACTGCCCTTGCTGCCCGGCGGCGCGCAGCACTGGTCGCATCTGCTGGCGCTCCTGGCGCTCGGCAATGTGCTGGTGGTCGGCCTCATCACGATGGCGCAGCGTGACCTCAAGCAGGTGGTTGGCTACAGCTCGGTCATGCACATGGGCTATGCGTTCCTCGGCATCGCCTGTCTCTCGACGCTGGGTGCGGGCGGCGTCGTGCTGTTGATGGTCGCCCACGGCCTGTCGGTTGCGTTGTTATTTTTGCTTTCGACGAGCATCTACCACCGCACGCAGACCTTCGATCTCGCCGAGATGGGCGGTCTCGCGCAAAAAGCCCCCGTGCTGGCCGCGCTTTTCGTCGCCGGGACGTTCGCGAGCATCGGCCTGCCGGGTTTCGCCAATTTCTGGGGTGAACTCACGATTTTCATCGCGCTGTGGAATTTCTCTCACTGGGTCACGGCGGCAGCTGTCGCGGGGGTGATCATTTCCGCCATCTACGGGTTGCGTGCCGCGGCGCGGGTGTTCTTTGGTCCAGCGGGCGAGGGAGTGACAAAAGACACGGCCGACCTGCGCTGGAGCGAGCGCATTCCCGCACTGCTGTTGCTGGCCATGCTGCTATTCGTCGGCTTCTGGCCGAAGTCGCTCTCCGACCCGATCAATGCCACGCTCCAGGCCATCCATGTCGCGCCGCCCCAGACCGTCGCTTTGAAGTAATCCGCCGCCGCCATGACCCACGAACTTCTTCAGCAAGCCGCCGCGTCGAATCAATGGGCGGCGATTTTTCCCGAGCTGATGCTCGCCGGCCTCGCACTGGGCCTGCTGGTGCTTGAAATCCTGCTGCCGAAAAGGAGCCACGGTCTGATTCCGGCCGTTGCCGTCCTTGCGCAGCTGGCCATTGCCATCGGTCTGGCGCTGAACTTTCACCCGGCATTTCTCGGCCAGACCACGTTTGGCGGGCTGCTGCGGCAGACCGAGACGGGGCAGTTCATGCGGATATTTTTCCTCATCTCGTCGATCTTCGTCTGCCTGCTGGCGACGGTGAGCCTGGCGAAGCAATCCATGCCGCGCGTGGAATTTTTCCATATCGTCATTGTCGTCACCGCGGCGCTCATGCTGCTCGTGCAGTCCAATCATTTTGTACTGCTCTTCGTCGCGCTCGAAACGGTGACGGTTGGTTTCTACATTCTTGTGAGCTATTTCAGGACGAATCCGCGTACCCTCGAGGCCGGCCTCAAATATCTCATCCTCGGTGCGCTCAGCTCAGCCATCCTGCTGTTTGGCATTGTACTGCTCTACGGCGTGGCCGGCAATCGTGCCCTGCCCGGGGCCACCGTGTCGCCGATGAATTTTCAGGACCTTCGCCTTTTTCTCGCGGCGAATCCCAATAATTTCCTCGCGGGCGCGGGCATCGTGCTCGTGCTGGCCGGCGTGGCTTTCAAGATCGGTGCGGTGCCATTCCAGATTTGGATTCCCGACGTTTATCAGGGGGCGCCGACGCCGGTGACCGCGTTTCTCGCGGTGGCCTCGAAGGCAGCGGGCTTTGCCGTACTGCTCACGCTCGCGTCGGTCTTTGCGCCTTACCAGGGGCTCGTGCTGCCCGTGCTGGGGGTCATGGCCGCCGTCACGATTATTTTTGGCAACCTCGCCGCGCTCACGCAGAACAACGTCAAGCGCCTGATGGGCCTTTCAGGCATCTCCCACGCCGGCTACCTCTTGCTCGGCGTGGCGGCCACTTACACGCAGCCGCTGGCGGTCGGCGCGATCTATTTCTACCTGCTTGCCTATCTGCTCGGTTCGTTTGCCGTCTTCGGCGTGATGACCCACCTCGCCGGAACCGACGATACCGATCAGGAACTCGACCACTATGCTGAGCTGGCGAAGAGGAATCCTTTCCTGGCGGGGGTGCTTGCGGTCGGACTTGGCTCGCTGGCGGGCATTCCACCGCTGGCTGGTTTCGTGGGGAAGCTGCTGATCTTTGTCTCGGCGTTCAAGGCCGGCCTCTATTGGGTGCTCGCCGTCGCTCTTGGCGGTGTGATCGTGTCAATTTATTATTACTTCGGTTGGATCAAGGCCGCGTTCTTCACCACGCTGCGTGCGCCGGAGTCGGGGGACGAAAGCACTCCGCCCGCGCTGACGCGGGTTGGTTTTGCCGCGGGCGCGGCGCTGCTCGCGCTGGCGCTCGGTTCCCTGCTGCTCGGGCTTTACCCCGGTGCACTGGGTGCGTGGCTCATGGCGCGCTGAGCGCCAATAAAAACGGCCCGCCGCCTCATGGGCCGCGGGCCGGGTAAGAATTTATGCGGGAATTGATTCTGCAGGCGTAGCTTGTTTAACGCCAGCGGCCCTCGATCCACACCCAGCCGGTGGAATGGTGATCCCAATGGCCCTCGCTCCATCTCGCATCATGACGCGGGCGGCGGTCATAGTGACCATGGATCCAAACCCAATGGCCCTGCCAGGCCCAATGGCCGCCCAACCAGATATAGTCGGGGCCTGGTGGTGCGGGCGCCACTTCGGCATACGGCGCGGGCGGTGTATCCTCCACGACTACTTCGGGGCCTTCCGGCGCACGAGGCGCTTCTTGCACCACGACCGGCGGAGGAGGGGGAGGTGGCGCTTCTTGCGTGATCCAACGACCTTCGACCCAGAAGTAACCGCCCTCCCGCGGCACCCAATGGCCTGGCTGCCAAACGGCATCGTGACGTGGGCGACGGTCCCAATGGCCGTGTCGCCAGACCCAGTGGTCGTGTTCCCGGTCCCAATGGCCTTCCACCCAGAAATAATCCGGGCCGGGAGAGGCGGAGGGCCTTTCAACATAGGGCTGGGGCGGGGCCTCGCGCACAACGACTACAGGCGCGGGGGCCACCGGCACGCCAATTCCCACGGAGACACGGAGGTCGGCCCGCCCGGCGAGGGCGGTGCCGGAAATGACTCCCAGTAACACGAGGTTTTTGAAGTACATGATGGTTTTATAGAGTTTGCCGCACAATACTCTTGAGTAAGCCGGCGGTTGTATGGTTTCGGGGATTATGACGATTGGCAGGACTGGGATGTTACATGACCTGCTGATTAACAGACAGCCCGAAATGGCAATTGTTTCTGCCCGCAAATCCTGCCTCAGTGACACTTACGCATGAAAGTGACCGGACTCGCCCTTGTCCCGCCCCCTGCCGCTGCCGATCTGCCGCGCGTCACGCCCGAGCTGCTCGCTTCCGTCCTCGCGCGCTATTCGCGCAGCAATGATGGACTGGGCGCCATCCTGGCCAAGATTGATCCGGCTGATCCCGACGCCTCTATCGACCGCATTCTCAAGTTTGTCGATTACGGCCATGCCTCCATCGGCGGCCTGACGGGCGGCCTCGCCATCGCGATCGACAATGTCTCGATGTGGCTTGCTTGGAAAATCTTTGAAATTGCCCAGATGGGTGACGGCCAGGAGTCGAGCACGCGCTACATTACCATGGACGCGGCCAATCTTCCGTCGCCCGAGGAACTCGGCCTGCCCGCCGACCTCGAATCGCGCTGGCGCGAACTCATGGCGCGGGCCTTCGCCGCCTACCACGCCGAGTACGCCCGCCTCGACGCGCTGGCCAGCACCGAGCCGCAGCGCGTGCGCGCGCCCGCGAACGCCAAGCCCGCGGTCGTGACGCGTCTCCGTAAAAATTACGCGCTCGATCGCGCGCGTTATTTCATCCCGTTTGCCACGCGCACCAACCTTGGCCTGGTGCAGAGCGCGCGCATGTGGGCGCAGACGCTCAAGCAACTCGACTCCCTCCCGCATCCGGAGACCCGCGCTGCCGCGAAGCTTATCCGCGACGAATTGTTGAAACAATCCCCCCGGCTCTTGCGCCACAGCTTTGCCGAAAATTCCTTCGCTGAACAGGCGCGCCAGGAGCTGGCTGCGAGCTGTGCGCTTGGTCTCGAGCGCCTTTCGGTTGCGCCGCTGGCCGACGAAGTGTGGGTGCATATTGATTCGGCTGCGCCGTCATTTTTGTCGGAGACCCAACCGGTTGCTGAGGCGTTGCGCCACCGTGCCAACCGCTACGGACACCAGGGCAGCGCCACGCGTCGCATGCGGGTTGCATTCGCCTGGAACAACATGGCGCTGGCCGAACTGCGCGACCTCAACCGCCACCGGACCGGCCACCGCTTTACGCCGCTTATCCAGGCCGGATTTTATCTGCCGCCTGAAATCGACCGCGCAACGCATGCGGCGCTTCTCGCCGACCAGGCCGAACTCACGCGCGAACTCCTGCAGCGCGGCTCGCCGGCCTACGTTTATTCGCTGCTCCTGGGCGCGCAGACACCCTTTGAGCACAGCACGCATGCAGACAAATTCATCTATGAAGCCGAGCTGCGCACCGGCATGGGGGCGCATTTCCGCTATGCCGAGCACCTCAGCGCCGCGCTGCGCGAATTCTTCAAGCAAGTGCCCGCCGCCCGCGATTGGGTGGTCGAGGGCACGGCCGAGCCGGAATAAACTTGCCGCGGCCGAACCCGCAGCATGCGATTGCGCTGAGCCCGGTTATGAAACTTCCACGTGTGTCCGTTTCTGCCTGCTTTGGTTCTGAGGCCGCTTCCACTTCCGCCCCATGAGCACCTTCCGCGTCCTGCAATTCAACATGCAGTTTGGCCAGGCATGGGACGACACCAACCCGGATAGCGCGCCGATCGATGTCGAGGCCACGCTGGCTGAAATCCGCCGTCACGAGGCCGACGTCGTTTTTTTGCAGGAAGTCGAGCAGGCCCGGCCGGGCGGCGTGCAGCCCGCGCCGCCACCCAATTTCACCCGGCTCCGTGCCGCGCTGGCCGGCTACGACAGTTTCTTTTCCTATCCGCGGCCTGACCCGCGCGAGCTGCCCTTTGGCATTGGCCTGGCCATTTTTTCGAAGACGCCGCTGCGCGACACTTTTCGCCGCGACCTGCCGTCGCCACCCATCGAATTCGATTTCAACGGCCGGAAAACCACGCCGACCGACCGCCTTCTCATCGGTGCCAAGACCGCTCTCGCTGGCCGCGAGCTGCAGCTGCTCAATACGCACCTGCTTGCCTTTTTCATGCTTGGCTCCACGAGCGAGAAAAACAACGAGCAACGCCGCCTCGTCGCCGACCATCTGCGCGCAGCTGCCGGTCCCGCGCTTCTCGCAGGAGATTTCAATGTCCGCCTCACGACGTCGTTGATCGCGCAATTTGCCAAGTGTGGATTTACCAGTGTGCAGCAGGCGGAGCCCACCTGGCGTCGTCATCCCTACGTGCTCGACCACATCTTTCATAACGCTCCGTTGCGTCCCGTCCGCCACGCCGTGCAACCCACGCGCGCATCCGATCACCATGTGCTGGTCGTCGATTTCGAATTCGCCGGGTAGGGTGCCGGCGGTTATTTTGCCTCGCGCCGCACGCATTCCTTTTCGGCTTCGCGCTCTTCCTCCAGACGGGTGCGTTCGCCGGCCAGTTGGGTCCTGATCTTTCCGGCCTCATCCGCGTTGCCCGCGGCCAGCGTTTCGTTGAGCTGTTTTTGCAAAAAGATCTCCCGCTCGGCCAGCTTGCCCTTATAGACAAGGTCGATTTCCGCCAGCCGGGCCTTTTGCCCGGCCGAGAGCGGCATGTTGGCCGAGGGATCGCTCTTGGCGAGCCGCTCCATGGCCAGTTCGTAGGCGCTTTTCATGAGTGCAGTCTCGACGAATTCAGCCGAACTTCACGCCGAAAATCATGGCCAGCGCCAGGATCGCAAACGGCGCCCACAGGCTCCCGCGCCGCCACTGCGCGGCATACCCGGCCAGGCAGGCGGACACGACCGCCACCAGCGCGACGCCGCCCCACCATGGGGCGGTGAACGTCGCCGGAAAAAACGCGCCGGGCACGCGCACGCAACAACTGATCAGCCATTGGATCGCCGCCAGCACGACGCCCGCGGCGTGATTGCAAAGCACGCTGGCCGGCAGCAGCCCGGCCAGCCCGCACAGCAGCGACACAAACCCCGCAAGGATCGCAAGCGAGGCCAGCGGGATCAACGCAAGATTCGCCGCGATTGCCCCCGGGGTGAATAATTGGAAAAACGCGATGCCGGTCACCGCCGCGACCAACGCCGTGGCGACGCCCAGTCCCAGTGCGGCCAGGGTTTCCCGCTGCAAAAAATCCAGCGTTCGCTGCCACCACGTCCATGAAACTTCCGGCAGGTCCGCGAAAAGCTTCCATTTTGCCTGCCAGGTCTCGCCCAGTGGCAGGCCGAGCAGCAGCAGCGTGCCCACGATGCCATAGCTCATCTGAAAACTTGCCGTGAAAAGCTGCAAAGGCACGGCCAGCTGCACGACAAAGGCCGAGGCCACGAGCGCGGCGAGCGGATTGCCCGGCTGCCGCAGCAAAAACGCTGCCTGCAGGAACACCGCCATGACGAACGCGCGCACTGCCGACGGGCTCGCGCCCGTGATGTCGACGAACAGCCACAGTGTCGCCGTGCCGACCGCGAACCGCGCCCAACCCGGCAATCGCAGCAGGGCCAGCAGCGCCTGCAGGCCGACCGCGATCACGCCGATGTGCAGTCCGCTGATAACGAAGAGATGCATGGTGCCGCTGTGCATGAACAGCTCCTCCTGGTCGCGGCTCAGCTCGTGTTTCTGGCTCAGCATCATCGCGCGTAGCGCGCCCGCCAGCTCCGGCTGCTTTTCGACCAGGCCGGCTTCGAGAATCCTGGAAAATTTTTCCTGGGCCGCGGCACAAAACCGGTAGTAAGCGGTTGCAGGCTGTTCCTCGGCGAGCACCCGGCCGCGCGTGAATTTGAAACCCACGCCGCTGGTGGCGAGGTAATCGTCGAAGGTTTCCGCCGGCGGCCGGCGCGGTGCCACTTCCACGATGCCGTGCGCATCGATCACGGCCGAACGCACCGGCGCCTTCATGCCCGGTCGCAGGGCCAGCGAAAAATAGACCCGCTGCCCGGCCAGTTCCTCGAGCGGGGCTTCCGCGTTGGTGACGACCGCCAGGCCGCTCGTTTTCTTTGCATCGGTTTCGGCGAACACGCGTACCACCTTGAGATGCAAACGCGCCTCGCGCGGCGGCAGCCCGTCCCATCCGGGCAGACGGCGCGCCTGCCAGGCATAATTGGCGACACCCGCCAGCAGCATGGCCGCGCCGAGCGCCACGGCCCACACGACGGTGCTTCGCCGGCTCAGGACAAGCGCCGCGAGTGCCATGGCCAGCGCGCTTGCCAGCGTCCACACCGCCGCCGGTGGCGCATCGAAAAGCCGGCCCGCGCTCACGCCCGCCAAATAGGGCAGCAGCAGCCACAAGAGCGGTGCGCGGTGTCCAAGGCTGCGGCTGGTCATCGGGAAATGATCTAACGGCCAAATTTTGCTAATCGACGCTAATTTGAAATGGCTTTCCATTCGTGAGGATTAGCGGAAATTGGTGGCTGGAATGTCTCCTGACGACCAAGGCTCCCTGTTTGCAGAAGCACCGGCCGGGCGCGGCCCGGCTGCGCCTCCCGTCAAGCCTGCCTTCCAGCCGCTGGCGGCACGCATGCGTCCGCGCACGCTGGCCGAGGTGGTCGGGCAGGATCACCTGCTGCAGCCCGGCAGCCTCCTGCCGCGGCTGATCACGACCAACCGCTTTGGCTCGCTCATTTTTTACGGGCCGCCCGGCAGCGGCAAAACCTCCCTGGCCGAGGTCATCGCGCACGAGACCAAAAGCCGTTTTGTGCGCGTCAATGCCGTCATGTCCAACGTCGCCGAGCTGCGCGAAATCCTCGCCACGGCGCGCCGGCTGCCCGAGGCCGGCACGATCCTTTTCATCGACGAGCTGCACCGCTTCAACAAATCGCAGCAGGACCTGCTTCTGCCCGACGTCGAGGAAGGCAGCGTGCGCCTCATCGGCGCGACCACTCACAATCCTGGCTTCTACGTCAACCCGCCGCTGCTTTCGCGCAGCCATCTCTTCCGCCTCGAGCCACTCGCGCCGGCCGCCGTGGCGGACGTGCTGCGTCGGGCGCTGGCCGATGGGCAACGTGGCCTCGGCGCTCGGGGCGTCACGGCGGAAGATAAAATCCTCGCCGATCTCGCCGTGCTTTGCGACGGCGACCTGCGCCGTGCGCTCAACGCCCTTGAGGTCATCGTGCTGAGCCTGCCGGAGCGCGCCGCCATCACCGCGGCCGAGCTGGAGTCATTCGCGCGCGAGCGCCGCATCCGTTACGACGCCGATGAGGATGAGCATTACGACACCATCTCGGCTTTTATCAAAAGTTGCCGCGGGGGCGATCCGGACGCCGCGATGTACTGGCTCGCGAAGATGCTCGTCGGCGGCGAAGATCCGCGGTTCATCGCGCGGCGGCTGGTCATCCTGGCGAGCGAGGATGTCGGCCTGGCCGACCCGGCGGCGCTGCCGCTGGCCGTGGCCGCGCACCATGCGGTCGACTTCATCGGCCTGCCCGAGGCCGAACTGACGCTGGCGCATGCCACGCTCTACATCACGACCGCACCGAAAAGCAATTCCGCCACGGTGGCGCTGGGTGAGGCGCATCGCGCATTCAAGGAGCAGCCTGTGCAGCCGGTGCCGCTGTCGTTGCGCGACAAGGGCGGCCAGGCGAGCAAGCGCGCCGGCCACGGCAAGGGCTATCTCTATGCGCACGAGTTTCCCGAGGCCGTTTCCGGACAGGTTTTTCTCGAGAAACCGCTTTCGCTCTACATCCCCAAGACCGCGGGTGCGGAGGCGGCTATTGCCGAGCGGCTTGCGCACTGGCGGGCACTCAGGGCGAAGTTGCAAAGTTCGCGTAAAACCTAGCCAGATCGCGCGATAGACTTGCGGCGTAGTGGCATGCATTTAAGCTGAGCGCATGAAACTCCGTGCACTGCTTTTGAAGTCTCTGTTTGCGGTCGCTTTTCTTGGCGTCATGGCGCCATTGCATGGCCAGGGCTATGGCTCGGTCGATCCCAATCAAAAACCGTCTGACGCGGAGAAAACGCCCGACCCCAAGGCTGATGCGAAAATCCCCGGCTTGGTCATCCCGCGTGCCAATGGTGGATTTCTTGGGCTTCAGATCGACGGGAATGAGAGCTTCAATCTCTCGTTTTACGATGCTAAGAAGAAGCCGACTGCTCCGGATGTGGCCAGCGGAACCATCCGTTGGACTCCCACTGGAAAAAAAGGCATTCTATTTGTGGGGCTTGAGCCGGGTTCCGACGGAGTGTCCCTCAGTTCGCCCAAAATCGTGCAGAAGCCATGGGCGTTCAAGCTCACCCTCCTGCTCTTTGCCCAGGGCAGCGACAACCCCGTCGAGACCTATAGCGTGGACTTCAGCCAGTGAGGTATGGCCCGATGCGCGGTTAGAACCGCTGCATGGCCACGGCCACCTCGAGCTTTTCGGTGCGTGCGCCTTTGAACACGCCGCGGGTCGGCGTGCAGTCATGGTAGTCGCGGCCGCAGCCGACCTTCACATGCCGTTCGCCGGCCACGCAGTTATTGGTCGGGTCGAGCGGATGCCAGAAACCGCCGGGCAGATAGACATCCACCCAGGCGTGGCTTTCGCTTGCGCCGACAAGCCGCGGTGACCGGCGCGTGGCGGCGGAGCCGTTTTCAGACGCCTGCCGCTGGCTCTCGGTCTCGATGTAGCCTGTGACGTAGCGCGTGGGAATTTCCGCCGAGCGCAGGACGGCGATCATGATTTGCGCGAAATCCTGGCAGACGCCGGTGCGGGTTTTGAGCACGTTGGTGATGGGCGTGTCAATGGTGGTGGTGTCGGGGGCGTAGCGGAAATGCTCGTGCATCCAGGCGAGGAAGCGCAGCAGGCTTGTCCCCAGGATGTCGCGCGGACTGAAAAACTGCTTGGCCAGCGCATGCAATGGTGCGGAAAGCGGGATGGCCGGGGAGGGCATCAGAAACTCGAAAAGCTGCAGGCGCTCGCCGCGATAAAGCTGGCGTGCCTCCGACACGGTGACCTCAAGCGCGGCCGACGGCGGCTCGTGGGAAAACGTCTCCACCTCGGAACGACTCTCGAGAACGAGTTCAGCGTGGCGTTGCACGATGGAAAACGTTTCCACGGCATTGCCAAAGGAATCCGCATAAAAATGGACGTTGCAGGGCGGCGTGGTGGCGAAGCGGCGGGTGAGAAGCTTCTGCCGTTCGTCGCTCACCGGCGTGAGGCGCGCCTCCATGAATGACTCGCTGGCCGTGCCGGCGTAACGATAACGGGTGCGATGACGGATGCGGAAACGCATGGTCGGCGTCAGCTTCCGTCCGGCGTCCGCGTGTACGTCAGGAAAAACCGGGGATGAAGCGAGGGCGTTGGCACGGCGGAATGTCGGGAAAGGTTCAAATCAAAGCGCCCGGCCCGCGGCTGGCAACCGGAGAAAAGCGGCTTCTGCTGCACATTGACACCGTGCGGCCTTCGCGTGACGTTAATCCTTCCGCCATGAGTGCCTCTGTTCCCACGCCCTTTGACCCGGTCGAGTCCGCCATCCAGGACATCGCCGCCGGCCGGCTTGTCATCGTGTCTGACGATGAGAGCCGGGAAAACGAGGGCGACCTCATCATGGCGGCGGAGAAGGTCACACCGGAGAAGGTCAACATGATGATCCGCTACGGCAGTGGCATCGTTTGCGTGCCGACCCTGGAGCCGCAGCTCCGCCGGCTCGGCCTTGGGCCGATGGTGGCGCAAAATCGCGAATCCAAGCGCACCGATTTCACCGTGAGCGTCGATGCGGCCGATGGCATCACCACCGGCATCAGCGCCCAGGATCGCACGGAGACCATCCGCATCCTGGCCGACCCGCAGGCGCGGCCCGAGCAGCTGGTGCAGCCCGGCCACGTCTTTCCGTTGCGCGCCCGTCCCGGCGGCGTGCTTGAGCGCGCCGGCCATACCGAGGCGGCGGTGGATCTGGCCCTTCTGGCCGGCCTGCAGCCGGGTGGTGTGCTCTGCGAGCTGGTCAACGATGATGGCACCGTCCAGCGCCTGCCCCAGCTGGTGGAGTTCAGGAAGAAATTCGGCCTGCGGATGATTTCCATTGCGCAGCTTATCGAGCATCGCGCCAAGCGGGACCGGCTCGTCGAGCTTGTCTGCGCCAGACCTTTTCCCTCTGATTTTGGTGGATTCACCCTGCATGTCTTTCGCAGCAAGCTCGATGGCCGCCACCACCTGGCGTTCTCCATGGGCAGCCTCGGCCCTGAGCCCACACTGGTGCGGGTGCACAGCGAAAACCTGCTCAGTGACGTTTTCCGCGCGAAAGGCATGGACAGCCATCACTCGCTCGTTGCCTCGCTCGAGGCCGTGGCCCGTGCGCGGCATGGAGTCATTCTTTATATCGAGCAGCCCGACGGCGGCCATGATGCGCTCGACCGGCTTGGACAGCAACCCGGCGGAACGAAACCCCTGCCGGCAAGTTTTCGCGATTATGGCATCGGCGCGCAAATCCTTGCTGCCCTCGGCCTGCGCAAAATCCGCCTGCTCTCCGGCACCGCCCGGCGCGTGGTCGGTCTCGACGGTTACGGCCTGGAAATTGTCGAACAGGTGCCGCTGTGAAACGCATGCTTTCTGATTGCTGATGCCGGACTGAAGATACTCCCATTGTTCTTTATGAGCCTTGCCGCACCCACCGCTTCCGCCTTCGACGGCGCCCCTTTCCGCATCGGCATTGCCGCAGCGCGCTTCAATCGAAGGCTCGTCGATGCGCTCCTGCAGCAGGTCCGTGTGCACCTGCGTGCCGCCGGCGTGAAGCAAAAAAAGCTCGTGGTTGTGCGGGTGCCCGGCTCCAACGAACTGCCCTCCGCGGTGCAACTGCTCGCGCGTCGTGCGAAGTTCGACGCACTCATCGCACTCGGCGTGCTCATCCGTGGCGACACGCTCCACTTCGAACTCATCGCGCATGCCGCGGCGCATGCGCTTCAGCGCGTCGCGCTCGACGAACACATGCCGGTCATCAATGGCATCATCGTTGCCGAAACCCGCGCCCAGGCCGAGGCGCGCTGCCTCGGCAAAATCAACCGCGGGGTCGAATTTGCCCGCGCTGCCCTTGAGATGGCCGCGTTGAAGGGAAAACTTTCCAAATGAGCAAAGGCCAGTTCGTCCAGCGCCGTGACGGCCGCGTCGCGGCCATGCAGTATCTCTTCGCCTGGAGCCTCAATGCTCCTGCGAACCTGGCCGATGACCTGCGTGTCTTTTTCGCGGGCCAGGAGCAGCCGCGCGAGCACTATGCCTTCGGCGAGGAGCTCATCAACGGCATCATCGAGCACATCGCTGAGATCGATGCACACATCAAGGGCCTCGCACACAACTGGGAATTCGCCCGCATCGCCAAGATCGACCTCGCCATCCTGCGCCTCGCCATCTTCGAGATGCTTTACCGCAAGGACATCCCTCCGGTCGTCTCCATCAACGAAGCCATAGACCTCTCCAAGGAATTTTCCAATGCCGACGCCAAGCGCTTCATCAACGGCATCCTCGACCGGCTGAAGGACCAGCTCGGCCGCGACGCGCGCAAGGCGACGGCGGAATGAATTAATCGCAAAAACGCGAAAGAACGGAAATACAGAAATTTTCAGTTCGGCGCTTCCGCCCTTCAGTGATTCCGCGATTTCATGTTCAGTCTCTTTAAAAAATTCAAGGATGGCCTGGCCAAGACCGTCGCGGCCATCACCGAGAAGACGCACGCGGTTTTTGGCGGGCGGAAGATCGATGCCGCCTCGCTGGGCGAACTTGAGGAGGCGCTTTACACCGCCGACTTCGGCGTCGAGACCACGACGGAGATCCTGGCCGAAATCAAAAAAGCCTACGGCCGGGACAAGGAGCTGCAGGGCCGGCAGGCGGCCGAGATCGGCGCCGCGGTGCTGCGCCGCGCGCTCGCCGGTAGCGAGGGCCTGCTTGCCCCCGCGCCGCAGCCGCCCACCGTCATCTGCCTCATCGGCGTCAACGGCTCCGGCAAGACCACCACCGCGGCCAAGCTCGCGTGGCGGCTGAAGCAGGAGGGTCGCAGTGTGGTGCTCGCCGCGGCGGACACCTTTCGCGCTGCGGCTGTCGAGCAGCTCAAAACCTGGGCGCAGCGCCTCGAGCTGGAAATCATCGCCAGCCATACGGGCGCGGATGCCGCTGCCGTGGCCTTCGACGCGTGGCAGGCGGCCAAGGCGCGCGGCCGCGACTATCTCATCGTGGATACCGCCGGCCGCCTGCATACGAAGGGCAACCTCATGGAGGAACTGGCAAAAATCCGCCGTGTGTTGCAAAAAAATGATCCTGCTGCGCCCCACCAGGCATGGCTCGTGGTTGACGGCTCGCTCGGCAGCAACTCCATCGAGCAGGCGCGCATTTTCCACAAGAACTTCGGCCTCACCGGCCTCGTTGTGACCAAGCTCGACGGCACTTCGCGCGGCGGCGCGCTGGTCGGCATCTGGCGCGAATTGAAGCTGCCGATTTATTTTCTTGGTCTCGGCGAGCAGGCGGAGGACCTGCAGCCGTTTTCCGTCGAAAACTACGCCCGGGCCGTGTTCGGTCTCGAGGCAACATAAAACAGGCGACGGCAGTTTTCACCGCCGCCGCCTGGTTTTAAACAAATCTGCCGGGTGGGATTAGTTGCTCGGCCCGGGTGGCTTCAAAGGAACGTGCTGCGGTGAGAGCAGGGCGGTGGTCCGGCCTGTTGCCTGGTCGAACACCTCGAGCGAGGCGTGACAGGGATCGGGCGGAGATTGCCGTCCATTGACGGGCTCGACCGTCACAATCCCGCGTAATTGCAGCTGGCTCGCCGGTCCGGCGACAGCATTGGTGTCAATCGGCGGCAGTTCGGTCGCCAGCGGCAGATCGAGAAACGTCGATTTTCCCGCCTTCAGGACTTCGGACGAGCGCACCACGACATGGCCCTGATCATTGAAGATGGTCAGTGTGACGCGGCACGGGTCGGGAGGAAAGTTCTGTTCACCGGAGGAATTCAACGCGGTGAGGCGGAGGGTCTGGCCGGGAACGATTCCCACCAGGCCGAAGGTGATGTCGCCAGGCGGGTCGGGCTGGGGATTGAATTCATAGATGGAGCCGGGCTTTTGCGGTCCGGAGGTCAGGAAGGTGCGGCCGGTCTGGTTGTCGATGAGCTCGATCGTCGTAACGCATGGTCCGGGCGGCAGCAGATTCACCCGTGTAATCGGGATGATCTTGATCACCGGATGAACTTCCACGCGCGAAAGGACGACGGCGTTGGTCGAATCGACTCCGGTCACGCCGCGCGTGATGTCCGCCCCGTTCAGGTCGAACGACGTGGATTCGCCGGCTTTCAGCGTGGTTTGGACCGCGGGCAGCAATTCCGTGCCGGCCCCATCGAGAAAGGTGATTTCCACCTTGCACGGGCCGGGCGGATATTTTTGCGGTCCCGCGGTGGTGATATTGGACACGTTCAGGCGCAGGGTTTCGCTGGCCGTGAGGCCGATCAGGCCGAAACCGGGAGGATCGGGCTGGGGATTGAAGGCGTGGGCCGGCGCGACCGCGAGCGCTCCGGACATGAGCGCGAAGAGGAGGATTTTTTTCATGGTTTGGATTTCTAATCGACTTGCTGTGAACCGCCACGGCTGGTGACGGGGACGTTTCGCCAGCATTTTTGGCGCCAATCTGTTGCGTCAACAAGAGGGATTTGGCCCATCGGGCCAAATTTCACCTTTTTGGAACGAGATATCCGCCCGCTGCGCCCCTCAGGCCTCCTCGCCGGCAAGGCATTTAATCCAAACTTGTTACAGTGGAGAAAGCCCGATCACGAGCCCAACCATGGCGCCAAAAGCCACATGGCCGGCGACATGGCTCACCCCGATGGCCAGCCCGGCCTCATTGAACTCCTCGAGGGGATGATGCTCCGAGACGATCCACACGAGAGCCAGGCTCACGATCATGCCGTGCAACGTGCCGAAGCCAACGCCGGCGGCGAGCGCGGTGGGCAGATGGGTGAAGCCCAGCCTCCACATTGCCCAGGCGTAAAGCAGGGCGAAAATCACGCCCGAGATGACATGCAGCACGACGCCGACTTTGAAGGCGTTTTTCCGTGATCCCGTCAGCAGGCTGCCGATGGCGACGATCATGTTGCCCTGCGCCCAGCCTTTGCGCGTGATCAGCCACATGACCAGCTCCAGCGCCGTCACGCCGAGGACGCCCGCCACCAAGGCGGTGGGCAGGTAGCTCAGCACAAACTGTTCGGTGTTCATCGCGCCTCTTTGGGTTTAAGGGCTGACGCTGGCGGCGGCTGGGCGCATCCACCTGGCGCCGTATGCAGCTTATAACATGCAGCATTGTCCGAAAAAGGCCACGGACGTTCCTTCTTTTCTGCAACGCGAAGGCCGGAATTCCCGCTTTTATAACCTCCTTGGAACCCTGGGTGGACTGCCACCCCGCTGTGCGATCCAATCCATGGTGGTGAGGACTAATGGGCCGCCGCTTTTTCGCCATCGAGCCGGTAGAGGCCTGCGAAAGCGCCGTCCTCGTAGATCTGACCGACGTGCAGCGTACCGTAGAAATTCATCGGCATGTCCATGGTGTCGGCGATGCCCTGGCCCTTCATTTTGACCACCACCCATTCGTTGGGCTTGGGCGCGACCCCGTAGCAGCAGACCATCGGGCTGCGGATGATGAGGAATTCTTTCACCAGATTGCTATGGTCGTCCATGCTGAGCGGCAGCAGATAGCCGCTGATGCAAACGTGCTTGCCCTCGAGCGCCCGTACATTTTGGGGAATGCCTTCGACCGAACCGGACTTGGGCGGCGCGTCGGGCGCCGGCGGTGCGAAGGCAAATGACGCGAGATGGCGGAAGTCCACGATCCAGTAGCCATCGGCCCCTTGTTTCAGCTCAGGAAATACTGGCGGCTGAGAATTGGCCGCCCCGGCCGGTGTCGGCGGCCGTTCGTAGAGAGTGGCATTGGGGTTCATCGGGTCGATCCCCGCGCGCAAGGGGAAACCCAGCGCCACCATCAGGGCGGCGACTCCCAGTCTCAGTCCGGTTTTTGGTTCAATCCGTATCATTGCCCTTCGGATAATTGAATTTTACGTCGCTGAAGGTTGTGCCGCGGACAGTAATGCTTTTAAGCACGGCATCAAATTCCTTCGTTGTTTTCAGCCAACCGGCCTGCGCTTCAAAGAGTGAAGTGTCGCCGACGGTTTCCCCGGTCGCCGGATTGGCCACGGCCTTGAGCATGAGCGTTTGCGGCGCACCGTTGACGGCGGCCGTGATCTCGATGGAGGGTACGGCAGAGCGGATGAACTCCTCCATCTCGCCGTCAAGAACGTAGGCTTGCAGCGTGCCGCTGCCGGCATTCAGGACGAGTTCCAGATGATAAGCTTCGTCCCCGAGAACCACGGGTATGCCGCCATGCGGCGGATGGTGCACATGCTTGTACGGCGAGTCGGTCATGACATATTTTTTGCTGCAACCCGCGGCCAGCGCCAGTGGGAGAATAAGCAAACAAGAAGTGAGCCTGGAGATTTTCATGACGGACAGCGATGGGTGGCCGGAGTCATGAGAGGGGCGCGAGGTTGCCGGCAATGTCGGTGCGGTAGGCTTTCCAGGCCGGCAGGAGTCCGCTCAGGGCGCACAGTGCGATCATGCCGAGGGGTGCCCAGAGCATCACGCGATTGTAGGCGAAGGGTTCAAGCATCACGCCGGTTTGTGCGCGGATGACCGCTGCAACGATGGTGAAGATACCGGCGTAGACGGCGAAGGCCGCGATCATGCCGAGCGCGCCGATGGCCGCGGCCTCGAGTACGATGGCGCTGCAGACCGTCCGGCGATGCGCGCCGAGCGCCCGCAGGATGGCGATGTCCCGACGGCGGGCCGCCATCGAGTTGTAGATGGCGACGAGCACTCCGGCGGCGGACACCAGCGCCACCAGGTAGGCGATCAACGAGAGCACCTGGTCGAACCAGCTGATTTTCTGGAAAAGCCCGGCCATGATCGCCGCAATCGGATACGCAAAGGTGAGGCGGTCGCCCTGCTTGTTGTACATCAGGTCGAGCATGAAACCGGCGGCGGGGGAACGGAGCTGGACCAGGACCGCGCTCACGTCGGTAGCCGCCCTCGGATCGTGCCCGCTCATCGTCTGCAGCCCGTGCAGTGGAATCCAAATCACCTTGTCGATGGGTGTGTTGGAGGCCGCGAGCACGCCGGTCACATGATAGGTTTCGGCGTGCTGGTCCCGCTCGTCGTAGATCAGGCCATGGAAGGGATGGAATGTGTCGCCGACGCCCAGGCCGAGTTCCTGCGCGACGAAGCTTCCGATGACAGCTTCCTTTTCCGCGGGATCGAACAGCCGGCCGGCGCTCAGCGAAAACTTTTTTCCGGCTGCGTATTCCACGTCGGTGAAGAGTTCGGGGATCGTGCCGACAATGCGGTAGCCGCGCAGGTTGTCGCCGACGGCGATCGGAATTGCCCGCTTCACGGCCGGGTGCCGCTTGATGAATTCGTAGTCGGCGGCGGAGATGTTGCCGGGCGAGGCCTCGAGGTGGAAAATCGCATTCAGCACGAGCTGGAGTTTCGAGCCGCGCGCGCCAAGCACCGCATCAAAACCCGAGTTCATATGAGTGAACACGGCCTGGGATTGCTCCTTCACCGCCCAGACGGACATGAGCAGGCCGCCGGCCAACGCGATGGAGAGGGCGGTGACGAGGGTGGACAGCGCGTGCTGCCGCAGGCTGCGGAGAATGATGAGGGCGAGCGTCATGACACGGCCTCCTGCATGGCCAAGTTGATGTTCGCAAAATCCCTCACATCCTCGAAGGCGCCGAGCGTCTCCGGATCGTGGCTGACGAGCAGCAGCGCGGCGCCGTGTTCATGGCAGGTTTTGCGGATGAGCGCGAGAGCCGCGCGGGCGTTCCGACGGTCGAGGTTGCCGGTGGGCTCGTCGGCGAGGACGAGCTTTGGACCCTTGGCCAGCGCCCGCGCCACGGCCACGCGCTGCTGCTGGCCGGTGGAGAGCTGCCGGGGATAGTGCCGCGACCGGTCCGCCAGGCCCACGCGCGTCAGCAGCGTGATCGCGTGGGCACGGTCCGTCTTTCCACCGAACGCCATGCCCAGCAGCACATTCTCAAGGCACGAATAACCCTGGAGCAGATTGAAGGTCTGGAAGACATAGCCGATGACCGAGGCCCGCAGGCGGTCGCGCGCCGGTTCCCCGAGTGCCGCCATGTCGCGGTCGCCGATACGGATGGAGCCGGCGTCGGCGGTGAGGATGCCGGCGATCAGATGGAGGAAGGTGGTCTTGCCTGAACCGCTCTCGCCGCGCAGCGCCAGCTGCTGGCCGGCGGCGAGCGAAAATTCCGGCACGTCCACGATGGCCTTCCGGTCACCCTCGGGGGAGACAAAGGATTTTTTGAGGTCGCTGATCTGGAGGAGCGGTGTTGTAGGGCTCGGATTCATGATGAAAAGTGCATGGTCGCGGATTGGCAGGATGGGGTGTCAGAAGGCGAACGCGACCGTGCTGTAAAAGCCACGGCGCTGGCCGAATTGAGCGGCATTGACGCCGACGCCTGAGCCGTCGCGCAATTCATAGCTTTTGTCTGCGAGGTTCACGACATCGAGCCGGACTTTCAAAGTTTGTTTAGACCCGATTTTGAAGGTTTGTCCTGCGCCGATGTTGAGGGTGACATAGGCCGGAACCGTCCCGCCGTTGGGAATGGTTGAACCATCGGGCGCCGTCGCATCCGTTCTCAATCCGGTGCCATAAATGACGTCCGCATGGACTTGCGCCTGGCCCGGGGAATCGTTCCACGCATAAGCGATGCCGGCCGTGCCGGTCACCTTCTGCTCGTGATCGAGATAAATCCAGTGATTCTGGACATAGGCCAGGTCAGCCGGATCGAACAGAAACTGCGCCGAACTCCATTCCTTGCCCTGTGCCACCGAGTAGGCGAGGTTGGCATAGCTGGAAAAGCCTCCGGTTGCATAGGAGGCCGTGAATTCCACGCCGTAAACCCTGCCTTTGTCATAATTGAACGCCGAAAGGATGAGCGTTTGTCCAAACAGGCCGTCATCGAGCTGGTTCTTCGCCGTCTTATAGTAGCCGTCCACGCTGATCTCTAATCCGGGAGCGAGCTTTTGGCTGATGCCGGCATCGAAGTAATTCGCGCGCTCGGCTTTGACAGGATCGTCCTGGTCCGTGGGGGCAGCGTTCGATGTGGGGTCGAAAAGCGCCACGGTGCGGCCCGACACGTTTTCAACCGGTGGCGGCGTAAAATAGCGCGCATAACCCGCGTGCAATGTCGTCGAGTCCGTCGGTTGATAGATCAGGTTAATGCGCGGACTGAGTTGATTTTCGTTGTCAAACGACGAGTTGAAAACATCGAAGCGAGTGCCGTAGTTAAGGGTGAGGGCGGAAAAAATTTTCCATTCGTCCTGCAAATACAAGCCGGCGAAGAGGCCATGAAGCGTGTGGTCATCCACGATGGGGTAGGCCATCCCTGCCGGATTCCCGTCGGCGTCCAGGTTGAACACCGTGGTGGTCGAATCGGCGGAAACGGATTCATTCAGCCACATCGCGCCGCCACGAATCGTATGCTGGTCGCCGAGATTGTAGCTCGCATCGGCCTGCAGGCCGCCGGAGTAAAGCTTCCGATCCACATCGCTGGCCACGCCGTTGAAGTAGAGATCGCCGACCGGGTCGGGCATGAAATGCACGCTGCTCTTCCGGCCCAGCGCGGAAATTTGAAAGTTCAAATTGTCCGCCGATTTCTGGTAGGTGAAGACGCCGTAGTAATTTTGTTCGTTTTGCCTTTCGTCCAAGGCCGATGAATTAAAGGTCGCCGGCCCTTGTGTTGAGTTCCACGGATCACCGCCGGGCGCGGTGCCGACCGGCAGGCCCGGCGTATTCGGGACTTGGAAATTACTGTAAGAGGCGCTGCCGATGAAGCTGATCCGGCTCGTCGCGTCCAGGATATGGGACAGGTACGTGAATGTCTTGTATTGATCAGTCGTGTCGTGAACCGGTTTCGAGCTGTCGGTGGGATTTTCCAGCCCGATGCCGTTGTGGTTGTAGCCGCCGTCAATAAAGCAGTTCGTGTTTCCCTCCGAACCGCCGTATTCAAAACTTGGATGAATTGTGTCGTAGCTGCCGCCATTCATTTCCACGGCGCCGCCCTTTTCGACCGCACCGCCCTTGGTCTGGATGTCCACAACGCCCGCTGTGCGGAAACCGTATTGCGCCGGCAGCGAGCCGGTGATGAACTCCGTGTTTTCCACGAAGCGCGGATCGAGTTCCAGCCCAAAGCCCGAGATGCCTTCCGGCAGCAGCACCCCGTTGATGCGGTATTGCAGGTTCGCGTGTTCGCCACGCACATGCAAATCCCCGTTTGCCGCCGAATCCTGCGCCACGCCCGGTGCCCGCAGGATTACCTGGTTGAAGGGGGCATTATCACCGAGAGGCAGTGTGTCGATCTGGTCTTTGTTGATGTTATATTCGGTGCCGCCCAGGGCGGGCACGATTTGTTCGCTGGCCTTGTCGAGCTGGCCGGTGACGGTGAAGGGGTCGAGCACGACGGTCTTGCCGGCGGCGGCCGGAGCCGGGCTGGCGGCGGTTTGCGCGGAGGCGAACGAAGTGACTGCGACGGACAGAAGGCAAAGAACGAAAGTGTGATGTGCGGACATGGCAAAGCTGAGTCATTGGATGTGGGCATGCGCCGACACCATGGGCCGGAAGGCCGGGTGACGGCATGGATCAAAAACGCCCGCGTTCAACGCGGACGTGCGGGCGGCAATGGCTCAGCTTTGCGGCGGGCCGCACAGCGGCGGCAGCCGGTAACGCGGCGCCGGCAGGCACAAGGCCTCGCGCGGCTGCGCGACGGGGGAGATCAGGAGGAAAAACGCCACGGCCAGCGTGGTGAAAATAGCGGCCGAAACGACGCCGTGGGCGAAAAGGGTGACGACGCAGCCGTCATCATCGGGATCGGCCGCGTTCTGGCTGTGCGTTCCGCCGCCATCTGGGGAATGTGTGGCATGGCCTTCGTGGCCATGGATCCATTCATGTGCCGCGGGACATGCGGCCAGCACGGCCAGCAGGAGCACAAGCGCCGCGCACAGGCCCGCGACCAGGCGGGCGGCGAACGATGGTCTGCGACGAAGACGGGTCATGGACAAGGCAAACGAGGCGATTATGGCAAACGCGTCAAGTGGCGCGTCATGGTGCGGAGGAAAGAGGAACCAGCAGGCGCACATCGAATACCCACCACTCGCCGTTGCGCTGCTCGATGCGGGCGAGGATTTCGCGGCCGGGCTGCACGGCGGTAAGAACTTCGGGCGTGGCCTTGAACTCGCGCGTGCCGGCGGGCAGGGCGCCGGGAATTTCCTCGAATGCGATGCGCAGCGTGCCCTGTCCGACGAGCACGGCGGCGATGCGGCCCTTGCAGGCGAAGCCGTGCAGTTTTTCTGGCGGGCTGTCATCGCAGTGGCAGTCTTTGGAAGCGGCGGCGGGCGCAGTCGGTGCGGGCGCGGCCCTGTCATTGGCCGCAAGTGAAACGCATCCTGCGAGGGCGAGCGCAGTGGCGGTGAGGGCGGGCAGACGTGACATGGGGTGAAAGGCTGACCGCTTCCGTTCGCGCTGGCAAATCTCGTGCGAAAAATTCAACGGGTGCGGCGTCGCAACAGGTTGACGATGAACAGGAGTACGAAAGAGACGGCCAGCAACATGGCGGCATAGGTGTGGGCGAGCGGATAGTTGAGCTTCTGCACTTCGTCGTAGAGAGCGATGCTGGCCACGCGGGTTTTGCCGGGAATGGAGCCGCCGATCATGAGCACGACGCCAAACTCGCCGAGCGTGTGCGCAAAGCCGAGCGTGAGGCCGGCGAGAAGCCCGCGCCGGGCGAGCGGCAGGTGCAGGCGCAGCCACACGCGGCGTGGCGTGGCGCCGAGCATGCGGCCGGCATCGAGCAACTCGGGCGGCACGGCGCGCAGCGCAGCCTGGAACGGCTGCACGGCGAACGGCAGGGAATAAATTACCGAACCGGCGACCAGACCGGGAAAGCTGAATGCCAGCGGCGCGCCGAAGATGCGCTGCCAGGCCGCGCCGGCCGGGTGCTGCGGGGCAAACGCGACCAGCAGATAAAACCCGATGACGGTCGGTGGCAGCACAATGGGAAGGGAGACGAGCGTTTCGAGCACCGGGGCGAAACGGCTCCGGGTGCTGTTAAGCCAGTGCGCGAGCGGCAGACCAATCACGCCGAGCAGCAGCGTGGTGCACGCGGCAAGTTCAATCGTGAGGCCGAGCGACGACCAGAGATCGGACGGCAGGCCCAGAAACGCGGAGTCGCTCATGACGCCAAGTTGGCCGCGCACGGTCGCCGGCTCAAGCCCGCGGGCGAAGACTATTTGGTTGGAACGAGGTAACCGTAGTCCGTGAGGATTTTTCTCGCGTCATCACTGGCCAGGAAATCGAGGAAGCGGCGCGCGGTGGAATTATCCGCGCCGCGCTTGGTGAGCACGGCGCCGTGTGCGAGCGAACCGTAAAGTTCAGCCGGCACTTCGAGGTAATGGCCGGTACCGCGGAGCTTGGGGGACATGAGCAGGCTGAGTGCGACGAAACCTGCGTCGGCATTGCCGGTGTCCACAAATTGCAGGGTTTGCGAAATATTTTCGCCGGTGACGATTTTCGCCTGCACATCATCCCATGCGCCGAGTTTTTGCAGCGCTTCGCGTGCGGCCCGGCCGTAGGGTGCCGTGTCGGGATTGGCGATGGCGATTTTTTTTACCAGCGGATTGCGCACAGCCTCGGCCAGCGAGGGGAGGGGTATGTCGGTGCGTTTTGTCCAGAGCGCGAGGCGGCCGGTGGCGAACACGGTGACGGAGTCCTGTCCGGCGAGGCCGGCTTTCACGAGTTTTTGCGGATAATCGACGTCGGCGGAGAGAAACACATCGTAGGGGGCGCCATTCTTGATTTGCGCGACGAGATTGCCGGACGCACCCGTGGTGATGACGAGGTCGGCGTCGGGCACGGCCTTGATGAAGTCGGCCTTGAGGGCGTCGAGGCAGTAAACGAGGTTGGCCGCGGCGGCGACAGTGACTTTTTCCGCGCGGGCGGTGAGGACGAGGGTGGCCGCCAGCAGCAGGGCGGTGAATTTTTTCATTTAGAAAAGCGGTGGTGCGCGTGCTCACGGTCGATGGCAGGGGTGATTTTTGTCAAGGGGATCGCTTGCGCTAACCGGAATGGGATGTGGACGGCCCGCTATGGCACAAACATATCAATACATATGAATATGTTGATATGTTTTATTGACAGACGGCTTTTCCCGGTGTCAGGTTCGCCAAAATCAAAAATCCATGAACCCGGCATCACTCACCCACACGCTCGGCTTTCCGCGCATCGGCGAAAAGCGCGAGTTGAAAAAGGCCGTCGAGGCCTACTGGCAGAAGCAGCTCACCCACGGCGAACTGGAGCGCATGGCCCAGGAGCTGCGGCGCCGGCATTGGCTGGCCCAGCAGCGGGCGGGCATCGACCTGATTCCGTCCAACGATTTCAGCTTCTACGACCAGGTGCTTGATCTCAGCTGCCTCGTTGGCAATGTCCCGCCCCGTTTTGGCTGGAGCGGTGGACTCATCGATCTCGACACGTATTTCCAAATCGCGCGCGGCGTGCGCGGGGGCGCGGGCGAAAACGCGGAGACCTGCGGTTGCGGCGACTGCCAGGCTCCCGCGGCCGCGAGCGAAATGACGAAGTGGTTCGACACCAATTATCACTACCTTGTCCCGGAGTTTCGCGCCGACACGCAATTCCGGCTTTCGTCGTCCAAGGTGTTCGACGAATTTTCCGAGGCACTCGCGCTGGGTATCAAGACAAAGCCGGTGCTCATCGGGCCGGTCACTTACCTGACCTTGGGCAAGGTGCACGACGCACAGCATCCGCGTTTCAATCGCTTCGAACTGCTGGAGCGGCTGCTGCCGGTCTATGCCGAAGTGCTGCAGCGCCTGGAGGCCCTGGGGGCGGAATGGGTGCAGCTCGACGAACCGATCTTCTCGCTGGATCTGACGGCCGAACAGCGGAGCGCGCTGGCGATTGCCTATGCGACGCTGGCCGCCGCCGCACCGAAGCTGCGTTTGCTCGTGACCAATTATTTTGGCGGACTGAACGAAAACCTTTCTGATTTTTTGCGTCTGCCGGTGCACGCCTTGCATGTCGATCTGGTGCGTGCGCCGGACGAACTCGACGCCATCCTGCGTGAGTTTCCTGAAAATAAGGATCTTTCGCTCGGCTTGGTGGACGGACGCAATATCTGGCGCACTGATCTTTCGGTCGCGAGTGGGAAACTGGAAAAAGCCGCGGCTGTGCTCGGGCCCGGGCGCCTGCTGGTCGCGCCTTCCTGTTCGCTTTTGCACACGCCGGTGACGCTGCGACACGAGACGAAGCTCGACGCTGAATTCAAAAGCTGGCTCGCCTTTGCCGAGGAAAAGCTCGTAGAGGTGGTGACGCTGCGCGATCTGCTCGCGGGGCAGGCGCCGCCTCGTGAAGCGCTGGCCGTCGGTCGGGCTGCAATGGCGTCGCGGGCGACCAGTACGCGCATCCACAATTCTGCTGTAAAACAGCGTCTGGCCCGCGTGGTGCCCGGCGACTTGCCGCGCCAGGCGCCTTTCGTGCAGCGGCAGGCGGCGCAGCGCGCGAAGCTCCAGTTGCCGTTGTTTCCCGCCACCACGATCGGTTCATTTCCCCAGACGGAGGAAGTGCGGGCCGCTCGCGCGCGTTGGCGTAAGGGCAGCCTCAGCCCGGCGGATTACGAAAAATTTCTTGAGGCCGAGATCATGGCTGCTGTGCGGTTCCAGGAGGAGATCGGCCTCGATATGCTCGTGCATGGCGAATTCGAGCGCAATGACATGGTCGAGTACTTCGGTGAACAACTCGACGGCTTTGCCTTCACTGAAAACGGCTGGGTGCAGAGCTATGGCACGCGGTGTGTGAAGCCGCCGGTCATTTACGGCGATGTCGCGCGGCCGCGGCCGATGACCGTGCGCTGGTCGGCCTATGCGCAATCGCTCACGCGCCGGCCGATGAAAGGCATGCTCACGGGTCCTGTGACCGTGCTGCAGTGGAGTTTTGTGCGTGATGACCAGCCGCGGCGCGACACCGCCTGGCAGATCGCGCTCGCCCTGCGCGACGAAGTTCTCGACCTCGAGCGGGCCGGCCTCGCGGCCATCCAGATCGACGAGCCGGCGTTGCGCGAAGGGCTGCCGCTTCGCCGGGCCGACCGGGCGGACTACCTCGCGTGGGCGGTCGACGCCTTCCGGCTTTGCGCCGGCGGCGTGCGAGACGACACCCAGATCCACACGCACATGTGCTATGCGGAATTCAACGACATCATCCAGGCGATCGCCGAT
The DNA here is from genome assembly GCA_035485575.1 of Opitutaceae bacterium. Lineage (GTDB taxonomy): Bacteria > Verrucomicrobiota > Verrucomicrobiia > Opitutales > Opitutaceae > DASRHD01. The sequence goes on along the minus strand of DATHNW010000034.1, from coordinate 59,994 downwards.
CTTGATGCGGATGTGATCACCATCGAAGCATCGCGTTCCGGGATGGAGCTGCTTGAGGCATTTGAAACCTTCCATTATCCCAATGAAATCGGGCCGGGGGTTTATGACATCCACTCGCCGCGTGTGCCCGGCGTGGCCGAAATGGAGCAGCTGCTGGAAAAGGCGCTGCGCGTGCTGCCGCCGGAAAACATCTGGGTGAATCCGGACTGCGGCCTCAAGACCCGCGGCTGGGCCGAGGTGAAGCCGGCGCTCCGCCACATGGTCGAGGCCGCCGGGCGGCTGCGGGCCCGCTTGGCCGCGGAAAACAAGGCGGGCGCGAGCTCCCGTCATTGACCCGGGCGGATCGGCGCGCACGTTGGGCTGGCGGTGGCGCTCCCGCTGCGCTACAACCGACCTCTTCCGTTTTCATGAACCCGCCGAGCCGAACCGCCGAAGCGCGCCTGCTGCCATGCCGCGACCGAAAGGTCCTGATCGGGCGGGAGACTTTGCTCGTCGGCATCCTCAACGTCACGCCCGACTCGTTTTTCGACGGCGGAAAATTCGGGGCGTGCGAGTCTGCGGTCGCGCAGGCGGGCCGCCTGGTCGGGGAAGGCGCGGCCATCATCGATGTGGGCGGCCAGTCCACCCGGCCCGGCCATGAAGAGATTTCAGCCGAAGAGGAAATCGCCCGCATCGGGCCGGTGATCACGGCGCTGGTGTCGCGGCTGCCGGTGCCGGTTTCCGTGGATACTTACAAGCCCGTGGTCGCGCGGGCTGTGTTGCAGGCCGGCGCGCATCTCCTCAACGACATCCACGGACTGCAGCGCCAGCCGGAGATGGCCCGCCTCGCAGCCGAATTCGGTTGTGCGGTGATCGTGATGCATCAGGACGCGGAATTTCGCGAGACGCCGGGTGACGTCATGGAAAAGCTGAAGGATTTTTTCAATCGCTCGCTCGAAATCGCCGGGCGCGCGGGTATCGCCGAGGACCGCATCGTCCTGGATCCCGGCATCGGCTTTGCCAAGACGCAGGAGCAAAATATGGAAATTCTCGCCCGCCTGGCCGAGCTCAAGACCCTCGGCTTTCCACTGCTGCTCGGCGCTTCGCGCAAGTCAGTAATCGGGAATGTCCTGTCGCTGCCGCCGGAGGAGCGTCTCGAGGGCACGCTGGCGACGACGGCTCTTGCCGTGTGGCAGGGAGTCGAGTTTATCCGCGTGCACGACGTGCGCGCCAACGCGCGCGCGGCGAAAATGGCCGCCGCCCTCCGGGCCTTTAACCACTCATGAACGGACGAATCCATCTCAAGAACATGGTGTTCTACGGCTATCACGGGAACCTCGCCGAGGAGAACGCGCTCGGCCAGCGGTTCATGATCGATCTGGTCATGACCCTGGACATCACCGAGGCCGCGCAGACCGACAACCTGCATGCTACGGTCGATTACGTGAAGGTTTACGGCATTTGCCGCCAGATTTTGGAACATGACCGGGTCAAACTGCTCGAGACACTGGCCAACCATCTCCTCGACCGGATTCTCGAGGCCTGCCCGCGCGTGACCAAAGCCGAGATCATCATCAAAAAACCCTCCGCGCCCATGGGGGGAGTGCTCGACTACGTGGCCCTCGAAACCAGCAAAGAGCGTGAACACCGCGTATCTCGGACTGGGTAGCAATCTCGGCGATCGGCGTCAGCATCTGGCCGGGGCCGTCCGCCGCCTGCACGGCGCGCCGGGCATCCAGGTCATGGCGGTTTCCGCAATTTACGAGTCAAGCCCGGTGGGCGTGGCTGCGCAGCCGGATTTTTTGAATCTGGTGGTGCAGGTCGCCACCTTGCATCCGCCGCACGAGTTCCTTGGGCAATGTCTGCGCATTGAAGCCGGGCTTGGCCGCGAGCGCCGCGAGCGCTGGGGCCCGCGCACAATCGACATCGACGTGCTGCTTTACGGCGACGTTGGCCTTGCCGATGAAAACCTGACGGTTCCGCATCCGCGAATGGCCGAAAGAAGCTTTGTGCTCACTCCGCTGGCGGAAATCGCGCCGGGACTGAGGCTGGCCGGGGAAACGGTCGGCGTGCTCGCCACCCGGCTCGGTTCGGCCGGCCTGCGCCGGCTCGGGCCGCTGGATTGGGCGGAGACCCCGGTGAAGCCCTTGCACGCATAACCTGTCCGCGAATTTCTGCTGTCCTGCATGATCATCAAGGAAACCGATTTTGGCGCAACGCCGGAGCAGCTTTTCGCCGCGCTGCACGACCGGCCTTACAGTTTCTTTCTCGACAGTGCGCAGCCGGGGGAGGGCCTGGGTGCGTATTCATTCATCGGTTTCGATCCGTTTCTGGTCTTTCGAGCGAAAGGCGACGAGATCACCCTCGAGCAGGACGGCGGTGCGGAAACCCACCGCGGCGATCCGCTGGCGGAATTGAGAAAGCTTTCCCAGCGTTACCATAGCCCGATGACGGCGGCCCTGCCGTTTGCGGGCGGTGCGGTCGGCTATTTTTCGTACGAATTCGGTCTGCGTTTCGAACGCATCCCGCGCACCAATCCGGATGATCTGCCGGTTCCCGATTTGGAATTTGGATTTTACGACGCGGTGATCGCCTTCGAATGGAGCACGCAGCGCACCTTCGTGGTGGCCAATCCGGCCGGCCGGCCTGATGCCGAGGGCCGCGCACGGCACTTGGAAAAAATCGTGCGCGAAGCCCTGGTGCGCGGCTCGGCCCCGTCACCCTTTCCGGCCATGGCCTCCACGCCGGAGCCGCGGGCCAATTTCTCCAAGGAGGCGTACCTGGTGGCAATCGCGCGGATCAAGGATTACATCCGCGCGGGCGACGTGTACCAGGTGAACCTGACCCAGCGGTTCGAAGCGCCGCTGCCCTGCCATCCTTACACGTTATATCAGCGGCTGCGGCGGCGGAGCCCGGCGCCTTTTTCGACCTACCTCAACTTTGGGCCATTGCAGGTGGCAAGCAGTTCGCCGGAGCGGTTTCTCCGCCTGCAGGACGGCCGGGTCGAAACCCGGCCGATCAAGGGCACACGAGCCCGGGGTGGCACGCCGGCGGAAGACGCGGAGCGCGGACGGGAATTGTCGGCGAGTGAGAAGGATCGCGCGGAGCTGCTGATGATTGTCGATCTGGAGCGGAACGACCTTGGCCGTGTGTGCGACTACGGCTCCATCTGCGTGGATGAGCTGTACCGGCTCGAAACGCATCCGACCGTGCTGCATCTCGTCGCTGAAGTCTCGGGCCAACTGCGACCGGGCTGCGATGTGTTCGACTGTCTCCGCGCCGCGTTCCCCGGCGGCTCGATCACCGGCGCGCCCAAAATCCGCGCCATGCAGATCATCGACGAACTCGAAACATGCCGCCGCCACCTTTACACCGGCTCACTGGGTTACCTCGGCTTTGACGGCAACTGCGACCTCAATATCGCCATCCGTACCATCGTCTGCATTGGCGGACGGGCTTACTACCACGTGGGCGGCGGCATCGTGGCAGACTCCGATCCCGAAAGCGAATATCAGGAGACGCTCGACAAAGGCCTCGCGATGCACGCCGCGCTCACCCATCCAGAATGACCCCGCGAATATGAATTCTGCCCCTGGATATCAGCCCCAGGTCGTCCTGAACGGCCGTCTGCTCGCCGCCGGCGCTGCGCTGATTTCGCCGCTCGGGGAAGGCTTCATGCACGGGCTGGGCCTGTTCGAGACGATCAAGGTCCTGCGCGGCCGGCCGGTCTTTTTCCCGGAGCATTTCGAACGGCTCAGGCGCAGCGCCGGCGAGCTGGGCCTGCCGTTCACGACGGCATCCGGCGAGCTGCATGCCCGGTGCCTGCGCTGCGCGGCGGCCAACGGCCTGGATGACGGGAGCCTCAAGGTGGTCGCTTTTTCGGACGCGAACAGTTTGGGTGAATTGATCGTGGCGCGCACAAATTCGTATTCGGATATCAACTACAAAAACGGCTTTGCGCTAAGGATATTTTCCGAAGACCGGCGGGCGGGCGGGATCTCCGGCCTGAAGACGCTGAACTACCTGAAAAACCTCCGGGCCAAACAGGCGGCGCAGGCGGCCGGTGGCGACGAGGCGCTTTTCATTGATGCCGAAGGCCTTGTTCTGGAGGGAGCGATGAGCAGTGTGTTTGTGGTGAAGGGCGGCGAGGTGCTCACGCCGCTGCTGGATGGCCGCATCCTGCCGGGTATTGCGCGAAGCCGTGTGCTGCAACGATTGGCCGGCGGCCGGGCCCGTGAGTGTGCTGTGACCACCGAACTCCTTTTCGGGGCGGACGAGGTGTTTGTCACCAACGCCCTGCTCGGTGTGATGCCGGTGGCCTCAGTCGATCAACAGGGTTATGACCTGAGCCGGAATCCGGTCACGAAATCATTGATGGAAAGCTGGCGGAAACTGCAGCTGCAGTCAGTGGGCGAACCGCCGTGATTCCGCCCGCTCAATTTTCGCACTTCAGCACGTAGATCGCGCCCGCTTCGGTGCCCACGGCGAGATATTGATCGTCGGGTGACCAGGCCAGCTTCGCCGCGGTGGCGGCCATGCGCACAGTGGCGCGTACCGGCTGCTTGCGTTCGGGGCTCCACAGCTGGAGGACACTGTCCTGCGATGCGGTGGCGAGCAGGCCGTGCTTTTGCTGGAATGCTACGGCGCAGACCGGGGCGTCGTGGGGGAGCATTGTCGCCGCGCGGCCCTCGGGTCCGGTGCCGGAGCAATCCCACACACAGGAGTCGCGGCCGCCGCTCGTGGCAATCCAGCGGCTGGTGTGGTCGAAGGTGAGGTGCTTCACCTTGCTTTCGTAGCCGCTCATGTGGAACTCGGCGTCGGCTTCCGGCAGCCAGAGATGCACGCTCGGGTCCTGATTGCCGGAAACGAGCCATTTGCCGTCGGGCGACCAGACGAGCGCATGAATGCCGTTGGCGTAGGCGAATTCCTTTTGGGCCACGAAATCGTCGGCGTCCCACAGGCACACGCCGCCGAAATAGGCGACGGCGACGCAACCGCCCTGGGGATGCCAGGCGAGCGCGGAAATTGTTTTCGGCGCGGAGGGGAACGCATGTCTGACCGACGCGTCGGGATTGAGCAGGGAAAACTGGCGTCCGGCCGCCGCGGCGAGGACCGGCGTGCCCGCCGGCCGCCAGGCGAGATGCTCGATCCAGGCATGGCCGAGGGCGGCGGTCGCGGTGTGCTGTCCATTGGCCGCGTCCCAGAATTTCACGGCGCCGTCCTGGCCGCCGGTGGCGAGCAGCGATTGGGCAGGATGCCAAGCGAGGGCATTCGTGCCGTTTTCGTGGCCGGGCAGCTCATGTTGGGTCGCGCCATCAGGGGCGGAAAAAATTTTTATCGGGCCGGCGGCGGACGCGGCGGCGAGCCGCGCGCCATCAGGCGACCAGGCGAGGTCGATGACGTAGTCGTCGAGCTGCGCGGCCCAGTGCTTGGTGAGTTGCATGAGAAAGTTAACGCAGAGACGCAGAGAAAAGGAGGCGCAGAGACGGGGAATTTAAAACCATTCTCCGGGACTCTGGTTCTCCGTGGCTCTGCGTTGAGAAACTCACGCCAAACATGCCTTGAAGCTTTCGGTCAATGCGGAGCGGTCGAGATTTTTACCGATGAAGACGAGTGTGTTGGTGCGTGCGTCGCCGTCCCACGGACGGTCGAACTTCGCGTCGAAGAGCATGTGCACGCCCTGAAAGACCAGGCGCTTGGGCGAGCCCTTGACGCTGAGCACGCCCTTCATGCGGTAGATGTCGTTGCCCTTGGTGTTGAGCAGCGTGCTGATCCAGTCGTTGAGGCGCTTGGAGTCGAGGTCGCCCGGTTCGCTCAGGCCGACGCTGGTGACATCATCCTCGTGCGAATGATTATGCTCGAAATCCTGCTGCCACGAGGGACGCACGTTTTCGCCGGCGACCTGGATGTGCAGCGGATCCTCGCCGCAGCCTTCGAAGACCAGGTAGGAACCGGGCTCGGCGATTTTTAATTTATAAGTGCCGCCACCCTGATCGAGCAGGAGGCGCTGGAGCGTGCCGCCGGGCGTGAGTGTGTCCCCGGGTTTGGCGCGGTTTTCCCAGTCGGCGAAGACGAGCACGGCGGCGTCGCGCGCGGTGGCGAGGTCCTTCTCATCAAGCGACTTCACCGGCAGGACGACGACGTCGAGCTCGTTTTCATTGCCCTGGTGATGATGATGGTGTGCATGGCCTTCGTCGCCGTGGTCGTGTCCATGGTCATCGCCGTGATCGCAATGTCCGACGACAAGATCGTGCGTGCCGGCGGGCAGCGTGTAAGCGCCGGCCCACTCGAAGGGGTATTGCGGCTGCATGAACTTCGGGTCGAGCTCGGTGGCGCGGGAGAGGTTGAAGCCGCCGACATCGAGCACGGCGGCGAGCGGGATATTGGAATTCTGCGCGCGGTAAACCTTGGCCGCGGCATTCATGCGGCGGATGCGCGCCTCCAGTTTGTCGAGCTCGGCGGCCGGGACGAGGTCGGTCTTGTTGAGGATGAGCACGTCGGCGAAGGCGATTTGCTTCCGGGCCTCGGGCGAGTCGTCGAGGTGCAGCCAGATGTGCTTCGCGTCCACGACGGTGACGATGCTGTCGAGGCGGAAGCGCGTGCGCATCTCGTCGTCGGTGAAAAAAGTCTGGGCGACGGGGCCGGGGTCGGCGAGGCCGGTGGTCTCGATGAGGATGCCGTCGAGGCGGTCCTTGCGCTTCATGAGGCGGCCGAGGATGCGGATGAGGTCGCCGCGCACGGAGCAGCAGATGCAGCCGTTGTTCATCTCGAAGAGCTCCTCCTCGCTGGCAATCACGAGCTGGTTGTCCACGCCGATCTCGCCAAACTCGTTTTCGATCACGGCGAGCTTTTTGCCGTGCTGCTCGGTGAGGATGCGGTTCAGCAGCGTGGTCTTGCCGGCGCCGAGGAAGCCGGTGAGGACGGTGACCGGGATGGGAATGGGGGCGTCGGTGCTCATGCGAAACCTTAAGCTAACGAATTCGCGCCCGGCGCAAGCTGCGTTTGCGCGGGCCGCGATCGTTTATTGCACGGTGCGGAGCTGCACGCTGTCCACAATGCGGTCCTGGGCGAGGATGTCGGTGGCGATGATGAGCTTGTCGCCGCGCTTCAGGCGGCCGTCATGCGCGAGCAAGGAAATGGCGTTCTCGATGGTGTCGTTGGGCTCGGGTGCGAACGGCATGAGAAAGGGCTCGACCGCGCGCAGCAGGCGCAACTGGCGGAAAATCTCGACTGTCGGAGTAAAGGCCAGGATGGGCGCGTGCACCGGGCGCAGCGAGGCGAGGCCCTGGGCCATGAAGCCATGCCGGGTGAAGGTGAGCAGGATGCTGCCGGGAATTTCGTTGGCCATGACGACGGCCGAGTGCAGCACTTTCATCTTGTCCGAGACAAACACGGCCGACTCGGGCGGCTCGCCGGCTTCGGCCTCGTCGGCCTCGACGCGGCGTGAGATCTTGTCGAGCACGGCGATGCACTCGAGCGGATAGCGGCCGACGGTGGTCTCGCCCGAGAGCATGACGCAGTCGGAGCGTTCAAAGACGGCGTTGGCCACGTCGGTGATCTCGGCGCGGGTGGGCATGGGCTGCCCGATCATCGACTCGAGCATATGGGTGGCGATGATGACGGCCCGGCCGTGGACGAGGCAGGCTTTCACGGCGCGGCGCTGGATGATGGGCAGTTCTTCGTAGGGCACCTCGATGCCGAGGTCGCCGCGCGCGACCATGAGGGCGTCGCAGGCCTGCACGATTTCATCGAGGTGGGCGATGGCGGACGCATCCTCGATCTTGGCGATGATCTTGGCGCGGGATTTTTTGGTGCGGAGAAATTCGCGCAGGTTCTCGATGTCCGCTGCTTCGCGCACAAACGAAAGCGCGACGAAATCAATGCCTTCTTCCAATCCGACCAGCGTATCCGCGCGGTCCTTTTCGGTGAAGGAGGGCAGGTTGACCTTTACGCCGGGGAGATTGATATGACGGCGGGACTTGAGTTCGCCGGGGGTGAGCACCTTGCAGCGAATGCGGGCGTCGTTTTTCTCCAGCACCTCGAGGCGGATGAGGCCGTTGTCCACGAGCACGGTATCGCCGACCTTGATGTCGTTGACGATGTCGCGGTAGTTGACGTCGACGGAGCGCACCTCCTCGGCGCTCTCGCCGCTGGTCCCGGTGGGCCTCACGGTGAAATCAAAGGTCTCGCCCGGCTTCAGCTCGATGGGCGCCGCCAGGTCGCCGGTGCGGATTTCCGGGCCCTTGATGTCCATCATGATGGCAAGGTCGCGGCCGGTGCGCTGGCCGACGGCGCGGATGCGGCGGATGACAGTGCGCGTCCATTCATGCGTGGCGTGCGCCATGTTGAGGCGGACAACGTCGGCTCCCAAGCCGATGATTTTCTCGAGCATTTCCTCGCTCTCAGTGGCGGGACCGAGGGTGAAGACGATCTTGGTGCGGCGAAAAGTGTCGGAGGGTGCGACGGCGGTCATGATGAAAGATTAAGTGCTGGTTTCATGCCGGACGCGCGGTGGGCGGACGACGTTTCAGGAGAAATCATAAAAAGGGGTTCCGCCGCCGGGTGCGACGATGGAAAAAGTGCAGCCGAGGGCGGCGAGGACGCCGGACAGGGTTTTTTCGACCGCGGCGGGGCTGTTGCAGTCGCGCGAAAGGTGCGTGAGATAGACGCGGCGCCAGCGCGGGCTGGTCACGGACTCGAGCAGTTCGCGGGCGCGGTCGTTGGAAAGGTGGCCGTGGCGGCCGCTGATGCGCTGCTTGGTGGCCCAGGGGCGCTTCTGGTCGGCGCGGAGCATGTCGGGACAGTGGTTGGCCTCGACCACCAGCACATCGGCTTTGCGGATGCGCTCGTGAATGTGCGGCGGCGTGTGGCCGAGGTCGGTGAGCCAGGCGAGGGCGTGACGGGGCGAAAGCAGGTCGTCCTCGCCGTGTGAGAAGAGAAAACCGACCGGGTCGTGGGCATCGTGCGGCACGGCGAAGCTCTCGATTTCGAGGTCCTGGAAACGAAAGCGCGTGCCGGTCTCAAAATGCTGCCAGGCCGGGCGGTGCCGCAGTCCGGCCTGCACGGCGCGGGCGGTCGCGATGTTCGCAAAAATTTTTATGCGGGGAAACTTGGCCAGGCCGCCGAGGCCGATGGCGTGGTCACCGTGCTCGTGGGTGAGGAAAATGGCGTCGATGTGATCAAGTGATTCGCCGTGTGCGGCCAGGAGTTCGCCCAGGCGGCGGGCGGAGAAACCGGCGTCGACGAGCACGCGCGTGGTGTCGGTCTGGAGCAGGGCGCAATTCCCCGCGCTGCCGCTTCCAAGGATACAAAACCGAAAGGCCATCGCACTGCATTCCAAGGCGTGTGCCGCGCAGGGCAATGGTTTTTTGCAGCGGTCTTTCCCGACTGGGTGAAATTCTATTTGAAATCCCGCGTCGAATGCCGCGAGATTTGCGTCTTCGCCCCTACCACGATGGATAAAACCACGGCATTTTTTTCCCCGCCGGCCTGTGCTGTTCTGATGACGCTGCTGATGGGTGGCTGCCAGAGCACCGCCCCCAAAGGCGTGACGCCCGGCACCGCCAGCACAGGCTTATCCCCCAGCAACGCGGCCGGTGAGATCGCCTGGCCCGCGGCCACGGAAGTCCGCGAGCATATGAAGGCCGCATTCACTCCGGAGTTGAAGGCGGCGCTGGAGGCCGCTCAGCAACATCCCGAGCAGGCCAACAGCTGGAAACCGGCGGCTTTTTACGTGGGCGTGAGCGCCGCCTGGCAGGCGACTGGCGACGAGGACTACCACCAGGCGCTGAAACAGTGGGGCGAGAGCGTGAAATGGCAGCCGGCCGCGCGGGTCGGAAATACCCGTCACGCGGACGACATCTGCTGCGGCCAGGCCTATATTGAGCTTTACGAACGCGAAGGGGGCCCGGAGCGCATCGCGCCGATTCGCGCGCGGGTGGACTCGTTTCTCGCCGCACCGCAGCCGGGCCGCAAGGACTGGTGGTGGTGCGATGCGCTGTTCATGGCGCCGCCGGTTTTTGTAAAACTCTCGCAGGCGACGGGCGACGCCCATTACCGCGCGGCGCTGGCCCCGATTTATTGGGATGCCGTGGATGCGCTCTGGGACGAGGAAAACCATCTGTTTTTCCGCGACCAGCGGTTTGTCGGCAAACCCGAAAAGATTTTCTGGGCGCGCGGCAACGGCTGGGTGCTGGCCGGGCTCGCGCGCATCCTCGACGTGCTGCCGGCCGACGACCCCGGCCGCCCGCGTTACGAGCAGCTTTTCAAGACGCTGGCGGCGCGCATCCTGCAACTGCAGGGTGCGGACGGCGCCTGGCGGACCAATCTGGTCGACGCGAAGCAGTTTCCCGATCCCGAGTCGAGCGGCACGGCGTTTTTCGCCTACGGCTTTGCCTGGGGCGTAAACCACGGCCTGCTGGCCCGCGCCGATTACGGCCCGGCGGTGCTGAAGGCCTGGGCCGCGCTTGTGCGCGCACAACTGCCCAGCGGCCAGCTGGGCGGCGTGCAGTCGGTTGGCTACCAGCCGGGCAAGCCATCGCCGACCGACACGGCGCCCTACGGTGGCGGGGCCTTCCTGCTGCTGGGCGCGGAATTGCTGCCGCCTCCCGCTCCGCACGCGGGTTGACCGCGCCGGATTTGTGGTCTTTGTTTGCCGGCTCATGCCGAACCAGACCCGCCGCCGCAAACCCGCTGCACCCCGCGTGCTTACCGGCACGGTTTCCATCACCCGCCAGGTGCATTTCAACGCGGCGCACCGCCTGCATAATCCGGCCAAAAGCCAGCAGTGGAATGAAAAGCAATACGGCCTCTGCACCAATCCGCACTGGCATGGGCACAATTACGTCCTTGAAGTCACGGTGCGCGGCCAGCCCGATCCCGAAACCGGGTATATTCTGGATCTGGGCGAGCTGAAACGGATCCTGCACCGTGCGGTCGTGGATCGTTGTGACCATCGCAACCTCAATGAGGACGTCGATTTCCTGCGCGGCGTGATTCCGTCCACGGAAAACCTCGTCATCGCTTTTTGGAACGAGATCGAGCCGTTCATCAAGGCTGGCCGGCTGTACTGCGTCCGGCTTTACGAAACGCCCCGCAACTTTGCCGAGTACTTCGGCCCCGACGCGCCATGAAGCCGATGTATCTCCACAATTCCAGCTGCGGCCAGCCGGCGAAAATCAAGCGCAGCTACGACAAGAAATTCCGCTCCACGCCCGCGCACCGGGCGTCGCTGCCCGACATGATGCAGGCTGCGCACGACGCCATCCAGGGCGCGCACGTGCCGATCCAGCAGGTCGGCATCCACAATTTCCGCCTGCCGCTGAAAATCCGGACGAAATCGGGAAAAATCCTCACGCTCGAAGCGAGCGTCACCGGCACGGTCTCGCTTGAGGCGGAATTGAAGGGCATCAACATGAGCCGGATCATGCGCTCGTTTTATGAGCACAAGAACGGCGTTGTGACCGGCGAATGGATGGGCAAGATCCTCAAGGCCTACCTGCGCAACGTGGACACGAAGGATGCGCGCCTGAAGGTGGCCTTTTCCTATCCGATGATGCGGCCGAGCCTGCGCAGCGACCTGGCGGGCTGGCAATATTACGAGGTGGCGTTCGAAGGCGTGATGACGCGTGACGGCCGCTACCGCCGCTTCCTGCATTTCGACTTTGTCTACTCTTCGGCCTGCCCGTGCAGCGCCGAGCTGGCCGAGCATGCGCGCGACACGCGCGGCGCCTACAGCGTGCCGCATTCGCAGCGTAGCAAGGCGCGGGTCACGCTCGAGGCGGCCGAGGGCAAAAAAATCTGGATCGAGGAGGTGCAGGCGCACTGCCTCGACGCGCTCCAGACCGAGACCCAGGTGATGGTGAAGCGCGAGGACGAGCAGGCGTTCGCCGAGCTGAACGGTGCGCACCTGAAGTTCGTCGAGGACGCGGCGCGGCTGCTTTACAAGGAGTTCGACGCCGATGCGCGCATCGTGGATTTCCGCATTGCATGCTCGCATCTCGAATCGCTCCACTCGCACGATGCGGTCAGCGTGATCTGCAAGGGCGTGAAAGGCGGCTTCACCGCCGACTTCATGGATTTCGGCTCGCTGGTATGTTGAGGATGAACCGGCTCACGCAAAGACGCGAAGGCGCAAAGGCACAGACTGGTCTTGGCGGGCTCTGCGCCTTGGCGTGAGACTCTTTGGGTCATGGGCAATCCCGTCATCCTCATCACCGGCGCGTCGCAGGGCATCGGCGCCGCCATCGCGAAAACCTTCGCGCGTGAGGCGCGGGGCTGCCGGCTGGCGCTCGTGGCCCGCAGCGAAAAAAACCTTCGCGCGGTGGCGCGCGTGTGCAAAAAATTGACTGCCGGTCCGGTCGAGATTTTCCCTTGTGATGTGGCGGACGCGGATGCCGTCGCGGCCATGGCGGCGGCAGTGCGAAAAAAATTCGGTGGCGTGGATGTCTTGATCAACAACGCCGGCAGTTTCTTCGGCGGCTCTTTCCTCCAGACCCCGGTGGCAAAATTCGATGAAATGCTCGCCGCGAATTTGCGCAGTGTCTTCCTGGTTTCACGCGCCTTTGCGCCGGCGATGGCGAAGCGCGGCCATGGCGATATTTTCATCATGGGCTCCATCGCGAGCATTCAGGCGCTACCCGGCATGGCCGCCTACGGTGCGGCGAAGTCCGGTGTGCTCGGCCTTGCGCGCGTGATGCGCGAGGAACTGAAGACGAAAGGTGTGCGCGTCATCACCGTGCTGCCCGGCCCGACCTGGACGCCTTCGTGGAAGGGCAGCGGCGTGCCGGCGGAACGCCTGATGCCGGCAGAGGACGTGGCCCGGGTCTTTCTTGATGTCTGGCGGCTTTCGCGCCGGACCGTGATCGAGGAAATCGTGTTGCAGCCGCAACTTGGCCCGCTTTGACCCGCAGCTTGCAACGCGACAACGTCGTAGTCGTTGCCAATTGCATGGGATCAAGGATCTTAGCAAATGGCATTTAATTTACAAAGCATTGTTTGTAAACGCCTTGAAATTAAAATGAGCATCACTGGCATTGCTGGCACAAAGCGCGCTTACATCGGTCTAGACCCCGTCTTCATCATGAACCTCCCCCACGCTCTTGGATTTTTTATACTCGGCCTCGCGATGATTGTGCTGCCGGAGCTCGCGCCGGCACTGACCTCGCCCAATGCGCTGGGCGACACCACCACGCTCTGGCTCGAAGTCATGGGTGCGATGATCTTTTTAATCGGCTCGGGCTATACCGCCAAAGGCCTCGCCGCTGCGCTGCCGAAGCCGCCGGTGCCCGAAGAAGCGCGGGTTCCCGCCACCGCGCGCGCCCGCGAGCGTTCATCGCTTGCGACCGACGGCAACCAGGCCACGGTCTGAGTCCGCTCAGGCCGTGATATGCTGAAGCGCCTTCAGCGTGGCGTGGAGGAATCGTAAGCCGGGGTGCCACCCGAGTGTGAGGCCACCCATTCGCCCAACCGGCAGGCCCGGGTAAGAATTTCCTGATCGGGCAACCGGGCTTGCAGCAGATGTGCGACCAGGGAGGCGACAAAGGCGTCGCCTGCGCCGACGGTGTCGACCACTTTCACGGGCCGGCCCGGCTCCCAGAGCCAGCGATCGTTGCGCAACAGGCCCGCGCCGCGGGCGCCGGCGGTGATAATGATCAGACCGCAGCCAGTCTGCGCGGCGAGCGTTCGGGCACAGGCTTCCTCATGGCCGGCCTCGGCTTCTCTTCCGGCGAGTCGCGCGGCTTCCTCGGCATTGAGTTTGAGGACGGTGGCTTTTCGGGCGAGTTCACGCACCAGCACGAGGTCGTCATACGGTGGACGAAGATTGACATCGAAGACCCGCAGCGCGGCGGGCGGCAATGCCGCCAGAATCCGTTCGAAGGTGTTGCGGTTGAAGGGGGAACGTTGGGCGAGGGAGCCGAAAATGAAGGCGCCGGCGCGGGCGGCGGCCTCCAAGGTGGCCGGGCTGGCGGAAATCCTGTCCCAGGCGACATCCGTGACGATGTCGAAGCGGGCATCGCCATTGGGGCCGACGGCGACGCGGACGTAGCCGGTGGGTGTATGATCGAGCCGTGCAAGGCTGCCGGTCGGGAGGCCCCATTGCCCGAGGCGGCGCAGCAACTCGTCGCCCAGCACATCACGGCCGACCGCGGAGATGAGAAGCACTTCGAGGCCCTGGCGATGCAGGTGGTACGCGCCATTGAGCGAGGCGCCGCCAAGATAAAGCCCGTCGGGCAGGAAGTCCCAGAGGACTTCGCCAAAGCAGAGGGCGAGAGGGGGGGGCGTGTTCATGGCGCAAGATGCTTGGGGTCGGCCTCGATCTCATGGCAGGCATGCAGGAAGGAGGCGGCAGACCAGGCTTGGAAGGCCTTGCCCATGGGCCGGCCGGTGACGCCGTGGGCCCATTCGTTGAACTCCCATTCCTGATCGCGGCCGAGCTGGTTGAGTTGCGCGAGACGCACCAGTTCATGGCGCGCGATCTCGTGGAAGCCGAGGCGGTGGAGAAAACGCACCCACATGCCGCCGACGAACGGCCAGACGCCGCCGTTGTGGTAGTGGTGCGGCAGGTTGAGCAGGTTGACGGTGTAGTACGGACGCCAGTCGGGATCGCCGGCCTGCACCACCGGGTAGAGGTTGGTGACCGGCCAGGGGTTGTTCACGCCGACGCCCCACATGAAGCGCAGTGCGGTGCGGGCCCGCGTGATGTCGAGCAGGTTGACCAGGTAGGCGAGCAGGTTGGCGAACACATCGCAGCGCCAGTTGAAGGAGAAGGGCGTGATCTCGGCCAGCAGATACTGGGAGTCGCCGAGGCCGAACTGACGGTCGGCGAAACGATGCGGGTGCGGATCGCCCATTGGTGTGATCGTGGTGGGCCAGAACAGGCTGAGCACGCGGCTGCGCACATGCTGCGACCAGCGAAGGTAGTCGGCTGCGCGTTCGGACTCGCCCTGGAACTCGAGCAGGCGGCCGAAACAGACGTTGGCGCGGAACCAGAGCACCTCGTCGTAGAGGACGTTGTAGCTGCGGCCGAAAAGGTCAGTCCAGTCGCCGGCTTCGGGGATTTCGAGCAGGCCGTCATTGTTGCTGTCGTGCGCACTGAGCCAGTTCATCGCGAGCTGGAGGCGCGGACCATAGCGGCGCAGAAAATCGAGATCGTTGGTTTTCGCGATGTAGTTGTAGAAGGCGATGATGAGCCAGAGGCCGCCATCGATGGAGCAGATGTTGCCGACGCCGGCGTAGTCCACGAAGCCGTCATCGATGCGGACGTTGGCGGGGATTTGGCCGGGCGGGGAAGTGGCGTCGAGGAGTGTCTCAAGCGTGCGGCGCTGGCAGGCGCGGATGTCGGGGTCGTCGAGCTCGAGCGTGTGGATGATCGTCAGGGCGCCGTCGCGCGCCCACACGCTGCGATAGTTGACGTCGGTGCCGGTGACGGTGTTGTCGTCGAGCGAGCAGGCGGAGAAGCCGATCGGCGTGAGATTTTTTTTCAGCGCGACCAGCGCCTTGTCGTAGGCGAGGCGGAGGAATTTTTTCTCCTCGTCGTCGAGCGGTCCGAGGCGCGTGCCCGTGAAGAGCATGCGGAAGCCCGGCTCCATCTGCTCGCTGGGGATTTCGGTCGCATCGGCGCCGGGCAGCCGGGTGACGACGCCATAGTGGCGCAAGCCGTCGAGCACGCCATCGGCCATGACGAGGCGCGACGTGTAGGTGGGGATTTCCACCGTCGCCTCGAACAACTCCGGCTGGGCGTTCTCGACGATGATGCCGCGCACCCCCGGCAGGAGAAACAGGCTGCTGTCATTGCCGGTGTCGCCGGCGACGAGCACTTGATCAAGAGGGACCTGCAGCTGTTCGCAGAGCCATTGCAGCGCGCCGCCCTTGGTCGCCCGGCGGGGCAGGATGTCGAGGTCGCGGGCGCTGGAATATACGATGGCGGCCTCAAGGCCGAGGGCGGCAAGCTGCTGATCGAGTTCGCGCAGGGTTTCGGGCGTGGCGCGCTCGAGGAACCAGCTCGACTTGAACGCGTGCTGGAACTCGGCGGGCTGCGGCTGCATGCCGGGAAAATGCCCCGCGAGTTCCTGGACAAGCTTGAGATCCCAGTTGGTGGCGAGGTGCCGGTAAAATTCCTCGAGCATGCGTCCTTTGCGCTCGTCGTAAATTTGCGTGCCCACGCCGGCGATGGAGTAGTCGGGCACGGGCAGCACCTCGCGGTCGATGAAGAAGCGGCGCATGTCGTCCACCAGCCGCCCGCTGCTGTAGACGAGCAGCGGCCGGCGGCGCGCGGGAATTTTTTCCCAGGTGGCCTTGAAACGCTGCGAGGACTCGGGGTTGCCGACCAGCGTGCCGTCGAGGTCGGAGCAGAAGAGCCGGATGGGGGCGGGGGTGGCCATGGGGTAAACCGCGGGCTCAGTCACCGTCGTTCCATGGCTCGTCCCATTCGGTGTCGGTGAAGGCGAGGGCGGCGGCGCGCTCCTCGATGAGGCTGATGAGCTGCTGCGCGATGCCGGTCCAGGTGAACAGGCTGCGGGCCTTGTGCGCGCCCATGCGCGACAGCCGCACCCAGAGCCGCCCGTGCTTGAGCACGTGCACGATGGAAATGCCGAGGTCCTCGCGGTCCAAGGCATCGGCATAGATCGCATGGCGCCCGTAGGTGACGGCGCGGTAGAGGCCGCCGTGCGTGGTGATGACGGTCGGCGTGCCGCAGGCCATCGCCTCGATCGCGGTCATGCCGAAGGGCTCGTAGCGGCTGCTGAGCACGAACACGTCGGCCGCCCGGTAGTAATCCGCGAGGTCGGCATCGGCCACATAGCCGCCGAACTTCACCTTGTCCGTCAGGCCGAGCTTCGCCGCGAGCGCCTTGAGCTCGTCGAGCAGCTTCTGCTCCTTGGCGTTGATCTCCGTGCCGCCAATCGCGAGATAGAGCACGGCATCGGGAATGCGCTGGGCGACCACGGCAAACGACTCGATCAGCAGGTCGTAGCCCTTGTTGTGCGCGAGGCGGCCGATGGCCAGCACGACCTTGCCCTCGAAGCCGAGGCGCTGGCGGATGGTCTGGCGCGTGGCCGGGCTGATCGGAAAGAAACGGTTGTCGTCGTAGCCGGGCGGAATCATGTGCGCCTGCCCGGCGGGCACGCCATAATCGTCGGTGATCATGTCGAGCTGCAACGGCGTGGTGGCGATGACCGCATCGCAATGCTGGTACAGCAATGTCTCGTGGCGGATGCGTTCGCTGAAATTGTATTTCTTTTCGAAATCCGCTGCTTCGTCCGGGAAGTCCTGCTCCATCAGCTTTTTTTTCCAGAGGCCGAGCGAGTGGGGGGTGTGGATGTGCGGCACGTCGAGCGCCTCGGCCAGGCGCTGGGTGGCATAGCCGGCGTCCCAGTAATGACTGTCGAAGAACTGGTATTTGAGCCCGTGATTTTTGATGAACCGCAGCGCATGCTCGGCCCATTCGCCGAGGTGGCGGTAAAGGTATTCCTTGCCGATAAATTTCTTCCCGCCGCAGGGCACGCGGATGATGCGCACCTGGTCGTTGATGAGGTCGAACTCCGGCTGGTCCTCGAAGCGGCGCGTCCAGATGTCGACCTCGAAGCCGAGCTGGGCGAGTTTTTTGGAAAGCTCGAGCACGTAGACGACCTGCCCGCCGGTGTCGGCCGCGCCGAGCGGCGGCTCGGCCGCGACATAACCATGCGTGGAAACCATCCCGATGCGGGGCAGGGTGGAGTCGAAGTTGGGTCCTGGCATAACAGGTGTGGGTTATGCGACCGAAGGCTGGCGCGCCGGTGCGGTGAATGAAGCGACCGCGCCGCAAAAGGCGGCAAACGGCCGGTGCGGTGGACACGCGACTTGCGGCCCGGTTCACCGTCGCAGGGTGAAATCCCGGCTAGGCAGATTGTTTTTAACGCAAAGGCGCGAAGGCGCAGAGAATCGAAATCATTTATTTCCCGGTTTCCTAGCTTCTGAATCAAGAAAGCTCTATTGCTAGTTCACCCCAACAGCCGTGTCCTCGGGCAACCTCGTCTCGGGACAGGGACTGCCAGGAAAGCGACCGCGAATAAAAGCAGCGCGCTCGGAATTCTGATAATCGTCTCGAGGACAAACTTCCACCGGCAGTGGGTGGCGACGTCTTTGAGCTTAGTGCCATAACCTTGAGTCAGTTTTTTTATAATAAGTACTCTCGCGCGAGGTCTTCCGCTGAAGAAATTCTTTTTCGATCAGTCGGCTTTGCTTCGTAAGCTGGAACAATTAGTCGTTTGAACTTTGCTGTGAAAAATTCGCACCGACTGATATCCCAATGGCCAGAGCGGAAATTGCCGGTAACTTCATCCATAACCTCCCGCCCATGGCGATTAAGTTCCCAAGAATCACGCTCGAAATTATTTATGCTTTCTCGAAGCACGCCGTCTTTGCGAGCCCAAGCTAAGTCGATGCGATAACACGCTTCTCGACTCGTCCGAGTCGGCGTTAGATCTTCTCCGATTAGCTCGTACCAACGCTGGCCCGAGATGTGATCAACAACTTCTTGCCTTCGACGAATGCCTCCGAGTTCGGCAAGTGCGTAGAGGACGAGAAGCATTTCTTGCCCGCGTCGAGAATGGAAAGCCATTTGGGTGCTCATGCACTTAGCAATTGGCTCCCTAAATGCGATTTGCTCTCATTTATTCGCCTCAACTTAGTCGGCCTTTGCAATCAGAAGCCGGCGTCTCACAGCAGCGAACCCTGCGCGCCGTCCCTGGCCTTCAGGCCGAGCGCGGCGTAGCCCTTGGGCGTGAGCATGCGGCCTTGTGGCGTGCGCTGGACATAACCTTCGAGGATCAAAAACGGTTCGTGCACTTCCTCGAGCGTGTCGGCCTCCTCGCCGACGGCGACGGCGAGGGTGTTTACGCCGGCGGGGCCGCCGCCGTAGTTTTCGGCCAGGACGCGGAGGAGGCGCTTGTCCATCTCATCGAGTCCGCGGGCGTCGATCTCGAGCATCTCGAGCGCGGCGGCCGCGACGGGCTGGGTGATCCTGCCCTGGGCCTTTTCCTGCGCGTAGTCGCGGACGAAGTTGACGAGATTGTTGGCGATGCGCGGAGTGCCGCGCGCGCGCGCGGCGATTTCCCGGGCGCCGGTATCGTCGAGCTCGATCTTGAGCAGGCCGCAGGTGCGGCGCACGATGCCGACGAGCGTGGGGGCATCGTAATAATCGAGGCGCGTCTGCAGCGTGAAGCGCGAGCGGAGCGGCGCGGTGAGCAGGCCGGCGCGGGTGGTGGCGCCGACGAGTGTGAATTTCGGGATGGAGAGGCGCACGCTGCGGGCGTTGGGCCCCTGGTCGATCATGATGTCGAGGCGGAAGTCCTCCATCGCGGAGTAAAGGTATTCCTCGACCGTCTTCGGGATGCGGTGGATCTCGTCGATGAAGAGCAGGTCGCCTTCCTCGAGGCTAGTCAGCAGGCCGGCGAGGTCGCCTGCTTTTTCGATCACGGGGCCGGAGGTGACGCGGACGTTCCGGCCGAGTTCGTGGCCGAGGATGAAGGCGAGGGTGGTCTTGCCGAGGCCGGGCGGGCCGGAGAACAGAATGTGATTCAGCGCGTCGCCGCGCCGTTTGGCCGCGCCGACCATGATCTTGAGGCGGTCGATGGTTTTCGCCTGGCCGGCGAAGTCGCCGAACGACAACGGCCGCAGCGCGGCCTCGGCCGGCGAGACGGGCGTGGCGAGGGCGGTGGTGAGGTGGCTGACGCCCTTGGCAGGTTTTTCGGCGGCGTTCATGTCATTGCCACTCGAGTTCAGCGCCGAGGGAGCGGAGATTTTCGACGAAGCGCGGGTGGGCGCGCTTGATGATCTCGGCGTTGCGCACGACGCTGCGGCCAGGGATGGCGGCGGCGACCATGGTGAGCGCGACGGCGGCGCGGATGACGTAGGGCGAGTCGACGACCGCGGGACGAAGCGGCTTGTTGCCGAACACGACGATGCGGTGCGGATCGAGCACGACGACGTGCGCGCCGAACTTCGCGAGCTCGGGCATCCAGGAAAAGCCGTTTTCGTAGACCTTGTTCCAGAAATGAATCGTGCCCTCGGCGCGGACGCTGAGCGCGATCATGAGCGGCAGGAGGTCGACGGAGAAATACGGCCAGGGCGCGGCCTCGATCTTGGGCAGGAGATTCGTCGTGTGCGGCTGCGCGATGACGAGCTTCTGGTTGCGGCGTACGTGCGCGGTGGTGTCCTCGTGCCCGATCACGACGCCGAGTTTCCGGAACGCGTGGGTGATGAGGTCGAAATGCTGGGGCAGGGATTTTTCCACGCGCACCTCGCCGCCGGTGATCGCGCCGAGCGCGAGGAAGGTGACGATCTCATGGTAGTCCGTGCTGATGGTGATGGTGGCGCCGTGGAGCTTGTTGACGCCCGTGATCTCGAGGCGGCTGGTGCCGAGGCCGTCGATTTTCGCACCCATCGCGACAAGCGCGGCGCAGAGGTCCTGGACGTGCGGCTCGCTGGCGGCGTTGATGAGGGTGGATTTCCCCTGGGCGAGCGCGGCGGCCATGGCGAAATTTTCCGTGACGGTGACCGACATGTAGTCGAGCCAGTGGCGCGCGCCGATGAAGCCGTCGGGCAGGCTGATGATGAGCGGGTCGGCGTCGTTGATGTCGGCGCCGAGGGCGCGGAGGATCTCAAGGTGCGGGTCGATCTCGCGCACGCCGAGCGAGCAGCCCTTGGCGTTGGACGAAATGGAGATTTTTTTCAGCCTGCGGAGCAGGGCGGGGTAGAGCAGGACGGTCGAGCGCATGTCCTGCGGCAGCTCGTCGTTGGCGAGCGCGTTCTTGAAGCCGGAGTGGTCCAGGCGCATCTCGCCCGCGGCGCGGTCCCACTCGATGCGCGAGCCCTGCTGGCGCGCGAAGGCGACGAGCTTGTCGAGGTCGGTGATGTCGGGGACGTTCTTCAGCGTGACCGGCTCGTCGGTGAGCAGCGTCGCGCAGAAGACGGGCAGCACGGAGTTTTTGTTGCCGGAGGGAACGATGGTGCCGGAGAGCGGCTTGCCGCCGTGGACGATGAGGTCGGACATGTGGCGCGAAGCGGGGGCGTGGATTGAGGGAAGTGGTTAGCAGCATAATCCGCCTTCGCCAAGGCTCCGGTGGATTTGCACTGTGCGCAAAAAAGGCGTCCGCGGAAACGGACGCCTTTGAGATGCGCGCAGCGCGGGGCGTGGCGCAAGAATTAACTGGCCGGCGGGCCACCGTGGCCACGCTGCTGGTCGCCGGGACGGAAGTTGCGTCCGCGACCGCCACGACGGCGGCGACGGAAGCCGCCATCCTGGCGCTGTTCGCCGTTTTGCTCGTGGCCGCCCTCGTGGCGGGGATGCTGGCCCTCGCCGCGCGGAGCGCCACCGTCGCGGAAACCTCCACGACCCCGGCCGCCGCGGTGGCGGCGCCGGTGCTGGCGGTTTTGGTCGTCGCGACCGTGCCCGCCGTCGGGTGAGGGGGTGCCGTTGGGGTTCGCCTTGGCGGGCGTCGGGCCGCCGAAGAGACTTTTCAGCCAGCCGAAGAAGCCGCCCGATTTTTTCGCGGAGGTCGGGATGACCGGCTTGGGCCGGGCTTCGCGCTGCTCAAACGGCGCTTCGCGGCGCGGTTCGCGCTGTTCGCGGGGCTCACGCGGTTCGAACGGCTTTTGTTCACGCGGTTCACGTGGTTCAAATGACCGCGGTTCGCGGCGGGAATCACGGGGCTCGCGGGCCTCGAAGGGTTTTTGCTCGCGGCGCAAGTCGCGCGGATCGTGCGACTCGAACGGCTTTGACTCGGGGCGCTCGGCGCGGAAGACCGGGCGGTCCTCGCGGCGCTGGCGCGGCTCGGGTTTGGCCGGAATCTCGGCGCCGGACTGGCCGCTTTCCCAGCTGACGGCCGGGCGCTTGGCTTCCGCGGGCGGAAGGATGTTGAGCTGTGGCTTGACCGCAGGTTCGGCCGGCACAGGCGCCGGGGCGGCGGGAGTTTCCTTGATTTCGACGCTCGCCGGCGCGGGAGCGACGGCAGCGGGGCTGATGGCGTTCACCGGGGCCGCAGGAGCGGGCTCGGCGAACGGGTTTTGGTAGTCGCTCTTGGGGGTGACGACTGCGATGGCTGTGGGGCTGTACTCGCCGGTGCTGGCGGTCGCGCTGGCGGCAGGAGCGGCGGCGGGTCGTTTGCCGCGGGCAAGGCCGGAGCCGCGCGAGGTGCCGAAGGCAGCAGGCGGTTGGATGGTCTCGGCGCTGGCCAATGGCGCGCCGGACGTTTCAGGTTCTGACATGTTGTGTGTTTGTTTTATGAGACGGCGCTCACCGCAAAGCGGGAGCAGCCGGATGTTTGTGAATGCACACGGAACGCGGAAATCGCGCTCGACGCTTGCAATAACCCGATACTATCGCCCATTTCGCCTCCCGCGGCAACTGTAAAAAACAGGCCATCCGGGAGGCGGTTCGGGGCGGTCCGACACCGAATCGACACGCCGGGCTTGCCAGCATGCGTTGTGCGCCGTAGCCACGAGGCATGGACAAGCTCGAGGAAATTTTCCGCATGCAGGACGCGCTCAACCGGCGCATTGGGGTGGCCCTCCCGCCGCCGACCGACGACGAAAAGGCGAAGTGGATTCTCAACTACACCCGCGCCATGCAGCAGGAGCTGGCCGAACTGGTGGACAGCGTGCCATGGAAATGGTGGGCCAAGTACCAGAAGTTCGACGAACAGAACGCCCGTGTCGAGGTGGTCGATCTTTTCCATTTCCTGGTCTCGCTGGCGCAGACGCTCGGCATGAGCCCGGACGATGTTTACCAGGCCTACGTGAAGAAAAACCAGGTCAACCACCAGCGGCAGGAAAGCGGCTACGTTCAGAAAGACGCGGCCGACTCGAAGCACATCTGAGCACGCCGCGGCGGCGTCTCCGCGCTCCGTGATGAAACAAATTTTGTCCGAGCGCGTCCAAGCGCCTGAAACCCTGTTCCTTTTTACCCATGGTCAAAAAAATTGAAGGCAAGCCGCTGAACCCGCCCACGGGTTTTGTCGGGAAACTGGCGGCGAAGTTCCTCGATGCCGCCGAATGGTGCTTCTACAAGTTTTCCATCGTTGGCGACCAGCCGGTGTTCGACAACGCGAAGTTTCCCTGGGTCGCGGCGATCGAGGCCGAATTCCCGAAAATCCGCGCCGAGCTCGACCGCGTGATGCTGCGCCGCGACGAGCTGCCGAACTTCCAGGACATCTCCACCGACGTGAAGACGATCCAGACCGACAACAACTGGAAGACCTTCGTGTTTTGCGGCTACGGCGTGTGGGCGGACGCCAACTGCCAGCAATGCCCGGACACCGTCGCCGCGCTCAAGAAAATCCCCGGCTTCAAGACCGGCTTCTTCTCGATTCTCGCGCCCAACAAGCACATTCCCGCGCATCGCGGCCCCTACAACGGCGTGCTGCGCCTGCACCTCGGCCTTATCGTGCCCGAGCCCAACGAAAAAGTGCGCATCCGTGTGAACGACCAGATTGCGCACTGGCACGAGGGCAAGGCGCTCATCTTTGATGACAGCTACAATCACGAAGTCTGGAACGAGACCGACCACTGGCGCGTCGTGCTCTTCGTTGATTTCGTACGGCGGGTTTATTTTCCCTTCAATCTCCTCAACTGGTTTATCCTGCGTATGGCGGTCTTCACGCCCTTCATCCGCGAGGCGTCGGACAACCAGGCCAAGTGGGAGAAGGAATACTACGCCGCCGCGCAGGCCCTGCGGGGGCGGTGAGCAAATTCCAAAAACAGCACGAGCCCGCCGCGTGGTGGCAGGCTCGTGCGTCAAACCGGGCGGCCAGGGGAACTGGCCGGTCAGGGAACAGGGATGATGTCGTGAAAGACCTCGACGTCGCTCGATTCAGCGGCGGACGAATACGACGCGCCGGTGTCGGGCAGCAACCCTCCGACCCAATTGGAGACTTTGAGTGAAGTCGTGCGGCTGGAGAGAATGTCGCTGTGGCTGACGTACGACTGCATGATCGCCGCATTGCGCGCATCGCTTGCTGCAAGGCCGCCGTCGAGGACCTCGAAATGCAGCACTTGCGTGGCGGACGCGCCCGGATTGATGGTGGGGAACTCCCAGCCAGGAACATAATAACCGCCGGTTGGCACAGTATTGTTGAAACAATACCAAGCCTTCATGTCATTATCCACGGCCACGATGCGCGGGCCCGGCGACACCGCATAAGGCGTGTTCGCCACCGGACCGGCAGGGAACAGGGTGGGCGAGGCCAGGGCAAAATCCGCCACCAGAACCGGAGAGACGAGCGGTCCCCGATAGGGCGCCGGCGTCGAACCGGCGACCAGGCTCTCGCCATGGGAATTATGACCGGGCAGTCCCGCGCCTGTGGCGCTGGAGTCATCGTTCGTGATCGTGGCGGTGATGTCGAAGGCAACGATGCCGCTGATGGGACCGGCGGCGGCGATGATATGCGAGACATAGCCATAGATCGCCTTGGTCGACGCGTTGCCGCCGCCCGCACCGGTTGCATTGTCATGGAATTGATAGGCGCGGTTTTCGATCGCGACGACGGTCGTGCCGGGAGGTTGGAAAAGGAACCACTGGCCTTGTTTGGCCTGTGGATCCGTCGGCGCCGGGCCGGTGTTGGGATTGGGGCCGGACACAACGGGCGGCTTGGTTATGCTCAGGCTCGGGGCGGCGTGGGCGGGGAACGAGACAAAGGCCGTGGTCAGAGCGAGGACCAGCGACCGGCAAACGACCAGTTTCATAGCGGGGGTGTTCATGGAAGACTCCTTTGAGTTAGCTAACTTTGGGTGGGACTTCAGTCGAAGCTGGGCTCTTAATCGCAATGCTTTTGCATTATGATGACAATTCGCAACCGCCCGGGAAAATCCCCTAGAAGAATGCATGCCGGCAAGTGAGCCGTAGCGGCGAACGCGGCCCTGGCTGATCACTCGCAGGTCGCGGAGTACCGGCCCGGCGGGTTTATTCCCCGTTCAATCTCGTCAGCTAATTCATCCTTCTGCGGAACGGTGAGGCGGAAGGCGTGGATTAAAAGTATATATTTTCAGCTCCCTCCCCGGCGACGAGATCGGCTTGAGGGAAATGGCGGGGTCAAAATCGGCGTGGCTACTTGTTATTCTTGCGCGAAAGATCAGCCCACAAGAATCCCAATCCCATAATTATTACGATTGTTCCGCCCATCCGGGTATTAATTCCTTCTGACGGAAAGCGACCATTAGTCCGGCCTGTGATCACAAAAGCCAAGCCGCACAGAATAAAAAAACAATCGACGAGAACTTTGAAGACTTTGTTGAAGGCACGCAAAGCAGGCAAGGGCGCCGGTCTATAGGCTTAGCTTATTTCGGCACTTACCGCGTGACCACAAACGCCGCCTTGAAGTCCACCGCGGTGGATTCGCCTTCGACGACGCGGGCGCGCACCTGCAGCTTGGCTTTGCCGTAGCGCGCAAGCGCGGCCTTGAATTCCTCGATCGCGGCCTTGGCCGGCCGCTCGCAAATCGCACGCAGGTCGCCGAGCACCGGACGGCGGTAGCTCGCCGCGCTGTCCTTGACCACGATGCGCCACTCGGCCTTGTGCGCGTCATTTTCGCTGCGCATCAATTCCCATACCACTCCGTAGCCGGCCAGCGTGGCCAGGGCCACGAGGCTGCCGCCGAAAGCGGTGTTGAGCGAATTTTTGTTCTGCTCCTTGGGCGCGGCCAGCACCAGATTCTGCTCGTCGCTGACCTCCACGGTGACCCCCATCGACTTTGCGAGCGGGATCATCTCGTGCAAAAATAGTTCGAAGGCTGGCACCTTGACCGATTTCATGGCCGGCGACGTTGGAGGGAAATTGGCCCGACGTCAAAGCCCGTGAGCGGCTTTTGTTGAGTTATTCGCCTTCGGGGCGGGGATAACCCCCAATTTCAGGCGCAGGCGGGCGGCGGGGCGGCCTTTGCCGATTTCTTGCATCACCCGCTTGCAGGCCGCTGTCGCGCGGCGCAAGATGCCACGCTGTGGCTGAACCCTTTTCCATCCTGGAGCTACGCCGGCAGACGGGGGCCCGCGGTCGTCGCGGCCATCACTGGCGCAACGCGCTCATTGTCGTGGCGGCTTTGCTTCTCCTCTTCAACCTCATCGGCTTTTTTGTCGCGCCCCCCATCATCAAGCGCCAGCTCGAGCGTCGCCTGGGTGAGGCGCTTCATCGACAGGTCGCCATCCGCGCGCTCCATCTCAATCCCTATGTTTTTTCGACCACGATCGACGGCCTCGCCATCAACGACCCCGATGGCCGGCTGCTCTTTGGCTGCGAACGCCTTTACGTCAACTTCGACTCCTGGTCGTTCTTGGCCGGCAAGTGGATCTTTCAGGAAATCTCCGTCGACGCGCCCACGGCGCGCCTGGAGGTTCGCAAGGACGGCACGCTCAACATTTCCGACCTGCTCGCGCCGTCCGCGGAAAAGCCGGTGGCGCCGCCCGCCAGGCCTCGGCCGCTGGTCATCGGCCAGCTCGCCGTCACGCAGGCGCGCTTCGCCTTTGCCGACCACAGCCGGGCGCAGGATTTCGCGACCGAGCTGGGCCCGCTCAGCTTTTCGCTGAAGGATTTCTCCACCGCGCCGGCGCCCGGCGCCCCGTATGAATTCACCGCCTCGACCGAGTCCGGCGAAGCGTTGCACTGGCGCGGCACGCTCTCCGCCGACCCGTTGCGCTCGGCCGGCGAATTTACGCTCGGCCAGATCGCACTCAAGAAATACGCCCCTTATTATGCCGGTGCCATGCGGGGGGAGGTCCTCGCCGGCACGCTGGATGTTGCCGGTCATTACGAACTCGACCTCAGCGTCGAGCCACGGGTGATGAAACTCACCGGCGGCGAGCTGCATCTGCATGGCCTCCAGCTTGCGCCGCAGGGCATCGCCGCGCCCGTGCTCGCCCTGCCGGCTGTCGACCTCACCGGCCTCAACGCCTCGCTCGCGCCGCTGAAAATTTCCCTCGCCAAGTTTGCATTGACCGGCGGTCAGGTTGCCCTGCAACGCGCCGCCGACGGCACCTTCAACCTCGTCACGATGTTCATGCCGCCGGCGAACGGTGGAACTCCCGTCTCGGCGCAAGCTGCCGCCGCGCCGGCCCCCGCTGGCCCGCTGGATGTTTCTCTGGCGAGCCTGGAAGTCCACGGCCTGGCGCTGGCATTTGACGATGCCACCACGCCGCGTCCGGCGCACAACACCATCGCATCGCTCGACCTTTCCGCACAAAATCTTTCCCTCGCGCCCTCTGCGCCGCCGGTACCCTTCAAGCTCGCGCTGCGTTTCGCCCCACAGGGCGCGCTCAACCTCGGCGGCACCTTCGCCCTTTCGCCGCTTCACGCCGACCTTGCGGTGGACCTCACCGACTTTCCGCTGGCGGGCGCCAGCCCCTACATCGAGCCGTTTGTCGATCTCCGCATCGCGCAAGGCACGGCCTCGGCGCACGGCCAGTTCACCTTCGCCACCGGCGCGGACGCCAAGCCTTCGATCGCCTTTCATGGTGATGCCGGGGTGGATCGTGTCATCACGGTTGACGCGGCCGCGGGGGAAGACTTCGCGAGTCTAGTTTCGCTGGGCTTGAAGCAGCTCGATTTCACCTCCGCGCCGCTGGGGCTGAACATTGCGCAGGTTTCGCTCAGCGAGCCTTCCTTTCATTTCACGGTTCATCGCGATGGCACGACCAATCTCGCCGCGGTTCTGCGGAGCGAGCCGGCCGCGGAGGGCCAGAATTCCGCTGAAAAAGCCGCCGCATCGCCGGCACCCAAAATCACCATCGGCCATGTCATGCTGGCCGACGGCACGCTGGTGCTGGCCGACCGGTCAATCGAGCCCAATGCCCGCATCGCGATCAACCAGATCGCCGGATCCCTCGCCGGCCTCTCCTCCGCCGATTACGCCCATGCCGACGTCGATCTCCGGGCCATGGTGGACAACTCTTCGCCCGTGGCCATTGCCGGCCAGATCAACCCATTCGGCAGCGATGCGTCGACCGACCTGACCGTCACCTGTGCCGCCGTGGATCTCGTGCCCGCCGGCACCTACGTCGGCAAATACGCCGGCTATGCGCTCGCGCAGGGCAACCTCTCGCTCGACCTCAAGGTTCGCCTCGCGCAACGCCGCCTCGACAGCCAGAACGTCGCCACGCTCAACCAGTTCACGCTCGGGGAAAAAACCAGCAGCCCCGATGCCACCGGCCTTCCCGTCCGTCTCGCCATCGCGCTGCTGAAGGATAGCAGCGGGAAAATCGTCATCGACCTTCCCGTCCAGGGCCGCCTCGACGATCCGGATTTCCGGGTTGGCCGCGTCGTCCTCCGTGTCATCGTCAACCTCCTCACCAAGGCCGCCACCGCGCCGTTCGCGGTGCTGGGCTCCATGTTTGGCGGCGGCAGCCAGCAGCTCGATCAAATCGATTTTGCGCCGGGCGTGAGTACGCTGACGGCGACAGAAACCTCAAAGCTTGATGTCATCGTCCGCGCCCTGGTCGCGCGTCCGGGGCTCAACCTCGACCTCACGGGCGCGGCCGATGCCGACGGCGACACGCCCGTCCTGCAGAAACAAAAACTCACGCAGCTCATCCGCGCTAAAATCTGGAGGTCGCACTCCAATACCGACTCGCAGCTTCCGCCGCTCGACCAGCTGCAAGTCGCGCCCGAGGAGTTCAACCAGGTCCTCACCACGCTGTATTTCACCACTTTTCCGCCGCCGCGAAATTTACAGAATACGGCCCCGCCGGCCCCGCCTGGTCCCGGGCACGACTATTCGCGAACGCCCGCGGCCAAGTCTGTGTCCAAAGCCGGATCCGACAATTCCGCGGCGCCGCAACCCTCGCTGTTTGGGCGCATCATCGATTTCTTCCGGGGTGGGCCTAAGAAATCCCCCGCGCCGGACGAGAAACAACCGGCGGAGGCCGTTTCGACCCCCGCGCCGCCTCCGGCCGGCGAAAATCCTGTGCCTCCGTCTCGCGTCATCATCCAACCGGCGGAAATGATGGAGCGCCTCGCCGCCCAGCTGCCCATCGGCGACGACGATCTTCGCCAGCTCGCCGCCGCCCGTGCCCAGGGCGTGAAGGATTATCTCATCGCGCAAGGCGTGCCCACCGAGCGAGTCTTCCTTACCGATACCGGACCCGGTACCGCGCCCGTGCCATCCGCGCCCCGGGTGACGCTGCACCTGAAATGATCCGCTCCGGCTCCCCTGCGTCGGAAGGTCTGGCCGGCATTTGTACCGCCTGCGCCAAAACCACCGGGAATAATTCTTCCTCTGTCGGCTCCCATCCATGCGTCCACCAATCCTAGCGTGAAACGATTTTCCTTCCATGAAAACCTCCGTCCTGCTCCTCGTATTTTGCGCGATGTCCTTATCCATGAATGCGGATGAACCCAAAACCGAATCGATCGTCCTGGGCGGCGGCTGTTTCTGGTGCACCGATGCCGCCTACAAGCTTCTGCCCGGCGTGAAACACGTCACCTGCGGCTACGCGGGCGGCAACTACAAGAACCCCACTTACGAGGACGTCTGCAGCGGCACCACCGGCCACGCCGAGGTCATTAAGATCGATTACGATCCGGCCCAGACTTCGCTCGAGAAATTGCTCGAATATTTCTGGCACGTGCACGATCCGACACAGGTCGGCGGCCAGGGCGACGACGAGGGCACGCAGTACCGCTCGATCATCCTGTACGGGGACGAGGCCCAAAAAGCCGCCGCCGAAAAATCAAAGGCCGAGGCGCAGAAAAATTTCCATTATCCGATTACGACGGAAATCGTGCCGCTGGCCAAGTTCTGGCCGGCGGAGGACTATCACCAGGATTACTTCGAAAAGCACCCGCACCGGGGCTACTGCGTCATGGTGATCGGTCCGAAAATCGACAAGCTGAAGAAGCTGCCCGAAGTGCAGGGGAAGTGACTTTAACACCGCGCGGCCAAGGATCGGAAGCGCAGGGAAAGCTGGCCGGCGGCCGGGTTCTTTCCCTGCGTCCTGGCGGTAAGCTGATCGTGATGCGCCTCAGAATTCCACGTCGCGGCAGCGCGCGTCGAGCTGGCGGGTGACAAGGTCGATTTGTTTCGGGCTGAGGATGGGCGGGGCGTCGCTGTGGATGATGGCGCCGAGCTGCTTGGGGTTTAAAACCTTCAGGTCGCGCAGGGTGGTCGTGCTCACCCACCAGCCGGGGAAAACCAGCACCGGCGTGATGAGCAGGCGCTCGCCGATGAGCTGGTAGATCCACTGTGTGAGCCACTCGGCGTGCTTGCGCGTCTGCGCAAGGCCGTGGTTGTCCTCGCCCCACGGATAGATGAGCTGTTCGCCGTCGAAGACGATCTCATGCTCCTTGCGGCCGCCGATGGGACGGCGCTTGCGGCGGGTCTTGGTCTCGATGCAGAAGACGCCGCTGGGACCGATGACGATGTGATCGATGTTGAACTTGGTCTCGCCATATTCGCACGGCACGTCGTGAAAGATATGATAGCCCTCGGTCATGAGCGGCATCAGCGCCTCGGCGACGGCCTTTTCACCATACAGGCCGAGGTGGCAGTCGCGCCGCAGGGTGAGCGTGTACATGAGCCACCAGCCGCAGCCGGCCAACGTGGCGACAAACAGCACCAGCGAGGAGACGAACACGACCTCGCGCCACGCTGTGGGCGCCATGTGACCGGAAAGCACCAAACCGCCCCAGAGCAAAAGCCCCGGGACAATGGCGCAGCCGGCGAGGCCGAGCAGGAGGTGGTCGTCGAGTTTTTCGAGACGGCGGCGGAGGCCTTCGCCCGGGCCGCGGAGCAGCTTTTCAGAAACGGGCGGACGCTCACGCCGGCGGTTGATGCGCCAGATCCAGAGCGTAGCCACGGTGCCGAGGTAAGCGAATATGAATAATATAAATACCCAGATGGATGTAACAGCACTCATGCGCGGGGTTTTGGCGGGGGGGCCGGGCGAGGCAATGTTTTTGCAGCACAGGGAGTTAAATTGAACAGAGTTTGACGAACGTTGACGTCGTTTTTACCGCCTGCACGCGAAAGCGGGCAAAAATGGCACTCGCTCAGGCGGTGGCCGTCAGCGGCGGCATGGGCACATCCAACATGGCGGATACCGCGCGGAGCAGTTCGGCCTCGGCCACCAGGATGACCCCGTCGGCGCTCACGACATGCGCCGCGGCGGTGACCAGGCGCTGTTTGATGGGCAGCGAGGCAAGGGCCAGGCGGTCGAGCGCGGTGTCGAGCTGCTCGGGGGCGCAGGCGCCGGAGGGGAGGAAAGAGAGCTTGCCCTCGAGCATCCTGAGCTGCGAGGCGCCGGCACCGAAGGCCTGCGAGGCGGCGCGCTCATCCTCGCTGGACGCATGCGCGAGTGTGCTGAGCACAAGGGAAATTTCGCCGGCCAGAGCCTCGAAGGAAAAAATCTGCTGGCCGGGCCCGGCGGGCTGCCGCGCGAGAGCGAGGTTGCGGCGCAGGATCTTTTGCAGCGCGAACTCGAAGGTGTCCACCCGGCCGTCGGCGTGCACCAGCTGGTCGAGCGTGTCGAAAAACGGATCGAGCGCCGTCGGCGGGAGCTGGTGCAGCGCGGGCAGGGCGAGCTGCACCAGCGGGAGCTTTTGCGCGGGACCGATCGCGGCGAGGGCGGGGGCGAGGGCATCGAGCACCTGCACGGTCTCGGCCCCGGCGCGCGAGGCGACAATACCGCGCTGCTGTTCGCGCACGCCGGCGTCGGCATCGAGGAGCAGTCCGTAGATGAGGGCCGGTGACTGGTGCGCATCGCGGGCCGCGGCCAGCAGCGGCGAGGGCAGGCCATCGAGCAGGGTTTGCGCGCCCGCGATGGCGGCGGCGGTGAGCGTGCCGATGGTGGCGACGACGGATTGCGGGTTGTGCGGCGAGGACAGCAGCGGCGGCGCCGGCATGGCCCGCGCGGGCACCGGCTGCATTTTCTGCGAAAACGCCTCATGCTCGATGTCCACCTTCTGCGGCGGGTCAAAAAATTTCCCATCCCACCGCTCATCAATGGCGCGGATGCGCTCGCCCAGCGGCGGGTGCGTGGCCCAGACGGTCGCGAACGACGAGGTGAAGGCCTGGGCAAAGAAGAAATGGCCGATCTCGGCGGCGCGATGGGTGTCGAGCGAGGAGCCGAGCGCGTAGCCGCCGATTTTTTTGAGCGCGCCGCCGATGCCGGCGGGATTGCGCGTAAACTGGATGCTGGACGCGTCGGCCAGGAATTCGCGCTGGCGCGAGACCGCGGCCTGGATGAGCCGGCCGAAGAAGTAACCGACATAGCCGATGAGCATCAGCGCGAGGCCGATGACAAGGATGACCGCCATGCCGCCGCCTTTGCGGTCGCCGCGCGAGCGGGTGTAGAACATGCCGTGCAGGATGCCGCGGCCGAGCAGGCCGATGACGAGGATGCCGAAGATGATTGCGGCGAGCTGGAGGTTGAGCCGCATGTCGCCGTTGAGGATGTGGCTGAACTCGTGGCCGATGACGCCCTGCAGTTCGTCGCGCGTGAGCTTGTCGAGCGTGCCGCGGGTGACCGTAACGACGGCGTCGGCGGTGGTGAGGCCGGCGGCGAAGGCGTTGATGCCCTCCTCGTCGTCGAGCACGTAAACGGCGGGCATGGGCAGGCCGGCGGCGATGGCCATTTCCTCAACGACATTGAGCAGGCGGCGTTCGGCCGGCTCGGCCGAACCGGCCTCGATGCGCCGGCCGCCGACCATCTCGGCGACGGCGCTGCCGCCCTGGCGCAACGAGGCCCACTTGTAGAGCGAGGCGCAGCCGACGATCGCGAGTGTGCCCAGGGCCACGCCGGCAAAGACGTTGGGCTGCCAGAGGGCGAGGGGGCGCGCCGCCTCATCGGCGTCGTAATTGCCGTAATAATCACGATGACGGCTGGCGCGGCCCTGCGTCTGGCTGAGGACAAGGATCGCCGAGAAATAACCGGCGGCGATGGTGCCGAGCACGGCGAGCGCGAAGAGCACGACGAGCCGGTTCGTGCGCTTTTTGGCGCGGGCCTGGGCTTCAAAGAAATCCATGGAAAATTTTCCGGTGATGAAAGGGAGCGAGGCGGACGGCGCGCAATCCCGCCCCGGGCTCCGGTCAGGATTTGGTGCGGCGGGCGTGGCGGAAGATATTCCCGATCGTCAGGCCGAGGGCCAGCACGATGAGCGCGGAGGCAGCCAGTGCATAGGCCGCCAAATATGCCTCACGGAGAAAAAACTCGGGACTGGCGACAATGGCGATGAGGACGCCGCAGCGCAAAAGCAGGCGCCCGCCGTATTCGTTGATTTCCAGCCACCGCTGCTCGGACTCGAAGGCCGCGGGAATCCTGATGCCGTACCAGGGGTTCATTTTGACCTTCCGTTTGATCAGCGGGAGGGACACGGCGATCATGACGAGGCCCGCGATGAAATGCGTGAGGGCGACGGGATTCATGGGTCCCTGGTCAGTTGAAGGCGCGGGGCCGGACTCAGTTGAAGCTCACCTTCGGCGCATTGCGCTCGGTGGCGTCGTCGATCTGGAAAAGCTGTGCGTCGGTGAAGCCGAACATGCCCGCGAAAACCACGTTGGGGAAGGTCTGGCGCGTGGTGTTGTAGCCCATGACGGAGTCGTTGTAGGCCTGGCGGGCGAACGAGATCTTGTTCTCGGTCGAGGTGAGCTCCTCCGTGAGCTGCATCATGTTCTGGTTGGCCTTGAGGTCGGGGTACTGCTCGGAGACGACCATGAGGCGGCTGAGCGCACCGGTGAGGCCGGACTCGGCGGAGAGGAGGCTTTTGACCGCCCCGGCGTCGGCCGGGTTGGCGGCGGCGGATTGCGAGGCGGTGTAGGCGATATTGCGGGCCTTGATGACGTCCTCGAGGGTCTCGTGCTCGTGCTTGAGGTAGCCCTTGGCGGTCTCGACGAGGTTGGGGATGAGGTCGTAGCGGCGCTTGAGCTGGACGTCGATCTGCGCGAAGGCGTTTTTGAAGCGGTTGCGAAGGGCGACGAGGGAGTTGTAGATGCCCGCGATCCACAAGCCGGCGATGACGATGAGGGCGAGGAGAACGAGCAGGGTGATGAGGGCGGCGTTCATATGATTTTTGGTTATAAAGGAAACACGGCCAGTGTGCCGAGGGAACCGATGGGGGCCAGACGGAACTGATTACAAGACGAGGCTTTGTTTCCACGCGCGGGCTTGCCCCGGCGCGCCCGGTGGACATCGTCGCGTGTCTCCATGCTTTTCCCGAAATGCCTGTGGTCCGGACTCGCTGCGCTGGCGGCGGTGGCGGTGGCGCGTGCACAAACCGTGTCACTGCCGGGTGGCCCGCCGGCTCCGCTGGTCTCGGCAGGCGAGGTCCGGCCCGCGCCGGCGGAGCTGTTGCTCCAGCAGCAGGCGGCGCAGCATGCGCTGGAGCTGGGCCTGCCCTCGCTGGCGGCGGAGATCTACCGTGGATTGCTCGCGGTGCCGGGCGGCGACCGGAATGCGCTGGGGCTCTCGTTGGCGACGGCGCTGCTGGACGACGGGCGGGTGGACGAGGCGGAACAGGCGCTGCAGGGAATCGTCACGGGGCGGGATTCGGCGTGGCACCTGCGTGCGGGGCTGATCGCGACCGTGCGGAAAAGCTTCGAGGTGGCGAAAGCCGAGGCGGCGGTGGTGAAGCCGGAGCAGTTGGGTGCGGCTGACCGTGGATGGTTTTATTTTTTGCAAGGGCAGCTGGCAGACGCGGCCGGTGACGCCCAGCAGGCGCAGACGCTTTACGACCAGGCGGCCGGGGCGGCGGTGTCGGACCAGCAGCGGGCGCAATTTGCCCTGGCGAAGTCGGAAGCCGAGTTGCGCGCCGGCGCTCCGAATGACTCGCTGGTGGGTGAGCTGCAGCGCAATGTGGACAAATATCAGGGCACGCTCACGGGTTACCGCTATGCGCGGCAATACGCCGTGGCCCTCGATGCGATCGGGCGCAAGATCGACGCCGTGGCGCTCTTGCAGCGGCAATTGCTGGCGTTGCCGCCGGAGGCGCGCGCGACGACGGACGACTTCCGCCTGCTGCTCGGCTTTATCGCCGGGCCGGAGACGGAGCCGGGCCGGCGGGCCCTGACCGAGCTTTTGCGCAACGGCAGCGACCGCGCCAAGCAGCGCATTGCATTGCAACTGCTGGGCCGTGCGGCGGCGCAGCCTGGGGCGGAGCGTGATGCGTTCCGCCGCCTGCTCGACGAACTCATCGGGGCGCCACAGCCGCATCCGATCCTGGAAGACCTGCTGCTGTTCCGCGCGCAGGTGAACCTGGCGGACAAAAACTATGCGCTGGCCCTGGGCGACGCGCAGATGCTGCTGGAAAAATTCCCCGGCTCGCCGCTCAAGCCCGCGGCGCTCGGCGTGCAGCTGGGCGTGGCCTGGGAGCAGCGGCGCTACCGGCTGGCGGCTGACTATGCGTCGCAGGCCCGCGCGGCGCTGCCGCCGGGGGAGGCCCACGCGCAGCTCGGCGTGCTCGTGGCTGAGGCCGGCTTTCGGGCCGGTGATTTTGGCAATGCGGCCGATGCCTACGCCGCGGCGCTGAATGAGCGGCCGGCGGGCATCGATGCCGGCGCGCTGATTTTCCAGCGGGTGCAGGCGGAGATCCAGGCCGGGCGGCTCGATTCGGCCCAGACCCTGATCGACCAGATGACAAAGGACTCGGCGTTTGACACGGTGAACCGCTGGCAGGCGGAGTGGAACCTGGCGCGGGCGCTGGAAGCGCATGAACAAACGGCGGTGGCGCTGGTGCGCGTGGGCCGGCTCCTTGGCGAATCCGGCGCGGCGGCGCTGCCGGCGGCGTTGCGTGTGCGCATGGCCTGGCTGCAGGCGCGGCTGGCGTTCGAGGCGGGGCAGTCGGAGCAGGCGTTGAAGCTGGCCGGCGCGCTCGCGGATTCGCTCGCCGGCGCGGGTGGCACGGACATCCCGGCGGAACTGAAGACGCAGGTCATCAGCTCGGAAAGGCTGCAGGAGGCGGAGGCGGATTTCAAATTGCAGCGAACGGACGCGGCGCTGGGATTGTTGAAAAAACTGCGCGATGATTTCCCGCAGAGCGACGCGACGGTTTACAGTTACATCATCGAGGCCAAGTTCCATGCGGACAACAACGACCTGGTGGACGCGCAGGCGCTGCTGACAAAGCTGGCAGACGATTTCCCCGCCAGCGACTATGCGCCCTATGCGCTCTATCTCGCCGCGCTCAACGCCGAGCGGCGCGAGCAGGACGCCAATCTCGAGGAGGCCAACCGGATCATTGAACGGCTGGTGAGCAAGTATCCGCAAAACGATCTGGTCTTCTACGCACGGCTGAAGCAGGGCGATCTGTTCCGTAAATTGAACCGCTTCGGGCCGGCGCAGCAGGCCTATGAGTATCTGGTTAACAACTACGCCCAGCATCCGGATGCGCTGGTCGCGCGGATGGCCCTGGCGGCCTGTCACAGCGCGCAGGCGACGAACGATCCGGCGCATGCCGAGAGCGCCGCGGCGATTTATGAGAGCCTGCAGGACCGGCCGGACGCACCGGTGGAACTGCGGGTCGAGGCCGGCTGCCGGCTCGGGCTCCTGCAGGTGCAACGCGGCAAGCCGGACGACGCGCGTACGACGTGGTGGCGGCTGGTTGACGAATTTTTGCGCGACGGAACCAAGGCCGCCGAACTCGGCGCGACCGGCCGCTACTGGATGAGCCGCGCGCTGCTGGAGCTCGGCAATTCATTGGAACAGCAGCAAAAACTGGAGCAGGCGCGCGAGGCCTGGCTGCTCATCGGGCGTTACCAGCTGCCGGGTGAAGCGCTCGCGCAGGCGCGGCTGGCGCGTTACCTGCCGCCGGAGGCCAAGCCATGACCCGCCATTTCGGCGTGGACGTTTTCACGGCAAAAGCGTCCAATGTATAATTAAACATGTCTGCATTCGACTTCAGTTTGTTTGCCCGCGGCGGGCCCATGATGTGGATCCTCCTGCTGCTCGGCGTGGTCGGGCTCATGCTGTTCATCGAGCGCACCCTTTACCTGCATCGCGGGCAGATCCGTTCGACGTCGTTCGTCGGTGGCATCAAGAACATCCTCGCCAAGCGCCGTCTGCTGGAGGCGCTGACCGTGTGCGAGGAGACGCCGGGGCCGGTGGCCGCGGTGGTCAAGGCCGCGCTCCTGCACGCGAACGACGACGAGGTGAAGATGCGCTTTGCCGTGCAGGAGGCTGCGCTGGTAGAAATTCCCTCGCTCGAGCGGCGGCTGGGCACGATTGCGGCCATCGCCCAGGTGTCGCCGCTCGTCGGCCTGCTCGGCACGCTGCTCGGGATGATCGTGACGTTCCGCGCCTTCCAGCACGATTATGAAACGGCCTCCGCGCTGTCGGCCGGCATGTGGCAGGCGTTGCTCAGCACGGCGGCCAGCCTGATGGTCGGCATCCCCGCGCACCTGGCGCATCATTTCCTCAGCGGGCGCGTGCGGGCGATCCTGCGCGACGTGGAGTGGTCGGGGAACGAAATCATGCGGTATTTGCTGACGGAATACCGTGGCCTGGGTCCGGTCGGCGCCAAAACCGCGCTGGAAGAAGCCGAAGAGGCGAAACGATGATCACCCGCCCGCTCGATCTGGCCGTGCGCGTGCGGCGTCCGCCGCAGAGTTTCGGCGCGTTTTATTTCATCAATGGCGCGCTGATCGTGTTTTTTTTCTTTTTGTTCGGGTCGCGCTTCGTGCTTGCCCCGGGTTTGGGCGTGGGGCTGACCGGTGGGTTTGTGCTGCCGACGATGGAGGGATCCAAGGCCGGAGCGACGACAACCGATGTCGTCATCAGCGTGCCGCGCCCGGGCGTGGCTTTGGTGGATGAGGGGATGATGAGTTTTGACCGACTGGGCGACTGGCTGCACGCGCGCGCGCAGGAGCACAAGGCGCCGGTGTTGCTTATCCGCGCCGATCAGGGCGTGCCGATGCAGGATATCGCTCATCTTGCAGCCATGGCGAAAGCAGCGGGCTTCGTTTATGTGCAACTTGCGTTTGACGAGCCGCCGGAGGCCAAGTGAGCCATGCCCGAGGCGCTGAAAGTATCCGCGGACGGGCCGCAGGGCGGGGGAGAACGGGGCATCTGGCTGGTCGCTGCGGCCGGGGCGCTGCTGGCGGCAGTTGTTATCGTATGGCTGTTTTCGCGCACGCCGGTGCCGCCAGCGGGGACGCCGACCCGACCTGCACCGGCGGTGGGGTTGACGCGGCTCGATGGTTCGGCCGCCGGCGCCTTGGTCCGCGAGCAGGCGGAACTATTTGACCCGAAGCCGCTATTCCTGCCCACGCCGTGGAATGCCCAGCCGCGTGGCCTGCCGCCGGACGTGGCCCGCGAGCCCGGCACGGCGTTTGTTGATTTCCCCTCGAAACTGGCCTTTGTGGAAAGCGCCCTGGACTTGAATTTCCCGTCATCGGTCGCGATGCCGGTACGGCCGGTCGAGGCGCTCGGCGTGGGCACGCCGGTGCGGCCTCTTCTGGGCTTGGGCCGGGTCGATCTCACGACCGAGCCGCTGGCGGCGCGCGGTGGGTTTGTCGAGGTCCAGTCCGCTGCCACGGGCGAGCGCATTCTGGCCCAGGCGCTGACGGCCGTTGCGCCAGCCGGCGACTGGGCGCCGCTGGAATTCCTCGTGGCGATCAATGCGGCGGGGCTCGTCGGCCCTCCGCAACTCACCCGAAGCTCGGGCAATGACCCGGTGGATGCATATTTCCGGACGTTTTTAGTTGAAAATTTCCGGCTGGGTGTTCGTCTGCCGCCGGGCTTTTTTCGTGTCAGTATCGGGCCGTAAGATTTATTTTGAGCGCGGGGCGAAAATTCAGTTGACGGCCCAAAGGGTGACCTTCACGTTCTTCCCTCTTTTTTCAGTTTTTTGACCACCCTAGGTCTGCCCAGATAGCTCAGTTGGCAGAGCACGTCCTTGGTAAGGACGAGGTCGCCGGTTCGAATCCGGTTCTGGGCTCCAGGTCAGCGTCGATGATTTTTCCGACGTTAAACGAGGAATCACCCAACCAACTCAAACCGTCTCAAACCCACATGGCTAAAGGTACATTCGAACGCAAGAAACCGCACGTCAACGTCGGCACCATCGGTCACGTCGACCACGGCAAAACTACGCTCACGACCGCCATTCTGGCGGTGCAGGCGCGCAAAGGCCTCGCCGAGGTCAAGTCCTATGCCGACATCGCGAAGGGCGGTACGGTTCGTGACGCTTCCAAGATCGTCACGATCTCGGTGGCCCACGTGGAGTATGAGTCCGACAAGCGCCATTACGCGCACGTCGACTGCCCCGGACACGCCGACTTTGTCAAAAACATGATCACCGGCGCGGCCCAGATGGACGGCGCCATCCTCGTCGTCTCCGCTGCAGACGGCCCGATGCCGCAGACCCGCGAGCACATTCTCCTCGCCCGCCAAGTTGGCGTGCCGAAGATCGTGGTGTTCCTCAATAAGGTCGATCTCATTGATGACAAGGAACTTCTCGATCTCGTCGAGATGGAAATCCGCGAGCTCCTTACCAAGTATCAATTTCCCGGCGACACCACCACGATCATCCGTGGTTCCGCCACCGCCGCCCTTGAGGGCAAGCCCGAGGGCGAAAAGGCCATCGCGGATCTTATGACGGCCATCGACGCCGACATCCCGGAGCCGGTCCGTGAAATGGACAAGCCGTTCCTGATGTCCGTTGAAGACGTCTTCTCGATCACCGGCCGCGGCACCGTCGCCACCGGTCGTATCGAGCGTGGCGTGATCAAAGTCAATGATACCGTCGAGATCGTCGGTCTCCGCGACACCACCACGTCCGTTGTGACCGGCATTGAGATGTTCCGCAAACTCCTCGATAGCGGTCAGGCCGGTGACAACGTCGGCATCCTCCTCCGTGGCATTGAAAAAGAAGGCATTGAGCGCGGCCAGGTGCTCGCCGCCCAGAAGTCGATCAAGCCGCACAAGAAGGCCAAGGCCGAGATCTACGTCCTCTCCAAGGAAGAGGGCGGCCGTCACACGCCGTTCTTCAATGGCTATCGCCCCCAATTCTACTTCCGCACGACCGACGTGACCGGTATCGTCAACCTGCCGAAAGGCGTGGAGATG
The DNA here is from genome assembly GCA_035485575.1 of Opitutaceae bacterium. Taxonomy (GTDB): domain Bacteria; phylum Verrucomicrobiota; class Verrucomicrobiia; order Opitutales; family Opitutaceae; genus DASRHD01. The sequence goes on along the minus strand of DATHNW010000034.1, from coordinate 19,998 downwards.
ATCATGCCGGGCGACAACGTCAGCGTCGAAATCGACCTCATCGCGCCCATCGCCATGGAAAAAGCCCAGCGCTTCGCCATCCGCGAGGGTGGCCGTACGATTGGCGCCGGCCGTATCGCCGACATCATCGAATAACCTTAACCACAACCGTTTCCGGCGAAACGCCGAGGCTTCTGAACAAGGGCCTCGGCTGCGTCGTCTAAGAAACCAACACAGGGGTGTAGCTCAATTGGTAGAGTAGCGGTCTCCAAAACCGTCGGTTGGGGGTTCGAGTCCCTCCGCCCCTGCCAGCAATGTTCATGAAAAATCCGTTCCGCAGCACACGCATCTTCTTCGGTGAAATGGTCAGCGAGCTTCAGAAGGCCTCGTGGCCCTCCCGCTTGGAACTGCGCGATTCCACCATTGTCGTCATCGTGGCCACGGTCATCCTCGGCGTTTTCACGAGCATCTGCGACTTTTCGCTCTACCAAGTCGTCGACCTCTTCACCAAATGGGTGCGCTGAACTCCCCCGCCATGACTGCCGCAACATCCGCGCCCGCCGGCGCCCAATGGTTCGCGATTCACACGCTCTCCGGTCAGGAGAACAAGGTGAAGAACTACATCGAGAAGTTCAAAAAAGCCGAGGAACTCGACGATTACGTCTTCGAAGTCCTTCTGCCCACCGAGGTCGTGTCCGAGGTCAAGGCCGGCAAGAAGACCACCAAAACCCGCAAGCTTTATCCTGGCTACGTTTTCATTCAGATGCGCCTCTATGAGGAGGGCAAGGTCATCAACAAGCCCTGGTATTTCATCAAGGAAGTTGCCGGCGTCATCGGTTTTGTCGGCGGCGACAATCCCGCCGCGCTTCGCCAGTCCGAGATCGATGAAATTCGCGCCCGCCTCGAAGCCGCCAGCGGCAAGGAAGTCCCGAAGGTTCAGTACGAGGTCGGCGAGGAAGTGAAGATCACCGATGGCCCGTTCGCCAATCTCAACGGCCGCATTGACGAAATCGACCCCGATCGCGGTAAACTCAAGATTTCTGTCTCCATTTTCGGCCGGTTCACCCCGGTCGAGCTCGAATACTGGCAGGTGCAACGCCTCACCGAATGAGGCGACGCCTCTTTGCTTCCCGCCGCCTAACTACACCCGCCACCACACTTCACTAAGCTCACATGGCCAAGAAAATCCAAGGCTACATCCGCCTCCAGCTCCCTGCCGGCGCCGCCAATCCCGCCCCTCCCGTCGGTCCCGCGCTCGGCGCGCAAGGCGTCAACATCATGGCGTTTTGCAAGGAGTTCAACGCCAAGACGAAGGACCAACCCGGCATGATCCTGCCGGTCGTCATCACGGTTTACACCGACAAGTCCTTCACTTTCATTCTCAAGTCGCCGCCCGCGAGCGTGCTGCTCAAGAAGGCGGCCAACATCGCCAGCGGTTCCGCCAAGCCCAACCAGGACAAGGTCGGCAAGGTCACCCGCAAGCAGCTGCTCGAGATCTACAACCTCAAGAAGGCCGATCTCAACGCCAAGTCCGACGACGCCGGCATCAAGATCATCGCCGGCACCGCCCGCAACATGGGCATCGAAGTCGTCGATTAATCCTTTTCGTCAACCCACCAAAAACCACTCACCGCGGGAGTCTCATCCGGGACGTTCGCACCGCAAGGAGTCATCATGGAGAAAAAAAGCAAACGCTACCGCAGCGCCCAACAGGCCGCTGACCTCACCAAGGAATACCCGTTGAAAGACGCGGTTGAAATCCTGGCCAAGTTCCCGAAGGCGAAGTTCGACGAGACCGTCGAGCTCTCCCTCCGCCTTGGCGTCGACGCCTCGCAAGGCGACCAGATGGTGCGCGGCACCACTCCGCTGCCCAACGGCTCCGGCAAAAAGGTCCGCGTCCTCGTCTTCACCGACGACCCGCAGAAGGCGCTCGCCGCCGGCGCCGATCACGCCGGCCTCAAGGACATCATGGCCAAGATCAACGAGGGCTGGCTCGACTTCGACGTCGCCATCGCCACCACCGAGGCCATGAAGGAAGTCCGCACGATTGCCCGCGTTCTCGGCCCCAAGGGCCTCATGCCCAACCCGAAGTCCGGCACCGTCACCGACGACATCGCCGCCGGCATCAAGGCCGTCAAGGCCGGCCGCGTCGAATTCAAGATGGACAAGGCCGCCAACATCGGCGTCGGCATCGGCAAGCGCTCCTTTACGGCCGCGCAGCTTTTGGAAAATGCCGCCGTGGTGCTGGAAGCGATTGGCAAGGCCAAGCCCGCCGCCTTCAAGGGCAACTACATCAAGACCGTCGCGCTCTCCTCAACGATGAGCCCCGCCGTGCACATCTCCTCGGTGGAATACAGCAAATACTAAACCTCGTACCGACCATGAGAGCCGAAAAACAATACCTGATCGCCGAGGTCGAGACTCATCTCAAGAAGTCCGACTACGTCATACTCGCCAATTTCTCGAAGGTCTCCGTCGCCGACGTCGCCGAGCTGCGCAAGCGGCTCGCTGCTGAGAAGGCTGAGTTCCATGTCGTCAAAAACAGCTCGCTCCGCGTCGCGGCCAAGGCCCTCGGCCTGCCCGAATTCGAAAGCGCCCTGATCGGCCCGACGGCCGTCGTCGTGGGTGGCAAGAACTCCGCGGGTGTCGCCAAGATCCTCAAGAAATTCTTCGAGGAAAAGCAGAAGCTCGAGGTGAAGGTGGGCGTGATGGACAAAAAGCTCATCACCGCCGCCGACCTCGCCAAGATCGCGGATCTGCCCCCGTTCGAGGCACTCCGCTCGCAACTGCTCGGCCTGCTCACGCAGAACGCCGCCGCCTTCGTCCGCGTCCTCGACGCCAAGGTCAAGAAGGAGCAGCCCGCTCCCGCCGCCTGATTTTAACCATCCACTGAAATTTTTCCGGACGCGGGGCTTTCGCCACACGACCGGAAGCAAAACATCAAACGAGCAGGCTAGGGGATACGTCTCTTAAACACGCGGCTTCCGCCGCCGCTAGCCCGCCCAGGAGATAACCATGAGCAACATCACCAAAGACCAAGTCATCGACTGGCTCTCCAGCCAGACGGTTCTCGACCTCGCCGCCCTCGTCAAAGACCTCGAAGGCAAGTGGGGCGTTTCCGCCGCCGCCGCCGCCGCGCCCGCCGCCGCTGCAGCCGCCGCGCCCGCCGCCGCTGCCGAGGCCCAGACTGAATTCACCATCATCCTCGCCGAATCCGGCGCCAACAAGATCGGCGTCATCAAGGAAGTCCGCGCCATCACCGGTCTCGGCCTCAAGGAAGCCAAGGACCTCGTGGACGGTGCGCCCAAGCCGGTCAAAGAAAACGTTCCCAAAGCCGAGGCCGAGGAGATCAAGAAGAAGCTCGAAGCCGCTGGCGCAAAGGTGCAGCTTAAGTAACCCACTTGGAGCATCCGACCGTAAATTGCTCCGAAATTTTCCGGACAGGCCGTGCCACGACGCGGCCTGTCCTTTGCCTTTTTCAAAATTTGTCCTATACTGCCGGTTTCCGCTAGCACGCTAGCCGCGGAAGCTTGTTTCGCTTTTTCATTTCACTCAACCGGGAAAATCCATGGCCGACCGCACTCACACCGAACGCATCAACTTCGGTAAGCTCAAAGAAGTCATCTCGCCGCCCAATCTCATCGAGATCCAGATCACCTCGTATCTCGAATACCTGCAGAAGGGCGTGCCCGAAAAGCAGCGCAAGAACCAGGGGCTCGAGGCCGTGTTCCGCGAGGTCTTCCCGATCGAGAGCTATGACGGCCGCCTTGTGCTCGAATACGTCTCCTACACCATCGGCGACTCCAAGAGCACCGAACTCGAGTGTATCCGTGAAGGCATTACCTACTCGGTCCCGCTTTACGTGAAGCTCCGCCTGCGCGAAGAGGACTTCATCAAGGACGAGGACATCTACATGGGTGAAATCCCCATGGTGACCGAGCGCGGCTCGTTCATCATCAACGGCGCCGAGCGCGTCGTCGTCTCGCAGCTCCACCGCTCGCCCGGCATCGCCTTCGAGGTCGCCCCGCATACGAACGGCAAGTTGCTCCATTCCTTCCGTATCATCCCCGACCGCGGCACCTGGCTGGAGGTGCAGTTCGATAATAACGACCTGCTCTACGTTTACCTCGACCGCCGCCGCCGCCGCCGGAAATTTCTCATCACGACCATGCTCCGCGCCATCGGCTACAGCGCCGACGTGGACATCCTCAATCTTTTCTACGAGATCAAGGACCTGAAGGTCTCCAAGGCCCTCGACATGGAGAATGTCTCCACGCTCGTGCTCGTCGAGGACGCCATCGACGCGCAGAAGGGCGTTGTGCTCGCGCGCGCGTTTGAGCCGCTGACCAAACAGATCGTCCGCACGTTCGAAAAGCACGACATCGCCACCATCCGCGTCATCGACACCGCGGTCGACGAGGGCGCCATCATCCGAGCGCTCAAGAAGGATCCGACCCGCAACGAGGAGGAAGCCCTCAAGGAAATCTACAAGCGCCTCCGTCCCGGCGAGCCGCCCACGACCGCCAACGCCAAGGCCCTGCTCAAACGCCTCTTTTTCGACCCGAAGCGCTACGACCTCGGCCGTGTCGGCCGCTACAAGGTCAACCAGAAGCTCGGCCTCAAGACCGATCTGGAACAGCGCATTCTTGAGAGCGCTGACGTCGTGGCTGCCACGAAATATCTCGTCCGCTTGAAGCGGGGCGAGGGTGTTGTCGATGACATCGATCACCTGGGTTCGCGCCGCGTGCGCACCGTCGGCGAGCTCCTGGCCAACCAGTGCCGCGTCGGCCTGGCCCGCACCGAGCGCCTCGTGCGCGAGCGCATGACGATGTACGACCAGAGCGTCGACTCCATCACGCCGCAGAAGCTCATCAACCCGAAGGCCCTCACCACGGTCATCCGCGATTTCTTCGCCCGCAGCCAGCTTTCGCAGTTCATGGACCAGATCAACCCGCTCGCCGAGGTCACGCACAAGCGCCGCCTCTCCGCGCTCGGGCCTGGCGGTCTCAATCGCGAACGCGCCGGCTTCGAAGTGCGCGACGTGCATCCTTCGCATTATGGCCGCATCTGCCCCATTGAGACGCCCGAAGGCCCGAACATCGGCCTCATCAACTCGCTCTCGACTTACGCGCGCGTGAACGAATTCGGCTTCATCGAGACGCCCTATCGCGTCGTCAAGGACGGCCGCGCCACCGAAAAGATCGATTACCTCACCGCCGACCAGGAGGAAGCCAAGGTCATCGCCCAGGCCAACGCCGAGATCGACGACAAGGGCCATTTCATCGGCAAGGTGACCGTGCGCAAAGACGGCGAGTTTCTCGAAGTCAGCGCCAGCGAGGTCGATTACATGGATGTTTCGCCCAAGCAGGTCATCTCGATCGCCGCCGGCATGATCCCCTTCCTCGAGCATGACGACGCCAACCGTGCGCTCATGGGTGCCAACATGCAACGCCAGGGTGTGCCGCTTCTCCAAGTTGAGGCGCCGCTCGTTGGCACCGGCATCGAGGAGCGCGTCGCGCGCGATTCGAAGATTGTCGTCGTCGCCGAAGCGAGCGGCATCGTCGCCTCCGTTGATGCCCGGCGCATCGTCGTCACTAAGGACGGCGAGCTTCCCCGCAACTTCGACCGCAGTCCGAAGAGCGACCCGAAGAACGACGTTCACGTTTATGAGCTGCGCAAGTTCATGCGCTCGAACGCCGGCACTTGCTATAACCAGAAGCCCATCGTTCACAAGGGCCAGAAGATCAAGGCCAGCCAGATCATCGCCGACGGTCCCTCGACCGACCAGGGCGAGATGGCGCTCGGCCGCAACGTCCTCGTGGCTTTCATGCCGTGGAACGGCTACAACTTCGAGGACGCCATCCTCATCTCTGAAAAAGTGCTGAAGGAAGACGTCTTCACCTCCATCCATATCCAGGAATTCGAGGTCACCGCCCGTGACACCAAGCTCGGGCCCGAGGAAATCACCCGCGACATCCCGAATGTCGGCGAGGAGGCGCTCAAGAATCTCGACCACAACGGCGTCATCCGCATCGGCGCCGAGGTGAAGCCCGGCGACATCCTCGTCGGCAAGATCACGCCCAAGTCCGAGACCGAGCTCGCGCCCGAGGAAAAGCTCCTCCGCGCCATCTTCGGTGAAAAGGCCGCCGACGTGAAAGACACCTCGCTCGTAGTGCCCTCCGGCGCCGCCGGCATCATCATGGACGTGAAGGTCTCCTCGCGCATCGACAACCAGGAGGAGAAACTCTCCCCGTCCGACCGCCGCCGCCAGGTCAAGCAGATCCAGGAAGAGTACAAGACGCAGATGGACAAGCTGCGCGAAGGCCTCACCGAGGCGCTCTCCAATATCCTGCTCGGCGAAAAAATTCCGCTCGACGTCATTAACGGCGAGTCCGGCGAAGTCATCATTCCCGCCAACCGCAAGATCACCAAGACGCTCCTGCGCAAGCTCGCCGCCGTCTCCAAGCACGTGCAGATCGATCCTTCGCCCGTGCGGATCAAGATCATGGAGATCATCGGCTCCTACCAGGGCAAGTTCGACGAACTCGAGGGCGACCGCGAACGCAAGATCGTCGCGATCGAGGCCGGTGAGGACACCGGCAACGGCGCCATCAAGCAGGTCAAGGTCTACGTCGCCACCAAGCAGAAGCTGGAGGTCGGCGACAAGATGGCCGGCCGCCACGGCAACAAGGGCGTCGTCGCCAAGATCGTGCCCGAGGAGGACATGCCTTTCCTCCCTGACGGCACCTCCGTCGAAATCTGCCTCAACCCGCTCGGCGTGCCTTCCCGCATGAACGTCGGCCAGGTGCTCGAGACGCATCTCGGCTGGGCCTGCAAAAAGCTCGGCATCAAGATCGCCACCCCCGTGTTCGACGGCGTGCCGGAAAAGAAGGTCCGCGACTACCTGAAGGAGGCCAAGCTGCCTTCCTCCGGTAAGAGCCCCCTTTACGACGGCCGCACCGGCGAGAAAATCGACCAGGAGGTCGTCGTCGGCTACATCTACATGATGAAGCTCAACCATCTCGTGTCGCACAAGATCCACGCGCGCGCGGTCGGTCCCTATTCGCTCGTCACGCAGCAGCCGCTCGGCGGCAAGGCCCAGTACGGCGGCCAGCGCTTCGGCGAAATGGAAGTATGGGCGCTCGAGGCCTACGGCGCGGCGCACACGCTCCAGGAGCTGCTCACGGTCAAGTCCGATGACGTGAACGGCCGCACCAAGATCTACGAATCGCTCGTCAAGGGCGACAACACGCTGGTGGCCGGCACGCCCGAGTCGTTCAATGTATTGATAAAAGAAATACAATCGCTCGGTCTCGACATCAAGCTCAGCAAGCGCGACGCGCTCGGTTTCGGCACCTGAGTGCCGGGCCGCCCTCTTTAACATAAAACCGGGAGAAACCAAATGATTCAGCCTACAGAAACCGCCGCCTCCACCCGCGACGAGGCCCGTTCCGCCATCGGCCTCGAAGAAAATGCGTTCGACTGCGTCTCCATCACCGTCGCTTCACCCGAGACCATCCGCAAATGGTCGAAGGGCGAGGTCAAGAATCCCGAGACCATCAATTACCGCACCTTCAAGCCCGAGCCCGGCGGCCTCTTCTGCCAGAAGATCTTCGGCCCCGTGCGCGACTACGAGTGCGCCTGCGGAAAGTACAAGCGCATCAAGTACAAGGACGTCGTGTGCGACCGCTGCGGCGTCGAAGTGACCGTCGCCCGCGTCCGTCGCGAGCGTATGGGCCACATCGAGCTGGCCGTGCCCGTCGCCCATATCTGGTTCCTCAAGTCGATGCCCAGCCGCCTCGGCCTGTTGCTCGACATGACCGCCCGCTCGCTCGAGCGCGTCATCTATTACGAGAACTTCATGGTCGTGAACCCGGGCAAGACCCCGCTCGAGCCGCACCAGCTTCTGACGGACACGGAGTACCGCCAGGCGATCGACGAGTACGGCAACGACTCCTTCACCGCCAAGATGGGCGCCGAGGCCGTGCGCGATGCGCTCTCGAACCTGGACATGAACACGACCGTCGCCGAGCTGCACGAGCAGATGCGCGCGACCAAGTCGAAGCAGATCAAGAAGAAGCTCTCCAAGCGTCTCAAGGTCATCCAGGGCTTCATTCACTCGAAGTCCCGTCCCGAATGGATGGTGCTCGAAGTGCTGCCCGTCATCCCGCCGGACCTGCGCCCGCTCGTCCCGCTTGAGGGCGGCCGCTTCGCCACTTCCGATCTCAACGATCTCTACCGCCGCGTCATCAACCGCAACAACCGTCTGCGGAACCTGATGCAGTTGAAGACGCCCGACGTCATCATTCACAACGAAAAGCGCATGCTGCAGGAAGCCGTTGACGCGCTCTTCGACAATGGCCGCCACGGCCGTCCCGTCACCGGCGCCGGCAACCGCCCGCTGAAGTCGCTCTCCGACATGCTCAAGGGCAAGCAGGGCCGCTTCCGCCAGAACTTGCTCGGCAAGCGCGTCGATTATTCCGGCCGCTCGGTCATCGTCATCGGCCCGGAGCTCAAGCTGCACCAGTGCGGCCTGCCGAAGAAAATGGCGCTCGTGCTTTTCGAGCCGTTCATCATCCGCCGGCTGAAGGAACTCGGCTTCGTGCACACCGTGCGCGGTGCGCGCAAGATGATTGAGAAAAAATCACCCGAGGTCTGGGACATTCTTGAGGAGGTCACCAAGGGCCACCCGGTGCTGCTCAACCGCGCGCCGACGCTGCACCGCCTCTCGATCCAGGCTTTCGAGCCCGTCCTCATCGAGGGCGAGGCCATCCGCATCCATCCGCTCGTCTGTACGGCCTACAACGCCGACTTCGACGGTGACCAGATGGCCGTGCACGTGCCGCTCTCGCTCGAAGCCATCATGGAGTGCAAGCTCCTCATGATGGCGACGTCGAACATCTTCTCGCCGTCGTCGGGCAAGCCGATCCTCACGCCTTCCCAGGACATCGTCCTTGGCGCGTACTATCTCACCATCGAGCCGCGCAAGAAGCCGGCCAAGGGCGAACGCGTGCCGCTCCTCAGCGGCCTGCAGGAAGTCCTTTACGTCAAGGCCGACGGCGCGCTCAAGATGCACGATTGGGTGGAGATTCCCAACCCCGACTACGGCCGCGACACGGTTTACGGCAACAAGGACCGCAAGACGGTCCGTACCACGGTCGGCCGCGTCATCTTCAATCAGATCTGGCCGGTGGGCCTTGGCTTTGTGAACTTTGCCGTTCCGAAGTCGAAGCTCGGCGATCTGATTCTCAACACCTACAAAGTCGCTGGTGACACCGTCACCGTCGAGACCTTGGACAAGCTCAAGGAGCTCGGCTTCACCACTGCGTTCCAGGCCGGCATCTCCATCGGTATCGATGACATGATCATCCCCGAGACAAAGAAGGACATCGTCACCGATTCGCGGAAGAAGATCTCCGAGGTCGAGGCCCAGTTCAACAAGGGCATCATCACCGACGGCGAGCGTTACAACAAGGTCGTCGACATCTGGACCAACGCCACCGACCGCATCGCCAAGGAAGTCTTTGCGAAACTCGAGGCCAATGAAGGCAAGACGGAGGTCAACCCCGTCTACATCATGATGGATTCGGGCGCGCGCGGCAACAAACAGCAGGTGCGCCAGCTCTGCGGTACACGCGGTCTGATGGCCAAGCCTTCCGGTGAAATCATCGAGCGTCCGATTTTGTCCTCGTTCCGCGAGGGTCTCACCGTGCTCGAATACTTCATCTCCACCCACGGCGCGCGCAAGGGCCTGGCGGACACGGCGCTCAAGACCGCCGACGCCGGCTACCTGACCCGCAAGCTCTGCGACGTGGCCATGGACGTGGTCATCGGCGAGGACGATTGTGGCACCCGTGACGGCATCTGGAAGAAGGCCATCTTTGAGGGCGACGACGAAATCGTTGGCCTGCGCGAACGCATCATCGGCCGCTGCTCCAGCGACGATATCTACAATCCGTTGAATCCGTCTGAACTCTTGGTCGGCTCGGGCGACCTTGTCACCGAGGAAACCGCCCGCAAGATTGAGGATTCCGGCCTCGAGCGCGTCAAAGTCATGTCGCCGCTCACCTCGACCAGCCGCCACGGCATCGACTCCAAGAGCTACGGCATCAATCCCGCCACCAACAAGCTCGCCAAGATCGGCGACTCTGTCGGCATCATCGCCGCCCAGTCCATCGGCGAGCCCGGCACGCAGCTTACCATGCGTACGTTTCACATCGGTGGCGTCGCGTCCGGCGGCTTCAAGACGCCCGAGATCCGGGTTCGTGCCAGCGGCATTGTACGCTATCACAGCCTGCGCCTCGTCGAGACCGCCGACGGTGGTCACATTGTTCTCAACAAGACCGGTTCCATTCAGGTTATCGACTCGGAGGACAAGGAACTCGAGACTTACAACATCGTTGTGGGCTCTTACTTGCACGTCGGCGACGGCGAGAAAATTGAGAAAGGCGACATTCTCGCCCAGTGGGATCCTTACAACGTGCCCGTGCTCTCCGAGAAGGGTGGCACGCTCGCGTTCAAGGACATGATCCCCGGCGTCACCGTCAAGCGCGAGCTCGACGAGGCCACCGGCCGCATTGCCACGGTCGTCATCGAACACAAGGAAGACCTCAATCCTCAGATCGAAGTCCGTGACGACAAGGGTAAGCCGCTCGCGGCTTACTCGATTCCTGTCGGCGCGCAGATCGCCGTCAACGAAAGCGACATCATCCAGCCCGGTGCGCTGCTCGCCAAGACTCCTCGTCAGGCCTCGAAGACCAAGGACATCACCGGCGGTCTTCCCCGCGTCGCCGAGCTCTTTGAAGCGCGTCGCCCGAAGGATGCGGCCGAAATGGCCCGTATCGACGGCGTTGTGTCGTTCGAGGGTTCCGTTCGTGGCAAGCGCAAGCTTGTTGTGAAGAACGAAGAGACCTCGCAGGAAGAGGAGCATCTCATCCCGACCGGCAAGCACATCATCGTGCAACCCGGCGACGTCGTGTACAAAGGCCAGCACCTCACTGAAGGCTCGGCCGACCCGCACGAAATCCTCGAAATTCTCGGACCGGCGGCGCTCTATGAATTCCTGATCGGCCAGGTGCAGGAGGTCTATCGCCTGCAGGGTGTGACGATCAACGACAAGCACATCGAGATCATCATCCGCCAGATGCTTCGCAAAATCCGGATCACCGATCCGGGTGACAGCGAGTATTTCTGGGGTGAACAGGTGGACCGCGCGGCCTTCCTTAACGAGAACAAGCGTCTCGATGAGGCGGGTGGCAAGCCCGCCGAAGCCGAACCCATCCTGCTTGGCATCACCAAGGCCTCGCTGGAGACGGAAAGCTTCATCTCCGCCGCCTCGTTCCAGGAAACCACGCGTGTGCTCACCGATGCCGCTACGCTGGGCAAGATCGACATGCTCAAGGGCTTCAAGGAAAACGTCATTATGGGCCATCTCATCCCCGCTGGCACGGGCCTGCCTGCGCATCGCGCGCTGCGCATCAGCCTGCCGTTCGGCGCCGATGTGCCAGCCGAGGAAGCCAAGGCCACCGAGGCGAGCTGAATACGCCCTGCGTATCACGAAACCTTATCGAAGCCGCGGCTCTGGGCCGCGGCTTCTTTTTTTGCCAAATTCTTCTGGGCCGCGCCAATTTTTTCTTGTCTCAATAATGAGTTTGCCCGATGATCTTAATCCCTCCCGCCAAAACCACTTGTTGAGCCTAGCTCCGGGTGGTTTATCGCCCGGCCTTCATGGCCGGGCGTTTTTTTGATGTGAATTTGCGCCTTATCTTCGGTTTCCGCCATGGGCAAAACGGCCGGTTTCTTCATTGCTGGAAAGAATCGCCTTGAGTTCGGCGGGTGCGGTGTGTTTTGCTTACAGTCCCTCATTTTTCTTCCGCGTTGCCGGCTCCGGCTGATCAACGCTTTCCCTCCGAAGTTCGGGGTGTGAATCTCGAATCTTCGAATCGTTCACTTTTTTCCAAAAAGTTCTTGCTGACTTTTTGGGCAAAGGTAGCGTCTGCCTCTTTTCTCAATTTCCCGTCCTCAAATTTTTCGTCATGCCGACCATCAACCAACTAGTACGCAAAGGCCGCCGCAAGGTGACCGCCAAGTCGAAGTCCCCGGCTTTGGCAGGCAACCCCTTCCGCCGCGGTGTGTGCGTGCAGGTCATGACCCGCACCCCGAAGAAGCCCAATTCCGCCATCCGCAAGGTTGCGAAGGTGCGTCTCACGAACGGCAGTGAAGTCATTTCCTACATCCCTGACGAGGGCCACAACCTGCAGGAGCATTCCATTGTGCTCGTGCGTGGCGGCCGCGTGAAGGATCTGCCCGGCGTGCGTTATCATATCGTGCGCGGCACGCTCGATGCCACCGGCGTCGAGAAGCGCCGCCGCAGCCGTTCCAAGTACGGGGTCAAGCGTCCGAAGAAGGATGCCGCCAAGAAATAATTTTCGCGAGGAGAAATCTAGCCCATGTCACGTCGTCACAGAGCCGAGAAGCGCATCACGCAGCCCGATATCCGCTACACCAGCCCGCTGGTCGCGCATCTCATCAACGTCATCATGAAGTCCGGCAAAAAGAGCCTCGCGCAGCGCATCGTCTACGGTGCGTTCGAAAAAGTCAGCGAGAAGCTCCAGAAGGGCGACCCGGTCGACCTGCTCATGGGTGCCCTGGAAAACGCCCGCCCGCGCCTCGAGGTGAAAAGCCGTCGCGTCGGCGGCGCCACCTATCAGGTGCCCATTGAAATTTCGTTCGAGCGCCAGGAAAGCCTCGCGTTGCGCTGGATCGTCGCCGCCGCCGGCAGCCGCAAGGGCACGCCCATGCAGGAGGCCCTCGCTGCCGAGATCGTCGACGCCTACAACAACACCGGCTCGGTCGTGAAGAAGAAGGAAGACACCCACAAGATGGCCCAGGCCAACCGCGCCTTCGCCCATCTCCGCTGGTAAGGAACCGCGCCCATGTCCGCTCCCGCCATACCCGCCATTACTGTCGTCACCGACAAGGCCAAGATTTCCCCCGCCAACGCGAAGGACCGTCCGTTCCCGCTCGAGTGGACGCGCAATATCGGTATTGCCGCGCACATCGACGCGGGCAAGACGACCACGACCGAGCGCATTCTCTTTTACTCCGGCGCCGTCCACAAGATGGGCGAGGTGCACGAAGGTACCACCGTGACCGACTGGATGGAGCAGGAGCGCGAGCGCGGCATCACCATCACCGCCGCCGCCATCTCCTGTGCCTGGAACGCCTCGTGCGGCCCATGGAAGGGGATCAAGCAGCGTATCAATATTATTGATACACCGGGCCACGTGGACTTCACCGCCGAGGTCGAGCGCTCGCTCCGCGTCCTCGACGGCGCCGTTGCCGTGTTCGACGCCGTGGCCGGCGTGCAGCCCCAGTCCGAGACGGTCTGGCGCCAGGCCAACAAGTACCGCGTGCCCCGCATCGCCTTCATCAACAAGATGGATCGCGTCGGCGCCAATTTCCACCGCGCGGTTGACGATATCCGCACCAAGCTGAAGGGCAACGCCCACGCTCTCTTCCTGCCCATCGGCGCCGAGGAGAATTTCACCGGCCTGGTTGATCTCGTGCAGATGGTCGCCTACATTTTCGACGAGGACAAGGATCCGCTCGGCCTCAATCCGGTCACCGCGGAAATCCCGGCCGCCCTGCGCGACGAGGCGAAGAAATATCGTGATCAGCTGATCGAGGCCGTGGCCGATTTTGACGACGTCATTGCCGAGAAGTATCTCGGCGGCGAGGCCATCACGACGAACGAGCTCATGCTCGCCATCCGCAAGGCCACCATCTCGCTCAGCTTCTGCGGCGTGGTTCCCGGCTCGGCCTTCAAGAAAAAGGGCGTCCAGCGCCTGCTCGACTGCGTGGTCAATTACCTGCCCAGCCCGATCGACGTCCCGCCGATGAAGGGCCAGGACAGCGACGGCAAGGAGGCCGCCGCCCCTGTGGACGATAAGAACAAGCTCGTCGGCCTCGCCTTCAAGCTCTGGACCGATCCTTTTGTCGGTAAAATCGTTTTCTTCCGGATTTACTCCGGCACGCTGCCCAAGGGCATGTCGATGTACAATCCCCGCACCCGCCGCAGCGAGCGTGTCAGTCGCCTCGTGCTCATGCGCGCCATGGACCGCGAGGAAATCGACAGCGCGTACTCGGGCGACATCTGCGCGCTCGTCGGCGTGAAGGACGTCATTACCGGCGACACGCTTTGCGACGAGGATTTCGACATCCGTCTTGAGCCGCCGTCGTTCCCCGAGCCCGTCATCGCGATGTCCATCGAGCCGAATTCAAAGGCCGACCAGGAAAAAATGGGCAACGCGCTCCAGCGTCTCGTGGCCGAGGATCCGACCCTCAAGGTCAAGACCGATCCCGACACGGGCCAGACCATTCTCGCCGGCATGGGCGAACTCCACCTTGAGATCATCCGCGACCGCATGAAGCGCGAGTTCAAGGTCGAGGCCACCGCCGGAAAGCCCCAGATCGCCTACCGCGAAACCGTGAAGGCTGCGGCCGAGGGCGAAGGCAAATTTATCCGCCAGTCCGGCGGCAAGGGCCAGTACGGCCACGTGTGCATCAAGCTCGAGCCGAACGAAAAGGGCAAGGGCGTCGAGGTCATCAACGAAATCGTCGGCGGCACCATTCCGAAGGAATTCATCAAGCCTTCGACCGAGGGCATTCTCGAAGGCTGCAACAACGGCGTCGTCGCCGGTTATCCCGTGGTCGATGTCATCGTGCGCATCGTCGACGGCTCGTTCCACGAGGTCGACTCGTCCGAACTCGCCTTTAAGATGGCCGGCATCTTCGCGTTCAAGGATGCGATGAAGAAGGCCAATCCTATCCTCCTCGAGCCCATCATGGGCGTCGAAGTCACCACGCCCGAGGAATATCAGGGCGATCTCATCGGCGACATCAACCGCCGCCGCGGCAGCATCAACGGCATGGAGAACAAGGCCGGCGCGTGCATCATCGACGCCCGCGTACCGCTCGAAATGCTTTTCGGCTACGTCACCGACATCCGCTCACTGTCCAAGGGTCGCGCCAGCGCCTCGATCACTCCTTCGCACTTCGAGCAGGTGCCCAATTCGCTCCTGGCCAAGATCGTCGAGACTTCCTCGAAAGCTCCGGCCCGCACTTAACCCTCGTTCTTTGTCCGCCATGAAAGGTCAACGCATCCGCATCAAACTCCAAGGCTTCGACTACCGGGTCATCGACCAGTCGGCCTTGGAAATCGTCGAGACCGCCAAACGCTCCGGCGCGCGCGTCTCCGGCCCCATTCCGCTGCCCACGCGCATCGAGAAACTTTCCGTCAACCGTTCCCCGCACGCGGACAAAAAGTCCATGGAACAGTTCGAGTCGCGCACCCACAAGCGCCTCATCGACATCATTGAACCCACCTCCCAGACGGTGGACGAACTCAAGAAACTCAACCTCCCGTCCGGCGTCGATATCACCATCAACGTCTAAAATCCACAGTTAGCAGTTGCCCGTGTGCGCTCCGCGCACCGCCGGGCCCCTCCTAATGTAGGTCTCAAACGGAAAAATTTCCACCTACCGCTTAGCCATGATCACCACACTCCTCGGTAAGAAAATCGGCATGACGCAGGTCTACGACGCGCAAAACGTCCTGGTCCCCGTCACCGTGGTTGAAGCCGGCCCCTGCGCCGTCGTCCAGGTCAAGACGACCGCGACCGACGGTTACAACGCCGTCCAGCTCGGCTTCGCGGCCAAGAAAATCAAGAACACCGCGAAGGCCGAACTCGAGCACGCGAAAAAGGCCGGCCTTGAGCAGCCCCCGCGCGTGCTCGGCGAAGTCCGCCTGGCCGAGACGCCCGCCGCCAAGCCCGGCGACATCGTCACGGTCTCGATCTTCAGTGAAGGCCAGCTCGTCGACGTCAGCGGCGTCAGCAAGGGCAAGGGCTTCCAGGGCGTCGTCAAACGCTTCCGTGTGGCCGGCGGTCCCGCCGCGCACGGCTCGATGTTCCACCGTCGCATCGGCTCGATCGGCATGCGCCAGACTCCCGGCCGCGCCTGGAAAAACCAGCGCATGCCCGGCCACATGGGCACCGATCACCGCACCATGCAGAATCTCCGCGTGGTCAAGATCATCGCCGATAAAAACCTCATCCTGGTCAAGGGCGCCATTCCCGGCGCCAACGGCGACGATGTCGTCGTCCGCTCCGCCATCAAGGGCCAGCCGAAGGCCGCCAAATAATCCCCGGAGAGCAGCTCATCATGAAACTCAAAATTTTCAGTCCCGACGGCACCACCTCGCGTGAAGAGGATTTTTCCGGCCTGCCCGTGTTCGAGGGCGACAAGGGCCTCCAGGCTGTCAAGGAAGTCATCGTTGCCCACCGCGCCAATGCCCGCCTCGGCACCCATTCGACCAAGACCCGCGGCGAAGTCAGCGGCGGTGGCAAGAAGCCCTGGCGCCAGAAGGGCACCGGTCGCGCCCGCGCCGGCTCCAATCGCTCGCCCATCTGGGTCGGCGGCGGCGTCGTGTTCGGCCCGAAGCCGCGCGATTACTCGAAGAAGATCAACGCCAAGGTCAAAGCCCTCGCTTTCAGCCGCGCGCTGTTCGACCGCGCCATCGCCGGCGAGATCGACCTCATCGAGCGCTTTGAAATCGAGCCGGTGAAGACCAAGGTGGTCAACCAGGTCGTCAGCCGCATCGCCCCCGCGGGCAAGATCCTGCTCGTGGACGACCCTTTCACGGCCGACACGCTGCGCGCCGCGCGCAACCACAAGCGCATCTCCCTCCAGGAGGCGGCCAAGCTCAACACCCTCGATCTCGCTCAGTACAAGAAAATCATCGTGAGCCTCAAGGCCCTCGAAAAAATCATCGCCCGCGTCAACGGAGGAAGCAACTGATGAAAGCCGACCAGATTCTCAAGCACGTCCGCCTCACGGAAAAAGCGAACAAGCAAAGCGCCGAGTTCGGCCAGTACACGTTCGAAGTTTTCTCCGGCACCAACAAGCACCAGATTGCCGAGGCCGTTGAAAAGACCTTCAAGGTCACGGTCACGCGCGTCAACGTCCAGAACTACCGCGGCAAGAATAAGAAGAGCCGCCAGGGCCGCCCGAGCACGACCTCCGATTACAAGAAGGCCATCGTCACGCTCAAGGCCGGCGACAAAATCGAGCTCGTCTAACCCAGAGAAATCCTCCCATGGCCATCCACTCTTTTCGCCCGCTCACGCCCTCCGGCCGGTTCACTTCGCTGAACAAGCGCAAGGGCCTGTCCAAAAAGCGCCCCGAGCGCGCCCTGACCGAGCCCAAGCCCAAGACCGGCGGCCGCAACTGTTACGGCCGTCTCACGTCCCGCCACATCGGCGGCGGGCACAAGCAGCTTTACCGCATCATCGATTTCAAGCGCGTCGACAAGCTCGACCAGCCCGCCAAGGTCATCGCCCTCGAGTACGATCCCAATCGCACGTCCAATATTGCACTGCTCGAATATCCCGACGGCGAAAAACGCTACATCATCGCCCCCGAAGGCCTGGAGGTCGGCGCCACCATCATCACTTCCAACCAGGCGGCGACCAATAGCTTTATCGTCGGCAACAATTATCCGCTCGCGCTCATTCCGCCGTCCACGCGGGTGCACGCCGTCGAGCTGGTCCCGGGTCGCGGTGCGCAGATCGCCCGTTCCGCCGGCGCCTCGCTCGAGCTCGTCGCGATCGAAAACGGCCACGCCCAGCTCAAGATGCCTTCCGGCGAAATCCGCCTGGTCAGCCAGAAATGCCGCGCGACCATCGGCTTTGTCGGCAATGGCGATCACAACAAGCAGTCGCTCGGCAAGGCCGGGCGCAGCCGCTGGCTCGGCCGGCGCCCGCACGTGCGCGGCATGGCCATGAACCCGGTCGACCACCCGAACGGCGGCGGCCAGGGCAAGTCCAAGGGTGGTGGCGGTCGCCAGCATCTCGTCTCGCCGTGGGGCCAGCTCGCCAAGGGTTATGTCACCCGGAGCCGCTCCAAGCTCTCGACCAGCATGATCATCGTCCATCACAACGGCCGCAAGCCGCGCGGCAAAAAGTAATCTTTTCACGGATACACCACCATGGCCCGCTCCATCAAAAAAGGCTTCTTCGTCGACTACCACCTGCTCGAAAAAATCGAGAAGGCGGTCAAAACCGGCGTCAAGAAGCCCATCCAGACCTGGTCCCGCCGCTCGACGATCACCCCTGATTTCGTCGGCCACACGTTCAGCGTGCACAATGGCAAGCTCTTCACCGCCGTCTACGTCACGGAAAACATGGTCGGCCACAAGCTCGGCGAATTCGCCCCCACGCGCGTGTTCAAGTCGCACGGCGGCATGACCCGCAAGGAAATTTAACCAACCACCAACTGCCAAAGGGCAGGGCGCTTCGCGCTGCTGCCGCCGCAACCGGAATCATCATCATGGAAGTTCAAGCCCTCACCCGCAACGCCCGCATGTCGCCGAAAAAAGTGCGCGAAGTGGTGCGTACCATTCAAGGCCGGCGCGCCGATCTCGCGCTCGATTACTTGAACCTGATCCCGCGCAAGTCCGCGCGCCTCATCGCCAAGACGCTCAAGAGTGCCATCGCCAATTCGGAGAACGACGAAAAGCGGAACGTTCCCGCCGACAAGCTCATCGTTAAGAGCGCGATCGTCGAGAACGGCCCCGTCCTCAAGCGCTTCAAGGCCGGCGCCCGCGGCACCGCCATGCCGCGCCGCAAGAAAATGTCCCACATCCGCATCGTCCTCTCGGACGGCCAAACCAGCTGATTTTCACCATGGGCCAAAAAACAAATCCGATCGGTTTCCGCCTCGCCGTCCGCCGCAACTGGCAGTCGCGCTGGTTTGCCACCAAAAAAGATTTCCCGGGCCTCCTCCTCGAGGACCAGATCATCCGCAAGGCGCTCATGGAAAAGCTCAAGCAGGCCAGCGTGCCGCGCATTTTCATCGAACGCGCCTCCAACCGCGTTCGGGTCAAGATCTACACCGCGCGCCCCGGCGTCGTCATCGGCCGCAAGGGCCAGGAAGTCGACAACATCAAGGCGCAGCTGGCCAAGCTCACCGGCAAGGAAATCCTCCTCGACATCCAGGAGGTCAAGAAGCCCGAGATCGAGGCCCAGCTCGTGGCCGAGAACGTCGCCCTCCAGCTCGAGCGCCGCATCGCCTTCCGCCGCGCCATGAAAAAGGCCGTCGAGATGGCCATGACCCTCGGGGCCGAGGGCATCCGCATCCAGTGCTCCGGCCGCCTTGGCGGCGCGGACATCGCCCGCCGCGAATGGCAGCGCAAGGGCCGCGTGCCCCTGCACACCCTGCGCGAAAACATCGATTACGGCTTCGCCGAGGCGCAGACCGTCTATGGCAAGATCGGCGTCAAGTGCTGGATCTGCAAAAAGGAGACCGACGTCTCCTCCTGAATCCGTTTATTGGATACAATTTGACTAGAAGGCACCTCCCATGGCTCTCGCACCCGCCCGTACCAAATACCGCAAATCCCAGAGGGGCTCCCTCGCTGGCAACGCCAAGCGCGGCAACACGCTCGCCTTTGGCGAATTCGGCCTGCAGGCCCTCACCCGCGGCCCCATGACCGGCCAGCAGATCGAGGCCGCGCGCGTCACCATCTCGCGCCACCTCAAGCGCAAGGGCAAGCTCTGGATCCGCGTTTTCCCGCACAAGCCCGTCACCAAGAAACCGGCCGAGACCCGCATGGGTCACGGCAAAGGCCCTGTCGAATACTACATCGCGCAAATCAAGCCCGGTGCCGTGCTCTTCGAGCTGGCCGGCGTTTCCACCACCATTGCCAAGGAGGCCTTCCGCCTTGCCGACGCCAAATTGCCCTTCCGCTGCCGTTTCATCGTGCGCGAAGGCTTCGCCGCCTAAACCGTCACCATCATGAACACGAAAGAAATTCGCGACCTCGCGCCAGCCGAAATCGAGACCAAGCTTCGCGCCACGCGCGATGAGCTGCTTCAGCTCCGGCTCAAGAAAAACACCGGCCAGGTTGAAAAGCCCCATATCATCCGCGTCCTCCGCAAGGATATCGCGCGTTTCGAA
>DATHNW010000033.1:0-140036 GCA_035485575.1 Opitutaceae bacterium | reverse complement strand
ATTTTCTTTTTTGAGTGCAGCCTCAAGCCGTTTGCAAAAAGCACCTGCAGTTGTGGGTTCAGGGTAAAAATCGGCCCGTGTTTTTTATAAAAACGAGGCCCCTTTGGAGCGTTTGCGTCACGGCCTGCTAATGACGCGTAAACCACAAGCCGAGCCCGTATTTGGCGAGACTCCAGCTGAGTTTAGCGATTGAATTTCCGATTCTATCTTCCGTTTCCAGTTTTCGATTAACTATGAACACCTGTTATAAATTTGTCTTCGGTCTGTTGCTCTTAGCTGCAGCTGCGTTTTCGCATCTGCAAGCCGCCAGCTTGAATGTCCTGTACAATTTTACTCCGTCTAATGATGGAGGGATCAATCCGGTCGCAGCCTTGGTGCAAGGCAGTGACGGCAACTTCTACGGCACGACCCAAAATGGAGGTAATAACAACGACGGCATAGTCTTTATGGTGACTCCAGCGGGAGTTTTGACCACTTTGGTTTCATTTAACGGCACCAATGGAAGCCTCCCTGCGGCAGCTCTGCTACAAGGCAGCGACGGCAACTTCTACGGCACTACTTCACGTGGAGGCAGTAGCGGCAATG
The DNA here is from genome assembly GCA_035485575.1 of Opitutaceae bacterium. Classification (GTDB taxonomy): domain Bacteria; phylum Verrucomicrobiota; class Verrucomicrobiia; order Opitutales; family Opitutaceae; genus DASRHD01. The sequence goes on along the minus strand of DATHNW010000033.1, from coordinate 139,451 downwards.
GCACGGTCTTCATGATAACCCCGGCCGGCGTCCTGACCACCCTAGCCTCATTTAATGGCACCAATGGAAGTCTGCCCATAGCAGCCTTGGTGCAGGGCAGTGATGGCAACTTCTACGGCACGACCAATGGCGGTGGCAGTAGCGACGATGGCACGGTGTTCATGATGACCCCGACCGGCGTCCTGACCACCCTGGCCTCATTTGACGGCGCCAATGGGTCCGATCCTCACGCCGGCTTGGTACAGGGCAGCGATGGCAACTTCTATGGCACGACCGAAATTGGCGGCAGCACCAATAATGGCACTGTCTTTATGATGACCCCGGCCGGCGTCCTGACCACCTTGGTCTCATTTGATGGCGCCAATGGATCCGACCCTCAAGCAAGCCTGATGCAGGGCAGCGATGGCAACTTCTATGGCACGACCGAAATTGGCGGCAGCACCAATAATGGCACTGTCTTTATGATGACCCCGGCCGGCGTCCTGACCACCTTGGTCTCATTCGATGGCGCCAATGGCTCAGGCTCCGTCGCCAGCCTGGCCCAAGGCAGCGACGGCAACTTCTATGGCACTACCCAAGGTGATGGCAGCGCCAGCAGTGGCACCATCTTTATGATGACGCCAGCCGGCGCCCTGATGAATCTGGCTTCGTTCAACGCAACCGACGTAGCCTTTCCTGAAGCGGGCTTGGTCCAGGGTAGCGATGGCAACTTCTACGGCACGACCATGAATGGCGGCAGCGCCTCTCAAGGGATGGTTTTTCAGCTGATTGTTTCCTCAAACGCTGCCGCGCCGATTTTCAGCCCCCCAGCCGGCAATTATACAAGCGCACAGACCGTGGCAATCACCTCAGCCACTTCCGGCGCTTCGATCCGCTATACCACCGATGGTAGTACGCCCTCCGAAACCAATGGCACGATCTACTCAGGGCCGCTTTATCTCAGCAACAATGCCACCCTCAGCGCCATCGCCTACGCGTCCGGTTTCTCTGATAGTCCAGTCTCCACCGCAATCTATACAGTGAACTTCCAGCAGGCCGCCGTGCCGGTTTTCAGCCTTGGGGCTGGCACTTACACGAGTGCACAAATCGTGACGATTTCCACGGCCACCAGCGGTGCATCCATCCGCTACACGACTGATGGCAGCATGCCGACTGAAACCACCGGGATTATTTATGACGGCACTCCGGTCAACGTTACCGGTACAACCATCCTCAAAGCCGTCGCGTACGAGAGTGGTTTTGTCGACAGCGCGCCAACGAGCAGCATCTACGCGATCATTTCTTCGCCAGTCGCCGGCTTGAATGTCTTGTACAATTTTACATCATTCAACAATGGAGGAATCAACCCCTATGCAGGTTTGGTCGAAGGCCATGACGGAAACTTCTACGGCACGACCTTTGCGGGGGGCAATGGCAACAATGGCACCATCTTTACGCTGACTCCCTTCGGCATTCTGTACAACCTGCTTTCCTTTGATTACCCGCGAACTGGAGCTGAGCCTTACGCATCTTTGGTGCAAGGCAGCGATGGGAGCTTCTACGGCACGACCGTCTTGGGGAACAGTGGCGGCAATGGCACCATTTTTAAGATCACTCCGGCCAGCGCTTATAGCCTCTTGGATATAATCAGCGGCGCCCAGGGAAGTAATCCTTATGGAAGCTTGGTGCAGGGCCGTGACGGTAATTTTTATGGCACGACGACAACCGGGGGCAGTAGCAGCGCTGGCACGGTCTTTAAGATCACCCCGACCGGTGTTTTGACCACCCTGGTTTCATTTAATGGCGCCAATGGAGTCTCTCCTTACGCGGGCCTGATACAGGGTAGCGATGGCAACTTCTACGGCACAACGGCAGGTGGGGGTAGTGGCAACAATGGCACCGTCTTTAAAGTCACGCCATTTGGCGTTTTGACCACCTTGGCTTTATTTAACGGCGCAAATGGGGGCTCTCCTGATGGAGCTCTCGTGCAAGGCAGCGATGGTAACTTTTACGGCACAACCCGAATAGGAGGTAATGCCAATGATGGCACCGTCTTTAAGATGACCCCGGCGGGCGTCCTCACCGCTTTGGTTTCGTTTACTGGAGCCAACGGGGGTCAGCCTTACGCGGGCTTGGTGCAGGGCAGCGACGGCAATTTCTACGGCACGACCCAAATAGGAGGCACTAGCAACGTTGGCACGGTCTTTAAGATCACCTCGGCAGGTGTCCTAACGACCCTGGTTTCTTTCGACGGGGTCAACGGGGCCAATCCTTACGCCAGCTTGGTGCAGGGCAGCGATGGCAATTTTTATGGCACGACCTATGGTGGGGGTAGCTTCAATGACGGCGTGATTTTTCAGCTGATTGTTCCGCCCGCCGCCACGGCACCGGTTTTCAGCCCCGCCGCCAGCACTTACACGAGCGCACAGACCGTGACGATCACCTCGGCGACGAGTGGCGCCGCAATCCGCTACACCACCGATGGCAGCACTCCAACTGAAACCAACGGGACTATCTATACCGGCGCTCCGATCAACATCAGCACCACGACCACCCTCCAGGCCATTGCGTACGAAGGCGGCATTGCCGACAGCTCGGTGGCCAGCGGTCTTTATGCGATTATTCAGCCGCAGGTCTCCACACCCACATTTACCCCCCCCGCCGGCACCTACACGAGCGCACAGACTGTAACGATCACCTCGGCAACCGGCGGCGCCACGATCCGCTACACCACCGACGGCAGCACACCAACTAAGACCTTCGGCACGATTTACTCCGGCCCGCTCAATATTAGCAGCAGAACCGTCCTGCAAGCCATCGCCTATGCCCCGGGCTTCATTGACAGTGCAAGGATCATCGGCACCTACACCATCAGCCCGCCGCGAGTTGCCACGCCCGTCTTCAGTCCCGCATCCGATACCTATCCAAGCGCACAAACCGTGGCCATCACCTCGACTACCCCGGGTGCCACGATCCGCTACACAACCGACAGCAGCACACCCACTGAAACCAATGGCACACTTTATTCCGGTCCGGTAAGCATCAGCGCCACGACAGACCTGCAAGCCATTGCGTACGAAAATGGTTTCTTAGACAGTCCTGTGGCTGGTGGTAATTATTGGATCGTTCCGCCAGCGCCCAACTTAAATGTCCTGTATAATTTTACAGGATCCAACAACGTGGGATCAAATCCCCAAGGGGCCTTGATCCAGGGAACCGATGGCAACTTCTACGGCACGACCGTGGCCGGTGGCAGTGCCAACAATGGCACCATTTTTCAGCTCACTCCCGCCGGTATCTTGACCACCTTGGTTTCATTTACCGGCACCAATGGGGCCAATCCTGAAGCCGCCTTGGTCCAGGGCAGCGATGGCAATTTCTACGGCACGACCGAAACTGGAGGCAGTAGCAACTTTGGCACTGCTTTTCGGATGACCCCAGCGGGCATCTTAACCACCTTGGTTTCATTTACCGGCCCCAATGGGCAATTTCCTCACGCAGGCATAGTGCAGGGCAGTGACGGTAACTTTTATGGCACAACTTTTGGCGGCGGCAGTAGCAATAATGGCACTGTTTTTCAGATGACTCCGACGGGGGTTCTGACCACCTTGGTTTCTTTTAACATCGCCAATGGGCAATGGCCTACCGCACGTCTGGTGCAGGGCAGTGACGGCAACTTTTATGGCACAACCTCTGGGGGAGGCGGTAGCAACGATGGCACGGTCTTTAAGATCACTCCGGCCGGTGTTTTGACCACCTTGGTTTCGTTTACCGGCACCAACGGAGCCCTGCCTTATGCGGGCTTGGCGCAGGGGACTGACGGCAACTTTTATGGCACAACCTCCAACGGAGGCAGTGACAGTAGCAATGGTGGCACAATTTTTAAAATGACTCCGGCGGGCGCTTTGACCACCTTGGCTTCGTTCACCGACTTCAGTGGGTTTTCCGCTATTTCGGAGTTGGTACAGGGTCCCGACGGCAGCTTCTACGGCACGGCCGAGAGTGGAGGCAGTGGCATCGATGGTACCGTCTTTAAGCTGACTCCGGCGGGTGTCTTGAGCCCCTTGGTTTCATTTGACAACGCCAATGGAAATGCTCCTACAGCAGCCCTGATACCAGGCCTCGACGGCAATTTTTACGGCACGACCTTAATGGGAGGCACCTTTCATGACGGAGTGATTTTTCAACTGATCATTCCGCCGGCCCTGGCCCCGGCCTTTAGTCCCGTCGGCGGCACTTACACCAGCACCCAGTCGGTGACCATCACCTGCCCTGGCGCTACTGCGATCTACTATACGACTGACGGCACCGTCCCCACCACCTCTTCAGCCCTTTACACCACGCCAGTGCCGATCGTCAGCAACACCGTCCTGCAGGCCCTCGGCGTCAACAGCGGAGGCCCCAGTCCTGTCGCCTCCGCCAGTTTCACCCTTCTTCTGCAAGCTGCCGCACCTGTCTTCAACCCGGCCGCCAGCACCTATACGAGCACGCAGGCCGTGACCATCACCTCGGACACCAGCGGTGCCTCCATCCAATACACGACCGATGGCAGTACACCCACCGGGACCAACGGCACGCTTTACTCCGGTCCAGTGAGCATCACCAGCACAACTATGCTCAAAGCCATCGCCTCTGAAAGTGGCTTTGCTGACAGCCCAGTGACCAGCGGTCTTTATACGATCACTCATTCGCCAGCTAGCAGCTTGGATGTGCTTTTCGATCTTGCCGCATCTAATAATGCAGGGGTCAATCCTTACGGGAGTCTGGTACAGGGCCGCGATGGTAACTTTTATGGCACGACCACTGGCGGAGGCAGCGGTGGCAATGGCACCGTCTTTCAGCTGACTCCGGACGGCGTTCTGACCACCTTGGTTTCCTTCAACGGCGACAACGGAGCCAATCCTGTGGCAAGTCTGGTGCAGGGCAATGACGGTAACTTTTATGGTACGACCACTGGCGGAGGCAGCGGTGGCAATGGCACCGTCTTTCAGCTGACTCCGGACGGCGTTCTGACCACCTTGGTTTCCTTCAACGGCGACAACGGAGCCAATCCTGTGGCAAGTCTGGTGCAGGGCAGTGACGGCAACTTTTATGGCACGACTGTAAATGGCGGCAACGGGGGCAATGGCACCGTCTTTCAGCTGACTCCGGACGGCGTTCTGACCACCTTGGTTTCCTTCAATGGCGACAATGGGGCCAATCCTTTCGGGGGCTTGGTGCAAGGCAACGACGGTAATTTCTATGGCACGACCTATTTTGGAGGCAATGGGGGCAACGGCACCGTCTTTCAGCTGACTCCGGCGGGTGTTTTGACCGTTTTGACTTCATTTAGCGTCCGCAACGGGGCCAATCCTTACGCGAGCTTGTTCCAAGACAGCAACGGCAGCTTTTATGGCACAACTGTAAATGGCGGCAGCGCCAACAACGGCGTTGTCTTTAAGATAACTCCGGCCGGCATCTTGACCGCCCTGGTTTCGTTCGACGGCGCCAATGGATTCAACCCTTACGGGCCCTTGGTTCAAGACCGCAACGGCAACTTTTATGGCACGACCAAATATGGCGGCAGTGCCAATGACGGCACCGTCTTTCAGATGACCCCGACCGGCGGCCTGACCACCTTGCTTTCATTTGACGGGAGCAATGGGGCCAACCCCATCGCGGGCTTGAGCCAGGACAGCAGCGGCAACTTCTATGGTTCGACCACCGGTGGGGGCGCTTCCAATGTTGGAGTGATCTTTCAGGTGATCGTTCCCCCACAGGTTGCCCCGCCGACATTCAGCCCGGACAGCGGCACTTATAATAATGCCCAGGCCGTGGCGATCTCCACGATCACGAGCAATGCCACGATCCGCTATACGACCGATGGCAGCACCCCCACCGAAACCAACGGCACGATCTATGCCGGCGCTCCGGTGAACATTGGCACCACGACCGTCCTCCAGGCCATCGCCTATGAAAGCAGCTTCATCAATAGCGGTGTCACCAGCGCCACCTACGTCATAAATCTCCCGCCAGCCGCCGCACCGGTTTTCAGCCCCGCGGCCGGCACTTATACGAACGCGCAAAAGGTGACGATTAAATCGCCACTGGGGGGCGCCTCCATTCGCTACACGACGGACGGCAGCACCCCGACTGAAGCCAACGGCACGCTTTACTCCGGCCCGGTGAACCTCGGTCGCACGACCATGCTCAAGGCCATTGCCTCTAAAAGCGGCTTTGCCGACAGCCCGGTGACCAGCGGTCTTTACCTGATCAATTCTTCGCCCGCGGCCAGCTTGAATGTCTTGTACGATTTTGCCGCATCCAACAACGCGGGGATCAACCCGACGGCAGCTCTGGTGCAGGGTGGCGATGGCAGCTTCTACGGCACGACCTCCAGCGGAGGCAGCGGCGGTTACGGCACGATTTTTCAGCTAACGCCCGCAGGTGTCGTCACCACCCTGGTTGCGTTTAATTTCGACAATGGCGCCTTTCCTGTCGCCGCACTGGTGCCGGGTCGCGACGGCAACTTCTACGGCACGACTTCGGGCGGCGGCAGTGGTGGCAATGGCACCGTTTTTCAGCTGACTCCCGCCGGCGTTTTGACTACCTTGGTTGCCTTTAGCGGCGATAATGGGAGCGATCCCAATGCGTTGGTCCAAGGCAGCGACGGCAATTTCTACGGCACAACCGCGGGTGGTGGCAGTGGCGGCAATGGCACCGTCTTTCAGCTGACTCCCGCCGGCGTTTTGACCACCCTCGTTTCGTTCAACGGAGCCAATGGAGCCCAGCCTAATGCAGCTGTGGTGCAGGGCAGCGACGGCAATTTCTACGGCACAACCTATCTGGGAGGCAGCAGCAATGTCGGCACCGTCTTTCAGCTGACTCCCACCGGCATTTTAACCACCTTGGTTTCGTTCAACTATGACAATGGGGCCAGTCCTCTCTCTGGCTTGGTGCAGGGCAGCGATGGCAATTTCTACGGCACGACCTCCAGCGGAGGCAGCGGCAGTGGCAGCAATGGCACCGTCTTTATGTTAACACCTGCGGGCGTCCTGACCACCTTGGTCTCGTTTAATGGCACCAACGGATCCTTTCCCATTACCACCATGATTCAGGGCAGCGACGGCAGCTTTTATGGCACTACCACCGATGGCGGTAGCACGAACGCCGGGACGATCTTTAAACTGACGCCGACCGGTGTCTTGACTACCTTGGTTTCATTGGACGGCCCCAATGGGGCCAGTCCCGAGGCCGGCCTAGTGCAGGGCGGCGACGGTTCCCTCTACGGCCTGACCTATGGTGGGGGCGTTTCCGGTGCCGGCGTGATTTTTCAGCTGATCCTTCCGCCGCAGGTCACCGCGCCAGTGTTCAGCCCCGGTAGCGGCACTTACAACAATGCCCAGACCGTGACGATCTCCACGCCGACCAGCGGTGCGACGATCCGTTACACGACCGATGGCAGCGCGCCAACCAAGACCCACGGCACGATTTACTCCAAACCGGTGAGCATCAGCACGACCACCACCCTCCAAGCCATTGCTTACAAAACAGGCTTCACGGACAGCCCGGTCACCACCGCCACCTACACGATCCAAGCCGCAGCGCCAGTCTTCAGCCCTGCCGGCGGTACGTACATTCATGCACAAATGGTGACTATCACCTCGGCCACCAGCGGTGCGTCGATTCGTTATACGACCGACGGCAGTGCGCCGACCAAGACTCATGGCACGGTCTACTCCAAGGCCGTGAGTATCACCGCCACCACCACCCTCCAGGCCATCACTTACAAGACCGGTTTCATCGACAGCCCAGTCACCAGCGCCACCTACACCATCACGCCGCCGCCCACGCTGAACTTCGAGGCCGAGAGCCTCTCGTACACACCCAACGGCGCGATTGCCTCTATCCAGACCGATACCAACTCCAGCAACGGCAAATGGGTCGAACTCGCCGGCAACAGCACCGGCGATTACATCACCTTCACCGTCCCGAATGTTCCGGCCGGAACCTACCAGCTCAAGATGGAGTGGAAAGGCAACAATACCCGCGGCATCCTCCAGCTTTCCGTCGATGGGAGCAACCTTGGCAGCACGCTCGACCAGTACGCCTCCGGCCAGACTTATCCGACGACGACCTTCGGCAATGTGACCTTCAACTCGGCCGGCAATCACACCATCCGGCTGACGGTCACAGGTAAGAACAAATCCTCGAGCGCTTATCAGCTCTCCGCCGACAAGTTCACCCTCGTCGGACAATAAAGCCGGCCATTCGCAGCGGTCATCCCCGCTGCAATTCGATTAAAGACGGCAGGCGGTGCTTCAGAAGCATCGCCTGTCTTATATGCCCGGCAATTCTAGGGTGCCTTTACCGTTGCCGCTGCGGCCGGTTCGCCCAACTCGCCGTCCTTCATCAGAAACAGGAATGGGCTGAGCTTGTAATCCGAGAGCACGCCGGTGATTTTTGCCTGCGATCCTGCCACGACCGGCACCTTCAACGGCTCCTTGAGTGCAATTTCTAGGTCGGCCTTGTTCGCCTTCTGGTTCTCGTCTGTGAGAGCGGCCTGTATGGTTAACTTGCCGTCATATTCGATGACTTTCACGGTCAGCGCCAGCCGCACTGTGCCGTTCTTTTGTTTTGCCTGGATCGTGTCCCAGACTTTTTTCGCCGCAGCCGCGTTGTCCGGCGAAGCATCGCGATAGGAAAGGACATACTCATAGTCGGAAAATGAAAGCGAAGCTGGATCATTTTCCCTGACCGCTTTCACCGCCAGCTCGGCCGGCGTGGGCGCGCGCTTGATCGTGGCGGCAAATCCGTCAGGGGGCGCCGTCTGGCTTGCCACCGCGGCCACGAGAGCGTCCCAGCCATCGTTGCTGCCGTGGTACCTGCGGTATTTCGCCTGGCCATAGTTGGTGATATTTTCTTGCGCCGTCTGGTCCTTCTGGGCGCCGGCCAGATGGATGGCCTTGGCGATATACCAGAAGCCGTCGACCTCCAGCGGGCTGGCCTGCAGATCAACGATGGCAAGTTGATACACATCCTGCATGTTCGCCGAATCAATCGACACCGATTTCAAATAATAGCCGCGCGCTGTGGCATAATCCTTGGCCTTGAGCGCGGCGAATCCCGCCGCACCACTGAAAATGTCGGCCATCTGGTCACGCAGCTTTTTGAAATCCCCGTCCGACATGCCGTCGGGCGCCGGCCATGTTTCCAGTGCTTTCAAGCCGCGTTCGGCATCAGCCCTGACTTCCTTCAGCGCGTTTTTGTCCCCTTTGGTCGCGCGATGGCGCTGAAGGTACGTGATGATGGCCAGCGCACGAACGTTGTCCGGGTTGAGCTTGAGAATTTCTCCGGCCGTCTCCTCCACCTTCGCCTGATCTCCGGATTGTTGGTAGGCTGCCATGGCCTGCTCCAAAGCATCGGCATGCATGACACTGTCCGGATATTTACCGACAAATGCGACCATGGCCGCCGCTTTCTGGGCCGGTTCCGGCGTGTTGAGGGCGGCCAGGTAGGCGTTGTACTCGGCGGGATCCTTGATGACTTTCTGCTTCGCCAGCGCGGTGACTGTCATGGCAAGCATCATCAGGATGCTCAAAAGTATTTTATTCATAATGGTTTTGTCCGTCCGCTTCAGGAAGCCGGTTGAGTCTGCTTTTTTGCAATCAGCCAGGCAAGCAGTTGCAGCGTCCGCTCCGCATCGGACATGCGCGCGCTGGCGGTGAAGTAGGAATGGATCGCCTGGCGATGCAACCCGAGCAGGCGGGCGAGCTTCGCCGCTTCGCCGTGTGTCTTCAGGTGCGGCCGCACCTGCGCCACGAGAGAATTCCAAAGCGGCGTCTGCGGTCCCGGCTTCAACGCATCGCCATGGGCTCCGCGGCGCGAAAGACGAAAAGCCTTGCGCGAATCAGCCGCCATCGATTCCGCCGCCGCGATCAGGGCATCCGCCACTCCCGCTGGCAAATCAAGCTGCACAGGAAACTTGTTCATGCCATTGTCAACTATTAGTTGACGCCAAAATCGGAAGCAAAAAATATTGCGCCCAGCGGATGTCCCGCGCCTTACAGTTTGCGCAGGTCGCTTTGGAGCAGCGGTAATTTCTCCGCGAGGATCCGGCGCAGTTCGGCCAGCGTGTCGCGCAGCGCCTGGCCGTCCGGCGCGATGGCGCGCACGATCCAGCCACCGCGCCTCAGACGCGTGACACCCAGCCAGCGTCCGCCCCCGTGCAACGCCCGTACGCACTCCCATGCCGGATCGTCGGCCGTGAGCCGCGACGAAATGATGACGGCCGTCGCAAACCACGCCGCATTCGTGCCGTAAAACGCTGCGAGCCGCGCCATGTCCGCCCCCGAGCCGGCGAGGCGCTCGCGTAGCACGGGTTCGCCCCCAAGCGCGATCTCCAGGGTAAGTTGTAGCCGCCGCCAGGCCCATCTTTCGCCCAGCCCCACCCTGCCGGGCGCAAGTGTGTCGACATAAAATGCCTCGGCGCCAGCCGCAAGGTCGACGCGCGTCGTCTGCGCATAATCGCTGTCGCGATGCGGACAAAGCGGCTCCGGCGCATATTCGAGCCAGCCGCCGGTCCCAACCGTAAAAAGCTGCCGGCACTCGGCCACGCCGCTTCGCATCATGAATGCGCGCGTGGCTGCGGGCGTGGTGACAATCAACACGGCACCGGGGTTCACCCGCGCGGCAAGCTCCAGGTGGTCGCCCGCGAGAATGCCCGCAGTGGGATTGACGATCTGCACCTGCAGGGCACGGCCGTCCCAATACGGCTTGCTGATGTGAAACGGCACGCAAAACGACTGCCGGGCCAGCACCGTGCGGCCGTCGTCGCGCAACGAAGCTTCAAGATGCAGATGGCCCGCCAATGATGAAGGGACCGCCACGACGGACGGATTTTCGCCCTTTGCCGTCCCCGCTCCACGTCTGATGGTTTTGACCGTCACTTTCGAGTGGGCGTGGTCGCGAAGAGAACCTCGCGTTCAATCCATGCGATGACCTGGTCGAGGTTGTGTTCGCGCTTGAGGTCACAAAACACGAACGGCCGCCCGCCGCGCATGAGCTTCGCGTCGCGCTCCATCACCCCGAGATCGGCGCCGACATGGGGCGCTAGATCGATTTTGTTGATGATCAGAAAATCGCTGAAACGGATCGCCGGTCCGCCCTTGCGTGGGATTTTGTCGCCCTCGGCCACATCGATGACGTAGATGAACGCATCCACCAGCTCGGGGGAGAACGTCGCCGAAAGATTGTCGCCGCCGCTTTCCACGAGCACGAGCTGCAGTTGCGGAAATTTTTGCTCCAGCAGGCGCACCGCCTGTTCGTTCATCGTCGTGTCGTCGCGAATCGCCGTGTGCGGGCAGCCGCCCGTTTCGACCCCGACGATGCGCTCGGCCGGCAACGCGTCGTTGCGCGTGAGAAACTGGGCGTCCTCAAGCGTGTAGATATCGTTCGTGACGACCGCCATTTCGTAGCGGGCGCGCAATTGCTGGCAGAGTTTGAGACACAGCATCGTCTTGCCCGATCCAACCGGGCCGCCGATGCCGATGCGTGGAGGACGTGTCATAATCGAAATTCTGTTCAGGAAATGAACAGGCGGAAATCCGCCGCTTCGTGACGCGCCGCCGCGATGTCCCACCACGGGTTGAACGCGCCGATGTCATCGACTGCGAGCGCCTCGGCGATGAGCGCGGGCGTTTGGGCCAGTGCCTCCGCCAGCAGCGTCTGACTGGCATTCTGGCCGAGGCGGAGCAGCTTCATCGAGGCCGTGATGAGGCCGGCCGCGGTCGCATAAACGATGGCCGCAAGCACCGCCTCACGCGGCGCGCCGAGCGTGCGGCCTTCGACCGCCGCGGCGATGCACGACGGCCGCGGCCAGTCTTCGCTCTGGGCGCGCCGGTTGAATTCCGCCACAAATCCGCCGTGGAGCAACGCGGCAAGATCGAGCCGCTGGCGCCCGATGGCCTCGGATGCTTCGCGCGGTTCGCGCGCGCCGCGCAGTGCGCTGCCGAGAAAACATAGTTCGCGCATCCGCGCCCAGTCCGGGGGCTCGCCTGCCGCCGTCCACGCCTGCGCTGCAACCGGCAGGTCGGTTCGTGCGAGCTGCGGCAAAACGTGTTCGAGCAGAAACGTTCGCAGCGTTGCGCGGTCGCGCACCACCCCCTCCTGCGTGAGACCCTCCAGCCCGAATGAGTGGGCATAAGCACCGGTCGGATAAAATGAATCCGACATCTGCAGCAGGCTCGCCACCCAGCGCGCCGCGTCAGTGGTGGTGGCCGTGCCCATGCGCGTGGTCGTGGTGATGAGGCTCATCGCCGTGCGAATGCCCGTGGCCAGCGAGGCTGCCGGCAAAGCGGTGGGGTTGAAACACCTCGACGGCTTCGTGATAGTGAATGCCGAGGCGGTCGAGCGCCTGGCGCAGGCCGGTGTCATCGGGCGCGAGCAGCCGCGTCACCTGCGCCTCGATGGCAAAATGGAGGTTGCCCACGGCCCAGCCGATGACGGCGGCGGCATCAGGCGTCACGTCGAGCGGTATCTCCAGCACCGGCTCAGCCATCTGGTGGATGGCATAGCGCGCGCGGTCGCCAGCCCACACAACATCACCATGGTGCAACGGCGCTTCCACCTCGAAGCCGAACTCCGTGCCGTCGTCGGCTGCGGCGCGCCACAAGCGTTTGGCCAGTTTTTGCCGATCCACGCGTACGATGACTTCCGGCAACGCGGGGTTGAACGACGACAATGGAGCGTGGACAAGATGCATGAAGAGGATTGAAGCGCCGGCTATTATGCGGCGCACAGGTTTCTTAACCCGGGCCTCACCCGAGGCACAAGGCCACTCCGCCCGCCACAATACCGGCGCCCGCCAGCCGCACGAGCGCAGTGTTGCGCCTGCCTGCGATGAGACCGGCAGCCAAGCCCGTCGCGTGCAGCAACGCCGTTGCCGCAATCATGCCGGAGAGGAAGCGAAGGCCGCTCGCGTTGAGCGGCATTTCCGCACCGTGGGCCAAACCGTGAAAGGTCCCGGCCAGCGCCACCAGGAAGAGCCCGCCGGCCAGTGGCAGCCGCACCGCCCAGGCGATGAGCAGCCCGAGGGCAAAAACTGAGGCGAGGATCCACTGGTCCACCCCCGGCAGCACAAAGCCTGCGATGCCCACTGCAGCGCCCAGCGCCATCGTACTGACAAACGTCAGTGGCAGCGCCCAGCGCGCACGTCCGCCAAGCTGCGCGGCCCACAGGCCGACCGCGAGCATCGCCAGCAGATGATCCCAGCCAGTCAGTGGATGAAAAAATCCCGCGGAGAGTGAAGTCGGGCCATGGCCCGGATGCGCGAGCGCAAGCGGCGCGACGACCAGGGGAAGAAGCATCAAAAGCCGGCGGAGCATGGGGAAAGTTTTCATGGCAGAAAAGAGAGCAGATCGCGTTCCACTTGGCAGGCTTAAATGGCCCGGGAATTTTATCAACCACGCAGAAAGCGCTGTGAAATTAGTTTCAGTGAACGGCCTCCTCTGGTTTGCCCAGCTTGTAAACCATGAGATCGCCGTCTTCGTAAATTTTCTGCGCGCTTTTGATCAGTGAATCCAGACTGTGCTGAAATTTTATCGCCTGCCGGCTTTCCCGGCTGACCTTGATTGCCGGCAGCTTGGCCGTTTCCATATACTGCTCATCCAGCCCGCGGGGATGCTGCCACAGGAGATAGTGAGCCACGGGCATGACCGCCCAACTTTGGGCCAGTCCGGCGCTGTTGACATCATATAATACGTTCCTCGAAAAATTCAGGGCGAATGGGATTTTAACCCATACGATGACCGTTTCGCCTTCAGGTATCATGCGTTGGGCCCTCTCCATCTTCGCACGGATCACGCTTCCAAGCGCATTTTGGTTGTAGGCATAATATGAGTTGCTGGTGGCCGCGTCGGGAAAGGCGAGGATGGAGCCCTTCTCATGCGCCTGCTTGGCCCGGCCATAGGCCGTGCCGAGGAAAGGCACACCGGCCAGTAGCGCCAGACTGACCGGAAAGACCCTGCTTAATCTGGCAATCCCTCGGCTATCCGGCCCGCAAGCGCTCAGTTGCGCTCCCATGGATCCAAAGATCGCCGGCGCAATGCCGATGAGAAAGGGCGCGTAATAGCGAACGGTGCCCTGCACTCCGATCAGGGCGGGAATGAACAAAAGGCTCAAAATATAAATCATGGCACCGGCTGCTGCTGCACCGATCAGCATCCACGCGTCTTGGCGGAGCCGTCCCTTGAGCTTCTCTACGGTCATGCCTGCCGTCAGCGCACCGAACAGAACGAGGCCTACAGCCCACGTATAATGAGCGATGCTGTTGCCATAAAATAATGCCTTGAACGAAAAGAACTCCGGAAGCTTCAGGACGCCAAGCGGTGATTCCGAATCTCCGCCCGGGGCGCACCATCCGGCGATAAAGCGAGTGGCATGGAGCAGCACCCATGGGGAAATGAAGAGCGCCAGCCACAAGCCCGTTCGCACCGCCCAATCGACGGCCGGCAGAATGCGTTTCCGGGAAACACCAATCCCGGCCATCACCATCGGCAAATGAAACGCCGGAAACAAGACATAGGTGCCCTTGAGGGATATCATCGCCGCATAGACGAGCGCCAGCGCCGCGGCCGAAGGCATCGATTCCGGCCAACCCCCTTCCCCATCCATGCTGATGGCGATCGAAAGCATGATCAAGGCACTCCCCAAATAGAGTGCGGATATGTTCACGCACTGAGGGTTGATGGCCACGAGACAAAAGAGCGCCGCTAACGTAACGAGGGCCCATGATCCCTGCCGCCCGGCAAATCGTGCCGCCAGCAGCAAGCAAAGGAAAAAGCCCAGCACGGCATCCGAGCCATTGATATAGCCCATCGGAAAAAAGGAGATGAAGAATCCGTCAAGGAATGCCTTGCCACCCAAGGTCTCGGCTCCCATCGCGTTGAGGGGAGAGCCGGCCACCGACCCGGTCTGCAGCATTCGGACCGGGTGGTCGAAGTACTTCTGGAAATCATCACCGGTGTTAAATTCGCGCGATGGGAGCAGGCAGAAGACGACGAAGCCCATCACGACCGAGATAAAGGCGATGACCGCGACCGAGCCAGGACTCCATGGCCCGGTCCTTCGCTTTTCCCCCGTGTCTTGATTAAGCTCACGGCGCGCAGGAAAGAGAAAATGGCAGGCCGAATTAATCAGGCCAATGGCGATCAAACCCGCAATGGCGATCGGATAGGCAAGACTCAGCAGGTTGAGAATGCCTCCAATGAAGAGCAGGCCCGCCAGTCCCATGCCCATAATGACCGGTGTGCTTCGACCCGGCAGGCGAAAAGCCCGCAGAAAGAACATTCCCCACCCATGCAGGCATAACGGAAGAACTATGAGCGAAAAAATCGCCGCGGGGATTTTACCATTGTACCAGCAATCCTCTGGAATGGAATATGCGGGGATCAAAAGCGCGATGGAACCGCAATCAACCATGTGCATGGCCGTGGGAATCTGGCGCGATGAGCCCGATGGCACGAGTTAATTTGGCAGGGGCTGAAAAGCCTTTCCGCCAGCCGCGTGCTCCGGCCGATCCCGCCGCCCCAAATTCAAGACCGCAGTGTGCCTTCCGCCACCCGTCTCAACCTTTCAGCGCACCGGCGGTCACGCCTTTGACGATGTGCCGCTGCAGCGCGAGATAAACGACGAGCAGGGGAATGGTCACGAGCACCAGTCCCGCAAAAAGCAGCCCGTAATCGGTGCGATATTGCGAGGTGATGGCGAGGTTGGCCAGGCCGAGCGGCAGCGTGCGCACTTCCGTGCCTGTCGCGCCCGAGGTGAGCATGAACGCGAAAAAATATTCCTTCCACACACCGATAAACTGGAAAATTGCCACCGTCACGAGCCCCGGCCGCGCCAGCGGCAGCAGCACGCGCCAGAAAGCGGAGAACTCATTGCAACCGTCGACCAACGCGGCCTCGTAGAGCGACCGCGGCAGGGTCTTGAAAAATCCCGCCAGGATGAAGACGGCAAACGGCAGGCCGTTGGCCGTGTAAACGAGGATGAGACCGAGCCGCGAATTGAGCAGACCGAGCGCACGCAGTTCGAAAAACAGCGGCACCACGCTGAGCTGCGCCGGGATCATCAGCCCGGCCAGAAACAGCCAGAAAACCGCGCGTCCCGCCGGATGCCGAAAACGCGCCAGCGCGAAACCCGCCATGGCGCCGAGCAGGGTGATGAGCGTCACGGACACACTGGTGACGAGCACGCTGTTGAAAAAATAATCGCCGAACCGCGCCTCCCGCCAGGCCCGCGCATAGTTGTCGAAACGCAACCCGTCCGGCGCAGGCAGCGCAAAGGCGTCACGGAAGATCGCCTCGTCGGGCTTCAGCGACGAATAAGCCAGCCACAGCATCGGATAAACGACCCACAGCGCGTAGCCGAGCAGCGCGGTGAAAATGAGCCCGCGGCTGAGCGTGAAGCGCTGTCGGGCCACATGAGGCACAAAAGACCCTGAAAAATCCGGTCTCCGTTTTGTGTTTTCTGTGCCTTTTGCAGCCATTAGTTCTCCACGGTTTCCCTTTTTAATAAACGCATGACCGCGGCGCTGGCCGCGAACACGAGCGCGAACATCACGACCGCGATGGCCGTCGCGCGGCCGATCGCGAATTCCTTGAACATGGTCGAGACCAGCAGCGTGCCCAGGGTGTGCACCGCCGTGGCCGGATCCTGCGAGGTCAGCAGCCAGATCATCTCGAAGGCATTGAGCCCGCCAATGACCAGGAATACCGCCGAGATCGCGATCATCTCCCCGATGAGCGGCAGCGTGATCAGGAAAAACTGCCGCCAGACCGGCGCACCGTCGAGCTCCGCCGCCTCATAAAGCTGCGGGTCGATCCCCTCCATGGCCGCAAGATAAAGCACCAGATTGAAACCGCAGGATAACCAGATGTAGATCGGGACCAGCGCCGTGTAGAGGTGCTCCGGCGCGAGCCACGGATAATCCGCAAACGACTGCAGCCATGCGCTGCCCAGCGCGCTGCCCAGCGCCACCAGCCAGGTGTTGACCAGGCCGCCGTGCGGTTCGTAGGCATTCATCCACAGAAGGGTCGCGGCAATGCCGCCGAGCAGATTGGGGAATAACAGGATCACGCGGAACGCGCGCGCGCCCCAGATGCCACGATGAATCAATGCCGCCAGCAGCAGCGCCAGCGGTATGACCACGGCCGTCGGCACAACCACAAGAAACAGGTTGTTTCTCAGCGCCTGCCAGAAGACGTCGCTTTCGAAGAGCAGCCACTTGAAGTTGAACCAGCCGGCCCACGTGCGCGGCCCGATGCCGTCCCAGCGGGTGAACGCCCAGGCGAGGGAGGCCAGGCCCGGCAGCAGGACAAGCGCGCCATAAAATAAAAACGCCGGCCCGACAAAACCCAGCGCGACCGGCGCGCGCAGCCGGCCAAAATAAGACTCCTGCTCCCTTTCACGCGCCGGCGTGATTCGCCGCCGCCAGCGCCGCCACAGCCCCCACCCGGCGATGGCGCCCAGCAGGCTGAGCAGCGCGCCGCCGGCCAGGGGATGGTTCATCTGCACGCGATCAGGCTCCCCCGCGCGCCAGCGGTCGACCGCCGCGGCCGCCTCCAGCCGGTCCGCAAATTGTTGCGGGGTGATCCGTCCCCTTGTGAGGAGCTGGCTCCCATCGATGAGCGCCTGGCGGACGGCGGGCGGCTGCATCATGACCTGCGGCATGTTGAAGGCGGCGCTGGCATGCACGATCAGCCCCGCCGTCTCCTGCATGCGCGGCGAAAACGCCGAGGCCGGCACACCGCGCATCGCCACCGGCGAATCCGTGCGCCGCACGAACGCCGTCGCGCGCTCGCGCGAGGTGAGAAAGCGCAGGAAATCCACCGTCAGCCGCTCGCGCGTCGCGTCACCGGTCGCAAAAGCAAAAAAGCAATCGGCCCCCGTCTGGATCGTGCTCGGATCGGCCACTCCATCGGAAAACACGGGGAAATTCATCGCGCCCAGCTCGAAGTCCGCCGGCATTTTGCCCTTCATCTCCTCGACCAGCCACGAGCCGGAAACGGTCATGGCGCTGCGGCCCTGCAAAAACGCCAGCTCGGCGCCAGTATGCGTCTCGCCTTCCCAGCCCGGTAGCACCTCGCGCTGCATAACGCGTTGCAGGAGCTCCGCGCTGCGCACGTAGCGCGGATCGAGCCGCGCCCCCGGCGCGAGATCATTGAGGGCGCTCCAGCCGGCCTCGCCGGCGAGGTTGTGGTAGGCCGCGCGCAGGAAGGCATCGGGATAAAGCCAGCGCGTGCCCGGCAGGCTGAGCGGCGCGAGTCCGGCCGCGCGGATTTTTTCGCACAGCGAAAAAAATTCATCCCACGTGTGCGGCTCGCTCCAGCCGTGCGCGCGAAACAGCGCCTTGTTATAAAAAACCGTCCAGCATGAGTAGGTGAACGGCAGGCCCCAGGCACGGCCGTCGACCCGCCATGAATCCAGCGCGCCGGGCAGAAACGTGTCGCGCCAGCGCGCGTCGCCCTCCCAGTTCGGGCCGTCGAGCCAGGGCTTGAGATCGAGCACCTTGCCCGCGCGGATGATCTCCGGCCAGGGCACGTAGGGCGCATAGGTGGCGTCCGGATAATTTCCATCAATGATGCGCACGGACACTTTCGCCTCGATGCGCGGGTCGCCGTAGAGGTTGACTTTCACGCCGGGCCGCAGCGCCTCGAATTGCCGCGCCGTCTCCTGGTAGAAGTCGATGCCGTAACCCCCGGTGAACACCGGGATGTCGAGCGTGACGACCCGGGCGCGGACGGCAGCAGCCAGCGCCAGCATCAGCAGCGCGCGGAGAAAGATTCGCACCAGCCGCGTCTCCATGCCCAAGAGCAGAGGCGAAACGCCTCGCGTGCGTCCACCTTATTCATCGCCGGCGGCCGGCGCTCAAAACGGAAAAGGCCGCAGTCCTGACAACTGCGGCCTTTTTAGACCAACCACTTTTTTCCGTTTGCAGGAAAAGTCTTCAGGGCGCGGACGGCGCGTTGCCGCTGGAAATATTATTGTTCACCGCCGGAGTAGCATCACCCTGGCCGGCGGAGCGCTGCCCGCGCATTTTGGCGAAATCCGCCTTCATGGCGGCGCGCTCGGTGTCATCGAGCTTGCCATCGCCGTTCTTGTCGTAGCGCTCGAGCAGGAACTGCTGGCGGAGCTCGACGTGCTGCTGCAAATACTGGCGGGCCGCCTCGCGTTCGTCAGGCTCAAGCCGGCCGTCGTGATTTTTGTCGAATTTCTCGAGCAGCTGCTGGCGGACTTTTTTCCCCACGCCCTGGCCGTTTTCCAGCCGCTCCCGGGCCATGTCTTCGTGCGCGGCGGCGAGTTCGTCGTCGTCGAGCTTGCCGTCGTGGTTGGTGTCGTAGCGTTGCAAAAGTTCCTGGTAGCCGGCCCCGCCCGGCTTCAAATCGGCCGCCGGTGCGTTCATGTCCGGAACCGGCAGATCGGACGGGTCATCCGCGCGCACAGGCCTGGCAAGGAATAGCGTTGCCGAGAGGAGCGGGAGAACTAGAACTGCAGGCTTCATGGGCCAAAAAATAGTTTGGTTCGCTGAAGAACCATCCATCATGACGCCGGACAGCAGGGGTGGTTACATCCCGGCCTAAGCCTGCCACCGGTTTTACCCATGTACCAAGTCACTTTTTCCGAGCAGAGCATGCACGAGCTGAACAAGCTCGATAAACTGGCCCAAATGGAGCTCATCGAGCCCATCAGTGGCCTGAAATCGACCGATCTCGCGACCCCGCGCGAGCCGTTGGGAAAATTTTCCCGCGCCGGCCAGCCGCTTTACCGGCTGCGTGCCGGCGATTACCGCTTTTACTTCGAGGTGCACGGCGAGACGCTGCATACGCTCTATATTTTACATCGTAACTCGCTGGAAGACTTTTTGTTGCGTAATAAATTGCCCATCAGCGAACAGCAGCTGGTGGAGCAACATTCCAAGTTCTGGAAATACCTTGAGTCGCTGACGAAAAAATAGCCGATTTTTCCTTCCATGGCCGACCTCGAATCGCGCGAAAACCCCTACAATGTCCGGCAGGCCAGCCGGATCTATTTGTTGCCCAACCTGATGACAGCCGGCAACTTGTTCTGCGGCTTCGTGGCCGTGATCAAATGCATTCAGGCACGGCTGGCGACCGAGACCGGTGGGGAGTTCGCGTTGCACACACCGTCGGAACTCTACACGCAGGCGGTGTGGCTGATTCTGGGGGCGGTGCTATTCGACTCGCTGGACGGACGGCTGGCCCGCATGGGCGGACGCGAGTCGTTGTTCGGTGCGGAGTTCGACTCGCTGGCTGATGTGGTTTCTTTCGGCATGGCGCCGGCCTTGATGGTGTTTTTTCTGATTTTGTCACCGACCCAAGGCATCGAATGGTTCCGGCAGATCGGCTGGTTTCTCAGTTTCCTCTACCTGCTGGGTGCGGCTGTGCGGCTGGCCCGTTTCAACGTGATAACGAATCCGCTGCTCAACCGCGCGCAGAAGCAAAGCAACAAGGACTTTGTCGGCCTGCCGGTGCCCGCCGCTGCCGGCACCGTGGTGTCGCTGGTGCTTTTCCTGCTCAATCTTGCGCGGAATAATCGCGATCTGAGGAACTGGGCGTTATGCCTGCCCTTTCTGATGGTGCTGATCGCGTTCCTTATGGTCAGCACGGTGCGTTATCCGAGCTTCAAACAGGTCGACTGGCAGACGCGCACGCGCCTGCGGACGTTCGTCCTGCTGCTCGCGGCCATCGGGTGCATCGTCATCTTTCAAGAAGTGGCCCTGCTCTGGATTTTTCTTGGTTACATTTTCTATGGACTCTTTGGGCACTGGCGCCGAATCCAACGGGCCCGGAAGGCCAAACACGGTCTGTCGGCAAAAGTGTGAACAAGCGACCAACAGCCGGGCTAACAACTCGGACCTGTGAACAACCGGCCCGTTATTTCAGACGTCGAGTGGGTTGTTCGCAGTCGTTGGCCAGTCAGCCGACACGAGCGGCGAGGGCCCGGTTTTCAAGGGTTGTTGGGCTTTTTCACCGCATATACTAAGACTGCTTGCTTATGAATTAAATCTCTTCTCGATTAGGTTTTGTTAGTTTCCCCATTTACGGCCCGCTGTCTTCCATGAAATTCAAAATCAATCGCGACCATTTCGCCAATGGACTCGCCCAAGTGCTGAACGTTGTCGGATCGAAGGCCACCATGCCGATCCTGAGCAACGTGCTCATCGAGGCGGAGAAGGACCAGATTTCGCTGACAACGACCAATCTCGACCTGGGCATCCGCTGCAAGATCAAGGCCGAGGTCAAGGAAACCGGTGCCGTCACCCTTCCGGTCAAGCGTCTCGCAACCATCGTGCGCGAACTGCCCAACACGGATGTCACGCTGGATGCCTCGCCGAATCATCAGGTGAAGCTTGTGTCGGGCGGCTCAAATTTCCGCATCATGGGCATCGGCAAGGAGGAGTTTCCGCCGCTGCCGGAATTCGGTGACGAGAAATCGTTCACCCTCGCCCAGGCCGAGCTCACCACGATGCTGAAAAGCGTCGCCTATGCGCAATCGACCGACGAGACGCGCTACATCCTCAACGGCGTTTATTTCAACTTCAAGGACGGCAAGCTTTCGCTCGTCGCGACTGACGGCCGCCGCCTCGCGCTCGTCAGCAAGGACATGGAAGTCCCTGCGGCCAGTGCCGGCAGCATCATCCTGCCCGCGAAAACCGTGGCGGAACTCCAGCGGCTCCTAGAAAAGGGCGAAAAGCTGAAGATCAATTTCAACGAGCGCCGCGCTGCATTTCAGATCGGCACGGATAAGGACAACAGCGGCCTGGTCGACAGCGTTTACCTCTACTCAAAGGTCGTCGAGGGCAACTACCCGAATTACCAACAGGTCGTGCCGAAGGAAACGCACCAGCGCATCAAGCTCGAGCGCGAACTTTTCCTGCAGTGCATCCATCGCGCCGCGCTCGTCACGAGCGAGAAATCGAACTCGGTGAAGATCAAGCTCACGAGCAACCTGCTCGAGATCACCGCGCAAAGCCCTGATTTCGGAGAAGCCCACGAGTCGATGGCGATCAGCTACAGCGGCCCGGACCTGCAGGTGGCCTTCAACCCCGCCTTCATCATGGATCCACTGCGGGCGCTTGCGAAAGACGAGATTTTCTTCGAAGTTAAGGACGAGGTCAGCCCGGGCGTGTTCAAGACCCTCGACAGTTTCATCTGCGTTATCATGCCCGTGCGGCTAAGCTGATTTTTTGCCGCGCCTGACGGTTACCGGCAGTCCGGAGCCGGTGGCGCTTTTTTATCCATGGAAATCTCCTATCCCCTGCTGGCCGCGATTTCACTCGTGATCGTGCTCCACATGCTGAACGACCGCGTGGCCTCGCCCGTGATGGCGATTGTGCTGCGCTGGATGCGCTGGATCGTCGGCAGCCTCGTCGTGGCCAAGGCGGCGTTGGAAGGTGAACTCATCGACCGGCCGTTCTGGGTGGTGGCCCTCGCGGCGTTCCTGCTCTGGTTTCTGTTCGTCACGTTTTACAACTGGCTTGCCATCCGCGCGCTCAGCGAAAGTCCGCTGCCGCTCTTTCCTCACTTCGTGGCCAACCAAAGCGGCGAGGAGTGGCCCACGCTGCCGCGCCTGTTGCGTGTGCGCGACTGGCTGAGGGCCCATGGCTTCAAGCAAGTGCAGGCGCTGAAGGCGGAGGTAGGGGGCAACCTTTATCTGCGCACCTCGGTGTATCAGGACGCCGATGCGCTCATCCGCCTGCAGATCACCTTCCTGCCGCAGGCCAACGGCATGCTCACCGTCTGCTACAGCCTCGCCTCGCAGACCGTGGGCGGCCTCCGCTACGTGACGGACAACCTCTACCTGCCCTTCGGCGGCTTTTATCCGGAGAGCTGGCTGGTCGAGCGCAATCCCCTCCGCCGCTCGCTGGCCCGCCTTGTCTCCCGCCACCGCGCGCGTGTGGGCCGCGCCGGCGAAGCCGTCCTTCCCTGGCAGACCGACCCGCTCTCCGATCTCAACGCCCAGCAGTACGAGCTGGAGCAGGTCAACACCGAGCTCGGCTTCCTCTTTCCTCGCGGCCAGCGCGACGAACACGGCAAGATCACCTACGAAGGCCGTTACCGCGTGTGGAAGGAAATCCTGCTGCTCAACTATTTTGGCCGCAGCGCGCGCTACGAGTGAGCGGCGGCTGCGGCCGGCGATTTGAGCTCACACCCCGGCTTCGGCCAGGAGAGAAGACTTCGTTGGCACGGTCATGTCCACGCTCTCAACGGGGCTGACGTAAACTTCCAGCTGCTGCGCGGGCGGCACAGCCTTGCGTAAGGCGGCGACCACATCCTGGACCGTTTCTGCGGGAAGTATCGCTTCGACCGTGGCTCTGACCTTGAACCTGCTGTTGCAGGCTTGACCGCGGAATACGGCCGCCTGGGTTCCCAGGCCAAATTCTTTGAGTTCGGTTACGGTGAAATGGCGGACGGCATTTTCATTCAGAATGTCTACGACTGAATCGAGATGGGCGCGATCGACGATGATCTGTAATTTTTTCATGGCGGAACAATGAGTTCGATTGTTAACGGACGGGTTTCAACTGCGTCCAAACCTACTCCGTTTGATGGCTGCCGGGTAATTAAAACCCAAAGACAAACAGTTAAGATTTCATTAACGCGTTCGATGCCTTTTGTGCCTTTTCCTCCCAATGCGAAGCGACAAAGCGAATTTGCTGAAATCGGGGAAAGGGATCTGAAGATTTCATAATCTTCTTTCTTCACCTGCGTTAGGGACGACCTATGCGGGGACA
The DNA here is from genome assembly GCA_035485575.1 of Opitutaceae bacterium. Taxonomy (GTDB): domain Bacteria; phylum Verrucomicrobiota; class Verrucomicrobiia; order Opitutales; family Opitutaceae; genus DASRHD01. The sequence continues at coordinate 115,678 of DATHNW010000033.1, read as the reverse complement.
AGCGCGGCTTAAGCCCTGAGATTGTCCGAACGGGCCAAAACCGCCCCAGCCGGTCCGCGTTGGGCTGGTTGATTGGCCGAGCTTTGTCTTCATTCGCATGTCCACACTCCGCGCGGAATTTCATGCACGGGAAACCAATTCTTTAACGCGAGAAAGTGAATGAAAGCGCTGAACGACTCTTCGATCGAGCAGCGCTTCTTCCAGTGCGGTGTTATCTCGTGATGCTCCAAATACTCCATCTCGAACTCTTTCTTTTCGAAGTCGAAGCGAACGATCAGACACTCGCGCGAGAACCGAGTGTCGGGCACCTGATAAATCCGGATGTCGAACATCGATGTGACTGGAAACAACAACGACGCATAACGACAGTCGCGAATTGCTACGGCGAGGCGAACAAGCGGAGCGGCGGCGGGAATGTCACGATATCGCTCAACGACGGATCCCCATGACTGCGCTCGGACCGTTGAGCCATCCAAGAAGTCCCTGAGGTCGGTCTTCTTCATTTTTGCCCAACGTTCAAGATAAGCCGTGGCCGCTCGGGGCCGTTGGCTCTGACGACTGGTTCGGCTCCGGTGATTTGTTCATTTAATATCTCTTTCACATGCACCCATTTGAATCCGGGAGCTGTGGGATGCTTAAAGCTGAGTAACGGTATCGCGGAACCATCTTTCAGGTCGAAACCAGCTTTTCGGGCATAAAACTTGTCTTCACGCTCTATCTCAAGGTCTCCTGACTTTTTGATATGAACCCACATCCTCTTGCTGAGGCAAATGGCGATATCAGGGCCAGTCAATCTCAGCACTTCCGGAAAAGACTGTTTTCCTAAATCCCAATGCCTCGCCTGCGGATTTATTCTCGGGCCGGATAATATCTCTGGAATGAAATTACAGTAAGCCAATGAATGCCAAAGAGCCTTCCGACTTTCGTAGCTATGCGGATTATATCCAAATATTCGAGCAATGCGCGTGTAAAAACGACTCTTATTCCAATACCCTCGGCCTTCGTCATAGCCAATCGCATCGGCAGCAAGGGCAAGTGTGTGGCGCGACTCATCATACTCAGCCGGATAGCCGCCTCTCTTGTAGGCAGATTCGCCAACAATTAAGATCTTTTTTCCGTTGATACCGCCGCATGAATATTGAGACCCCATCCAAGGTTCGGTGATTTTCATTTTCTTTGCCGAACGTTTGAGATCAGCCACGCCGGCTCGGCGGCGTTGGCTGTAGCGACTGGTTCGGCTTTTTCTGCCAGAACGCGTGCGTCTCTGCTACTTGCTTTACCCAGAACTCAACTCGACGTTGCTCATTCTTGGAGCCTCCATATCTACCGAGGCTCTTGGCTAGCTCGAAAAAGCCGTTGCCGGGATTATTGTCTCCGCCTGCGTGAATCACTATCGCAGTGAGCATGGGTCGATCTTCTTTCTCTTCATGTCGTCCTATTTCCTCCAAGATCTCAGAAATCTTGGCTCGATCCTCCGGAAGATCCATCGAGAGGTCGGCGAGTGGAGCGATCTCGCTGTAGAAGGTGAGCTTCGCGGTCTTTGCAAAATCAACGAGCTTTTGATAAATGGCGTCGTGCACTAGAATTCTTTCTTCGCCGAACAATATTATTCGCCTTAATTCAGTTGATTTTTTGCAGGTATTTTTCGCATAAAGCCCAGTCCGTGTCGTCGTCGACGCTCACACGCCCACGGGCAGCTTGACGGCGTCGAACTGATAGAACGGCTTCGGCGTTTCGGCGGTCGGCGGATGCGGGATCACCTTCCAGAACTTGGCCACGGTCGTTTCCCAGGTTTCGAGCAGCTTCTTCGCATGCGGGCTGGTGGTGAGCTGCGCGTGCACGGCGATGAGCTTCTTCAGGCTTCCGATCTCGTCCTCGTTGTTGAGGCGTTCGAGGCCGATCATCGCAGGGTTGATGTTGTCGGAGAAGTCGCCGGCCTCGTCGTAAACGAAGGCCAGGCCGCCGCTCATGCCGGCGCCGAAATTCCGGCCGGTGGGGCCGAGGATGACGGCGAGGCCGCGGGTCATGTATTCGCAGCCGTGTTCGCCCAGGCCCTCGACGACCGCGGTGGCGCCGGAGTTGCGCACGGCGAAGCGCTCGCCGGCGCGGCCCGCGGCAAAGAGCAGGCCGCCGGTGGCGCCGTAGAGGCAGGTGTTGCCGATAATGACGTTCTCGTGCCACGGGTAGGCGACGCTGCGCGAGGGGCGGATGACGATCTCGCCGCCGGCGATGCCCTTGCCGACGTAGTCGTTGGCCTCGCCGTTGAGCGTGAGGCGGATGCCGTCGACGAGGAACGCGCCGAAGCTCTGGCCGGCGCTGCCGGTGAAGGTCAGGTCGATGGTGCCGGACGGCAGCGAGTGGTTGCCGCGCTGGTAGGCGATCTGGCCGGAGAGGTGCGTGCCAATGTCGCGGTTGATGTTGGTGATGGCGTAGCGGGCGACGAGGCGCGCGCTCTTGCCGAGGATGACGTCGCGCGCCTCCTGCAGGATGGCCTCGTCGAGCGAGCCCTCGCTGCCGAAACGCTCGTTGCGCTCGCGCGTGTGGTAGCGGTCGAGTTCGCCGGTCGGGTCGGGATTGTGGAGGAGGCCGCCGAGGTTGAGCAGGCGGGTCTTCGGGTTCGACGGATCGTCGGTCTGCTCGAGCAGCTCGGTGTGGCCGATGACCTCGTTGAGCGTGCGGTAGCCGAGCTTGGCGAGGTACTGGCGCACGTCCTCGGCGATGGCGTTGAAGTAGTTGATGACGTTCTCGGGCTTGCCGCGGAACTTCGCGCGGAGGTCCTCGCGCTGGGTGGCGACGCCGACCGGGCAGGTGTTCAGATGGCAGACGCGGAACATCGCGCAGCCCGCGGCGATGAGCGCGGCGGTGCCGAAGTTGAACTCCTCGGCGCCGAGCAGGGAGGCGATGATGATGTCGCGGCCGGTCTTCATGCCGCCGTCGGTGCGGAGCACGACGCGGCCGCGGAGGCCGTTCATCATGAGCACCTGGTGGGCCTCGGCGACGCCGATTTCCCAGGCGGAGCCGGCGTTCTTGATCGAGGCGAGCGGCGAGGCGCCCGTGCCGCCTTCGTGGCCGGAGATGAGGACGACGTCGGCGTAGGCCTTGGCCACGCCGGCGGCGACGGTGCCGACGCCGGACGAGGAGACGAGCTTCACGCAGACCTTGGCGCGCGGGTTCACTTCCTTCAGGTCGAAGATGAGCTGCGCGAGATCCTCGATGGAGTAAATGTCGTGGTGCGGCGGCGGCGAGATGAGCATGACGCCGGGCACGGAATGGCGGAGGCGGGCGATGAGCGGCGAGACCTTGTGGCCGGGCAGCTGGCCGCCCTCGCCGGGCTTGGCGCCCTGGGCCATCTTGATTTCGATTTCCTTGGCGTTGGCGAGATACTCGGCGGTGACGCCGAAGCGGCCGGACGCGACCTGCTTGATGGCGCTGTTGGCGTTGTCGCCGTTTTCGAGCAGGGAGAAACGCCGCGGGTCCTCGCCGCCCTCGCCGCTGTTGGACTTGCCGCCGATGCGGTTCATGGCGATGGCGAGCGTCTCGTGGGCCTCGGGTGAAAGCGCGCCGAGCGACATGCCGGCGGTGGTGAAGCGGCGGCGGATTTCCTCGATGGACTCGACCTCCTCGATGGGCACGGGCGGGCGGGCGCCGAAGCGGAGTTTCAGCAAATCCTTCAGCGCGACGGGCTGATGGTCATCGGCGTTGGTCTTCCAGCCGGCGAAATCCTCGGCGCTGCCGCTCTTGGTGAACTTGTTCATCGCGGCGATGATCTTCGGGTTCCAGCCGTGGAACTCGCCGTCGCCCTTCTTGTTCACGCGATAATAGCCCTCGTTGTGCAGCGCAGCGGCGTCGGCTGGCGCCTCGGCGGGTGCGGCCGGCGGGGCAAACGCGCGCTGGTGGCGGCGCAGCGTCTCCTCGGCGATCTGGAGATAGTCGATGCCGCCAATGGGCGACGGCGTGCCGTAGAAGCATTCGTCAATGACCTTGTGGCTGATGCCGAGCGCCTCGAAGATCTGCGCGCCGCGGTAGCTGAGCAGCGTCGAGATGCCCATCTTGGCCATGATCTTGAGCAGGCCGGCGTCGAGCGCGTCCTTGTAGTTCTTGCGCGCCTGTTCGGGCGCGACGGGCTTCGACGTCTTGCTGGTCGCGGCGAGGTCGGTGACGACGTCGAGCGCGAGGTAGGGATGCACGGCGTTGCAGCCGAAGCCGAGCAGGCAGGCGAGATGGTGAACGTCGCGGGCCTCGCCGGTCTCGGCCACGAGGTCGCACTTCAGGCGCAGGCCGGCGCGCACGAGCTGCTGGTGCACGGCGCCGACGGCGAGGAGCATGGGAATGCCGGCCTTCTCGGCCGAGATGCCGCGGTCGGAGATAATGAGGAGCTTGGCGTTGTTGGCCTCGACGGCGGCCTGCGCGCGCTGGGCGAGGTCCTTGACGGCGGCCTCGAGGCCGTCGGGCCCGGCCGCGGCGTCGAAGAGCGCGTTCAGGCGCACGACGCGGTTCTTCAGGAAAGGCACGTCGAAAAGCGCGGCCAGCTCGCGTTCGCTGAGCAGTGGCGAGTCGATTTCGACAAAGCCGCTGGTCTTGGGGAATTCCTCGAACAGGCCGAGCCGCCCGCCGAGGAACATGGTGAGCGACATGACGGACTTTTCGCGGATGGAGTCGATCGGCGGGTTGGTGACCTGCGCGAAGAGCTGCTTGAAATAGGTGTAGAGCAGGCGCGGGCGGCGCGAAAGCACGGCCAGCGGGGTGTCGTCGCCCATCGAGCCGGTGGGCTCGTTGCCCTCGGCGAGTGACGTGAGCACAAGCTCGATCTCCTCGGAGTCGTAGCCGAAGGCGACCTGTTGCAGGAACGCGGGTGCGACGGCGGGAGCGGCCGGCTTGTCGGCGGCGAACTTGTGCAGGTTGACGAGGTGCTCGTCGCACCAAGTGCGGAAGTGCGGCTGGTCGGTGAACTTCGCCTTGAGTTCCTCGTCGGTGTAGAACTTGTGCTCGACGAGATCGACCGCGAGCATGCGGCCGGGCCCGAGGCGGCCGCTGCGGATGACCTTGCCGGGCCAGTCGAAGACGAGGCCGGCCTCGCTGGCGAGCATGACGTAGCCGTCGTCAAAAATCTTGTAGCGGGCGGGGCGCAGGCCGTTGCGGTCGAGTGCGGCGCCGACGATGCGGCCGTCGGTGAAGACCATGGCGGCCGGGCCATCCCATGACTCGAGCATGCAGGAATGGTAGCGGAAGAAGGCGCGCGCCTCCGGCGAGAGCTTCTTGTCCTTCTCCCACGCGGGCGGCATCATCATGAGGCACGCGTGCAGCGGTGAGCGGCCGCCGAGGGTGAGCAGCTGGAGGGCGTTGTCGAACGAGGCCGAGTCGCTCATGTCCGGCTGCACGAGCGGGCGCAGGTCGGAAAAGCGCTCGCCCCACACGCCGTAGGCGGTGCTGCGCTCGCGGGCGCGCATGAGGTAGCGGTTGCCGCGGATGGTGTTGATCTCGCCGTTGTGCGCGAGCATGCGGAACGGATGTGCGAGATGCCACTGCGGGAAGGTGTTGGTCGAGTAGCGCTGGTGGAAAATGGCGAAGGAGGTGAGGAATTTCGGCGACTTGAGGTCGTCGAAGAACTTCCGCACCTGTGGGGCGTTGAGCAGCCCCTTGTAAACGATGGTGCGCGACGAGAAGGAGCAGATGTAGAAGCCTTCGATCTTGGTCTCGAGGGCGCGGCGTTCGGCGACCTTCTGCACGAGAAAAAGGCGGCGCTCGAACTCGTCGTCGCTGATGTCGTCCTTGCGTGCGACGAGGGCCTGCACGATGAGCGGCTTGGTCTCGATGGCCTTGCGGCCGAGGCAGGTGTCGTCGGTGGGCACGTCGCGCCAGCAGAGGAAGGTGAGGCCCTCCGCCTTCACGGACTGCTCCACGATCTTGCGGCAGGCGACCTGGGCCGATTCGTCGGTGCGCGGCAAAAAGATCATGCCCACGCCGAGGTCGGCGTCGCGCAGGAGGGTTTTCTTCTGCTTGGCCAGCGTTTCGCGCAGGAGCTCGACGGGGACCTGGGTGAGCAGGCCCGCGCCGTCGCCCGTGACGGCATCGGCGTCGATGGCGCCGCGGTGCGCGAGGGACTTGAGCGCGGCGATCGTGCGGTTGATGACGTCATAACTGCGCTCGCCGGAGAGCTTGGCGATGAAGCCGACACCGCACGCGTCGTGCTCGAAATCGGAACGGTAAAGCGGCGAGGGAATGGGCTTGGTCATGACGGAAGCGGGCTGGTGTTGGGTCGGAAGGTGGGCGGCGGCGTGATGCGCGGGCAAAAAAAGGGCCGGTCTCGGTTAACGCGAGAGCGGCCGGGGAGGATTATGTGCGGCGTGCTCTCAGCGTCAGAAGAAACGGATCGTTTTGGTGGCCATTTTGGCGTGTTCCTCGTCGGAGCAGGCGGCGTTGGTCGGCGCGTCGGCTTCGGCATCGCTGGGTTTCACAAGATCGTTGGCCAGGAGGTAGTTTTCGACTTCCTCGCCGGAGATGTCGGCCAGCATGACGCCGTCGATCTCGACGCAGGGCGAAAGGGGCTGGCCGGACTTGCGCACCATCTCCTCGTAGTTCGTGCGGTTGTTGATGATATCGATGTCATCGTAGGGGAGATTGTGTTTGCGCAGGATGGCGCGGACGCCATTGGACCAGCCGCAGGACGGTTTGAGATAGGCTTTGATCTTCATGCAAGAACGATGACCGAGGTGAAAAGTGTTGCAACCTATAGGAGCGGATTGCGGGCATTCAAGAGGAAGTTTGGAAATTTTTCACAGGGCGCCCGGGCGCGATTTTCCTAGCCCCCCTGCGCGACATGCGGTAGGCACGCCTCAAAATGAAAATCCTCGTGACCGGGGCGGCTGGCTTCATCGGCTTTCATGTCTGCCAAAGACTTGCGTCCACGCAGCGTTGCGAGGTGCTCGGCCTCGACAACCTGGGTGATTATTACTCGGTCGAGCTGAAGCGCGCGCGGCTGGCGGAGCTGGAGCGGCTGGAGAGCTTTCGTTTCATGAAAGCGGATTTTGCGGACGCGGCGGGATTCGGCGGGATTTTCAAAAACTTCCGGCCCGACTATGTGGTGCACCTTGGCGCGCAGGCCAACGTCCGCTACAGCGCGCAAAATCCCGCGGCCTACGTGCAGAGCAACCTCGTCGGCTTTTGCAATGTCCTGGAGGCCTGCCGCGCGCACCCGCCGAAGCACTGCGTCTTCGCCTCGTCGAGCAGCGTTTACGGCGCGACGGCGAAAGTGCCTTTTGCGGAGGACGACGACACCAGCCACCCCCTCTCGTTTTATGGCGCCACGAAAAAGAGCAACGAGGTGATGGCGCACAGCTATGCGCACCTTTTTGGCCTCAACCTCACCGGCCTGCGCTTCTTCAACGTCTACGGGCCGTGGGGCCGGCCAGACACCGCCCCCACCCTCTTTGCACAGGCCATCTGTGAAGGCCGGCCGATCGATCTTTACGCCGAGGGCCGCCAGCAGCGCGATTTCACCTTCATCGGCGACGTGGTCGACGGTGTGTTGAAAACCCTGCTCTACCCGGCAGCCGGGCGATCGGCTCCCTCCGCAGCGAGCCTGCCGAACCCGTCCTTCCGTCTGTTCAACCTCGGCCACCACCGCCCGGTGGAGGTGCTGCTTTTCGTGCGCATGCTCGAACAGCTGCTTGGCCGCCCCGCGCAAATCAATCTGCTGCCGCCCCAGCCCGCCGACGTGCCTGCCACATCTGCAAACCTTGAGCGCGTGAACGCGGCCATCGGCTACGTGCCGAAGACACCGCTCGAGGAGGGGTTGCGGCTGTTCGTAGAGTGGTTTCAGGGTTATTACGGCTACAAAAAATGAAAACCATCCTTCTGCTCACCTGTTCGAATATTTTCATGACCCTCGCCTGGTACGGCCAGTTGCGGCTCAAGGTCTTCGAGGGCAAATCCCTCTGGGTCGTCATCCTCATGTCCTGGGGCATCGCCTTTTTTGAATACTGCTTCCAGGTGCCGGCCAATCGCATCGGCTTCGCCAACGGCCTGAGCGGCTACCAGCTCAAGGTCATCCAGGAAGTCATCACGCTGATGGTTTTCGTCGTTTTTGCGTGGCTGGTGCTGCGCGAGCGGCTGACGTGGAACTACGCGGTGAGTTTCGGGCTGATCCTGCTTGCAGTGGTCTTCGCGTTTGTCTTCAAAGCGCCTTCGCCGCCGCACTGAGCCGCGTAAAACGCGCGGTTCCGTGCTGTGCGCTTGCCTCGCCCGGGGAAAGCTCCAGCCTGCGCACCAGATTTTTGTTTCAACCCTCAACCGCCTTTTTGCCATGTCCAAAACAGCCACCGCCAAAGCCGCCGCGCCCGCCTCCCCTGGGCGCGAGAAGCACATCGAGCTCGCCCTCTCCGCCATCACCAAGCAGTTCGGCGAAGGCTCGATCATGCGCCTCGGCAGCAACCAGAAGATGAAGATCGAGACGCTCTCGACCGGCTCGCTGGCGATCGACCTCGCCCTCGGCGTCGGCGGCCTGCCCAAGGGCCGCATCATCGAGATCTACGGCCCGGAATCCTCCGGCAAGACCACTTTTTGCCTCAGCGTCATCGCCGAGGCGCAGAAAAAGGGCGGTCTCGCCGCCTTCATCGACGTGGAGCATGCACTCGATCCGAAATACGCCCGCGTCGTCGGCGTGAACCTCGACGACCTCCTCGTTTCCCAACCCGACAGCGGCGAGGACGCGCTCAACATCATGGAGACGCTCATCCGCTCCAACAGCATCGATATCATCGTGCTCGACTCCGTCGCCGCGCTGATCACCAAGGCCGAACTCGACGGCCAGATGGGCGACGCCACCGTCGGCTCGCAGGCCCGCCTCATGAGCCAGGCCATGCGCCGCCTCACGGCCGTCGTCAGCAAGACGAATTGCGTCTGCATTTTCACCAATCAGATCCGCGAAAAGATCGGCGTCATGTTCGGCAGCCCGGAAACGACGTCGGGCGGCCGCGCGCTGAAGTTCTTCTCATCGATCCGCATCGACATCCGCCGCAAGGACCAGATCAAGACCCCCGAGGGCAAGGTCATCGGCAACCGCACCAAGATCAAGGTCGTGAAAAACAAGGTCGCCCCACCCTTCACGGAGGTGGAATTCGACATCATGTACGACGAGGGCATCTCGAAGATCGGTTCGCTCCTCGACCTCGGCCTTGAACATAAGATTCTCGAAAAGAAAGGCGCGTGGATCGCCTATGAAGGCGCGCTTGTCGGCCAGGGCCGCGACGCCGCCAAGGCAGCACTGAAAGAAAAGCCCGAATTGGCTGAGAAAATCGCGAAGGCCGTGCTTGAGAAAGTGAACGTCACTGGCGGGGCCGTCATCACCGGCGGCGAATCGGCGGAATAAGCCCGCCGCCGGCAGGGGCACCCCGCGCTTTTCCTTGGCAATGACGCGCGGGCGGCGTTGCTTGGGGCGATGCCTGTTTTCAGCGACACCATCGCGGCGCTCGCCACTCCGGCCGGCACGGCCGCGCTCGCCCTCGTGCGGGTGAGCGGACCGCGCGCCGCGGCGCTCGCCACGGAGATTTTCGGGTCCGCTCCCCCGCCCCGCCATGCGCGCCAGGCGGATTACCGCGATCACGCCGGCAATCTCGTGGACGAAGTGCTCTTCACGGTTTTTCAGGCTCCGCGCAGCCATACCGGTGAGGATGCGCTGGAGATTTCCTGCCACGGCAACCCGTTCATCGCGCAAAAAATCCTCGAGGATCTCTTTGCGCGCGGCTGCCGCCCCGCCGCGCCGGGCGAATTCACTCAGCGCGCCTTTCTTCACGGCCGGATGGACCTCAGCCAGGCCGAGGCCGTGATGGACCTGATCCATGCGCGCAGCGAACGCGCCCTGGCTGCCGCGCACCAGCAGCTGCGCGGCGCGCTCGGCCGGCGCCTGCAGGAGCTGGTCGACGCCCTGCTCGGCCTGCTCGCGCGGATCGAGGCCTACATCGACTTTCCCGAGGAGGATCTGCCGCCCGAGGACCGGGAGGTTTTCGCGCGGGGGCTGGAAGACTTGGCCCGGGCCACCGACCGGCTCCTCGCCACCAGCCATTATGGCGAAATGCTCCGCACCGGCGTGAAGACCGTCATCGTCGGCGAACCCAATGCGGGCAAAAGCAGCCTGCTCAACCGCCTGCTTGGCCGCGAGCGCGCCCTGGTCAGCCCCGAGCCGGGCACGACGCGCGACTTTCTCGAGGAACCGGCGGCTCTCGGCGCACATTGTATCCGATTAATTGATACAGCCGGGCTCAACCCGACGGCGGCCGGGCTCGAGCAGCTCGGCATCGGGAAGACGCTGGAACGCGCCGCCGAGGCCGACCTGATCCTGCTTGTGCTCGACGCCGCGCGCCCCTGCCCCGCCCTGCCCGCCGTCCTGGCCGCGCGCCTCGCGCCGGCCATCACGCTGGCCGTGATCAACAAGATCGATCTCGCGCCTTCCGCCCTGCCCTCGCCGCCGGCCGGGCTCGACATCGTTCGCGTTTCCGCGCTCACGGGGGCTGGCTTCGACGAATTGCGTGCCGCCATCACGGCGAAGGCCGATGCGTTTCGTTCCGAAACCGGCGAAGACGCCATCGCCATCAACGCGCGCCACGCCCATGCGCTTGGCCGGGCCAAGGCATGCCTTGCGGCCGCCCGTACCAAGCTGGTGGCGAACGAACCGGCCGAATTGCTGGCCAGCGATCTCCGCGGAGTCTTGGACGCATTCGGGCAAATTTCCGGCAAAGTGGATAATGAACAGATGCTCGACCGGTTATTTGCCACTTTTTGCATCGGGAAATGAACGCCCTTGCGCGAGCGCTTGAATCACGGTAAGCTCTTGCTTTTCAGTGATTTAAGTTGATGATATACAACGAGATACCGTTTGCCGTCATCGTTTGCGGCGCAGGTCACGCTGGCGTGGAAGCCGCTCTGGCGGCTTCGCGTATGGGCGCCTCCACCCTGCTCTTGACCGGCAACATCGACACGATTGCCCAGATGAGCTGCAATCCGGCCATCGGCGGCCAAGCCAAGGGCCAGATGGTTCGGGAGATCGATGCGCTCGGCGGCGAAATGGCCATCAATACGGATCTCACTGGAATTCAGTTTCGGCTGCTTAATGAGTCCAAAGGACTGGCAGTTCAATCGCCGCGAGCCCAGTGCGATAAAAAAGCCTACCAATTTCGCTTAAAGCATACCTTGGAGTTGCAGCCTAATCTGCAGGTTTTCCAGGCTACGGTCACCGGGCTGATTTTCAAAGGCGGTAAAGTGATCGGATGCCGAACAAATCTCGATATCGATTTTCTCGGGCAAACCGTGATCATTACCACTGGCACGTTTTTGCGTGGCCTGATGCATATTGGCCAAAACAAAAACGAAGGCGGACGCTTGGGTGATTTCAGTGCGCGGACTTTGTCGGGAAGCTTGGAGGAAGCCGGCATCGAACTACGACGGCTGAAGACCGGTACGCCGCCGCGATTGTTGGGCCGCAGCCTTGATTTTACGCAGATGCAGGAGCAAAAGGGCGACGCAAAACCAACGCCATTTGCCTTTCACGACACCCGTGACGACGGGAATTTGTTCCACGTGGAACAAACGGGCGAGGGGCGCATTGGATGGCAGCCAGGCACCAATCAAGTTTCCTGTTGGATGACGCATACGACGGCCGAAACGGCCGAGATTGTTCGCGCAAATCTCCATCAATCAGCAATGTACAGCGGTGAGATCGTTGGGGTAGGGCCGCGCTATTGCCCGAGCATCGAAGACAAATTTGTTCGCTTTGCGGACAAGCCGCGCCATCTGCTATTCCTCGAGCCGGAAGGGCGCAACACCAATGAATACTACGTCAATGGCCTTTCGACGAGCCTGCCATTCGATGTTCAGCTAAAGATGGTGCGCAGCGTGCCTGGCTTGGAAAAGGCGCATTTGCTCAGGCCGGCCTACGCGGTCGAATATGACTTTGCGCCCCCGACCCAGCTTTTTCCTTCCCTTGAATCGCGCAAGATGGGAAATCTGTTTTTTGCCGGCCAGATCAACGGCACTTCAGGTTACGAGGAAGCAGCAGCCCAGGGTCTTATTGCGGGAGTCAATGCGGTGCAAAAGGTTAGGGGAGAAGAACCGCTTATTATTCAGCGTCACGAGGGCTACATCGGTGTTTTGATTGATGATCTCGTAACTAAGGGCACCAACGAGCCTTATCGCATGTTCACTAGCCGGGCGGAGCACCGGCTGCTCTTTAATCATGGCAGTGCCGAATTGCGGCTTCTGCATCACGCCAAAAATTATAAATTATTGTCTGAAAACCGTTTAACGAATATCGCCAAAAAAAAGGCGCAAATTGAATATTGGGCTGATTTTTTTGAATTAACTCGTTATCAAGGAAAGACTTTTGGTGATCTGGTCCGGCGCGACGGGGCAGGGGAGTTGGTGTTTCCACCGGAATTTCTGCAGGAATCCCCGGCGGTGCGCGCGGAAGCGCTTTATCGTGTAGCTTATCGCGGCTATCTCTCGCGTGAGCTGCGGCAGATCGAAAAGCTGCGCGAGGTGGAGAAGATTCGCATCCCCGAGGCCATTGATTATCTTAACGTGCGCGGCCTGCGCCGCGAGAGTGCGCTCAAACTGGCCGAGACCCGGCCTTACACGCTCGGCCAGGCCAGCCGCATCAGCGGGGTGAACCCGGCGGATATCAGCATTCTGATGGTACTTATCGAATCGGCGCGCAAAGCCGGGACCGCATCGGAGCAAAATTGAGGCTTTCGTCACAGGATCGTGGCATTCGTAACAATCCGGCAACGGCCGTAAATTCGCTAGCATCCGCCCTTCTGCTGCTTAAACTCGGAGCCATGTCGGAGCCCAAGGCAAAAAAAATCCTGGTAGTGGATGACGAGTCGGATGTGACCGAGCTCGTCGCCTATCATCTCAAGGCGAAGGGATTTCAGGTCGAAACCCTCAACGATCCAAATAGCAGCATTGGCCTCGCGCGCAGTTTTCTGCCCGACCTCGTCATCCTCGACGTGATGATGCCCGACCTGAATGGCATTCAGATCTGCCGCATGCTTCGCGCCGATCCGAAGCTCAAGCGCGTGCCGGTCATTTTTCTCACCGCCAAGGCGGAGGAAGCCGACCGCATCGCCGGCCTCGAGACCGGGGGCGACGATTATCTCAGCAAGCCTTTCAGCACGAAGGAAGTCGTCCTGCGGGTCCAGTCCATCCTCCGCCGCGTTGCCGAGGGCGCCCCGCCGCCCGAGCGCCGCCTGCAAGTCGGCCAGATCGTCATCGATGTCGACCGCCACGAGGTGGCTGTGAACGGCACAGTCCTCGATCTCACGGCCACCGAATTCAAGCTCCTGCATCTCCTTATGGAGCGCCGTGGCCGCGTGCAGACGCGCGAACACCTTCTGATCAACGTCTGGAATTACGAAACCGAGATCGAGACACGCACGGTGGACACGCATGTGCGCCGGCTCCGTGAAAAACTCGGCGCCGAGGCTGATTGGATCGAGACCATCCGCGGGGTCGGGTACCGCATGGCCGAGCGCAAATCCGAGGCATGCTCTACCTAGTCACGCTGGCGCTTGCCGCGGGACTGGCCATGGCGCTGCTCCGTTTGCGCCGCCACCGCGTCGCCACGCGCAACCTCGAGCAGGCGTTGCTTCAGAAACAACCCTTTCTGCGGGATGAATCGCACGACGACGACGATGACGCCCGTCTTACGCGCACCGCCAACGATCTCATTGCCGAGCTCAATCGCCTGCAGCAGCAGCGCACCAGCCAGCTCACCCAGCTTGAAGCCACGCTTGGCAGCCTGCAGGAGGCCGTGCTGATCGTTGACGCCAACAACTACATCCTCCTCGCGAACAAGGCCCTCCAGGCCATCTTTCCCAGCGCGCAGAACATCATGCGCCAGCGGCTGGAGCTCGTCCTGCACAGCGTTGCCTTCCTCAATTACGTCGATGCGGTGCGCGCCAACCGCGCCCGGCCGCAGCATGAGGTCGAATTCGCCGAGGGCGCTGCGACCACTTCGGTCGAGGTCACGGGTACGCTCATTCCGCCGCTCGATGACCAGCGCGGCCCTTGGGCGCTCTTCGTCCTCCACGACATCACCCATCAGAAAAAACTGGAGGCCGTGCGAAAGGATTTCGTCGCCAACGTCTCCCATGAGCTGCGTACGCCGCTCAGCGTCATCAAGGGCTACATCGAGACGCTGGTGGACGGCCATCGCGACATGCCAATCGACGACCGCGAGCGATTCCTGCGCACCATCCAGCGCCACACCGAGCGTCTCAATTCGCTCCTCGAAGATCTGCTCACTCTCTCGCGCCTCGAATCCATCAACCCGGGCCTGCGCCGCGAGCCCACGGTCTTTGCCACGCTCATCACGGGCCTGATCGACGACTATCGTGCGCGTCCCTCCGCCGCCGGGCACAACATCAGTTTCGCCCTTGATCCCGCCATCGGCGAACTGCTGCTCGATCCGCTCAAAATCACCCAGGTCTTCGAAAACCTGCTCGACAACGCCCTCAAGTACACGCCGCGCGGCGTGCACATCGACGTGTCGGCGCGGCTGCGCGACGGCGAGATCGAGGCCTGCGTGCGCGACAACGGCCCCGGCATTCCCGAGGCGGACCTGCCCCATCTCTTCGAGCGCTTTTATCGCGTGGACAAGGGCCGTTCGCGCGAGAAAGGCGGCACCGGCCTCGGCCTCAGCATCGTCAAGCACATCGTGCAGCTCCATGGCGGTCGCGTCTGGGTCGAGAGCGAAATCGGCAAAGGCACGGCCTTTTTCTTCAGCCTGCCCACCCGCGCGCCCGCCTGAGAACTTTTTCCGTGACCCGCAGGGCAGGGGACCCTCTTCTGCGGTGTCCGGGCCATCCTGCGGGGAGATTTTGAAAAGGTTCCGGGGTATTTTGGCGGCGCCGGCGGAAAGTTTTCCAACCCGCGCTCGCGTTTCGCGCCACTTGCGTCTTTGCGTTGTGAATACTCGCCGTGGAAACCGCCGCCCCCAGCCCTGCGCATCTCGCACTGGTCGCCCAACGCCGCGCCGACCTGCGCGCTGCGCTCGCCGGCGTGCTGCCTCCGGCGGCGCGCTTCGTCTGCGAAATCGGCTGCGGCCACGGGCATTTTCTCACCGCCTACGCTGCGGCGCATCCAGATGAGTTTTGCCTCGGCTTTGACGTGAGCGCCGAGCGTATCGCGAGGGCTGTCCGCAAGCGGGACCGCGCCGCGGGGGCCAACCTGCATTTTTTTCACGCCGAGGCGCTTGATTTCCTCGCGGCTCTGCCGGCGGACGCGGGTTTTAGGGCGATTTTCATGCTTTTCCCCGATCCGTGGCCCAAGCGCCGCCACCATAAGAACAGATTGCTTCAATCCTCTTTCCTCCAAGAGCTTGCAATGCGGACGGGGCAGGGGATGCGTTTTTATTTTCGCACCGACCACCGCGGTTATTTCACCCAAGCCACTGCGGTTCTGGCCGCCCATTCCGCCTGGCGGCTCGACCCTGCTGCGCCCTGGCCTTTCGAAGAATCCACCGTCTTTCAGCAACGGGCGCCTGCCTACCAATCATTGGTCGCCGAGCGGACGGCGGCGTCATAAGTTGTCCAAGGTTGGTTAACGTTGTGGCTAATTACCGCCATGGCTATTAGGTAACGTAATTTTCAGGGGTTGACGCCCCTAGGGCTCCCAGCCTACCAAGTTATCCTTTTAAAGCTCTCCATCTGCCTCCGCGCGTTCATGTCACGGTTCAACAAACTTCTCTCTCTCCCGCTCCTGCTGGCTGCCACGAGCGCGCCGGCCTTCGCGGGTGAAACCGGCGTGGCGCCGATCGCCGAGCCGCTGTTTCACGTTGGCCCGCTGCCGGTGACAAACAGCATGCTCACGAGCTGGACCGTGGCGGCCGTCTTCATCATCATTGTCCGGCTGGCCATCAGAAAGCCGAAGCTCGTGCCTTCGCGCGGCCAGGCCATTGTGGAAAATCTCGTGGAAGGCATTCGCGGACTCATCTCGCCCATTGTCGGCCGGAAAGTGGCGCCCTATGCCTTCCCGCTGCTGCTCACGCTGTTCACCTACATCCTGATCCAGAATTGGAGCGGCCTTTTTCCCGGCGTCGGCACGGTTTACATGCGAAGCCATGCCACCGGTGAATGGATGGAATTTGTCCGGCCGGCCCATGCCGACATGAACGGCACCATCGCTCTCGCCACGGTGGCGTTTGTGGCGTGGTTTTATTTCATCATGCGCTACGCCGGCCCGATGGTGGTCCTGAAGGACATCTTCGGCAACAAGGCCAGCAAGAAGGAAACCCCCGCCTTCATCTATTATCCGCTTTTCCTGATCTTCTTCGCAGCCGGCCTGATTGAGATCGTCTCGATCCTGTTCCGCCCGATTTCACTCTCCTTCCGGTTGTTCGGCAATATTTTCGGCGGTGAAAACCTCATGCATGCCATGAGCGGCATCCAAAAGTGGGGCCTGCCGGTGCCGTTCTATTTCCTCGAAATGCTCATCGGCTTTGTGCAGGCATTCGTCTTCATGCTGCTGGTCAGTGTTTACATTGGCCTCCTTTGCAACCATGGCGATGGCCATCATGATGAGTCCAGCCACGGCGGCCACAAGGACGCGGGCCATTGAGCTAACCCTTTCCCGCTGGGACCGTGCCAAGCGTGCGGACGGCGGCAATCCAACCAATAAAACCAACCCAACATGATCCAAGTTATCGCTGAAGTTACCGGAAGCATCCAGGGCGGCCTCGGCTGCCTCGGCGCCGCCATCGGCGTGGGCCTCGTCGGCTTCAAGGCCGCCGAAGCCGTCGGCCGCAACCCGGGCGCCGCGACGCAGATTCTGGTGCAGGCCATCATCGGCATGGCGCTGGCCGAAGCGGTCGCGTTCTACGCCCTCTTCCTCGGCAAGTAATTCTTCCATTCCGCGCCGCTGCAGAGGCGGCGCGGACTCTTTCCTCCCATGCTCCCTCTCGTCTTCGCCGAAACTGCCGCGCCCGCCGCCGAGGCTGCTGGTGGCGTCACCAAAATCTTCACCGATTTCGGCATCAGTGTGCCGCTCATCCTCGCGCAGGTCGTCAGCTTCTGCGTGGTCGCCTTCATTCTCTGGCGTTTCGCCTTCAAGCCGGTCATCGCCACGCTCGACGAGCGTCAGCAGAAGATCGAATCCGGTCTCAAGTACGCCGATGAGATGAAGGCCCGGCTCGACGCCACCCAGCAGGAGAGCGTCGCCATCACCAAAAACGCCCAGCTGGCCGCCGCCACGCTCATCGAGGAGGCGCGCAAGGCCGCCAAGGATTTCTCTGAGCGCGAACAGCAGGCCGCCACCGAGCGGGCCAATGACCTCATCGCCAAAGCGCAGCAGGCCATCGAGCTCGAGCGCAAGAAAATGCTCGCCGACGCCCGCACGGAGATCACCCGCCTGGTCGTCGCCACCACGCAGCGCGTCCTCGCCAAGGAGCTCTCCGAGGCCGATCGCGCCCGCTACAACGACTCAGCCGCCCGCGAGCTCACCACTTCGGTTTGAGGCCCTGAATTTCTCTGATGTCGTCCCACGCCAAGCATGCCCAGCAGCTCGCCCGCCGGCTTTTCAAGCTGAGCGTCGTTGACGGCGTAGTTTCCGCCGAACGTGTGGCGGGGGTGCTGGAATATGTTGAAAAGCACAAGCCGGCCGGACCTCTGGTCGTGCTCAAGGCCTACCACCGGCTCATCGCCGCCGAACTGGCGAAGAGCAGCGCCCTCGTCGAGCATGCCGGCATCGTATCCGAACCGGCACTACAGGCCATCGCCGCCGCGATGACGAAAAAATACGGCCGCCCCGTCACGGCGTCCGCGCGCGAGGACAAAAGCCTCCTCGCCGGCCTGCGCGTCCGCGTAGGCGACGATGTTTACGAAGCCTCGGTCGCCGGGCAGCTTGCCGCGCTCGCCGCCGTCTGAAGTTTTTCCTCACCCACCAGCCCCAGCCTTTTTTCCGAATGAGCACCGTCCTCGAACAAATCGAACAGCAAATCGCCCGGCTCTCGACCGCCACGGTCAAGAAAAACACCGGCACCATCCGCGCCGTCGCCGACGGCGTCGCCAAAATCGACGGCCTCTCCGACGTGATGTACAACGAGATGGTGCAGTTCCCCGGCGGCGCCATCGGCATCGCCCTCAACCTCGAGGAAAGCGAAGTCGGCTGCGTCATCCTCGGCGACGTCTCGCAGCTCAAGGAGGGCGACGAGGTCCAGACCACCGGCCGTCTGCTCTCGGTCCCCGTGGGCCGGCCGCTGCTCGGTCGCGTGGTCGATGCGCTTGGCCGCCCCGTGGACGGCAAGGGCCCCATCGATTCGAAGGAGTTTTATCCCGTCGAGAAAATCGCCCCCGGCATCATCGTCCGCAAGTCCGTCTCGCAGCCGCTCTTCACCGGCATCATGGCGATTGATTCGATGATCCCGATCGGCCGCGGCCAGCGCGAGCTGATCATCGGCGACCGCGGCACCGGCAAGACGACCATCACGATCGACACGATCATCAACCAGGCGAAGATCAACAAGGTTGGCCTGGCCTCGGGCGACAAGAATTTCCGCCCGGTTTACTCCATCTACGTCGCGATCGGCCAGAAGAACTCCAACATCGTCCGCACCATTGCCGCGCTCGAAGCGGCCGGCGCGCTCGAATACACGATCATCGTCGCCGCGCCCGCCGCCGACAATCCAGCCAACCAGTACATCGCGCCTTATTCCGGTGCGGCCATGGGCGAATGGTTCATGGAAAACGGCATGGATGCGCTCATCGTTTATGACGATCTTTCCAAGCACGCCGTCGCCTATCGCCAGATTTCGCTCATCCTGAAGCGGCCCTCCGGCCGCGAAGCTTATCCGGGCGACGTGTTTTATCTCCACTCGCGCCTGCTCGAGCGTTCCGCGCGCCTCGACGGCAAGGGCTCGCTGACGGCGCTGCCCATCATCGAAACGCTGGCGGGCGACGTCTCGGCCTACATTCCGACCAACGTCATTTCCATCACCGACGGCCAGATCTTCCTCGAGACCGACCTCTTCAACCAGGGCATCCGGCCCGCCGTGTCGGTCGGCCTCTCGGTCTCGCGCGTCGGCTCCGCCGCGCAGATCAAGGCGACCAAGCAGGTCGGCGGCAAACTCAAGGGCGAGCTGGCGCAGTTCCGCGAACTCGCCGCCTTCGCGCAGTTCGGTTCCGATCTCGATGCCAAGACCAAGGCCACGCTCGAACGCGGTGGACGCATCGTCGAGCTGTTCAAGCAGCCCGCCTTTAGTCCGTCGCCCATCGAGCTGCAGGTCGCCGTGCTCTTCGCGATGCAGAAGGGCCTGTTCGACGCCATCGACACCAAGAAAGTCGTCGAGGCTGCCGCTTCGCTCAAATCGTTTTTCACGACGCGCAAAGACGCGTTGCTCACCGAAATCCGCACCAAGGCCGCCCTCGACAAGGACCTCGAGGCCAAACTCCAAGCAGCCTGCGACGAATGGAAAGCCTCGTTCACCGCTTGAGCCGGCCCGCTTCGCAATTCACGCCTGAAATCTGACGC
The DNA here is from genome assembly GCA_035485575.1 of Opitutaceae bacterium. GTDB lineage: Bacteria > Verrucomicrobiota > Verrucomicrobiia > Opitutales > Opitutaceae > DASRHD01. The sequence continues at coordinate 96,163 of DATHNW010000033.1, read as the reverse complement.
CTTTTCGTAATGGCTTCCACCCGCGACATCCGCCGCCGCATCAAGTCGGTCAAGAACACCCGCCAGATCACCAAGGCGATGGAGCTGGTGGCTGCTTCGAAGATGAAGAAGGCCCAGCAGGCGGCGCTCGCCGGCCGGCGTTATTCGCAGCTCATGGCCGACATGCTCGCCTCGCTTGCGCCGTACGTGGACGAATCCCTGCATGCGTTCCTCGCGCGCCGCGAGGTGAAGACCCGCGGCATTCTGCTGATCACGACGGACAAGGGTCTTTGCGGTCCGCTCAACGGCAACCTTTTCAAGCTCGCCGCCGAGATCAAGACGCCCGCGAAGTTCGTCGTCATCGGCCGCAAAGGCGCGCAGTTTCTCGGCCGTACGAAACGCGACCTGGTTGCCAGTTTCCAAGTGCATGACCGCGTGCCCTTCGCCGAGGTGAAGGTTGTCGCGGAGTTCATGACCAAGCAGTTTCTCGAAGGCGCGGTCGACACCATCGAGATCATCTACCCGCGCTTTAAAAATACGCTGATCCAGGAGTCGATCTGCCGGCCCTTGCTGCCGCTCGACAACCTGCGCCAATTCATCGACAACCTGCGGCGCCACGGCGGCGCGGCGGCCGCTGGGGCGGCCGATGCGAAGCAAATGCTTTTTGAGCCGGGCGCGCAACCGGTGCTCGAGGCCCTGCTGCCGTTTTACGTCAATCGCTACATCTATCAGCTGGTCCTCTCGGCCAAGGCCTCCGAGCACAGCGCCCGCATGGTCGCGATGAAAACCGCGAAGGACAACGCCACCAAGATCCTCGGCGACCTCACTCTCGAATACAACAAGGCCCGCCAGGCCGCCATCACTCAGGAAATCCTCGAGATCGCCGCCGCGCAATTCACGGCCGCCTAACCCCTTCCATTCTCAAAAAAATGAACACCGGTAAAATCGTCCAAGTCATCGGCCCCGTCGTCGACGTGCAGTTCTCCGAAAACGCCATGCCGCCCATCTACCAGGCGCTCACCGTCGAGTTTTCCGTCGCCGGCAAGACCGAGCAGCTGACGCTTGAAGTGCAGCAGCACCTCGGCGAGGGAGTCACGCGCGCCATCGCCATGTCCTCGTCCGAGGGCCTGAAGCGCGGCATGTCCGTGACCGACACCGGTGCGCCGATCTCCGTACCCGTCGGTGAAGGCGTCCTCGGCCGCATCTTCAATGTCACGGGCGATGTCGTGGACGGCAAAGGCCCGGTGAAATTCGATAAAAAATACCCGATTCACCGTGCAGCTCCCGCGCTGGTCGACCAGGACACGAAGGCCAACATCCTCGAGACCGGCATCAAGGTCATCGACCTCATCTGTCCCTTCGTGAAGGGCGGCAAGGTCGGTGCATTCGGCGGCGCCGGCGTCGGCAAGACCGTCGTCATCATGGAGCTGATCAACAATATCGCCAAGGCGCACGGCGGCTATTCCGTCTTTGCCGGCGTTGGCGAACGCTCCCGCGAAGGCAATGATCTTTACCACGAAATGTCCGAGGCCGGCGTCATCGACCAGAAGGACCTCAGCAAGTCGAAGGTCGCGCTGGTTTACGGCCAGATGAACGAACCCCCGGGCGCCCGCATGCGCGTCGCGCTCTCGGCCCTCGCCATGACCGAGTATTTCCGCGACGAGAAAAACCAGGACGTGCTGCTCTTCGTCGACAACATCTTCCGCTTCTCGCAGGCCGGCTCTGAAGTGTCGGCATTGCTCGGCCGCTCCCCCTCCGCCGTCGGCTACCAGCCCACGCTCGCCAACGAAATGGGCCTTTTGCAGGAGCGCATCACCTCGACCAAAAAAGGCTCCATCACGTCCTTCCAGGCGGTTTACGTGCCGGCTGACGATCTTACCGATCCGGCGCCTGCGAACACCTTTGCCCACCTTGACTCGACCATCGTGCTCGAGCGTTCCATCGCCGAGCTCGGCATTTATCCCGCGGTCGATCCGCTCGCGTCGGTTTCGAAAGCGCTGCAAGCCGACATTGTCGGCGAGGAACATTATCGTGTGGCGCGCGAAGTGCAGCGCGTCCTCCAGCGCTATAAGGATCTGCAGGACATCATCGCCATCCTCGGCCTTGACGAACTTTCGCCCGAGGACAAGCAGACCGTGTATCGCGCGCGCAAAATCCAGCGTTTCCTCTCGCAGCCGTTCCACGTGGCCGAGGTCTTTACGGGTTCGCCCGGTAAATACGTCTCCGTCAAGGACACCGTGCGCGGCTTCAAGATGATCCTCGATGGCCAGCTCGACGACGTCACCGAGGGCGATTTCTACATGAAGGGTGGCATCGACGAAGTCATCGCTACCTCGAAGAAGTAATTTTTCACATGTCGCTCACGCTCGAAATCGTCACGCCCGAAGCGCAGGTCTACTCCGACACGATCGACAGCGTGGTCATTCCGACCGTCGAGGGAGAGGTCGGCATCCTGCCCGGCCATATTCCGCTGCTCACACAGGTGAGCTATGGCGAACTGCGCGTGATCAAGGGCACCACCACGCAATTCCTGATCGTCGGCGGAGGTTTTGCCCAGGTCGCCGGCGATAAGGTCTCTGTTCTCGCGGAGTCGGCCATCACCGAGGAAAAAATCGACGAACACGCGGTCGAGGCGGCCATGAAGCGCGCGGAAGAAGCACTCAAAGGCAAAGACGGCCTCGAACCCGCTGAAGTCGAGCGGCTCGAAGGCCTTGTGCGCTTTACCGTGGCCCAACTTGGCATCAAGCGGCGCCGTCGTTGACAGGCTGGTAGTGTCCCGTCAGAGCCCGCCGAACGGTCGCAGAAAGATAACGCTTACAGCTTCTTTCTGGACCCCGCAGCCATTTTGATCGGGCTTTCAGCGCATTGCAGATTACGCGAAATTTTTTATGCCGAAGATGTTATTAATAAATATGTTTTGTCGTTTTTATGGCTGACAAGAAGTTTTTTGTTGTCGGTCAATGAGAATGAGTCTCCGTTTAATCACTGCCCGTTTTGATGAAATCCATCACCCTACCCATTCAAGCAACAGGGGTTCCGACTACCAGAGGTGGCCGCTCGCTTGCGCGTGGGGTCTTGCGCGGAGTGCTGATAACGGCAGCGGTGGCTTTGGTGGTGGTGTTCGCCTGGCAGGGCATTTCAGCCCATGGAAACCCTGATCCGGTTGCACCGGACACGACCCGCGGGGCCGCTATTCTTGACATCGGTATTTTGGTGTTTCGCGAAGGGTTGGAGTGCATTCTGGTTCTTTCGGCGATCACCGCGAGCATGGTTGGAACCGACCGGATGCATCGGCGTCCCATTGCGGTTGGCGCGGGTTTGGGATTTGTGGCGACGTTGATCACTTGGTTCATTGCGGTGGGCATCGTGAGCGATCTGAGCGGCCAGGTTCCGGCTCTCGCGCTGCAAGCCGGCACCGGTTTGCTGGCCGTGATCGTGTTGCTGGTCGTCATGAATTGGTTTTTCCACAAGGTTTACTGGGGCGGCTGGATTTCGCTGCACAATCGGCGCAAGCGCCAGCTTCTGGAAGAACCGAACGTCTGTGCAGGCTGCCGGAAACGTCTTCTGTCGGGCCTGGGGCTGTTGGGTTTTTCCTCGCTCTATCGGGAGGGCTTTGAGGTGGTGCTTTTTCTGCAAAGCTACCATTTGAAGCTGGGCGGAAGGGTGGTGCTTTGGGGCACGCTGCTGGGTCTTTCCTTTACGGCCCTTGTTGCCGTGCTGAATTTTGTGGCGCATCGCCGCCTTCCCTACCGGAAGATGCTGGTCCTGACCGGAATCATGCTCGGTGTGGTGTTGCTGGTCATGGTCGGAGAGCAAGCGCAGGAAATGCAGCTGGCCGGCTGGATTCCCACGACACCCATCCCGTGGCTGACAAAATTAATTCCTGACTGGATGGGGCTGTGGTTTTCGATCTTTCCGACCCTCGAGACTTTGATTGCCCAGTTGATCGCCGCGGTGGCGGTGGTCGGCTCATACTTTTTGGCTGGCCGGCGAACAACTGCGCAGCGTTGCCCTCCTGAACGGGCCTGAGGCTGACGCGCGACGGCAAAAACCCCAAGGGATTGGGACGAGGTCCGTTTATTAAAATAAAATCGGTGCCCGATCAGAGCAACTGGCGGCCGATGGTGCCTTGGAGACTGGCGCGATAGGTGGCGGAGTTAACCCGGGCGAGTTCGGCTCGCGCATGGGCAAGGCGTTCCTTCAGCTGAAGGCGCGCGATGACATCGGCATAGAATGGCTGGTCGAAGAAGCGTTCGAGCGATTTGACGTGCCGGTCCCACAACGCGACATCGACCCGCTGTTTGGCGTCCAGCCGTGCCGCATACCACTCGCTGCCGAGCAGGTGTTCGCGGGTGAACAGCGTGCGGATGGCCGGCGCCTCCAGGCCCAGGCCCTGATGCTGGCCGTGCACCATGATATGCAGCAAGGCGTGGAGGGGAGGGCAGGCGAGTTCGATGCTGCCGTCGTTGAAGTAGCTCTCGGCCACGCGGCGGTGTGTGGCGACGATGTTGTCCACGCCGTCCGCGAACACGTCCATGTCCTGCAGCTCTGGCCGCAGCATCTCGTCGGTGAAAACGGCATGCGGATTGGTGAAGACGCGACCCGCATAAATGCGCATGAAGCGCGTGGTGATGCGGTAGCCGAGGCGGCTGGCGAGGACCTTTTTGCCGGCGTGCTCGAAATCGGTGCAGCGTTCAAGGCAGCCGTCGGCGATGAGGTTCGCGGCGCTGCGCTCGGGATTCAGCATGCGCGAGAAAATCTCGGGCACGAGCAGACTGATGTCGTGGTCGACCCGCACCTTGGGACCGACATATCCGGCGCACGTGATGAAGACGTCGTGACCGGTGAGGATGAACGAGACCAGGGCCGCATTGAGGTCGATGATCGGCGGCAGGGCATTGAACGGTCCCTTGGTCAGCGCGCCTTCGGAGCCGGCGCCGGTGGTAGAGGGGGATTTCCCCGTCATCGAGCTGATCAGCTCCATGAACAGCTCGGGCAGCTCGAGATGGTGGATGGGATTGAAGACGCAGAGCGGGCGGATGCCCGGCTCGGGCGGATTGTTGCGGCGGCCGGGCACGACGAGCCTGACCGGCCGAAGCACGGGTGCGCCGGGTGGTAATTTGCGCCGCAAGCGCTGGGAAAGTTCCGCCAGTGCCGTGTTGAGCGGGTAGGCCACGTCGGGCCGGAGCTGGAGATAGCGGGGATTTTTGGACGGCTTGCCATCCACCAGCCGCGGATGCGCGGAGGAAACGAAATAGCGTGGAGAAGCCCCGTCACCAGCCTCAGCCGCCTCGCCAATCAGGCGTTGCATGGGCTTGGTGAAGGCGGAAAAGCCGATCGCATCCTCGACCAGCGCGCGCGCGTCCGCGGCCTTGAGGGGTTCGTAGTTGGAGATGAAATTGCCGGGACTGGCCATCTCGGCCTCGGCCTGCCGGTCATAACCGCGGTGGATGGCCTCGTCGGGTCGCTGGAAGAGGCGGGCTTCGCAATTCTGCAGGAATTTTTGCGACACATCGCCCTTCTCCCCGGGCGCGACGACGGAGGCGGTGATGTCGTCCTCCATCTGCACCTTGGCTGCGGGATGGAAATCGTGCCGCAGGCTGAAGACGCGCCAGGAATCGTCGGCATCGTAGCCGATGCGCAGGGTATTCACGACGAGTTTTCGGCCGTGAAACTTGAGTTCGTTGCCGGGGCGGCCGTTGATCAAATCGACGGAAAAGTGCCGGCGCCAATCGTCGCCCCATTCGGGCTTGTGGAGGCATTTGACGACGAAAACGAGCTCCTTGATGTGCGAGGGGATGGCCTTGAGCCAGGCATTGTAGGCATCGATGTATTCGCGGCGCGAGGGCGTGAAAAGCTTGATGACGCTGCCGAGCGAGCGCTGCGGGCTGAGCACGGGGCGCCGGTCACTGGTGCGGCGCGAGGGGTCCTTGAACCGGTCGCTCAAATCGCGCGCGAGAATGGCGGCGACGGCATCGAAATCCCGGTCAAAGTCGGCCACGAACACATGGCCGGGCAGGATGGCGTCAGAAATGGCCTTGGAAATCTCGGACTTGCCGCCGCCGGAGACGGTGCAGGGCTTGTGGCAGAAAAGGCCGTCCGCCACGGTACCGACCAGCCGCCATTGGCCGCGTTCGCCGCGGACAGGTTCCATATGCACGCGATAACCGCTGGGGCGCAGGTAGGCCTTGTCGGCGAGCAGCTTGAGCCGGCGGGGCGTTCCGTCGGCGCCGGCCCAAGAGGCCGTTTGCGTGTGCAGGTCGAAGAGGCTTTCCTCCGGCACGAGCACGACCTCGGGCAGTTCGCGGTCCAGCGCGTAACCTTCCGGCTGAAGCACAAAGCGGCCGCTGTAGCGCGTCACGACGTCGGCAATCGAGTAATCCTTCGGCTCGGTGTACGCACCGAAGTCGTCGCTCAAGTCATAGCTCGGGAAGACGAGCGCGCCGCCGGCGTGTTCCTCCTCGGCCGATCCGTAGAGGTTCGCCGCGAAGCTGATCTGCGTCTTCACCTCTTTCTTGCAGTAGCCGTAGTAATTGTCGGCGATGATGGTGACGATTACGCCGCGGGCGTCGCGGGCGCAAAGCTTGAAAGCCGAGCCGTTGTTGTAGAGCTCGTCCTCTTTTTTCCAGCACATGCCATCACGCCGCTGGCGCGGGGTCGCGAGGTTCCACGGCGGCAGGCCGGCGATGTGCTTGGGCACGCTGGTGAGATGCGGCGCGAGGATGACGCAACCGGTGTGGCCGGTCCAGCCGTCAACATCGAGCGCAGCGTCATTTTCGGGGAGATAGGGATCGCCGGCGTTGCCGAAGATGTTCTCGACGAAGTCCAGGTTGGAAACGAGCGAGCCGGGCGCGAAGAAGCGGATCTCCATCCGCTTCTCGCCGGTAAAGCCCGGCACGGCGGGCACGACGAGTGGACGCAGGAGCAGCGACACCATCGCTTCGGCCTGCCGCGTGTGCCCGGCGGTGTAGGGCAGGCGGAGAAGCTCATGCGAAGGCCGCAGCGCGAAATCGAGCAACCGGGAGAAGACGGCCTTGGGCACGGCCAGCTTGTCGTCGGGAACGGGCAGCCCGCCCTCGGCGATGTGAAAAACACCCTGGGTGGTGCGGCGGTCGTTGGCCGGATTGTGCAGCACGCCGTTGCGCAAGCGGTAGCTCTTCAGCAGGGCGGAAGAAAATTCGTCGCCATCGGCGGGCAGCGAAAGCGCGCGGGCCAGGCCGGGCTCGTCGAGGACAAAGGTGCGCACCGGCAGTTGCGGAGCAGGGCCGATGTCGGCGAGGTAACTTTCCAGGAAACGCTGGATGCGTTCATCCACCGGGCTGAGCCGGTCGGAGAGCCGGCGGGTGATCTCGCGATGACGGGCGAAAATCGGCGCGGCGAGATCGATCCATGCGGCCGCTTCACCATTCTGCACGGGCGGACAGCCCAGCAGGGACAGGCGCAGATTGATGGCATGGCGCAGGGTCTCGCGTGAAGCAGGAGCATCCTTGATCATAAAAAATCAACATGGACCATAAGAATGCCGGTTACGGAGTAAAGAACCGTGCCGGTAAATTTCACGTCCCGCGCTTGTTGCCGTAGAGCTCGATGTGCAGCCGGTGCGCATAACGGTAGCCGCGGGCTTTGCAAAGGTCCGCCAGCCAGGCGGCGCGGGAACGCAGGCCTTCGATCGTGGTGCCTTCCGGCATGAGCAGCACCTTGTGGCGAGGGATGTCGCGGCCGAGTCTTTCCAGCATGCCTTCCAGTTCGTCGACGTCGGCTGGCTGTGCGACGACGAACTTGAACTGATACGGATAGCCATCGACCCAGGCGCGTACCACCTCCGGCTGCCAGCGCGTGGCCTCGTGCTTTTTGCGCCAGGCCGGGTGCGCCCCGGTGTCGGGCGCGGAATTGAGCAATTTGGGCGAAAGTGACGCCAGGTCGCACGCGATGCCGCCGGGTGGGATCGTTGCTGCCGTCTCGATGGTCACATGATGGCCCAGCTGCTTCAATTCGCCCGCGAGTTCACGCATCTGCGGCGCGATCATCGGTTCGCCTCCGGTCAGCACCACGTGCCGCGCCGGATGTTTCTGCACTTCAGCCATGATGTCGCTGATGCTCCGTTGTGTGCCCTCGGGGTTCCACGAGGCATACGGGGTGTCGCACCAGGTGCAGCGCAGATTGCAGCCGCTGGCGCGCACAAAGACCGACGGCATGCCGGTCAGCTCGCCTTCACCCTGCAGGGAATAAAAAATTTCCGCGATGAGCATGGGTCATTTTCCCGGTTTGGGCGGCAGCGGCTCATTCGATTCATAGACGGTCGGGTCGGGCAGTCCCGCCATGGCAAACGCCTCGCGCCGTTCCACGCACGTGCCGCATTTCCCGCAATGCACCGCGCCGCCCTTGTAGCACGACCATGTCCGGGCGAAATCCACGCCCAGTCGCGCGCCCTCGGCCGCGATCTGCCCCTTGTTCATTGCGATGAACGGCCGCAGCAACTTAATCCCCGCATAGGTGCCCAGCCGCATGGCGTCGCCCATCGCGCGCATGAAATCCTCGCGACAGTCCGGATAAATCGTGTGGTCACCATGGTGTGCGGCGATGACCAGGCCGTCGGCCCCGATGCTCTCGGCTAGGCCCGTCGCGATGGACAGCATGATGGCGTTGCGGAATGGCACGACGGTCTGCTTCATGTTGACCCCCTCATAATGGCCTTCCGGGATTTCGCCGCCGCTTCGCAGGAGGGCAGAGGCGAAGAGCTGGTTGACGAACCCAAGCGTGATCACTTCATGCCGCACGCCGAGTCTGGCCGCGTGTTCGCGGGCGAATGGCAGCTCGCGATGGTTGTGCTTCGCGCCATAGTCGAAGCTCACTGCCACGGCGACCTGATGCTCGCGCCCCGCCCAGTAGAGCGCGGTCACGGAATCCATCCCGCCCGAGCAAAGCACCGCCATTTTTGCTTTCATGCAGAAAACATTGGCCACACTTTCAGCCAAAAGTCACAAAAAACCATCTCCATTCGCAAAAACAGCCCCGGCGATATCCCCGCGATTCGTTTTTGACCGCATGGGCTTAAGCCGTTTTTTTAAACCATCCGAAAACTCTTCCGCAGTTTTGAACCCTCCGCCCGCCTACCGCCTCATCAATCAGCCCGCGCAACTCGCGCCGCTCTTCGCCGCCCTCGACCAGGTGACCGAGGTCTCGCTCGACACCGAGGCTGACAACCTCTTCCACTACCGCACGCGCGTCTGCCTGCTCCAGTTTTTTGTCGCGGGGGAAATTTTCCTGGTCGATGTGCTGGCGCCGCTCGACCTCGCGCCGCTCTGGCCACGCCTGGCCCGGAAGCACCTCGTCATGCATGGCAGCGATTTCGACCTGCGCCTGCTGCACGACCTCTGTGGCTTTACCGCCACCAGCCTCTTCGACACAATGCTGGCTGCTCAGCTCCTGGGCCGTCCGCGCATCGGCCTGGCCCCGCTCCTTGAGCAGCATTTCGGCGTCATGCTGGCCAAGGCGGGCCAGAAAGCCAACTGGTCCCGCCGTCCGATCAGCGCCGATCTTCTCGACTACGCCTCGCTCGATGTTTTTCACCTGCCGGCGTTGCGCGACATCCTTCGCGCCGAACTGGTCGCGTTGGGCCGCCTTGAATGGCTCGAACAGCAATGTCAGCGCCAGATCACCGCGGGAGCTGAAGGTTTCGCGCCGCCCGACGAAAACGACTGGCGCATCGGCCGCAGCGAACGCCTCCGCGGCCAGGGCCTTGCCGTGCTCCATGCCGTCTGGCACTGGCGCGAGTCCACCGCGCAGCGCCTTGATGTGCCGCCGTTCAAAGTCTGCAGCAGCGAGCTCCTGCTCAAGATGGCCGAGGTGGCCGACCGCGGTGCCACGGAAGCCGAGATTCTTGGCTCAGTCCATCTGGGCAAACGCCACGATCACCTCGCATCCTCCCTGGCGGAAGTGGTCCGCGCCGGCCTGGCGCGCGACCCGCAGACGCTTCCACGCCGGCGCGGCCGGAACGGCGATTTCACCCCGCTGACGGTCGAGGAGGTCGCGCGCCAGGATGCGCTCAAAGCCAACCGTGACCGTGTCGCCGGGCAGCTGCAGCTCGATCCCACGCTCATCGCCAATCGCGCGCAGCTTGCCCAATTGATCCGCACGCCCGACCGCATTGGCGAAATCCTGCTGCCGTGGCAGGCCGCGCTTCTTCGCTCGGAATCGGCGCTGCCGCAAGGGTAGGCGCTGCCTCTCCGAAATGGTCGAAACCGCCAATATCGCGCGCCATCTCGCGTTCATGGCTGCACGCGCGCCGGCCCAGCCGGCGCTCAAAATTCCCCGCGGCCGCACGCGGGCCGGCGACATCGACTACCTTGCGCTTACCTTTGCTGAACTCGCCGCCGAGACCGCTGCCTGGCGGGCGCACCTCGCTGCCCGGGGCGTGCGGCCCGGCGACCGCGCGCTCGTCATGGTGCGCCCCGGCCTGCCGCTCATCGCATCGGTCTTTGCCCTTTTTGCGCTCGGTGCCGTCCCCGTCATCATCGATCCCGGCATGGGGCGGAAAAATTTTCTTACCTGCGTGGCCCGCTCGCGCCCGCGCGTGCTGGTCGGCGTGCCACTCGCACAGATTCTCAGCCATGTTTTTCGCAGGCCGTTCCGCAGTGTGGAAATGCGGGTCGCCGTCAGCGGCAAACTCACTGCGCGGCTCTCGCAACCCAGCGACGAAAATTCAAAACTCGAAATTCTTATAGGCGGTGCGGCGACCGATCTCGCCGCGGTGCTCTTCACTTCCGGCTCCACGGGCGCACCGAAGGGCGTTTGCTATGAGCATGGCATGTTCGAAGCGCAAATCCGCCTCGTGCGCGAAACCTATGGCATCGAACCGGGCGAGATCGATCTGCCTTTGCTGCCGGTTTTCGCGCTTTTCAATCCAGCGCTCGGGTTCACGACCATCGTGCCGGAACTCGATCCGCGCCGGCCCGCCGCCGCCGATCCGGCGAAGATGGTGCAGGCCATCCGTCAGGAAAACATCACCAGCTCCTTTGGCTCGCCCACACTCTGGCGCAAAATCGCCAGCCATTGCCTCGCGCAAAAAATCACCCTGCCCAGCCTGCGCCGCGTGCTTTGTGCCGGTGCGCCCGTGCCGGCCGACCTCTGGAAAAATTCGAGGTCATGGCTCCCGAACGGCCGGCTGCACAGCCCCTACGGGGCGACGGAAGCATTGCCGATCAGCACGGTTTCCGCCGACGAAATCGAGCCTGCCTCCGTGCGTGGCGCCTGCGTCGGCCGGCCGCTGCCCGGCCTCACGATCAGGATCATTGCCATCAACGAAGCGCCCATCGCCAGCGTGGCCGATGTCCGTGTGCTGCCGTCGGGCGAAATCGGTGAGGTCATCGTGCGCGGTCCGGTCGTCACCAAAATCTACGATGCGCTGCCCCAGGCCACCGCGGCGGCAAAAATTCAGGATGGTGACACGGTTTGGCACCGCATGGGTGATTGCGGTTACTTCGATGAGGGGGGGCGCCTCTGGTTCTGCGGCCGGATGGCCGAACGGGTTGAGACTACTGCCGGTCCGATGTTCACCGAGCCCTGCGAGCAGGTTTTTCGTGCGCATCCACAGGTGATGCGCTGCGCTCTCATTGGCTTGGGCTCGCGTGGTGCGCAACAGCCTGCACTGGTGGTCGAGGGGAAGCCTAAAAGTGCAGCGGCCGCGGCAGCCTTTGCGCGCGAGCTGCGCGCCCTTGCGCAAATGCATCCGCATACCGCCGCCATCAATTCGTTTTATTTTCATCCGCAATTTCCGGTGGATGTTCGCCACAACGCCAAAATCCACCGCCTAGCGCTTGCCCGCTGGGCGGCGACGGCCAAAGGCTTCATGCCGGCCTTGGGCCAATGAACATGCCGGAAAACGAAAAGACGTCCGTCCTGGTCACCGGCGGCACCGGCTTTCTGGGCCGCCGGCTGGTGGAACGCCTGCTTGAGCAGGGCCGACTCGTTACTGTGGTTGCGCGCCGGCCTGCCCCGGATCTGACATCGCGCGGGGTGCGCTTTATTTCTGCCGATCTCGCGGATGCCGCTGCCGTGCGGGCGGCTTGCGCCGGAATCGAAACTGTTTTCCACACCGCGGCCAAGGTCGACGTGTGGGGACGCTATGCCGATTTCTTCCGCGCCAATGTCCTCGGCACGCGTGCGCTCCTCGACGGTTGCCGTGCGCACGGCGTGAAAAATTTCATTCATACGAGCACGCCGAGCGTGGTTTACAATGGCCGGGACTTGGCCGGTGCCGATGAATCTCTCCCGCTCACCACGGATTGCCCCAGTCCCTATCCGTTGACCAAGGCCATCGCCGAACGCGAGGTGCTGGCCGCCAATTCCGAAGGTCTTCGTACGGTTGCGCTTCGTCCGCATCTTATCTGGGGCATCGGCGATCCGCATCTCGTGCCGCGGGTGTTGGCGCGTGCGCGCGCCGGCCGCCTGCGCATGGTCGGAGAAGGCAAAAGCCGCGTGGACATGGTGCACGTCGAAAACGCCGTTGATGCCCACCTTCTCGCCGAAAAGGCGCTGCAAACGCGTCAACTGAGGACTGACAGGCCAGGCAATCATGCAGCCGGCCGGGCTTATTTCATCACCAACGGCGAGCCGGTGGTGCTGTGGGACTGGATCAACAATCTCCTGCGAGCGCTGGGCGAACCGCCGGTCACCAAACGCATCTCTCTGCGTGCGGCCTCCGCTCTCGGCGCTGCGTGCGAATTTGCCTGGCGTGTGCTGCCGCTGCGCGGTGAACCTCCGATGACGCGCTTCATTGCCGCTGAACTGGCCAAGGACCACTGGTTCGACCTGGGCGCCGCCCGTCGCGACCTCGGCTATACGCCTCGCGTGAGCATGGCGCAGGGCACGGCTGAGCTGGTGGCGGACTTGAAGCTCAAAGCTTGATCGTCCGCTGCCGCACGGCCTCGAACAGGGCGATGATCGTGGCCATCGCAACGTTGAGCGAATCGGCCTGCCCGGCCATCGGAATGCGCACGGGCAGGCCGGCGTTCTTCAGCCAGAATTCGCTCAGGCCGTATTGCTCGCTGCCCATCACGATGGCGAGCGGGCCGCGCAAATCGGCCGCGGTGTAAAGCGTCGCGGCGGCAGGCGTCGTGGCGATGGTGCGGATTTTTTTCTCCTGCAGCCAGGCGAGCACGCGCGGATTTTCCTCCACCACGCAGGGCACCGAAAACAGCACGCCGGTCGAGGCGCGCACGACGTTGGGATTGAAAAGGTCGGTCACCGGGTCGCACACGATGATGGCGTGGCAGCCGGCGGCGTCGGCGCTGCGCAGGATCGTGCCAAGGTTGCCCGGCTTTTCGATGCCTTCGACCACGAGCAGAAACGGCGATTCCGGCAGCGCGAGGTCCGCCAGTGTCCGCCGCCATTGCGGCGCCACGGCGAGCAGGCCGTCAGGCCGCTCGCGGTAGGCGACCTTGGCAAAGGTTTCGCGGGGCAGCTCGAACAACTGCGCGCCCGCCGCCTCAGCCTGCGCCAGGAGTGCCGGCTCATTTTCACCCAGAAACCATTCAGGGGCAAAGTACAGTTCGCGCAGGGGAATCTTTTTTTCGAGCGCGCGGCGGATTTCACGGTAGCCCTCGACGAGAAACACACCCGCCTCATCGCGCGGCCGGCGGTCGCGCAGCCTGACGAGCTGTTTTATGCGCGGATTCTGCAGGCTGGTGATCTTTTCGGCGGGCATGGGAAACCTATGAACCATGGAGGCGCGGAGGACACGGAGAATTTATTCTTTCGATTAAAACCCTTCTCTGTGTCCTCTGTCTCTTTGTGGTGAAAAGCAAAAAATTCAACGAGCACCCCTTTGCCTATCATGAGGAAATTGAGCTGGAGATATCCACACTCACGAACCTCGGGCTCGGCCTGGGCCGCGTGACCGTCGCCAATGCGCGGGTGAAGGTCGAAAACTGGGTCGTGATGGTGCCCTTTGCGCTGCCGGGCGAGCGCGTGCGCGCCCGGGTCTTCCGCAACCACAAGAATTTTTCCGAGGCCGACCTGGTCGCCGTGCTGCAACCTTCGTCGCACCGGGTGGCGCCGCGCTGTGCGCTTTTCGGCCGTTGCGGCGGCTGTCAGTACCAGCATTTCGCCTATGCCGAACAACTGGAATGGAAACGCCGGCAGGTCGCGGAGCTGCTCGAGCATCTGGCCGGGATCGTGTTTGAGGTCGCACCGGTCATTGGTTCGCCGCGCGAGTTCGGCTACCGTTCTAAAATCACGCCACATTTTGCTGCGCCTCGCCCGGATCGCGATTTGCCCATCGGATTTTTGCGCCAGGGCACGCGGTTCGACATTGTGGACGTTCCCCGCTGCGAGATTGCGACCGACGCCATCAACGAAAAACTTACCGTCGTCCGTGCCGCGACGCAGGTCCGCGCGACCGCCGGGGAGTTTTCGCGCGGAGCCACGCTATTGCTGCGCGCGACGGGCGGGATCGTGACGACAGATTATGATGAGATCATCACGGAAGAGGTCGGCGCGCTGAAGCTGCGGTTCCTCGCCCGGGATTTTTTCCAGAACAACCCGTTCATTCTGCCGGCGTTCACCGCCTACGTCGGAGGACAAGCCGCGGCGAGCGGGGCGCGCCTGCTGGTGGACGCCTACTGCGGCAGCGGCCTTTTCGCTTTGGCGGCGGCCGGTTCGTTCGAACGCGTAGCCGGCGTGGAAATAAGCGAAACCTCGGTTGCTTTCGCGCGCGAGAATGCGACAGCCAATGGCATTGCCAACGCGACCTTCCTCGCCGGCGACGCAGCGGCGATCTTTGCCGGACTCGATTTTTTCCCGGGCGACACGGCGGTGGTGATCGATCCGCCGCGCAAGGGTTGTGATGAGAGCTTTCTGCGGCAACTTTTCGCCTTTGGCCCGCGCGCCGTCGTCTACGTGTCGTGCGACCCGGCCACGCAGATGCGGGACCTGCGTCACTTCCTGGCCGCCGGCTACGAATTGCGCGCGGTGCAGCCGTTCGACCTGTTTCCGCAGACCCGGCACCTCGAATGCGCGATCACGCTGCAGCGCGGGGCCTAACGTTCAGCGGTACTCCATCCACTCGGGCGATGAGTATTGTTCGATCAAGGCCTCGACCTCGCCATCGGCGAGCTCGGGCCATGGCGCCGGCACCGGTTCGTCGCCGAGCGCCTTGGCCAGGCTGGCGGAGAACTTTTCCGCAAAGGCCTCCCAGTCCACCGGACCGGCGGCCGGTTTCCAGATGGAGCCCTGCAGAAGCAGACCGTTTTTGTTCCGTTTTTGCGCGGCGCCGGCGATCTTCGCGCCGGTGCTTTCATTGAGCACGTCGAATATCTCCGGGCGCTGAAAGCAGACGCCGGGCGCCGCGCCGGCTGTTTCCTCATCGCGGCGCTCCTTGAGCACGACTGGCGAGCCAAGCGCACGGAGCGCCTCGGCGAGGCAGGCATGCACAGTGCGGTAGGACTGGGTCGCGCGCTCGGCCTCGAGCGGATGGCCACGCGGGATGATGAGCGCATAAGTCCAGTCCTCGCGGTGATCCACCACGCCGCCGCCGGTTGGTCGCCGGCAAAGGTCGAAATGCTCCCCGGCGGGCAGCTGTGCACGCACGAACTCCAGCGGCTGGCTGAGGCCGAAGGTGAAGGCCGGTGCGCGCCACCCATAATGCCGGAAGCGCGCTGCCTGTGCCTGGGGGTAGCGCTGCAGCAGCAGGAAATCCAGCGCCATGTTCTCGGCGGCGTTGCCGGTGCGCGTGGGAAGCAGGTGCAGGGTCATGTAGGCAGTGTAACCGAGGCAGGCAAATGAACGCACCCGCGGGAAAAGCTCAACTTTTCCCCCAGGCCGGCCGACCCAATGGTTTCAACATTCCCAGGAGCACATGAAGGCTGGAAAAGCGGGCGGTGCTCACGGTTTGGCCGTGCGTTTGCTGCCGTTGCCGATCGGCCGCAACTCGTTCTCCATTTCCGGAAGATTGTAGAAGCGCGCGAAGGCAGATGCGCCGAGGAGCACGTCGCTCGGAAGACCGGGATCATTCCGGATGGCGGCCAGCAAAACCAGGCTGAGAAAGGCCGGTTTCAGGTCGGACAAGGCGCTGGCCGCGGGCACACCGTCGGAAATGACGGCAATTTTTCCAGACGGCGCGCCGTAGATTTTATAATCGCTTTCCCCGCCGCTGCCAAAGCGCGGCACGGTGAGCGGCTGGGCCGGTGTAAAATGGGAAAGGCGCTCGAGGAACCAGGACTTCATCTCCGACATGTGCTCAATGCTCCGGCGGACTTGCGCTGGATTGGCCATGTCAACCTTCACCTTCCCGGCCTGGATGGCCTGCAGCAGGCCATCGTAGTCATAGCGGAGCAGGTAGGGTTCCCGAATCTCCTGCATGAATTCATGGCGTGCGGCCAGGGCCTTGGTTTCATGTTCGGCGGGGGCGGAAGCGGCGGTGGGATGGGCCGGGTTTGGGCTTTCGGCCTTGGCCGTTTCTGCCGCCGGCGGATGCGCGGGGGCTAATGTGGAAACAGGAACCTGGACCGGCGCGGCGGGCGGGTTTTTTTTGCGCAGGCTCAAAGCCGCACCCGCGGCGAGCAAGATAACAACTGCGCTGACGAGAATCGGGACGGCCAGACGCTGGGATTTTTTGACAGCGGCGGCGGGCGATGCCGTTGCCCCGAGGGCCTGGGCCTCAATCAGGATGTGGTAAATCGGCACGGCATGGGCGATATTCTTCAATTCGCGGGCGCCAAGGTAGGTGGCCTGCAATTCGATTTTGTTTTTCACCACATCATAAACGGTCTGCGAGATGCAGATGCCGCCGGGTTCGGCCTCGGCTTGCAGGCGCGCGGCGATGTTGACGCCGTCACCCATCACGTCCTGGTCCTGCACCATCACGTCGCCGAGATGGATGCCGACGCGGTGTTGGAGCACATCGTCAGGCGCGATTTTTTTCTCAAGTCCGGCAAAATGCCGCTGCATCTCCAAGGCGCAGGCCACGGCCTCGACCGCGCTGGCAAAGTAGCACAGGAGCCCGTCGCCGGTGGTCTTAAGCACGGCGCCCCCGCGGGCCTCGCACATCCGGCGCATCTCGGCGAAGTCGCGATTGACGAGGGCGAGGGTCTTCACCTCGTCGCGTTGCATGCGGGCGGAGAAGGCGACGATGTCGGTAAAGACAATGGCTGCCAGCGTGCGCAGGCCCTGGCGTCCGAACGGCGGCTGGGAGACTTCCATGGTGAAGGCAGCTGGTGTTAACAGGCGCGGCCGTGGCGGGGCAATGCCTTTAAGCAGGGCCGAGCAACGCGGGCTCCACGTGCCAGAGCGCATGCCAGCGGCGGCGGCCGGATTTCTTGTGCACACCGCCGGAGGGCTCAAAGGCGAGGACAGCGCCCTTTTTCAATTCGAAACCCACGGGGCGCAGCTTGCCGCGCACGAGGAGCGTGGCGAGCGCGGCCAGGTGCGGCTCGTGTCCGACCAGGGCCAGGCTCATATTTGTATCCATATTTTCAAGACGAGTGGCGATCTTGACCGGATCGTCCCCGGGCATGAGCCCGGGCGTCTCGACGAGCGCGGCATCGAGCTTCAACCCGTCGGCGATGAGCCGCGCGGTCTCAAACGCACGGACGAGCGGGCTGTGCCAGAACTGCACGGGATGCAGTGCGCCGTTGCGCTGAAAGAAGGCCACGAGCCGGCCGCACTCGGCCCGGCCGCGCGGGCTGAGCGGACGCAGGGGGTTTTCCCGCTCGGAAACGGCGTCGGCGTGGCGGATGAGGTAAAGCTGCACGCCGAGGTTTGTGGCGGAGGCGGTGCCGGCCGTCGAGACTAAGGCTTGGCATCCAGCAGGGCGCGAATGGCCAGCAGGAGCGCGCTCAGCTCGAAGGGCTTGGCCAGGCAGGTCTGGTGTTCCGGCGCGAGCCAGGCGAGCGGCCGGGCGGCCGGGCGGCCGGTGCTGATGACGCGGAGGGTGGGCCGCGTGGCATAGAGGGTGCGGGCCAGCTTCTCGTTCTCGCCGGCGGGATCGCCCAGCTGGGCGACCAGGAGCTGCACGGGGCCGCGGCGGCGCGCCTCGCGCAGGGCCTCACCGGCATGGCGCGCGGCCAGGACCTTGTAGCCGTCGGCCGTGAGGATACCGGCGACCATTTTGCGCACCACATCGTCCTCCTCGACGAGGAGCACCGGCTCGCGCCCGCGGGTGGCCGGGAGCGCCGGGAGGCCGTTGGACAGGGCGGAGGCGCGTTCGCGCACGGCGGGCAGCAGAATTTCAAACGTGGTGCCGACGCCGGGCGCACTGTGCACCCGGATATAGCCGCCGCTTTGCTGCACGACGCCGTAGACCATGGCGAGGCCGAGGCCGGTGCCCTTGCCCGCGTCCTTGGTGGTGAAAAACGGCTCGAACAGCTGCGCCTGCGTGGCGGCGTCCATGCCCATGCCGTTGTCGTTGACCGAGAGCAGGACGTAGCGGCCGGGGGGAGTGTCGGTGATCCGGCGGTTCAGGCTGTGCTTGATCTCGCGCAGCGCGGTGCTGATGGTCACGCGGCCGTTCTCGCGCAGGGCGTCACGGGCATTGAGGGTGAGATTGAGCAGCACTTGCTGGAGCTGGGCCGGGTCGGCGCGGACATTGGGCAGGTCGGGCGCGAGATCGAGCAGGAGCTTGCCGGCGGAGCCGAGAAAACGGCCGAGGATCGCAACATGGTCGCGCACGAGGCGGTTGAGGTTGATCACATGCGGGTGGAGCTCCTGGCGGCGGCTGAAGGCGAGGAGCTGGCGCACGAGTACCGCGGCTTTCTGGCCGGCGGCATGGATTTCATGGATTTCACGCCGCGACGGATCATGGATGGGCAGGCGCGCGGCGAGGATCTCACAGTAGCCGTTGATGACGGAGAGCAGATTATTGAAATCGTGAGCGACGCCGCCGGCGAGCCGGCCAACCGCGTCGAGGCGCTGGGCGTGCACGAGGGCCTCCTGCAGCCGGCGCTTGTCGGTCATGTCGCGATAGATGGCGACGATATGGGCGGCGCGGCCACGGGCATCAAACAAAGGACTGAAGCTCCACGCGGCATAG
Organism: Opitutaceae bacterium; assembly: GCA_035485575.1. Lineage (GTDB taxonomy): Bacteria > Verrucomicrobiota > Verrucomicrobiia > Opitutales > Opitutaceae > DASRHD01. Next base: position 77,157 of record DATHNW010000033.1, on the reverse strand, counting down.
ATGGGAGCGCCGGATTTGCAGGCCAGATAACCCTCTCCGGAAAGCGTGAAACCGGGCTGGAGCTTTCTCAGCCAGCGGCGCAGGCGCACAAGAACGGCGGGGTCGGCGTGCAAAAACGCATGGCCGCGGCCCGTGAGTTCGGGCAGGCGGTAGCCGGTTATTGTGCAGAGCTGGTCGTTGGCGAAAAGCACGCGCAGGCCGTCGGCCCGGACCTTGGGCTCGGCCAGGAAGGCACCCTCGCCCAAGCCGCGCAGCGCCTGGGCGAGCAGCGCATCAGGCAGCAGCGGCGGTGTCGTACGCCGGGTGGACGCGCGCCGGGCTTTCGACCTGTTGGGGGGCTTTTTTTTCATCGGCGTGGGGTACGCTCATGGGGCAAGGCGCTCGACGATCCAGTCGCCATCTTTCTCGCGACGATAACGCAGCCGGTCGTGCAGGCGGTTGCGCCGGCCCTGCCAGAATTCAACTGTTTCCGGCGCGACGCGAAAGCCGCCCCAATGCAACGGCAGCGGCACCTCCGCGCCGGCGTATTTTTTTTCGAGCGCTTTCATCGCTTCGTCGAGAATGGCGCGCCCGGAGAGAATCGTGCTCTGCGGCGAAGCCCAGGCGGCAAGCTGGCTCGGGCGTGGGCGTGAGTGGAAATACGACTCGGCTTCTTCGCGCGCGACTTTGGTGGCCGGTCCCTCGACGATGACCTGCCGCTCGAGTGCGATCCAGGGGAAAAGCAACGAGGCGCGCGGGCTGGCCTCGAGCTCGCGCCCCTTGCGGCTTTCAAAGCTGGTGTAGAAAACGAAGCCGCGGCCATCGAGTCCCTTGAGCAGCAGCGTGCGCGTGGACGGCCGTCCGTCGCGGCCGGCCGTGGCGAGAATCATAGCATTGGGCTCGGGGATTTTCGCGGCCTCGGCCTCCTGAAACCATTTTTCGAACTGGCGGAAGGGATCGCGCGCGAGATCCTTTTCGGACAAACCGGCCAGACTGTAATCCTGGCGAAGATGGGCGTAGGCAGGCATTTTCCCAGTCTGCCCGGCTCCCGCTGGTGTGTCAAAAATCATCGTGTCAAGATGTGAGCGAAATGGGCCGGCATTCCCCGCCCGGGATATGGCAGCCCGGGCCGAAGGTCGATCCGCACCGGCGGCCGCCCCCATGCATCTTGGCCCCGGCGTATGATTAAGTCTTTCCAAGCCGGGTCTGCGCCGGTAGTGCAGCAAGCTTTAGCCGCGCATCCCGGTTCTGGTTATTGGCTGGTTTTCGCGGTTGCCCTCCGGATTTTTTGCCATGCCGCTGACTCCCGCCGCCTACCTTGACCGTCATGCCCACGATGAGGTCAGCCTCCTGCAAAGGCTTGTGCGCCTGCGCACGGTCAATCCACCCGGCGAAAACTACGAGGCCGTTACCGCATTGCTCGCCGGCAAGCTCACGGAGCTGGGGCTGACCACGCGGCGCTTCGCGATGCCGGCGGCATTGCTGAAAAAGCATCTGCCGCCGGAGCAGCAGGCCTTCCCGCGCTTTAATGTCCTTGGCCGCTGGGAGGCCGGAGCAGCAAAGACGATTCACTTCAACGCTCACTACGATGTCGTTCCCGCCGGTGGTGCGTGGCGGCATGACGATCCCTTTAGCGGGACGCTTGATCGCGGCTGGATTTACGGCCGCGGCGCGGCTGACATGAAAGGCTCCATCGCCAGCCTGCTGCTTGCCTTGCGGGCGTTGCGCGTGACGCACACGCAGCCGCGTTGCAATGTCGAGGTGTCGTTCACTGCCGACGAGGAGACCGACAGTGCGCTTGGTTCCGGCTGGCTGGTGCGCCATGCCGGTCTGCGCGCCGACTATGCCGTGGTCATGGAGGGCGGCGATGGCCGGGCGATTTGCTGCGGACACAACGGCGTCCTGTGGTTCAATGTCACTGTCCACGGCCGGGCGGCGCACGGCTCGAAGCCCGAGAGCGGCATCAATGCCCTGGAGAAAATGTCCGCTCTGGTGCTCATGCTGGAGGATTATAAGAAGCGGCTCGTCCGCCGGATATTCGTCACTCCCGAAGGCAAGGCCCTGCGGCCCACGCTCAACGTCGGCGGCGTTTTCGCCGCCGGGCCGGGCGTGAAAATCAACACGGTGCCCGCGCTGGCGAGCTTCACCCTTGATCGCCGGGTGATCGCCATCGAGAACCACGCTGCGGCCGAGCGCGAGCTGCGCGCCTTTCTCGCCGCCGCCGCGCGAAAAATCCCGCAGTGCCGCATCACCATCGAGAAAATCTCGGAGAATTTCGCCTGCTTCGCGCGCCCCATGCATCCGTTCTTCGCGGCCATGGCCGGAAGTGTCGGCCGCGTGCGCCGCACACAACCGGTCTTCAGCGTGTCCACCGGCTTCAACGACATGCATTTCTTTGCGCATCATTTGAAAATTCCCACGCTCGGCTATGGCCCGGAGGGGGAGAATTATCACGCCGTGGACGAGCGCACGCCGGTCAGGGACCTGGTAATGACCGCGAAAATCTATGCCGACTTGCTGACCACGTTTGCGGGCTGAGCCCCGCCGGTTGCGATCAGGCTGCCGCGGCGGCCGTCTGCGTGGTCTTCACCGTGGCGAGGGCGGGCAGGAAGACTTCAAAGGACGTGCCCACACCCAGCTCGGACTTGACGCGGATGAAGCCGCCATGGCGTTTCACGATATTGTGTGTGATGGCGAGGCCGAGGCCGGTGCCGCGCGACTTTGTGGTGTAAAAGGGTTCGAAGATGCGCGGCAGCAGGTCGGCCGCGATGCCGGGGCCGTTGTCGCTTATGGTCAGGCAGATGAAATCGGCAGGGATCGGGGGAGCGCTGCCACCGCTGACTTGCAGGCGGTTTTCCAATCGCAACTCGATCGTACCTTCGCGCGAACCGATGGCCTGGGCGGCGTTGCGGACAAGATTGGTGATGACCTGGCGGATTTGCCGGGGATCCGCTTCCGTATGCCGGGCGTCTTCCGCGAGGTGAAGTTTCAACTGGGCGGTGCTGCCCTGGACGCCCATCTGGGCGGACTCCTCAATCACATCGGTCATGCACAGCGGGGATTTGGCCGGTTCGGAACCGCGGGCGAACTCCAGCATCTCCTGGGTAAGCTCGCGCGCCCGCCAGCCGGTACGTTCGGCCTGTTCGAGCCAGGTGGCGATTTTCGGCGGCAAGGGACCGCTGGTCCGGGCCGCGTCGAGGAAACCGAGCATCACCGTGAGATAGGTGTTGAAATCATGGGCCAGTCCGCCGGCCATCTGACCAAGGGAGTCCAGCCGCTCAAAACGCGACTCGCGCTCGCGTTGTTGATCGAGCTCCCGCTGAGTCGAAACATCGTGAAAAAGCAGGAATGCGCCGGCCGGCCGGCCTTGCGGGTTGCGCACGGGCAGGGCGTGGGCTTCCAGCGCGACCGTGTGGCCGTCAACCGCGGCTACTTCAACCTCGCCATGCCATGACTGGCCGGCGGTCGAGGCGGCGGTAAGCCTTGCGGCGGTTTCCGGCTGCTTGAAAATGCGCCCATGCTGGCAGGCCTCGTCAAAATTCACGGCATTCTTGCCGAAAAGGGCGGTATGCGCCGCATTTTGAAACCGGGTGCAGCCATTTGCATCTTGAAATGACAAGGCTTCCTCCGTGCTCGCGAGCGCTGCGCCCAAATCGGTGTTCTCAAAAGACGGGATCGGTATCGGCGAAACTTTGTTCATTTCTTCGCGGCGCTGTTTCCAAAAGAAGAGGCTGAGGGCTCCAATGAGTCCCCACGACACGCTTTGGGCTAGGAGGATGAGTACTGAGCTAATCATACCGGGGCATATCCCCTAGATTCTAAAAGAAGCCCTTGGTCAAGCGATTTTGCTAAAAAAGTGTTTAGTGAAGATGCAAATTACGGGCAAATGTTAATTATTAACAAAATAAATTACAGAACAGGAACGATTTCCCGCTATTTTGCTCAAAAACGCCATCATCTTGCGCGATGTTAAATAATTTTATTAATAGGGCCGATCGGCAGGGGTCCCACCTAGATTTGCAGAAAAACCGTGCATTTCTTGGATTTTGCCGGCCGGCAGGGTAATTCAGGCTCACAGCATCATGGTCACGCCGATTTAGCTCCCATGCTTTGTGGGGCAAAATACAGTCATTTTTTTGAGCATGCATTCCCCAGGCGAAAAAACCGACGTGTTCGGCCTCACCCGGCCCGAACTCGACGCCCTCTTCGTGCGCTGGGGTTTCAGTCCGGTGCATGCGGCGCGGCTGTGGCGTTACGCTTATCTCGAGCTGGTCGATTCATTTGATTTCATGCCGGAGCTTCCCGCCCGCGTGCTGGCGCGGCTCAAGGCAGAGACGGCGCTTGATGGGCAGCCGGTGGTCCATGCGACCGACTCCAGCGACGGGTTCACGCGCAAATTTCTCCTCGCGCTGGCCGACGGCCGCGTGATCGAGACCGTGCTGATGCGTTTTACCGGCCGCGTGACGGCCTGTGTGAGCTCGCAGGCCGGCTGCGCGATGGGCTGTGTCTTTTGCGCCACCGGCCAGATGGGGTTTCAACGTCACCTCACGTCCGGTGAAATCGTCGCGCAGGCCGTGCATGTCGCCCGCGTATTGCGCCAGGCGCGTGAACCGCATCGCCTGCGCAATGTCGTGCTGATGGGCATGGGCGAGCCGTTGCATAATTACGATGCCGTGATGCAGGCGGTGAATATCCTGCGCGACCAGGGCGGCCTCGCGCTGGCGGCCTCGCGCATCACGCTCAGCACGGTTGGCGTGGTGCCCGGCATCATCCGGCTGGCCGACGAGGCGCGTCCACTGCATCTGGCCGTTTCGCTGCATGCTGCGACGCAGGAAGAGCGCGCCGCGCTCGTGCCTGTCGCGAAAAAATGGCCCCTGCCCGAGCTCATGACCGCGTGCCGTTATTATACTGAAAAGACGAAGCGGCGCATTTTTTTCGAGTGGACGCTGATCGAGGGCCGCAACGACTCCGCCGGGCATGCCCATGCGGTTGGCCGGCTGCTGCGCGGCCTGCCCGCGCAGGTGAACCTGATTCCGCTCAACCCGACGGCGGGCTATGCCGGTGAGCCCGCGCGCAGCGAGGCCGCAAGGCGCTTTCAAAAAATTCTCGCCGAGGAATTCTCGCTTCCCAGCACGGTGCGCCAGCGCCGGGGGATCGATATTGCCGCCGGCTGCGGGCAGCTCGCAGGGGCCGCGGCTTCCGGGGCTGGCGATCCATCGTGAGCTTCCGCCGGTGCATCCGGCGGGTGGCTTCACTCGACGGCGTGGCGCGCGTGCTCGATGACCGGGCTGTCGGCGAGCGTGGCTTCGCCGCCGGGTGCCGCCAGCCCGAGGTGGGCGGCGCGGGAACGCAATGTGATCAGCGCGAGTGCCGCGGCCTCCGAACTGGCGGCCATCTGAGCGGTGCTGGCGGCCAGCGCATCGAGCGAAGGCATGCGGTCTTTTGGCAGCAGGTCCTTTTCGAGGAGAAAAAGTCCGAGCGAGGCGCCGAGCGCATCGAGCCAGGCGCGCGGCTTGGCGGGCGGCGCATAGGTGAGGCCGCGCGTCTCCGGCGTCCACTCCATAAACGCGCGGATGGCTTCGTGCAGCTTGGCGAGCTCGGCATCGGCGGTGGCAGGCGTCCATCGCACCGTGAAGGTCTTGCGTTCGCGGAATTTCTTCATTTCCCACACGCGCAGGAGCAGTTCGTAGTCGCCGGCGTTCTGGCGAAGTGCGCCGGTGAAGACATAGTCGATCGGCTCGCTGGCGCTGTTGGCCAGCTGGCGGAGATTTTCTGTCGTCCATTCGGTGCCGAAAAGCGCGTAATGCTTGCCGCCCTGTCCGTCGTCCATGAGGCCGATGGCGGCATGGGGGGCATAGTGCGGCGAAAAATAAAACGTTTCTGCGAACCATAGCGGCAGGGCGCGGGAAAGGCGGCCGAGTTCGTCCTCCGGCTGGGCCATGACTTCGTCGAGGTTTTTTACGCCGGGCAGGGCGAGCTGGGCAAAGGCGGCGCGGCGCAGGCGGCCTTCCTTGGGCGGCAGGATTTCCGCGGCCAGCGATTCGAGTCCATAGAACCAGATGGGTTTGCTGATGCTGACCAGCTTGACCTGCGGGATGGCGGGCACGTCGGAGTCTTCATCCAGCCCGGCGGGTACAGGCAGCAGGCCCTGGCGCTCGGCTTCCATCAGCTCGGCGATGGCATTGGAGAAGCCGTGCAGGCGCTCTTCGAGTTCGGGACGGTTGAGCGAAAACAAGATATCAAGCACATGCTGCGCGGCCGTGACGTTGCGCGCGGCGAGGTAGGCCTGGAGGACATTCAGGCCGGTGGCGGGGCCATGTTTTCGCGCATCGTAACGCGGCGCGACCAGCTCGATGATGGGCTGCACGTGGCCGTTGACGCCGAGGTCGCCGGAAATGGCGACAAGCACGTCGGCGCGCTCACCGGCGCTGGCGAGCACCTGTTCGTAGATGGCCAATGCACCGGGCAGGTCCTTGGCTTCCAGCCGTTCGCGCGCCGCGGCGAGCTGTGCCGGCACGCCTCCGCCGCTGGCCGGGTCGCCTTCAGCCGGCGGGGCGGGAGGGGAATCCTTTTTGGGAGAGAAGCGGTCAAATAGACCCATGCTCCCAGCAAAGCATTCGGCCTGCGGCTGGCGAACAGAAATCCCGTTTGACCCGGCCCACGGCCGGTTTAGTTACAACCCTTCTGCGCGCAGCGCGCGCCAGGGATGAACCGCGTCCACATCAAAACCTACGGCTGCCAGATGAACGAACGCGACAGCGAGGCTGTCGCGGCGATGCTGCGTGCCCGTGGCTATCGCATCGTGGCGGACGAAGCCGAATGCGACATCCTGCTGCTCAACACCTGTGCGGTGCGCGACGCAGCCGAACAGAAGGCCATCGGCAAGGCCGGCTATGCGCTTGCCCGCAAGCGGCGCCGGCCCGACTTCGTCCTCGGCATCCTCGGCTGCATGGCGCAGAACCGCGGGGCGGACCTGCTTGAGCAGCTGCCCGATGTGGACCTGATCGTCGGCACGCAGAAATTCCACCAGGTGCCGGGCCATCTCGACAACCTGCGCGCCGCGCGCGAGGCCGGCGTGCCCGTGGGCGAGACGATCATCGATCTGGCGGCGGAAGCCGGCTCGCAGAACGAAATCCGCGACCATGTGCTTGCGCAGGACGAGTCGCCGGATGCCCCGCCGCAGGTGGGCGCGTTTGTCTCGATCCAGCAGGGCTGCAATATGGACTGCGCCTTCTGCATCGTCCCGAAGACGCGCGGTGATGAGCGTTCGCGGCCGATGGACGAAATCGTGCGCGAGGTCGGGCAGCTCGCTGCGCGCGGGGTGAAGGAGATCACATTGCTCGGCCAGATCGTCACCAGCTACGGCCGGCGCGATTATGAGCATACCGGCGGCGTATCGCCCTTCGTGCAATTGCTGGAGAAAGTCCATGCGGTGGACGGTATCGAGCGCATCCGCTTCACCTCGCCACATCCGCGAGGTTTCAAGCAGGACCTGGTCGAGGCCTATGGCCGTCTGCCGAAACTTTGCGAGTACGTCCACCTGCCGATGCAGTCCGGCTCGAACCGCGTCCTGCGTGCGATGAACCGGCCCTACACGCGCGAGCGCTATCTGGAGATCGTGGCCGCGCTGCGCGCCGTGCGGTCGGACATGTATTTCTCAACGGACGTCATTGTCGGCTTCCCGGGCGAGACCGAGGAGGACTTCGCGCAGACACGCGAGCTGTTTGAGGCGGCCAACTACGACATGGCCTATGTTTTCAAATATTCCATTCGCACCGGCACGCCTGCCGCCGGGATGCCGGAACAGGTGCCCGATGAAGTGAAGGAGCAGCGCAACCAGATCCTGCTCGATCTGCTCCACGAGAATTCACTGCGCCGGAACCAGTCACTCCTGGGCAAAACCGAGGAAGTGCTGGTCGAGGGCCGGGACAAGACCGGCCGGCGCTTCACCGGACGCACGCGCGGCAACCGCGTGGCGGTGTTTGACGCCAGCGACCGGCTGACCGGCCGGCTCGTGCCGCTGCGCATCGAGCGCGCCACCGTGAGCACGCTATATGGCGAGATCGTGTTGGCCGGAGTCAACAGTCCGGAGCCTAGAGTCGAGCCCCAAACTTCAGCCTTTCTTTCCGGCTCACGACTCTAGACTCTCAGCTCCCGATCTCCTCCATGTCCCTGCTCCTTGCCACCCTTCTTCCCGGCGTGCTGCTCGCCGCTCTCGGCGCGGCGCTGCTTGCCGGCACGCCAGCCATCATTGCGATGTTCAAGTCCCTGCCGCGTTCGCGCGCCGCGACCTTCGTGTTTTTTTATGGCGGCGCGGGGTGGTTCCTCGAGCGCATCTGGAACCTTTCCTCGGCTGATTTTGGGGATTATCGCGTGCCGATCTTCATTGGCTTTGCGCTGGTGGCGGTGCTGGCATTTTTCTTTGTGCCGGATTTTCTAGCGGTGCGAGGCCTGGCCATCCTCACACTGCTTGCCGCCTGGCCGGTGTTGATGGCGGGCTACATGAATTTCGACCATCCGCAGCTGTGCCTTCTGACGGCGTTTGTCTATCTCTGCATCGTGCTTGCGCTCTGGCTGGGCGCGCAGCCCTGGCGGCTGCGGGATTTCTTCCAGTGGCTTTTCTCGACGAGTGGCCGGCCGCGCACGGTGGGTGGCGCTTTGCTGGGCTACGGGCTACTGCTGTGCGTGGTGGCCTTCACCTATTGACTTACCTGTGATGACCACGCCGGCCGAAACCGCGGTGTTGCTTGTCCTCGCCGGTCCGGCGGGTTCGGGCAAGACCACGCTCTGCGACCGGTTCGTGGCGGAGACGCCGGGATTTGCCCGCGTCATCACCGCCACCACGCGATCGCCGCGGCCGGGGGAGGTAGACGGCGTGCACTACCATTTTCTCACATCCGCGCAGTTCGACGAAAAGATCGATGCCGGTGAATTTCTCGAGTGGGCATACGTTCATGGCATGCACCGCTATGGCACACTGGCCGCGAGCGTGCTCGGGCCCCTCGCGGCCGGGCACAGCCTGGTCATCAATCTCGACGTGCAGGGCGTGGACCATTTCCGCCGGGTGGCGGCGACGAATCCCCCGCTGCGCCGGCACATGGCGACCGTCTTCATCAATGTGCCGGTGGCTGAACTGTGTGCACGGCTGGCCGGGCGCGGCAAGGACAGCGAGGAGGAGATCGCGCGCCGGTTGCGCACGGCCGAGACGGAACTGCGCGAGGCCGGCAAATTCGATTATGTCATCGAGAGTCGCAGTCGTGACGAGGATTTCGCCGCGCTGAAAAAAATCTGGCGCGAGGCACAGCAAAAAATCGCCGCGTTGCGAGACTGAAACCTGAAACGCGGGCCGATCAGCCGCCCGCAATATCGGTAGCGGAAGGAACCTCCGCTGGCTGCAGGATCTTTTCGCGGACGAGAATCCGCGAAAGATAGCGAAGCTCCTCTGAAGTGGGCTCCAGTTGCAGGCCGCGCAAGACAAGCGCCTTTGCCTGTGCTTCCTGGCCGAGGCGCAAACTCACCTCGGCGGCCAGGTAGGCGTAATGAGCCGCCGACCAGCCCGCGCCCTGGGCATCGTAAGCCTGGACGGAATCGAGCGCGCTTTTGATTTCTTCGACGGCTTGGGACCAATTTCCCGAGCTGCTGCCCAGCGCGGCCTCCGCGTTGGAGAGGCGTTGGACAACGGGATTGGTCCGTGCCAGCGAGGGCTCGAAGACGAGCACATCGTTCGCCCCGCGAAAAATGCAGGGGATGGACCGCAGGCGTGAATCGGGAGCCAGCTCGCCCTCCACCCGCAGGCGCACGAATTGCTGCAAGCCCGGGTTCACCGAGGGGAAAAAATCACAGAAAATGCCCTTTAAGGCAGCATCGTCCAGTTGTGCCAGCACGCGGTTTTTTTCCAGGGGCGCGATGTAGGATTGGTAGGTGCGCTCATCGAAGTGCTGCAGGCGCTGGGCCTGCTGGCCACTGTAAATGTACATGGCGCGCGGGGCGGCGTATTCGAGCAGGGGAAAATCGTCCCTTTGGATCGGACCGGGCGCGGCCACCGCAAAGGCCGTGCGCTGCGAGGCGAACTGCCGCGCGAGGACCGCCTCCGGCGTGGTCAGGCCGATGGGCGCCAGATCGCGGCGCGGCCCTTCCAGGGTGAAGGCGCGGCGGTAGGTCTCGGGATCGGAGCTCCACGGACGGTCCGAGCCGAGCAGGATGATATCGCCGGGACTGGCATCCCAAATCTCCATATGGGGAAACACGGTCGCGAAGGTGCGCAGCACGAGGTCGACCGTGGCATCGTCCATGTCATAGGTGTGGAACCATTGCGTCATGATGCCGCCGGGCTTGAGCCGCCCGGCCGCCAGCCGATAAAATTCGTAGCTGAACACGCTCCCGACGTTGACCATCCATGGATTGGAGGGCTCGGAAATGATCGCGTCGTATTTTTGCGGGCTGAGTTTCAGGACGGTTCGCGCATCCTCGCGGTAGAGGTGGACACGGCGGTCCGTGAGCACGCCTTGATTCCAAGGCTCGAAAAGCTTCGCGGCGCGCAGCACGGGTTCACAGTTTTCAGCCACGGTCAGGTGCCCGATGGGATAACCCAGCACGGTTCCCGCCGTGATCCCGCTGCCCAGGCCAAAACAGAAAACGTCTTTGCTGTCCGGCTTCATCATCAGGGGTAGCTGGCCCAGCAGGATCTGAGTGGACAAATCACTGTGCGAGGAGGCGTCTGCCTTGCCGTTGATGCGCAGGACCAGTTCCGAGGAGGGGCCGTCTTCGTCGCGCTCGACCGACACGGTGGCATCAGCCGCGTCTTCATAAAACAGCAGCTGGGCCACCTTGAGCCGGTCGGCGATGGGAAACAGGGAGGGATCGGTCTCATGCAGGCGAAACATCCCGGCGCTCAGCGCATACCGCCAGCCGGCATCGTCCCGGGCTGCCACCATCGCCAAACCCAGGGCCACGATTGCCCCGGCCACGGCGGCAATGCGCTGTTTTGTCGCCAGTGCCGTGATGATCGCAGCACTGGCCGCCACCAGCGCCAGCGCGGCCAGCGAACCGCGCAGGCCGATCCCCGGCATCAGCACGAACCCTGTCATCAGCACCCCGCCCACCGCGCCCAGCGTGTTCCAGGCCAGCAGACGGCCAACGCGGTCGCCGAGCAGGGGCGACGTGCCCGACACAACTCGTATCCAAAGTGGCAATACAGCGCCCAGGGCCGCCGCCGGCAGGCCGAGCACGCCGAGCGACATCACGGACATAAAAACTTGGTAATAGCGATAACCCACGGCCGTCGTGCTCAAGCCGCTGCGTGCATAGCGGTAAATCTCCACGAGATTGACCAGGTTGCAGACCACCACGCCGATCAGCACGGCGGCACAAAGCAGGAGGACGGCCGTGACGCCCTTGGGCCAGGGGCGATAGCGCGGGGATGCAATCAGCGCACTGCCGAGACCGATGCCGAGGATGAATGCCATCAGCACCATTGCGAAGGCCTGCAGGGAGGAACCGAAGATCAGGCAGAGGCAGCGCGAGGCCAGCACCTCCAGGCCCATCGAAACGGCGCCGGTCAATGCCACCACGAGGCAGGCCCATCGAAAGAGATTGATGGCCGCCTGCGGCTGGCCAGTGGGCGGCGTTTCCCGATCCTGGCCCACGGCCGGAAGCGGCGCGGCCGGCTTTCTCGCGATCAGAACCGCCGCCAGGCCGATGAGCACGTTGACCAGGGCGGTGAGATTGATGGTGGTCGGCAGGCCGTAGTCCGGAATCAGGAAAAATCCGGCCAGGCCCGCGCCGCAAACCGCGCCCAAGCTGTTCGTCGAGTAGAACCGCGCGGATCGACGGCCGGCATCGGTCGTGTGCTTCTGCAGCCAGGCTGCCAGGATGGGCAGTGTGCCGCCCATAAGAAGCGTCGGCCCGCCCAGCAATCCGGCGCTGAGCAGTCCTTTGAGCAGGAGCAGCCAGACGCTGTGATCCAGCAGGCCGGAGCCGGCGAAAGCAAAGATGGCGTCGGCCCCACGGTAGAGGAGGGGAAAAACAACCGCATAGAGCCCGATGGCGATTTCGATGCAGCCATAAATGGCCAGCGGATGACGGGCACGGTCGGCACGACCGCTGAAGAATTTATTGCCCAAGGCGAGCCCACCCATGAAGACCGCCAGCACGACAGTTTGTGCCTGGATGGTGCTGCCGAAGAGCAGTGCCAGATATTTCGACCAGATTACTTCATAAACCAAGGCCGTCGCACCGGAGCAGAAGAAGAGCAGTAAAATCACCATGGCTTCCAATTTGCCGCTGATTCAAAGGCCAAAGTACGGAATGCACAGGAGTGTCATGGTCTGGATTGGCGAGCTTCTGATGGGGATGATCAATTTTGATGGCCGGACGCACGGGTTGATCGGGGTTTCCAAGGAAAAGGGGCGCCGATCGTTCCGGCGAAGATTACCTGAGCATGAATGCTTCGATAAAAGCAAAAAGAAAGGGTTTTGGCAGGGGCACGCGCAAACCCTTCGCTGATCAGAACCGAAACTGCAGTGACTGTCCGGATCTTTTGCCTCAGCAGCTCTTTTCTGGGAGGCCTGTACCGACTTACATAGAGAGTCGGCCATTTTCGTCCGGCAATCGAAGTGTTAGCCCACCACGGGAAAGGTCAGTGGCTTTTGAACTTGGGAAATACAGGTCGAAAAGGATCCGATTAGCGTGCAATTTTGGATAGGGGGCCGGTCAGTCGACGTGAGGCAGCGCCGTGAAGGGAAGGCTCTAATCCATCACAACGCTCGCATTTATCGTCGGAGAAAAGATTAATTAACCGATTTATAAGCAAAATCTTGCGAATTTATTGATTTTCCAGAATCAAACATGTTGACTTGCGACATTAATCCCTACTAGTTCTATATGGATTACAGTGGTGCGGCCGGACATCCGGAGTGCCGTTAACCTGCGGTTTTGTCGTCCGTCAGCAGCCTACGCAGCCATCGGATTGCGCGGTGTTGATCAAAGGCAAAGCGCTTCAGCCTGATTATCCTTTTTTGAGCGCCGTCCGGACAACCGGGACGCTCACCCAGCCCACTGGCTCCTGCTGTGCGATCGAGGGAATCTGTCGTCCCACGGACGCCTCCAGGCCGGGCCGAATGCATCCGCCGGTCAACCGGGGAGGCGAAACATCCTGCCATTCCCACACTCACCATCATTAAAAAAATGTCCGTTAATTTCCATTCATCACAGGGGGGGCTTTCCTCCTTCGGCGATTCGTCGCCGGTCAGCAAAAATAGTCACCGGCAGTTCAATTACTTTAAATTTCGCCTGCTCCCGGCCGCGCTGCTTGGAACCATAATGATTGCGGGATCATTTTCCCGCTCGACGATTGCCGCCGAAGCCACCGATTCCGCATCAGCTTCTTCCGCGGGTGGAGCGGCGCCCGCCGAACTCTCGAAAGTGATCGTCTCAGGAACCGTGCAATCACCCACCGCGCCGAGTGCGGATCTCGCGGCGGCCGTACTGTCCGAGATCCCGGGCGGAACAAGCTTGGTCACAGCGGAAGCATTCGAAAAAAGCCGCGTCTCCACCGCCGCGGACGTTCTGGCCCTTCAGCCTGGCGTGTATGCGCAATCCGCCGGCGGCCAGGATGCCATCCGCATCTCAATCCGTGGCTCGGGCCTCAACCGGGGAACGGGATTTTTCCGCTCGGGCGCGCTTTTCCTGTTCGATGGCCTGCCGGTGACGGGACCGGGCGGTACGCCCTTCGAATTGTTCGAACCGCTCGGACTGAACTACGTCGAGGTTCTCCGTGGAGCGAATGCTTTCGACTATGGCGCGCTGACCTTGGGCGGAGCGATCAACTACGTCTCGAACACCGGAATCAGCGCGCCGGGAAACCAGGTGCGTGTCGAGGCGGGGAGCTTCGGGTACTACAAAGGACAGCTCAGCTATGGGGCCGTGAACGGCAAGTTCGACTACTACACGAGCCTTACCTATTCCGACCGGCACGGCTACCAGGTCCACTCGCAATCGCGGAGCGCCCGCCTGGAGGCCAATTTCGGCTATCGCATCAATCCGAACCTGGAGACGCGGTTTTATCTGCGCCACGGCTACACGAATTTCAGCAATCCGGGGGCCCTGACCAAGGCCCAACTCATCGCGGACCCGACGCAGGCCAATCCGGCCAGCCTCATCGCGAATTCGAATCGCATTCAGCCCGGATCGACCTGGCTCGGAAGCAAGACGACGTACAAGATCGACGCCGATTCGAAGCTGGAGCTGGGCGTCGTCTTTCACAACTACCCGATCATCATCAACGGCGCCGAACGGAGCAATTGGTGGCAGGATGACCTGACCGGCCGCTTGAAATACACCCGGACCGACAACGCGTTTGCGGGACAGAGCACCACCACCGTGGCCGTGGACTCCACGACACAGGTGAATGGCGGGGTTAAGGACTACGCCTACACCAACTACGCTGGACCGCCCGCCAACTATCATGGCGCTCCGATTGGCTTCTACACTTTGCTCAAGCAGGCCAATTACAATGGATCAGCGGACAACGTGCTGCTCGCCAGCAACGACTCGGAAGTGGTGAAGAATCTTTGGATCACCACGGGCGTTCAATTGATCGACGTCGTGCGCGAGAGCCAGATCACCTACACGCGCTTTCCTCCCCAGGGAACAGGGCCGAGAAAGTACAGCCAGAACCGTTACTACCTCGCGCCGCGACTGGGCGCGCGCTATAATCTGACCCCCGACGTGGAGGTCTTCGCCAACGTGAGCCGCTCCGTCGAGCCGGAAAGCGCCTGGTCCTTCTCCGGAGGGTCGACGGCGACGCAGAATTACAACCGCGACATCCTGCCGGCAACCGCCACCACGGTGGAATTCGGAACCCAGGGCGATGCCGGAATTTCCCAGTGGAGCCTCAGCTACTATCACTCGGACTTGAAGAATGAAATCCTGACGGCGGTGGTTTCGCCCCCGTCCGTTTCGCCCGTCGTGACGGCCGAAGAGAACGCCACGCCCACGACCCACCAAGGGATCGAATTGGCGCTGAAAACCGTGCTGTGGCAGGAAGGCGGAAGGACCTCGCCAAACCCGTCAGCCAATGGATCGCAACAGCAGGTGACGCTGCAGCAGGCCTACACGTGGAGCGACTTCCATTACCAGCATGACTCAATTTACGGAGGCAAGCGCCTGCCGGGCATCCCGGAAAATTTCTATCAGGCGGAGCTGCGTTATGATCACCCGAGCGGCTTTTACCTCGGCGCCAATGCCGAGGCCGCTTCGAGCTACGGGATCGATTATGCCGAATCCTTTTTCACCAACCCATACGTCATTTTCGGCTCCACGATCGGCTATGCGCCGCCGAAGAAAGGCTGGCAGGTGCATCTGGACTTCCGGAACCTCGCCGACCGGCACTACGTCGTGAGTGTCAGCCCGGTCTTCAATGCCGCGGGCAAGGACTCGGCCGTGTTCTTTCCGGGCGACGGATTCGGCGTGTTCGGGGGCTTTTCGTTCCGCTTCTAGCTGGGCCATTACCGATTCCCCATGAACAAATCCACTCTGCTCCTCATCGCCGTTGCACTCGGGCTCGCCACCGGCTGCGGCGGCAAGAAAGACGGGTCTGCTGCCGGGGGCAACGAGGATAAGACCATTCGATTCATCATGAGCGACGCGGCCTTCGGCTCAGAGATCGTCCCCATTCTTAAAAAGGAAGTGGCCCGGCAGGGTTTCATTTTGGACTGGGTCGTAGTTAACGACATCATGCAGCCGAACAAGCTGGTGGATGACGGCTCGGCCGATGCCAACGCCTTCCAGCATGAGCCGTATTTCGATCAGTTTGTCTCGGACCACGATTTAAAAAACATCGTACGGGGCTTTTATACGACCTTCACCCCTTCCGGACTCTATTCCAAGAAATACAAGTCGCTCGACCAAGTTCCAGATGGCGCGACCTTCGGCATTCCGGTCGATCCAGCCAACAACGGCCGCGCGCTGTTCATGCTGCGGGACAAAGGGCTGCTCAAACTGAAGGACGGGGTCACGGTGACGCACGCGAGCCTGAAGGACATCACAGAGAATCCGCACAACTACAAGTTTCGGGAGGTGGACCAGCTGATGTTACAACGGGCGCTCGAGGACGTCGACGTGGGCTTCCTCTTCTCCGGCACGGCACTCAAGGTCGGGTTCGATCCCAAAAGGGACGCGCTCGCCTACGAGGACGAAAAGGACACGCCCTATAAAGGCATCGTGGCGATCCGCAGGGATCTCGCGGGCACGCCGAAGATCAAGGCGCTGCAAAAGGCCTACGCGAGCGAAGCCTTGAAGGCTTACTACCGGAAAAAATACGGGGATACGATCCTCTTCCTCGATAGGCTGAACCAACCCTAAAAGCGAACTCCGCCGATGCTTGATAACATCCAACATGCGTGGCCAGACATCGTCCAGGCGCTGGGCCAGACCTTCTACATGCTGGTCATCACGATCCCGCTCGCCGTTCTGCTGGGCACGCCACTCGGGACACTGCTGTACCTGACCCGCCCCGGATCATTCGCGGGAGCTCCGCGATTGTACGTCATCCTGAACGGGACCGTGAATCTCATTCGCTCCTTCCCGTTCCTGATCCTGATGATCGCGATGATCCCCATCACCCGCCTGATCGTGGGAACGGCGCTGGGAACGACCGCTGCCACCGTGCCGATGGTCGTCAATTCCATCCCGTATTTCGCCCGCTTCGTCGAACAAACGCTGTTGGATGTGAATCGCGGGGTCGTCGAGGCCGCCGAGTCGATGGGCGCCAACCGGCGGCAAATCATCTGGAAGGTGCTCTACACCGAGGCGCGCTCCGGAATCGCCAACTCCATCACGATCATCACGGTCAGCTTCCTCTCCTACTCGACCGTGGCGGGATTGGTCGGTGGCGGCGGGATCGGGGACTTCGCCATCCGTTATGGCTACTATCGCTACCAGACGGATGTGATGTTTTTCACCATTTTCCTGATCGTGGCCTTTGTCCAGGTCTTCCAGTTCACGGGAAACTTCATTGTGCGGAAGCTGGACAAGCGGATCTAAGGGCTGCCGGGACCTATTTATGAGTGTGCACGAACTTGAACCACCGGCCCTCGAGCCGATCCCTGCCCCTGTCGCTCCGGCTTACGACGAACTAGCGAGGCGTTTCCGGCCAGTCTTCGAACGCATCGCGAAGGACGCCCTTCACCGGGAACAACTCCGGGAGCTGCCCTTCGAAGCCGTCGGGTGGTTGCGCGAATCCGGCTTTGGCGCGGTGCGCATTCCCCAGTCATATGGCGGAGGCGGTGCGACCCTGCCCCAGCTCTTCCGCCTGCTCGTCGAACTCGGCGAGGCCGATTCCAATCTTTCCCACCTCCTGCGCGGACACTTCGCCTTTCTCGAGGGCCGGTTGAGCCATCCGGACCGGAGCACGCATGAGTTCTGGTTTCCGAAAATTGTCGACGGTGCCCTGATCGGTTATGCGATGGCCGAGCGAACGGAGAAGACCGGGAGCACCGCGACTCTTTCCAAGGAGGGTGACCGCTGGATCCTCGATGGCAAAAAATACTACAGCACAGGGACGATCTATGCGGACTGGATCGTGGCTTCGGTCCTAGATGGAGAGGAGCGCGTAAGCGTCGCCGTGCCCGCCACTGCGCCAGGCGTGACCAGAGAGGATGACTGGGACGGATTTGGCCAGCGCCTCACGGGCAGCGGCACGACCAAGTTCGATCGGGTGCAGATCGCGCCGGAACACATCATACGCCGCTTTTCAGCGATGGATCCGAACGCGAATTCCTGCCAGAAGGCATTCCTGCAGCTTGTCCTGCTGGCCACCCTCGCCGGCATCGCGCGGGCAGTGTTGCGGGACGGAATCAGTTTCGTTCAGCCTCGCACCCGGGCCTTCGGCATCCCCGGCACTTCCAGTCCGCGCAGCGATCCGCTCGTGCAACGCGTAATCGGCCGCCTCGCCAGTTTGTCCTTTGCGGCTGAGACCATCGTCGACGGCGTAGCCGGCGCCTTGGAGCACGCCTATCAGGCCGGCCTCACCGGCACAGCCGACGAAGCCCTTTATGTCGCGACCGACATCAAGGCATTCCAGGCGCAGCAGATCGTGATCAACCTGGTCCTGGAGGCGACCACCCTGCTGTTCGAAGTGGGCGGAGCGTCGGCCACCAGCGAAACCCGCCGGCTCGACCGCCATTGGCGCAATGCCCGGACCGCCGCTTCGCACAATCCCGCCATTCTCCGCGAACGGGCCATCGGGGATTATTATCTCAACGGAACGATTCCCGATGCCGCCTGGGCTGCCCTTGATAAAAAACGGGCGCAGGCCGGCGTCCAGGACAAGGCACCCGAAGCAGATGAACTTCCGGACAGAGCAGCGGAAAGACTGAATCCAAGAATCAACGGCAGCTAAACGCCAACCACCATGACCACACAAAAACGCCAGATGAGCATTGGCATGAACATCCTCGGCCTGGGCGGACACCAGTCGGCCTGGCGCATCGGCGAAGTGCCGACGAGCGCGCTGGTCGATGTCGATTACTTCACCCACATCGCGCGGGTTTCCGAGCGCGGCACCCTCGACGCCATTTTCCTGGCCGATGGCCCGGCCCTCGCGATGGACGTCTCACGCCAACCGGGCGGACGGCTCGAGCCGACAGTGCTGCTCACAGCCGTGGCCCTCGCCACCAAGTATATCGGGGTGATCGCCACCGCTTCCACGACGTACAACGATCCCTACAATCTCGCGCGCCGTTTTGCTTCGCTCGACCACATCAGCGGCGGCCGCGCGGCCTGGAACGCCGTCACGAATGCCGGCGACGCGGCCGCGCAAAACTTCGGCCTGTCCGGAGCTCCCCTCCACGTCGACCGTTATGATCGCGCGGACGAGTTTTTGGATATTGCGATCAAGCTCTGGGACAGCTGGGAGGACGATGCGATCATCTCGGATCGCACGACGGGGGTTTTCGCGGACGGAAAAAAAGTCCACGAAATCAATCACGCGGGAAAACATTTTTCGGTGAAAGGCCCGCTCAATGTGCCGCGTTCACCGCAAGGACGGCCCGTGCTGGTCCAGGCCGGCGGCTCCGAAGGCGGCAAGGCCCTGGGTTCGCGTTATGCCGATGCGATTTTCACGACGCAGACCACGCTGGAAGACGGCATCGCCTTTTATAAGGAAATGAAAGAGCGCGCCCGCCAATGGGGACGCGATCCCGGGCATCTCAAGATCATGCCGGGCCTCTCGACCGTCATCGGCAGCACCGAAGCCGAAGCGAACCGGCGTTGCGATGAACTCGACTCCTACCAGGGTCCGGATGGAGCCGTCGCCCAGGTGGCGCAACGGCTCGGCCTGCCGGTGAAGGAACTCGATCTCGACGCCGAGCTCCCCTGGCACCGGCTGGGCGACCTGACTCCGCCGGAAAGCGGCTCCCACGGCTTTTTCGAGGCGCAGATCAAACTGGCCAAGCGCGAGAAACTTACGGTGCGTCAGCTTTCCAAGCGGATTCGCAGCGGGCATCGCCTGGTCGTGGGCACGCCGGAGCAGATTGCCGACACGCTGACCGAATGGTTCCTGGCCGGCGCCGGCGACGGCTTCAATTTGATGCCCGACATGTTTCCGTCCGGCGCCGAGATTTTCGTCGACCACGTGGTGCCCCTGCTGCGGAAACGCGGCGTGTTCCGACACGAGTACACGGGCGCAACCCTGCGCGACCATCTCGGGCTGCCGCGTCCCCAAAGCCAGTACGCGTCAAGGCAAAGGGCGGAGACGGTCTAGCAATTTACACCCCAAAAATGCGAATCACTCCGGAATCATTCCAATCGTCTTCAGCCAAGTTTCCACTAACGAAGGCCATCCCGTAATTGGAAGCTTCGTGCGCCGAAGCCCAAACGCATGGCCGCCTTGTGCATACAAATGCATCTCCACGGGGACCCCGGCGTTCTTTAGCGCAATGTAGTAAACCAGCGATTGATTCACATTGTCCACGTGATCATCCTCCGCCTGCAGCAAAAACGTAGGCGGTGTTTGCCGAGTGATATGAGTGGCAATATCCGGATTCAACTTAAATTCAGGATCACTCGCGTAGGTCCAATTCCATAGATGTCCCGGATAAAAAGCTGCTGCAAAATCGGGGCGGCAGCTTTCTTTGTCGGCTGCATCTACAGCCGGGTATAAACGCTGCTCAAAATGCGTGCTCACCGCTGCCACTAAATGCCCGCCTGCCGAAAATCCGAATACTCCAATCTTGTGCGGATCGATATGCCACTCCGCGGCGTGAAAACGCACCAGCCCGACTGCCCTTTGCGCGTCTTCCAATGCTACCGGTGATCTCGGATACGGCCCGGATTTCGGGTAAGGTGCCGGTTTCGAATACAGCCCTCCCCCTGGAACGCGGTACTTCAACAACACACACGTGACTCCCTTGGACGTCAGCCAGTCGCAGACCTCTGTGCCTTCTAGATCGATGGCCAGAATCTCATAACCCCCGCCAGGAAACACGATGACCGCAGCGCCCGTATTCGTTCCTTTTGCCGGATAGACCGTCATTGTCGGCTGCGACACGCTGCCCACCGCAACCCACGGCTTGTCGGCAACCAGAGAATCTTTCCCTGTTGTTTTCATGGTCTCCGGCCCGGTGAAAGGCTGGGCATCAGGTATCGCCCCCGGCCAGATCGGCACTTGCGTATGTCCTGGCGATGGCTGCCACGCAGGCGTCTGCGCGCTCAGACCACCACACGCAAACACAGCCACGAAAAATATTTGGATAAGCTTGTACATGTGTCATCAGCCTAGCGTTGGAGCTGATCCACGCGAGGACAAGCATGGCGAAAACGGTCGCAGCCGGTCCGCATTTGGTCTGGCGGCTGGGTAGGCGATTTTAATTTCACAAGGTTCATAACAGAGTACAATGCACTCGGCTCTTCCCCGCTTTCCTTCTAGCCAGCGTGATCAGATCAACTCTGCGGTGCTTCGCAAATTCGACTTGAGGACAAGTGAATGGAGAAGCCGAGTTTGTCATCTCAGATTATTTTTCCCGGCGCAGGCGCAACAGGCATTCGCCCGCGGCGCGCAGCACGGCCGGGCTTTTGGCAAAATGCAGGCGAACGTATCTATTTTCTGGATACGAAAAGAAGCTCGATCCCGGCACCGGGGCCACCCCGATTTCGCGGGTCATCCAATGGGCGAATTCGACATCGCTGGCGTAGCCGAAGGGCGAGATGTCGAGCATGACAAAATAGACTCCTTCCGGCCGAGTGAAGCTAAGGCCTGTCTGCTCGAGGCTGCTGCAGAGAATTCCCCGCTGCTGCACATACGCCGCGGCAAGGCCGGCGTAATAGTCCGGTCCAAAGCCCAGCGCTGTGACGACCGCATGCTGGAGCGGTGCGGCCGCGCCCACGGTAAGAAAGTCGTGGACTTTGCGCGCTTGGGCAATCAGTCGGGGCGCCGCGAGCACGTAGCCCAGCCGCCATCCGGTGATGGAAAACGTCTTGGAGAGCGAGGAGCAGACCAGCGTGCGCTCCGCCATCCCCGGCAGGGTATGGAAGTAAACATGCCGATGGGGAGGATACACGATGTGCTCGTACACTTCGTCTGTGATGACGAAAGTATCGTACTCCTGCGCCAGGGCCGCGATTTGCCGCAGCTCGGCCTCGGTGAAGACGCGGCCGGTCGGATTGGAGGGATTGCAGAGGACAAATGCCTTCAACCCGCCGCGGAAGGCCGCGCGCAATTCATCGGGATCGAAGCGAAAATGCGGCGGATGCAGCGGCACGTGCACGGGTCGGGCTCCCGCCAGGATCGCGTCGGCATTGTAGTTTTCGTAAAATGGGGAAAAGAGCCCCACCCGGTCGCCCGGATCGCACAGCGTCAGCATCGCGACCATCATGGCTTCGGTTGCACCGCAAGTGACGACCAGCTCGCTGCCGGCATCCACCGGCCGACCCGTGAAACGGCCGATTTTTTCCGCCAATGCCGTCCGCAGCTCGGGCGAACCCCAGGTGATCGCATACTGATGCCGGCCGGCATCCATCGCCGCCTTGCCCGCCTCGATCAGGGCGCGCGGCGGGTCAGTATCGGGAAACCCCTGTGCGAGATTGATGGCGTCATGCTGCAACGCGACCCGGGTCATCTCGCGAATGACTGATTCAGTGAAACGGGCAGTGCGCTGTGAAGTCGCGGGCATGGGGAGAAATTTTGGGGATGCGATGCCCTTACCTTAATTTTTTCAAGTCCGCTTTGCCGCGGTACCGGATGGTGCGCCAGCCGCAGGCTTCCGCGCCTATCACGTTCCTTTCTGAATCG
The DNA here is from genome assembly GCA_035485575.1 of Opitutaceae bacterium. Classification (GTDB taxonomy): domain Bacteria; phylum Verrucomicrobiota; class Verrucomicrobiia; order Opitutales; family Opitutaceae; genus DASRHD01. Next base: position 54,890 of record DATHNW010000033.1, on the reverse strand, counting down.
TCGACCAGACAGAGCTCGTGGGCCGGTTTTCCAAGGTGAAGCTCAAGCGCTAAAAAGAATTCTGCCGATGGTTTGGCCGCCCCGATTTCGCAGGAGGGAAACACGCGGTCGAATTCATCCTCAAGGCCCATCTCCCGTCGCAAATAGGACGCACGATATTTTTCCTGATTCGTGGCGAGCACGCAAAGATGTCCCCGTTTCCTCAGGTTTCTCACGCACGCCAGTGCCTCCGGACAGACGACGTGTTCTTGCCTGAACCAAAAGCGAAGGAATTCATCGAGCGAGAAGCGCCAGCCCCACGTTGGGAGAAAGGGAGCCAGGGCCTTCTTGAGATCACGTCGTCCGACAATGCAGTCCGCGAACGGTCCGCTGAAGAAATCCTCGAGGTGGCCATGAGAAATTCCATATTCCCGGTTGAGCGCCATGCTGAAATTGGCGCCTACGCAGATCACCCCGTCGGCATCGAAAACGAAGGCTTCCATTTGATGAAAGCATGAGACCGATCCGCTCGTTCATCGGCGACTTCCGCACGGACATCATCACGTCTTACCAACGATATTGCGACGCGCCGTGATCCGCCTCGTAGAATGGCGCGACGTGCGTGCCGGGCGGGATGATCTCGTCAATCCGTTTCAAGTCTTCCGGCGTCAGGATCACATCGAGCGCCTTGAGCGCATCTTCCAGCTGCTCCAGCGTGCGCGGGCCGACAATCGGGCTGGTGATGCCGGGCTGCTGCACGACCCAGGCGAGCGCGAGTTGCGAAAGCGGCACGCCTTTTTCGGCCGCGAGCGCAGCCAGGGGCTCGATCACGTCGAACGACGCTTTCGTGAAGCGCTTCGCCTGGATCGGGCCCGGGTCGGCATAGCGCGTGCCGGCGGGCGGCGGCTGGTCGCGCCGGTATTTGCCGGTAAGCAGGCCTCCGGCGATCGGACTCCACGGGATAACCGCAAGACCGAAAGTCTGCGCAACCGGCAACAGTTCCCGCTCGATGCGGCGGTCGAGCAGGTTGTAGGGCGGCTGCTCGGAGACGAAACGGTTGAGGCCGAGTTCCTTGCTGGCCCAGAGCGCCTCCACCACCTGCCAGCCGGCGAAGGTCGTCGTGCCGATGTAGCGCACCTTGCCTGAGCACACGAGGTCGTCGAGGGCACGCAGGGTTTCGTCGATCGCAATCTCCGGATGCGGACGATGGATCTGGTACAGATCGATATAATCGGTCTTGAGGCGGCGCAGGCTCGCCTCGGCCTGCTCGATGATGTGGCGGCGGGAAATGCCCCGCTGGTTCGGATCATCGTCCGCCATCGGAAAGTGAACCTTGGTCGCGAGAAAAATCCTCCCGCGCTGGCCGTTTCGTTTCAGCGCCTCGCCCGTGAATTCCTCGCTGCGACCGCGCGAGTAGCCGTTGGCTGTGTCGAGCACGTTGAGACCCGCGCCGATCGCGCGGTCAATAATCCGGATGGATTCATCGAGTTCGGTTCTCCGCCCAAACATCATGCAGCCCAGCGTGAGCGGGGAAATTTTGACGCCCGTACGGCCGAAAAGGCGCCAATCGGTTATTTTTCCGGTCGCGCCGGCGGTTGCATTCGCCGGGCCTGGCTCACGCAGGCCCGTGACGGAATTCTGCGAGGATCGCTTTGGCTCAACAGCGAGGGAAAGGGTGCTCATGATTTTGTTTTTGTGGTGGTTGATGAAAATGGCGTTCAGATGCTCTGAACATATTCGTGCAGGAAGGTCGGGGCGCTGACCCGGTCACGCAGCAGGAATTTCGCGATTTCTGACTGCGGCTCGTACGCCGCGTCGCTCACGCCGAATTTTTCCACGACCCGGCCGTTCTCCATCACGGCGACCTTGTCGCAGATGCCTTTCACGACCTCCATTTCGTGGGTCACGATCACGATCGTGATCCCAAACCGTTCATTGATCTGCTTGAGAAAGGCCAGGATGGTCCCGGTCGTCTGCGGATCGACGGAGGAAGTCGGTTCATCGCAGAGCAGGACCTTCGGCTCATTGGCAATCGCCCGGGCAATTGCCACGCGCTGCTTCTGGCCTCCGCTCAGCTTGGCCGGATAGGTCTTCGCCTTCTCGGAGAGTCCGACGATCTCCAGGCATTCGTGAACCCTTCGGTTTCGCTCGGCTTTTGTCTGGCCCGCGATTTCCAGCGGAAAGGACACGTTATCCGCGACGGTCCGATTGTTCAGCAGATTGAAATGCTGAAAGATCATGCCGATGGACTGGCGCGCCCTGTTCAGACCGGCCTGGTCGAGCCGCGTCATTTCCCGTCCGTCCACGACGATGCGGGTGCCTGGCTCCGGGTCGGGCTTCTCCAGCAGGTTGATCGTTCGCAGCAAGGTCGATTTGCCGGCGCCGCTGAAACCGATGATGCCGTAAACATCGCCCTCATCAATTTGCAGGGAGGCGGAGGCGACGGCGCGCAGCGGCCCGTCCGGCGTCGCGAAGGTTTTGCTCACATTTTGCAGGATGATCATGGAATTGAGCCGGCTGATACCCTCATCCCTGTGCGTCGAACGCGGAGGAAGCATCGTCAGGGACGAGGCGCCGGGCGGGTTTGTTGGGCGCGATGCCGTTGAGAAACCAGTTGCCGGCGGCATGATACCTCCACTGGTTCGCATCATGAACTGTGTGGGTGCGGGCGTTGCGCCAGTGGCGATTGAGGTTGAGGTCTTCGTCGGTGGCGCTGGTGCCAATGAGCGCGAAGAGCTCGCTGGCGATCTCGACGGACGCCTCCTCGGCGTAGGCCTTGGCCTCACCGACGGCGACAGCGGCTTCGGCGGCGTTGCGTGCATTAATGTCCGGCGCAGCGGTGTCGAGCGAGCGCGACGCGCGCAACAGCAGGGCCTCGGCGGCGTGGAACTTCGCGTAGAGCTGGCCGAGGCGGTGGACGACGAGCGGATCCTCGGCCGGCCGGACGACGGGCGCGCCGAGGCGGGGGCGCTTGCGGCTGCGAATGGTTGCGACCATGTCTTCGAGCGCATTCTCGGCGATGCCGACGTCGATCGCAGCATGCAGCAATTGGGCGAACGAATGATACAGGGCGGGACGCTGGAAAAGCCGCCAATGCTCGACGACGTGCTCGGCGGGCACTTCGACGTCCTCCAGGATGGTGGTGCCGCTGATCGTCACGCGCTGGCCCATGGCGTTCCAATCGGACAGTGCCTGCACGCCCGGGGCATGCCGCGGAACATAGGCGATCACCAGACGGTTTTCGTCGTCGATCGCAGCGACAGGGATCCAGTGCGCAAAAATCGCGCCCGTGCAGTAGTGCTTCGTGCCGTCGAGCCGGTAACCGCCATCGGACGTGCGGCGCAGGCGTGCGCGCAAATCGAGCGCCGAGGTCGAGCCGCGCTCGGCCTGCGCGTTACCAAAACGCGCGCCGGCGAGCACCTCGCCGAAAAAGAATTTTTGCTGGGCCGGCGTGCCGTCGTGGTGAATCGCGTTCAGGAACACGAAATGGCTGTGCGGCAGCTGGGTGACCGCGGGGTCCGCCGCGGAAAGAATCTGGAAGACACTGGCCGCGGTCTCGTTCGAGACGCCCGCGCCGCCGAATTCCCGCGGCACGGTGATGGCAAGCAGGCCGCTGGCGGACAATTCGTCGAGTTCGGCGACCGGGATGCGCCGGGTGCGATCACGCTCCGAGGCACCGGGCGCAAGGGAGCGGGCGACGTCGCGCGCAATTGCAAGGGCTTCGGCGTCGGACGCGATGACGTGAGCGGCGGGATATGCGGCGGTGGCCATGGGGAATCAGTGTGCGGCGACCAGGGCGGAAGGTGCGGGCACGCGAGTGGCCGCAGGTGAAAACGGAATGTCCACGTGGCTGCTCGATTTAATTTCACCGCGCGGATGCGCCCAGAGGCCGTCGCGCTTGAGCTGCGGCAGGACGCCCTCGGCAAACCAATAGGCTTCCTCGAGGTGGGGCACGCCCGACAGGACGAATTCCTCGATGCCGAGAGCGGCGTAGGCTTTGATTTTGTTGGCAATCTCCGTGTGGCTGCCGACCAGGGCAGTGCCGGCGCCGCCGCGCACAAGGCCGAAGCCGGCCCAAAGATTGGGCTCGATTTCGAGGTTGTCGGCGGAACCGCCATGCAGGGCGAGCATGCGTTTCTGGCCCTCGCCCTCGCTGCGGGCGAGGCCGGCTTGGACGGACTTGATTGTCTCGGGATCGATGGCGGAAAGCAGGCGGTGGGCTTCAGCCCAGGCGGCTTCTGACGTGTCGCGGGTGATGATGTGAAGGCGAATGCCGAAGCGCACGGTGCGGCCCTCGGCTTCAGCCAGTGCACGCACGCGGGCGATCTTCTCCGCAACGGCCGGGGTCGGCTCACCCCAGGTGAGATACACGTCGATATGGCGGGCGGTGACGGGGCCGGCGCCGGAAGAGGAACCGCCGATGTAGAGCGGCGGAAGCGGATCGGGCCGTGATGGGAGCGTAGCATTTTCGACCTGGTAGAAGCGGCCCTTGAAGTTGACGTTGGGGCGCTCCCAGAGCGCGCGGAGGATTTGGAGAAACTCGTCGGCGCGCTCATAGCGTTCCTCCTTGGCGGAGAAGTCGGCGTAGGCGCGCTGCTCGTGCGGCTCGCCGCCCACGACCACGTTGAGCAGCAGGCGGCCCTGCGAGTAGCGCTGGAACGATGCGGCCATCTGCGCGGCAAGCGTCGGCGAGATGAGCCCGGGACGGATGGCGACGAGGAACTTGAAAGTCTCGGTCACGCTGGCGAGCATCGAGTCCACGATAAAGGCGTCCTCGCACCACGCGCCGGTGGGCGTGAGCGCACCCACGTAGCCGAGCTGCTCGGCGCTGCGCGCGATCTGGCCGAGATAGGCGAGCGTCGCGGGGCGGGAGCCGCCGGCGACGCCAGCCGGCAGGCCGTGGCCGCCACCAACAATGTAGCGGCTGTCGCCATACGTAGGCAGGAACCAGTGAAATTTGAGGGCGCTCATGTGGTGATCGTGGCCGAGCGTAGGTCAGGATTGCGGCTGAGCGTGCGAATCCGGTGCGGGCGGGTGCTCCGCCTGGTAGAGCTTTGCGAGATTGTTATAACGGCCGACGAGATCGCCGTATTTTGCGACGAGCTCATTGTAACCGACGATGGCCTGGTTCGCTTTTTGCGCGGCGTCCTTATTGGCGCTGACCAGCCGGTCGCGCTGATCGACGAGGGCCTTGATGTCGCCATCGCGGGCCGTGATGGCCTGGTCATAGGCGGCGATCGCTTTTTTCCATTCGGCTACTTCCGCCGTGGCCCGCTCCTTGTCGCGCTCGAGCGTGAAGATGCGCGCCTTCTGCTGCTTGATCTGATCGTCGCTTTCGTCGGATTTGCGCTTCAATCCGGTGATCCCCTTCTTCAAATCCTCGATATCCTCATTGGAACGCTGAACCGCTTCGCCCTGTTCGGCGATCTTTTGGTTCTGCTCGCGTCCAGCGCGCCGAAGATCGACGATCCGGTCGTCGGCCTGCTTCTCCCGATGCCATTGGAAAAAGCAAAGCCCGCCGACGAGCGCGAGGAGGACGAGATTCACCCGTTGCAGTCGCTGGGTCATGGCGTCGCAGGGGCCTCCGGCTCCCGGGTTTGAAAGGCCACATTCTGGATCCCCGCCGCGCGCACCCGGTCGAGGACGCCAATCATGGCTCCATGGCGCGTGTTCTCATCGCCGGAAATCACCACCCGCACTTCCGGATTTTGCGCGCGCTGTCGGGCCAGTTCGGCCTGCAGCTCATTCCGGCCAATCGGGGTTTTGTCCAAATAAATACCACCCGTGGCATCGACTGAGATGGAGAGCGTGCTCGGCCGGTTTTCCGGATCTCCCGTCTGTGCGATGGGAAGGCTCACCTTCACGCTTTTCGCGTTTATGAGGTTCAGGCTGACGAGCATGAAGCTCGCAAGCAGGAAGAACATGATGTCGATCAGCGGGATGATCTCGATCCGGGCCCGCTTTCTCCCGGCGTGGTGACCTGCGTGCATGATGGTCTCTTTCCTCCGGCGTTACTGGTTGGTCGTTTCCGGCGAGAAAGTGTCGGAACGGGCCCGCAACCGGGCCTTTTCGGTCAGGAGGTGGACATTCCTGACGACATTATCGAGCTGCTGTCGCAGGTCGTCCGCGTAGCTGCCGAAGGTGTTGTACGGAATGAGCGTCGCGATTGCGATGCCCAGGCCAAAGGCCGTCGCAATGAGAGCCTCGCCGATGCCCCCGCTCACCTTGGAGGCCGCAAGTGCCTGGTCGCCTCCGACAAACCGGAATGATCGCATGATTCCGGTGACGGTGCCGAGCAACCCGAGCAGCGGGGCGAGCGTGATGGCGGTATCAAGGATGTTCAGGAAACGATTGGCGCCCTTGAGTTCATCCGCGACCTGCACCTGCATGCCGATCTCGATGTCAGTTTCGGAATGCTCGAGCCCGTGTGCGATCACGCGAATGCGGGCGTCGGATGAACCGGCGGCGAGGCGGCCCGCGCCTTCGTCATCGCCGTGGGAAAGCGCGTGGTAGAGGCGGTTGAGCCGCTCGGTCTCGCGGCCGCGCCGCGCGGCGACCCACCAGAACAACCGCTCGATGACGATCCCAAGGGTGACAAGCGAGAGCGCCAGCAGGGGCCACATGACGACCCCGCCGTGAAAGAACGTGTCGACCACGATGTTGGCGAGGGGAAGCTGGGGGAGGGTGTTAATTAAGGATGAAGTCATAGGTTTTGGTGAAGTAGCCCGCCTCGCCGGTCCAACGGCCATGGCGGATGTTTTCGAGTGCCGCCCAGTCCAGGGTTTCGAAGCCCGAACTCCGGCGGATTTTGGCGTCATAGATGTCTCCGGTCGCGGAGGTGCGAAACTCCACCTGAACTTCGCCGGAAACGCGGTGCAGCAACGCTCCGGGCGGATACGTGATCGGAGGGATGAGCAAATTGCGGCCAAGGTGGTCGTCATTGATGTCCTGCGGCCCGGACGCGGCGGTTGCTGTTCCTGAGGCTTGGGAAAAGTCGCCGACGAGATGGACGGGCCCCGCCACATGGAGGGCAAAAGCGACCGGAACGGACGCAGGGACCGCCGCAACCGCGGAGATTTGCGGCAAAGGTGGAAGATCGATCCGGGGTGCGGACGCCGGCAATGGCGGCGGGAGAATTTTGGCCAATTTTGCCGGCGGAGGCGGCGCGGGAATCTTTTGAGACTCGAGCTTTACGTCCTCGATGAACCGGGTCGGCGGAGGAGAAGGAGGCGTTTGAGGTTGAGCCGGATCTTCGGGGAGACGCGCTCCGAGAAGGCCGATGATCAGCAGATGGACACAGATGGAGGTCGTGAGAATCGACAGGATAAGTGATCCATCATCATGGGATCGGGCCGAAGGGACCGAAACGGAATGGACGGATTCCGCGAATCCGGCCGGGACGGACTGGGGAAAAGTCCACAAGCCATCCGACTTGGTCGGTGAAGCATCAGCGAAGGAAGACATGGGCGACAAAAGTTTGAATTGACTGGCAGTGGCTGCTTACGCGTTTCGCACACCGCTCCAGTCGACTGGTCGCCGTGAATCTAAATCTGAGTGAGAAAATCGATATGCGAGCCCGGTGGTTTGTCAAGTATATCATCTTAATGTGCATTAAAAAAGTATGGATTTAAAATATTATAGAATAACAAGTTGCAAATGATTAATGCGCAATTATCACAAAAATCCATTTTTTTGCCGGATTTTTCGGAGAGAATTTTCAGCCGGGCGCGATTCGCGCCAAACGCCTAGCTTGAGCTGACCAAACCAGCCACGGGCTCCGAGGCGAAGACGAACTGTCGATAGAGGCTCCAGTAGGTGCCGCGTTGCGCCAGCAACTCGTGATGCGTGCCGCGTTCGACAATGCGCCCATGGTCGAGCACGATGATTTGGTCGGCGCGAAGAATCGTGCTGAGGCGATGGGCAACCACGAAGCTGGTGCGGCCGGCGAGCAGATGGCCCAGTGCGCGTTGCAGGCGGTGCTCGGTGACAGGATCCACGGCGCTCGTGGCCTCGTCGAGAATCAGAATGCGGGGATTTGCGAGCAAGGCGCGCGCGAAACAAACGAGCTGGCGTTGGCCGAGCGAGAGATTCGTGCCGCCCTCGCCAACCTGGGTAATGATGCCCTGCGGCAGATTTTCCAGCAGGTCGAGGCAGTCGAGCCGGCGCGCGGCTTCAACCACTTCGTCATCGGACGCCTCGGGGCGGCCCAACCGGATGTTTTCCATCACCGATCCGGTGAAGAGAAAATTCGTCTGCAGCACGATGCCCATCTGCCGGCGCAACGATTCGGAACGCAGCGCACGAATCTCGCGGCCATCGACAAACAGCTCCCCCCGGGTGGGCAGGTAAAACTTCGCCACGAGATTGATGATCGAGGTTTTGCCGCTCCCCGTGTGACCGACCAGCGCCACCGTCTGTCCCGGCTCGGCTGCAAAAGAGACCTCATGCAGCACCAGGCGCGCGGGATCGTAGCCGAAGGAGACGGCGTGGAACTCCACGCGCGCGCCCGCGACCCGCCCGTCCGTGCGCGGATCGGGCAGATCGCCGGCATCCGGGGCGTCGCTCCACTCGGGCCGCAGGTCAATCAATTGAAACACGCGCTCGGCCCCCGCCATGGAGGTGATCGTCTGCGTGTAGAGATTGCCGAGTTGCTGCAGCGATTGGAAAAAGAGCGCCGGAAGAAAAAAGAACGCGATCAGGCTTCCGATCTCCATGCCGGCGAATCCGTGCAGGGCCCCGTAGCCGCCGACGACCAGCATCGCGGCGATGAAGAGCTGGCTGTTGAGGTCGAGCAACGGAACGTACAGGGCGGACTCCGATGCCAGCGCGACATTGTCACCGGCGAGCTTGTCGACGAATCCGCCAAAGATTTCCTCGCCGCGCTGCTGGCGGGTGAAGCCCTGGATGACGCGGATTCCGCGCACTGACTCGGCGAGGTTGCCGGTGAGCCGGCTGCTGCTTTCCGCAGCGACACGCGAAAGGCGGCTGAGACGCGGATGGAAATAGCGGTTGGTGAGCCAGACCAGCGGTCCGATGCCGAGCAGCACGCAGAAGAGCTGCCAGTTGTAATAGAGCATCAGGGCCGCGGATCCCGCCATCTGCCCGATGAGCAGCAGGCTGAAAAAAAAGACCTGCTGCATCCCGCGCCGCACCGATTCGATGTCGGTGATGACGCGGCTGAGGATGCGCCCCAGCTTGGTCTTGTGGAAATAGCTCAGCGGCATTCGCTGGAGATTCTGAAAGATGTCGTTGCGCAGGTCGTGCACGACGGCCTCGCCGAGCTCCAGCGACAGGCGCTGCCGGTAGTGAAACACAATCTCGGTGAAGAGCGCGATCGCAACGAACCCAAGCGAACCCAGCAGCGTTCCGCGAAAATCACCGCGGCTGATCGGACCCTTGATGATCGCCGCCAGCGCCCAGGCCAGGGCGGGCTTTTGCACCGCGCGCAACGCGGTGAGAATGAAGACGGCATTCCGCTTCACCGCATAAGGCCGCGAATAAGTCAGCACGCGAAGCACGACCTTCCAGTCGATGGAAGCACCGGGCGGTCGCTCCTCCGTGATCCCGCGCAGGACGTTTCCGTGCAGGCCGGGTGCCTTCATGATGGCACGGTGCTCCCTTCCTCGCTTGCAACCGCCGCGAATGGATGCTCTTCGCGCAGCGGAACGATTTCCTCCGCCAGCATCCGCCGGCTTTCCTCGTCGATCATCTGGTGCAAAGCTGCGCCGCGGTAAGGACCGTCTTCTCGCATGAGCCCCGCGTGCGTGCCCGTCTGGACGATGCGGCCGCGCTCGAGGACGATAATGCGGTTCGCCCGCTGCAGCGTGCTCAGGCGGTGCGCCACGACGAAGGTCGTGCGGCCGGCGAGCGCCTGCTCGATAGCGATGAGAATTTCGTGCTCGGTCTCGGGATCGATCGCGGCGGTCGGATCGTCGAGCACCAGGATCGACGGATTGGTCAGCAACGCGCGGGCGATCGTCAGCCGCTGCCGCTGTCCGCCGGAAAGATCGACTCCGCTTTCGCCCAGCACGGTGTCATACCCATCTGGCAGCGCCGTGATGAAATCATGCGCGCACGCGGCCCTGGCGGCGGCGACAATCGCCTCGTGTGACGCGTCAGGCTGGCCAAACGCAATGTTGGCCGCGACCGTGTCGCTGAAGAGGAAGCTTTCCTGGAACACGACGCCCACGCGACGGCGCAGGGTTTGCAGGTCGAGCGTACGGACGTCGTATTCATCCACAAATACGCGGCCGGAGGTCGGATCGTAAAACCGTGGAATCAGGCTGAGCAGGGCGCTCTTGCCGGAACCGGTTTCACCCACGATCGCAATGCACTCGCCCGGAGCGACGGCGAAATCGATGTTCTGCAACGCAGCCGGGCCACCTTCCTTGTGGCTGAAGGAAACGTTCTCGAAGCGCACGGCGCCCAGGCTCACCGGAGGCACGATCGGGTTCGGCGGCATGGGCAGCCCCGCGGGAGCGTCAAGAATATCGAATACGCGCCGGGCGCCGGTGAGGCTTTCCTGAACCCCGTTCGCGATTTGCGCGATGGTCGTGACCTGCGTGGAAAACTGTTGAAGCAATCCGGCAAAAACCACCAGGCCGGTGCCCAGCGGCAGCACGCCTTCGATCACGAGCTTTCCGCCGTAGATGAGCAGTACGACGAGATTGACCTGGGTGAGCAGGTCGATCCCCGGAGTAAAAAGGCTCGTCCGCCAGAAAATGCGGCCCTGCTGGTCCTTCACGGCGAGATTGTGTTCGCGAAAGCGCCGGCCCATCTCGCGCTCGCGCGCGAAACCCTTGATCACACCGACGCCCTCAATGGACTCCGCCAACGTGAGCACCATGCGGTCAAACAGCTCACGGTTGCGCAGGTAGAGCGGATGCACCGCGTGGGAAAACATCACACACGCAATCCATAGCAGTGGCAGCGTCGCGAGGCAGGCAAACGTCAGACCGACGTGGATCGAAGCCATGTAAGAGACATAGACGGCCACGGTCAGCACCGTGACCAGCGCCTGGATCAGCACGGTGTCGACAAACGTGCGGACGGCCTGGATGTCACCCGTGGCGCGATTGATGATCTCGCCGCGGCTGTGCTGGTCGAAAAAGCGGAAATTGAGGTGCTGCAGTTTCGCGAAAACGGTCGTTTGCAGATCGGAGATCACCCGCCGGTGGACCAGCCGGGCAAGCAGGGCGCCGGACAGCCACGCCAGCGTGCCGCGCAACAAGGCCGCGGCGATCACGACCGCGGCAATCACCGCGATGACCGTCTGCGGGCCCCACGCCGGCGGCGGCGACAGGGCAAACGGCCAGTGCACGGGGGGGGCGTGAGGTTGCAGGATGGAGCGAAGGTAGTCGATGCCCAGTCCGGTCGACCCCAGTCCGGCGAGGCTGAGCGTGAGCAACGCGATCTGGCAAAGAATGACCTGGATGCAACGCGCCCGCTCGCGCCAGCAGAGCCCAAGCAGGCGCAAAAGCACGGAGCGCCGCGAAGCTGTGCTGGCGAACGCGCCCTGGGGTGCAGACGTGCCGCCTGGTGCGCGACCGTCGGGATCAGTTTGTTTGTTCACTTCGCCGGCATGCTCCAGTGTCGCGGGCCTGTCGCTCAGGAGCGACCGACCAGTTCCTCCTTTGGAAAATCCAGGCCGGCCACGGAAAGATCCAGCAGGTGGCCCAGTTTGACCTGCTTGGCCCGGAGGTAGCTGTGATTTTCGCAGGTGGGGGTCGTGAGCAGGGGCACCCGCTCGACGATCTTCAGGCGATAAGTCTCCAGGCCCTGGAATTTTGCCGGGTTGTTCGACATCAACCGGATCGTAGTGAGCCCGAGATCGGTCAGGATCTGGGCGCCGACATCGTAGCTGCGCGCGTCGACAGGCAGGCCGAGTTTCACATTTGCCTGCACCGTATCGAGCCCTTCGTCCTGCAGGGCGTAGGCCCGCAGTTTGTCGGTCAGGCCGATGCCGCGTCCTTCGTGGTTGCGGAGATACAGAACGACCCCGGTTTCCTCGCGTGCGACCCGGGCGAGCGCGTTTTCAAGTTGCTGGCCGCAATCGCAGCGGAGCGACCCGAGTACGTCGCCGGTGACGCATTCGGAATGCACGCGTACCAGCACATTTTCACGTCCATTCACCTCACCTTTGACCAAGGCAACGTGCTCGGCTCCATCGAGGATGGAGCGATAGACATGGGTCGTGAAGACACCATGCCGCGTCGGCAGCCGGGCGGTCGCTGTTTTTGTCACCAGACGTTCGCGGCTCCGGCGGTAAGCGACCAGTTCCGGAATGGTGATATAAGGCAGGTGATGGCGGCGCGCGAAATCTTCGCGCTGTTCGCCCTGCGCCATGGAGCCATCGTCGTTGACGATCTCGCACAACACGCCGGCGGGAAACAAGCCCGCCAGCCGTGCCAGGTCCACGGCGGCTTCGGTGTGCCCCGGGCGGGCGAGCACCCCGGCAGGCTCGCAGCGCAGGGGAAAAATATGCCCCGGCCGCACAAAACCTTCCGCCACCACGCCGGGATCGGCCAGCGCGCGAATAGTGGCGCTCCGGTCTGCCGCGGAGACGCCGGTGGTCGTGCCGTGTTTCCAGTCCACTGAAACCGTGAAGGCCGTGCGATGCGCTTCGGCATTGTCGGGCACCATGAGCGGCAGGCGGAGCTGCTCAAGGCGGTCGGGAAGCAGCGAAACGCAGATGATTCCGCTGGTATGCCGTACGATGAAGGCGACCAGCTCGGGGGTGATCTTCTCCGCGGCGACAATGAGGTCACCTTCGTTTTCGCGGCCCGGGTGATCGGCCACGACCACTGGCCGGCCCTCCTTCATGGCGGCAACAGCTTCTTCGATTCTTGAAAAGTTCATGGTTTGATTGGAAAGCGGTGAGACAGGAAAGCCGCCCAGGCGAAAAGCGCGAACGGATCGGTAATATCGCTGGGAGCGTCCGGTTGACCGGTGTCCCGGGTTTGATTTTTGCTTCCCGACGGATTGCCGTTGTCGGCCAAGTGCAGCCGGGAATTTGAGTGGCTCGCGCTAGGCGACGTAGAGCCGCGGGGACTTCATTACCACCCTGATTGAATGTAAATAAGAAAAGTAGGGATTAGGATCGTACTTCTTCACAATATCAGTGGCAGAACAATGCCTGAAAACGAATCAGGTGTCGCGCCTGACCGGGTTAAAGGCGCAGGCTCGGTTGTATAGGTCCGTAAAAGGCAAAGGCGCGCGTTGGATTATCAGGCGGCAGGCCTGCTCCAACCCATCGTTTGTCAGGACCACATTAATAATATCAGTCCTCCATTAAAGAGCCCAACCCCTTTTTGCCCGACAATCGAAGTATGGATCCACAATGGGATGCGTGGGTAGGGTGGTTTTTCGGTTACGGCGCTTCTACGGCTCAATGCGATTGTGACGGCATTGTAACGATAGTATCTATACCGAGAAGAAACGGCGTTACCGTAATGTAACCGAGTTCATTCTTGGATGAAAATCGGAGGCGGCCATAGCCTTGATGGCTCGTCATGGCTCCTTCGAATGAAAACATCACTGCGGCGCGTTTTTCCTCCGATCTGACCCCGGCATCGCGGGGGAACCCGGCGGAGGAATGCCGCCGGATTGATCGGAAAGCTTCGCCGGCTCGCATCCAGCCATGGTGATCCGCCCATGACATCGAAGGATACGACTGCATTGGATGACAAGGGGCTGCGGGCGCAGGCCGGCAAGAGCATTGCCTGGGTCTTTTCGTCCAGCGCGGCGATCGCGCTTTCCCGCGTCGTCCTGTTCGCCGGGCTGGCCCGTCTGCTGCAGCCGGCCGACTTCGGCCTCTACGCGGCCACCACCAGCGTGCTCGGGATCCTGGAGATCGTGTCCTTGATGGGGGTGGGGCCTTCCCTGATCCAGCGCGAACAGCTGACCGGCCGGCATATTTCGACGGCCCTGTTCCTGGCGATTTGTTTTGGCGGCGTGGCTACTGCGGTCATGTGGCTGGCGGCCGGCCCCATCGCCGCCTCGATGAGGATCGACGGGCTCGAGCCGGTGCTGAAAATCCTGAGCCCGATTTTTTTCATCCGGAGCCTGTCCATGGTGGGGAACGGGCTCGCCTCCCGGGACATGAATTTCTCGCTGATCTCGCGGGTCGAGATCGTGTCATATATATTTGGATACGGGCTTTTCTCCATTGTGCTGGCGGCCGCCGGCTTTGGCGCCTGGTCCCTCATCCTCGGCTATATCATCCAGCAGGCGCTGGCCACGGTGCTGATCACCCTGCCGTATGGGAAGCTCCTCTCTTTCCGTTTTTATCGTGGTGAAATGAAGGAGCTGCTCGGCTTCAGTTCGGGCATCTCGCTGGCCAATATCGCCAATTACGTGGCGCAGCAGGGCGATTATTACATGGTCGGCCGCACGCTGGGCGTCGAGAGCCTGGGTCTGTATAACCGGGCCTACAACTTGATGCAGGTTTCGGTGGCCGCCGTCATCAACACCCTGGACCGGGTTTTGTTTCCGGCCCTGGCGAAAATGCAGAGCGATGCCGCCAGCCTGGCCAAGGCCCTGCGCCTGAGCACCGCACTGGTGTGGATGGCCTATCTGCCGCTCTCGATGGTGCTCACGGTTTGCGCGTCCGACGTGGTGGCGGTGCTGCTGGGCCGCAAGTGGCTCGGGATGACCGGGGCCTTTCGCATTCTCACCTACGGCCTCCTTTTCCGGGCGGGTTATAAAATGGCGGGCACCGTATTGAAGGTGAAGGGCCAGGTGCTGAGTTTTGCCATCACCCAGATCGTCTACGCGGTGATGGTGGTGATGGGCGCGGCGGTGGGCGCGAGACATGGCGGCATTGAAGGAACCGCCACCGGCGTGCTCATCGCGCTCGGAGTAAATTATTTTCTGCTGAATTATCTCGGCTTTCGTTCGGTCCAGCAGCGTTTCGCCCATCTGTATCGCGACTTGTTGGCCGCCCTGATCCTGACCGTGGCCTCACTGATCGTGTCGGCGGCCGTATTGCACCTGACGATGCAACTCGGATTCAGGCCTCTGTTGCGCCTGGCCTGCGTCGGCTTGCTCGTCACGGGAGCCTATATTCTGGTCTTCTGGGCCTTGTTGCGGACGCTGGTGAGCAAGGAGACGGGGGGCTTTTTGCGTTCCACCTGGCAAAGCCTGGCCGGGCATCAGTCAAAGATCAGGCGGCGGCTGCGCAAAATGCGGCCGGCCAGGCCGAAACTGGCCAAAGC
Source organism: Opitutaceae bacterium (assembly GCA_035485575.1). Lineage (GTDB taxonomy): Bacteria > Verrucomicrobiota > Verrucomicrobiia > Opitutales > Opitutaceae > DASRHD01. The sequence goes on along the minus strand of DATHNW010000033.1, from coordinate 39,696 downwards.
ATAAGGCGGCAAAACGCCGTCTGGCGCGGTCTTTTGTTATGATTGTCACCAAGAAGTCACCTGCGGGATCTCGACTGTTAAAATCCGGGCGGGACAATTAGCGCTGCGATTTCGGAACCATGGCAACGCTAGCAAAGAAGTTCACTGCGTATTACCGGATGTTCGGCCTGCGCGGCCTGTCGTTCGCCGCCCAGAACAAGGTGCTGCGGGCCTCCCGTGAAATTGCCGTGATGCCTCCGGGCGTCCGGCATCCGGTGACGCTCAGGCTGAAGACCTCGGACATATCGACCTACGAGCAAATCTTCGAGAACGATGAATACGATTTTTCGTTGAACGAATCCCCCAAGGTGATCGTCGATGGAGGAGCGAACATCGGGCTTGCCTCGGTCTATTTCGCGAACCGGTACCCGGACGCAAAAATCATCGCGATTGAACCGGAGGCTTCAAATTTTTCCCTTCTGCGACGGAATGTAGCCGCCTACCCACAGATCATCCCGGTGCAGGCGGCCCTTTGGGGCAAAAACACCCAACTCAAGCTCATCGATCCCGGAATCGGAAAATGGGGTTTTCAAACGGCGGAAAACGGCTCCGCCAGCGGCAGGACCTGCCATGAAGTGCCGGCGCTGACGATCGGGCATATCATGGAAGACGAAGGCCTCGCCCACATCGACATTCTGAAGCTTGATATCGAAGGAGCCGAAAAGGAGGTCTTTGAAAATGCCGCGCCCTGGATCGACCGGATCGGCGTCCTCATCGTCGAGCTTCACGACAAGCTGAAGCCCGGGAGCAATCGCAGTTTCTACAATGCAACCAATGGCTTCCGGCTGGAATGGAGGCAGGGTGAGAACATCTATCTCGCGCGAAACGAGCATTTGATTGCAAAGCGTCCGCTGCCCGTTCGGCGGCGGGACGCATCAGCCGCTTTCTCCCCGCAAAAATAAGAACCGTGAAAGCATCGCCCAAAATTGCATATTACTCCGGATCGGCGCTGCCCTCCCGCTCGGCCAATTCGGTGCATGTGATGAAAATGTGCGCGGCGCTGGCCGCCACCGGTGCCGACGTGACGCTTTATGCCCTGAAAGGCCGGGAGCCGCTGGGGAAAATGCGCGACCTTTACGAATTCTACGGAGTGCCGCCGGCCTTCCGGGTCGAGCGTGCGCTTTTTTATAATCTGCGGGGCTGGAATTGGTGGATCGGCTTCAAGGCGGCGCGGCGCGCCCGGCGGTGGAACGCGGACATCTATTATGGACGCGAAATCCACTCGCTCTATTGGACGGCGCGATCCGGCCGGCCGGTGATATTCGAGGCGCACAAGCCCTTTGATGGCATGGATTCAAAACAAGGCGTATTGTTTGCCGAGGTTCTGCGCCGTCGAAAATTGCACCATCTGGTGGTGATCACCGAAAAATTGAGCCGTCGCTTCTGCAAGGATTTCCACCTGTCGACCGACTGTGTGACGGTCCTGCCCGATGGCGCGGACCTGCCGGCTGCGGAGCCGGGAAGGGCCGGGGACCATGTGCGCGGCTCCCGCCGCCTTCGGGTGGGCTATGTCGGGCAGCTTTACGCGGGGAAAGGAATGGAGCTCATCGCCCGGCTGGCGAAGGAATTGCCGGAATTCGATTTCGAAATCGTGGGCGGTCGAGAGCACGACCTTGCCCTGTGGAAGGAACGGCTTTCCGGCGGGGACAATATCAAGTTCCACGGATTTGTACCCAATGCAAAGACTGAAGCGTTCCGGCAGCGCTGCGACATCCTGGTGGCGCCCTATCTCCGGAACGTGTCGATGTCGGGTGGGGGCGACATCTCCGAGTGGACCTCGCCGCTGAAGCTGTTCGAGTACATGGGCTCGCGGAAGCCGATTGTGTGCTCCGATCTTCCGGTGCTGCGGGAGGTGATGCACGACGGCCGGAACGCGCTGCTGTGCAATCCCGACAGTCTCGCATCATGGATCGCTGCCCTGCGTCGCCTGAAAACCGACGAGCCCCTGGCCCGGAGGCTGGCGGACAACGCCTATAATGATTTGAAGTACAATTACACATGGGCGGGCCGGGCCCGGAAGCTGATGGCGGTGCTGGCGGTTCCTTCAACTGCCTAGCGGGGCAATAAAATCACCATGATCTCCGCCGTGGATGACAATTGCCGGGCCGTATCCCGCAGGAGGGAGCCGGTGAAAGCCGCGCCGGCTTTTCGCCCGGCCCGGGGAACCCGCATCCTCGTGGTCGCTTTCCAGGGAGGCAAGCAGGCGGATGGCGGTATGGAAAGCCTGACGCAATTATTGGAGCGGTACCAAGGATTGGCGGTGACGGTGCTCACCCAGGCAGACACGCCGAAGACCGCGCGCTGGCGGCGCGCGGGCTGGAAGGTTCTGGTCTGGTCGCTCGGCTACCAGCCGGGCGGGCGGCCTGCTCGTCACATGCTCGGCGGTCTCACCCGCGTCTGGCAGCATCTGCTTTGGAACATGCGCACGGCATGGCTGGCCTTGAGTGAACGGATCGAGGTGGCGCACGTTAACGATCCCCATGTGCTCTGGCATGTGATCGCCGGGCTGCGTCTGCTGGGCATTCCGACGATCTACAACATCCGGGATACGAAGCCCGGGTTCTCGTCGCGCGACATCTTGAAATGGCGCTTTGCCTTCCGCCTCACGCAATCGCAAATCGTGCTGTCGCGTGAAATGCGCGAGTTCTGGCAACGCGCGCTGGCGGTGCGCGGCCGCGGGCTGCGGGCCATTTACAGCGTGGTCGATTTTCAGCGCATGCACCCCGTGCCTGAAGCGGAACGGCAGGAACTGCGCGACCTGCTGGGCCTGCCCGGCGGCTTTGTCGCGGGATATGTCGCCTCCTTTTCCGAAAAAAAAGCCCAACTGCGATTCATCGAGGAGGCCGGGCGGCGGCTCAAGCACCGCACTCCGTCGGTCCATGTCTATTTCCTCGGTGATTTTGACCCGCAAAAGGACGCGTATGCCGCGGCTTGTGAACGATCGAGCCGGGAGCTGGGACTCGAGGCCGGGTTCAAGTTCAAAGGCTATGCCGACCGGATGGAGCGATGGTATCCCGCGCTTGATGCGGTGATCGTGGCCACGCAGAACGAAGGTCTGGCCCGTTGCATGATCGAGAGCCTTGCCTGCGGCACACCGGTCGTCTCATTCGACGTGTGTTCGGCGCGGGAGATTCTGGAAGAACAAGGCTGCGGCCTGGTGGTTCCCCGGGGGGACTATGCCGGCCTGGTGGCGGCGCTTGCGAGCCTGGCTGAAAACGCCGGAGCGCGCGCGCGCTTCAGCCGGCGGGGCGCGATCGTCGCGAGAAACAAATTCGATGGGACCCGTAATGTCGCGGGCTATGCCGCCGTTTATGAAATGCTGGCGGCGCGGGGTGAAGTCCGATGAAAATCTCCTTCGAAACATCGCCATCGTACGAATTGCCTGCGGAGGGAGAGTCACCAGCGGGTGGCTGGAGGCAGGGCGCTTTCGGCGCAGGCAGGGCGAGGCCGGACAACCCGTGGCTGCCGATCTCCGATCGGATGCGGTATTTTCTCGTCGGAGCCCTGGTCGTTTACACGCTGGTCTGCGTGGTGGGAGCGCTGTCCCAGACGGCGCAGAACCCGGCGAGCCCCCTGCTGGCGCTCTCGGACCTAGTCTATCTCACGGCCCTGGCCTTCCCGCTGCTGACGTACAACAAGGACAAGGCTGGCTGGTTTCATCCGCTGGTGTTTGCCACCCTCTGGACGGTCATCAAATCGCTGCCGCGTCGCACCAGCTTCTTCATTTTCGGCCTGCAGGAGCATGCCGTCCTGCATTTACCAGCCGAGCAGCTGACCCGCCTGCTGGCCTATGAGAACGTTTTGAACGCTCTGGCCCTGGTCAGCACGTACGCCGGGTTTTATCTGCTGCGCAATCCCCGGCTGCCCCGGTTGCGACTGCGCCCGCCGCGCCATATCTGGTGGGTGGTCACTGGCACCGCCGTGGTGGGCCTGGGCGCCCTGGCGGTCTACATCAAACTTTCCGGCAGCCTCACCCAGCATTTCCTGAACCTTTCGCTCAACTCGTCCGCCAAATCGTTTGTAACGGACGACGTCAGCGGCGTCGGTCTCTTGAGCACGGTGGCCCAATGGTTCGCGCTGGCTCTGGCCATGACCCTGGCCTACCGGCCGGGAGCCCTGCGGAAGCCTGTTTTCTGGGCGGCGTGCCTGCTGGCGCTTCTGATGACTTATCTGGCGGCCGGAAAGCGCTCCGAGCTGCTCACGCCCATCGCGACCGGGACAATCGTGTGGATGCTCACCGTCCGGCGGGTGCCGGTCTTCCGCCTGCTGCTGCTGGGCGTGGTCATGCTGGCGGGATTCAGCTTTCTCCTCGTGGTCCGCAAGGCGGCAACGATGGCGAGGAACTTTGGCGATGTCCGGGCTCTCGTGAGCGAAAACGCCGATGAATCGGTTTCCGCGGGGATGGACGAGCTGAGCTATCGGCTGGGCGGATATTCCAGTGTGTATCCAATTTTATATTACGTTCCGGATGAGACGCCCATGCTGTGGGGCAGCAGCTACCTGCTGCTGCTGGGCCGGCCGATTCCGCGGGCGATCTGGCCGACCAAGCCGCGGGGCACCGATTTCATGGCCGGGATGGTGTTCTTTGGCAGCCCGTGGGGCGTGCCGCCCGGGCCGATGGGGGAGGCTTATTGGAATTTTCACATTCCCGGCGTCATCGGGGTGTTCCTGCTCTTCGGAATCTTCAACCGGTGGCTGTCCAACCTCTATGTGAAGTACCGGGCCCACGGGCTGATGGTCTTTTTCTACGTGTACACGATTTTTAACCTCGTGCCGGCGGAAAACGCGATCACGGGCTGGATGCAGGGATTGATCCCCGTGCTTTTATTTGGATTTGCCACCGGCATTCTCCGGCCGGGAGGCCGCTCGCCCGCGCAACCTGCATGAACATGTCCTCGACCATGCTTGCACCAAGAGCGGAAGGCAGACGGCCGGTGGTGGGCTATGTCTTCACGCTCAACCGCCGGCCGGGAGCCCAATCTCCTCAATCGACACCTTCCAACCTGTTCTGGGGCGCCCTGGAGCTGGCGGAAGCGGGCTATCAGGTGGAGCATTTTTATCCTTCGAGTTACGTCCGGGGGCTGCTGGCGCGCTCGCGCTTCGCCGCCTATTTCATATTTCTCGTCAAGGCGCGGCAGGAGCTGGCGGAATGCGATGTCCTTTATGTATCCGCCCATAATGTGATCCTCGCCGCGGCGCTGGGAAAATTTCTCGGCGTCGTGAAGCCGGAGCTGCTGGTGGTGCAGGGCGCAGTTCACATCGGGCTGCCCCGCGGGGGCTGGCGGCGCCCATTTTTGCGGGTGCTCGATCGCTGGGCGCTGAAGAAGGCCGCGATCACGTTATATCTTACCGCCGAAGAGGCGCGGCTGGCGCGAAGGCATGCGGGCCTGGAAGACAAAAAAGTCGGCTGGATCCGGTTTGGTGTGGACGCCGGCTTTTATCAGGAGTCGGCGGAAACGAAGGACAACTGCATCATTGCCATCGGCAACGACGGCAATCGCGACTGGCCCATCCTGTCGGAAATCGCCACCCGCCTGCCCGATGTTTCGTTCAAGGTCGTGACGCAGGATGCCAGGATCAGGCGGTTTTCCTTTCCGGGCAACGTGGAGGTCTGCACCGGTCTGGATCTGGCCCGGTCGAAAATCCTCCTGGCCCGGGCCCGGGGCCTTCTGCTGGCGACAAAGCCGAACCTTCATTTCAGCGGCATGACCACCGTGATGAACGCCATGCTCGTTGGCACCCCGGTGGTTTTGGACGAAGCCGAGGCGTTGCCGGATTATTTTCTGCGGCCCGGAGGCAACTGCCTGGCCTTCAAACGGGGTGACGCCGGGGCCGCTGTCGCCTGCCTCCGCCGGTTGTTCGATGATGCCGGACTCTGGCGCCAGCTGCGGGAAGAAGGTCTTTTGATGAGGGAGGCATTTGGCATGAAGGCCTTTGGCGCGACTCTGGCCCGGCACGTCGAAAATATTGCCGCCGGAAAGGCGAACCGGGCGCCGGCCTTGGAAGTGACGGCGCAGCCGGAAATTTCCACGTGATGGCTCAACGCAAAAAAATCGTTTTTTTCCTTCCCTCCCTTGGCGGCGGCGGTGCGGAGATGCATTTGCTGCGGATCCTCAACCACGGCGCCTGGGAGACGCTCGATCCGCATTTGATCCTCGCCCGTCGTTCCGGCGCCTATGAGCCGGCCCTCGAACCGCGCATCAAGCGCGTTCACCTGCTGCCGCGTGCGGTCAAATCCTCGACGCTCAGTCTGCTCCTTGCCTGCTGGCCGCTGAGAAAAGCGCTGCGTGAGCTGAAGCCGGCCGTCGTTTGCTCCCTGCTGAACCATGCGACGGTGGCGGCGGATTTTGCCCTGGGACGCGGCGGCGATGCCCCGGCCTTCCTCATTGGACTGCAGAATAACGTCACCCGCGACCTCGCTCCAGGGCGGTCGGTTTCGTCGCGCTGGTTCAAGGCGCGGGTCGCGCGCGCCTTCGGACGAGCCGATCATTTTGTCGCACTTTCCCATGGCGTGGCTGGCGACTTCCGGAAGAAATTTGGACGTCCGCGCAGGCAGGTGTCCGTGATCTACAACGCCGGCTTTGACGCGCAGGTGCTGGCCCTCTCGCGCGATCCGCTGGGCGGAATCGAACGGCCGCCGGGCCGGCTGCTGGTCGCCTGCGGCCGGCTCACGGCACAGAAAAATTTCCCGGCGCTGTTGCGCGCGGTGGCCCTCGTCCGGACGAAGATGCCGGTCACCCTCTGGATCCTCGGCCAGGGAGAGCTGCGGTCGAGGCTGGAGAGTCTCGTCCGTGAACTGGGTCTGGCTGATGCCGTTCGCTTCCTTGGCTTTCAACCCAATCCGTTCAAGTACATCGCCCAGGCGGATGCCTTTGTGTTGTCGTCAGATTGGGAGGGATTCGGCAACGTGATCGTCGAGGCGATGGCGTTGGGCGTGCCGGTCATCTCCACCGCTTGCCCATTCGGTCCTCCGGAAATCATCACGTCGGGCGAAAATGGCCTGCTGGCACCGGTGGGATCCGTTGAATCGCTGGCTGATGCCATTGTCGCCCTGTGTACCGACCGCGAATTCGCTGACAGGCTGGGCCGGGCGGGAAAACTCCGGGCGGATGATTTCCGGGCGGAACGCATCGCGGGACAATACGAACAGTTACTGAACAGTCTGGCGAACGGGGTCGCGCCCGGTCCGGCGCTGGTCCCTTCCTCGCCAAATCCTGTAACCGTATGACTCCTGCGAGAACCATCACGGATCCGGCCGCGCCCAAGCTGCTCTATATTCACATGGCAGCATTGGGAGACGCCGTCATGGCGTCGCCGGCACTCAGGATGCTGAAGCAGGGTCTGCCCGGCTGGCGGATCGCCGTTCTGGCGCGGACACATACCGCGGATTATTTCCGGGGGCTCCCTTGGGTGGACGAGGTCATTTCGTTCGTGAACGATCGTTATGTCGATCGGAAAAGGCCATGGAGGCTGCTGGGCGGCTGGGGTGAAGCCGTCCGGCTTTTTCAAGAACTCAAAAGGGGCGATTATGCCGCCGTCATCCAATGGCGCGGCCAACTTCCGGATACGCTGATGAGCCTGTGCACCGGGGCGCCCCATCGCATCGCCACGGTGCAATTCATCCATCGCAGGGCCGCGCTGCCGGTGGAAAAATTGCGTTTCCTTGTCACCGACCTGGTCACGGTTTCCCGTCCCGAAGCGCATATGGTCGAGGCGATGGCGGCGCCGGCGGATTTTTTGCTACGGAAGCTGGGCGGCAGCGTCCCGGCGAATCCCGATTTGTCGATGGATTATCCGCTGCAAGCCGCCGATCATGCGGCCGCGGCGGAATTTTTGAACGCCCAGGGTTTGGCCGGGGAGGTCCCGCTGGCCTGCGTGGGCATCAGTGCGAAGACCGCGGTGAACTCCTGGCCTCTCGATCGGTTTGCCGCCGTGGCCGACCATCTCGGGCTCCAACATGGCTTCCGCGTCGTGCTGACCGGCATTCCTGCCCACCGGGACCGGGAAAGAGCCATCGCCGCCAGCATGAAGACCGAGCCTGTGTGTTCAACCGGCCGGCTGCCCTTTGGGGTATTGTGCGCCCTCCTTGCGCGGAGCCGGTTGCTCGTCTCGCTCAACACCGGGCTTTCGCACATCGCGGCGGCCTTGCGTGTTCCCGTGGTGGTGCTCAGCGGCCGCGACGGCGCGAGCATCACGCCATGGGGCACGCCGCATCGCGTGGTCACGCGCAATCCGTTTTATCCGCGGCGGCATCCGGACCGGCGCCAATGGGCCGGCCTCGTTCCCTTGATCACGGTGGATGAAGTCCGGGAGTCGATCGACGCGTTGATGAGTGAAGCCTATGCCAGCCAAAGCTAAGAAAACGCGCATTGTTTTTTATGCGAACTGCCTCGGCCGGGGGGGGGCGCACCAGACGCAGCTGGCCTGGTTCGACCTGCTGAAGCCGGTTGAGGATTTCGAGCTGAAGATCTTTTGTGCGGCGGAAGGGTGGTTTGCGGAGCAGCTCCGCCGGCGTGGATTGGATTATGAAATCCTGCCGATGCCGCGGGCCCTGGGTCTCATCAAGCATGGTTCCTGGCAAAACAAACGGCGCACCTTCACCCGCATCCTGTCCATGGCCGAAGGGCTGCTGCGCGCATGGCGCCGGGTGGCGTTGCTCAAGGCGGACATTGTCGTTCTCACGGGAGGACGTGATTTCATCATGCTTTTCCCCCTGGCCGTGCGCCGTCGGAAACATACGGTCACTGTGCCGCAGACGACAGATTGGGGACTCATCCCCACCTGCAAGTTCATGTGCCGGATGGCCGCAAAAACCTATGCCATCTCCGATACAGTGGCCGAAAGCATCACCGCAATGGGGATTGCGCCGCAAAAGGTAAGCGTGCACCCGCTCATCTATACGGCGGACTACAACGGGCGTCTGCCCGCCAAGGGGGAAATCCGGCGGCAATTGGGTCTCCCGCTCGATGCCCCGATTCTGGGCATGACGGGAGTGATCCGCCCGCAGAAGGGCCAGCGCGAGGCGATTCTTGTATTGGAAGAAGTGATCAAGCGGCTTCCCGACGCCCGGCTGGTCATTGTTGGCGCTCCGCCCGCGGATGGCCCCGACGCCCAGGCCTATCACGGCGAAATCCGCGCATTGGTCGACGCACGCGGCTTGCATGACAGGGTGATCTTTCTCGGATGGCGGGATGACGTTCCCCAAGTGATGCACGCGATGGATGTGCTGCTGGTGCCGTCGCACAACAACGAGGGCGTGCCCCGCGTGATCCTCGAAGGGCTCGAGGCCGGGCTGCCGGTGCTGGCCACGGACATACCGCAGTTTCGCGAAATCATCGGAAAGCACGAGGCGGGGTTCCTGCATCCCATCGAACAAATTTCCAGCTGGGCCGACGACGTGGTGCAGCTGGTGAAATTCCCCCAGCGTCTTGCGGCGGCCTCAAAACATGCGCGTTCGGTGTGGGAAAGCCTGTATTCGTGCGAAAGCGTACGCCCGAGAATTGAAACGGCCTTCCGGGATCTTGCGCCGGCCAATGGCGGCCGCGTTTAAACGCGGCCCCTGCCTTCAATCGATGCCTGGGCAAGCATTAACCACGGTTTCCAGGCCCATGGCCAGCCGGCCGGCGCGGGAGGCTCTGCCGGAAAGAAGTGATTTTCTGGATATTGTCCGGGCCTACGCTGCCTGTGCCGTGGTCTTCGAACACATCCGGTTGATCTGGTTTACCAACCCCGGCAAGGTGGTCCATCTGTCGGCCCTGGAAAAAATCTTTTATCTGCTGACGGGGCTCGGCCATCAAGCGGTCATCGCTTTCTTTGTCCTGAGTGGCGCAGCGGTCGGGCCGTCCGTCTGGCATCAATTTCAGGAGCGCCGGTTCTCGTGGCCGGGGTATATGGCGAAGCGATTTTCGCGCCTGTGGGCGGTGGTCATTCCCGCGCTCTTGCTTACCTGGGCGATCGATGCGTGGGGACATGCCCTGGCTCCGGTGCTTTATGAAACCGCCACAACCATTCATCGCACACCGGTGATGATGCGGAGCAATGCGGCGGCTTTCCTCGGCAATGTTTTATTTCTGCAAACCTATTACTCGCCGATTTTTGGAAGCAACAGCCCTTTTTGGAGTCTGGCGGCTGAATTCTGGTTCTATGTGGCGTTCCCGATTCTTGCAGTTGTGGCCATCCGGCTGAGACGCTGGCGGCTGCCAGTCCTGTTGCTGGGCGTCAGTGTCATGCTGGTGATCTTCGGGCCAGGGTTCATCGCCGGCCTGGCGATCTGGAGCGCGGGTGCAGCCGCCATGCTGGCGGCCGTCGTACGATCCAAGCGGGTGGCATGGGCAATCCTTGTCGCCGGTTCCCTGTCCGGTGCCTTTATCGCCGTTGCAACAAAGACATGGTTTCATGGATCCCGTGAAATGCTCAGCGACTTGGTGTTTGGCGCCGTGTTTGCCGCCATATTATGGGCGAGTCGCCATGCCGCATTTCGCCAGGCATCCGCCCGCCTGTCGGGATTTCTACGCGCCGAATTTCTGGCCTCTTATTCGTTCTCGGTCTACGCCATCCATTTCCCGCTGCTCTTGTTCGCGGCGGCGGCGTTGCATCACTTTCAAAACATGCGGCCGACGCTTGAAGGCATGGCGTGCGCGGTCCTGCTATTCTTCTTCACGATGGTGATGGCCCGGGGTTTCCATCTGGTTTTCGAAGCCAATACCCGCTATCTGCGCACGCTGCTTATGCGGCCGGTCGCATTCAGCTGTCGCCTCCGCCGTAGCCAAGAACCTCTACGGTGATGATCGAGGGGAGGTCCTGCGGCTGGGACTGGCCGCGGGCCTGCTGTCTGGCGGCTTCGTCCGCCGCATTTGTCGCGGCCGCGGCGGTGTTGGCCCCCGCCGTGAGGCTGCCCAGGCTGGGCGCCGCCGGCGCCGCCGGTGTGCCGGTGCTTTTTCCACCCGTCTGAATGTTGCTGGCGTTGAGAACCTGGACCGCGGCGACATTGAGATTGCCGGAAGCCCGGATCCCCGCGTCGCCCGCATCAATGGTGCCGGCCGGGGCAATCAAATCCACGTCGCCGGCCGGCACGTCCGAAACCGTATCCAAAACTCCGATACCGCCGCCCGTGGCCAGCCCGGCGAGGTCGGTCTTGACGTCACCGCTCTGCGGATCGATGAGCACGCGGGTGGGGGGCGCCGACTGCACGGTTTTCGACGATGATCCGGCGGCGATATTTCCGTCGGAGGACCAGATGATCTCGTTGCCACCGCGCAGGGTGAAGATGCGTGAAACGCCGACCTCAACACTGTCCCGGGTAAAAATCGAAATGTCTCCACCGTGTTCGGTGACGATGCCGGGGGGAGGACCGCTGTCCTGCGGTTTCAAATCGTGGCCGAGTGAAAGTCCGCCGCCCGGCGCGAAAAGGCTGATTCCGCCGCCATTCGTGGTCCGGATCTCGCGCGAAGAGAGCGAAATGTCACCCTGCCAGGCATTGCTGGGGAAGAGGGATGCGATCGCGGCGAAGCCAGTGTCGTAATTGCCAAAGTTCGGGCTGGCGGGATTATTGTGGTCGCGTCCCGCGTCGCGCAGCACGAGGAAGAGAACGTCCAGGGCCAGGCTATCCTCCTGTTCCGCCGGCAATCCGGTGAAGGCGTTCCAGATTTGCGAATCGCTGGCGCCGGTCAGGCCGAGCATCGGGCCCAGCACCGGAAGGTAACGGGCGGCTTCGGCGCCGCCGCTCGCCGGATTTATGAATTGTGCGATAAGACTCGGGAAATCGAGTGGACTGCGATCGAGCCCGGCGGCGGCGTCCCCGATGCCCGCCCCGACAATGACATCGGCTCCGGCAAACGGCAGATAGGGGTTGCGGGTGTTGCCAACACTGGAGATGCCCACCTGGGTGCCATCGGGCACCAGCTGGTCAACGGCTGCCCCGAGGTCGAGGTTTCGCCCGGCGAGCACTTCGAGCGTGCCCGGCCCGCTGATCTGGATGTCGCCGGTCTGCTGCGAATCGGAGGGCAGGGTGTTGCCGGGTGTTTGTGCGGCCAGACGCAAGGGCGAATTCAGATTGTAAGCGACAATATCGCGACCGGCCGAGACCACGCTGACATCATTCGCCTGTGCATTCTGCAAATAAAGTCCGACATCGGTGATATCGCTTCCGGCTACGATCTGCGCCGCTTTGGCCGAGAACAAGGTGAGCCCGGAAATGTTTCCATCCAACGCATAGAGATGGGCCGGCCCGGTCGTATCACCGGCATGCAGCGGGCCAAGGGGGGAATTGGGATCGCCTGGGTCGAGCGGAACACCGGCATGCAGCGCCTGTTTGGTTTGCAGCACGGCGTTTGGGCCGCTGGTGGCGCCCGTATCGGTGGAGAGAACCGTGATGCTTGGCGTCGGATCCGAGGTCACAGGCGTCACGGCCAGCGCCGTCGGCAGACCGTGGGGCGAGTCGGGCCCCGGAATCCGGCCGGGATCGGCATCGGAAAAATTGATCGTGCCCGGACTCCAAACGTAGGGATTGCTGCTGTCGTCATGCACCATGGTGTCATTCTGCAGGTTGGATGGCTGGAGTCCGTTGAGCGATCCGGTCGCGACGAGATCAAGCGTTCCCGTCGCCGAGGGCGAGAGGGTGAGGTCATTCACAAAATTGATGTCGCCTGAAAAGGCGGTTACCTTGAGCGTGCCCGGCAGGAGGGTCGCGGCCGGCGTGAAGAGTCCATTCAGCGCCCGGCCGGTCTCGACCAGCCGCAGCCAGGGCTGGCTGTTGGCTGCGAGTGTCCCGGTGGTGTTCACCAGGATATTGGCATACCAGCCGGCGAGGGAGCCGTCCGAAACATCCGCTGTGCCTTCATGGAAGGTCACGTCGCCATCGAGTGAACTTACGCTCAGGGCATCGGTCGGAGCAAGGGTGGAAAAATAGGTCTTCAGGAAGTAGCCGTTGTTGATTCCCTGGGGCAGGAGAAAGGGATTGGCGACTGAACCGAGCAGGATGTCGCCGCCGGCGGAAACGTCGAAGCGGCCCTGGCCGAGAAAGAGGGTGGTCGGCAGCCAGGTGGTCGGATCGGACGCGCCATTCAACGCCGTGGCATCCGTCACCGACAGGGTCGAGCGCGTCGCATTTGTATGGATGCTGCCGCCGGCATCGAGGGTTCCGGTTCCCCGCTCAACATAATAAACACCGCCGTCGATGTCGTGGCTGGCGTTCACCTGCAGATCGCCGCCACCGAGCTCGACCAGGCTGGAGGCGCTCGGGGCGATGGGGTTTCCGCCGGAATCCTTGCCCGGCATCCGGGCATTGGTCGGCACGACCGCATCGACGTTGCTGACATCGTGCCCGGCCGTAAGGGTGACATTGCCTCCACCCAGGGCGCCGATGCCTTCGAAGAAATTGCTGAAATCGATCCACCAGGAGGTCGAAGCCACCTGGGAGGCCGCGGCGCTTGTTTTCACGGTTCCGAACAGGCCGCTTGAGTCGACATCGCCGCGACGATACAGCCAGTTGGTGGGCATTTCCTTGGAAGAGTCCGGCGTCCCGTCGGCATTCAGGTGCGCAATGTCATTTTGCGCCGAGATGGTCACGTTGCCCCCGTTCAAACTATACTGCGGCGCATAAGGATTGGCCGTGGTTGAGGACTGCTGCACCGGGCCCACCCCTTTGTTGGTGTAGGATGCATTTGGCAGGTCGAAGCCGGCCAACGGGACCGCTGCCGTGCCGGCCGTATAGATCGTGGCCAGTGAATTAAGCAACTGCACGTCGCGACCGGCGGAAATGTCGATGTCGCCTGTGCCGGTGCGGATCACCTGATAATTCAAGGGGATCAACAAAGCCCGCGTGGTTTTAGCCTGGCTGGCGGGGGTGGTGAGAACGGCGCTACCCTGCCCGAGCAGGAGCGAGCCCGACGTGGAGCCGAGCGCGGCCAAAGGCTGGACCCGCAAGGCATCGGCTGCGCCATAGTCGGCTCCGGCCGCCAGCTGGTAGGACCAGGAGCGCGAACCGGCCGGCAGCAGCTGGGCGGTCCACAACGGATTGCCCGCGTCGACCGGGTTGGAGGGATCGAAGCCATCACTGAGGCTGGCGTCGAAATTGAAGACCAGGTTGCCTTGGGCCCGCAGGGTCAGGATGCCCGGCTCCTGATTCGGGCCGAAGCGATAGGTCGAGAGATCCCAGGTATTGGCCAGGGTGAGGTCGCCGGCGGCGGTCGTGATTTTCGTCGTATTGTTATTGCTCAGCGTGGGGGTGAGGCCGGCGGGAACAATCACCGCCACCGGAACGCTGCCCGCGGAGAACAAAAGCGTGCCGGTTCTCACGGTGGTCGCGGAGGTGTTCTGAAAAGCGATCGATTTCACCAGCCGCGCATCGGCGGTGAAGGTCCCGCCGCTGCCGACCGTCACCGGGGCGCTGCCGTCCGCAAAATTAACGGTGAAGGAAAGATTGGTGCCGGAGAGCTTGATCGTGTCGCCGGCAAAAATTCCGCCGGGCACCGGGAGGGTGATGGTGCTGGCCTTGGGCACGCTGATGGCGATGGAGCTGCCGCTGGTGGCATTACTCGAGTAGAGGGTCGCGATGGTATTCGTGGCCGTGCCCTGGTTGATGATCTCGGCGCCGGGCTCGACGTGGAAGAGGGCGTTGCCGGGCAATGCCGGGTTGATGTTATTGGCGAAGGCGGTGCCATTGCTCTTGATGGCGTTCTCGACCGTGCTGTCGATGACGCCGCCGGACCCGATGCTGGTGATGGCTCCATTCGTGGAACTCGCTCCATTGGTGCCGGACAGATCGTAAACCTGGAAGCCCTCGAGCACGATGCTTGAGGCGCCATTGACGCTACTGCCGAGCGAACTGAATTGGGCGCCTGTGCCGAAGGCCGCCTGCGACTCGCGCAGGTGCAGTGTGCCGGCGAAGTCACCGAGACCGGCGCTTGCGGGGGTATTGCTCGCGACCGACAGGTCGATTTTTGCGCCGGATTGGATGTCGACGATCGCACTGGTGTTCACCCCGGTGCCCGCTTCGTATGAGCCGGCTTCGAGTGAGATCGCCCCGCCCTCGCCGGCATCATCGAAATTTTGTCCCGCGGCGGTCAGGAGCGAGCCGGGCAACAGCGTGATGCTGCCAGACGCCTCAAGGCCGATGGTGCCGCCGGTTGCGCCGCTAGCATTGATCACGCCTGTTCCGGCAATGTCGATCGAACCCTGGTCGGCCGAAAGATTGAAGGCATGGGCCGTTGTCGGGCCGTCGATGGTGACCAGGGGGTCGGTCCGGTCGCGAATGGACAACGACTGCGTGAAACCTCCGTTGAAAAGCTTGTCGCTGAGCGAGCCGAGGCTCCCGCCTGGAAGGCGGCCGACGTCGAGAGCAAACGTTCCGTTCTGGCCGCCCGCGCCGCCTTGGGCCGCCAAAGTACCGTCATTAGTGAAGCTGCCATTCGATGCGTTGATGGACAGGCTGCCGGCATTGCCTGCCCCGGACTGGGCTGCGACGTTGACGGTGCTGCCGGCGTCCAAAATGATGCTGCCGGTATCCGAGGTCAGGCTGATCTGGCCGCCATTCGTGTATTTGATCGAGTCGAAGAAGGTTTGCGCCGTGCCGCTGACATCAAGCGAGCCGCCCACCGAGACATCCCCGCCCGTGGCGTGCAGGGCCAGGGATCCGCTGGGCAGTAAAATAGAACTGTTATCCGTGATGCTGGCGCCTTGCAAAGTCAGGCTGGCGCCCAGACCGGGAGTTGCCATGGAGGTTGTCCCTGTTGACTGCAGCGTCAGGGCGCCGCCGGCGGTGATCTTTTGACTGGCCGCGCTGGCGCCGGTGATCACCGGCGCGGTGAAATTCAGATCTCCTTGTGCGGTCAGGTCGCCTGCGCCTTGCATGAGAATGCCATGGGACGCGTTCAAGGAAACTTTCGCGTACTGGTCCACATCGAGTTGACCGGCTCCCAGCTGGAGGGTGCCGGCGTTGAAGACGAGGGTGCCATTCGGCGCGATCACCGCTCCGAAACCAGCCCCGTTCGGGCGGTTGTCGAGGAGGATGTTCTGCGCGGAAAAAGTCACGCTGCCGCCTCCGGCGTTGAAGCCGCGGATTTCGCCGGCGTGGAGCGCCAGACTTGCAAATGCGGGTTGCCCGGCGGAATCGAGCGCGCCGACCTGGCCGGCTCCGTAAATATCGATCGAGGAATAGCTCAACAGCGATAGCGAAGTCGCGGCATTCTGCAGCGTTTGCAGTGTTTCGCTCGACAGCACCAAACCTTGCGGGTTGCCGCTGGTGCCGAGCTGCAGGCTGATTTGCCCGCTGTCGAGAATGATGGCCTGGCCGCCCAGTGTGGCAGCTGGATCGAGCGCGGTGGCGCTGGTCGAATCGAGTGTCACGCTTGCGCCGTTAATTTTTGCCCCCGCTCCAATGGTCATTTGTGGAGCTATGGATGAATCCACGCCTGAACGGACAATTTGCGCCGCGGGATCGCTGCTGACTCGCAGGAGTGTGCCATCGCCACTCACCAGGACATTATTGCTCGAATCGACCTTGCCGAGCAGGAGCGTTTCGGCCGGACCGGATAGCGTGCGGGTGCCTTGCTCCACCTCGGCGCCGGGAGCAAGGGTCAGATTCTGGTTTGCGGTCAGGATAATATCCGGTCCGGCCAGCGGCGTGCCGGCATTATCGACCGTCAGGTTGTTGGTCGTGACCGTGACCGTCGTCCCGTTGATTCCAGTCTGGCGGATACCGCCGATCAGCAGGCTGTCGGCGCCGAAATGGCTGAGCCCGGATGAATCGAGAACCAGGCGGTTCGGGTCGGTGACACCCGGAGCGGCAATCAAGATGTCAATCGGGCTGCTGATATCGACCAGGCTGCCGCGGCCGCCGGCTGGCGCCGGTGCGGTGAGCGAGCCTTCGATGTTCATGGCCTGGGTCGCGGCCAGCACCAACTGGCCGGCATCGAGCGGAAGGCGCGGTATTGCCAGATTCTGGGCCTGTGCGCTCTGGCTTAAGAAATTGTTGGCAAAGGAGTCGTCGTATTCGGCGCGCGTTCGCACGACCGACTGGGGCGCAACTTCGAAGGAGGTAAACAGTGGCGACCCCGTCCGTGCGGAATTGAGGGAGTTGAACTGGTAGCCCGAGACGAGGCTCGATCCATCGGGCCGTGCCACCGTGCCGGTGGGAGCGCCGCCTTTCGGAATGATGAGAAAAGCGCCTGGCAGCAGCGCGTAGCGTGCGGGCAGCAACGTGTAGACTCCGGCCGGCAGGCCGTTGCTGGCGCCGAGGTAGATTTGATCGCCAACGGACAGCGCGCTGTTGGTGTATCCCGTGTCGGTAATTGTTTTTGTGCTATCGCTGGGATCAGGGGAGATGAAATTACTGCTGCTATTATTATAGGGAGCAAACGGGGCGTAGTCGGCCGCGTAGCCGGGAATGACCGCGAAGCCCGACGACGAGCCAAGAATATCCTTGGTCCCCCCCGTGCCGGTGACCCAGCGATAGGCATAGAGATCGCCGCCCCCGCTGAGATCGATCGTGGAGCCGGCTTCATCGTCCACCTTTGCCGCTGTGATATTGACGGCCTTGGCCGGCACGCCTGCGCCCGCCCCGCCGTTCCCGGTAACCGTGATATCCGTGCCGGTTGGATCAATCCAGGAGGTGCCGTTAAGAATGATGCCATAGGGAATGGTCAAATCCTGTCCGGTCATGGGATCCACCGCCGACACGGAGGTGACGCTGCCGGGCGCCAGCGTGAGTTGCTGGGTCGAAGGAAGAGGCTGGCCGGTGAGAAGATCTCCCGGGCTCGAATTGTTGCGGCCGAGGTTGATCGTGCCGATCGGTGCGCGCAAAATTCCGTCTTGGGTGATGGTTGGGGCATAGAGGCCCAGTGTGCCGCCGGCGGAAAGCGGCAACGGCCGGCTAGCCTGACCGGCCGCGATCGTGATCGAGCCATAGCCACTGCTGCTGGGAGCCGTGCCGCCGGATTGGTCATTGTAGGCGGCGATGGTGAAATCAACCGCTGTCGGCGCATAAACCTGGCCCGCCTGCAGCGTGACATTGCCATCCACATCGAGAGTGCCGTCGCCGCGAATATCGCCCGTGGGCGCATGGAAACTCGCCGTGCCGATGTTCTGGAGGGACAGGTTGCCAATGTCGATGAGGTCGGAAGCGGTGACGGCGAGCGCGCCGGCCCCATAATGGGGCGCGATATTTCCGGTCAGGGTGTCCGGAGTGCCTGAAGGCGGCTGCGGTAATTGGAAGGGTCCGCCGATCGCGACGTACGGTGCGATCAGGCTCACAGGGGAATCGGCGGAGATGACGCCGCCATTGCCGATGGTCAGGCTGCGGCGGGCCTGGAGGGTGACCGGGCCGGAGAATTGGAGGGCGCCGCCATCACCGCCGGACTGGATGGTTTTCAAGGTGAGCGAATCAAAGCCGCTCGCGTTGAAGCTATCGGCGGCAAAGTGCCCCGTTTCCGGATTGGTGAGGTTGACCGCATTGCCGATCACGGCCTGCCCGGTGGCGGTGTAGGAGGCGGGAATGGTGGGTCCGCTTTGCTGCACGGTCAAAGCCGTCTCCGCCGGAGCCGGAGCGGCGCCGGCGATGCGAAAATCGCCCGAAGAAATGGTCAGGTTACCGCCGGCGGCCGAGGGTCCGCCGGCCGCACCTTCCAAGGTGGCATCCGTGAACAGCTCTTCCGCTCCATTTAGCGTGATCTTGCCTCCATTGCTGTCGACTCGGGTGGACATGACCGGGGCGCTTGTGGTGGGGCTGAGTGATGCGCTGGCCGTGCCATAAGACACGGGAAGATCGAGGACATCGCTTGCGCCGGAGACATCCAGAATGGCGCCGCCCTCTGCCACGATATTGCCGGAAACGGCAATATTGCCTCCCGCCAGCACCGTGCCGGTGTGAAGGCTCCGTCCAGTGGTATCAGGCGTTAATACTGTTGTGCCGCTTGCATCCAACACGCTCGATGGACCGAGGTCCACCGTCGGAAGAGCTTGTTGAGGAGCCGCGGTGCTAATGATGGTCGAACTGCCGCCTTTGATTGAGATTGTGCCGCCTGGTGCGACGATTGTTCCCAGTACGGTCACGGTATTGCCTGCGAAGGCGACGCCGTGGGTAGGATCGATCTGCGGATCGGTTTTAATGGTGGCGCCCGCTTGCATCACTATGTCGCCGCGAATCAATAGAGTGCTATTGAAAAAATCAGTCACGCCAGCCGGCAGTGTTTTGAAGGCGAGATTGATTGGCGTACGCACACCCGCTGGCTGCAAAGTTGGCGTCAGCACTATATCGTTGCTAGCCGCCGCATCTGATCTGATCAGCCAATTTTTCACCAATGGTGCGATATTGGTATTGGGCGCAATATAGATGGCGGGAAGATACTGATTGGCCAAAGTGGTTGTGGCGCCAAGGCCGGTCAGACTGAAGCTGCTGAAGCCACCCTGGCTGAAGAAGTCGGGCTTCAAAAGACTGCCATCGGAAGCCGTTGCATTCAGCCACAAGGTGTTCCCGCTGGTGTCGCCGTTCAGCAAGGCCGTTCCGCCGATTTGAATCAGCGGCGCCAGAAGATTGAGCGCGCCGCCCGTGCCGCCCGAATATCCGGCGAGGCTTGCGCCGAGTGTCAGGGCCGGCGCGTCGGGACCGGTGGGTGCGTAAAGGACCGAGGGTATGGTCAAATCCTGACCCGCGCTGATGCTGATGGCGCCACCCTGGCCATAGGTGGGCTTGCCGGTTGCGCTGACGGCGACTCCACCGGAAACATCGAGTGAACTGCCCTCCTGGAGATCGGCGGTGAAGCTGCTGATTGTGATCGTTCCGCCTTTGGTCACCAGCGGCAGGCTGTCGGAGGAAGGCGAGCTGGAGCGATCATCGACGATCAGACCGGCGGTGCTCAAGGCGGCTCCGGCGCCCAGCGTGAAGCTGCCGCGGCCGGCCGCGGCGGGTGGAGTCGGTCCGTCGGTGCTGTTCAGCGCATTTACGGTGGATGGCGAGATATCATAAGCGCCGAGGCTCAAGCTTCCGCCCGGCGCGGTCAGCCGGCCTTCAAGGTCGAGATTGTCCGCGTTCAATGTGATCGAACCGCCAGGTGCGGCGGTGAGGTCGCTGCCGGCCGGGACGGTGATATTGCCATCCCGGTTATCGATGAAGAGATTCCCGAAGCCGTTTTTATTGACGAGGTCTGGCGACAGATCGACCTCGGTCTGGCGGTTCACAGGCAGCGGTGAAGGATTGCCCGAAGAATCGAGGGTGAAGGAGCCGGCCGGAGGCAGGCTGGTGTCCGGCTGGATGAAAATAGCCGGTGGAGTCGGGGAGAAGAAAGGAAAGCCGGCATAAGTTGGGTCCTGCGCCTGAAAGGCCAAGGACAAGGTGCTGGATAGCGCCGGATTTGTGCGCTGCCATGGGCCCGAGACCGTGTTGCCGAGCAAAGTGCCATCGAGTGCCATGGAGGGCGCGGTGATGGAGAGCGTGCCGCCATTTCCCCCCTGGGTGTAGCCTTGTTCGAAATGGGCGCCGCTCAGGAGCACCGGACTGGTGAAAGTTTCTGTGACGCCCCATTTCGCGTCGGTAACGGTCGAGGTGCCGGTGTAGATGCCGCCATAGACCAGATCGGGCGTGGCTTGCGAGATGTCCATGATATGCCCTCCGGCCACGACCTGGGAAGTCTGGACCACGCCGGCTTGATAATCGATCGAGCCGCCCGACACGTTGATCATGGCGCCGGGCTGCATGACGACCGAGCCGCCGGCATTGAGCGCCACGGTGCCACCCGCCGTCGTCAATTCGCCCACCGTGCGCTGGATGAGGCCGATATAACCTGACGTATCGGCGAGGGGTGTGCCCACCCAGCCCTGCCCATTGTAGGTTCCGGTTTGCCGGATATCGACGTCGATGGTCTGGCCGCGCAGTGCACCGTCGCGTTGCAGGGGCGAATCGGCCAGTTCGGCCCCCCGCAACTGCACAGCGACGATGTTTTCCGAAACCGGCGCGGCCACATCGGTTGAGCCGGAGACATCGATTGTTGCGTTGGGATCGAGATAGATCTGGCCGCTGGTGTTAAAAAGATCGTATCCGTCGGCCGGGTTGCTGGATCGGGCAAACCAGTTTCCGGCATTGATCGTAACGCCGGCCTTGAGCGGATCGCCGCCCAGGCCGAGCGCGGGTTTGGTTGAGTCTGATGGCGGGGAGGCATTCGGGGCGAGAATCACGGCATTCGAGGCCAGATGGATGACCTGTCCCTGCAGATTGACCTGGGACGGCAGCGCCAGCTGGGTGCCTACCGTGCGATCCGTACTCGAAAGCTCGGGCAAAATCTGGGTCACGCTGCCGGAGCCCAGTGTGACGGTGCCAGCCGACTGCACAAAAAACGGCTGCGAAGTCGCATTTGTCGGATCGAAAGCTGCGTTGCTCACCGCATTGTAATCCGCCAGCAGATCAACCCGGCCGTTAAAGGCCACCGAAGTGGAGCTGTCGATGACGCCGGACTGGTCGACCTCCTTGCCCGTCATGGTGACATTGGCGCGCGGCGCATCGATCAGCCCCATCGCGGCGCTGCCATCGGCCGCGGTCCCGGCGTTGACCGCCACGCCGGCCGCGGGTTGGCTGGGCAGCGATGCATCGGATACCTCGCCGACATATGCATCCAGGCCGCGCAGGGTGGGATCGTTGGTGTTGTGCGCGGCCAGCCCGATTTGCAGGCCCGCCGCGAGGATGGCCTGGCCGTCGGGGGTCGAGATCGTGCCGCCGTTGCTTACATTCGGCCCGATCAGGGCGATGCGGCCGCCGACATGGTCGGGTGTGGTCGGCGCGGAGAGAAGGGCCCCGGGCTGGACTTCGATGTTTCCGAGCTGGCCGCTCGACGGCAGTGCGGGGTTGAAGGCCGGGGTGCCGTTGCTTCCGGCCGGGATCGGCAGCGCTGAAAACAGAAACTGCGAATCCGGGTTGTTGAGCAGCCCGTTCTGAACAAGGTTGTCGTTGATCGGCAGGGTGGAGGCGACCAGGGCGTGGACATTCACCTGGGAAGAGCCGCCGAAAATGATGCCGTTGGGATTTATCACATACACCTGTCCCTGTGCGTTGATATTTCCGAGGATCTGCGAGGGTGCGCTATCGGGCCCGATTTTGTTGAAGGCGACCCACTGGCCCACATTGTCGCCGCCAGCGCTCTGGTCGAAGTTGAGTGTGGTGTGCCGGCCGACGTTGAAAGTCTGCCAGTTCAAAAGTGCCTGCTGGGCGGTCTGCGTGATTGTGACGGTGGTCTGGCCGTTCGCGGCCGACTGTTGCGGCAGGCTGGCGCCCTGCCAGAGCGTGGGGTCCTCGCCGGCGAGGGGACTGGCGAGGTTGGCCGGCACGTGCAGGGCCACTTGCAGGCCGCCGGCCGCGAGGCCGTCCGGCACGTCCGGCAGACCCGGCCGCAGGTGATCCGGCCCGGCGAGAGCAAGGGCCCGCGCCGCGGCCTGCATGCTTTGCACCGCTTGCAAGGCCTGGGTTGTCCGCGCCAGCACGTCCTTTGCACTGGTCGTGCCCGGGGCCGGCACCAGCGCTGCGCTGGCTCCGCCGGGCGACACTCCAGCCGCGGGGGCGCCGGAAAAGCCGCCCCTTGAAATTTCACCGGCTTCGGCGGCGGAGCCTGCGGCCAAAATCACAAGGAGACCAAGGGCGGTTGAGAGAGCGCCCGAGCCGAACGGCAAGTTGGGTTTCCTGAACATGGTAAAGCGACGAGTCCCCCGGCCGCGCGCAGGTGAAAGGCCCAATTTGTATCAAAAATATGGATACCCTATCGACGCATGAACGGTCTGCAAAACCACAATTTTCCACCAGGCAGGGAGGGTCAAGAGAGGCGGCCGGCCATGCAGGAATTTCACCTGTTCGCGGCAGATTAGTCACCGCGCTGTAACAATGCTGCCGGAATCCGGGAAATTTAAGCAGGAAGCCCGCAAACAAGGAATGGCAGCGATGAGCATGGTTTGCGGCTCCTCGATTCGCTGATTAGAATTCCGGATCGGCCGCGGTGTACTTCGCGACCGCCGGGGTTCGATCGCCCAAGGCCAGAAAATATCCGGTCTCAGCGACAATCACGGTGATGGTGCATCAGGGGTTAACCGGATTGATTCACGGCGTGGCTTTTTGATCGAGCAGCTTGTCCTGATAATCCTGGACGAGGTTCTCCAGCTTGACGCGCGTCACGCCGACAAACGGTTCCTTGGCGGCGAGGGCATTCCCGAGGCTGAATTCTTCGTAGCGGGTCAGGATTTCATTCCCAAGGTTGAACAACGCCACGTTCTTGGTTTCGAGGTAGGTCACGCGCCGCTCGAACACGAGGTTGTCGTCCGCCAGCTTGGCGCGCTGCGTCTGCTCGGCGCGCGCGACATCGGCGGCCTGGCCGTACGCAACCTTCCATTTTTCGAGAGACTCCTTGAACTGCGCGATTTCCGCGCTCTGGTCGGCGACCTTGACCCCGAGCCCGGCGATGGTCTTGTCCGCCGCCGCCTTGTCGTCGGTGGCGTGTTTCTTCAGCAGCGCAATCTGTTCGGTCAGTGCTTTGTTTTGCTGGTCGCTTTCGGCCTGGGCGGTCTGAAGGGCGGCAAGCTGGTTCTGGGCATCGCGCAGCTGGAGCACTGTGTTGCGGAGGGTTTCGCGCAAATGCGTCTCGGCATCGGATGAGTCGGCCGCCCTGAGCACGGCACCCGTCAGCGCGGGCAGCAGGCCAAGGATGAAAAGAACGGATAAGTTCCGGAGCGTGGTCATAATTTGCCGTTGATGTCGAATTGCAGGGTGTCGTTCTTGAAGGGGGGGCCGGCGATGGCGTCCGCGCTCATCCAGCGGAGGCCGAGCGAGACGCGGGAGGAAAGAGCCAGATTTCCGCCGAAGGTGTAGCCTTTGAGATTGGTGCCGCCGCCGCCGAAATCGGAATCGCAGAAGCCGTCGACCACCGAATCGGATTCGACGCGGCGATAGCTCAGACCGAAATTCCAGTCCCACCGCTTTTCGAGGGCCGCCTGGCCCAGTTTCAAGTTCACAATCCAGGCGTTGCTGCCGCCGCCAAAGGCATCGCCGTCGGACGAGTTATTGTTCACGGGGCCCATGAGGCGCGGCGGCCCGTTCCGCTCGATCGCGCTGCGGTTGAAGGCGAGATTCTTCACGTATTCGCCGGAGAGTGAGACTTGAAAGGGCTCGAAATGATTGTAATCGAGCCGTGTGGTGAGGGCAAAATCGTGGAAAGGGGTGGCGAGGCCGAAATACTGCCACTGGTTGGTGTTGCCGCTATTGTTGAAGGTGGCATCGGGGATGATATTGCGCAGCGCGATGTAGGTGTTGCCCCTTTGGGCGAAGGCGGGGCGGGTATCGTCGGTGCTGCCGGCGTCCTGCGCCGTGACGGGAATAAAGGGCTCGGATACCTTCCCCTCGATGTCCTGGTAGTAATAATAGGCGGATCCGGCCTTGAGGCTGAAGTCCTGGCTGATTTCCCAGGTGAAGCCGAGCTGGCCGCCGTAGAGCCACTTGTCCTCGCTTTTGAATTTCGTCGGCTGGTTGGTGGAGAAGTTGAAGTCGGTGTTGAAGACGGGAAAAGCACCGGCGGCGAAGAACGGCGTCACGTCCTCATCGAGCGGATATTTTCCCTGCACGACGGCGCCGTCGAAACCGAGGTCGTCGGCCCAGATGATGCTCGTGGCGAAGAAAGGATTGTCGAAGCGGCCCACGGTGACGGCGAGGTCCTTGTCCGGTTGACCGCCCGCTTCGTACTTGAGAAAGGCGCGGTCGAGCCAGATGGCGTATTTGCTGAAATTTCCGCCCTGCGCGGAGTTGGCCGCGCCGAGTGACTGGTTTTCGGTCACGGGGGAATTGTTTTCGCCGGTGGCGAGACGCAGGCCGGCGGTGAAATTCTCGCCCAGGTCGACGGCCGTGCCCAGCCGGGCGCGCAGCCGCAGCCGGTTGCGAGTCTGGTCGACATTCGGAAACGGCGGATTGGCCACCGCCGTGTAATCAAATGGCGTGCTGGAAGTGTTGATCGCGTTATAATTCCAATAACTGCTGCTGAAGCCCGTGAGGTTGCCGGTGGGATAATAATTTCCGTCATAGCGGATGCGGATGTCGCCAAAGGGGGTGAAGCGCGACACCCAGGAGGGAAGGGTGCGCGGGGCCGCCCAGTTTTCCTGGCGGGCCTGCGTCATGACCTCTTGTTTGATTTCATCGCGCAGCTGCGCCTTGACGATCTCCGGGACATAGGTGACGCGCACGGTGTCGTCCGCGGTGGGAGCGGGGGCTGGCTCGGCCTGGGCCACCGCCGTCTGCTGCCGCGCAATCTGGGCCTCGGCCGCCTCGACCTGGGCGGCCTGGGCCAGGACCAGCTGGGTGGCGGCAGCCTGCGCGCGCGCTTCCGCCGCTTCATCCTCGGCCTGCTTGATCAGCTTGTCCGCGTCTTTCCGGGTGATCAGTCCGCGTTCCACAAGAAGATTGATGAGATTGATCGTTGCGTTCTCCGAGAAGGGAGCCTGGCCGACGGGCGTCGCGGCCGCTGGCACCGGCGGATCGGCCGCGAGCAACGGCAAGGCTGCGGTCGCGCACAAAGAGGCGAGCAGCAGGATGGACGGGCGGCAGAGAGCGTATTTTTCGCAGAACATAGGGTGACTGATAAAAATTTTAGTTTGGCCGCTGCATGGTGAGGCGGATGACGAGCGGCATGGGCATGCCTTGCGGCGGCGGCTCATCCGATTGAACGTTGGCCAGAATTTCGTCGCTGAGGGCATCCTTGTCCGCGGGATCGGCCGAGCCCTGCAGGCTGACGTGAACCGCCCGGCCCGTCGCGTCGAACCGGACGCGGATCTGGCCCTGAAAAGCAATGCTGCGGGTGCGCGGATTTTTGAGCAGGGCCTCCCGGATTTTCGTCTGCACCTCGCTGGCGTACCAGCCCCAGCGGCTGCCGCCGCCTTTGGTGCCACCCCCGAGCAGGCCGTTGCCATTCGAGCCGCTGAGACCGAAACCATCGGCCGGCCCGTCGCCCTTGATGTTGGTGCCGAGCGAAGGCGACGGAGGCGCGGGCTTCTCATCCGGCTTGGGCTCCGGTTCGGCGACCGGCGTCTGGTCGATCATTTTTTCCTCCGGCGGCGTCTGCTGGGGAGGAGGCGGCGGGGGTGGTGGGGGAGGCGGCGGCGGGGCCAGTTTGACCATGGTGATCTCCTGCTCCCGGCGCGGTGGCGCGCCGTGGCCGGAAAATATCTGCTTCGCCAGCACCACGACGGCGATCACCACGATGAAACCCGCGCCCATCGCGAGGCGATGGCGCTGGAAGAAACTCCGTTCGTCGTGATCGTCGTGGTGGCTCATGTCCGGTGCATGGCTGGCGGCGGCGTCACTTTCTGGTCTTGGTCGCGAGGCCGACCTGGGTGATGTTCAGGCGCCCGAGCACATCGAGCACATCCATGACGCCCTGGTACTGGGTGAGGCTGTCGCCCTTGATCACGACTGGGAAGTCGGGCGTCTGCGCCTTCTGCTGCGCGAGGCGCTGCTCCAGCTCCTGCAGGGTGACCGGGACCGTATCCAAAAATATCTTTCCCTCGTTGTTGACGGTGATCGCCTTGGTCTTCGGCTTGGCCAGGCTGGGCGCGGCGCTCGCCTTCGGCAGGTTGACCTTCACGCCCTGGACCGAGGCGGTGCACATGAGGATGAAGATGACGAGCAGCACATAGGCCAGGTCCAGCATCGGGGTGATGTTGATGTCGTCGTACGGCTTGTCTTCGGACTGGACTTGCATGGCAATTGTATCTGTAAGTTGAATACGTTATTCGGTGCGGTCGCGGTAGAACTCGGCCATCTTGGTCACGAACTCGTCGATGAAGATGTGCATGTCGGCCGTCGTGTCCTTGACCCGGGAGACGATGTAATTGTAGCCGAAGAGCGAGGGGATCGCGACGGCCAGGCCGGCGACGGTGGCGGCGAGGGCGGCCGCGATGCCGGGCGCGATGGCGTTGACATTGACGTCGCCGGCGGCGGCCACCGCGGCAAAGGTGATCATGACGCCCACCACGGTGCCGAGGAGGCCGAGGAAGGGGCCGCCCGAAATGCAGATGGTAAGCAGCACGATCAGCCGGTTGATCTTCTGGGTCTCGCGCACGAGGCCGCCGTCGAGACTGGCGCGGATGGCCTGGATGGAGCGTCCGGTCAGACCTTTTCTTGCGCCGGGGGCGCCCACGCTGGTGTCCGCGGCCAGGCGGTGCCGGATTTCCTCAACCCCGATGTGGTAGATGCGGTAGATGGAGGCATTGCGCAGCTCCCTCTGGCCGGCCTGGTCCACCCGGCCGCCCAGCGTCCGGACCTTCTCCGTGTCGCCGTCATCGAGCATCGTGAGATCGGAGGCGACATGGCTCCACGCCTTCATGAACAGGGCGTTGCCCTTGCTGATCCGGTTCAGGTAGGAAATTTTGTTGACCATCACGATCCAGCTGATGACCGACATGACTCCCAGCAGGCCGATGACCACCCAGCCGTCGATGCTGAGCGAGCCGATGATGATCCCGATGTAGCCGGTGCGAAGCCCGCGCAGCCAGCTTTTCGGCTGCTCATCCTCGCCGAGGGTCAGCAGCTTGGCCGCCCCGTCGGCGCCCTGGCCGACGGCGGCGAGCTTGATGAAGCCGGCGGCCCGCGCGATTTTGGAAATTTCCAATTCGTCCAGCTCGCCGATGAAGCCGGCGGTTCCGGCCATGGCGTCGGCCGATCCCGGCGTGCTGGTACCACCGATGACGGCGGAACTGTTCAAGGCCGGCAGCGGGGCGCTTAGCGTGGCATACGGCTCGCCGTCGAGATAGAGCGTGATTTTCGAGCTGGCCGCGACCACGGCCAGATGCCGCCAGCTGTTGGGCGCAACCGGCGCGCCGGCGGCGCTGCGCTGCGGGGCGCCCGCATCGGTTACTTCGACGAAGGGAACGCCGTTGTTTGCGCCGATGAGAAAGACCTTGCCGCCGTCCCGGCGGCTGAAGAGCACGGCATTCGGCTGCGGCGCCGTGAACTTGACCCACGCGGACCACGTCATGGTTCCGCCCTCGCTCCATTCAAGGGAGGGTGAGGCGGGAAGCCCGACCGTGCTTTTTCCGTCGAGCCGCAGCCCGGTGCCGATCATCGCGCTGTCGGCGGGCGGGCCGGCGTTCTGGGCGTTGTTGCCCGCGGCCGTGGAATCATTGGCCGGCTGCCCATGTTCGGCGAAATGGTAGACGAGCACGGTATCCGCATCGTACGTGCCTTTCGCATCGTCGGCCTTCACCGCCTTGCCGCCGCTGTTGCCGTAGTAAAGCCAGAAGCTCGCCTTGGCGCCGGGCTTGAGGCCGGGAACCTTCACCCAGACAAAGGCCTCATCGAGCAACGAATCGTATTTCTCGATGTGATAAGGGAGCAGGGTTTTGTCATCCTCGGCGACAAAGCGCAGGTCGCTCCCGTCGTCCTTTGCCGCGGTGAACTGGAAATTGCCGTCGTGCAGCCGGATCAGCACCGGCATCTGGTCAATCGGATCGGTGATGGCGGCGGCGCCCGGGTCGACGGTGATTTTCTTGCGCAGCGTCCAGTCGCCATCCCACCACGCATGGGCCGGGCGGGCGCAGGCGAGCAGGAGCAGCCAGCCAATCAGCAGGTGGGGCAGGAGATTTGTCTTCGCGTGTTTGGTCACGGTGGGCATTCGATGTTCAGGTGAATTGGAAAATTCCGGTGCGGCGCAGCCATCAGTAGTCCAGCCCGGCGCGGAAGGTGAGGCGCAGGTCGTGGGCTTTGGT
Source organism: Opitutaceae bacterium (assembly GCA_035485575.1). Lineage (GTDB taxonomy): Bacteria > Verrucomicrobiota > Verrucomicrobiia > Opitutales > Opitutaceae > DASRHD01. Next base: position 10,944 of record DATHNW010000033.1, on the reverse strand, counting down.
CTGCGACTGGCTGGTCAGCGGCAAGGCGGCGTCGATCGAGCCGCTGAAATGATCCTCCAGCCGGATTCGCGTGCCCGCGCCGAAGCTGGCCAGATCGAAACGCGAGGCCTGTTCGGGCAGGGGATCGTTAATGGTGAGGCGGCCGGCGTCGCCAAAGGCGTAAACCCGCCATTCGCCGGCCTTTGCCTGGCCGAACCAGCCCAACAATGAAGGGCTGCGCAATTCCAGCGATCCAAACAGGCCGTTGTCGCCGATTTCCTCGGCCTCGAGGTAGCCGCGCGCCGTGTCGAGGCCGCCGCCGCTGAATTCCTCGCTGTCGATCAGCGGTTCGTCTGAGATCTGGCCCTGCACTTTGCCGAAGAGCTGAAGACCGGCGGGCAGGTCATGGGTGTGCGAGAGATCGCCCCGGAAGTAGATGAAGCCACCGTCAGCCTTGAAACGTTTGGCATCGAAAGTCGACGTGGAGCTGCCCGTACCGCGCAGATGGAGGGTGACGCCGGCATTGAGCGCGGTTGTCTGACCCTGACCCAGCCAGGTCGCGCTATAACTGGCGCTCAGGGGATAGTAAGTGATCGGCGTGACGATCTCACTGGCGCCAATCATGATGTCCTGGTCGAAATGCTTGTAGTCCAGGCCCAGGCTGAGTGAGTGATAAAAACTTTTTCCCGCAGGCAGAGTCAGCAGTGCCCGGGCGCCGAGCGTTTCGCCCCGTCCGGCCACGGCGGCGCCGCCGAGCGTGGAGACGTTGCTGTCCTGCTTCGTCCCTTGCAGCATCAGGCTCAGACCCTCGACGCTTTGCGCGTGCACGAGATAGTAGCCCGAAAAGACCTTCACCTGGTTGAAGTTTTCCGGCGACACCTGGAAGCTCAGGCCGAGCGTGTGTCCCAATTGCCAGAGATTGCTGTCGCTGACCGAGCCATTTAATCGGAGCGCGGTGGTGTTGGCGCTGTAACGGTTGTTCAATTCCAGGCTCCCGTGCAGCGGCGGGGAGTCCTTCACCGTCAAATCGACGTCGACCGTGCCGGGTTGTGCCCCGGCACTCAGGGTGGGCGTCACCTGGCGGTCCGGCAGCTGGTTCAGGGCGACGATGTCCGTGGGCACTTCGTTGAAATTGATCACCCGGCCTTCGGCCAGTGAAGGTGCCTGCGCTTTGATCTGAGCAGGAGAGAAATAGTGCGCGCCCTTGACCCGCAGCCGGGCCACGGGGGCTTCGATCACATGCAGCAGGACGATACCACCCCGCACCTGTTGTGGCGGAATTTCCACGGTGACGGTCTGGTAGCCTTTGTCATGATAAGCCGTTTCCAGCGCCACGCGCGCCTGTTCGACATCGTCCTTTGTCCGGCCCGGGCCCAGAAACGGATAAACAGCCTCTTCGATCTCGATCCGGGACAGCAGATGCGCGCCCTTGACCTGATATTCCTGGATGAAAAGGGAGGCCGCGCGCGGGGCTTCACCGGCGGGATGGGTTTCGTTTGCCGGCCCGGCCGGCGTCGGCTGCTCCATCTTATCTGTGTCGGCTGCGCCGGTCGCGGCCTCGGAAACCGCGCCGGCCGCGAATGTGTCCAGCCAAGTCATCAACGATGCCAGGATCGCGGCCATGATCAGTTTTTTCCGGGGAAGATCGCGGGTCGGTTTTGAGCAGAAGCCACGGCGGATGGCGCAAAAAGGACGACGGCTTGTGCGTGAGGAAAACAAAGGCCTGACAAGAAATGAAAACGCAGCCCCCGGATGGGCGGACGGGCCGCGCGCTGGGATTGTTAACTGAAATTTTGGTGCAAATTCTGAGGGCGTATGGCGGTGCCGGCGGCCGACCACCATGATGAGGAAAGCCGGTGACCGCACAGAGCGGTCACCGGCCAGAGGAGCGATTCTTCCAAAGGCGAAGAATCTATGTGATCAGACGATGGCCTGTTTGCGGCGCAGCATCACGAAGCCCAGAGCCGCCGCGCCGAGAATGGCCGCGTAGGTCGTGGGCTCGGGGATGGAAGCGAGGGCGCCGGCGGCCGTGAAGGTCACGTTGCCGTTGCCGAAGATCGCAAACGTTCCCAGGAAGTTGCCCGGGTTGCCATTGTTGGCCGGAGCCAGCTCATAGAGGTCGGACGCGAGATAGCCCGAGCCGACATCCGTGGTGTTTTCGAACTGGACTTTCGACCACGTGGAGAACGCCGCGGGCGTGGCGCCTTCGGTTCCACTCCAGGAATTGGTCGCGCTCGTGGCGAGCACGCCAACCGTGGAGGGGAGGCCGGTGTAGAGCGTGCCGATCTTGGACGCCGCGGTGGACTGCGACGTCGCGCTGTGGGCAATCCAAGCGGACGAATCAGCCGTGCCATCGAGCAGCGAACCGGTCGCCACGCTGGTGGCATACAGGGTCCGGGTGCTGGTGGTGGTGCCGGTGGAGCCCGCCACGCCCCAGAGGAGGGTGTCGCTCGTGTTCCAGCCTGAGCCGTAAACCGAGCTGACCGAATTGGCGCCAAGGCCGAGCAGGTTGGTGTAGGTGACCGTGGTGCCGGAAGCCTGGGACGCGAAGATGGAGACCTGACCGAGGTCGATTTCCAAATTCGAGGCCGGATTCGAGGTGTCACGGAAGCCGAGGATGAGGTCAGAGGAAACAGCCGCGAAGGCCGATCCGGAAAGACCCGCCGTGAGGAGGGCCGCGATGAGGAGCTTTTTCATGTGATACTTATGCTTTGTGGTTCTTGTTTTTCAGGTTTGTATTGCTCGGGTTACGGAGAAACCGGGCCGCCCTCGATGCTGCGGGAAACGCCCATCGCGGTGAGGAGGATGCCTGACTGGACTGCGTCGGTGACCCGGAGCTCATTCGAGTACAGGTTGATCGCATTCTGCTTCACGGTGCCGAGGCCGCTCTTGTAGTAAGCATGCTCATAGGCCCAGAAGGTGTACTGGCCGTTCTCGATGTTGGTATCGACGGTGCCGTCGAAACCGGCGTATTTCAGGGCCACGCCACCACCGGCGACGGCGGTGTTCTTGTCAGACTTGCCAAGGTAGCCAACCAGGATGAACGGGTTGCCGGCGTCGTCCACTGTGCCTGCCGTGATCGAGGTCTTGAGCGCCGTGGCAAGGGTGCCGCCGCTGGCGTAGCCGTTGTCACCTACGTTGACCAGGCTCGTGATCGGGCTGCCGACCGTCTGGTACTGGTTCTCGAGCTGGCCGAAGCCGTACCCGGGTTCGGCTTCCGCATCCAAACGCGTGCCGGAGTCGTTGTTGCGACCGAGGAGGATGACGTCAACTGAACTGTCCGAAGCCACACCGGTGAAGAGCGACAGCGGCAGCTCGCCGGCGGCGAGGAGCAGCTGGGCCTGCAGCGGCGAGATGTTGGTCAGGGCATTATAGGAGCCAGCCGGGACGTCGGGGCTTTGCAGACCCTTGACCCAGAAGAACTGGACCACGCCCACGCCATTGCCCGCGGGATTCTCTTCAAGGAGGCTCGGAGTCGGGAAGGGGCTCGAGCTCTGGAAGGAATCGGACATCGAGGTGTCGGCGGTGGAGGCGCCTTCAAAGTTCGCCGAGGTCAGGATGGTCGCACCCGAGATCGTTCCATCGCCGTTCACCGTGAGCGGGGTCAGGGTGTTCGTCGTGGAGCTGATCCAGGTGTGCAGCGAGTCGAACGAGGTGCCGGGGATGGTGGTCAGCCCATGCGTGAGGACATTGAGGCCGCCGACGGAACCGCCAAAAGCGGTTTGGATGACGACCGCCTGGCCAGCGGAGGGGCCGGATTTCAGCGTGCCGGTGATGACGGCTTGCGCGTCACCGGTGAAATCGGCCGTGGTGCCGCCAATGGCCGCACCCTTGGGGGTGTTGAGGCTCTTGACGATGGCATCGTAAGTCGCCTTACGGTACGCCGTGGACCCCGTGAGCTTTACGAAGGTTTGGGCGGACGCCATGCTGGCGAACGCCAAGGCGAGCGAGCCCGCCGTGATTAATTTGAATCGTTTCATTGGTTCTGATATTTCAGAGGTTATTGGTTGTTTGGGCGAAGTCGGTCACGTGGCGGAATGGTTTCCGCCGTACGCAAACACTCCTCCACTCCGGCCCCAAACTACCAAGCCAACGTCGCAACCAATGGTCGATTGAGTGACTCTTCCGAAAACGATTTGTGTCAGTGCCATGTGACGGGATGGTGACAGGGCCGGGCCTTCCGATGACCGGACGGATTTTGGGCCTTGGTGGCTGCCGGGAACGGTTCGATTTTTGCGCATGGTTCCCTTCAGCTTTTTTTCGGTGCCGTGGTCTTCACAATCGGCGAGGGGCTTGTCAGTTCGGCCACCGCTTCCGGAATTCCCAGCTGGATGAAACGCTGCCGGCAGAGTTCGAGCTTTTCCGGATCGCGTTCCAGTGCCGTGGCCAGGCGCCTCGCGGTTTCGCGGGCGTCTTCATGGGCTCCGAGTGCGGTGGCCACCACCACCTGGCGCTGCCAGAGCCCGAGCGAAAACTGACTGTCGTCCTGCACCTGCAGATCGAGCTCGGCCAGCACGCGCGATGCCTCTTGAAATTTGTGATTATAGACCAAGGCATCGCTGTAGCAGAGCGCCAGTGAACGGGAATTCTGCTGATGGCTGACGCCGGCTTCGTACATGAGACGGGCCAGTGGCACCCATCCTTTCCGGCCGGCCAGATTGCCCAGCATGAGGATGGCCTCCGGCCGGTTTCCGAATTCGCGCAGAAAAGCGGTGGTCTCCTGCTCCCACGGATGCACCTCGTCCGCCCGGGTGGGCGCGAGCGTGCCAATCCGCAGGATGCGCGGCGCGATTTCCTTCGGAAAATTTGCACAGGCCAGCTCGGCTGTCCGGCGCGCATCATGGATCAACCCGGCTGCCGACTGATAATCGACCAGTTGGGCATAGCCGGCAAAATTGTCAGGCTGGGCCTTGGTGAAGGCCGAAAGGGTGTCGATCGCCGCCAGCCGTTCATGCGATTCCCACTGCACGCGGGCCACCACGGGCCACGACGATTTATTTTTCCGCAGGTCGGAATACTGGTCGAGCAATGCGTGGGCCTTGGCCGGACCGTCGGCATTCAGCGTGGCGAGGACTTCAAACGTGCGGAGCAGCGATCCGTTCGGGCCCGTGAACTGCGGCGTGAGCCGTCCGTGCAGCAGGGCGAGGGCGGCGCGGTCACGATTCGTTGCCGTCAGGAGGTCGAACGTCCGCTCGATCAGCTCCCGGCTGTCCGGCGCGCGCGCCAGTCCATCGGTCAGCAATTTGGCCGCCGTATCCCCCGCACCGGCTGCTTGCAGAAAATCCGCGAACAATAACCGCCCGGAGACGTTGTCCGGATCATTGCGCAGGGCGGAGTTAAAGGCGACGTAGGCGCGTTGGTACTCCTTCGCCGCCAATCCCTCCTTTGCCTTGACGAATTGCTGGGCGGCGATCCCCTGCCGGATTTTTTTCCAGCGGAAAAGCGCCACCTGCGAGAAACTGATCTGGTCGATCTTTCGTACATGATGCAGCCAGAGGTAGCCGGCGGAGGCAGCCAGTCCGTAGGCGAAGAGGAAGGTGATTGCGGCCACGGCTGCCAGCCGCCGTGCATTAACGCGCAGGAACGAAGTTTGCCGTTCGGGATCGCGTTGCAGGAAGAAGCAGCCGAACACATAGGTCTTCGGCGCAGCCTGTCGGGAGGTGGTGGGCTTCGTTGGCATCAGTTCTTGGCTTGGGGAACCGCCGGAGCGCCCGTTGAAAGCTGCTCGAAGGCAAAATAGCTCAGGTCGCGACCTTCCGCGGGTTCGTCGAAAAACTCCTGGACCAGGCCGGGATTTGCAGTGAACCGCGTCAGTTCAAAAACACCTTTGCGCCCCTCGCGGTCGACCGTTTCCTCGCGACAGGCCATGGTGAAGCCCGCGATCGCCTGAAAATCCGAATAACGCACGCGCACGCCATTCTGGTATTCGCCGCCGATTTCATGAAAGCTGTCGGGATCGATGCAGGCGACATATTGCGAGCCGTCGGTCCGCCGCACCGCGATGCGGTAGGTTTTCCGGCCGTCCAGGCTTCCGTCTGCGAGCCGTTCAAAAGCATAGTCCTTCTCCTGGTCAAACAAGGGATTCACAAACTCCCGGAGGTAGCGCCGGGATCCAATCGAATCCGCGGCCACGTCCTGCGGTTTGCCGCCGGGCGTCTGCTGCCAGAAATGCGCGCCGTCACTGGCCAGCAAATAGCGCATGCTTTCCCCGGTGAGCACATGCAGCCGGAAGCGGTCGGGCCGCAGCTTAAACAGCACGATATGTTGCTCTCCGCCATCCGGAGGCTTGAGCCTGCCATCAATCGTGTAGGCCTGAAGGTGCTCCAGGGCGGAGCCCGTCTGATTGTGGCGCGAAAATTCGGACAGAATGTCGGCGGCCGTCAGCACCTTGGGCATGGCCGCCGCCGGGCTGGTGGCGGTGCCCGTCTGGCGCGCATCCTTGAGCAACGGCACCAGATCTTCATCCTCGATGCGGCCCTCGAGCAACCGTCGGTAATAGACCTGGGAGATGCCCTTTAATTTCTCGATCAATGCCGCCGCATCCTGGGCCGTGGGCTGGGCGGCGCCGCCTTGGAACGCGAGCAGCGTCTGCACCCGCCGGCGGGCGAGCTCTTCGCGCAAGGCGGCCTGCGGCGCTCCGGCCAGCTGCGCGGCGAGATTGCGCAGCAGCGTTGATTCAAAATCCTGCCGCGGAAAATCTCCGGTCAGCAGAAGGTCCAGCTTGTCCGGGTGCTGCCACTGCAGATCCTCCAGGAAATGCTGCGTCGCGGCTGCGATCGCGGCGGGCGGTGCCGCCGGCGCCATTGCCTGCATCCACCCGCCCACGCGGGCGAGCTGGGTGGCGCTGAATTTCGGTGCCGCCGGTTCCGCGGCGGCAACCATCGCCTGCGGGGCGGAGCCTCCGGTGGCGGGCGTGGCGGTGTCCGCGGCCACGCCAGGGCCGAAAAACGCCGATGGTATCAACAATATGGATACGCAGGAAAATCGCATGCAAAATAGGGAGAATCCACTGTCGGCTCCCGGCTTTGCCCGGGTCAAGGAAGCGGGGGCCCGTGGCCTGAAAATTCACCTGTTCGCGGCCATTCCGTTACCAGCCTGGCACAATCACGGGAAACGGCCGCCGGTTGATTTGCCTGCCGGTGCGCCGCGGCCGCCCTCAGCGCTTCACGGCCCGGACGTACAGGGCGTGAAAATCATCGTTGCGCTCGGGAAACTCGGGGAATCGCGCGCGCAGCAGGGGCTCGTTGACCCGCTCGACCTGTGCGAAGCCCTGTTTTTCCAGCAGCCATTTCAGCAGGGGAAAATCGTACAGGTTCTTGTGCTCATTGCCCTGGTGAAACATGACATTGATCATCTGGCTGTAGGGCATGCCCGCCGGCCAGGGCAGGGGAAAGCGGGTCTGCCGGTCCTCGAGCAACTGGCAGCCGTCGTCCTCGAAATAGGCCCGGCAGACTTTGGCCAGATCCGGACAGCTCACCCAGAACTCCGCCCCCGGCCGGCTGACCCGGGCCAGTTCGCCGAACAGCGGCAGGGTTTCGCTCTCTATCTCGAGGTGCTCGATCACCTGCTGGCTCACGATGCAATCAAAGACGCCATCCTTCCAGGGCAGCGGCGCGGCCAGATCGATGTCGAATTCCGAACCCACGACATCCACGTTGAGCCAGCCGGGGATTTTCCGGCCGCCGCAGCCGAAGTGCAGCCGGGTGGAGGGAGGCGTCCGGCCCGACCGGCCCTGATGCTTGATGCGTGCGCAAAAACGAAGCCAATCGAAGCGAAGCGACGACCGGGTGCGCCGGGAGAAAAATTGTTTGGCCAGACGTTTCACTAGGCAGCGGCGGGAAATCCGTGTCCGCGTTTTGACTCTCTGCACCGGTGCTTTCTCCACGGGCAAGTCTATTGTTGCGCCGTTTGGAAAAAATCACCCGGGCGTAACATTCGTTAGGGCATGGTGACGGAATGCCGACGCTCGTGTAACATTTTGCCGGCAGGGAAAGCGTGTCTTGACCGCGCCAATCGGGCAAAGCTAAACCTCCCGTCATGCGCTGGCAGCACGAGCATCTTTCTCTGGACTGCGTGCTCTTTCTTGGCCGCTCTGCCGGCCCCGCTTGCTGAACAATTCAATTCCATCATGGTGATCACATCTTCGTCAAAGGCAGGCGGCATCAAGCGCCCGGATGCGCGCGAACCGGATTCCCGACGGCCGGAGGGGGGCATTCTCGATGAATTCCACGCCGCCCCGGCGGTGAGGGTCAATGTGGCGGAGCATCCCGTGGCCCAGCACGCGCTTACCGCGCTGCGCAACAAGCACACTCCGCCCAAGCAGTTTCGCCAGTTCAGCAACCAGCTGCTGGTCTTCTTGACGATCGAGGCCACGCGCACGTTGCCGACGCGCGAGGAGATGATCGAAACTGCGGAGGATTCCCATGCCGGGCGCGTGCTGGAGACCCCGGTGATTTTTCTTTCGCTTGCACGCCATGGCCTGGGGCTGGCCCATGCCATCGCCGAATTCATTCCGGGCGTGTCGATTGGCACGATCGGTCTTGAGCGAGCCGGCCACGATCAGCGGCTTGAGCCGCGCCTGCATCTTGTCCATGCACCGGCCTTGAACAGTGCGCGGGTGATTCTCTTCGATCCAATCGTGGGCACGGGGCATTCCGCCAGCGTCGCCCTGCATCTCCTCCGTTGTTCGGGCGCATCCGATGTTTCGTTGCTCAGCTTTTTGATCAGCGCCCCGGGATTGAAACGCGTCCAGGCAACGGTTCCCGATCTGACGGTTTGGACGGCGGCGATCGAACGCGATTTGGATCCCAAGCGGGGATTGCTCCCCGGGCTGGGCAATTTTGCCGAGCGCCTGTACGCATAAAATCAGCGAAGTTCGCTGCGTCCGGCTCCGCGGGCCTGAATGAAAAGGGCGGAGCGGCCTTCAGGGATGATTTTCCTGTCGTCAGGGCGAGCGGGCGAACTCTGTCCGCCCCGGTCATGATCGGAACATGAACGGGCGGCCGCCTGATCGGGCCCCAGCGTGAACGCAACCGGGTTTCTCGTGGGCCGGCCCGTGGCCTGTGCGCCGCAGGTGCGTTGCGCGGAAATCCGTCACCACGCGGTAACATTGCGACGTAACAAACGGTTTTCGGTTTAGTCACGCAATTGCGTTAAGCGCGACACGTTCGAGGAGCATGATGGCCGCGGGGTTCGCAGCGTGCCCCATCCAGCAATGAATGAGCAAACCCGCATCGCCCGTTTCGCAGAAGAGAGGTCGTTCGGCGGCATTACTTCATGGCGAGGGAGCCTGCTCTATAATCAGTAATATATAAAACAATATATTACGCGCGCGGCGTTAATATAAACTAAAAACAGAAACAACAGCCCCTCCATGGAATTTACAGCCTCAGCCAACCTTCCTGGCAATGTATATCCGGATGTTTCACTGCCCTTTGCCCCGGCCTCGTCCTCCGACCTGCGCGGGGCCCCGGTCCAGCCGGGATTTCGCGTTGCATTCGTGGTCACGCGTTCGGATTCGTTCGGGGGCTCCTCCGTGCACATTCGCGATCTGGCCCGCGTGCTGATGCAGGCCGGCCATGAGGTCATGGTTTTTATCGGCGGGGAGGGGCCGGTGACCGAAGCCTACCGGGAGGCGGGCGTTCCCTATGTCGCACTGCGCCATCTGATCCGGAAAATCAGTCCGCTGACCGACGTTCGGGGGATTTTGGAACTGCGCGGGGCCCTGCGCAAATTCAAGCCGGACCTGGTCTCAACGCATACATCGAAAGCGGGTTTCTTAGGCCGGCTGGCCGCGTGGTCCCTCGGCATTCCGGCGGTCTATACGCCCCATTGCTGGTCATTCACTGATGGATTTCCCGGGGCGAGGGTTTATCTCTGGGCCGAACGCCTGGCCCGTCCCTTTGGGCGGCGCATCATCATGGTCTCCGAGGCGGAGCGGTGCGAGGGAATCAAGGGCCGGGTCGGCTCGCCCGGCCATCTCGTGACCGTGCACAACGGAATGCCCGATGTTCCGGAGCGGTTCAGGGCCCATCCGGAATTGTCGCCGGTGCGCCTCATGATGGTGGGACGCTTCGAAAAGCAGAAGGATCATCTCACCCTTTTCCGCGCCCTCGCCCAACTGAAAGACCTGCCCTGGACGCTGGATAACATCGGTGACGGGCCCTTGCGGCCGCAGGTTGAGGCGGCTGTGCACGAACTTGGACTGGGCGGCCGGATCAACTTGCACGGATACCAGCGGGATGTCGTGGAGCGCATGAGCCAGTCCCAGGTTTTTGTCCTTATCTCCAATTGGGAGGGCTTTTCGCGCAGCATCATCGAAGCGATGCGCGCCGGGTTGCCGGTCATCGCCTCGGCGGTCGGTGGCAATGCCGAGGCGGTCGAAGACGGCCGCACCGGATTTATCGTGCAGCGGGCGGATGTTGACGGGCTGGCGCAGCGGCTGCGTGCATTGATCGATGATCCTGCGCTTCGCGGCAAATTCGGCGCTGCCGGGCGCCGCCGCTATGAGGAGAACTTTACCTTCAACCAGATGGCCAGGAAGACCGTTGAAGTGTGGGAGTCGGCGGTTGGCCGGAAAATATCCATTCAGCCGCGGGTGTCAGCGGGCGCACCGGTGTACGCCTTACGGGCAGCCTGACGAAAGAATCCACCATGCTTAAAGACCGAAAAGAAGGCGTGGTCTATCTCCACTGGTGTGCGCTCACGATCGCGGCCATCGTGACCTATTTGTCCTGGGTGGCCTTTGCCAAGGTGAGTCCGGGATTTCAAGAGATTCAACGGACCAATATATTGGAGTATTTGCTGGGAGTGGTGATAGCGGCATTTTGGGCGCACCAAGGGCTGCCCGGGGTGGCGCACCGGCTGGGCAACATGGGGCTGATCGAGTCGATCCGCCACGCCCGCCACCAGCTCATCCGGTTCATCGCGGTGCTCTTCACCCTCGCGTTCGTGATGAAGGACAGC
>DATHNW010000032.1:0-2197 GCA_035485575.1 Opitutaceae bacterium | reverse complement strand
CGGCAATCCTTGCGGTGGGCGTTGTCCCACTTTTCCCATTCTGGAGGTTCAGTCTCGAACGTGGCGTTTCCTGTTGCGATGCCCTCACGATAGATTTCGCGCACCGCCGGCCACAGGTCCGGGGGCATCGGCAGGATGCGGCAATCCATAGGCGCTCGGTCCGGATCTAACTTTCCGCGGGCGCGAAGAAAACCAGCACCGCGAGTTCTTCTTCGATATCGTAGAAACGATGCTCAACTTCAGCGGCCACATAGATCACGCTGCCGACGGAAACTTCGCGGTCTTCCCCGCCTGCCTTGAAACGGCTGCGTCCGCGGACCACGTAATACATTTCGTCTTCATGATGCGGCCCCTGCGGATCGGTGCTTCCGGCCGCTAACACATACAAACCGGCGCTCATCGTCGGCACACGGAGAAATTCGCGATAGAGCTTGCCGCTTTGCGCCCTCTGCTGGTCGATTTCGGCGGCTTGATAAAATCTGGCAGCGGCTTCGGTCACGGTTCGCGTCCGTTCCCATCAGGTCGGTTCACATCAATAGTCCTCCAAACAGAAGGTCGGTGAACTGCGGCACAAGATTCTGTACCTGCAGTTCGCCCTCCGGTTTGTACCATTGATAGATCCAATTGATCATGCCCAACAAGGCAAAGGCCGCAGCTCGCGGACTCACCCTCGCCGAGGCGCGGCGCGACCCCTGTATTTCGGCGATCAGGTTCTCGAGGAAATGGATGTACTCTTTCTTGCGGCCGTTGATGCGCCTGCGCAGCGCCGGCGGCAGCGGATGGTTTTCGTGCAGCATCACGGTAATTTCGCGGTCGCGCGGGCTGAGCACCACTTCGATGTGCAGGCGAATGAGGGTGCGCAGCCGCTCTTCTGGGTTCGCAATGCCGCGCACCGGGCCGAGCACGCGCTCCTCGGTAATGTCCATGGCGTGGTTCATGATCTCGAACAGGATTTCGTCTTTGCTCTGAAAGTGGTGGTAGAGGCCGCCCTTGCTCAACTTGAGCGCCGCAGCAACGTCGTTCATCGACGTAGCGTCATAGCCGCGCTGCTGAAACAACCGCGCGGCCGTGCGCAGAATTTCCTGCCGGGAATCGATCAGAGCCTCGCGAGCCATCGCGGACATGGTAATCAGTTGCGGGAAAGATTGCCAATGTTCGTGCAGCAATGTTCGAGCCGTCAGGTTCGCGGGGAAGCGTTCAGGCCAGGGATGGCCTGCGAACGAACGCCGTCGCCCCGCTCACTCCCCGAACTGCTGTATCTCGCCGAAACGCTTCCAGCCGGCCTCGTCGACCGGGCCGGTAGAATCGCTGCCCATGCGGAGACGGTGGCCGTCCGGATCCTGCACATTCATTTCGCGAATTCCCCAGGGCATATTCGTCGGCGGCTGGCGAACCAACGCACCGCTCTTCGTGTACTCCTCATGGAGCGCGTCCACGTCGTCCATGAAAATGGACATCCACACGCCAGGCTGCCCTTGCCCACCTTCACAGAGGAAAATTTCGACCTTGCCTCGCACGACGCAGCCGAAAGTCGGCGGAGTGCCCCAATCCCACTTCTTGGTGAAACCGAGCTGGTGGACGTAATAGTCCATCGACAAGGCAAAATTCTTAACATTGAGAATCGGAATCACGCACTCAAACTCATTCATAGCAGTCACTCCAAACCTGGATGCCGAGGCTCAAACCGCGGTAAAAAGCTTAGCAAAAGCCGCAAAATCCCACGAACCAGACTTCCCTCTTGACACAGTTTCGGCAGGACGGTAGCATCTAGCAATACCGACCGACCGGTCGGTTTGCAACGGGATCACGGTTGCAGGAGTGGCAGCGCCACGAGTTGCAACGAGACGAGAGGAGCACGCTGGTGGTTAACATTTTTTATGAACGCGACGCCAACCCCAATGCCCTGAAGGGCAAAACCATCGCCATCCTTGGCTACGGCAGCCAGGGACACGCGCAGGCGCAGAATCTGCGCGACAGCGGCCTCAAAGTCATCGTGGGTCTTGACCCCACCCGGCAGAGCGCGGCGCAGGCGCGGGCCGATGGCATGGTGGTGGTCGCGCCCGAGGAAGCCTGCAAGCGCGCCGACTGGATCCATGTGCTCACGCCCGACGAGACGCAGGGCGAACTTTACGAAAAACACATCAAGCAGTATCTGCATCCCGGCAAAGTGTTCGGCGTCTCGCACGGCTTCAGCATT
>DATHNW010000031.1:0-26286 GCA_035485575.1 Opitutaceae bacterium | reverse complement strand
GAGCTCGGCCAGGAGGGCCGCCTTGGTCTCCTCCTTGAGCGCCTTGATGTTGGCGGATCGGATCGCCTTCTCCTTGCCGAAGATGGCTTCCGAAATCTTCCCGCCGGCGACGCGCTCGATGATCGCGCGCGCCTCGGGCTTCGCGCCCACCAGGTCGAATTTGGCCTTCTTCTTGCCCGCGAGGGAGACGAGCTCCTGGATCGCGCGGATGATCGGCTGGATCGATTTGTGGGCGAACTCGAGCGCCTCGATGAAGCGGTCTTCTGGGATCTGGTCCGCCGAACCCTCGATCATCAGCATGTCCTTCTCGTTGCCGACGTAGATGAGGTCGAGCGTCGACGAGTACATCTGCTCGATCGTCGGGTTGGCGACGAACTGGCCATCGATGAGGCCGATGCGGGAGGCTGCGATCGGCCCGTTCCACGGGATGTCGGAGATGGCGAGCGCGGCGCTGGCGCCGTTCACCATCGCGATGTCGGACTCGTTCTTCTGGTCCGCCGAAAGGAGGATGCCGATGATCTGGACCTCGTTCAGGAAGCCCTCGGGAAAGAGGGGGCGGCAGGGGCGGTCGCACAGGCGCGACGTGAGGATCTCCTTCTCGGTCGGGCGGCCCTCGCGCTTGAAGTAGCCGCCGGGGAAGCGGCCGGCCGCGGCGTATTTTTCGCGGTAATCGACGGTGAGCGGGAAGAAGTCCTGCCCGGCACGGAGACTGGCGGCGGCGGTGGCGGCGACGAAGACGATGGTTTCGCCGATGGTGACGGTGACGGCGCCGCCAGCGAGCTGGGCGATCGAGCCGGTGCCGAAGGTGAGTCCGTATTCAGGGACGGAGACGGTATGTTTCTGTTTCATTTCTGATGTTTCTTTTGGATTTTTGAGTTTTCAAGGGCATGCGCGGAATTTTGCGGGCATGCGGTGGAGCGAGGCTCCGGATCGGGCTGGGCAGCGACAGCGCGCAGGCTGCCGGCTTTGGCGCCTCGTCTCAGACGCGAGAGATTTCCGTTTGGCGCCCTTTCGGCGGGCCGCAGCGGCAAACGGAAATGTCCCGGTCTTAGGTGAGGTTCGTAAACGACGGTGGGCGATCCGCGGATCGGGCCGCCCACCGGCAAAGCGTTACTTGCGCAGATTCAGTTTCTGCAGCAGCTCGTTGTACTTTGGCAGGTCGTGCCGCTTCAGGTAATCGAGAAGCTTGCGGCGACGGCTGGCCATTTGCAGAAGACCACGGCGCGAGTGGAAGTCCTTGCGGTGGAGGCGCAGATGCTCGGTCAAATGGTTGATCCGGGCGGTGAGGAGCGCGACCTGGACTTCGGACGAGCCGGTGTCTTTGTCGTGGATTTTATACTGGCTGATGACTTCGGTTTTAGCAGTGAGGGACATGTTGTTTGGTTTGGTTATGCATGTCTGCCGGAGAGCTTTGCAGCTCCCGTGCCACCCGCCGCCGCCGCGGGGAAACCGCGGCTTCAGCCGGCGTCACCGTTCGAATCCGGCGGAAGCCGGACCAGACATGGTGGAAGCCCGCAACCGGCGGACCCCCACTGACGCAAAAGGGTAGAATCCGGGAGCAGGCCGTCCGGCGCAAGGAGAAATTTTTGCAGATAACCGGCAAAAATCAGCCGGCGCGGACGTTGATTTCGCGCACGTGGCCGCAGCCAGGCACGGCGCGGACGCGCTCGAGAATGGTTTTGCGATGGAGGAATATCTCCTGGCGCACGACGGCATGCGCGGCGAGGACGGTGAGCCGGCCCCGGGCGTCGATGTAGGCGGCGTGCGAGTAGGCGGCATTGGCCGGGCCGACGAGTTCGGACCAGCGCGCGCGCAGGGCGTCCTCGGGCGCGGCGCGGCCGATCTGGTGTTTGACAAGCAGTTCCTCGATGAGCGGCGCGAGTGATTTGGTTGGGCGCTTGCGCATCCGGGCCGGCTCGTTGAAGGGCACGCCGCGGAGGGCGCCGATGAGTTCCTCGGCGACACGGCTGAAAGGGAGCGGCTCCTTGGACATCGCGAAAAAATCAAATACCCAATCTGCAATTGAAGGCGAGCCTGACCCGTCACGCGCGCGGTCCGGCGATTTCCCGGGGCAGGAAGGCGAAATTGTTGCAGTACGAATCGGGCGCCGCGGAATTCTGATGCTTCTTAGGGTCGAATTCGGCGAGCGGACGGAGCGTCCCGTGTGCAAAGAAAAAACCGTCATAGCCAAGCCTGTTGAGATAGCTGAAGACACCGGCCATGTCGCGGCCGCCATGGTGGCGTTGCTCGCATTCGAAAAGCAGCGCGGGCCTTTCGTCGCGGAGCGTTTGTTGCGCGCCGGTAAACACGCGCAATTCGTGGCCCTCCACATCGCATTTGATGAAGCTCACGCGCGGATGGGGGCGCGCGAGGTAGGCGTCGAGCGTGGACACTTCGACGCTGATCTTCCGGTTCGCGCCAGTGGTGACCTCGGTGGTTTCAAACGAGGCACCGGGCGACGGTCCTGAGCCGGGTACGTTCAGCGTCAGCTGGCCGCATTGGTCGGAGAGGCCCATGTTCTCGATGGTGACGTGGCTCCGGTGCTGGAAACTGCGGCGCAGCCGGCCGGCGAGTTCGGGCTGCGGCTCGAAGGCGATCACCTGGCCCGACGGTCCGACGGCCCGGGCCATCCAATAAGAGTAGCCGCCCTTGTGGGCGCCGATGTCAATGGCCGTGGTGGCCGGGCGGGCATGGGCCCGGACAAAGGCGATCTCGGCCGGATCGAGTTTCCAGCGGTACCGGTAGGCGCGATAGGTGAGGCGGGCCCTGCAAAAAACACTGTTCACGGCTGGGGCTTTTTTGACTTGGTCAGGCCGGCTTCGTAAAGGCAGGCATAACGCAGAAAAGTATAATGGGCGATGAAGACCGCGGCGATCAGGCCGGGAAATCCGTCGAGAAAACCGCATTTGAAGATATAGGCGCGCACAAACCGCCAGAAAGACCGGGCGATGATGCCGACCGGCGAAACTTTGGCGCCGGCAGCCAGGCGCTGTTTGGCGAAGAGTTCGGCGTAGACCATGGTCTTGCGCTGCTGTGCGACCAGGTTGTCATAGGGATAATGGAGCAAATCGCTGCGGAGCGTCGCCACCGGGCCGATACAGGTGACTTTTTCGTGGACGAAGGCATCGCCACCCCAGCGTCCCCGATCGCGGCGGAAGAGCCGCAGGCTGTAATCGGGGTACCAGTCGCCGTGTGTGATCCAGCGGCCCATGAACCAGACCTTGCGCGGGAAGTGCGCGCCGGTGAAGCGGGTGCTGTCGCCCCCGTCGAAGAAGGCGGCGATTTCACCGCCCAGCTCCGGCGAAACCTCTTCGTCGGCATCGAGCGCGAGCACCCAGGGCTGCCGGGCGAGCGCCAGCGCGGCGTTCTTCGTATCCCGGTAGCCCTGCCAGGGCAGCGTTTGCACGCGGGCGCCGAATTTCCTGGCCACGGCTTCGCTGTCGTCGGTCGTGTCATTGAGCGCGACGACGATTTCCTCCACCCAGCCCTCCACGCTGGCGAGGCAGCGCGGCAGGTTGAGGCATTCGTTTTTTGCGACGATGACGACGGATACGGGCAGCAACTCGGCCATGGCGAAGGTTGAAGCTTAAATCTTCCCCGCGAGCGAGCGTGGGATTTGGTAGAGGTAGCCGCACGAGCGCCATGCGCGCACGAGGGACTTCTTGGCGTCGCCGGTGCGCAGGATGAGTCCGCAGAGCAGCGCGAGCAGCACGAAGCCAATGGCCTTGAAAAAATTTCCGGTGAAGCGCGTGAGCAAATAACCCGTGGCGCCCGGCCGGCCGGCCCGGTCGACGACACGCGAACGGGCGGAATCAAAGGCGTGGCGCGTGGCGTAGCGGAAAGTCGTGCGGCCGGCGGGCATCTGGTGCAGGACGCGTGCGGCGGGTGCGAACCAGATTTCGAGGCCGGCGGCGCGCAGGCGGCGGATGATCTCGGTGTCGCCGCCGCCGAAGAGATTTTTCCCGCTGCGGTCGAGCGCGGTATGAAAGGGACCGTGTTGTGCAAAAACCCATTTTGGGAACGCGAAGTTGGCGCCCATGGGAGACTGGGACGGCGGGAGCGGGCCGGCGTCGGGCCGGAAGCCGAGCGGAGAATGCCATTCGGAGACCCAGGGCGGCAGGCCGTCCGGGAAAATGGGGATGACCTCGCCGCCGACCGCGCCGATTTTGCGCGCCGCATCGGCGGCCAGGGGGGCGGTGATCTGTGCGAGCCAGTCGGGTTCGACGAGGATGTCGTCGTCGCCGAACACGATGATTTCGCCGTGCGCCTCGGCAATGGCGCGGTTGCGCGCATGATCGAGGCCCTGCCGTGTTTCAATGATGTGGCGCGGTGCCGGCGACAGGGCGGCAAACGACACGACGACGTCGCGCGTGTGGTCGCGGGAATTGTTGTCGAGGACCAGGATCTCGAACTGGCCGTGCGGGTAATTTTGCCGGGCGAGGCCGGCCAGCGTCTGCCGGAGCAGTTCGGCCCGGTTGTAGGTGCAGATGGCGACGGTGAGGAGCGGCGCGGTCATGGGGCGAGCAGTTTGATCGCCTGCCAGACCCAGCCGCTGGGCAATGCATGGCAAGGAATTTTTTGAAAACGCAGGGCGCGGGCAAGCCCGGCGGGCTTTTCGGGAAAGCGTTGCGCGTAGCTGCGGGCGGCGCGGGCGGTGAAAAAGCGTGCGAACCAGCGGCCGAGGCGTGGATGCGCGGGAAGCTGTTCGCGCGCGATGCGCAGGCGCAGGAGGTGCATGCGGCGCAGCATCTCGGGCCACGCGCGCTCGGTCCACTGGCCTTCGCCGACGCGGTAGAAAGCGCCGGGTGCACGCACGACCTCGACCGGCCCGGCGCCGGCCAGGCGATACCAGAATTCGTAGTCGGCGAGCGGCCCCCAGCGTTCGTCGAAGCCGCCGAGCCGCAAAGCGAGTGCACGGTCGATGAGCACGCCGGGAAATGGCGTGAAGGCGCTCTTGAGAAAAAAAAGCGGCGGGTAGATGCGTACCGCGGGTGTGCCTCGGGGGGGCGCGAGCACGGGCGGCACGGGGCCTTGCACGGTGCGCGTGCAAACGGCGGCGAGGCCCTCGCGCAAGCGCGGCACGGCCACGCGCAAGTACCAAGGGTAAAGCGCATCGTCCTCGTGGAGGACCATGACCCAGCGTCCGCGGGCGAGCTGGAGGCAGCGATTCCAGTTGGCGACCGGGCCGAGCCGCGGCGAGTTGACATGGAGCATGGCCGGCCGGGCGGAAAAATTTTCGACGGCGCGGCGCGTTTCCGCGAGGCCGCCATCGTCACACACGACGACGTCAAAATCAAAATCGCCGTCCTGGGCGGCGAGGCTGGCCAGCGTCTCACCGAGTAACGCGGGGCGGTCGTAGGCCGGGATGGCAAAGGTGATGAGCGGCGTCGGACTCATCGTGGGCCGACCAGGGCGGCGTTGTCGCGGGAAGGGATGACGGGGACGGACGGCGGGGCGGGCATTGAAATTCAGCTGGCGCGGCCAGCCAAAGAAGCGCTACGCGTTCGCCCGCCGCAATGCAATATCGTCCCTCCCGATCTGGCTCTGCTGGCGAAATTTGTGTTTGGATGCCACCAGACTGGCTGCCGCGAGATTTCTCCCACTCAAAGTCAGGGTGGCGTGACATGAACCGGCGTGGTCATGCTGACCACCGTGGAGATGTGTGCGGGTGGTGGCGGCGCATACCAAAAATGCAATTTGTGCCTGGCAGGGTAGAAAAACATCACGCATGCAGCCGAGCCGGCCAGCGTCCAGCGGATGCCATGGCGGATTCGCCGCCGCCGCCGCCGGTCCTGCTGGAATTCTTTTTCACCGACGCCGGCCAGGCGGTTTTCCGGCCGGGAAAAATCATGGATCAGCGCCGGATCGGCCACGCGGGTGAAAGCCGCTCGAAAGGTCTCCAGCGGGATGTTGCCGAGCAGCCAGCGCAGTCTGGCGTAGGCATAATCCGCATCGCGGACAAAACGCGGAAAAAGCAGAAAAGTGTGGGGGATGTCGTGCGCGACGAGGGTGTGCACGAGCTGGTGAAACATTTCCGCCAGCACGGCCTTTTGCTGGTCGGGATTGGAGGTTTTCAACAGGCCGCCGGGGACGCTTTGATCGGCCCCGCCGATGCGGATGCGGCTGAGCGCGGCGGCCTCCAGTTCGCGCACGGGAACAAAGGCGTGGTCGATCACGACTCGGCCATCGGTGAGAATGGATTCGAGCGTTTCACACAGCGCGGGATTTTTGACGATATAGGGCGTAGCGGGCTCGGCGAGGTTGTGTTCGAGGCCGGCGTCGCAATGCCGGAAATAATGGCGGGCCCAGTTTTCGCGTGTGTAACCCGTGTCGAGACCGAGTTCAGTCAGCAGGCGCACCAAGAAAGTCGTACCCGCCCGGCCGGTGCCGGTGATAATGACTTTGTGGGCTGGTGATTTGGTGTCTGCCGACATGGCTGGGGGCTTTCGCGCCATAAACGGACAGGCGCGTCAGTGCTTCTCAGCTGAAAAGACGCAGGCCGGGGACAAAAGTTTCGCGCAACCGACCGACGTTTTTTGCGGTCCAACGGCCAGCCATTTAAGGGATTTCCCTTAATGCTCGACTGGCCCGGGAAATCAGACGGCGGCTGAAGCCAGCCGGGTGCGGACCGCGTCCCATACGGTTTCAATCTCCAGGTTCTGTACGCAGTAGTTGCGATAGGAGTCGCCCGGCACACATACGCCGGGTGCGACGCAGTTCCGGCAGGGCAACGGTGGCTGGAGCACGGTGTGATGCGGGCCAAGCGGTCGCCACATGATGGGGTTTTGCGAACCGAAAAGCGCCACGACCGGCGTGCCAACGGCGGCGGCGATGTGCATGGGACCGCTGTCGTGGCAGAGCAGCAGGGTGCCAAGGCGGGCCAGCGCGGCGAAACGGGGAAGGGAAAGCGGCTCCTCCAGCGTCAGCAGGTGCATTTGCGCATGCCGGCGGATTTCTTCGATCAGCTCCTTTTCGCCCGGGCCGCCGACGAGGACGGCTTGTATGCCCAGCTGGTCCTGCACGCGGTCGCACACGGCGGCGAATTTTTCCGCCGGCCAGAGCCGGAACGGGCTGCGGCTGCCGGGATGGACAAGCAGCACCGGGCCAGTGGCGCCGATCATCCGGCGCATGGCGGCGATGTCTTCTTCGCGCGGCACCAATTTCACCTCGCGGGAGACAATCGGAATCTGGTGGAGGGTGAGCAGGCCGAGCCCGGTCTCGGTGATGTGGCGGCTTTCATAGGCGGAGCGCTCAACGCGCGCATGATGGGTGTAAAGCCAGCCGAAGCGCCGGCGGATTTGCAGCACGCTCCGAATCGGGGCGCCGGTCAGCCAGGTGAACAGGGCGCTGCGGTCATTGCAGTCCAGGTCGAAGACGTGGGTGAACTTCGAGCGGCGCAGTGCGCGCCAGAAAGCCAGTGTCCGTGCCAGCCCGTGCCCGGGATGCGGAAGCACGTGATCGACATCGGGATTAAGGGAGAGAATCCCGGCAAACCGCTCCTCGGTCAAAACGGTGATACTTGCCTGCGGCCAGTGGAGGCGGAAATTGTGCAGCAGTGGGCCGAGCAAGACGATGTCGCCGAGGTAACGGCGCCGGATGACGAGGATACGCGGCGGAAAGGGATCTGGCATGCGGCGGGCGAAGTGGAAATTTCGAATGAAAGGCAACCGCCGCCGCAGCACAAGCCCACTTCCGCAGAGGCCGGCGGGGCCGGGCCTTATTCATCGATCAGCGCGTCGTCCGGCGGCGCGGCGCGGCCGGAAATGCGCCGGATGCTCCGGGTGAGATTGATGAAGGGCTTGGTCAGGCGGTGTCTCAGCCAGTAGCGCCGGTACCAGCCTGGGGTGAGGAGCGCAGCCAACCCGGCTTCGGCCGCCTTGTTTTCCGGCGTCCGAGCGGCGTAGTTGCGTGAGTGGTACAGGCAGCGAAAAAGCGTCCGCCGCTCCCGGCCGGAGCGCGGCTTCCCGGCGGCATTGGCCGGCAGATGTCCGATGTAGCGCGCAAGCAGCTGCAGCCGTTCTTCCGGGCCGACATTGGCCCGGCGGTTGGCCGCGCTCTGCTGCCCGGAGTGGAGGCGAAAGGCGCACAACGGTTCGGGGATATAAGCCAGATCGCCCGACGAAAGAAGGTGCAGCCACATTTCCAGATCCACCAGCTGCCGCCACCGTGCATCGAATCCCCGGAGGCCGGCGGTACGGCGGAACATGACGGCGGAGGGTTCGCCGATGAGGTTGCGGTCTTCGTTCAGGCAGCGGGCGATCACCCCGTGGCCGCGGTGGAGGCCGGCGGTTTGCAGTTCGTCCCAGACCGCAATCGGGCGGGAGTCCTGGCTGAGAACGTGCCGGGCGGAGGCGGCCAGCGAAACGGCGGGATTGGCATCGAGCAGGGCGGCCATGCGCCCCAGCGCCTGGCTCGAAACCAGCGCGTCGTCGGCGAAAACAAACTTCACGTATTCACCGCGGGCTTGTTGCAGGCACCAATTCCAATGAGCCACCATCCCGAGATTGGAAGACTGGAGATGGAGCCGAAGGCGCGGGTCGAGCGCAGCCCGGCGGCGGAGAAGGTCGGCACTGCCGTCGTTGGAGTGGTCATCGCTGACGATCAGTTCATAATCAGCGAATTCCTGGGCCTGGACAGAATCGAGGGCCTCGGGCAGAAAGCGCGCGCAGTCAAAGTTGGGGATGAGAACGCTGATCTTGGGCGTGGTGGGCATGCCAAAAGTGGAGAATAAAGCCATGGCCCGCTCGGCGGCGGCAGCGTCTTTTGACCGCGGGAAAAAGAAAATTGTGCCGCGGATTCAAGCCGCGGAAAACCTCAAAGGGCGATGCTGCCGTTGTACTTGCCGGTGACACCGCGTTGACTGTGCCGCAGGGCGAGCAGGACCGACATCAAGTTCCGGGAAAACTGGCCTTCATACTTCAGTGCCCGCACGGTTTCCCGCCGGATAGATTTACGAATGTAACAGATGATGCTGGGAAACTCCTTTTCATATTCGCGGGCCAGTACGATGAAATTGCGAATTTGATAATAACGGCGCAGGGGCGGATAAAAGCTCAGCATCTTTTTCTGGCCGAAGACCCAGAAGGAGCGCTTGGTGCGCAACATGCCGAGGCGGTGGATCATGAGGGGAAGCGCGGTGCGCGCGACCAAAAACCCCCGGTGCACGGCTCTCAGCTGGTATTCATGGTCGACATGGTCGATGAAAAAATCCTCACGGAATGAGCCGATCACCTTGAAATTTTTCAGGCTGATGATGGTCCCGGACGTAATGATGAGATCCCCCACCGACCATTGCTTGCCATGGCATAACGGAACCTTGCCATCGACAATCGCACCGTCCTCCAGCAAATGGTAAAAATTTGAGCCAAGCATGCCGAGTTTTTCACCGAGTTCCGCAAAACAATCCGCATACACCCGGATGAGACTCGGTATGGTGGCCGGAAAAACTTTTGTGTCCTGGTCGAACAGGAGAAACCACTGGTACCCCTTGTCCATCGCCGTCTGGATGCCGAGGTTAAGGCCCGCGGCCACGCCAGTATTGGCGGTATTTTCCACCAGGGTTTTTTCACCCTGCAGCTGCCGAAGCTTCTGCATGCATTGTTCGCTGGAGCAGTTGTCGATGATGACGGTGTGGGCTGAGGCCTCGATGATCGTGCGGATGCATTCCACGGACGCATCATCCGGGTTGTAAGTGACCACAACGGCGCAGACCGCGGCAGGTGTTAACTCGGAAGGGAGGGAGGGCACGATGATGGGTGGGATCGGGCGGGTGCTGTTCGAAGGCGGGTTGCGGGTATGTTTGTCCGTTTAAATAATGACGTCGTTCGGGTCCGTCTGGTGTCAGCCAAAAAGGCGTCCCCACAGGCCGGAGGGCTGTCGTTTGAAGAGCAGGGCCCATTCCGTCGGGAGGGTCAGTTTTTTTTCAAGTTTGTACCCATATTCCGAAAACAGCTGAACCCACCCGGATTCCTGCTTGAGGTTGATATGGCCCCATTGCTCGTCGAACTCGGGTGTTGTCTGGTTGGGGGTGCTGCTGAACAAAAAATAGCGAGGCTTCAGCCGCTTCATGTATTCATGGATGAGAGCATCCGGCAGATGCTCAAATACTTCGATGGAGACGACGAAGTCGAAACGCCCCAGGTCAAGATTGTGATCCAGGAGATGGTAGCGATCGGCAAGCTGGGGGTTGCGCTTTACAAAAAAGTCCCGGTGGAAGCGATTGCTGTCGATGCCGGCGGCGTAGAAGCCCTTTTGGGCCAGGCATTCGAGCAGGGTTCCCATGCCCGGCCCGATTTCCAAGATGCGCTTGGGCTTGTGCTCTATGATCAGATCGGCGGTGAACGAGTGCAGCCTGAAGTAATCGGGATTATCAGGCATCAAACCGTTTTGAATCTCGTAATCGAAAAATTCCTTTTCAGTGAACTTCATGGAAAATGGGGCGGGGGACGAAAATACAGAGCCGTCAGGCGGGCAGGTTAGCGACGGATTGCCCGTCGTACAATGATTTATATAGCAGGTTCGTGCGGTAGAGTTCGGCGTGGTTTCCCTGGCCGACGATCCGGCCGCTGTTGAATACCAGGATCATGGAGGCATCGCGGATGGTGCTGAAGCGGTGGGCGATGATAAGCGTGGTTTTGTTTATCATAAGTTTTTTCAACGCTTTTTGGATGGCGGCCTCGCTCTCGCTGTCGAGGGCGCTGGTGGCCTCGTCGAGGATGAGAATGGGAGCGTTGCGCAGGAAGGCGCGTGCGATGGCGATGCGCTGTTTCTGCCCGCCGGACAGTTTTGAGCCGCGCTCGCCCACGATGGTGTCGTAGCCTTGCGGCAGCAGGTTCATGATGAAGTCATGGGCGAACGCGTCGCGCGTGGCGGCCATCACCTCGTCGCGCGTGGCCTCGGCCCGGCCGACGAGGAGATTGTTGTAGATGGTATCGTTGAACAGGACGGGATCCTGCGAGACGATGGCGATGTTGCGGCGCAGATCGGCCGTGCGCATGGCCCGGACATCAATCCGGTCGATGGTGATCTGGCCCGCCGTGACATCGTAGAAGCGCGGCACGAGGTTGGCGAAGGTGGTTTTGCCCGCGCCGCTGGGGCCGACCAAGGCGCAGACGGTGCCGGCGGGAATAGGGGCGGAGACTTCGCACAGCACGGGCGTGCCTTCCTTATAAGCGAAGGAGACAGCGGCAAATGCAATGTTGCCCTGCAGCCGCGTCACCGTCACCGGATCAGGCGGATCGGCGATGGCGATGGGCTCGTTCAAAATTTCCTCCAGCCGTTCCAGCGAGACACCGCCGCGTTTCAACTCGTTGCTCACGGCTCCCAGCCGTTTGATGGGATTGTAGCTGATGTAGAGCGCCGTGATGATGGCCAGAAATGCGGGCAGGGGCACATGGACCCGGTAGGCGTAAATGAAGGTGATGGAGATGCCCACGGCGGAGATGATCTCGATGCTGGGAGTGAGGGCCTGGGCGTATTTGGCGACTTTCATCTGCGCCCGCACGAGTACCTTGCTCAGCTGGGAAAAGCGGTTGGTTTCATAGTGCTCCAGGCCGAAGGCGCGCACCTCCTTGATGCCGGCGAGATTTTCCGTGAAACGGTCGGTGATCGAACCGCTCTGGCTTTGCAGTACCTGGGTGCGCAGCACGAGTTTTTTGCCCACATAGCGGATGGGAAAGACGCAGAGGGGAACGATGATCAGGCAGGCCACGACCAGGGCAACGCCTTGTTCGTTGAAGGCCAGCCACGCGATGTAGCCCAGGGCAAAGAGCAGGGTCACGGGTTGCTGGATCAGGTCGTTGGAGATGGTGGTGAGCGTGTTTTGCAGCTGGTTGGTGTCGCCCAGGCCACGGGCGATGAGCTCGCCGGAGGAGATGCGGTGGAAAAAGGCCAGGGGCAGCTCCTGCAGCTTGCGAAAATAATCGAACCGGATGGCCTCGAGCATGCGCACGCCGGCCAGCTGAATCAGGTAGTTGTTAAAATAACCGGCCACCCCGCGCAGCGTGAAAACGAGCGGCAGCCAGAGGGCGACGCCCAAAAGCTGGACGTTCGTGAGCGGAGCGGCGTGGGGGTCAAAGATGCGCGGAAAGACATATTTGGCCATGGCCGGCAGGCCCGCACCATTGGCGGCACCGGAGACCAGGCCGCACAAAATCCCTCCGATCAGCGTCCCGCGCACGGCGCGGAG
Source organism: Opitutaceae bacterium (assembly GCA_035485575.1). Classification (GTDB taxonomy): domain Bacteria; phylum Verrucomicrobiota; class Verrucomicrobiia; order Opitutales; family Opitutaceae; genus DASRHD01. Next base: position 14,099 of record DATHNW010000031.1, on the reverse strand, counting down.
ATATTTGAAATAAGGAAGAAAACGGCGCATGAATGAAGGCGAGCGTGCGGAGAATTGGCTGAGGGGGAAGTCAATCTTTTGAGGCGCGTACGTCGAGCGCATCGCGCAGCCCGTCACCGAGGAAATTGAGCGAGAAAAGCGTCAGCGAGAAAATCCCCCCGGGGAAAACCAGCAGCCATGGGAACTCCTCCATTTTTTCCGCACCGTCCTTGATCAGCGTGCCCCACGAGCTCATGGGAGCGTCTACGCCGAGGCCGAGGAAGCTGAGAAACGATTCGAGCAGCATGACGGCTGGGATGGTCAGCGTGGTATAGACGATGATCGGGCCAAGGATGTTGGGGATCATGTGGCGGAAGATGATCCGGCCGGGGCCGTAGCCCAGCGCACGCGCGGCCTCGATGAACTCCATTTTTTTCACCGACAGAATCTGGCCGCGCACGATGCGGGCCATCGTCAGCCACTCGACGGCGCCGATGGCGGCGAAGAGAAGCAGAATCTTGCCCGCGCCCTGGGCGTTGCTGAGCAGCCGAAATTGCGCCAGCCACGCGTCGAGTTTTTGCATCGGGTCCTTGAGGAACACCATCAGCAGGATGACGAAGATCGTGAAGGGCAGGGCATACATGATGTCCACGATGCGCATCATGACGGCGTCGGTCTTGCCGCCGAGATAGCCGGCGATGGCGCCGTAGGTCACGCCGATGGTGAGCGCGACGAACGAGGCCACAAGGCCGACCATGAGCGAGATACGGCCGCCGAAGAGGATGCGCGCGAAAAGGTCGCGGCCCAGCGTATCGGTGCCCAGCCAGTGCTGCGCGCCGGGCGGCGTGGCCCCGAGGTCGAGATTCTGGTCCTCGTAGGATTGCGAAAAGAACGGGCCGAGGAAGCAGAGCAGTGCGAGGACGATGAGCAGGCCCGCACCGAAGACCGCGAGTTTGTTTTTGCGCAGCCGGTGCCAGGCGTCGCTCCACAGCGAGTGGCCCGGTTCGAGCTGGCTGGCGGTGAGGCCGGCGGAGGGAATTTCCCGGGGTGAAAGCGTGGGCATGGGCGGGCTCATTCGAACCGAAGCTTCGGGTTTAGCCACACCTGTACCACGTCGACCACCAGGTTGAGCGCGATGACAAACACTGCGTAGAGCAGCACGGTGCCGAGCACGAGGGTGTAGTCGCGGTTGAAGGCGCTGTTGACGAATTCGCGGCCGAGGCCGGGGATCTGGAAGATCGTTTCGATGACAAACGAGCCGGTGAGAATGCCCGCGATGGCCGGGCCGAGGAAGGAGACGACGGGCAGCAGGCCGCCGCGCAGCGCGTGGCGGAAAATAACGCGGATCTCGGAGGCGCCCTTGGCCCGGGCGGTGCGGATGTAATCCTGGTTCAGGACTTCGAGCATCCCGCCGCGGGTGAGGCGCGCGATGTAGGCGGCGTAAACGAAGCCAAGGGTGAGCGAAGGCAGCACGCAGTCGATGGGGCTGTACCAGCCGGAGGCGTTGAACCACCCGAACTTGATGGCAAAAAGGAGTACGAGGACGGGACCCATCACGAACGTGGGCACGCAGATGCCGGTCATGGCCAGCCCGGAGGCGGCGTAGTCGAGCCAGGTATTGCGTTTCACCGCCGCAAGCACGCCGGCGGTCAGGCCGAGGCCGAGCGCGACGCCGAGCGAGAGCAGGCCGAGCTCAAGGGACGTGGGCAGTTTGTCCGCGATGATCTCGTTGACGGTGCGGTTGGGATACTTGAACGACGGGCCGAAGTCGCCATGCAGCAGGCTGCCGAGATAGTCGAGGTACTGGTGCCAGAGCGGCTTGTTGAGGCCGTAGTGCGCCTCGAGGTTGCGCAGGATTTCGGGCGTGACGACCTTCTCCGCGGTGAATGGCCCGCCCGGCACGAAGCGGATCATGAAGAACGTGGCCGTGACGATGATGAAGAGGACGGGGATCGTCTCGAGGATGCGGCGGGCGATGAAGCGAAGCATCGGGAATCAGGAGACAGGACTGGCGCCGGAAGGCAAGCGGCGGAAGCGGAGTTCAGCGCTCAATGTCGATATATTGCCACGGGTGGATATCGAGCAGCGTGGGCCAGAGGCCTTTGATTTTCGGGTTCATCAGGTGCACGCGGGTGTAATAATAAATCGGGATGATGGGCAGTTCGTCCGCGAGGATGGCATCCATTTTTTGATAAATGGCATAGCGTTCCTCCTCGGTCCTGGTCGCGCGCGAGGCGGCAAGGAGACGGTCGTAGTCGGCGCTGCCCCAGTTGGTCTGGTTGTTGGCATTGCCGGTTTCCCAGAGATCAAGGAACGCATTTGGATCAACGTAGTCGGCAATCCAGCCTGCGCGGGCCAGCTGGTAATTTCCTGTAAGTTGTGCGTCGAGGTAAACCTTCCATTCCTCGTTGCGAAGGGAGACATCGATGTTGAGGTTTTTTTTCCACATTTGCTGGATGGCTTCGGCGATGGCGCGATGGCCTTCGGAGGTGTTGTAGAAAAGTTCGAGTGGCGGAAAGCCGTGGCCATCGGGATAGCCCGCCTCGGCGAGCAGGCGGCGTGCATCGTCAACTGTGCCGGTGAGGCGGGCTTGGGGCGAGTAGCCGGCCGTGCCGGGATAGCTGACGGCGTAGGCGGGCTGCTCGTCGCCTTGCACGACGTTTTTGATCAGGCTTTCACGGTCGATGGCGAGGGCGAGTGCGCGACGGACCTTGGCATTGTCGAGGGGCGGCCGCTGCACGTTGCAACGGTAGAAATAAAGGCCAAGGAAGGGATCGAGATGGAGCAGCTCGGGGTGATCGCGTTTGTAGAAAGGGATTTTGTGGCTAGGCAGTTCACTCGTGATGTCGAGCTGGCCGGTGCGGAACATGCGCTCTTCGGTGTCGGCGCTTTCCACGGGATAGAAATCGATTTCGTCGAGCTTGACGTTCGCATGGTCCCAATAGGTGGGCGAACGTTCGACGACGAGTTTCTGGTTCGGCCGCCACTCTGTGAGGCGGAAGGGGCCATTGCCGACGAAATTCTCCGGATGTGTCCAGCGGGTGCCTTTCTTGTCGAGGCCGCCAAATTTGGCCAGGGTGGAAACGGGCACGGGAAACCAGGCCATGTGGCACATGGCCTTGAGCAGATAAGGTGTGGGATTCAGCAGCGTGAGCTGAAGGGTGCGCTCATCGGGCGCCTTGATGCCCACCTGGGAAAAATCCTTCAGCTTTCCGTCATAGTAATCCTTCGCGCCCGCGACGTAGTTGAAAATCATGTACGCGTATTCGGAGGCGAGGGCGGGCGTGAGCATGCGTTTGTAGGATAGCAGGAAGTCCTGTGCGGTGACCGGGATGCCATCGGACCACTTTGCATCCTCACGCAGATGGAAGGTGTAAACAAGGCCGTCGGCCGAGATGTCCCACGATTTGGCGACGCCGGGCACCGGATGCAGGTCGTGCGGGTCGTAGGAGACGAGGCCTTCAAAGAGGGCCATGATGATGTTCCATTCGGGGATGCCGGTGACGGTCTGCGGATCAATGTCCTGTGGCTCGGTGCCGTTGCCGAAGTTGAGGATTTTTTTCGGCGTGGCGGTGCCGGCGGCGGGCTCGGCCGGGTGTCTGCCGCAGCCGGCGAAAAGCAGTGTGACGGTGAGCAGGAGCAGCGGGTATTTGAACACCGACGCTGGCCGGCAGAATGGGGCGCGTTCAGTTTCCATCGAGATAGATATATTTATAAGGATGGTGATCGAGCAAGGTCGGGTACCAGCCTTTTACCGAGGGCTGCAGCAGGAAAACATGAGTATTATAATAGAGAGGAATGATGGGCGCGGCCGCGAGGAGAAGTTGCTCGGCTTGCTGGAAAAGTCCGGCGCGGGCGGCGGAATCGCCAGTGTGCTCGGCCTGATCGGTGAGTCGGTCGTAGTCGGCGTCGGACCAGCCGGTGTGGTTGTTGCCGCTGTCACTCCGCCACACATCGAGAAACGTCCCCGCATCAAGATAATCGGCCGCCCAGTCGAAGAGCAGGATTTGATAATCGCCGGCGCGGCGCGCGGCGAGCACGGCCTTCAGTTCCTGGTTGACGAGGCGCACCTGGAGGCCGAGCTCGCGGCGCCACATTTCCTGCACGGCCTCGCAAACGATCCGATGGTTTTCGGAACTGTTGTAGAGCAATTCGAGCGGTGGCAGCCCCTTGCCGTCGGGGAAACCGGCCGCGGCGAGCAGGCGGCGGGCTTCGGCGAAATCGGTCACTACGCCCGTGGGCGGGGTGTAGCCGGGCAGACCCGGCGGGGTGAACGCCGCGGCCGGCTGCTGGCCGCCGCGCAGGATTTTTTCGACGATGGCCGTGCGGTCGATGGCCAGGGAGAGTGCGCGGCGCACGCGCTCGTCGTTGAGCGGAGGCCGGCGGACGTTCAGGCGGAAGAAATAGGTGTCGAGGTAGGGATCGACGCGGAGGAGTTGCGGCGCATCGCGTCGATAGGCGTCGACCTTGCCGACTGGCAGCGTCTCGGTCACGTGCAGTTGTCCGGTGCGAAATGCGCGTTCTGCGGCGTCCATGCTGTCGAACGGATAAAAATGGATCGCCTGCAGCCGCACGCGCGCGGCGTCCCAGTAGGCCGGCGATTTCTCCACGACGATTTCCTGGCCGGGCCGCCAGGATTTCAAAACAAACGGCCCATTGCTCACGAGCTGGCCGGGCCGCGTCCATGGATTGCCGCGTTCATAGACCGGGCCGCTCGCCGCCAGACTCGCCAGATGCACGGGAAACCACACCTGGTGGGTGAGCATGGCGGGAAATTGCGGTGTCGGGCGCGCGAGCGTCACGCGCAGCGTGCGGGTATCCGGCGCGGCAAGGCCGACTTGGGCGAAATCCTTCGTCGTGCCCTGGTGAAAGGCTTCCGCGCCCTCTATTATGTAGAGCATGCTGGCGTAGTCAGCGGCGAGCGAGGGCGTGAGCACGCGGCGCCAAGAGGCGACAAAGTCCTGCGCCGTCACGGGTTCGCTGTTGGACCACCTGGCGTTCGCCCGCAGATGAAAGGTGTAAACCAGTCCGTCGGACGAAACCTCCCATGACTCGGCGACGCCGGGCACCGGATGCAGGTCGACCGGGTCCTCGGTGACGAGCCCTTCGAAAAGCGCCGAGATGACACTGTATTCACTCAGGCCGGTGGCCAGATGCGGATCGAGATCGCTGACTTCGTAGCCGAGGCCGCGGTGAAGGACCTGTTCGCGGTCGCCTCGCTGCACGGCGGTCTCATGCTTTGAGCAACCGGAAAAAATGGCGGCAAAAAGCCCGAGAACGCACAAAAAATTCGGCAAGGAAGGCAAATTCGTCCTGCGCATTTGTGCGTTTGGTGGCTAAGCCTTCTGGATTAGCGCGACCGCATGCGCCGCGATGGCGAGGCCGCGGCCCAGGTCGTCCACTTCTTCGTTGGTCGTGGCCTTGATGCCGATGGCATCGGCGGGCAGGCCGGTGGAGACGGCCAGCGCGGCTTTCATCGCGCCCACCTGTGGGGCGATCTTTGGGCGCGCAGCGATGAGCGTGGTGTCGATGTTCACGAGGGCATAGCCGGCTTTTTTCAGCTCGGCGACAACCCGCTGGAGCAAAAGCTGCGAATCGATATTTTTATAGGCGGGATCGGTGTCGGGAAAAAAGTGGCCGATATCCGGCAGGCCGGCGGCGCCGAGCAGGGCATCGCAGATGGCGTGGGTCAGGCAGTCGGCATCGCTGTGGCCGTCGAGGCCGAAATCGGTGATGAAGCGCACGCCACCCAGCACAAGCGGGCGCCCGCGGATGATCCGGTGGATGTCGTAGCCGTGGCCGATGCGGAAGGAAGGCATGAGTGGAAAGGTGTCAGGCCCGAAGTTGATCCTTTGAGAGCAAGAACTCCAGCCAGGCGAAGTCGGCGGGGGTGGTAAGCTTCGGATTCGGGCAGGGGTTTTCCAGGAGCGCAATGGGCGCGCCGAGCAGCTCGACCGCCTGCGCATCGTCGGTGATGCGGAGTTTTTTTTCAATTACGCGTGCGTAGGCGCGGGTGATGAGGTCGCGGGAAAAAACCTGCGGCGTTTCCATGGCCCAGAGCCGCGCGCGATCGAGCGTGCGCAAACGGGCGTCGTCTCGGTGTTCCTTGATGGTGTCGGTGACGCGATGGGCGAGGACGACGGCATTTTCCCGGCGCACGATTTTGTGCAGGGCGACGAGCTGTTCGGCGCGCACGAGCGGCCGCGCGCAATCGTGGATGAAAACATGGCTGATGTCGTCCGGGAGCGCCTCGAGTGCGCGTGCGACGGAGTGCTGGCGCTCGGCGCCCCCGGGCACGAACGTGGCGGGCGTGGGCGCGTAGGCCATCAGCGCGCGGAGCTGCGCCGTGCCGCGATGCACGATGACATAGAAGTCGGCCACGCCGCTGGCCTGAAACGCGGCGGCGGAATGGGCGAAGACCGGCCGGCCGGCGAGCAGTGCGAGGATTTTGTCGGCCACGGCATCCTGCATGCGCGTGCTGCGGCCGGCGGCGAGAAGGATGGCGGCGACGCGGCTCATGGGTGGGAAGCGAGAGGACAGAAATCAGAGGCCAGAAACCAGAAATCGGATTCCGTGGTGCATAGGATGTCGGAAAAGCAAAAGCAAAAGCGCATTATTATTCTGATCTCTGACTTCTGATCTCCGGCTTCTGGCCGAGCTCGGCGAGGATGGCTCGCGCGGCGGCGGCAGGATCCTTGGCTTTTAAAATCGGCCGGCCGACGACGATATAGCTCGCGCCGGCGCGGGCGGCTTCGGCCGGCGTGAGCGTGCGCTTCTGATCGTCGCCCCCGGCTTCGCCGGCGGGGCGGATGCCGGGCGTGACGAGCTGCACATCGGCCGGAAGCTGTGCGCGCAGCAACGGCACTTCGAGCGGCGAACAGACCAGGCCGCGCAGGCCGGCCTCGGCGGCGAGGCGCGCCAGGCGTACGACCTGAGCATCGGGTGTGGCGGCCACGCCAATTTCGGCGAGCCCGGCGGCATCCATTGAAGTGAGCACAGTCACGCCAAGGAGGAGCAGGTCGGGCCTGGTCTGCATCTGCGCGGCGCGGGCGGCGGCCATCATTTCGCGGCCGCCGGCGGTGTGAAGCGTGAGCATGCCGATAGGCAGCGGCGCCAGCGACTCGACGGCCTTGGCCACGGTGTTCGGAATATCGTGAAGCTTGAGGTCGAGAAAAACCTGGAAGCCCAGCTCGGCCGCTTCGCGCACGCAGTCCGGGCCGTGGGCGGTGAACATCTGCAGGCCGATTTTCACCCAGCGTAACGAGCCGCGGAGCGAGCGGAGCAGGGGCGCGGCGGCTTCGCGCGTGGGTACATCGAGGGCGAGGATAAGATCGCAAGACATGGGTCTGACCGCTAATTCACGCTAATCCCCGCCAATCGAAAGCAGAAAATGCGATTCCTAACTTTCCCCTTTTCATCGGCGCCAATTAGCGTGCATTAGCCGTTCTTCATAAAATGGGCTCCACCGTCCTTTTTTCGCCGGCAAAAATAAACCTGTTCCTCGCCGTCACCGGGCGGCGGGCGGACGGTTATCACGAGCTTGTGTCGGTGGTGGTGCCGGTGGATTTCGGCGATACGCTGGGAATCGAGACCCGGGCCGGGGACGAGTTCACGCTTGAATGCGCCGATCCGGCGGTGCCGCGCGGCGAGTCGAACCTTGTGCTGAAGGCGGCGCGGTTGTTTGCGGAAATGACGGGGCGGGCGGGCGGCGCGGCGTTTTTTCTGGAGAAACGCATTCCCATCGGCGCGGGGCTGGGTGGCGGGAGCAGCAACGCGGTGGCGGCGTTGCGCGGTTTGAATTTTCTCGCGGGCGAGCCGCTTGACGCCGCGGCGCTGGCGGCGCTGGCGGCACGCATCGGGTCCGATTGCGCGCTATTTCTGCCGGGCGGTCCGGTAGTGATGCGCGGGCGCGGGGAGCGCGTCGAGCCGCTGGCGGTGGAGACGGCGGCGCGGCTGCGTGGGCGGCGGATGCTGCTTTTCAAGCCGGGTTTTGGCATCGGCACGCCCTGGGCCTATGCGCAGCTTGCGGCCGCCGGCGAAAAAAATTATCTGCCCGCAGCTGAAGCCGAGGCCCGGCTGGCGGCGTGGAGCCGCGACGCGCGCGCGCCGGCCGAAGCGATTCTCTTCAATTCCTTTGAGCGGCCGGTTTTTCAGAAATTTCCCGCGTTGCCGGTGCTGCTCGAAAACCTCGCGGCGGAGTTTGGGCTGGCCGCGCACATGAGCGGGAGCGGCAGCGCCTGCTTCGCCTTTCTGCCCGACGGTGTCGCGACAAATGCGGTGGCTGCGCGCATTCACGAAGCCTGGGGCATGGCGGCGCTGGTGGTGGAAACGAAGATTTGTTGAGGGTTTAGGTGAATCCTTGTTGACCCCCTGTGCGTCAGACGCGTTATCCTACTGTGCCGCTTGCCGCCCCGCACGGCGGTGTTTTGCCGCTCATGGACGCCCGCGCCAAAGAAGAACTCGTCGTGCAAGGCATCTCCGCCTCGCAGGGAATCGCCTACGGGCAGATTTTTCTCTATGTGCAGAGCGACATCGAGATACCGTCGTACCAGGTGGACTCCGACAAGCGGGTGGAGGAGATTTCCCGTTTCGAACACGCGCTGCTCGCGACCCGCCAGCAAATCGCGAAGATCAAGGACGAGGTGGAGAAAAACCTCGGCGAGGACGAGGCGCGCATCTTCGACGCGCACTTGATGGTGCTCGAGGACCAGGCGCTCATTGGTGAATCGATCCGCGAATTCGAGAAAACCGGCCGCAACATCGAGACCTGCTTCCAGAAGGTGGCCGCGCGCTACATCAAGGCCTTCGACGAGATCGACGACGAATACCTGCGCGAGCGCGCCGGCGACATCCGCGATGTCACGCAGCGTGTGCTGCAAAACCTCCTCGGCCAGGCCGCCAATAACCTCAGCCGCCTGGCCGACAAACGCATCGTCCTGGCCAACGACATCTCGCCCTCCGAGTCCGCCGGCATCGACCGCAGCCAGGCGCTGGGCATCGTGACCGACACGGGCAGCAAGACCAGCCATGCCGTCATCGTCGCGCGCTCGATGAAGATCCCCGCCGTCGTCGGTGTGCGCGACCTCACCCGGAAGGCGCTCAACGGCGACTGGGCCATCGTGGACGGCTACGACGGCGTTGTCATCCTCAACCCGACGGAGCAGACGCTTTTTCGTTACGGCAAGATCCAGCGCGAGAAAAAATCCTTTGAGCACCGCCTGCTCGAGGCCAGCCGCCAGCCCGCAGTCACCCTGGACGGCGAGCACGTCACGCTCATGGCCAACATCGAGAAGGTCGAGGAGACGGCGCAGGCGAAGGAATACGCCGCGGAAGGGGTGGGGCTCTTCCGCACCGAATACCTCTACCTTAACTCCGCGCGCATCCCCACCGAGCAGGAGCAGTTTCTCGCCTACAAGGCCGTGGCCGAAGCGCTCTCGCCGCATCCGGTCGTCATCCGCACGCTCGACCTCGGCGGCGACAAGCCCATGGCGAGCGCGCCGGAGCTGTTTCCGAAGGAGGACAACCCGTTCATGGGCTTCCGCGCCATCCGCTTCTGTCTTGAGCACGTGGATCTCTTCAAGAACCAGTTGCGAGCGATCCTGCTCGCGAGCGCGCATGGCAACGTGAGCATTATGTACCCGATGATCAGCGGTGCGGACGAACTCGACCGCGCCAACGCCATCCTCGCCGAGTGCAAGGCCGAGTTGAAGAAGCGCCGCCAGCCCTTCAACGAAAAGCTCTCAGTCGGCAGCATGATCGAGATTCCGAGTGCCGCGGCCACAGCCGACATCCTCGCGCAAAAGTGCGATTTCTTCAGCATCGGCACCAACGACCTCATCCAATACATGCTCGCCATTGATCGCGTGAACAACCGCATTGCGCATCTCTACGAGCCCTCGCACCCTGCCATTCTGCGCACGCTCAAGCACATTGTTGACGAGGCGCACAATGCGAAAATCAAAGTCAGTGTGTGCGGCGAGATGGCGGGTGATGCGGTTTATGTGCCGCTCCTGCTCGGTCTCGGGGTCGATGAACTCAGCATGTCGCCCTCGCTCCTGCCCGCGGCGAAATATCTCGTGCGGGCGATGAAGCTCAGCGACGCAAAAAAGCTCGCCAAGGAAGCGCTTGAGATGGACGACCCGAAAAAAATCTACGCCAAGGCCGACGCCTTTTATCGTGCGCGCGTGAAGATGGAGTGAATTTAAATCGACTCTGGCCGGCCACCCCCAAGAACTGGGGGGTGTTCCCCAGGCCCGATTCCATGTTATACACTTCAGCTTGCATGCCATGCGGATGGCCTGCAAACTCCCCCCCGACATCCCCTTGCTTTCCCCGACCAGCGCATTGTGCTCAATTTCTCACGTGCGGGCTCTTATTAACGATTTAACTGAATTTACATTTATCTTTACTCGCGCCGGGGACATGCGATTAACTATTAAGTTCCCCCATGGGGGTTTAACTCTACCCTGCAGCCGAGTTAACTTTTGCACCCAGACCACAGACCACCAACCACAAACAACCCTGATACCATGACCAAACTGCGTCGTATCCTGCTACCGGCGTTCGCATTGCCCTTTGCTGCGATCGCCCTCCATGCCCAGTCCCAACCCAGTCCATCAACCTCAGCCCCGGCATCGTCCGGCGCCCAAGGCGACGAAACCGTGAAATTGTCGGAATTCACCGTCTCGGCGGCCCCGACCCACGGCTACAGCGCTTCGGAAACGATGACCGGCAGCCGCGTCAACACCAAGATCATCGACCTGCCTTACAGCGTCGTGAATCTTACCAGTGAGTTCTTCAAGGATTTCGGCATGAACATCCTGGATGAAGACATGACCTATATCGGCGGCTTCACCAACCTGAACATCGGCGGCAGCTTCACTCTCCGCGGCTTCGCTTCCACCTCCCAGCTGCGCGACGGATTCTACCGTCTCGGCCGTTACGGCGGCAGCAACGTGGATCGCATCGAAATCATCCGCGGCCCGAATGCTGCCATTTACGGCCGCACCTCGCCCGGCGGCATGGTTAACATGATCTCGCTGCAGCCGAAGAAAACCAATATGCAATCGCTTTACATCCTGAACGGCAGCTATGAGCGCCGGCAGGAGCAATTGGAAGCGACCGGCTCGATTGGGGCATCTGGAAAAACCTATTACATCGTTTCGCTCGACCAGACTGAGCGCCGTTATGACGGACAGTTCACCCACATCCGCAACAATGAAGACTATATTGGGGTCCGCCATGACTTTTCGGATAGCTCGCACCTCACAGCCTCGGCGGAGTATTTTCTCCAGGTCCAGCATTCGCCGCAGCAAGCCGCGCAGCCCATTTCCATCACGACGACGCCGAACCCTGGCGTCAACACCGCCGCCACCCATGTGATCGGTTATGACACGGCCCTGGCCGGAGTCACTGCTTACGGCAATCACAGCGAATTGAACCGTGGTGAAGAATTCTACAACATCGAGTACGACAAGGAATTCAATGACGTATGGAGTCTCCGTACGGCCGCGAATAACTTCCGCGCCCGCCGTTGGGATTTCAACCAGAACACTGGCTGGGCTGGTGTCACCCTGCCCGCGGCTGCCGGCGCGCCGATCACCGATTCGCGTGGCGCAACCCCTACGAAAGGCCTGATTCAGGAAGATGGCGGCGGCATTCAGAGCGATCTCGTGGCCCACTACTTCATGTTCAACCATGCGGTGGAAAACAAGTCGCTCCTGACCGTCGACTATAATGATTACTATCGCTGGGATCCGACTTGGAACACCAGCCCGGACGCGGCGCTCACGGCTTGGAACACTCAACGTACTGTTTCGCTTGTCCCGATCACCAATAAAAACGGGCAGATCAACTATGTTCCCGCCAGCCCGAACATTGCTTATTTCCCGGAGAATTTTCAATGGGGACATGAAGGCCTCAGCACGCTTACCCGTCGCCGCACCACGTCGCTCGGCGGCAATCTCCGCCAGCAGTCGTTTTTCTTCGACGGTCGCCTGATCACCTTCGCTGGCGTCCGTTATGACGCGGTGAGGTTCTCCCAGCGCGATTACACCGTGGCATTCCCCAGCGTCGGATTCGATCCGACCCATCCCGTGGGAACGTCTGGCGCGAGCGTTGTGCGTCGCTACTTCCATCAAACCAAGCCGAATCTCGGGTTCAATTACAAGGTGACGTCGAACCTCCACCTCTACGGCAGCTATAGCGAAAGCTACTTCGTCGATCAAACCAACCGGCCCGTCATGATCGCGGGTTACCAGATTGTTAACGGTCACCCGGTGCTGGCCCCGTTCCAGCCCGAAACCGCCAAGGGCTGGGATTACGGCATCAAGGGCGCTTTCTTCGACGAGAAATTGAACTTCACGCTCGGCGGTTTCTATGTCAATCGCTACAACGTCAGCGTCACGGACAGCGTCATCGATCCGACGACGGGTGGATTCATCAATGTCAGCCGCAGTGACGGCAACCAGCAGGACAAAGGCTTGGAGTTTGATGCCAGCTGGCTGCCCAATGACAATCTGAGCCTGACCGTCAGCGCTGCCACCGTGAATGCGAAATATACGTTCTTCGGCGCCGCTTTCCCGGAAGCCGTCGGTCGTTCCGTCAACGGTGTCACTCCCGAAAACGGCAGTTTCATCACCAAATACACTTGGACCCAGGGAGCGCTTAAGGGCTTGGATGTCGAAGGTCTTGTGACCTACGTATCATCCACCCCCTCGGAGACACCCACGTCAGGTGATACGCCCAATGCAGCCACCGGCATTTACAACGGGACCAACCACACCGACCAGTGGAAGCTGCGCACTCCGTCCTTCACCCTCTGGAATTTCGGCGCGCACTATAAGTTGCCATGGACGTGGGGACACCTTGAGCAAACCGTTGGGTTGAACATCGTCAATGCGTTCAACAAGTATTATCTGAAGACGAGCAAGAACCTCGGTGATTCCCGCTCGATCATGGTCTCCTATCAGATCACGCACTTCTAAGACATCAGAAGTTCCGTTTTCAGCCCGCTGGCCTTCCCACCAGCGGGCTTTTTTTTGGATGGATGATAGGCAATCAGTAGCCGCGGGCGTGCCCCGTGCCAACATGACTGAAAATTGCATCTGGCTGAGCTGAAACAGAGGCCAACGGTCTGCACATTTCTTGCCCTCTAAAGCGCGGTAATACAGGGCACCGCCGCCTCCGCCAGATGCTGTTCAGCATCAGCCGGAATTCCTCCGCGTCCAGTCAAGGTAACAGGGTTTATTGCGAAGGCTGCTCAGCCGCGCGACGTATCCAAGCCAGGGTGGAGAAAATCGAGCAAGTTCGGGCTTCTCGCAAGTTTGCTGTTGTGCCTTGGATGGCCGATTAACTTAGGGCGGAGAGCAAAAGCCGGGACGTAAGTGGCCTGAATTTATCGGCTGTTGTTGCGCCCAATCCGCAGTCATTTCCCCCCTTTGATCCCACTGGCCAGCAGGGTCTCGAAATAGGGCTCGGTGGCTTCCCTGGCGACGGGGGTGACGTCGACCTTGGTGAAGCCGGATTTTTTCAGGAAGCCGTGCAGGGCGCTTTCCTTGAAGCCGAGCCAGACGTCGGCGTAGAGTTGGCGCGCACGTTCGAAGGTGTGCTCGCTGAGGTCGAGGACCAGGATCTGGCCGTCGGGGCGCAGGATGCGGTAGGCCTCGTCCACGGCGGCCTGCGGGTGGCGGGCGTGGTGCAGGGCCTGGCTGAGGATGGCCAGGTCCACCGATTTGTCGGGGAGCGGCACCTGCTCGATATCGCCCAGCTTGTAGGCGAGGTTGGCCAGGCCATTCTTTTTCGCGAGATCGGTGCCCACCTCGACCATGCGCGGGGAATTATCGATGCACCAGACCTGCTTCGCCCGGCGCGCCAGGAGCTGGGATATAAGTCCCTCGCCGGCGCCCAGGTCGGCAATGGTGATGGCCGGCGTGAGATGCAGGGCCAGATGACCGATCGCCTCCCAGGAGCGCCCCGGACAGTAATTTTTGCCCAGCCGCCCGGCGATGAGATTAAAATACTGCTCCGAGACGCGCCGGCGCTTTTCAATGATGCGCTCGAGGCTTTCGCGGTCCTCGGCCAATGAGCCGGACTCGGCCATCGCCTCGGTCGCCGCCTTG
>DATHNW010000030.1:0-98895 GCA_035485575.1 Opitutaceae bacterium | reverse complement strand
CAGCGCGACGGTCAGCACCAGCAGCGATGCCAATGCCAGCGGTGGAATCGTCGAGTTCCTCAACTCCACCGCGGCCGGCCAGGTCATGACCTTCACCACGCCGAGCATTCCCGCCGGCACCTATCAGTTCCAGCTGCGCTATTGGGCCAACACCACCCGCGGCCAGCATACGGTAAAAGTCGACGGCACGCAGGTCGGCAGCACCATCGACCAGTACGCCTCGGCCAAGGCCTATGTCACAGTCACCCTCGGCAACGTGACCTTCGCCTCCGCCGGCACGCACTCCATCGCGCTGACGGTCACGGGCAAGAACGTGGCCGCTACCCAGTTCTACCTCACTGCCGACAAGTTCACCTTCGTCGGGCAGTAAAACTCAACGGGGAGCGCACAGAAGGCCCCTTGGCTTGTGCGCTCTCCACCCGCTTTCCCCTCAATATTGAGGATAGGCGCACAAGCCACCGCTCCCTTATTATACAGGATTACCCCGGTCGCTCGCGTTCCCCAACGCCGGGCGGCCAATCGCCCCGGCGATTTGTCCCCTAACCAGTATCCTGAAAGGAAGCTTATGAAAACGTTAATGTCCCGCGCCCTGGCTTGTGCTTCGATCCTTGGCTTGCTTGGAATCGGAGCGGTCCAGGCTGCCACCACCACCGTGACGTCGATCTCCGCGCTGCAAACGGCAATCAACGGCGCCAATGCCGGCGACACCATCATCCTGAAGAATGGCAGCTACGCCACCAGCAGCGCCATCACCATCAATCGCACCGGCACCTCCGCTGCGCCCATCGTGATCAAAGCCGAGACGATTGGCGGAGCGACCATCACCGGTTCCGGCCCGATCGTCTTCACCAGTCCAGCCGCTTGGTGCACGGTCCAGGGCTTCGTGCTGAAGCACTCGGGCAGCCTGAGCATTCCCACCGGCACGAGCCACTGCCGTTATTCGCGCAACGTCATCCAGCTCTCCATCCCGAGCGGCTCCACTGTCTCCTACATCCAGATCAGCGGCGACGACGCCGAAATCGATTATAATGACCTGGGCAACAAATCGAGCCTCGGCGAGATGCTCGACATCAGCGGCTCCGGCAGCCAAGTGGCCCGCCGGCTGTGGGTGCACCATAATTATTTTCACGATTTCGCCGCCCAGAGCGGCAACGGCGCCGAGACAATCCGCTGGGGCCTGAGCGGCCTCAGTCTTTCGACCGGCGACGGCATTTGTGAATACAACCTCTTTTTGCGCTGCAGCGGCGAGAACGAGGTGATTTCCAACAAATCCTGCGGCAACACCTATCGCTTCAACACCCTGCTCGACTGCAGCAACGGCGGCCAGATCAGCCAGCGCCACGGCAACAGCTGCCTCTATTACGGAAACTACATCAAGAACTCGAGCGGCATCCGCATCTATGGCGACAGCCATCAGGTCTTCAGCAATTACCTCGAGGGAAATGACATCGCCATCAATATTGGCAACGGCGACGGCGACGTCGAGTCCGGCGCCGCGCTGACCAGCCATGACCGCCCCGACAACTGTGTCATCACCTTCAACACGCTCGTCAACAACACCACCCAATATGAGATGAACGGCCGCAGCGGCGGCCTCGGTGCCACGCACACCACGTTCGCCAACAATATCATCCAGGGCGGCACGACGGCCGTGAACATCGCCAGCTCCCCTTACACCAATCCGGTTTGGAGCGGCAACATCATCTGGAAGACGACCAACGTCGGCAACATTCCCTCAAGCGGCTACACCTCGGTCAATCCCCTGCTTGCCGCGGACGCCAATGGCGTTTTCCGCCTTCAGAGCGGCAGCCCGGCGATCGGCACCGCCACCGGCAGTTATCCCAACGTCACGGTCGACATGGACGGCCAGCCCCGTCCCGACACCGGCAAAGACAAGGGCGCGGATCAATTTTCCACCGCGCCCGTCACGGCCAAGTTTCTCGTCGCGAGCGATGTCGGCCCGAATGCCGATCTGACCACGACCCCGCCAGCGGCTGCGCCGGTCTTCAGTCCCGCCGCCGGCACGTATGCCACCGCGCAAAATGTAACCATCACCACTTCCACCAGCGGTGCGACCATTCGCTACACCACCGACGGCAGCACCCCGAGCGAAACCAACGGGACGATCTACACTGGCAGCGCGGTGACGATCAACAGCACCGCGACCCTCCAGGCCATCGCCTACGAGACCGGCTTTACCGACAGTCCCGTCACCGCAGGCATCTACACAATCAGCGTGCCAAAAGCCGCGGCGCCCGTTTTCAATCCTGTCGCCGGTACTTACAATAACGACCAAAGCGTGGCCATCACCTCGGCCACCAGCAGCGCCTCCATCAACTACACCTCCGATGGCAGCATGCCCACCGAGACTCATGGCACGCTCTACGGCAGTCCGGTCACGATCAACGCGACCACCACTCTGCAAGCCCTCGCGTTCGGAAGCGGCTTGGCCGACAGCACGGTCAGCATCGCTCCGTATACGCTCGTGGTGGCGCCAGTGACCTTCAGTCCGGCGGCCGGCGCTTATGCCAGCGCCCAAACCGTGACTCTCAGCACCGCGACCAATGGAGCCATTATCCGCTACACTCTCGATGGCAGCACTCCGAGCGAGACCAGCGGCACGATCTACTCCACTCTCATCACGGTCAGCACCACGAGCACGCTCAAGGCCATCGCCTACAAAGCCGGCTATTCCGACGCCCCCGTCACCAGCGCCACCTACACGATCGGCAGCGGCAATCCCGTCGCCGTCACCTTCGAAGCGGAGAACCTTTCCCCCGTCGGCACCGGCGCGACGGTCAGCATCAGCAACAACAGCGGCGCCAGCGGCGGAGTGGTGGAATTCCTCAATTCCACCGCCACCGGCCAGATCATGACCTTCACGACGCCCAGCATCGTGGCGGGCACCTATCAGTTCCAGCTGCGCTACTGGGCGGCGGCGACCCATGGCCAGCACACCGTGAAGATCGACGGCACTCAAATCGGCGGAACGGTCGACCAATATGCCGCCACCGCAGCCTTCCTTACGACCACTCTGGGCAATGTGACTTTCAGCACGGCCGGCCCGCACAGCATTGCGCTGACGGTGACGGGCAAGAACGCTTCCGCGACCAAGTTCCTGCTCACCGCCGATAGCTTCACCTTCACGCCGGTGACCGTGCAGCCCCAGGCCGCCGCGCCTTCATTCAGTCCCGCGGCGGGCACCTACTCCACCGTGCAGAATGTGACCATCACTTCGTCCACCAGCGGTGCGACCATCCGTTACACTACTGATGGCAGCACGCCGAGCGAGACGGCTGGCACGATCTACTCCGGCCCAGTGAATATCAGCAGCACCAAAACACTGAAGGCCATCGCGTATGAGAGCGGGTTCACCGATAGCCCGGTGACCAGCGGCACCTACACGATCACGGTCACGCCTCCGCCCACGCTGAACTTCGAGGCGGAAAGTCTCACCAACACGCCCAGCGGCGCCACGGCCTCGGTCCAGACCGACACCAACTCCAGCGGCGGCAAGTGGGTCGAGCTGGCCGGCAATAGTGTCGGCGACTCCATCAGCTTCGCCCTCCCGAGCATCGCCGCCGGCACCTACCAGATTCAGATGGAATGGAAGGGTAACAATAGCCGCGGCATTCTCCAGCTCTCGGTCGACGGCACCAACCTTGGCAGCACCCTCGACCAGTATTCCGCCGCCCAGTCCTACCCGACGACCACCTTCGGCACCGTGACCTTCGCTTCGGCGGGCACCCACACCGTCAAGCTCACCGTCACCGGCAAGAACTCCGCCTCCAGCGCCGAGCAGCTTTCCGCCGACAAGTTCACCTTCGTCGGACAATAATTCATCCGTACGAACGGAATTCAAAATTCCTGATTCTCTCGCTGGCGGCGGTCTGCAAAGGCTGCCGCCAGTTTTTTTGGTTTCGCCGCACCATCAAGTTAAGGCCTCATCCTGCCCGTAAATCTGCTTATCGGTATAAGCATCCGCTCGGTTGAGAAGGTTCGCCGGCATTGTTCGTGTGCATCTCCCCTGACCTGTCCCCACACGGCCAGCGACTGTCCACCCCCTTCAGCCGCTGTTCCGACAACCCCCAACCGATAAAGTCATGTCCCCCTACTACCAGTCCGCATTGTCGGCGAAGCTTTTTCGCTTCTCCTTGAAATCAAAATACTTGCAAATCGCAGGCTTGCTTGCCGGCGTTGCTTTTTTCTGTCTGTTCACGCCCGCCGCCCGCGCCACACTTTTGTGGCAGACGGACACCAGCCGCGGCACCAGCGTGTTTGAAAGCCTCGAGGAAGCGCCCGGCACGATCAGCATCGTTAACGACCCGCTCGGAACTTTCGGCCAGGTTTATCGCTACGACACGTGGGATGATTCCTCCTACGCCAAGGAGCGGTGCGAGTCCAAGGGCACCGTAACGCCCAGCGGCGACTTCCGCGTCTCGGTCACCGGCGAATACTACATCGGCTGGCGGGAAATGTGGAATCCGATGCCGACCGGCGGCGATTGGGTGGCGCTTTTCCAGATGCATGGCTACGGCCCGGCCGGCCAGGGCGCTCCGCTCGTCCTTCGCTGTGTCAATGGCGACGGCAACCTCTATATGCAAAATGGCGTCAACGGTGCCGATGTTAATTTCTGGAAGACCCCCTTCAAAATTGGCGTCTGGCACAGCTTCGTCCTCCATATAAAGCTCAGCACGGATCCCACCAAGGGTTACGTCGAAATATGGTATGATGGGGTCAGGCAGACCTTTATCGACGGCACAAACCACTATGTGTGTTCGCTCGTGGACCAAAAGCCCGGCTCGTATGTGGAATTCAAATGGGGCGTCTATCGCTCGGCCACCGTAAACGGCAAGGGCCCCGCCTCCACTTTCATGACCGATGCCAAGCTCGGCACCACCTTCGCCGATGTCGATCCGCTCGGCGGCGGCAGTAACCCGGCCGCCGCACCTGTCTTCAGCCCGGCCGCCGGCACCTACACCAGCGCGCAAAGCGTGACCCTCACCTCGGCCACCAGCGGTGCCGCGATCCGTTACACCACCGATGGCAGCACGCCTTCCGAAACCGCCGGCACGCTCTACTCCGGCACCCCCGTCAGTGTCGGAAGTACCACTACGCTTAATGCCATCGCCTACGCCAGCGGCTTCACCGACAGCGCGGTGACGAGCGCGACCTACACGATCAACCTGCCCCAACAAGTGGCCGCTCCGGGCTTCAGCCCCGGCGCTGGCACATATGCGAGTGCGCAAAATGTGACCGTCACCTCAGCCACCAGCGGCGCCTCGATCCGTTACACCACCGATGGCAGCACGCCTTCCGAAACCGCTGGCACCCTTTACTCCGGGCCGGTGAGCGTCGGTATCTCGGAAACCCTCAAGGCCATCGCGTATAAAGGCGGCTCCATCGACAGCACGGTGAGCAGCGCAGCCTACACCATCAGCGTGGGCGGCGTGATCACCCTGGAAGCGGAAAGCCTCTCGCCGGTCGGCACCGGCGCCACCGTGAGCATCAGCAACGATGCCAACGCCAGCGGCGGCGTGGTCGAGTTCCTCAATGCCACCGCCACCGGCCAGGCCATGACCCTCACGACGCCGGCCATTGCCGCCGGCACCTATCAGGTTCAGCTGCGTTATTCGGCCAACAAGTCCCGCGGCCAGCACAACGTGAAGATCGATGGAGTCCAGATCGGCGGCACGGTCGACCAGTACGCCGCCACCCAGGCCTATGTTACCGCTGCCCTCGGCAATGTCACCCTCAGCGGCAGCGGCGCACATACCATTGTCATGACTGTCACCGGCAAGAATTCGGCCGCGACCCAGTTCTATCTCACGGCGGACAAGTTCACCTTCACCCCGGTGAGCGTGCAGCCGCAAGTCGCCGCGCCAACCTTCAATCCGCCCAGCGGCACCCTTCCGCTGTCGGTGACAATCAACACCACCACCGCTAGCGCTTTCATCCGTTACACGACGGACGGCAGCACGCCGAGTGAAACGGCCGGCACGATCTACTCCGGTCCGGTCAACATCACCAGCACGACGACCCTCAAGGCCATCGCGTACGAAGCCGGCTTCACCGACAGCACGGTGACCAGCGCCACCTATACCGGAATACCGCCTCCCCCGCTTAACTTCGAAGCGGAGAGTCTCTCTCCGGTCGGTACCGGCGCGACGGTCAGCACCAGCAGCGACGCCAACGCCAGCGGCGGGGTGGTCGAGTTCCTCAATTCCACCGCGGCCGGCCAGGTCATGACCTTCCCCACGCCGAGCATTCCTGCCGGCACCTATCAGTTCCAGCTGCGCTACTGGGCCAATACCACCCGCGGCCAGCACACGGTGAAGATCGACGGCACGCAGATTGGCGGCACGATCGACCAGTATGCTTCGGCCAAGGGCTACGTAACAGTGACCCTGGGCAGTGTGACCTTCGCCTCCGCCGGCACGCACACCATCGCGATGACGGTCACGGGCAAGAACTCCGCCGCGACCCAGTTCTACCTCACCGCGGACCGGTTCTCCTTCGTCGGACAATAAAATCCCACGGGAGCGCGCAGAGAAAATCCCGCTGCGCGCTCCTTTCCGATCATCCCCCCCAATAATGGGGAGGGTAGTCGCCGCCCGTGTGACTACTCTCCCCTGCCAGGTTACCCGTCGCGGCTCGCTCTCCCCCCAGCGCAGCTGCGTCCACCCCGCCTGCTTGTCCCTAACCAGAATCCCTGAAGGAGAAATCATGAAAATGTCCCTGTCCCGTGTCCTCGGCTGTCTTTCGATCTTGTGCCTACTAGGATCCGAAGCGGCCCGCGCCACTACCACCACCGTATCGTCACTCGCCACCCTGCAAACGGCGATCAACAGCGCCCATCCCGGCGACGTCATCATCCTCAGCAACGGCAGCTACAGTGCCGGCAGCACCATCAGCGTCGGCGTGGCCGGCACCGCCACTGCGCCGATCACGATTGAAGCCGCCACCATCGGCGGCGCCACCATCACCGGATCCCACGGCTTTGATTTCGCCAGCACGGCCGCCTACGCCACCGTGCAGGGCTTCGTCTTCAAGCACTCGGCCGGCACGACGACCATCGAGGCCGGCGCGAGCCACTGCCGTTTCAGCCGGAACGTCTTCCAGTGCCCCGGCAACGCCGCCGAGTTGAATATCATGGGCGACGACAGCCAGATCGACTTCAACGAATTCGCGGCCCGCAACACCCTGGGCCAGGCCATCGAGGTCGAGGGTCCCAGCGGCCGGATCGCGCAGCATGTCTGGATTCACCACAACTACTTCCATGACCTGACCAACAGCGCCGGCGGCAACGGCGCCGAGACGATCCGCTTCGGCCTGAGCGGCATCAGCCTCACCGACGGGTTCGGGATCATTGAGTACAACTTGCTGCTCAGATGTAACGCCGAGCCCGAGTCCATTTCCAACAAATCGTGCAATAACACCTACCGCTACAATACGCTCAACAGCAACACGGCCGAGTTCACGATCCGGCATGGCAATTTCAACTCGGTTTATGGAAATTATTTCATCAACACCCCAGGCTGCCGGTTCTTCGGCGATAATAACAAGATCTTCAGCAATTTCTTCACCGGGTGCAACCCCGCCATCTACATCGGCAATGGCGACGGCGATGTCGAATCCGGCGCGCCATTGGGCAGCCACGATCGACCGGACTTCTGCGAGGTGTCGTACAACACCCTCGTCAATAACACGGTCAACATGACCCTGCCTTCCCGGTCCGGCGGCCTGGGCGCGACCCATGCCACGATCGCCAATAATATCATCCAGGGCGGCGGCGCGGCTCTCAGTCTCTCTGGTCCGTTCTCCAGCCCGACTTACAGCGGCAACATTCTGTTCAACGCCACTGCCGGCGACCTGCCCGCCAGCGGCTATCGGACCGTCAATCCCCTCCTAGTCGCGGATGGCAATGGCGTGTTCCATCTCCAGGCCGGAAGCCCGGCCATCAACACCGGCACGACTCCCGTCCCCAGCCCGGGCGTCGACATGGACGGACAATCGCGCGATGCCACGCCTGATGTGGGCGCGGACGAATTCTCCGGCGCACCCATCGTCGCCAAGCTTCTGACCGCGGCCGATGTCGGGCCCAACGCCAGCGCGACCCCCCAGGCCGCCGCGCCCGCCTTCAGCCCTGCCGCCGGCACGTATTCGACCACGCAAAATGTGGCGATCACCTCAGCCACAAGTGGCGCTTCGATCCACTATACGACCGACGGCAGCGCACCGAGCGAAACCAATGGCACGCTCTATACCGGCACGCCCGTGGGCATCAGCAGCACGACCACCCTCCAGGCCATCGCCTACGAGACCGGCTTCACCGACAGCCCCGTGACGAGCGGACTCTACACGATCACCACGCCCAAAGCGGCCACACCCACGTTCAGCCCGGTCAGCGGCACTTATAATAATGATCAATCGGTGACGATCTCCTCAGCCAGCACCGGCGCCTCCATCAACTACACCACCGATGGCAGCCTGCCGACCGAGACCCATGGCATTCTCTACGGCAGCCCCGTGGCGATCACTGGCACCACGACCCTGCAGGCCATCGCGTTCGCCAGCGGCTTGGCCGACAGCAATGTCAGCGTCGCTCCTTATACACTGGCAGTGGCGCCCGTCACCTTCGGTCCTCCCAGCGGCAACTATATCACCGCGCAAAACCTGACGCTCAGCACCGCGACCATCGGAGCGACCATCCGCTACTCCACGGATGGCAGCACCCCCGGCATTGTTTATTTCAACCCCATCCCGATCACGGGGAACACGATCGTCAAAGCCATGGCTTCCAAACCAGGCTATGAAGACAGCCCTCTCACCAGTGCCACCTACACCATCGGCGCTGTCCCCATCACGCTGGAAGCCGAGAGTCTCTCACCCGTTGGCACCGGCGCGACGGTCAGCACCAGTGCGGACGCCAACGCCAGCGGCGGAATCGTCGAGTTCCTCAACTCCACCGCGGCCGGCCAGATCATGACCCTGACCACGCCTGCCATCGCAGCCGGCACGTATCAGGTCCAGCTGCGCTACTGGGCCAACACCACCCGCGGCCAGCACACGGTGAAGGTCGACGGCACTCAGCTCGGCGGCACGATCGACCAGTACGCCACGGCCAAGGGCTACGTCACCGTCACCCTGGGCAATGTAACCTTCGCCTCCATCAGCGCGCACAGCATCGCGATGACGGTCACCGGCAAGAACTCCGCCGCGAGCCAGTTCTATCTCACAGCCGATTCGTTCACGTTCACGCCCGTGACCGTGCAACAACAGGTCGCCGCGCCGGTCTTCAGCCCGCCCAGCGGCACCCTCCCGCTGACGGTGACGATCACCTCGGCCACCCCCGGCGCTTCGATCCGTTACACCACGGATGGCAGCACCCCGAGTGAAACCGCCGGCACGGTCTACTCCGGTCCGATCACGGTCACCAGCACGACGACCTTCAAGGCCATCGCCTACGAGGCCGGCTTCACCGACAGCACGATCACCACGGCCAGCTATGCCGGAAGCCCGCCGCCCACGCTCAACTTCGAGGCGGAGAGTCTCTCTCCGGTCGGCACCGGTGCGACGGTCAGCACCAGTGCTGATGCCAACGCCAGCGGCGGCGTGGTCGAGTTCCTCAACTCCACCGCTCCCGGCCAAGCCATGTCCTTCACCACGCCGAGCATTCCGGCAGGCACCTATGTGTTCCAGCTGCGCTACTGGGCCAATACCACCCGCGGCCAGTTCATAGTGAAGATCGACGGGGTTCAAATCGGCGGCACGATTGACGAGTACGCCTCGGCCAAGGGCTATGTCACCGTCACCCTAGGTACGGTGACCTTCCCCACGGCCGGCCCGCACACCATCACGCTGACGGTCACGGGCAAGAACTCCGCCGCGACCCAGTTCTACCTCACGGCTGACAAGTTTACCTTCATCGGACAATAATCCATCCGCACGAACGGAATTTAAAATTCCGGGTTCTCTCACTGGCGGCGGTCTTAAAAAACCGCCGCCCGTTTTTTTGGCACTCTCCTTGGAATTCAGCAGAAAGAATGCGGCCGGCCGGACTAGGGATGCATCAACCTTGCGTGGCCTCGCCGCTGGATTTAATCTTAAGGCTTCAATGCTGCCTTCCGGGACGTCTACCCCGATGTGCAGAATGCCCCTCAGTACCCTCCCACAAAAAGCCCCCAACCATGAATACCCCCGCCCTCGCCACTCGCATGGAGATGCGATTTGGCCGTTTCCGCGCCTTGCGATCATTCCTCGGCGCCGCCTGCCTGATACTCCCGACGTTTCCGCTCTTCGCGCAGGACGCGCGGCAACAGATTCCTCTGTCCGGCCCCAGCTTCGCCGGCTCCTGGCAATTCTTCGGTGCCGCCACCGCCTCCGCCCTGCCGGCCTTTGGCTCTTCCGGCTTCAACAGTGGCCCGTTCCAGGACGTTTACGTTCCGCATGTTTATCAGACGCGCCTCCAGCCCACCACCGTTCAGGCCGGATGGTACAAGCTGAATTACACGGTGCCAGCCGACCTCGCCGGCAAGCATCTCTACTTGGTTTTCGAGGGCGCCGCCGCCATCTCCGATGTTTACGTCAATAGCCAGCATCTCGGCCAGCACCGCGGCGCCTACACCCGCTTCACCTTCGACGCCACAGCCGCGCTGACCGTGGGCGCCAATAACGTGATCGCCGTACGGGTGGACAACGATCCCGCGGACACCGCCGACTGCCTTCCTTCCAACACCCGGCTCTACACTGTCTGGGGCGGACTGTACCGGCATGTCTGGCTGCTGGCGACCGATCCGGTGCACATCGATCCGACGGATTCCTCCTCGCCGGGCATTTACATCACTCCCACCGGTGTCACCGCCACCTCGGCCAGCCTGAGCATCCAGGCCCTCGTTCGCAACACCCTCGCCGCTTCGCAAAGTGTGCAGGTCCAGGCCGTGCTGCAGGATCCGGCGGGCGCGACGGTCGCCACCTACACCGCCAACGCCACTGTCCCGGCGAACCAGCGGACTTCCGTCACGCTCAAGGGAACCGTAAGCAATCCCCAGCTCTGGGCCCCAGGTGCGCCCAATGTGTACCATGTCGTGACCAGCGTCATCGCCGGTGGCCAGACTATCGACGCCGTCACCCAGCCAACCGGTTTTCGCAGCCTGGTCTGGAGCGGATGGGTTTCAAAGAGCAGCGGTGGCGTGGTTGCGCTCAACGGCAAGGCGATCCTTCTGCGCGGTGCCGATCTTCACCAGGAAATCGAAACCAAGTTCTCCGCCGTCGAGGACAGCGACCTGCAGGTCAACTTCGGCCTGATGCAGGACCTGGGCGTGAACTGGGTCCGCTTTTCCCACTACCCGCGCGCGCAGTACGAATACGACCAGTGCGACCAGCTCGGCATCCTCTGCTGGACGGAAAACGGCCACACGAACCCGGATGAGGCCACCAGCACAGCCGACACGATCACCACCGAATGGGTGAAGCAGAACTACAATCATCCTTCGATCGCCGTCTGGTCGGTCGGCAACGAAGCCGGCGAAACGGTCGCCGAGCGCGAAGTCCCCATCGTCAAGGCCCTCGACCCGACCCGCGATGTCGTGGTGGCCAACATGACGTGCAAGAACGCCGACTTCATCGCCAACAACACCTATCCCGGCTGGTACGGCGGCGATCGCTGGAAAATGCAAAGCTCGGGCTACATCACGGAAAACGGCGCGGGCGGCGTCGTGACGACCCACACCGATTACACGGCCGGCAAGTTCACCGTGAATTCTTACGAGCCGGAGGAGTATCAGCAGCTCGTGGCCGAGGCGCGTTTCCAGACCTCGATCAAGAACAACAGCGGAAAACTGGGCATGTTCACCTGGTGGGTCCTGCGCGACATCACCGATGTGAAATACAAGAGCCCCGTGGGATTGAACACCAAGGGCCTGGTCACCTACGCCGCCGACCCGAAGGACAGCTATTATCTTTTCCGCTGCTTCCTGCGTTCAGACGTCCGCACCGTGCATCTCACTTCCAAGCGCTATTTCCTGCGCAAGGGCTCGGCGACCAACGGCGTCAAGGCCTACAGCAATGCGCCCAGCCTGACACTGACCCTGAACGGACAGGTGGTCTCCACGCTGAACAATGGAAAGTACGCGCAAAACGATTCCGGCTTCACCGGGACCCAGACGGTCAACAACGTCTTCTACTGGCCGGTGCAGATGCACACGGGAGCAAACACTCTCTCCGTTTCCGATGGCGCGGGCAACACCGACTCCGCCGTCGTTTACTTCTACGGCAGCGGCGGCCTGGCCACATTGCCGGTGAACAATCCCCTCGTGACCAGCCTCACGAGTTCCAATTCCAGTAATCCCGCCTACTACATGAACATGCCGGTGCAGGCACAGTGGCCGATTTACTACGACCTCGACTCGACGGCGGACAATTCCTTCAACGACGTGCCGGCCGCCGTCCAGGGCGCAACCTGGATCGCCACCCACCGCGTGACCAAGTCGGGCATGGCCACCGCCCTGGGCTTCACCGTCACGGGCAACGCCACGATCTATGTCATGTGCACCAAGACCGGCTCCGCGCCCGCGTTCCTCACCGGCGCCGGCTTCACGGAAACCGCCGACGCCGGCCTCGTCTGGCGGGACAACAACCTGAACCTCGTGCCGGCCCAGCTTTTCAGCCGGCAGGTGACCGCCGGCCAGGCCGTGACGATTCCTGCCGCCGACCGGGATGCGCTGGTCATGTTCCAGGGCACCGGCGAGAGCACCCAGCAAGCTTCGGCGCCCGCGTTCAGTCCCGGCGGCGGAAACTACTCGAGCCCGCAGACGGTGACGATCACCTCCGCGACCGGCGGCGCTTCGATTCGTTATACCACGGACGGCAGCACGCCTTCGGAAACCGCCGGCACGCTTTATTCCAGTCCGGTGAGCATCAGCAGCAGCGTGACGCTGAACGCCATCGCCTACGAAAATGGTTTCACCGACAGCCCGGTCACCACTGCCGCTTACTCCATTGGCAGCGGTGGACCACCGCCCACCGTGAACCTCGAAGCCGAGAGCCTGTCGCCGGTCGGCACCGGTGCCACGGTCAGCATCAGCAACGATGCCAACGCCAGCGGCGGCGTGGTCGAGTTTCTCAACTCCACCGCGGCCGGCCAGACCATCACCTTCACCACGCCGAGCATTCCCCCTGGCACCTATCAGGTCCAGCTGCGTTACAAGAGCAACACGACCCGCGGCCAGCACACGGTGAAGGTCGATGGTGTTCAGGTCGGCGGCACGATTGACCAATACGCCACGACCTCCGCCTATACCACAGCGACGCTCGGCAATGTAACCTTCGGCTCCACCGCCACCCACACGATTGTAATGACGGTCACCGGCAAGAACTCCGCCGCGACCCAGTTCTATCTCACCGCCGACAAATTCACCTTCGTCGGGCAATAATCCCATCCGCACGAACAGAATTCCAAATTCCTGATTCTCTCGCTGGCGGCGGTCTTAAAAACCGCCGCCAGTTTTTTTGTTATTAAAAGCCCGCGAAATTTTGCGGTGGCCATCGATGGAGCACCCTCTCGCCCCATCCCTAACCTGCCCTTCAATGAGGGCATTACAGAGGATTTCCGGCCACAAGCACGTTCCCCGTAGTTCTGGGGGGTATACTTCCGCACAGGGCTTCGGTATGTTGGCCCTGAACCCCGACTGTCGAGAGTTTCGAGCCATTGCTCGGCGCACCTACCCCGTTGTGCGCGGTTTCACCCCAATAACCATTCATCGCAAAGCAATTTGCAGGAGAACCTCCTTATTCGCACCGCGTCGATATTTTCAGCCTTGGTCCCCCAGCTTCGACCGGACGACCTCGCGGCGGAATTTCACGGAAGCCTCCATCCAGATGGCAGGCGCGTGCGGCTTGTCTCCTTCCGCCCTTACCCTTCTGCAATCCAACCCCTGCAGTTCAGCAACACATAGTAAGCAAACCTCAGACATACTCCAAAATCAGGAATCCTCATGAAACGTGCAAGTACCCGCAAACTCATCAAATCAGCCGTCGCCGGCCTCCTTGGCCTGCTCGCGGTGAGCGCCCACGCGCAGATCGGCAGCGGCTGGTCTTCCATCGCCGAGACGTTCAAAATCCAGACCTCGGGCAGCGCCACCGTCAACGGCGACACCTTCAAGATCACGTCCACCACCTCCGGCACCAAGGATCGCGGCGAACGCGAGTACAACACCTGGTCTTCCGGCACGCATCAGTTTCAGGGTGATTGCACCGTGGTCAGCTTCGGCGGCAACGGCATCTGCATGAAGCAGACCTTCCAGAAGGACAGCGGTCCCTGGAACATGGTCGCCCTCAAAAATTCCGGCGTCATCTATGAAGTTTCCACCGGCAAGACCCTCGGCTCCTTCACGGTCGGCACCAGCTTCCGCATCAACACCATCCTCGATTGCGATGCTGGCACCGTCAAAGTCTACGTCAACGGCACGTTGGCGGAGACCCTGACCGGTGGCAAAAATCCGATCTACGACAAGTGCGGCACCTACCGGATCGACAGCGGCACGGCTCCCATCACCGCCACATGGACCAACGTCCAGTTCTGGCAGGGCGGCAGCAGCAGCGGCGGTGGCAGCACCGTTTCCGATCCTTCCTTCAGCCCCGCTGGCGGCACTTATACCAGTGCACAAACGGTGAGCATCACCTCTTCCACCAGCGGCGCCTTGATCCGTTACACCACCGACGGCAGCACCCCGAGTGAAACCGCCGGAACAGTCTATTCCGGCCCGGTGAGCGTCAGCGGTTCGGAAACCCTCAAGGCCATCGCTTACAAGAGCGGATCCACCGATAGCAATGTCGTCAGCGCGACCTACACCCTCAATATTTCGCAACAGGTCGCAGCCCCGACCTTCAGTCCCGCCGCCGGCACTTACACCAGCGCACAGTCCGTGACGATCAGCACCGCCACCAGCGGCGCCTCGATCCGTTACACCACCGATGGCAGCACCCCGAGTGAAACTGCCGGCACGCTTTATTCCAACACCCCGGTAAATGTCAGCAGCTCGCAGACCCTGAAGGCCATCGCCTACAAGAGCGGCTCCATCGATAGCGCGGTCAGCAGCGCCGCCTACACCATCAGCGTCGGCGGCATGATCACCTTGGAAGCCGAAAGCCTCTCGCCGGTCGGTACCGGCGCCACCGTCAGCACCAGCAGCGATGCCAACGCCAGCGGCGGCGTGGTCGAGTTCCTTAACTCCACCGCGGCCGGCCAGACGATCACCTTCACCACGCCCAGCCTCGCCGCCGGCACCTATCAGGTTCAGCTGCGCTATTCGGCCAACAAGACGCGTGGCCAGCACACCGTGAAGGTCGACGGAGTCCAGGTCGGCGGCACGATCGACCAGTACGCAGCCAGCCAGAGCTATGTCACCGCCACTCTCGGCAATGCGACCATCGGCAGCGGCACGCATACCATCGTCATGACGGTCACCGGCAAGAATGCCTCCGCGACCCAGTTCTACCTCACCGCGGATTCGTTCATCTTCACCCCGGTGACAGTACAACAACAGGTCGCCGCGCCGGTCTTCAGCCCGCCCAGCGGTACCCTCCCGCAGACAGTGACCATCACCTCGGCCACCCCCGGTGCTTTCATCCGCTACACAACCGATGGCAGCACCCCGACCGAGACCACTGGCACACTCTACTCCGGCCCGATCACCGTCACCAGCACGGCGACTTTCAAGGCCATCGCCTACGCGAGCGGCTTCACCGACAGCCCCATCACCACGGCCAGCTATGCCGGAAGCCCTCCGCCCACGCTCAACTTCGAGGCCGAGAGCCTCTCACCCGTTGGCACCGGCGCGACGGTCAGCACGAGCAGCGATGCGAACGCCAGCGGCGGCGTGGTCGAGTTCCTCAACTCCACCGCCGCGGGCCAGGTCATGACCTTCACCACGCCGAGCATTCCCGCCGGCACTTATCAGCTCCAGCTGCGCTACTGGTCCAATACCACTCGCGGCCAGCACACGGTGAAGGTCGATGGCGCGCAGGTCGGTGCCACGATCGACCAGTATGCCTCGGCCAAGGCCTACGTGACGGTGACCCTCGGCAACGTGACCTTCGCCTCCGCCGGCACGCACTCCATCGCGATGACGGTCACGGGCAAGAACTCCGCCGCCACGCAGTTCTACCTCACCGCGGACAGGTTTACCTTCACCGGACAATAATCCCACCCGGACGAACGGAATTCCAAATTCCTGATTCTCTCGCTGGCGGCGGTCTGCAAAGACTGCCGCCAGTTTTTTTTGGCTCAGAAATAATTAACACCCGGCCCTTTTCAGGCTATCACGGCGAACCCCATCGCCTTTTCAGGATACGGAAGACGCTCGCATGGTCGTCGGTCCAGGTGATGGTTTCAGACGCCAGCGGTGAATCGGGCCGTTGCGTGTGCGAGAAGATGGCGGGCGACTCCAAAAAAACCCGATCATGCGTCATCAGCAGCCAGCCTGACGAATGGAATCCAAACGGCATCGGGTCTTTGGTCCAGTGAATGTAGACCATGTCCATGTTCAAGTGCTCCATGTCCCCCGTGACCACGGGAATCAGGTCCAGATTCACATTGGAAACATTGACTGCAATCACGCCACCGGGTTTCAAGTGCCGGGCGTAGGTGTCGAACGCCTCCTTCGTCAGCAAGTGCACCGGAACCGCGTCGCTGCTGAATGCGTCGAGCACCAGCAGGTCAAAATTCTGCGGCGGCTCGCGTTCCAGCGACAGGCGGGCATCGCCGGGCACGATTTCCACCCGGGCCTTCGACTGCCTGAGGTAGCTGAACCACGTGCCGGCCATTGTCACCACGTCCGGATTGATTTCATAAAAACGAAACGTGTCGCCGGACCGGCCGTAAGCCGCCAGCGTTCCGGTACCGAGCCCGACAATGCCGACGCGGAGATTGGGCCGGGCGGAAAGACCCTTCAGCGCCAGACCCACGCCGCTCAGCTCGTGGTAATAAGTCACGGGCCGCGCGGCCCTGACCGGGTCGAGAAATTGCAGGCCGTGGTCGATGGTGCCGTTCACAAACTGGTAGGCGTGAAGTTCGGGAATATCCCTGTTGAATTCATTCACCCGCGAGGCCGCATAAAAATTCCGCGACATCGCCACCGCATAACGCGTGGTGTACTTGCTCTGGAGCAGCAAGACCGTGCCCAGCGCCAGCGCCGCGACCAGCGCGACCGGCCACAACGGCGTCCGGTGCCCGGCGATTGTCCACCCCAGGCGCTCGCGACCGCAGACCAGCACAACCAG
This sequence comes from Opitutaceae bacterium, assembly GCA_035485575.1. GTDB lineage: Bacteria > Verrucomicrobiota > Verrucomicrobiia > Opitutales > Opitutaceae > DASRHD01. The sequence continues at coordinate 81,615 of DATHNW010000030.1, read as the reverse complement.
CAGCGCCAGCAGCCAGAGCCCCCAGTTCATTTCCGCGTAGGAGCGGAACACCAGCGGCGCGACCACGGCCACGAACGCCCCGCCAACCGCTCCGCCGGCGGCAATCGACAGATAAAACGCCGTGAGCGAGCGCTTCGGCGGTTTCAGGCGATACACCTCCCCGTGGCAGACCATGCAGCCGATAAAAAGCGTGCCGCAACTGATGGCGGCCTGCGGGATCAGATTCATGGCACTGCCGCGCAACAGCGCGTAGCACATCAGCGCCAGCGCCGGGACGAGCAGGAGCATGAAAAATTTCCGCGCATACCACGCCGGCCGGTCGAAGCATAAGATGAACGTCAGCAGATAGACGCTCAACGGCAGCACCCAGAGAAAGGGAAACGACGCCACGTCCAGGCACAGCTTGTTCGTCGTGGCCAGCAGCAGCACCGATCCGCACAGCGGCAGCAGAAACCAGAGTGCCTTGTCCGTGGCCGTCCGGTCGGGAACGGCGGCCTCGGCCCTTTTGTCCGGCGCCGCTTCATTTTTTGGATTGTTTTTCCAGAGCAGCCAGGCGCAGCCGCCGCACGACACGGCAAAAATTCCAAAGCTCCACGCCCAGGCGCCCGCCTGCGTCCGGCGCGTGAACGACGGTTCGACGACAAACGGATAGCTGAGCAACGCCAGCAGCGACGCCGCGTTCGACAGCGCGTAAAGCCGGTAAGGTTGCGCCGCCGGCCTGAGCCGGGCAAACCAGGCCTGGAGGAGCGGACCGGTCGAGGAGAGGACGAAATACGGCAGGCCCAGGCAGACCGTCAGCAGTTCAAGAATCCGCCAGACCGGCGTGTCGCCCGGAGCCGGCTTCCATTGCGCACCGGGCACGATCGGCAGGGCCGCGAGCGCGGTGAGCAGGAGCGCCGCATGCAGCACCGCCTGGCCGCGCACCGGCAAAAACCGCGTGGTGGCGTGCGCGTAGGCGTAGCCGGCCACGAGAAAAATCTGGAAGAACAACATGCAGGTCGTCCACACCGCGGAACTGCCGCCAAACCACGGCAGGACGAATTTCGCCATGAGCGGCTGGACTTGGAACAAAAGAAAAGCCCCGGCAAAAATCGTCAGCGCAAAGATCGCGGTCAGCCCTCGCCGCGCCGGTTCGGCCGGCAGGCGGGTATCGTTCCCGTGCCCGGCATTTTTCTTCGGAACCGGCGTTATGTTCATCAGGGTAAAAGGGTCTGCTCATTGGCAAAACTGAAGGAACGCCAGCGAAAGCAGAAGAACAAATCGGGCCGGCTTTTTTGGCTTCGCGGTAAAAATATCTGACCGTTTCCGGCGGCTTGCTTCGATTCCGCCCGGCACGCCGCTTGACCCAGAAGGGCAAATTTGAGAGGAATGATGGCCCCACCCCGCGCTAAATCCGGACTGCGCGTTACGCGCTACTTTCAAAAAATACCATGAAAACAAAAAACACGGCGGATTTCTCAAAACGTTTCAAAAAAGCAGCCTCACTCAGCCGCACCAAGGCCGGTTTTGCCAAGCTGCTCGAACGCCGGGGCCGGAACATCGGCTTGCGCGGGACATCGATTGTTTTCACTCCCACCGAGATCAAGCAGCTGGGTCGTGCCGTTGAACTCCGGCGTAAAATCGCCCAGTCTGATGTACCGGACAATATGCTATCCCTGTTCAAAATCGGCCAGTCCGACGTGCCCGATAATATGTTGTCGCTGCTCACGGCCCTCCGGGCGGCAGGCAGATAATCCCGCCTGAAAAAGGCGATCTGGTGAAGGTGAATGGCGGAGAGCGCCTCCGGACGCGCTCTTAAACTATGGCCACATAAGGCCCAGAAAACACAGGGCAAAAAACTTTGTGTGTCTTGTGTGCATTTTGCGGCCAACTTCAGTCACGAGGCGATGGCGCTTTGTTCAGGACGCAGAATGCTGCCCTACCCTACGCTTCCCCGCCTCTCTTCGTGAACTTCGCGCGAAAACATCCGCTGCCTAATGAAAGAATTAACGTCTGCCCCCGGGCTCTCTTTTCAGACTGCTCACCAAGCCTTGTCTGCATTTACAGTAATTTCCTTCGCAAGAGAAACGAAGACATCGAAATCATTTAATGCCGCCTGATTAAAATATAATCTATTATTCCTATCTATCGCAAGTTCACAGGTCACTTTATAATTTCCAGAAGCGACTGGATCATATTGAGACACAAAATGCGACACATACACAAGATTATGATCGGCTTTATCGTGGATTGATTTATAAAAATCGGGATCATTATTCAGTTCATACTCAATCTTAATTTTTCTCAAGAAACCGATCCAATTTTCGGCTTTCATAAGATGGACAACGACGTCACCTACATCTCGCTTTAGAGCCTTGAGTAGATCTCTTATATTGCGATTATCATCATCTAAAAGATATCGAAAAAGAGCCATATACTCACGTGATCCTCCTTGATCCCCTTTCTTTCCAATCTGAACACGAAGTGTCTTTATTTCGGCCAATACATCTTTAATCTCAGCTTGAATTGGGTCAAATCGACGAGACAGGAGATTCGCAAATAAATGAGCCAATTGTTGTTTTACAACCTTCCGAGCATCAGAAGTAGTATTATATTCAAGAAATCCGTTATTTAATTCTGATCCATTAACAGAATCAATAAACGAGAAGGTCTTCTCTGCATTATCCATACCAGGAAACTCGATCTTTTCTTTTTTCTTATTTGTATCAAATATCCGCTTGAATGCTAGAACTTCGCGATCCACTAAAGTTATAATTGGAATTTTATTTTTAACAGCAGTTCTGTACTCATTCTCTGTTACGCTCATCCCGTTTTCGCTTGGTTCACTGTAGCGTTTGCCAATTATCAGGATCGCCAACTGCGCATTTCTCATAGCCGAATAGCATGAATCTTCAGCAGTTGAATCTGGAAGATATCCTATCTCTCCATACTCGCTCATTATCGCATTATAGCCCAGACCATCAATGCAGTCTCTAAGAGAATCTCTGAGATGCTGAAGGTCCCGAACCGTTGAGCTGATAAATACAAAGGGGATCATAATCAATTAGGCATCATATTGAGATTCGAGCACGGGAGAGCTAGGAAAAATATTTTTCAAAAAAAGGCGCTCCGTTTCGGGAGCGCCTTTGAAGTTGATTCGGATTAGTAATCCATGCCGCCCATGCCGCCGCCGCCATGGCCACCACCACCCGCTGGAGCTTCCTTCTTCTCCGGGATCTCGGTGATCATGCATTCGGTGGTGAGGAGCAGGCCGGCGATGGAAGCCGAGTTCTGCAGCGCCGTGCGGGTGACCTTGGTCGGGTCGACGACGCCGGCCTTCACGAGGTCCTCGTATTCGCCGGTGGCGACGTTGTAACCGTAGTTGCCCTTGCCGGCCAGCACCTGGCCGACGACCACGGCACCCTCGACGCCGGCATTGGCGCAGAGCATGCGGATCGGCGACTCGATGGCGCGGCGCACGATCTGCGCGCCGATGGCCTCGTCGCCCTCGAGCTTGACGCCGTCGATGGCCTTCGTGCAGCGGAGAAGCGCGACGCCGCCGCCGGCGACGATGCCTTCCTCAACCGCGGCGCGGGTCGCATGCAGGGCGTCCTCCACGCGGGCTTTCTTTTCCTTCATCTCGGCCTCGGTCGCGGCGCCGACATGCACGACGGCGACACCGCCGGCGAGCTTGGCGAGGCGCTCCTGGAGCTTCTCACGGTCGTAATCGGAGGTGGTTTCCTCGATCTGGCGGCGGATCTGCTTCACGCGGCCCTGGATGTCGGACGACTTGCCCGAACCCTCGATGATGGTGGTGTTTTCCTTGTCGACGACGATGCGCTTGGCGCGGCCGAGGTCGCTCACGGTGAGGTTCTCAAGCTTGAGGCCGAGGTCCTCGGTGATGCAGCGGCCGCCGGTGAGGACGGCGATGTCCTCGAGCATGGCCTTGCGGCGGTCGCCAAAGCCGGGGGCCTTGACGGCGCACACATTGAGCGTGCCGCGAATCTTGTTCACGACGAGCGCGGCGAGGGCCTCGCCCTCGACTTCCTCGGCGATGACGAGGAGGGGCTTGCCGCTCTTGGCGACGGTTTGGAGCAGCGGGAGGAATTCCTGCAGGTTGGAGATCTTCTTCTCGTGGATGAGCACGTAGGCGTCCTCGAGCACGGATTCCATGGCCTCGGTGCTGGTGGTGAAGTACGGCGAGAGGTAGCCCTTGTCGAACTGCATGCCCTCGACGACGTCGAGGGTGGTCTCGATGGACTTGGCCTCTTCGACGGTGATGGTGCCGTCCTTGCCGACCTTGTCCATGGCGTCGGCAATGATGCCGCCGATGGTGTCGTCCCAGTTGGCGGAGACGGTGGCGACCTGGCGGATTTCCTCGCGGTCGGAGACCTTCTTGGAAATCTTCGCGAGCTCGGCGACAGCGGCCTCGACGGCCTTGTCGATGCCGCGCTTGAGGAAGATCGGGTTCGATCCGGCGGTGACGTTCTTCAGGCCTTCACGGTAGATGGCCTCGGCCAGCACGGTGGCGGTGGTGGTGCCGTCGCCCGCGGCGTCGGAGGTCTTGGAGGCGACTTCCTTCACCATCTGGGCGCCCATGTTCTCATAGGGATCGGGCAGCTCGACTTCCTTGGCGACGGTCACGCCGTCCTTGGTGACGGTCGGCGAGCCGAATTTTTTGTCGATGACGACATTGCGGCCCTTGGGACCGAGCGTGACCTTGACGGCACGCGAGAGGAGCTCAACACCGCGCAGAATTTTGGCGCGCGCGGCTTCGTCGAACAGGAGTTGTTTGGCAGGCATGTTTAAAAAATGGTTTTAAGTTGAGAGTCTTGAGTTTCGATTGGATGGCTCAGGCGAGGACGCCGAGGATGTCGTCTTCGCGGACGAGCGTGTATTTCTCGTCCTCGATCTTCACCTCGGTGCCGCCGTATTTGCTGATGAGCACGCGGTCGCCGACCTTCACTTCGAAGGCCTGGACCTTGCCGTTGTCATCCTTCTTGCCGGTGCCGATGGCGATGACCTCGGCCTCCTGCGGTTTTTCCTTGGCGGAGTCCGGGATGATGATCCCTCCGCGGACTTGTTCTTTTTCCTCGAGATGCTTCACGAGCACCCGGTCGCCGATGGGCTTGATCTTGATTTTAGCCATATGATTTTGGTTTTTTGTTGGGAGATGGAGTTTGCTTTCGATGGGAACGGCGCGCGCCCGGGGCCCGGAGGCCGCGAGCGCGCGAAAGTTTTTTAAGGGTTATTTCTTGCCCTTGTCCTCGTCGACGACCTCGAAGTCCGCGTCCACGACGTCGGATTTCTTCTCATCGGACTTGGCCTTGGGCTCGGCGCCGGACTGCTCCGTCCCTCCGGCGGGGGCGCCCGCACCGGCTGCGCCGGCGGCCTGCTGGGCCGCGGCGTAGAGTTCGGCGCCGAGCTTGGAGAGATTTTCCATCGCGGCCTTCATGCGGTCCACGTCGTTGCCCTCGAGGTCCTTCTTGGCCTCCACGATGGCGGCTTCGAGCTTCGACTTGATCTCGGCCGGGAGCTTGTCGCCCGTGTCCTTGATCGTCTTCTCGAGCTGGTAAATAATGCTGTCGAGCTGGTTCTTGGTCTCGACCGCCTCCTTGCGCTTCTTGTCCTCGACCGCGTTCTGCTCGGCCTCGCGGGTCATCTTCTCGACCTCTTCCTTGGAGAGGCCGGACGAACCCTGGATGGTGATCTTCTGGTCCTTGCCGGTGCCGAGGTCCTTGGCGGAAACGTGGAGAATGCCGTTGGCATCGATGTCGAAGGTGACCTCGATCTGCGGCGTGCCGCGCGGCGCGGGCGGGATGCCGTCGAGCTTGAAGGTGCCGAGCGTCTTGTTGTCGCGCGACATCGGGCGTTCGCCCTGGAGCACGACGATTTCGACGCCGGGCTGGTTGTCTGCGTAAGTGGAGAAAGTCTGCGTCTTCTTGGTCGGGATGGTGGTGTTGCGCGGGATCATCGGCGTGGCGACCTGGCCGGCCGTCTCGATGCCCAGCGTGAGCGGGGTGACGTCGAGCAGGAGCACGTCGCGCACTTCGCCCTTGAGCACGCCACCCTGGATGGCGGCGCCGACGGCGACGACCTCATCGGGATTGACGCCCTGGTGCGGCGGCTTGCCGCCGAGGGTCTTCGCGATGTCGACCACCTTGGGCATGCGGGTCATGCCGCCGACGAGCACGAGCTCGTCGATCTGCGCGGAAGTGAGATTGGCGTCCTTGAGACAGTTCTTGAACGGCTGGATGCAGCGTTCGAACAGGGAATCGCAGATCTGCTCCATCTTCGCGCGGCTGAGCTGCACGTTGAGATGCTTCGGGCCGCTCGCGTCGGCGGTGATGAACGGCAGGTTGATGTCCACGGACTGCGTGGAGGAAAGAGCGATCTTGGCCTTCTCGGCCTCTTCCTTCAGGCGCTGGAGGGCCATCGGGTCCTTGCGAAGGTCGATGCCGCTGTCCTTCTTGAAAGTGTCGACGAGCCAGCCGATGAGGGCGTCGTCCCAGTTGTCGCCGCCGAGATGGGTGTCGCCGTTCGTGGCCTTCACTTCGAAGACGCCGTCGCCGATCTCGAGCACGGACACGTCGAACGTGCCGCCGCCCAAGTCAAACACGGCGATCTTCTCGTCCTTTTTCTTGTCGAGGCCGTAGGCGAGCGAGGCCGCGGTCGGCTCATTGATGATGCGGAGCACCTCGAGGCCGGCGATCTTGCCGGCGTCCTTGGTGGCCTGGCGCTGGGAGTCGTTGAAATACGCCGGCACGGTGATGACGGCCTGCGTGATTTTTTCGCCGAGGTAGGCCTCGGCATCGGCCTTCAGCTTGCCGAGCACGAAGGCGGCGATTTGCTGCGGGGCGAACTGCTCGGTCTTGTCGCCCACTTTGACCTCGATGTAGGCGTCGCCATTTTTGCCCTCGACGGTCTTGAACGGAAAATTCTTCGCCTCTTCGCGAACTTCGGAAAACTTGCGGCCAATGAGGCGCTTGGCGGAAAACACGGTGTTCTGCGGGTTGGTCACGGCCTGGCGTTTGGCGGCCTGGCCCACGAGGCGCTCGCCCGTTTTGGTGAACGCGACGACGGACGGCGTGGTGCGCGCGCCCTCGGCGTTGGCGATCACCACCGGTTCCCCGCCTTCCATGATGGCCATGCAGGAGTTGGTGGTGCCTAGATCGATACCTAAAATTCGGCTCATGCCTTCTCTTAGCAACGCATGTGCCCCGGGCCTCTATTATTTTGCAAGGTGTTCATGAAAAGCATCTAGAAAATTTTCTGGCGGCTTTTTGGTGGGCGCCCGCCAGCCGAAAAACAGGCCAGCTTGTCCCACTTTGGCCCAATTTCTTTCGATCCTGTGTCACGCGCTGGCACACCGGTTGCAATACTGTTGGACCGCACAATGCCAGTTGAAAGCGCCGCCACCGCACATAATATATACGCATGGAGCTGAACATCCATCTGCCGGATGAGGTCCCGGCCATGACGCTGCCCAACATGGTGTTTTTTCCGCAGGCGCTTCTGCCGCTGCATATTTTCGAACCGCGCTACCAGCAGATGCTCCGCGATGTGCTCGCCACGCACCGCCTCTTTGCCGTCGCCCATCTCGATCCGCGCCGCGCCGGCCAGTCCGGCGAATTCGAGCCGGCGCATCCCATCGCCACCGTCGGCATCATCCGCGCCTGCCAGGAAAACGACGACGGCACCGCGAATCTGCTGCTGCAGGGCCTCTGCCGCGTCGAGCTCCTCTCCGTGCAGCGCGAGGATCCGTACCGTTTCGTGCAGGTTCGCGCGCTGACCAGCACACCCGGCGCCGCGACCGATGAAAACCTCCGGCTCCGCGCTGATCTCACCCGCCTGATCGCGCTCAAGCGCAAACTCGGCGCGCCCGTGCCGCGCGAGTTCACCGATTTTCTGAAAACCGTGGACGACCCGGAGACCTTCGTGGACCTCGCCGCCTTCAGCCTCTGCGACGACCCCCGCCTCAAGCAGACACTGCTCGAGACCCTCGACATCCACCGCCGCCTCCAGCTGTTCAGTGCGCAGGTCCGCGCCGAGCTCGACGCCCTGAAGCTTCACCAAAAACTCCAGGGCAACCTGCCGGACGACCGGATTTCCTTCAACTGAAAGCCGCGCGTCCGGGTGGCCTCATTTCGGCCGGGAAGTCCGCGGCACTTCCCAAACGGTGAGGGCGTTCTGGTTCTGGCTCCAGCCGCGCGGCCCGAAGGGCAGGCTCGCCGCATAACCGATCACCATGCAGGAGCCGACCGCGACAAACCCTTGGAAAAACACGTCGGTGGACGTATAGGTCTGCACCCACCATGTCACGAGGATGCTCGTCACCGTACCGATGATCACGCCCGGTGCATTGGCCCGGCGCGTGAGCAGGCCGAGCGCAAACACGCCGGGGAAGCCGCCGCCGATCAGGGCGATCAGCTTCAGGAAATGGTCCCAGAGGGACGTCACGTTCAGGCTCGCGATATAAGCCGCCATCGCGGTGGCCGCGGCGCCGGCGAAGATGGTCGCGTAACGCGCGATCCGGACGTATTCATCGTCCTTCAGGCCACGGCCGAACGGCATGTACAAATCGCGCACCACGATGGCCGCGGTCGAGTTCATCGCGCTGCCCAGCGTGCCCATCGCCGCAGCGAAGAGCCCGGCGATCACCAGCCCGACGACCGCAGGCGGAATTTCATTCACGATGAAAAAGGGGAAAATGGTGTCCGTGCACGGCGAGGCCGGCAGCCGGTCGGGGTGAAAATGATAAAAGGCAAAAAGCGCGCTGCCGGTGAAAAAAAAGAGCGTGGCGCACGGGATCGCGATCAGGGCGCAGAACAGCACGCCTTTTCGCGCGGCCGATTCATTCGGGGTCGCGAACGCCCGCTGCATCAGCGGCTGGTCCGCCAGCTGGGTGAAGGCGGTCGCGAGCGTCATGCCCACGAACACCGCCACGGTCGGCCGGGTGAAATTTAAACCCCAGTCGACCAGGTGGAATTTCCCGTACTGCGCCCCGGTCTGCAGGACGCCGGTCACGCCACCCGGCACGCCGTGCACAATGTAGGCCAGCGCGACCACGACGCCGAGCATCGTCACGCAGAATTGCATGACATCGGTCCAGACCACCGCGGCCAGGCCGCCGACCATGGAATAGACAATCGTGACGCCGCCCATCAGGACGATGCTCAGGTAGACGTTGAGCCCCGTGACCGTCGACAGCGCAATCGCGGGGAGCAGCATGACCACGCTCATTCGCGCGAAAATTTTCAACAGCAGCGTCAGCACCGCCCCCATGATACGGACACTCCGGCCGAACCGCTGGTCCAGGTACTCGAAGATCGTGGTGATGTTCAGGCGCCAGAGCAGCGACACGAAGACAAACGCCACGATCAGGTTCGCGGCGATCCCGGCGACAGCCGAGCCGAACGCGAGCCAGTTGCCCGCATAGGTGGTCGCGGGAATGGCCATGAAGCTGATGCTGCTGGCCCCGGTCGCGTAGAAGCTGATGCCGGCCACCCACCAGACGACGCTGTTGTTGGCGCGAAAATAGGCGTGGGTCGACTGCTTGGCGCGCGCCCCGTGCAAACCGATCAAAAGAGTGAGGCCGAAATAAGCCGCGAGGACCAGGTAGTCGGGCCAGACCAGCGTGCGCGCCACCAGCGCCGCAACCGGCAAATCAAAGCCTGGAAAAAAGCCATGCATCTTGTTCGTTGACGGGCGGCGCGCACGGACGGTGCACCAGCCCGGGAGGGGCGGGTTTCGAAGCGGGGGTGGTTCTGTTTTGGGGTGAAGGGTGCGCGTCAGGCCGGCCCGGGCCGGCCCCGCGGAAATGTTTTCACGAAAGGCCGGGTGCGCTTTTGCCGGGAACCCACCTGCCCTCGAGCAGCACTATTTTTGGGTCCTGCGGATAGTGATACTCATTGCGATGAAGCTGGCCCACGATCAAATCCACCGCCGCCGCCCCGATCGCCCGGGCATTCTGGTCGATGCCGGCGATGCCCGCATAGGCACCATCCAGCCCGAGGTGGGCGAAGGCGACGTCCGTCGGGATGCGAATCCGCCTTTCCTGCAGCCACCGGTAGACATCCCAGCCGATGCTGATGATCACATCAGGCCTCTGCCGTTCGTACCATTGAAACACTCTTTGTTTTTCCGAGCTGTCCTTGAAGGTCAAAGGCTCGACAGGCACTCCGCCGTAGATACTCTGGCCGGTCAGCAAACCCGCGAGCCAGTAATGTTGAACCCTAATCATGTCCTGCGCCGTGATGGCCAGGCCGATGCGATGGTAGCCAAGCGCGCGCAGTTCCTTGTAAAGCATGACCATCCCGCTGACGTGGTGGTGGGCGGCGCGATGCAGGCGGACCTGCGTGAACGAATAACCCATCGCCACCACCGCGGCGTGATCCCAATCAAAAGCCACCACGCCGTGGGGCACCTGGAACGGCCCGAGGATGGCGCCCCGGATGGAGCGCACGCGCAGAATTTTTCCCGCAGCCTCCGCATCCCGGCCCTGCGGCCCGAGCCAGAAAGGCTCCAGTTTGAAGCCCAGCAATTCCGCCTGCTTCTTCGCGCCCTCGAAATTTTCCAGGATGGTCCGGTGCTTCCGCCAGTGATCAGGCGTGCGGCCGCTGGTCAGGAAAGCCAGCGTCTCGTCGGAGACGATGCGGCGGTTGCTGCGCACGTGCCGCATCAACGCCGCGACCAGCGCATTCGGCCGGTAGCCGAGATCCTCCGCCAGCGTCTGGATGCGGGTGCGCGTCGCCAGCGAGACCCGCGGATGCCCGCGCAAAGCCAGCGACACGGTCGTATGGCTGACGCCGGCCCGGCGCGCGATCTGCCGGAGGTTGGGGTGGGAGGATTTGGGTTCCTTGGGCACGGCGGGGTAAGCACGATGCAGGGGGGACAAAAAAAGACAGGTTTACGTGGAAAGCAAGGCCCACATTGATCCTGACTCACTGGAATTTAATTATGGCAAATCCTATGCGATTTCTTCGTCTGAAAAACGCTCCGCTTAATGCAACCACTCCCGCGTGGGACTCCTGGCTGAAAAGACTGGCCGTCTGCGCGCTGTTGCTGGCGATTGCCAAAGGCCACGCCGCCACGTTCAGCCTCAGCATTCTCGACACCGGCGCGGTCGCGGACGGCACGACGGACAATACCGCGGCTATCCAGAAAGCAATCGATGACTGCCATGATCACAGCGGCGGTGAAGTCATCGTTCCCCGCGGGCGTTTTCTGACCGGCACTTTGCAGCTGCGCGACAACGTCACGCTGCGCTTTCAGACCGACTCCGTGCTGCTCGGCATCCCCCAATTGACCGCGTACCGCAACCTCGATCCCTTCAAGGAAGGCCTCGGCATCGATGTCGGTTACGCACTGATCACGGCGGTTGATGCGAAAAACATCGGCCTCGTGGGCGACGGCACCATCGACGGCCAGGGACGCATCCTCGCCAACACCCAGATCCGCAGCGGCGACAGGAACTGGGGCCGGCGCCCGTTCTTGATCCAGCTCGTCCGGTGCGCGGGCGTGACCGTGCGCAGCCTCCATCTGCAAAACTCGGCGGCGTGGACGTTTCACATGTTCCAGTGCAGCAACGTGACCGTGGAAAAGCTGGGCATCAACAGCCACGGCCTCCCGCACAACGACGGCATGGACATCGATTCCTGCCGGAACGTCCGGGTAAAGGATTGCGACATCGTGAGCGGCGATGACGCCCTGTGCTTCAAGACGACGAGCATCGTGCCGTGCCAGGACATCCAGATCAGCGGCTGCACCGTCAGCACCGGGGAATCGGCAATCAAGATGGGCACCGAGTCGCTCGCCAATTTTGAAAACATCCGGATTTCCAACTGCCGCGTGCGCGTCGCCAGCGAAGGCGGCATCAAGCTGATTTCGGTCGACGGCTCGCACCTGCAGAACGTGACCATCTCCGACATCGAAATGGCCAACACCACCCTGCCAATCATGATCCGGCTGGGCTCGCGGCTGAAAACCTTCCGCCCGGGCGACCCGAAGCAGGACGTCGGCACGATCAGGAACGTCACCCTCCAGAACATCACCGCGAAAAGCTCGAGCCTGATCGGCGTTCTGATCACAGGCATTCCCGGCCATCCGATCGAGAATCTCACGCTCTCCCACATCGAGCTCAACGTGCCCGGCGGCGGCAGCTGGGAGGAAGGCCAGGAACGGCTCGAGGAAAAAGAGTCGGCCTATCCGGAAGTCTCGATGTTCGGCAACCGCATCCCCACGCCCGGCGTCTATGCCCGCCACGTGCGCGGACTCGGCATCGACCATCTCACCCTCAACCTGGCCAGCCCGGACATGCGGCCCGCCCTGCTCTGCCTCGACGGACAGGACGTCCACTTCTCCAACTGGACGACCAACGGCAATCTCCAGGCGGACATTCCCGTGCGGCTGGAATCCGTGCAGCACGCGGTCTTCAGCGGATTCGACCTGCGCGCCGACGAGGCCTTCTTTCTTTCCGTGACCGGCAAAGACAGCAGCGGCATCCGCCTCGAGAAAAACCAGCTGGGCTCGACGGCCCTGCCAGCGCAAATCGCCGACGACGTGGACAAGGCGGCGGTGGAATCGCTCTGATCCCGGGGCGGGGAAACCCGCGGCGCATCGCTGGAGCCAACAGTCGGATTTGAACCGACGACCCATGCTTTACGAAAGCATTGCTCTACCAACTGAGCTATGTTGGCGTGCGCGGAATACGGGAACAAATCCACCCCGCCTCTGGGAGCAAGCCTCTTTTGCGGTTGGCCGGGGCGTGGCTGGCCTTTTTAGCCCTGATTTTAGGCGTTTTTTCGCAACGACACGCTTGAGCCAGGTGTAGATACCCCAACCGTAGCCGAGGGATCATGCCCCCAGACTGATCTCACCTCCGGCGAGCGAAATCTGGTGGTGATCGATCCGCGAGGCGACCTCCATGCAACGCTGCACAATGCCGTCCACATTCACGTATTCCACGTACCCGAACCGGCCGATCAAATGGATGCCCTGGGCTGAAAACCATTCGCGCACGAGGCGGACGTTCTTCTCGAAACCAAGGTCATAAACGACGTAGGAGTACTGCTTGCGCCGCACATCGGTCATGATGACCGACTCGCGCGAGCGGATCAGCCCGCGCTTGAGCAGGCCGCCCACGACGTGCTCCAGAATTTCCGCATCGGTCATGCGCCAGACGTCCGAGCCCAGCCGGGTGGTGATTTCGGCCTGGATGCTGTGGGTGCCCGACGGGCAGTTCTCCGGCGAAAACGTGCCGGGATAACTGATGCGGTTGACGAGAAATTCGCTTTCCGGAAAATAGACCGCCGTAAACTGGTCCTCGTCCGGCCCCTGGATGCCCAGGGAAATGATGTACATCGGGTTAACGATGAGCTTGCCGACCGCCTCGTGCACTTCCCGGGAAATGTCCATTGCCAGGATCTTCACCAGTTCCTGCACCGGGAGCGAAGTGGCCAGCGATTTGTAATGGCGCGTTTCCGTGGCCGAGCTGACCCGGAAGCCATCAGGGGTTTTTTCGATCCGCTGCACGTCGAAACCGTAGATCACGTTGGCCCGCTTCGCCCATGACTCGGAAATCGCCTGATAGCCGCCGCGCTTGGGATAGTGATAATAGAGCTGGTGAAGATATCCCTCGGTTTCGAATCCGACGGAGGATTTCAACACGTCCTCGGGCTTGGGATCAGGGATCCGGTCGGCCCAGATCATCGAAAGCTCCTCCACCGGTATATTCCACACCTTCTCGTTGTAGGGAAACAGATACCGGCTGCAGATGCCCTGGCCGAACTTCACCAGCAGCCATTCCTTAAGGCTGGCCGGGGTGGCGATCGATGTTTTGTAAGGGTTGAAAAGAAAATCACGGATGCATTCGTAGTTGTCCTCCAGCGGCAGCGACTTGAGGTCATTCTCAAACGGATATTTGAGCAGCCGGTTCTTGAAGGAGATCCGGTTGTTCCGCCGGCACCGGTGGACATTGTCCCCGAGCGAGTGCACCATGAAGTCGAGGACCGCCTTGTCCTTGGAAAACATGATGTGCGGACCATAATCGAAGGTGAATCCATCTCGTTCAAAGGACGAGGCGTGCCCGCCCGGATGCCGGTCCCTTTCGAGCACTTCCGATCCGCGCTTGAGCAACAAGGCAAGGGAGAGGCCGGCCGGGCCTCCGCCCAAAATTCCCATGTCTGAGTTTGCAGTCTGCGCCGGCATGCGATCGGGATGGCCTTCCTTCAAGTCCGGCCGAAACGCACGGCGAGAATGCGCCGGAGCGTCCACCAGGCGCTGCTCAGGGGCTGCATTGTGCTGACCCCGATCCGCTGCCGATAGTCGATGTAGACGACCTTCACCTTGTAACCCATCCGCACCGGTTTCAGGAGCAATTCGACCGGCAGGGCAGCGCCCCGCGGCTGATAGGACAAACGGTCAATCATCGACTTCCGGTAGGCTCTCATGCCGCTGTGAAGATCGGTAAAACGGCGAAAAAAGAGCAGCGAAGCCAAAAGGGCGAACCCCAGATTGGCGAGATAGTTGGGCCAGGGCATGGCCTCTGATTTTTTTTCCAGCCTGGATCCGTCGACAAGATCGTAGCCTTCGCCAAGCACCATGGAGGCCAGGAGCGGAATGCTCTCCGCCGGATAGGTGCCGTCACAATCCATGGTCACCACCACCTCGCCCGAACTCGACCGGAGGGCGCAGTCCATGGCCGGCCCATAGCCCTTGGGCGGATATTGGCGGATCACCCGGGCGCCGAGGCTCTCCGCGATCTCGGCGGTGCGATCGCTGCTGGAATCGACCACGAGCACCTCTGCCTCGGGGACAACCCTTTTGATGTCATTGATGACCAGCCCGATCGATCCCTCTTCATTGCGCGCGATCATCGCGACGGTAATCCTGCGCCGGCCGGCAGTTTCCTCGGGTTTATTCACCGGCATTTTGGTCCCTGATGGGCATGAATCACAATAGTTTGCCCCAAAGACATTGAGGCAACTCCAAACCCCCCGGAAGCCTTTTTTAACGATCCATTTTCTTTTTCACTCCCCCAAGAATGATACTGAAGGCAAACCACGGACGAAGCCGGTAAGCGGCGATATACTCGATGGGATAAACATAGCGCTGGCACATGCGATAAGCGGGAGAATCGATGATCTACCGGCCTGAAACGGCCAGTCCTGCTCATCCCGCCCAAGCAGACATCTCGACACCACCAAGTCCCATCCCAGAAAGCTCAGGATTAAGGTGATGGAAAGCAACAGGCCATCGATCAAATACATCGCTTAGCCCCACTCTCTTAAGCGAGTCGGCCTTTGATTACACGTTTTAAGTTGGGACAAAATCAGCGAAAAGGGCTGACTCAAACCGCGAAAACGTTACTCCGGCCGCTGCGAATAAAGACTGCCGCGCGCGGCCCTGGCCGCGTCTTCCCCACCTGAAACTCAGGGCGTGATATCGTCTTCGGTCTCTGGCAGGCAGGCCCAGCTGAAGCCGTAGTCGGCAGGCTGGTCGCCCACATTCATCACCCGAAGGATGTAGACTCCGTTGTCGATCGTCGGCAGTGCGATGTGCTGGAGATTGTCGATCGGGCTCCGGCTGGCCTGCAGCAGGGTGAAGGCGCCGTCGGCGTAGGTGTAAAGTTCCAGCTGCAGGTGCGGCAGCACCGCCGTGTCGATCGTGCTGGCGACGCCCGTGCCGGTGATCTTCCGATTCCAGTTGAGCGTGGCGGCGAAACGCCGGGCCGTGTCCATGTCGAGGATGAATGCATACAAGCGGCTGTCGCCCGGCGCGATGCCTTCCTCGTAAGTCCAGCCCAGCCAGTTGACCCAGCCGGAGGGCTGCTCACCCGTGGAAAGAATCAGCTCGGAATGGTCGATGTCGACCTGGCCGGCGCCCTGCTGCCAGTCGAGCGGGGAGGTTTCGTCGTCATCCGTCGTGGTCGGATCGCCCTTGGCCCAGCCGGCCAGCTTGTTGGCCCCGGTCTGCAGGAGGGACTTGATCACGACCGGCTTCACGCCGTGCGCAAAATTGGTTTCACCCGCGCCCGCGCGCAGGTGCACTTCGTCCAGCAGCATGGCGGCGTAGGAGGAAATGACCGGCGTGGCCGCGCTGACGACCGGCAACGGCGCCACAATATCGGGCTTGCAGCGGCCGGCGCTGATGCCGTCGGTTTCCTGAAACAAGGTGGGGCCATGGCTGCACACGCCGTTCGACAGGCCGACGGTGATGCCGTTGTACAGGCTGCTGATGAGCTCGGGAATGGGCGACGTCGGATCGTTCGGAGTGCCCGCCACGACGGTGATGTCGTAGGCGTCGGCCATCCAGTCCACCCGCCGAAGGATCTGCGTGGCGATCGGCGGCACGCCCGTGTTCATCACCCAGCTGTTATTCAGGACATCGACCCCGATGTTCGCCGGTCCGGCGGGATCGAGCCAGTTGAGCCCGGCGGGCTCCAGTAAAAACCCACCGGTCAACTGCAGGTCGGCCTCGTAAAGCTTCACCTGTGAAATGGCAGGGGTAAGCGAGAGGGTGCTGCCATAAAGGAGCGTACCCACATCGGTCGCGTGGCCCGACACCGGCGAGCTGCCGTCCACAATTTGAAAACTCACATGCGAGAAATCCGGAAGGGTGACGTCGGGCAGGTAGGCGCCATTCAGGTTTCCCTCGACCTGGCCCATGACAATTGTTGCGCCGTTGATCGGAAAGGGATTCTGCCAGCGCTGGCACAGGCGGTCGTAGCCGGTTTCCAGCGGGAAATCCACGACCGGCCCGGTGGCAAAAGTGAGGGCGGCACTGCCGAGCAGCGCGAGAATGGCGATCCGGGCAAGACGGATGGGGAGGAAAGAGATCATGTTTGGTTTTTTCGGTTGGCTCATCCCCGGCCTGCGATGCACGAAATCGCACAACTCACACCGGGATTGCGGCTCTCAAGCCGGAGAAAAGGAAAATCAGAAAATGGCACAGGAAGTCGGAACGCCAGCATAAGGCAGGCCAGAGAGCAGCCTGGCATCCAAGGAAGCCAGCTTGTTCGCGTCCCCTGACGGGATGGCTGGGGTTTTCACCGATACGCCCATCAGGGCGCAAGCCGTCACCCAAGGCGCATCTTGAGAAGTCAACGCCTGCGCCTGCGCTTTGATCGACATTCCCGCCGTTTGCGGCGCGGACAACCTGTTGTAACTACAAAGCTAACCAGGGTTGTCCGCCGGGTTAGACCCCATGGTGCGCACGCGCCTTCGGGATTATTCTCATTTCATGAACAATAAAAAGTTTTTTTTGAAAACCGGTCATGCCCGGTTCGTGCTGTGCACTGCCCTCCTGGGCACGCTGACTGGATGCGGCGCAGCCGCTGATGCGCCACAGGTCTATGTGCAATCACCAGCGGCGCAGCCACCGGCCGTGCAGGCAACCGTCGTGGTTCAGGACGATTACATTTATTACCCCGGCTATGAGGTTTATTACAGCCGCAACCGGCACGAATACGTGTATCCAGAGGGCGGCGGGTGGGTCTCCCGGCCCGCGCCGCGGGGCGTCTCGGTCAATGTACTACTGGCCTCGCCGTCCATCGCAGTGGATTTCCATGATTCGCCGGCGGCCCATCACGCAGCGGTGGTCCGGCAGTATCCGAAAAATTGGGCGCCACCCGCTCCGGCTCATGACCAGAAAGACGATCACCAGAACAACCGGCCCGATGACTGGAACGACCGCAATGACAACCGGCGTGACGACCATCCGCAAAAATAGCGGGGCATGCTGATGATGGAGAATAGGGTAAGAACCCTTCGAACGCCACGCTTGAAGCGCGGCGTTTTTTGTGCAGGGCTCCTTTCACTACCCTGCGGGCTCGGCCCGCGCCAGAAAGCCTCCCCGCTTCCCCTTGAACTCCCCGCCCACCGCGAATTCCCAATGGTTTCAGGACGAAGTGCGGCCGCACGAGCCGGCGTTGAGGGCGTATCTGCACGGTGTTTTCCCGTCTCTGCCGGATATCGACGACCTCGTGCAGGAGTCCTATGCCCGCCTGTTGCGGGCCCGCGAAGCAGGCAAGGTGCGCTACGTGAAAGCCTTCCTTTTCGCCATCGCCCGGAATGCTGCGCTCGATTTATGCCGGCGCCGCAATGTCGTTTCATTCGAGCCGATAGGCGACCTGACCGACTTAACCGTCATAGATGAAAGCCAGGATGTCGCTGCAGCCGTCAACAAACAGCAGGAACTTGCGCTCCTGGCCGATGCGGTCCGGGCGCTGCCGGAGCGTTGCCGGCAGGTGCTCACCCTCCGCCTCCTCTACGGGCTTTCCCACAAGGAAATTGCGGCCGACCTCGGCATCTCTGATCTCACGGTCAAGGCCCAGCTGGCCAAGGGCATGCGGCGTTGCGCGGAGTATTTCAAAGTGCGGGGGCTGGTGAAGGACCGGCCGGCGGCGCCGAAAAATGAGCCATGAAACTTTTCGACCAAAATTCCCCCGACCATGACGAGGAGGTCGAGGCCATGGCCGCAGCCTGGCTGGCGGAGCGCGATGACGGGCTGACTCCCGAAAAAGAAGCGGCATTCCAGCAATGGCGCCAGGCCAGCCCGCGGCATGAGGCGGCAGTGGCACGATTGGAAGCAACGTGGAATACCCTGCTGGGACTGGAAAATTTTCGGCCTGAAGCGCAGGCGCATCCCGATCGCGACCTGCTCGCGCCGGCGCGCCGGCACAAACCGGCATTGGCTCCGGTCGTTGCCTGGTCGGCCGCAGCGGCCGCCGCACTGGTGCTGGGGCTCGCAGGAGGAATCTGGTGGCACCTGCACCCCCGCAACGCCCCGCCCGAAGTTTATGCCACAACCGCCGAGAGCTACCAGTGGGTGACACTGGCGGACGGCTCGGTTGCCGAATTGAACGCGAGCAGCGAGATCCGGGTGGATTATACCCCGGCCGAACGCCGGGTGCAGCTGGTGCGCGGTGAAGCCCATTTCACGGTGGCCAAAAACAAGGAGCGCCCTTTCTGGGTCCAGGCCGGATCGGTCCGGGTGCGAGCCGTGGGCACGGCTTTCGACGTGCGAATCACCGACGGCGAAATCGACGTGCTGGTGACCGAGGGCAAGGTGACGCTGGCCAAAAGCGAAACCGGCGGCGCCGCAGCCACACCGGCGCCCGAACCGGCCCATCTCGCGGCCGGACAGCGGGCGATCGTGGCCACGACCGATCCCGGAGCGATTCCTGTGATTGAAAATGTCAGCCCGACGCTCATCAGCGATGTGCTGGCCTGGCAGGGAGCCCGTCTCGTTTTCGTCGCCACCCCCCTGGCGGACGTCGTGAGCGAATTCAACCGGCGCAACCCGGTGCAGATCGAGCTGGGCGATTCCGCGCTCGGCGTGCTGCCGATCAGCGGCAGTTTCCGCCCGGAAAATGTCGAGGGTTTCGTCCGGCTGCTCGCCCAGGGCGGCGATATCAGCGTCGACCGTCCGTCGTCTGACCGGATCATATTGCGCCGGGCGCGTTGAGTCGGGCCTGGGCGCGCGCGAGGTTCGGGCCGGCGGCCTGCCCCGCGGGCGTTTTAAAAAATAATGCGGATGGCGCTACTCCATCCCCGCACATGGTTCGTCTCAATCGATGACCGGTCTGCTTCCGGCTGCCCGGTTCCGTTGAGTTCCCCTACCCAAACATCCGCCAGGTCATGCCCTGCATGGCCGTCTGCCGACACCATGAAAAAAAACACCCTCCGCGCCAGCATTACCCTGCTGCCTTTGCTCGCCTTCGCCGTGCCCGGCCATGGCCAGTCCACCCCATCCGCGACCAGCGCGGCCGATCCAAATAATCCTGCGACCGAGCAGGTCGTCGCCCTACCCGAATTCAGCGTCTCCTCCCAGAAGGGCGATGCTTACCGCGCCAACGACACCCTGTCGCTCGCCCGCATCCGCGGCCAGCTCATCGACACCCCGGTGTCGGTCAATGTCGTTCCGCGCGAACTGCTCGACGACCTCGGGGCGAACAGCGCCTATGACGCCACCCGCTACTTCGCCGGCGTCAGCAACGGCCGCGGCGCGGGCACCGCCGGCGGCATCAACGACCGGCAGAATTTCCGCGGCTTCGAAAGCCAGACGCGCACGGTCGATAATTTTTCCAGCACCTTCATCCCGGGAACCAGCACCTCGATCGACACCTTCGAACCGGCCTTCATCGAGCGGCTCGAAGTCGTGCTGGGACCCGATGCGATCCTGAATCCAACGGGCACCCCGGGCGGCTCGATCAACGTGATCACCAAATCGCCGCTGTTCACCCAGCAGGGCTTCGTTCAGGCGGATGTCGGCAATTACAGTGCACAAAAGCTGACCATCGACACCACCGGGCCAATTCCGCTGGGCGATGGCAAGCATCTGGCCTACCGCGTGATCGCCACCGGCCAGAATACGGACACCTACATCCCCGGCCGGTGGAAAAAATATGACGTGGCCGCGGAGCTCACCTACCGGTTTTCCCCGACCGCTGAAATCACCTTTAAGTATTTCGGCGTGGATTATGCGGCCTATGGCAATGCCTCGGCGCCGAACGACAACGGCTGGCTGATCTATAGCCCCACTTCGATCGGCGGAGCCACGCTGCCCAACAAGCCGAATACCGCGGGCGTGACCTATAACGGCACGAACGGCGTCGACACCAACAGCCTCACGACCGAGCGCACCAACACCGCCCAGCTCGTCTACACCGGCACGCTCTTCGACAAGGTCAGCATGCGCCTCGGCGGCCAGTTCATGGAGCACAACAACGTCGGCGACAGTGCGTTTCCGAACCTTGGGACCACGGAGACCTTCGACCAGAACACCGGCCAGGTCACCGGCATCTCCTCTCCATTCAACCCCCACGCCGTGCCGGAAGTGTGGCGCTATAACAAGAGCATGGGCCTGATGTACCAGGTGGAGAATGATTACGCGGCCAATTTCCATCCCGGCCCGGTCTCGCTCCAGCCGGTGGCCGGCTGGTCCATCCAGCATGCTTACAACCCGCTGGGCCGGACCGGTACTGCCAATCTGCCCAACGCCGACCTGTTTGCCGGCGACTACAGCGCGCCCCGCCCCGACATCAATCTCTTCACCTTCGGCAACCGCAGCAAGTCCGAGGCAACGCAGAAACAGCTCTACGCCCTGAACAAGGCGGGATTCTACGACGACCATGTCTTCATCGTCGGCGGCGTGACCCGCGAATGGGTCGCGAGCCAGAACTACAGCTTCCTTCCCTCCAACATCATCACGCCGGCCAGCGTCGCGACGCTGAGCGGATTCAAGGACAGTTACATCGGCAGCGCCTTGTTCAAGCCGGTCAACCATCTCGCCCTTTACTACACCTTCTCGACCAATGCGTCGCTGACCAGCTTCGCCCCCAGCGCCGGCGTGGCCGCCGTCCCGCTCTGGTCGCAGGGGCGGCAGCACGAATTCGGCTTCAAGAGCGAATTCCTCGACCAGCGCCTCTCCTTCACCGCGGCGCATTTCCAGATGTCCCAGACCAACGTCACGAGTCCGAACCCGCTGTTCAACATCGATCCGGTCCACCAGCCGGGCAGCATCCTGACGAACAACACCAGCCGCGGCTATGAATTCAACCTGGTCGGCGGCGTGACCAGGAACCTCTCGGTGATCGCCAGCTATACCCGGATGAAGTTCCGCGACGCGTTCGGCCGCCGCGTGCGCAACGTTCCGGACCAGATGGCCAACCTGCTCGCGAACTACCGCTTCACCGACGGCGCGCTGAAAAACTTCAGCGTGTTCGGCGCGGTGGAGGAAATGGGCCAGACCGCGGGCGAGAGCCAGACCGGCTTCAATTCCAACGGCGTCACCCGGCAGGTCGGATTCTACATCGCCCGGTGGACGGTCTTCAATGCCGGCGCCGCCTACACCATCGGCCGCTACAAATTCAACCTGAACGTGGATAACGTGTTGAACTCCAAGTTTGCCTGGGAGCCCGCCAGCCGCCTTTCGGTCAGCCCCTATCCGGGCATCACCGTCCGGCTGAGCACCACGGTCAAGTTCTAGCCGGTTTTTGTTTTGGGGATAGGTTCAAGTAGGGTTCGAGGCGGTGCGCCGGGGGCGGCGCACCGCTTCTTTTTTGCCGCCGTTCGGCCTTTACACCGCCGCCGGCTTGGCCGTCATCTTGGCCATCCGGATCCGGCCGGTTTTTCTATGTTTCCCCACTCCGTGCGTTTGCGCCGACTCCTCCGTCGCGCGGCCATGGCTTTGCCTCAATGGATGATGCTGGCCGCGCTGGCCGCTGCCCCCGCCCGGGCCGTGGAGCCGGGGATGAAAAACTTCCAGCTGCCGGACGGCGATGCGATGACGACCCTGAAGCAATTCGTCGAGCAATCGGGCGAGCAGGTTTTCTATTTTGTCGACAAGGTCCGCGGCGTGACCACGCATGCCGTGCAGGGCCGGATGAATGCCCGCACCGCGCTTGAGCTCATGCTGCAGGACACCCGGCTCCGCGCCGTGCAGGACGACCGGACCGGCGCCCTTTCGGTGATCGAGCGGGAACCCCGCAAGGCCCTCCCGCCCCCGCCGGCCGCACCGTCACCGCCCGCCCGGGTCAGCCCCGGCAGCCCCGATGAAATCATCCTGCTGCCGCAGTTCAGCGTTTCCGGCACCAAGGCCGACGCCTACCGCCCGGCCGAGGCCACCTCCGCCGCGCGCATCCGCGGCTCGCTCCTCGACACCCCCCTTTCGATCAACGTGGTCACGCGCGAGCTGCTCGACGACATCGGCGCCAACAGCATGTACGAGGCCACGCGCTATTTTTCGGGAGTGAGCAACGGCCGCGGCACGGGACCCGGCGGCATCATGGACCGGCAGAATTTCCGCGGCTTCGAAAGCTTCACCAAGACGATCGATAATTTTTCCAGCCAGCTCCTCCCGACCAACAACGGCTTCGTCGCCGTCTTCGAGCCGCAATTCATCGAGCGCGCCGAGGTCGTGCTGGGGCCGGACGCCATTCTCGCGCCCACCGGCAGTCCCGGCGGTTCGATGAACATCATTACCAAATCGCCGCAATTCCAGCGCGGCGGCGACCTGACCGTTGCCCTCGGCAATTACAATGCCGGCAAAATCACGGTCGACTCCACCGGCCCGCTTGGGGACGGAAACCACTGGGCCTACCGCGTGATCGGCGATTACCAGGACGCCACGACCTACGTCCCTGGCAGCATCCGGCAGTGGAACGTGAGCCCGCAGCTGACCTACCGGTTTTCCGACTCGGCCGAGCTCACGCTCAAATACTTCGGCGCCCAGTGGGAGCTGACCGGCGCGATGGCCAACGCCAACGACAACGGCTGGGTCGTGACCGATCCCGGCAGCATCCGCGGCACCACCATCGCCGGCACGCCACCACCCTCCTCGGGCTTCACCTACAACGGCTGGAACGGCAACACGACTTGGAGCCATACCTTCGACCGCGTCAATATCGTCTCCGGACAGTTCACCACCACGCTGGCCGACCGCATCAGCATGCGGCTCGGGGCGGAGGCGTTGTTCGACAACAATGTTGGCGACAGCGGATTTCCCAGCGCCAGCCCGACCGAGACTTTCGATCCCGCGACCGGCCAGGTCATCGCTCTTTCCTCCCTCAACCCCGCCGCCCTGCCCGAGGTCGCCCGCTACAACCATGGCGTGAGCCGCGATGTGCAATTGCAGAACGACTATGCCGCCAGCTTTCATCCCGGCGAAGTCTCGATCCAGCCCGTGGCCGGCTGGACTTACCAGCAGGCGGCCAACACGAGCAACACCCGCCAGTTCACCCTGCCGCCCGCGAATCTTTTCGCGGGCACCTATGCCCCGGCCAAACCGCCGCTGTCCGCCTACGCTCCCAGCGCCAAGACGAAATCGAACGCCTGGCAGGGGCAGGTCTATTCGCTGACCCGCGTGGGTTTCTACGACGACCGCGTCCTTCTGACCGGCGGCGTCTCGCGCACCTGGGTGAACAGCAACACCTATACTTACAACATTGCCGATCTCTCGGCTCCTCCTGTGCTGCAGACCCTGAGCGGCTATCGCGACACTTATCTCGGCGGCATCCTCTTCAAGCCGGCGAAGAACATTTCTCTCTATTACGCTTTTTCCTCCAACGCCGCGCTCACCACCTCCAACAAGCAGCCGCTCTGGCAGCAGGGCCAGCAACACGAGTTCGGCCTGAAGAGCGAATTCTTCCACCAGCGACTGGCCTTCACCGCCGCCCATTTTCAGATCGCCCAGACGAATCTCGTCACGCCCAATCCCGCCTTCAACGTCGATCCCGCGCACAACGCGCCCAACACCCTTTCCGACCAGGCCAACCGCGGCTTCGAGTTCAACCTCGTGGGCGGCCTGACCAAAAACCTGTCGGTCATCGCCAGCTTCACCGAAATGAAGCTTCGCGATCCTTTTGGCCGCCGCATCCGCAACGTGCCCGACCAGCTGGCCAACCTGCTGCTCAATTACCGCTTCACCGACGGCGCGCTGAAAAACTTCAGCGTCTTTGCCGCGGTCGTGCATGTCGGCAATTCCGCCGGCGAAAATGCCCAGAACGATCCGGCCACCGGCGTCGCCGTCACGCCCCTCGGCGTGCCCACTCAGCCGGGTTATTACGTCGCTGCGTGGACGGTTTACAACGCCGGCGCGAGCTATCGCTGGGACCGCTTCCGCTTCAATCTGAACATCGACAACGTCCTCAATTCCAAATTCGCCTGGCAACCCGCCAGCCGCCTCTCAGTCAGTCCCTATCCTGGCGCCACCGTGCGGCTGACGACCGATATTAAATTTTAACGGCCGAGTAAAAATGCGCCACACGCTGACAAGCGCGGCGATTAGGCTCTTGCCTCACACTTCTTGGAAATTTCCCAGCGCTGCCTTAACCACGCAGCCAAAAGCACAAAAGGGAAAAAAGCATCGAATAGTGCATCCAGCTCACGACTTTCATGGATGGTAACGTAGAACTTGTAGCCGTGATTGCTTTCCTGCACTACCAGCCCTGAATTTGGAACAGGCATAATCGGTCGATGGCCCTCCAAATACATAAAAAAAATTGAATGACCCAAGGCGGTAGCAATGCCTGCGACAAATAAAGTCGCGACTATCACTTTTTTTGACCTGATGCTTAGCGCAGACACGGATGCTTATCTTTGCCTGACGTTAAACATGCGCCGGCCGAGGACAAGCGTGGACAAAACCGCCCGGACGTGGCTGTTTATCTTCCGCCCCGTTCTCAAAAAACCCGTCATGTCCTCAGGTCATTTCTGGCGAATCCTCGCTCCGTTGGTTTTTGGAATCTGCTTTGCCGCCAGTCCAGTCGCTGTCGCAGAAGAAATCCCGTCCTCTCCACCCGCTGCCGGCCATGAGCTGACTGCTGCGGAAACCGGTGCGACCGTCCGCGCTCGCATCGCCGATGACTTGCTGCGCACGCCGCCACCGGCCTCCGAGGTGCGAAAGGCTCTCGCCCAGCAACGAGCCGACGGCAGCTGGGCCGACGTCCCTTACGACCGCCGCGACCGCAGCATCTGGCCGCCGCAAAAGCATCTCATCCGCCTCACCACTCTCGCCATCGCTTATCGCCAGCCGGACGGTCCGCTCCATGGCGACCCTGCGCTGAAAAGCGCCCTTCTCCGCGGCCTCGAGTTCTGGCTCAAACGCGACCCGCAGAGCGACAACTGGTGGCACAATGTCATCGCCGCGCCGCAGGAACTGGCGCGCTTCCTCGTGCTGATGCGCGACGAACTTCCGCCGGAGGATCTCTCGCTGGCTTGCGAGCGCGTGCGTCGCAGCACGACCGACCGCATGACGGGTGCCAATCTCAGCTGGACCGCCGGCAATCTCTTCGCCCTCGGCGCCGTGACCGACGACTCCGCACTCATGCACGACACGCTCGGCCTCATCACGAGCACGATCAAAATCACGACCGAGGAGGGCGTGCAGCCCGACTGGAGTTTCCACCAGCACGGCCCGCAGCTCAACGCCGGCAACTACGGCCTGGCCTTCATCGACACCTGCGGCTACTATGGCACGCTCGTGCGCAGCACGCCGCTCGCCTTCTCGCCGGAGCAGGTCGATCTCCTTTCGCAGTTCGCGCTCAACTTCCAGGACTGGGTCATCTGGGGCGACCGCATGGATCTCAGTTCCTGCGGCCGGCAGCTCGACCAGCCCGGCGCGCAAGCTGGCAAGGCCCGCTCCATCGCCCGTGGGGCCGCCCGCCTCGTCGCGCTCGATCCCACGCACGCACCTGCGCTCAATCACCTGATCGACCGCGTGGCCGGACGCCTGCCGACCAGCGCCGATGCGCCCGTGGGCAATCGCTGTTTTTGGAATTCCGACTTCATGGTCCACCGTCCCGGCGCATGGTACGCCTCGATCAAGACCTATTCATCGCGCATCCTCCGTACTGAGACCGCGGTCAACTCCGAGAATTACAAGGGCTACCACCTCTGCGACGGCGTGATGCTCGTCCTCGTGCGCGGCGACGAATACGCCGACATCCAGCCGGTATGGGACTGGCGCAAGCTCCCCGGCATCACCTGGCATGAGACCACCGCGCCGTTTCCTTACGGCGGCAAGGCTCCCTTCCAGCACAACCCGCGCGATTTTGTCGGCGGCGCGTCGGATGGCGAAGTCGGCGCCGCCGTCCTCCACCTTGCGAAGGAGGACGTCACCGCGAAAAAAGCCTGGTTCTGTTTCCGCAATGCCATCGTCTGCCTCGGTGCTGGCATTAACTCCGCCGCGTCCGAGCCCGCCTACACCGACATCAACCAATGTCTGCTCCATGGCCCGGCCATGATCCTCACGGAAGGAAAATGGCAGATGGCCGCCGTGCAGCAAAATCTCCCTCCGACCACGCAGGCCGTTTATCACGACCGCATCGGCTATCTTTTCCTCGCGCCCGTCAATGCGACGCTCACCTGCGGCCCGCAAACCGGCGCGTGGTCGGAACTCCGCAAGGAAGGCGTGAGCCCGGAGAAAGTGACCAAGGACGTATTTAATCTATGGATCGACCACGGCCCACAGCCGAAAGACGCCACCTACGCCTACGCCGTGCTGCCTGATATTGAACAACCCGCACTGGCCTCAGCCGCCACGACGCCGCCCTGGCGCGTGCTGGCCAACACGCCGCAGCTCCAGGCCGTGACCAGCCCGGCCGACGGTCTGGTGCAGGCGGTCTTTTATGCACCCGGCCGACTGGAAAAAACCATCGTCCCAGCCATTACGACCAGCGCGCCCTGCGTGCTCCTTGTCCGCAACCGAACCAACGGCGTACTCGACCTCACCGTGTCCGACCCCACGCAAAAACTTTTCTCCCTCACCCTCAACGTCGACGGACATTTCTCCGGCCAGAACTGCCGCGCCACTGATTCCGCCACCGAAATCACCGTTCTGCTGCCCTCAGGCGGCGATGCTGGCAAGAGCGTGATTATAAAACTTCACTGATCTTTGCTTCCGATACGGATAAACCACTTCGGTTTCATTCGGCCAAAATCTATCCGCCGGTTTGTGCGCAGCGCTTTTTTCGAGTCGAGCACGTGGCTGCCCGAGGCGTCGCGGACGAACACGACCCAATGCCAGGCTGGTCCGGCTTTTTCGCGATGCCATTTGATCGCGAGCAGCGCTCGATCCGGCAGGGCATTCCACGAGGTGAAATCTTTTTCTTTACCGGCCAAAAGGCGAAAGCGCGTGAGCAATCGCCGCACATGCTTCGTTTCACTCCAAAGCTTCGGATCGGTCACCGCAATATCCAGCCGTGCGGCCTCCTTCTTCACGGTCGCATAGGCTCGCTGCGCCAGCGCGGCCACGCTGGCTATGCCGCATCCCGTGTGATCCTGCTGAACAACGGGCTTCATTTTTCCGAACATAGTCCTGCCGCACGTTCTTTTACCAGCGCGTGGTGGCAAATTTCCAGCCGGGAACCTTCTTCTGCATTTCGATCTCGTCGTTGCGGTCGGTCAGGCCGCAGCGCTTGAAGGCCTCATGCGCCCGCGCGAGCGCGGCGCGGTCGAGCTCGACGCCGAGGCCGGGCCCTTTCGGCAGGGTCACGCAGCCGCCCTCGATTTTCATCCGGCCGCCCGTGATGATGTCCTCCCACTGCCAGGGATAGTGCGTGTCGAGCGCGTAGCTGAGGTTGGGCATGGCCGCGCCGAGGTGCGTCATCGCCGCGAGCGAGATGCCACCGTGATTATTCGAGTGCATCGACACGCCGCGGCCGAACACGCGACAGAACGCCGCCAGCTCCATCGAGGCGCGCAGGCCGCCCCAGAAATGGTGGTCGGTCAGGATGATGTCCTCCGACCCGAGGCGGATGCTGCCGGGCAGGTCGTCGAACGAGGTCGTGCACATGTTGGTCGCGAGCGGCAGCTTCACCGCGCGGCGCACCGCGGCCATGCCCTCCTGCCCGCGCGCCGGGTCCTCGAAATACTCGAGCACGTCCTCCAGCTTGCGGCCCCACTTGACCGCCGTATCGACCGTCCAGAGCGCATTGGGGTCGTAGCGCAGCGGCACGCCGGGACCGAAGGCCGCGCGTAGCGCCTGGAGCGCGGCGACTTCCTGCGCCGGCTCGAACACCCCGCCCTTGAGCTTGATCGACTGGAAGCCGAACTCCCGGCACATCGCCCGCGCCTGCGCGACGATCCCGTCGGGGTCAAGCGCGGCGCGCTGGCGCGCGGCGTCCCAGCCCTTCGCGGCCGGGTCGGTGCCGAAGGCGAGCTCGCCGCCCGCCCCTTCGTATTTATAAAACAGATACGCCGAATACGGCACGCGCTCGCGCACGATGCCGCCGAGCAGCACGGCCACGGGCACGCCGAATTTTTTGCCCGCGAGGTCGAGGCAGGCGACGTCGAACGCGCTCTCGACCTGCACCAGTGCGCGCTGGTCCCAAGGCTTGTCGCCGCGCGCGGCCGTGGCCTCGGTGCCGAAATGGCCGCGCAGCGCGGCGCGCAACCCGTGCCAGTCGAGTGGGTCGCGCCCGACCGCCACGGCGCGCGCGGCCTCGAGCTTCGCGTTGATCGCCGCGCTGCCCGGCACCTCGGCCAGGCCATGCAGGCCGTCGTCTGTCACCAGCTCGACGACCGTGCGCAGGCACCAGGGAGCGTGCAGGCCGGCGGCATTGAGCAGGGGCGGATCGCCCAGCGCGATCGGCGTGATGTGCATTTCAGCGATGCGCATGAGGGGGAACTTGGGAAATTAATCAGGAAGCCAGGAAGCCGGGAATCAGAGCAGAGGACGAAGATTTGCCCGGCAAAAACTTTCCGGGTTTCCTGGTTTCCTGCTTAAATGCACTTCGGCAACACGCATAAGGGAAATTCAGATAAGAAAATTAAGCGGGAAGCCATGAAACCAGGAATTAAGACGGGATGATTGAGGCGTTTGCCTTCTTGGGTTAAAAATTCCTGATTTCCTGGCTTCCTAATTCCATTCCTCTTTCAACCGCGCAGCGCGGCGGCATTGGCCCGCAGGCCGGTGGTGACCGCGCCGCCGTCGGAACCGAGCGCGATCACGGTGTAGCCCTCCGTCCGCACGGCGGGAATCTGCGCCGGGGTGGCGAGCAGGATGCCCGCGGCTTTGCCGGCCTGGCGGGCGATGGCGGCAACGGCGCGGCGCGCCTCCACAAAGCGGGCATCGCCGAAATTTCCGGGCACGCCGAGGTTGGCCGTCAGGTCGAGCGGGCCGACAAAGAGCACGTCCACGCCATCCACTCCGGCGATGGCCGCGGCATTTTCGACCGCCTCGGGCGTCTCGATCTGCGCCATGGTGACAAGCCGTTCGTTGGCATGCGCGTAGTAATCGTCGAAATCCTGGCCGAAGCCCGCCGCGCGGTTGAACTTCGACACGCCGCGGAAGCCGAGCGGCGGATAGCGCAGCGAGGCGACGGCGGCGCGCGCCTCGGCCGCCGTGTTCACATACGGCACCATCACCCCGCCCGCGCCGAGATCAAGCGCGCGCTTGAAGCGCGGCGGCTCGTTGGCCGCGAGCCGCACGATGGCCGCGGCGGGCGTGGCGGAGGCGGCCTGAAGCTGGTGCAGCAATGTCTCGTCGCTGCCGGGGCCGTGCTCGTGGTCGAGCAGCAGCCAGTCGAAACCGGCGCGGCCCGCGATCTCGGCGGTGAGCGCCGAACCAAGGTTGACGAACGTGCCCGCCAGCCACTCGCCGGCGAGCACCCGGGCGCGAAAGCCTGAAGGAGTGGTCATGATTCGAGATAAAGCCGGTAGAGCGCCTGCGTGCCACAATCCTCCCAACCATGGGCGGCGACCTGGTCGTAGAGTTTTTTCGCACAGGCGAGGCCGGGCAGGTCGAGCTTCATCTCCGCCGCCGCCTCGAGCGCGATCCGCATGTCCTTGAGAAAATGCTTCACGTAGAAACCGGGGGCGTAATTGCCCGCGAGCGCGCGCGGCGCGAGATTGGTCATGGCCCAGCTGCCGGCCGCGCCGCCACTGATGCTCTCGAGCACGCGGGCGGGATCGAGCCCGGCTTTTTTCGCGTAAACCAGCGCCTCGGTCCACGCAAGCATGCCGGCGGCGACCGCGATCTGGTTGGCCATCTTGCAATGCTGGCCGGCGCCGGCCGGGCCATGGCGCAGGATGTTTTTGCCCATGAGCGCGAGCACGGGCTGGGCACGGGTGAAAGCGGCCTCGTCCCCGCCGGTCATGATGACCAGCCGCGCCTCGCGGGCGCCGACATCGCCGCCCGAAACGGGCGCATCGAGTGCGGACAGCCCCCGTTTGGCCGCGGCCTCGGCAATGCGCCGGGCGAGCGCGGGGCTCGAGGTCGTCATGTCGATGAGCAGCGCGCCGGAGCGGGCGCGGTCGACGATGCCGCCGGGCCCGAGATAGCTCTGCTCCACGTCGGTCGGAAAGCCGAGCATGGTGATGACGATGTCCGCCGCCGCGGCGGCGGCGCCGGCGGAGCCTTGCCAGTGCGCGCCGGCATCGAGCAGCCCCTGGGCCTTCTCCTTGGTGCGGTTGTAAACGTGGACGGCGTGCCCGGCCCGCATGAGATGGCCGGCCATGCTGCGGCCCATGACGCCAGTGCCGATGAATCCAATAACGGGTAGGGAAGACATAAGGCGGAAAACCGAAACGGGAAAGTCCATGTTCCACCGGCTTTGGCGCCAAGGGCAAGGGCGTTTTCCGGCTGGCGCTTACCGCGACCGGTGGTTTTCGTCTCCTCTCCCGCCCATCCGCGCGCCTACCTCGCTCCACCCCGGCTCCGCCCTGAGTTTCATCCCATGATCATCCTGCCGCTTGCTGTTTTGTCCGGTCCCCTCGGCATCGTGGCCTTGAGCGTGGTGTTCATTGTCGTGGCCATCGCCGGACTGCGGCTGAACGCCTTTTTCGCATTGATGCTGGCGGCGATCCTGGTCGGCGTGCTGACGGCCGCTGGCCAGACCGGCGACCAGCGGTTCGCCCAGGCGATCGAAAAGGTAATGACCGAGTTCGGTGGCGCGGCCGGGAAGATCGGCTTCACCATCGCGCTGGCGGCGGTGATCGGCATGTGCCTGATGGAAAGCGGCGCGGCCGACAAAATCATCCGGCGCTTCATCGCCGTGCTCGGCGAGGAGCGCGCGGCGCTGGCGCTGCTCGCGTGCGGCTTCATCCTCGCGGCCCCCGTGTTTGTGGACACCGTGTTCATGCTGCTGCTGCCGTTGGCGCGCGCACTGAGCCTGCGCACGGGGAAAAATTACCTGCTGTATGTGCTCGTGATCTGCGGGGGCGCGGCCGTGACCAACGGCATCACGCCGCCCGCCCCCGGCCCGCTCAGCGTGGCCGAAATGCTGAAGGTCGACCTCGGCGGAGCCATCGTGGCCGGCTTTGCGTTCGGCGTGCTGCCCGCGCTCGGCGCGCTATGGCTCGCGCGCAAGTTCAACGCCCGCCTGCACGTGCCGGTGCGCCCCACGCCGGGCTCCTCGCTCGAGTCCCTGGCCGTGGTGGCGGCGCGGACGGAAGCGGAACTGCCCGGCTTTGGCGCGTCGATCGCGCCTGTCGTGCTGCCCCTCCTGCTCATCGCAGCGTCTTCCTGTCTCGGCCTGTTCCATTCGTCCCTGCCCTCCGCCCTGGTGCAGACGGTGAAATTCATCGGCGACAAAAACATAGCGCTACTCATCGGCGCCACGATCGCAATGACCGTGATGGTGCGCCAGAAAAAGCTCGGCCGGGAAGCCGTGGGAAAATCCCTCGGAGCAGTCCTCGAGACAACCGGCGTCATCATCCTCATCGTCTCCGCCGGCGGTGCCTACGGGGCGATGATCAAGAACGCGGGGGTGGGCGACGCCATGCGTGCCATCGCGGGCGAACATGCGATCAATTACGTGTTTCTCGCCTGGGCCAGCGCCGCAGCGCTGCGCGCCGCCCAAGGCTCGGCCACGGTCGCGACCATCACGGCGGCCAGCATCGTACTGTCGGTCGCAGGCAGCCCGGCCGGCTTCGGCGTAAATCCGCTCTATATCCTCCTCGCCAGCGGCTTCGGCTCGAAATTCCTGTCGTGGATGAACGACAGCGGCTTCTGGGTGATCTGCCGGCTCAGCGGGCTCACGCAGGGGGAAATGCTGCGCAGCTGGACGGTTCTCGTCAGCCTCGTCTCGATCCTGGGCCTGATTGAAGTTCTGATCGTCTCCTCCCTGTTTCCGCAGCTGCCCTTCTGAAGCGGGCAAAATTCAAAATGGACGGCGCCCGCGTCGCCGGACATCAATCCGCACCCGTGAGCCTTCGCTCCGAACTTTTCGACTACGAACTGCCGCCGCGGCTCATCGCCCAAACGCCCGCCGCCGGCCGCGATCAGTCGCGCCTGCTGGTCGTCGATCGCGCTGCGCACACGATGACCCACCACGTATTCGGCGAACTGCCGCAGTTCCTGCGCGCCGGCGACGCGCTCTTCCGCAACACCGCGGCCGTCCTGCCCGCGCGGCTGCACGCCAGCCGCCCGAGCGGCGGCGCCGTCGAATGCCTGCTCCTGCGCCCGGAGCCGGCGCGCGGCGTGGAGACGTGGTGGTGTCTGATCAAACCCGGCCGGCGACTCGCCCCTGGCGCGACCTTTGCAGGGACGAAAGGGGAATTTGCCGCCGAGATTTTGGAAAAAACCTCCGACGGCACAGCGCTCGTTCGCTTCACCACGGCCGGGGGCGAGCCGCTCACCGCGGTGGCCGGACGCTGCGGCGACATACCGCTGCCGCCCTACATCACGCGCCAGGGCGGCGACGCCGAGCGCACGCTCGACCGCTCACGCTACCAGACCGTTTACGCCGACCCGGCGCGCCCCGTGGCCGTGGCCGCGCCCACCGCCGGCCTGCATTTCACTCCTGGGCTCCTCGCCGCCCTCGCCAGCCAGGGCGTGCGTACGGCCGATCTCACGCTACATGTCGGCCTCGGCACCTTCCGCCCCATTGCGACCAACACCATCGAGGCGCACCCGATTCACCGCGAAGTTTACGAGCTGCCTGCCGCCGCCCAGCGCGCGCTCTTTCCTCCCCTCGGCGGCCGCCGCATTGCCGTGGGCACAACCAGCGTCCGCACCATCGAGGATTTCCTGGCCAGCCACGCCACGCCCTCAGACCATGCGCACATCGCCAAGGCCACCGCGTTCATTTATCCGCCGCGCACCTTCCGCGGAGTCGACGCGCTCATCACCAATTTCCACCAGCCGCGCTCCACCCTGCTCTGCCTCGTCGCCGCCTTCCTTGCCCCCGGCTCGACCGACGGCATTGCATGGCTGCACCAAATTTACGCGGAGGCCATCGCGTGTGAATACCGCTTTTTCAGCTATGGCGATGCCATGCTGATTTTATAGGGTTCGCCACCCATGGCCGCGTCCCGCTTGCGCAAAACCCAAACCTGCTTTTGCTAATGACTGTCGTTTAACCAAAACCCAAAGCCATTATGAAACGTCTTCTGGTCCTCTTCACCGTCCTCACCCTTGCTGCCACGGCCTCCGCCGCCGTCGAAACCTACAAGCTCGATCCCGCGCATTCCTCAGTCGACTTCAGTATCCGACATTTTTTCAGCAACGTGCCCGGCTCGTTCGCGAAGGTCGAAGGCACCATCGTCGTCGATCGCGACGACCTGACGAAGAGCACCGTCGAGGCGACCATCGACATCGCCAGCGTCAACACCAACAATGACAAGCGCGACGAACATCTCCGCAGTGACAGTTTCTTCGACGCCGCAAAATTCCCCACCGCCACCTTCAAAAGTACCTCGTGGGTAAAAACCGGCGATGACACCTACGATGTCACCGGCGATCTCACGATCAAGGGAACGACCAAATCCGTCGTGCTGCACGTGAAGTCCCTCGGCTTCGGCCCGGGCATGAAAGGCGCGATGCTCTCCGGCTGGGAAGCCACCACCACCCTGAAGCGCGCCGATTTCGGCGTGACCGGCTTCGAGAAGGTCATCGGCGACGACGTGGCCATCACGATCAATTCCGAGGCCGATCTGCAGAAATAATCCGGCAAAAATTTCGGTTTTTATTCAAGGACGGCCGCGCAAGGCCGTCCTTTCTTTTTCTCCTTACTCCGTTACATTGGCGCCATGTCCGATGATGACCTCCAGACGTTGATCGAAGACGCCACGCTTGATTACACGCTCGGCGATACCGACACCGCCCTGGCCAAGCTCGATCGCGTCACCACCCGGGCGCCCGGTTCCTTCGAGGCCTGGCACGCCCTCGCGGAAATAAATTTTTCCCTGCGCCGTCTTGACGCCGCCCTCGCCGCCGCCGATCGCGCCCATGCCCTGCGCCCGGACGACCTCTTCATCAACACCACGCTTTCACGCATCTGGATGGAGCGCGGCGACAAGACCACCGCCGAGAAATTCGGCGCCCGGGCCAAGGTCCTCAGCTGGAAGGACCAGCTCCAAAACCCCGCCGACCACGCCCCCGGTCCAGCCGGTTGAGGTGCCGTCGCGCCCGTTGACACGCTTCCTTCGGAGTTCGTAGCCTTCGCCGTTCCATGGACAAACCCTCCTACACGCTCGAGTTCGAAAAGCCCTTGCGCGAACTCGAGAAACAGATCGAGCATCTCCACCAGCAGACGCTCGAGAACAATTTCGACGTCTCCTCCGAGATTTCCGCCATCGAGCGCAAACTCGCCGAGACGCAGCGCGCCATCTACACGAGCCTCACGCCCTGGCAGCGCGTACAGATCGCCCGCCATCCGAAGCGGCCTTACGCGCTCGATTACGTCGG
Source organism: Opitutaceae bacterium (assembly GCA_035485575.1). GTDB lineage: Bacteria > Verrucomicrobiota > Verrucomicrobiia > Opitutales > Opitutaceae > DASRHD01. The sequence continues at coordinate 46,503 of DATHNW010000030.1, read as the reverse complement.
CCTCATTTTCGAGAACTTCCAGGAGCTCCACGGCGACCGTCAGTTCAAGGACGACCGCGCCCTCATCGGCGGCACCGCGCTTTTTGGCGGCCAGCCCGTAATGATCATTGCCCAGCAGAAGGGCCGCGAAACCAAGGAAAAAATCGAACGCAACTTCGGCATGCCCCAACCCGAAGGTTACCGCAAGGCCCTCCGCCTCATGCGCCTCGCCGAGAAATTCGGCCTGCCCGTCCTCAGTTTCATCGACACGCCCGGCGCCTACCCCGGCATCGGCTCCGAAGAACGCCACGTCTCCGAGGCCATCGCCGTCAACCTCCGCGAAATGGCCATGCTGCGCACGCCCACGGTCTGCGTCATCATCGGCGAAGGCGGCTCCGGCGGCGCACTCGGCATCGGCGTGACCGACCGCGTGCTCATTCTCGAAAACAGCTACTACTCCGTCATCTCACCCGAAGGCTGCGCCGCCATCCTCTGGAAGGACGCCGCCGCCGCACCCAAGGCCGCCGAGGCCCTCAAGCTCAACGCCGACACCCTCGAAAAGCTCGGCATCGTGGACGAAGTCATTTCCGAACCCTTTGGCGGCGCGCACAACAATCCCGAGCAGACCGCCGCCACGTTGAAATACACACTGCAAAAGCACCTCAACGACCTGCGTTCGCTCACGCCCGAGCGACTGAGCGAGACCCGCTACGAACGCTACCGCCACCTCGGCGTTTACCAGGAAGCCGGCGCGGCGCATAACTGAGCAACCGCTCATTCACGCTAATTATCGCTGATTTAAAAAATGAGCGACGATTGGCAGTTTAATCGTTCATCACAAAGCCTCGGCGCTTCGCGAGAGATTATTTCCGCACCGTCACCAGCTCGCACTTGGTCGCGCGCTTCGCCGCCGGGTCGAACTCCACCAGCACCGCTGACAGCCGCACGTCGCCTTCAGCCACTTCGAATCTCCGCGGCATGCCATCGAGAAAACGCCCGATGACGGGCTTCACTTCGCGCCCGAGCACGCTCGCGTAAGGCCCGGTCATGCCCGCGTCGCACAGGAACGCCGTGCCGCCCGGCAGCACAGCTGCGTCCGCCGTCGGCACATGCGTGTGCGTACCAACCACTGCCAGCGTCCGCCCATCAAGATGCCAGCCGAGCGCCTGCTTTTCCGAAGTCGCCTCGGCATGCACTTCCACGAAAAATCCATCAGCCCGTCCGGTCAGCTGCGCGAGCAGTTTATCCGCACACAAAAAAGGGCATTCCGCCTTCAAATTCAGGTATTGCCGGCCGAGCACCGTGAAGACCGCGAGCCGGAAGCCCTTCGCCTCCAAAATCAAAAAATCCCGCCCGGGGCACACCGCCGGCAGATTGGCCGGGCGGCACACGCGCTCCAGGGCACCGATTTCCGCTTCAAAGCCCTTCTGGTCCCACACGTGGTCGCCGAGCGTGAGCGCATCGACCCCCGCCGCCAGCAGCATCTGGGCCAGCCCGCCCGTCAATCCCGCCCCGGCCGCCGCGTTCTCCGCATTGGCGATGACAAAATCCAGCCCGAGCTCCGCGCGCAGCTTCGGCACGCGCTCGATCACGATGTCCCGTCCCGGCCGCCCCACGATGTCGCCGATGAAAAGAATCTTCAGCACGGCGCCAGATTCGCCCGCCCGGCTGGCCCAATGCAAACGCAAAGGCGTCCGGACATCCGGCTCCCAAACAATTTGTTAACCATCATTTGACGCATAAGTCGGGACGCGCCATCGGTCTCCGACCACCAACCACGGACGGAATCCATTCTTGCCAGCCGGGAACCGGATGCCTTAATTTCGTCCTTTATCAAAGCTCCTTCATCGCCATGAAAACGTCACCCACGCCCACCACATTTCCCCAGGCTGAAATCGGCCACGAAATGAAAGGCGCCGACTGCGTCGTCCAATGCCTCATCCGCGAAGGCGTGGACGTCATCTTCGCCTATCCCGGCGGCGCTTCACAGGAGCTGCACCAGGCGCTCGCGCGCACCGACAAGATCCGCACCATCCTGCCGCGCCATGAGCAGGGCGGCTCGTTTGCGGCCGAGGGCTACGCCCGCGCGACAGGCAAGGTCGGCGTGTGCATGGCCACCAGCGGCCCCGGCGCGACCAATCTCGTGTCCGCCATCGCCGACGCCTACATGGACTCCACCCCGCTCGTCGCGATCACGGGCCAGGTTTATTCGAAATACATCGGCAAGATGGCGTTTCAGGAGACCGACTTTTACGGCATGACGCTGCCGATCGTGAAGCACAGCTACCTCGTGATGAACGCGCAGGAGTTGCCGCGCATTTTCAAGGAAGCCTTCCACATCGCCCGCAGCGGCCGGCCCGGCCCGGTGGTCATCGACATCCCGAAGGACGTGCAGCAGGCGAAGATCACGCCGGTGTTCCCTGCCGCGGTCGAGTTTCGCAATCCTTACATCAACGCCGTGCACCACGCCAGTGACGAGCAGCTGAAGCAGATCCTTTCGCTCATCGCCGAGGCGAAGAAGCCTGTGCTCTACGTCGGCGGCGGCATTGTCTCCGCCGAGGCTCACACCGACCTGAAGAAGTTCGCCGAGAAAACCAACGTTCCCGTTGCCACGACGCTCATGGGCGTGGGCGCGTTTCCCGAGACCCATCCCCTCTCCATGCAGTGGTTCGGCATGCACGGCGCGGCCTATGGCAACTGGGCCGTGGACCAGAGCGACCTGCTGCTGTGCTTCGGCGCGCGCTTCGACGACCGCATCACGGGCGAGACCAGCAAGTTCGCCGCCAGCGCCAAAATCGTCCACATCGACGTGGATGCCTCCGAGCACAACAAGAACAAGCGCGTGCTCCTGCCCGTCGTCAGCGACATCAAGTACGCGCTCGGCCGCCTGAACGAGCTCATCGCCGCGCACAAGTTCACGCCGCCCGACACCGTCGCGTGGCACGCGCAGATCGCGCAATGGAAAAAAGACCATCCTTTCGACAGCTCCGCCGGCTTCGGCAAGACCCCGCACATCCTCCCGCAGGAGGCAGTGGCCGCGCTTTACGAGCTCACCAAGGGCGACGCCATCATCACCACCGGCGTCGGCCAGCACCAGATGTGGGCCGCGCAGTTTTATCGTTTCAACGAACCGCGCCGCTACATCAGCTCGCTCGGCCTCGGCGCGATGGGCTACGGCTATCCGGCCGCGCTCGGCGCCAAGGTCGCCCGCCCCGACAAGCAGGTCATCGACATCGACGGTGACGGCTCGTTCGTGATGAACATCCAGGAGCTCGCCACCGCCCACATCGAGAAGATCGCGGCGAAGGCCATGATCCTGAATAACCAGCACCTCGGCATGGTCGTGCAGTGGGAGGATCGTTTCTACGGCAGCGTGCGCGGCAACACCATCCTCGGCGACGAAAGCAACGTCGGCGGACCCGACAATCCCGCCGCGCTTTATCCCGATTTCGTGAAGATCGCCGAGGGCTTCGGCGTGAAGGGCCGCCGCGTGATCAAAAAGTCCGAGCTGCGCGCCGCGATCCAGGAAATGCTCGACCACGACGGCCCGTTCGTCCTAGACGTCATCGTGCCCTACACCGAACACGTGCTGCCGATGATTCCCGCCGGCAAGACGGTCAAGGACATGATCCTGAAATAAGCACCGGCCGCGCAAGGCCCGCCCATTTCAAAACCAAGCCCGGACAAAAATCCGGGCTTTTTTATTTTCAAAAGTTTTGCGCCCCGGCGCAAAACAGAGTCCATTCGGCTTCGTCGTCCATCCATCTAACGAGGTAAGACCCATTGCAGCTCAACCCCAGGAGATTGATCCATGAAAACCCCGTCTGTTTTCCTTTGTGCCGCCGTCTTGATGTCCGCCCTTTCGCCGTGGTTGCAGGCGGCGCCCGCCAGCCCGTCACCGTTTACCATGAACGGCTGGCAATTTCACGACTACAGCATGCCCAAGCTGGAGGAAGCCGTGCAGCAGGCGCCCGGTTACGGCGTCAACTTTTTCATCTTTTCCCATGAATGGTTCCGCTCGGTCGAGGGCTTCCTCGCTTCGACCGATGACCTTGATCTGAAGCATCCCCCCGCCCACCTCGACGAAATCCAAAAGGGCGAATATTTCCGGCTCATTCCCGGCTGGCAATCCGATTTGCGGCACATCGGCGACCTCGCGACGGCCAAAGGCATCCCCTATTACCTTTGGGTGCACGAATTCGACGACGTGCCCAAGCGCTTCCTCAAGAACGGCCGCGTCGACATGGACGATCCCGGCCTCTTCCCCTACCTCACGGAGCGCTACGAAAAGCTGCTGCAGGCCGTGCCCGGCACCGCAGGCTTCGTCGTCACGCTGCATGAAAGCGACTACCACGTTTTCAACAATGACATGGTCTCGAGCAAGGATCCCGTGCCGGAGCGGATCTATCGCATCATGACCTTTTTTTACGAGCTGCTGCAGCGCCACCACAAGCAGCTCATCCTGCGGAACTTTTTCTATGAGCCGTGGGAAATGGAATATTTCAATCAGGCGCTGGCCCGCATGCCTGACGATGTCATCGCCATGTGCAAGGATACGACGCATGAATTCGATCCATTTTATCCCTGGGATCCGCAGCACGGCAACGTCGGGAAGAAACGCCAGATCATCGAAGTCGATCTCGGCGTCGAAAAGGCCTGGTCCTCGCAGGGCGCCTATGCCCAGACCGACTACCTCCACCGCCTTGCGCTGCACGCCCGTGAAAAAGGGCTGACCGGCATGGTGGGCCGCGCACGGCTGCATTGGGACCACCCGTTCGAGGACATGCACGAGGTCAACCTCTACGCCTTTTCCCGCTTCATGGCCGATCCCGACCTTTCCGTGGACACGGTGCTGCACGACTGGTCGGCGAAACGCTATCCCGCTGGCGCCGTGCCTTACATCATCTCCGCGCTCAAGCATTCCGAATTCATCAACCACCATGGACGCTGGCCCCTCGCCGAATGGATGACCAAGTCGATCGGCGAGGAATGGGGCGATTATCCCTATTATTTCGGCCACGTGCTGGAGCGCGCACGCTCCAAATGGACGCACGATCCCGCCGATAAGGAACTCGAAGACAAATTCTACCATCCCGACATGGAGTTCTTTCACCGCATTGTTGCCGAGAAAGACGAGGTCGTGGCGCAGGTGCGCGCCGCGCAAAACGATCTGCGCCAGGCCTCGCGCTACGCGACGGCGGAGCAGCTCGCCGCCCTGCGCGAGGATTTCCGCTTCCTGCTCGATGCCTCGCTGCTGCAGCGCGAATGGATCCGCGCCTACTTCGCCCAGCGCATGTTCATCGATCACCCCTCGGAAGAATACCGCATGGTCATGGAGGACGCCCTCACGAAGCTCGAACAATACGAGCACACGCCCGGGGTCACCTATGGCCTCAATGTCGAGACGGGCCGGCGTTACAACATCGACGCCTTCGAGCTAGAGATGCGCTGGCGGGTGGCCAACCGCGCCCGCGCCAAAGCCGATGATGCGCACATTCTCGAAGAGGTGCACAAGCGCACCGACGGGGCCAGCCATGGAGACGCCGTCCCATTCACTTTTCCTTCATAACGTACACGCCGTCCCACTTCTCGTCCGGCGGCGCGGCCTTCATCTGCGCGACGATCTCCTGGTACACCAGCGACGGGTTGCTCTTCACGCCCGGCGTTTTGCCGGGCTGGTTCGGCTCCAACCCGGCGCTTTCCTTGAATTTCGCCAGCGCGCCGTCCCAGTCGCGCGCATGATATTTCGCCAGGCCCTCCGCAAACAGGCCGAGGCATTCGCGCGTTTGTGACGGGATGGCCTCCTTCAGGTCCGTGATTTCAAAAACCGGCACGGGCTGCGCCCGGCCCATGACCACGATTTTTCCCAGCGGGCGGAAGACCACGCGGTCGCCACCGTGCTGCTCGCAGGCGAGCTTCGTCGCCTCGGCGCACATCGAGTAGACGCCCCAGCTCTTCGCGCCGCTCTCCATGCGCGCGGCCAGGTTCACGTTGTCGCCCATCATCGTGTAATTGAAGCGCGTGTGGCTGCCCATGTTGCCGACGACGCAGAGGCCGCTGTTCAGGCCGATGCGCGACTGCAGCTTGTGCACGATCTCCGGCCATTTGCCGCCCTCACCCTTCCATTTCTCGCGCAGCTCGCCAACCCGGCGGTGCACGTGCAACGCCGCCACACACGCGCGATACGCGTGGTCAGGCAGGGCCAGCGGCGCGCCGTAGATCGCCACGACGGCGTCGCCGATGTACTTGTCGAGCGTCCCGCCCTCGGCCTGCACGATGTCGGTGCAGGCGGTGAGGTATTCGTTCATCAGCTCGACCAGGTGTGCTGGATCGAGCTTCTCGGAAAACGTCGAGAACGCCTGGATGTCACTGAAGTAAGCCGTGATATTCTCCTCCACCCCGCCAAGTTTCGGCTCCTCGCCCGACTCGACCATCCGGTGGACGAGCGCCGGCGACACATAGGTGCCGAACATGCCCTTGATCCGGCCCTTTTGCTTCTCCTCCTCGATGAGCTGCCAGGCGACCGCGACAAAACTCGTCGTGAAGGCCGCTCCAAGCGGCGCCGCCATGGGCAGCACCAAGTCATAATTTGCGAACAGGACAAACCCGAACGCCACGAACGCCACCAGCACCACGAACGCAAAAAGCTTGTAGCGCAGGCCACGCGCGCCGCCCGCGATCGCCAGGGTCACAACGGCAAACGTCAGCCCGAGCGTCTCGGCCGAGTTCACCCAGGCCGGCATCCGGCGCAGGAAACGCCCCGAGAGGATCGTCTTCAACAGGTTGCCATGCAGGCCAACCTTCGGCACGGGCGCATCGTCAAACGGCGTGGGCGCAAGATCCTGGAGCAACTGGTCGGTCGGGCCGATCAGCACGATGGCGCCGGCAAACTGCTGAAAAAAATTCTCCGCGGCGGTGCGCACGCCGGCGTCGGGCGAACCGAGATCGTCGAGATAAAGCAGCACATCAGCCAGGCTGGTGCGCGGATTGAGCGCCTCATTCTTCCAGCGCGAGAACCAGTTGATCTCGACGAGCTGATGCACCGTGAGCGGAATGGTGCGCACCACCGCGCCGGCCGGGTTCACCAGATCGATGCGGTCGGCGAAAATCTTCACTGCGTCCGACTTGAGCCCGAGCTCGATGAGCGCGAGCTGCAGCGCCATGTGCAGGAAGGTCGGATTGGGCGTCTGCGCGAAAAGCGGCACCCAGCGCGGCACCTCGTCGCCGCCCCGGGCGTAATCTACGTCGATGAGGCCGACCGTGCCCCAGGTCGGACCGATGAGCGGGTACTGCGGCAGTTCGGGCAGGTCGTTTTTTGTGCGGTCGGTGAAGCCGAGGCGCAACAGCGGAAAATTGCGCAGTCCCTCCTGCAGCTGGCCTTCGCCCTGCGTGTATTGCGCCGCCAGCACGATTTCCGGGTGCTGGTGAATGACGCGGGCAAACGCCCAGTTGCCCTTGTCCGCCCTACCGGCATCGACCAGGTCGGAGTAGCTCAGCGAGGAAAAGACAAAATCAAATCCGACCGCTTTCGCATGGCCCCGCTCCAGCATGGCCTGCGCAACAACGCCGAACTTCTCGCGGTTCCAGGGCTTTTCGCCGATGGCCTGGATGCCGCGCGTGTCGAGATCCACATAACGCAGGCTGACCGGCGCGGGAATTTCGCCGCGAAAATGATAGCGCCAGTCGAGCAGGCGGTTCTCCAAAAAATTCAGCCAGCCGTGCTGCGCGCAAAGCAGCCACACAAACGGCAGCGGCAGCAACAGCAGCCAGCGCCAGAAATGTCGTCGGTTCGCCTTCGCTATGGCCACGGATTCACGTTACGCAGCGCACAGGCTGACGGAAGCACAAACCCGGTGGCAGCAATCATTAATTACTTGGTTCCGTCGCCCGGCGTGGTGCGGATCAAATCACCAAGGGTCTGCGGACTGCCGGACTGGTTGCCCGGATTGATCTGCACATCCTCGTTCTGCTCGATCAGCTGCAGGATGGCATTCTTGTCGGCATCCGACAGGCTGCCCTGCGTGATATTGCCGAGCTGCACGTTGCCGTTGGAATCCACCGTGACGTCGGCCGTGATCTGCACACCGCCCGGCACCGGAGTGGATTGATTGCTCGTGTTGGTGAAAATCACCGTGCCCTCGGCTGTGGCGATAGAGAAAAAAGCCTGGCCATTGCCGTTCGGAACATAGGTGATCTGGAACGTGGTGCCGCGGATGCCGGCCGCGCCGACCGGCGTGTCGATCTCGAAACTCGAGCCCTTGTCCTGGTGCAGATGCCGCACATTGCCCGTGATTTCACCGTGGGTGAGCCTCAATTTCGTGGTGGAGGTCGTTGGCTCCTCCTTCAGATTGGAGAGCTTCACCGGTTGGCTGAACGGATCCTGTAAAAATTGATCGACGGAGAGCTCCGAGTCCGCGCCAATGTTGATCGTCGCGCCGTTGGAAAATATCAGGACCACTCCCGCGTTCTTGGCCGTGCGTATCGCGAAACCCTGCTTGAGGGCGTCGCCATTTTGGAGCGCCACGGTGCTCTGGTCAGCCAGATTCACGAGCAACACACTGCCGGTGATACGCTGCGCCACAATCTGCCCCGTCTCCGTTGGTTGCGCCTGCGCCGGGGCGGCAAAAAATGCCAGCAAACCCGCCAACAAAACGGTGGGGAGGAAAAATTTGTACATGCGATGAATCTGTTAGCGCGCCGGGGCGATTGGCGCCAAACGCAGCTGCAACGCTACGGCTGCGCGATTTCCGGGGTCAAGCCGCAAACAGGTTTCCACCGCCAACCCCGCGTCTGAGTGCGCTTTCAGCGTCGATTCTAGACTGAGATGATATGCCTGATAAAACCAGGCGATGGCACTTTTCGGCGCAAGTTCCAACGCCCGCGCGAAATCGCTGTCCGCCGCGCCATGCCGCCCTTGCAAGTCACGCCCCACGCCGTGGCGGATCCAAAATTCCGGCACCATTTGCGAACAGCCCAATGCCCGCTCCGCCGCCGCCTCGGCCGCACGGCCGAAGACATATTCCCTGGCGGGATCCAACCGGGCCAGTAATGCAATGGAATAACTCAGATCCGCCCAAGCGTGGCCATTGGCCGGATCGCGCGCCGTGGCACGCACGAAAGACGCACGCGCCTTGGTCAGCACGGCCCTCTCCTCCGCCGACGCAACCGGCACGCGCGCCAGCTGGTCCATGTCCTCGCGCGCGGCATAGCGCTCCGCCTCGGCGTGGTAGAGGGGAATGACGAAAGCCGCGGCGCAAACCGGCACGACCACCGCCGCCACCAGTGGGAGAATCCTCCGCCTTCGCCTGATGAGCCGGGCTTCGTCTTCCGTCGGCCACGCCACGCGGACCAACGCTGCCGCCAGCACGGCGGCCAGCATGGCCAGCGCGGGGATTTTCAGATTGAAATCGGTGAACGTCTGCAGCGCGAAGGCCAGCAGCCCCACTGCCAGGGCACTGGCCTGCGCTGGCGCCGCCCCCAGCCCACGCAGGCATCGCTGCCCGACAAGCACCGCCGCGCCAAAGAACAGAATAAAACCGGCCGCGCCATAGTCAGCGAGCGTGTTGAGGTAGTCATTGTGCGACCAGACCGGTTCGTCCTGATAATTTTCCGGCCGGTACTTTTCGAAAAGCACGTCGTAGGCACCCGCCCCGCCACCAAGCGCGGGATGCGCGCGAAAAATCGTCCACGCCCCGCGCCACATGATGGGCCGGGTTTTTTCACCGGCATCACTGATCAGCGCGTCAAACCGGGCCTGCACCCCGGGCACCGCGAAGTAGAGCATCGCGCCGGCCGCGAGCGCCGCGCCGATCACGAGCACGCTCGCGCCGAGCCGGCGCGGCCACGAACCCTGTTGCGCCAGCAGCGGCCAGGCGGCCAGCGCCAGGCCGAGTGATATCCACGCCCCGCGGCTCACCGTCAGCACAAGGCCCAGCAAAAATACGGCCGCAAGATAGCCGCCCAATCCGCGACGCACTCCACCGGCGTCACGCGCAAACGCCCAGGCAATCGCGGGAGGAAAGAGCAGCCCGAGCATCGCCCCCAGGCTGTTGGGGATGCCGAACGGCCCGCCCGCCCGCCCGATGAACTGCTCCGCCTGGGTGCGTCCCAGCATAAGCCAATCGGGCTGCACAAAACGCTGATAACACGCCAGCGCCACGGCGACCGCCCCCAGAGCCGCGATGGCCGCCACCAGCGCCCGCCAGACCGCCGGTGAGCGCAGGCCATTGAGCGCCACCCAAAAAACCGCGATCATTTGCGCCCACAGCAGCCAGTCGCGCCAGCCCAGCCACGGCACCGGCGTGACGAAGGCCACGTTCGTCGCGGCGTAAATCAGAAACGGCAGAAAGAACCAGCCAGCCAAATGCGTCCGCGGGGCGCAACCGAACGCCCGCGACAAAAAATACGTCACCAGCAAGGCCGCGTTGAGCGCGCTCGTGACCACCATCGTTTCGGCCCGGTAGCCGCCGAGACACAGCGTCGTCCAGATCAGGCCGGCCGCGAGCAATGCGGCCTGTGTCCATTCCCAAGGAGTGGCGCGCGCCGGTGGAGTCGGCTGGACAAAGGGCATGGCCGTTCTCTTCACACGCATCCCCCCGCGATTGCGACCACAAAGCAGCCGGCCCGTTTCCCCGCTGGCCCATTCACAGTTTCATCACGGCAAAAAAAACAGCGCCACCCGAAGGCGGCGCTGTGAAAGGAAGACGGTTGAATCGGACGCTTACGACGTCGGGACAGACTGGATCGTCTTGAGGATCCGGCCGGCGACCAGATACGGATCGGCCGCGGAATTCGGACGACGGTCTTCGAGGTAGCCCTTGTAGCCATTATTGACAAAGCTGTGCGGGATGCGGACCGAGGCGCCACGGTCGGCCAGACCGTAGCTGAACTTGTCGATCGACTGGGTCTCGTGCAGGCCGGTGAGACGGAGATGGTTCTCGGGACCGTAAACGGCGATGTGCTCGTCGCGATACTGGTTGAAGGCGGCCATGAGTTTTTCGAAGTAGGGTTTGCCGCCGACTTCGCGCATGAACTTGGTCGAGAAGTTGGAATGCATGCCGGAGCCGTTCCAGTCGAGAGGGGAGTTGAAGGGCCCGAGGATGGGCTTGCAGCGCCACTCGATGTCGATGCCGTAGCTCTCGGTCAGGCGGGCCAGAATATACCGGGCGACCCACATCTGGTCGGCGGCGCTTTTGGAGCCCTTGCCGAAGATCTGGAATTCCCACTGGCCCTTGCCGACCTCGGCATTGATGCCTTCGAGGTTGATGCCGGCATCAAGACAGATGTCGATGTGCTTCTCGACGATCTCGCGGGCCACGGAGCCCACATTCTTGTAGCCCACGCCGGTGTAGTACGGGCCCTGGGGCGCAGGAAATCCGCCGGGGGGAAACCCGAGGGGAGCGCCGTCTTTCCAAAGAAAATATTCCTGCTCGAAGCCAAACCAGGTGTCCGGATCATCCGGGATGGTGGCACGGGAGTTCGACACATGGGGAGTCTTGCCATCCGGCATGAGAACTTCGCACATGACCAGCACGCCGTTCTTGCGGGTGCTGTCGGGATAAACCGCGACCGGCTTGAGCAGGCAGTCGGAGCTTTTGCCTTCCGCCTGCTGGGTCGAGCTGCCGTCGAAACCCCAGATGGGAAGGTCTTCGAGCTTGGGAAAGCTGGCGAATTCCTTGATTTGAGTTTTGCTGCGCAGGCTGGCGAGGGGCGTGTAGCCATCCAACCAGATGTATTCCAATTTGTATTTGGCCATGTTGATTTTGCGGGTTTTAGGATGTGGAAGTTTCTACCGTGACCAGCGGGGACTTGTGGAACCGGTGAGACACAGGCGTAAACTAAATTTTAATCAGCACCTTATATGCCAGAGGCAATCACAACTTTCATTCCAGACGATTTTTTTGGCATCAATGGCATTATCAGCAGCTTCGCCAGCAGCCCACGCTTGCCAGCCCCCCTCTGAGGATGGACTGTAGGATATAAACGCCGCATGCAGGAAATGAAAGACACCGTCCGGGCCTTGGTGCGCATCAGCTATGACGGGCGGGTGCACAAGACCTTCCGCGGGCACCGGGCCCGCGAGCGCTTCGAGCAGGAGGTGCGCGTGCTCCGGCATTTGGAGGCCCGCGGCTGCACCTTCGTGCCGCGGCTGCTCGAGGTCGATCCCGAGAACTTGAAAATCGTGACCACCAACTGCGGCCGCCGGGTCGACCACCTGAACGAGGAAAAGCAGAAACAGCTGTTCGCCGAACTCGAGCAATACGGCGTGCGCCACGAGGACCGCGAAATGCGCAACGTCACTTATCGTGACTCCGACGGACGCTTTTGCCTCATCGACTTCGAGTTCGCCACGCTGATTGAGGACGGCAAGGATGGCGCTTCGCTGAAACCCTGAGGGCGATGATGACCCCGACTCCGGCCGATCCCACCTCCCCGCCATCTGACCTGAACTGGTCCGGCCTGACCCATGTCGGCCGGGTGCGCCGCAACAACGAGGATACCTTTCTCGCCCTCACCTTCGACGGCCACGAAGTGCGTTACCTCGGCAAGACCGGCCAGGCGTCGCTGGCCGGCGCGGATTTCGTTTTTGCCGTAAGCGACGGCATGGGCGGCGAAAAATCGGGCGAATTCGCCAGCCGGATCACCATCGACCGCATCACGCGCCTGCTGCCCCGGAACTTCCGGCTCGCGGCAGCCGGCCTGACGGGCGGATTCGGCGACGTCCTCACCGAACTTTTTTCAGCGATCCACCACGACCTGATCCGGCTCGGCTCTTCCTATGAGGAATGTGCCGGCATGGGCGCCACACTCAGCCTGGCCTGGTTCACGCCCGCCTGGATGTATTTTGCTCACATCGGCGACAGCCGCATCTATTATCTGCCACGGGATGGCGGCCTCACCCAGCTCACCCACGACCACAGCCACGTGGGCTGGCTGCGGCGCAACGGCCAGCTTAACGAACGCGAAATGCGCACGCACCCGCGCCGCAACGCGCTTCAGCAAGGTCTCGGCGCCGGCTTCCAATTCATCGATCCGCACGTCGGCGCAGTCGGTCATCAGCCCGGCGACCGTTTTCTCATCTGCTCCGACGGCCTCATCGATGGCCTGTGGGACCGCCAGCTGGAAGAACTCATCCGCACCACGCCGCCTGGGCCTGCGGGCCAGACCGCCGCCCAACGCCTCGTCGAGGAGGCAGTGCAAATCTCCGGCCGCGACAACACGACCGCCGTCGTGGTCGAAGTGGCCACTCCCGCCGTCCAGCCCGTGCCATGAGCGGCGAAACCTTGATCTTCGTTTACGGCACGCTCAAGCGCGGCGGCAGCAACCACCACTTTCTCGCCGGGCAAACTTTTCTCGGTGAAGGGCGCACCGGCCCCGGATTCCGGCTTTTCGATCTGGGCGCCTATCCCGGCATGGTCGCGCACGCCGACGGTCGCCAGGGCGTGCCCGGCGAAGTCTGGGCCGTGGACGCCGCGTGCCTGGCGCGCCTCGACGTGCTCGAGGGCGTCGCCGAGGGTCTCTACCGCCGCGACCGGGTGCCACTCTTTCCTCCCTTCGCCGACCGCCCAATCGAAACCTACTTCTATGCCCGCACCGTCGAGGGTCGGCACGAAATCGTCGTGTAAGTCGCAGCTTTCCCCGGCCTCGCCCGGCAGGTGAATGCCTTCAGCGATTATTTCTCCTTCAAATCCTGCGGGCGCACCCGGCGCACGCCGACAAATTTCGCGCGAAACAAATCATCCAGCGCCGCCCGCGCTTCCGCTGGAATGCGCGCCACCAGTTCCTCCAGCGGCGGCAGCCTGCCCTTTTCTTCCGCTTGCTCGGCTCGCGGCGCAACCGGCAAAGCCACCGTTCCGCCCGCCGTGCGCTGGTCTGCCAGAAAGAGCGACTCATCCACCTCGCCTGGCCATGGTGCGCTGTCGTTTCCCGGCTTGTCCGCTTCCATCGAGGCAACGGCCACAGCCTCCTCGATCAATTCCGTCCCCTGCCCTTCCAGCTTCTGGGTTCTGGCCTCTGACCTCTGATCCACGGCCTCCGGCTTCTGCAGGCCGAGCGCAACCGCCAGGCGGCGCTCAAGCCGGCCCATCAGGTCTTTTTTTTTTCGCCGGCTTCGTCCGTCGCCGGCATTTCGTCGGCCAGGGCGGACAGTTCCTTGATCAAGGTGTCGATGGCGCGCGCCCGGCTGGCCTCGACCGCCTTGAGCAGCGCGACTTCAAAATTGATTTTTTCGGCCAGTCCCAACTTCACGCTGCTTTCGCCTTCGCGCAGTGCATCGAGCATGCGCGTGAGCTGCTCGGTCGTGAGCACCGTGCCCAGCCGGTCGCTCGACCCGCCCTTGGCAATGGCCTCAAGCAGCGCCAGTCGAACCGTCGCCTGCAGGTCGGCAAGCAGTCGTACAAGGTCCCGGCCGTTGGCGTCGCATTCATCGACGATTTCGACGATTTTCTTGTGGTCGCCGGCCGCCAGCGCGCCAGCCAGCGCGGCAATTTTCTGCGCTGAGACCAGGCCGTAAACGTCGAGCACGTCGGCCTCGGCGATCTCGCTGCCGCAGAAGGAAATCATCTGGTCAAAAATCGACTGCGCGTCGCGCATGCCGCCGTCGGCCAGCCGCGCGATGCAGGCGAGCGCTTCCCCGGTCACCTTGATTTTTTCCGCCCCGGCGATTTTTTTCAGCCGCTCGACGATGAGCTCCGGCTGGATCGGCTTGAGGTCGAAGCGCTGGCAGCGCGACACGATCGTCGCCAGCACCTTTTGCGGATCGGTCGTGGCAAAGACGAACTTCACGTGCGGCGGCGGCTCCTCAAGCGTCTTGAGGAGTGCGTTGAACGCCGCGGTCGAGAGCATGTGCACCTCGTCGATGATGTAGACCTTGAACCGGCCCTGCGCAGGCGCGTAACGCGCGGTGTCGCGCAGCTCGCGCACCTGCTCGACGCCGTTGTTCGAGGCGCCGTCGATCTCAATCACGTCAAGGAACGTGCCGTCGGCGATGGCCTGGCAGGCGGGATCATCGGGATCGAAATCCGCCTTCGGCCCGCCGGTGCAGTTGAGCGCCTTGGCAAAGATCCGGGCCATGCTCGTCTTGCCCGTGCCGCGGGGCCCGACGAAAAGATACGCATGGGCGATGCGGCCGCGGGTGATGGCGTTCTTCAGCGTGCGCACCACGTGGTCCTGGCCGACGACGTCGTCAAACGTCTGCGGCCGCCACTTGCGCGCGATGACTTGGTAGGCGGAGGACAAGGGAAAAGGCGGAGCTTGAGAATGCAGAAAAATAATTCGGCAAAGCAAGCGCCCCGTGGTAGAACTTTCAGACTTTGGCTCCGCCCGCCGGCCCCAAAGCCAATCCGGGAAAACTGACATGGCCTCACGTCCTTCCTTTCGCTTTTTCATCTGCCTTTCGCTGCTCGGCCTCGCGGGTTGCTCCCTCCTCGACCCCATTGGGGCGGCGATAAAAAAACTGCAGGACCCGGAGGCTGCCGTGCGCCGGGAAGCGATCAACACCCTGAGTCTCAAGCACGACGCACGGGCGGTTGAACCGCTGATCCTTTGCCTGAACGACAAGGACGCGGAAGTGCGCAAAGGAGCCGCCAAGGCCCTGGGGTCCATCGACGACCCACGGGCGATCGATCCACTCATTGCCAGCCTGCCAGCCGATGATGATGAATTCCGGCAAGCGGCGATCGCCGCGCTGGGCAAACTGGACAACCGTGGGGCCGGTGAGCGGCTGATGTTCGATTTGCAGAAAAACGGCCCCACGGATGCAACCAAAGCCGCCTTGATCGAGGCGCTGGGCGACCTGCGTTACGCCGAAGCGGTGGAAATTTTGACTTCGTTTTTGGCCAGCAAAAGCGACGATATCTCCCGGGAGGCTATCGGTGCCCTGGCCCGGATCGGCACGCCGGCCGTGCCATCCCTCATCGCGCGCCTAAACGACCCGCAGGCCCAGCTTCGCGCGTCCGCCGCCGAGGCGCTCGGCCAAATCGGCGATGGGCGCGCCGTCGGGCCGTTGATCGCTTGTTTGAAGCATCCTGCTCCGGAGACCGCGGAAAATTCGACCGGGAATATGCCCAACGAGAAAGAACCGACCGACCCGAAGACGGACGAAGAGCAGGCCGGGACGCAGGAAAAGGACGACTTGCAAGTCCGGCAAAAGGCCGCGGAGGCCCTCGGCAAGCTGGGTCCGCCCGCAGTGGAACCGTTGATCGCCTGCCTGGAGGAAAAAGATCCCTCGGTACGCAGCCTCGCGGTGACCGCACTGGGCCAGCTTCATGATTCACGCGCGATAAAACCCCTGATCGCCTGTCTGGTGGAGCTGTCCGGGGAAAACACCATGGATGAGGAAAATTCCGAGGGCGTGAACCTGCAGCAATCCGTGTTCGATGCCCTGGCCAACCTGGGCCAGCCGGCCATCGATCCGTTGGTTACTTATCTGCAGGATAAAGACGTCCATGTGCGGCAGGATGCCGCCGAGGTGCTTTTTCGGCTGCACTACCTTCCGTCTGACAATGACGGCAAGGCCGCCTTTTTCATTCTGCGAAAGTCATGGGATGACCTGGTCAAGCTGGGTGCGCCGGCGGTCGCGCCTTTGCTGAACAGCCTCAAGGACGAAGACGGTGACGTGCGGAAAGGCGCTGCCGAAGCCTTGGGGCAATTGAACGACAAACGCGCGGTCGAGCCGCTGATCGCCTGTTTGCAGGACGACTTCGGCAGCGTAAAACAGAATGCCGCCACGGCCCTCGGCCTTCTCGGCGACAAGCGCGCCGTCGATCCGTTGATCAACCTCTTCAAAAGCGAAAGCGAAGACGTAAGACTGGCCGCAGCCGAGGCGCTCGGCCTCCTCGGCGATGGGCGGGCCATCGCACCGCTGGCCGCCGGCCTGAAGGACGAGCCGGCCGATTTGCGCCTGACCTGTGCGCAAGCCCTGGAAAAGCTGCATTATCAACCGGATAAGGCCGAGGACAACGCCCTCTACCTCATCGCGCTCGAGTCATGGGACAAAGTGGTGAAACTCGGCCCGCCCGCCTTCGATCCATTGGTGGCCTGTCTGTCAGATTCAAGCCGGGAAGTACGCGAGAGCGCCATCGGGGCCCTTGGCAACCTGGGCGACAAGCGCGCCATTGCCCCTTTGCGCGAGGCCCTGCCCGATTGGAATTTCAACGCCACCCTGGTATCGGCCCTGGAACAGCTCGGTTGGAAACCAGCGTCGGAGGAGGAGCAAATTTATGCCTGGATCGGCAAAAAGGATACCGCCCATTTGAAGGAGCAATGGGAAAAGACCCGGCAGGTGCTGCTGGGCGATGTCAGCTCGACCAATCACCAGAAAATGGAAAACGCCGTTTATAGTTTCATGGCCATGGGCGATCCCAAGGTGGTGGACGACCTCGTGCAGGTCCTTGATGAACAGGGCGACAAAGACATCGCCGAGACCTATCTGAACTGCGGCAATGACCGGCTGGAACAAGCCGCTCGTGATTGGGCTTCCAAAAACGGTTATCAGACCATGATGCTCCCGGCGGGCAGCACTCCCATGCATTGGGGCTCATGGTAGGCCTGACAAAATAAAAAGCGGCCAGGCACTCCACGGCACTGGTAGGACGTCGTTACCGTTGCTGCCTTCCGGCCCTGGCGGAGTTCACGCGCCTGCCCATGCATGGCGCCTGGCCAAGGCAGAAAGTGGGCGGTATGTGGCGGGGTTCAACTTATATTTTGAACCGGACCGCCCGCGCCCTGCGAAACCAGCCTCTTATTTACGTTTCTTGCCCTTTAACACTTCGCCGACCCGCGCCAGAATGCCGTCGACCGGCCAGAGGCGGCCAAGCCCTTCGTAGCCGCAGGCCAGCATGCCTTCCTCGGGGCCGATGAATTCATGGCCGCGAGCCTTGAGCGTGGCGACGTTGGCCACCGTCGCAGGATGCTCCCACATCTTGCCGTTCATCGCCGGCGCAAGCAGCACAGGCGCGCGGCAGACAAGGTAGAGCGAACTTAAAAAATCCGGCGCGAGGCCGTGCGCGAACTGCGCCAGCACGTCGGCCGTGGCGGGTGCGACCAGCAATAGGTCGGCTTTATCGGCGAGCTCAACATGCCCAGGCTGCCAGCCACCGCCCTCGCCTTCCGTCCAGAGATCGGCCGCCACGGAATGGCGGGCCAGGGTCTGCAACGTGAGCGGCGTGATGAATTTCTGCGCGCCGGCGGTAAGCACGGGAAAGACCTCCGCACCCTGCTTGCGCAACTGGCTGGTGAGATCCGCGGCCTTGTAGGCGGCAATGGAGCCGGCGACGCCGAGGATGATGGTCTTGCCGTGGAGCGGTTGATCCATGCCTACAACCAATCACAGCGGGCGCCCGCCGCAAGCGCCTAGTAGGCGGGCTGCGTCGACGTGCCTGCCGGGGCGGGAGCCGGCGGCGGGCTGGGCGGTGGAGCGGGCTGCTCACCGTTGCGATTGCGATCGAGGAGGAAACGGCGGACTTTTTCGCGCTGCTCCAGCACGCGGATGCGCTGCTCGTCCTTGAGCTTCTCAAGTTTCACGCGCTGGTCGGGGGTGAGCACCTTGTCCACATCCTCCCCCATGCGCTGGATGGCGCTGTCGTTCTCGCGGCGCAGGACGCGGAATTCCTCCGCATACTGCATGATGATCGGGCGGAGCTGTTCACGTTGCTCGCGGGTCAGGTCAAGCTGCTCGGCAAAACGGCGCAGCATCTGCGGGTTGAACGGCACGGCGATAGCGGGCGGCGGGGTGTTCTTCTGCGCCCGGTGCTTGACCACGCTCAGCATCACGAACGCACCCGTGATGACGCCGGTGGCGAAGATCGCGACGAAAACGAGGCTGACGAGGATGATGCGGCCCATGCTCATGAAAGATCGACGATCTCGTTCACGATCTCGCCCGGACCGGAATCTTCATCCGGACTGGAGGAGAGCGCCGAGATGGCGGAATAATTGGCGGCGACGGCCACGAGCGTGAGCAGCGCGGCCACGCCGAGCGCGCGCCAGGAGAAGCGGGCGAGCAGCGCGGAGAACGGCGGTTCGCCGGCGGCAAAGGCGCGGGCGGCCACGCGCGTGGCGAAGCCATAAGGCGCGGCGGTATCGCGCTCGTCGCGAGCCTGACGGGCAGCGGCGGCGAGACGCGGCCAGCGGGAATCGGGCGGGTTCATGATTTTTCCTTTCGCTTTAATTCTTCAAAAAACTTTTTCAACTTTCTCCGCGCACGGAAAGCGCGGACTTTGACCAGCGCCTGGTTCCAGCCGGTGAGCTGGCTGACCTCGGCGACGGATTTCTGTTCGAGTTCGAGAAGCTGGATGACGAGGCGGTCCTCGGGTTTGAGCTGATCAAGCAGCTTGTGCACCAGTTCGCGCGCAGCCAGGGCATCGTCGGGCGCGACGTCGCGTTCATTGGTCAGCACGCTGTCGAGCACCCCGGCCTCATTTTCCGAGAGATCGGCCCACCGGAATTCCGGGCGGCGCTTCTGCGCACGCAGCTGGTCGATGCAGGTCGTCACCGCGATGCGCGAGACCCAGTGCGTGAAGGGCACGCTGCCTTTGTACTGTTCGATGCGGGTGAACATTTTCAAAAAAACCTCCTGGGACAGGTCTTCCTCTTGCACGCGCCGTGGCAGGTGGGCGCGCACGATCCGGATGACGAGCGGGTGAAGATGCTCGACCAGTTCGCGCGCAGCCGCCTGATCGCGTCGGCGAACGCGCTCGAGGCAGCCAGCCAGGTCGAACGTCTCATCAGCCATACTGAGTTGGAGACAACATCATACACGTGAAGGAAGACGGCCTTGGAACGCAACCGGTTACAGTCAAACGAACAAAAAACCATCCGGATCTGCGCCAGCGGAGGAAGCCCTTGACACCCCGGCACCAGCGGGATTTTCTCGGGTAACTGAAATGTCGCAAATTTCCCAGGCTCTCCGACTTAGTTAAGCGCACGATCCCCGAAGGGCTGCGTAGCAGCCGATTGTGCGACCGCCTGTTTGTTTTGCCCGCCGCCCGTTTTGCGGCTGTGCTGCGTCTGAATTTTTCAACGAAAACCCGCCCGTTCATTTATTTTCCATGCAATCTCCACCCGTCACGAAATACCGCCCGTTTCCGCCCGTCCACTTGCCCAACCGCCAGTGGCCCGACCGTACGCTCACCCGCGCACCCGCCTGGTGCAGCGTCGACCTGCGCGACGGCAACCAGGCCCTCGCCCAGCCCATGAGCGTCGAGGAGAAGCTCGAATTCTTCGACCTGCTGGTGAAAATCGGCTTCAAGGAGATCGAGGTCGGCTTCCCCTCCGCCTCGCAGATCGAGTTTGATTTCTGCCGCCGCCTCATCGAGGAAAACCACATCCCCGGAGACGTCGCCATCCAGGTGCTCTGCCAGTGCCGCGAGGACCTGATCACGCGCTCGCTGGAGGCCCTGCGCGGCGCGAAAAACGCCATCTTCCATCTTTATAATTCCACCTCGCCCGCCCAGCGCCGCTACGTCTTCAACGCGGACCGCGCCGCCATTGTCAAAATCGCCACGCGCGCCGTCGAACAGCTCAAGCGCGACTGCCGCCCGCTCACCGCCGCCGGCACGAAATTGCGTCTCGAATACTCGCCCGAGAGCTTCACCAGCACCGAGCTGGAGTTTGCGCTCGAGATTTGCGAGGCCGTGTCCGACGTCTGGCAACCCACGCGCGAGGACAGGATCATCCTCAACCTCCCCGCCACGGTCGAATACGCCACGCCCAACATTCACGCCGACCAGATCGAGTGGATGTGCACGCACCTCACTCGACGCGACGCCACCGTCGTCTCGCTCCACACACACAACGACCGCGGCACCGGCATCGCCGCAACCGAGCTCGCGTTGCTGGCCGGGGCCGACCGCGTCGAGGGCACCCTCTTCGGCAACGGCGAGCGCACCGGCAACCTCGACATCGTCACCGTCGCGCTGAACCTCTACACGCACGGCATCCACCCCGGCCTCGACTTTAGCGACATCAACCACATCCGTGAGGTCTACGAGCGCTGCACGCGCCTCGACGTCCCGCCGCGCCAGCCCTACGCGGGCGAGCTGGTCTTCACCGCGTTCAGCGGTTCGCACCAGGACGCCATCAAGAAATCCTGGGCCGCGCAAAAGCCCGGCGAACCGTGGGACGTGCTCTACATTCCGATCGATCCCGCCGACATCGGCCGCAGCTACAAGGCCATCATCCGCATCAACTCGCAGTCCGGCAAGGGCGGCGTCGCCTACGTGCTTGAAAACGAGTTCGGCTTCCAGCTGCCCAAGCTTATGCACAAGGAGATCGGCAAGCTCATCAACGACGTCGCCGACGCCAAGGGCAACGAGCTCACGACGTCGGAAATCCACGACATCTTCCGCCGCGAATATCTCGAGCGCATCGCGCCCATCGCCCTCCAGCACTTCAAGACCACCGAGCGCGACAGCACGGTGAAATGCGAGGCCGCCCTCGTCATCGACGGCCAGCCGCACAAGCTCGCCGGCAGCGGCAACGGCCCGATCGACGCCTTTGTGCGCTCGCTCGCCGGCACGAGCGTGCCGAAATTCGACGTCCTCAGCTATTCCGAGCACTCGCTCGGCAGCGGCGCCGAGGCGCGCGCGGTCAGCTACATCCAGATCAAGACCGAACGCGGCCACACGTTCTTCGGCGCCGGCATCGACACCAATATCGAGCTCGCCTCGATCAAGGCCATCGTCAGCGCCCTCAATCGCGCACTGGCGAAAAAATAATCCGCCGGGCGGGGCGCATCCTCTGGCTGCGCCGCCCGGCCTGCTTTCAAGGCGTCGGGACAGATGGCTGCCTGTTCACGCCGGCGTAACTTAAAAGTTTGGCGAAAATCACCCGTCCGCCACCCGGGAGAGGCGGTTGATCCTCAAGCTTTCCTCTCTCCGGTCGAAGGAAGTAATGCCGCAACCCCAGCCATCCTGCTCCTTGCGTCATCAAGGGAGATTTCATGAAAAAAGTTCGCTTTGCACTGATTGCCCTCCTTGCCGTCTGGCCTGGCCTTGCCTCCACCCAGGCCGCCGTTCCTGCAGGGTCCTATGACAACGTCCAACAGTACGGCGCGACCGGAAATGGAACGACGGACGACACCAATGCGATCAACCGGACCATCCAGCAGGCGGTGGCGGACGGAAAGATGACCGTCTATTTCCCACCCGGCGTTTATCTGGTGAACTCCATCCCCACCGCGCAAAACAACGGCATTGTCTATGCAAATGACAATCCCCTGCGCACGTTGAGCGGGGTCAGTCTCATCGGGGACGATCCGCATACCAGCATTCTCAAAATGCCGGCCGACACCTCCGGCCAGGGCATGCTGTCGAACCGGTCGATCCTAGTGATTGGAGACCCCACTTACAATCGGGCCACCGCCCCCTCGCGCATTCAGCAGAACATTTCAATCACTTCGCTGGGATTCGACCTCGTCAACGACAAGGGAAGACGGGCGATTCAGCTCAGATATCCGGCCCGCCAGCTGACCATCGACAACTGTGCGGGGTTTCAGAGCGATCTGCAGGCCGGCCATCCCGTAATCAGCGGCCCCACCCAGGGCGACAACAGTTTTTTCAACATGGCCGTCATTGGCGAAGGCTCCTCGGACATCACCGTTGAATTCTGCCAGGTGCACAACCGCATGCAGCTGACCTCGGATGGCGGCTACGGCGTGGCCAACCTCTCCATCCACGACAACATCGTCGACGGGGCCGTGAGCTACGGCATCGCGGTGACCACGGTTTCCCCCGACTCGTCCGCCTTCAACGGCCTCCAGATTGAGAACAACCTCATCACCAATCCCGGCGCCACAGGGATACTCGTCGGACCGGATTATTCCACGCGGACTTTTGATTTCCAGAACGTCAACGATCTGATGACCGGAAAGCCGAGGACCTATTCCACTCAAAATGTTTCCATCACCAACAACACGGTCGCGCTGGGCAATGATTCCGGCGCCAATGCCACCGGCATCTACGTCACGCCCATGCCGTTTGGCACCAGCAGCGTTCAGATCACCGGCAATACCCTCTACGGCAAATCCGGCGCCAGTGCCGCCATTTATATTTCCAACTGGGACCTTAACTGGAGCACCAAAACATTTGCCGCTCCACCGGTGGTGCCGGTGGCCGCCTTCAACGCCTCCACCGGCGCGATTCGATTGTCAGCGGCCGGCATTCCTCCTCTGAAACACCAGCTTTTGACCGGAATGCTCGTCGAGCTCTACCCGGCCACCTCCGCCGACCGGCTTCCCCCCGGAATCACTCCCTTCGAATACTACCTCGCCGTGCGCCTTAACGATACGGATTTTTCTCTGACCGATCTCAAGGGCACAAAAGTCTCCTTCCAGCCGTCCGGCGCCGCCGGCAATTTCTGCTTTGCCTTCAAGCCGGCGATCCAGGGCATGACCATCACTAACAATACGGCCGATGATAATTGGGACAAAAGCCTGTCCCTGCTGGCCTCCATCAATACCACCGTCTCCAGCAACGCTTTTCCCGGGCAGGTTCGAATCGTCGGCGAACAACACCAGCTGGGATTTTCCGGCAACGTCTGCACCGGACTCCTGTCGACCTGGTGGCAGTTCTCGGGCACTTCCTTTTTTGGCTGCGATTTCGCCGACAACATCTGGCTGTTTGACGAGGGCGCCGACAACGCCGTCTGCTGCGGCACCTCCGCCGTCCTGACCTTCAATCCCAATGATGCCCGGCGGACAATGACGTACACTTTCGAGCGAAATAAGGTCTATATCACCAACAGCAAAGGCACCGGCGGCTGGATCAACGGCGTGCGGGATTCCGGCGCCGTCGGCACCCTACGCGCTTCCTATATCGGCAACGAGGTGAATCCGGCCGCCCGCGGCTACAACTGTGATGCTATCAACATTGTGCAATGGACCAATAACATCGGCACGAATCACGGCCATTGATCCAGCCGGCCGGGCTTAATGGCCGCCCAGAAAATTGCTCAGGATAAAAAACGCCATCACCAGAAGCCCGAGCGCGCCTACGCCCAGCAGCGATCCGAACAGAAGCTGCGTCTTCTCCAGGCTCAGCTTCCACCGCGGCGCTTTCAGGCGGCTGGCATAGCCCGTCACTTGAATCTGCTCCGGCGCGTCAAGCTCCGCCCTGAAGGCCGCGACGGTCTGGTAGCGGTCGGCCGGCTTGCGCTGCATCGCATGCAGCACGATTTCCTCCGCCTGCACCGAAATAACAGGGTTGAGGCTGCGCGGGGCCACCGGATCACCCGACACCCTCAAGTTGACGGATGCCCAGGGATCATCGCTTTGAAAGGGCAGCCGGCCAGCCAGCATCTCGAACAGCATTACCCCGAGGCAGTAAATATCGGTGCGTTCGTCCGTGCGCCGCGCCTTGACCTGCTCGGGCGCCATGTATTCCGGCGTGCCGAAAATCGGCACCAAGGCGCCGAAAATTCCCCGGCGCTCGGAAGCATAGGAAGCCAGCCCGAAATCCATCACGCGCAGCGTCTGGTCGGAGCAGATCATAACATTCGACGGCTTGAGGTCGTTGTGGACCACCCCTTGTTCATGCATGGCTTGCACGGCCTCAGCGATGGCGCTGGCGATCCTGAGCGCATCTTCCCCCGGCAATGGCCGGTTTTTATGGATGATGTAATCTAGCGTGCAGCCCTCCAGATACTCCGTCACGAGGTAGAGCCGGCTCCGGCTTTCCGCGGTCGGAATGAACTTCAGCAGGCTGGGATGGTTGAGCTTCAATCCGATTTCCTCCTCGCACCGGAAGCGCCGGTGGAAAGCAGGATCGCTTTCAAATTTCCGGAGCGGGACTTTCACCACGACTTTTTGGCGGTGATTATCCATGTCCTCCGCCTTGTAAATCGTCGCCATGCCCGCGCAGCTCACGGTTTCGAGAATGAAAAACCGGCCGTCCAGCACCCGGCCGCGGCGAAACTCCGGTTTCGCGCCCATCTCCATTTTGGGTTCGGGCAGGTCCTGGCAGCAGGCGATATTCTCCAGCGGACGATCGGCCTTCATGTTCGTCCGCAGCAGAGCAGCATTCGCGCCGATGTCGCTTGGTTGCATGTCATCGCTCATCATAGCGGCAGGACCGGATCGTGGTAATTAAAACGCAGACCAAACCCCTTAAAAATTAATTAAGGCCGGCCCAGCGGATACACCATGCCGTTTACCGGACGCGGGAAGACGAACCCGGCCGGATCGAATCGAGAGGAACTTTCGCCGGCCAGCTTGCGCCGGGGCATGGCCCGCTTTTAGTCTCAGCCTTCCATGAAGTTCACGCCCGCCAAACCGCCGCTCACCGGCGAAACCCTCGACTCGCTCACGGAGAAGCTCCGTGCGCAGGGCGAGCCGGCCTTCCGCGCGAAGCAGATCATCGACTGGGTCTACAAAAAGCGCGCGCGGTCGTGGGACGACATGACCAACCTTTCGAAGTCGTTGCGCGCCTGGCTCGATGAGACGTTCGACCTCATGCCGGCCGGACTCGTGCTCAACCGGCAGTCGCATGACGTCACGGACAAACTCCTGCTCGAGCTGCGCGACCACTCGCTGATCGAGACCGTCATCATCCGCGCACCGCAGGACGGCGTCGGCCTCGACCATTCGCGCAAGACCATCTGCATCTCCACCCAGGTCGGCTGCGCCATGGGCTGCGTCTTCTGCGCCAGCGGCCTCGCCGGCCTGAAGCGCGACCTCAGTGCCGGCGAAATCGTCGCCCAGCTCCTGCAGGTCTGCTATCGCGAGGACGTGCGCACGCACCGTGCGCGCACCGAGCTGGCGTCGTTCGACAACATCGTCGTCATGGGCATGGGCGAGCCGCTCGCGAATTACGACGCGCTGATCCGCGCGCTCACCATCGTCAACGCCGACTGGGGCCTCGGCTTCGGCGCGCGCCGCATCACCATTTCCACCAGCGGACTCGTGCCGAAGATCCTCAAGCTGGCCGACGAGCCGCTCGGCTTCCGCCTCGCCATCTCGCTGCATGGCGCCACCGACGAGGTGCGCGAAAAAATCATGCCGGTGAACAAGGCCTACCCGCTCGCCAAGCTGCTGCCCGCGATCAAGGCGTTCAACGAAAAGCACGGCCGCATGATCACACTGGAGTTTATCCTCATCGAGGAAATCAACGACTCGCTCGTCCAGGCCGAAAAGCTGCGCGACATCGCCCTCGACCTGCATGCCCACGTGAACCTGATTCCCTACAACACCGTCGAGGGCCTGCCTTGGAAACGTCCCAGCCTTACGCGTCAGGAACGCTTCGCCGACATCCTGCGCGACGCGCGTGTGTCCGTGACGCTGCGTCGCGAAAAGGGCCACGACATCGACGCCGCCTGCGGGCAGCTGCGATTGAAGACCGAAAAGGAGCTCAGCGCCGCCGGATGAAAGCCGATCCCGCCCCGCCCGCGCCGGCCGTCGAGCCCAAGGCTCCGGCCACCGCGATGGCCATTCTCTTTGCGATCAGCTGCGGCCACCTGCTCAACGACACCGTCCAGTCGCTGCTCCCGGCGCTGTATCCGCTGCTCAAGGCCGAGCTGAACCTGAATTTCACCCAGATCGGCCTGATCACGCTGACTTTCCAGCTCGCGGCCTCGCTGCTGCAGCCCTTCGTCGGCATCTACACTGACCGCTATCCGCAGCCTTTCTCGCTTGCCGCGGGGATGATCCTGACCCTCATCGGCCTGATCTTTTTTTCCCTCGCCGGCACATTTGAACTGGTCCTTTTTTCCGCCGCGCTGATCGGCGTCGGCTCCTCCATCTTTCATCCCGAAGCCTCGCGCGTCGCCCGCCTGGCTTCCGGCGGGCGCTATGGTTTCGCGCAGTCGCTTTTCCAGGTCGGCGGCAACACCGGCAGCGCGCTCGGCCCCCTCCTCGCCGCGCTGGTCATCGCCCATGGCGGACAATCCCGCATCGCCTGGTTTGCCGTGGTCCCGCTGCTGGGCATCGGCCTCCTCACCCGGGTCGGGCGCTGGTATCGCAACCATCTCGCCGAGCTGAACGCGAACAAGGCCGCCCGCCCCCCGCGCATTTCGGCTCCCGTCAGCCGCGGCCGGGTGATCGCCGCTGTCGCCGTCCTCGCCGCACTGATCTTTTCAAAATTCTTCTACCTCGTAAGCCTCACGAGCTATTACACGTTTTACCTCATCGATAAATTCCAGGTCTCACGCCAGAATGCACAACTGCACCTTTTCCTGTTTCTCGCCTCTGTCGCTGCCGGCACGATCATCGGCGGACCCGTGGGCGACCGCATCGGACGCAAGCATGTCATCTGGGTGTCCATCCTCGGCATCGCGCCATTCACCCTCCTGTTGCCCTACGCCAACCTCTTCTGGTGCTCCGTGCTGACAGTCGTGATCGGCCTCGTGCTGTCGTCGGCCTTCTCGGCCATCCTCGTCTACGCCCAGGAACTGATTCCCAACCGCATCGGACTCGTCTCTGGCATCTTCTTCGGCTTCGCCTTCGGCATGGCCGGCATCGGCTCCGCCGTACTCGGCCGGCTCGCCGATCACACCAGCATTAGTTATGTCTTCCATGTCTGCTCTTTCCTCCCGCTGATCGGCCTCCTGACCGCGTTTCTTCCGCACGTGGAAAGAAAAAGCCCCGCCTGACCGACCTCGGGCCGGGGACTCGATTCGTCAACTAATCGTTGGGCACGGTCTCAATCTGAATTTTTAGCTGCTCGTTTCAACCTGCCTCCGAAGTGCTCAACTGCCTTTTCAAAAGCATTGTGCAAGTTCTTCCATCGAATTTTAGGGGTTCGCTTCTGTTTTGGCACAAAAAACTGATCTATATCAAAATCAGGATGCCGCTCAGAATATTCGTCGAGCCTATATCGCGCATTGCTCGCATAATAATTAAACGTCCAGTCCTTGGCCTTTCTATCTTGGACATAAGTAATGGCATTATTTAGAAGCATTTCCCCTAAAAACCACTCCGCGCCTTCGTTCGTATCTTCCAGATAGCCCGTCTTGTCCGAAAGAAATGCCGAACGCCAGAGAGAAAAGGATACTGCTATCAACATCTGCGCGTCTATTCCAAATTCCTTATTCTTAAATTGGTCGGGATGCTCATTAAGCGATTTATACAGTTTTACGGATACGAGCTGGTTTGCCGCTCGATTTTCGACAAGCCACTCCAAATGGGTTGGATCAGGGTTCTTTGTAGACGCGCTTTCTTTGCTTTTCATGCCTCATTGTGAGAGCGACACACGACCGATCACAATCTTCAATGATCGATTGACCAAGGGCTTTCGTACTCTTGCAGATAGGTTCTTAGGAAGGCGTGAATTCCATGCGACTATTGAAACCGGAACAAGACGTACGGCCATCCGGCCATTCTTCTCTTTACACGCATCAACAAATCCGTATGCGTTGATACGTCAATGACAGCCGACCGGTCCATCTCCACCCTCTTCGCGCAGCAACGCCCGCTGCGTTCGTTGGAATTTTTTCCGCCGAAGGACGACGCCGGCGTCGAGGCTTTGCGGCAGACCGCCATCGCGCTCCAGCGCATCGCACCCGATTTTGTGTCCGTGACCTATGGCGCCGGCGGCAGCACGCGTGAGCGCACCGCGCAGGTCAGCGCCCTGCTCAAGGATGAACTCGGCTTCACCGTCATGCCCCATCTCACGTGCGTCGGCCATTCGCACGCCGAACTGGACGCCATCGCCGACCGCCTCCACACCGGCGGCTTTCGCAATATCATGACCCTGCGCGGCGACCCGCCCAAGGGCGCGGCCACTTTCACGCCCGCGCCCGACGGCCTGCGTTACGCCACCGACCTCGTCACCCTGCTCAAGGCGCGCCATGCCGATTTCTGCCTCGGTGTCGCCGGTTATCCGGAAAAGCATCCCGAGGCGCCCAGCCTGGAGGCCGACTTGGCCAACCTGAAGCGCAAGGTCGACGCCGGCGCGGCGTTCATCACCACCCAGCTTTTTTTCGAAAACGATTTCTTCTACCGCTTCGTCGATAAATGCCGCGCGGCCGGCATCACCGTGCCCATCGTACCCGGCATCATGCCCGTGCTCTCGCTCAAGCAGATCCAGCGCATCACCGCGCTCTGCGGCGCGGCCCTGCCCGCCAAGTTGCTCACCCGCCTCGAAGCAGCCGGCGAACAACCGGAAATCGTCGAGGCCCTCGGCCTCGAATGGGCGCTCACGCAAATCCGCGACCTCCTCGCGCACGGCGCGCCGGGTTATCACCTCTATATTCTCAATCGCGCCAAAAGTGCGCTGGCACTGGCGGCTGGTCTGGCGGCGTGATTTGTTGGCTCACCCACCCGCAAACACCGGCTTGAAGCCGGCCTCGGCCAGGATCTTCGCGATCGTCTCGCGCTGGTCGCCCTGAATTTCGATCCGGCCGTCCTTGACCGTGCCGCCGCAGCCGCAAGCTCCGCGCATTTTTTTGGCGAGCGCCTCCTTCTCCGGCAAACCAATGCCCATGAAGCCGGTCACGACCGTCACAGTCTTGCCGCCACGACCGTTCGTTTCACGGACAATATCCACGCGTCCGCGATTTTTTTCGGGCACAGCCGGCTTGGGCGCTTTGGCCGGCAGATTCGCGGGTACAGCCGACAACTTCGCGCCGCTCAACGCCGCAAACGGATTTTGCCCGAGCGGCTGACCGCCGCCGGTGGGAATTTTTCCAGCCTGGCTCACACTTTCTGGCGGGGACTGCACGTGCCGGCGGCCGGCGTTTCGCCGCCCAGCCAGGCCAGCGCCTTCGCATAGCTGCGGCGCTCCAGAAAATGGGCGAGTTGCGGATGCAGCGTCCCGCGGCTTTGCGCGAGCAGGTCATCCAGACGCGCCGTTTGCGCGGAAATGGCCGCCCCATCCGCCCGCGGGATGGCGGCGTGCAAAGCAAGGAGCGCATCACGAATTTCGGTGTCCATGGTTAGCACGTAAACTCATGGCGTGCATGCGCTGCTTAAGCGAGTGTGAATAAGTGCAGCCGGGTCTCGATTTTCTTGTAAGCTGGGCTATGGTGTGTTGTTCTCTACTGTCCAAACCTCTTCCCATAGCGCGCCTTGTGGACGACGGCTCCATGCCGTTTTTCGCGTGCGCGCTTTTCTCGTCATTTTTCCATGAACTCCCTCTCGTTTCCCAGCCGCGCGAACGCCGACCTCATTGAGGCCGCCTATCGCACCTGGCTCGAAAACCCCGAGTCGGTCGATCCGACCTGGCGGGCCTTTTTCCAGGGCTTTGCCCTTGGCAGCAATGGCGCCACCCCCTTCGGAACCAACGGCGCGGGCGCGATCGCCGAACACGCCGCCGCCGCTGGCGTCAACATCCTCGACAGCCTGAAGCAGGCCCAGGTCCACCGCCTCATCAACGCCCATCGGGCGCACGGCCACCTGCAAGCGGACCTCGATCCCCTCAGCGATCCGCCACCGCCGCACCCGAAGCTCGACATCGCGCATTTCGGCCTGACCGAGGCCGACCTCAACGAAAGCTTCGACATCGGCCATTTCAAATCCGGCGGCCAGATGAAGCTCGGCGACCTCGTGGCCACGCTGCGCCGCACCTACTGCGGCCACATTGGCGTCGAATACCTGCATATCCAGGACGGCGATGCGCGCGAATGGCTCCAGCAGCACATGGAGGCCACGGACAACCAGCCGCAGTTCACCAAGCCGCAAAAAGTCCAGATTCTCCGGCGCGTCCACAAGGCCGAGCTCTTTGAAAAATTCCTTCACACCAAATACGTCGGGCAAAAACGCTTCTCGCTCGAAGGCAGCGAGACGTTCATCGCCGCGCTCGACACGGTCGTCGAGCACTGTCCTGAGGTCGGTGTCGAGGAAATCGTCATGGGCATGGCCCACCGCGGCCGCCTCAACGTCCTCACCAGCATCATGCGGAAGAGCTTCGACCAGCTCTTCGAGCAATTTTCGGAAAACTACCTACCCGATGCCGTCGCGGGCGACGGCGATGTGAAATACCATCTGGGCTACGAGGCCGTTCTCACGACCAAGAGTGGCAAGAAGGTCGAGATGCGCCTCGCCGCCAATCCCTCCCACCTCGAGATCGTGAATCCCGTTGTCGAGGGCAAGGTTCGCGCGCGCCAGCGCGTGCGCGGTGACGTCGAGCGCCGCCGGGTGCTCCCGCTTCTCGCGCATGGCGACGCAGCCTTCGCTGGCCAGGGCGTCGTGGCCGAGACGCTCAATTTCTCGCAACTCCCCGGTTATCGCACCGGCGGCACGCTTCATATCGTCATCAACAACCAGATTGGCTTCACCACCCTGCCCAGCGACGCCCGCTCGACCCGCTACTGCACCGACGTCGCGAAAATGATCGAGGCGCCGATATTCCACGTCAATGGCGACGACCCCGAGGCCGTCTGCATGGTCGCGCAGCTCGCACTCGATTTCCGCGAAAAATTCCGGCGCGACGTTGTCATCGACATGTACTGCTACCGCAAGCACGGCCACAACGAATCCGACGAGCCTGCCTTCACCCAGCCCACGCTCTACCGGAAAATCGCCGCGCATCCGCAGGTTTCCACGATCTACACGGAAAAACTCATCGCCGAGGGCAGCCTCACGCCCGCCGAGGGCGATGCCATCAAGGCCGAGTACACCGCCGCGCTCGAGGCCAACCTGGAAAAGGCCAAGGCGCACGAGGCCGAAAAAATCGCCCGGCGCGCGAAGGCTGATCCGCTCACCCCCTTCAAGGGCTCGACCGCCGTTTTCCAGCCGCACTACAACCATTCGCCCGTGCCGACCGGCGTCACACCCGAGTTCCTGGCCAAGGTCGTGCAGGGCCTCACGCACGTGCCGACCAATTTCAAGCTGAACCCCAAGATCAAGCGCTTCCTCGAGACGCGCGCCCAGGCCCACCAGCAGGGCGGCCCGGTGGACTGGGCCTTCGGCGAAGCGCTCGCCTTCGGCACTCTTCTGCTGGAAGGCACGCCCGTGCGCCTCAGCGGCCAGGACAGCGAACGCGGCACGTTTTCGCAGCGCCATGCCGTGCTCTACGACGTGGATACGCGGGAAAGTTACGTGCCGCTGAACAATCTCGAAGAACGGCAGGCGCGTTTCTGCGTTTACAACTCGCTCCTCTCCGAGGCGGCCGTGCTCGGTTTCGACTACGGCTACTCGCTCGATTATCCCGAGATGCTCTGCCTGTGGGAGGCGCAGTTCGGCGACTTCGCCAACGGCGCGCAGGTCGTCATCGACCAGTTCATCGCCAGCGGAGAGTCGAAGTGGCAGCGCACGAGCGGCATCGTCCTCCTCCTGCCCCACGGCTACGAGGGCCAGGGCCCCGAGCACAGTTCCGCGCGGCTTGAGCGCTTCCTCCAGCTCTGTGCCGAGAACAACATGCAGGTCGTCAACCTCACCACGCCGGCCAACCTTTTCCACTGCCTGCGACGCCAGACGAAGCGCGATTTCCACAAGCCGCTCATCGTCATGGCGCCCAAGTCGCTCCTCCGCCACCCGGCCGCGGTCTCGAAAATCGACGAATTCACCAGTGGCGGTTTCCAGGAAATCATCGACGACCCGCTCGCACCGGAAAAGCCCGCGCGCCTCATCCTCTGCTCCGGCAAGGTCTATTACGACCTCGCCGACCATCGCGCGCGCAACCAGATCACCGACACCGCCCTCGTGCGCGTCGAGCAGCTCTATCCGCTCCACCGCAACCGCCTTTCCCAGCTCGCCGACGCCTATGGCCATGGCGCCCGGCTCATCTGGTGCCAGGAGGAGCCGCAGAATATGGGCGCATGGTCCTTCATCGCCCCGCAGCTCGAGGAAATTTTCGGCCGCAAGCCCGCCTACGCCGGCCGCGATGCCGCCTCCTCGCCCGCCGTCGGGGCGCTCGCCCTGCACAAGATCGAACTCACCGCCCTGCTCCACGACGCCTTCAGCCTTTGATTCCGGCCGCGCCTCTTTGCTTTAAAAAATCCATGCCAATTCTCGACGTCAAAATTCCGCCCATGGGCGAGTCCATCACCTCCGGCATCCTTGCCAAATGGCATGTCAAAGACGGCGATGTCGTCAAAAAAGACCAGCCGCTCTTCGAGCTTGAGACCGACAAGATTACCAGCGAAGGCACGGCCGAGGGCGCCGGCAAAATCACGTTCAAGGCGGCCGCTGGCGACGAAGTGAAAATCGGCCAGGTCGTCGCGCAAATCGACTCTGCGGCCACGGCGGCTTCGGCCGCCACGCCGGCGCCCGCGGAAACCCCGGCCAAGGCCGAGGCTCCCGCGCCCGCCGCAAAAAACGACGCCCAGTCGCCCGCCGTCCGCCGGCTCGCCGAAGAGACCGGCGTCGATCCCGCCGGCGTAGCCGGCACCGGCAAGGCCGGCCGCGTCACCAAGGGCGACATGCTCGCCGCCGCCGAGACGCCAAAGCCCGCCGCCGGAAACCAGAAAGCGGCCACGCCCCTCCCCATTGTCGCGCCGAGAATCTCCACTCCCGCCAGCGGCGAACGCGAGACGCGCCGGAAGCTCACCCCCCTGCGCCAGCGCATCGCCGAGCGCCTCGTTGCCGCGCAGCACGAGGCCGCCATGCTCACGACCTTCAACGAGGTGGATATGTCCGCCATCGTGGCCCTCCGGGCGAAATACCAGGACGACTTCGTGAAGAAAAACGGCATCAAACTCGGCTTCATGTCCTTCTTCGTCAAAGCCGTCGTCAGCGCGCTCAAGACCGTGCCGGCCATCAACGCCCAGCTCGACGGCGATACGCTGGTCGAAAACCATTACTACGACATCGGCGTCGCCGTCTCCACCGAGCGCGGCCTCATGGTGCCGGTCATCCGCGACTGCGAAGCGCTCGGCATGGCCGCCATTGAAAAATCGATCGCCGATGCCGCCGGCCGCGCCCGTGAAAGCAAGATCACCCTCGCCGATCTCGAGGGCGGCGTCTTTACCATCACGAACGGCGGCATCTTCGGCTCGCTCCTTTCCACGCCCATCATCAACCCGCCGCAAAGCGCCATCCTCGGCCTGCACGCCATCCAGGACCGCCCGATCGCGGTCAACGGCCAGGTCGTCATCCGCCCGATGATGTACCTCGCGCTCAGCTACGACCACCGCATCGTGGACGGCCGCGAAGCCGTGACCTTCCTCGTGAAGGTGAAGCAGTCCATCGAGGATCCCGCGCGCCTGCTGCTCAGCGTTTAAACCAAACCTTTAAGCGCAAAGCCGCGAAGGCGCAAAGTTCAGAGAAAAATCCTTCGCGACGCCTTTGCGTCTTCGTGCTTCAAATGTCCCCTGAATCTTCTTTCGACCTGATCATCATCGGCGCCGGCCCGGGCGGCTACACCTGCGCCTTCCGCGCCGCGCAACTCGGTCTCAAGATCGCGCTGGTCGAAAAGCGCGCCACGCTCGGCGGCACCTGCCTCAATGTCGGCTGCATCCCGAGCAAGGCCCTGCTCTCCTCGTCCGAGCATCTGGTCTTCGCCCAAAAACACGCCGCCGATCACGGGCTGAAACTCTCCGGCATCGCGCTCGATCTCGCCGTGCTGATGAAAAAGAAAAGCGACGTCGTGGCCCGGCTCGTCAGCGGCGTCACCCAGCTGACCAAGGCGCGCAAGATCACGGCGGTCACCGGCGCGGCCTCGTTCGTCTCGGCCAACACCATCGAGGTGAAGGGCGAAAAGGAAACCACCCGGCTCACGGCCAAAAACATCGTCATCGCCACCGGCTCCGCGCCGGTCGAGTTGCCGTTCCTCAAATTTGACGGTAAGACCGTCGTTTCCAGCGACGAGGCCATCGCCTTCGACGCGGTCCCGAAAAAGCTCGTCGTGGTCGGCGGCGGCGTCATCGGCCTCGAGCTCGGCTCGGTCTGGTCGCGCCTCGGCAGCGATGTCACCGTCGTAGAGTTTCTGCCGAAGATCATCGCGACCTATGACGACGACATCGTCCGCAATTTCACCCGCCTCCTCCAAAAGCAGGGCCTGAAAATCGAGACCGGCGCCAAAGTCACCGGTTTCGAGCAGGGCGTCCTCACTGCGACCCGCGAGGGCCAGAAGCTGGAGTTTCCGGCCGACAAGGTGCTCGTCGCCGTCGGCCGCCGGCCGTTCACCGACAGTCTCGGACTCGATAAGGCCGGCATCGCGCTCGATGACAAAAAGCGCGTGAAAGTGGACGGCCAGCTCCGCACCAACGTCGCGGGCATCTGGGCGATCGGCGATGTCGTGGCCGGCCCGATGCTCGCGCACAAGGCCGAGGAGGATGGCGTGGCGGTGGCCGAGTGGATCGCGGGCAAGGCCGGCCACATCAACTGGGACCTCGTGCCCGCCATCGTCTACACCGATCCCGAAGTCGCGAGCGTCGGCCTCGGCGAGGACGCCGCGAAAGCTGCGGACATCGCCGTGAAAATCGGTAAATTCAATTTCGCCGCCAACGGCCGCGCCATCGCCGCCGATGGCACCGACGGCTACGTGAAAATCATCGCCGACGCCAAAACGGACAAAATTCTCGGCGCGCAAATCCTCGGCCGCAGCGCGGGCGAGCTCATCAGCGAAGTCGTCACGCACATGGAATATGGCGGCAGCGCCGAGGATCTCGGCCGCACCATCCACGCCCACCCCACGCTCAGCGAGGCGGTGAAGGAAGCCGGCCTCGCCGTCAGCAAGAGCGCATTGAACGCGCTGTGAGAATTTACCCGGCCAGGCGGAAACCAGCCGGAACCACGATGAAGGCAAAAGGAATTTTCGCCGGAGCCTTCGGCCTCGCGGGGCTCGCCGCGGCTTACATGGCCGTCATCACCTGGTCGGCGGAAGGCGGCGCCGGCTGGCTTTTCGCCGTGTTCACCCTGTTGCTGTTCCTGCTGGCCGTGGGTATCGTTGCGCCGGCGAAAAAGCCC
This sequence comes from Opitutaceae bacterium, assembly GCA_035485575.1. GTDB lineage: Bacteria > Verrucomicrobiota > Verrucomicrobiia > Opitutales > Opitutaceae > DASRHD01. The sequence goes on along the minus strand of DATHNW010000030.1, from coordinate 10,745 downwards.
GAATCGCCCAAGCCCACGAAATTTATCCCCCACTGGTTTCTCATGCTGGCCATCCTCGTGCCGGTGATCCTGCTCATCCTCTCGGTGGTGGTGCATTTCCTCCGCCCGTCGCACTAGCCGCGCTGGCGGGAGGAAAGAGTCCGAACGCAATAGGCGCCTGCGGCGCGGACACCATCAGCTAACCGGCCTTATTTCGAAATATCCCCGAGAAACTCCGCCATGGTCTGGTAGCGGTTGAGCAGGCTCTGGGCGGCGGCACAGCGTTCCTTCGCGGCGAGGCCGGTGTTCTCGGCGAGAAAGACAATATAGCTGGCGACATTCTTCGCGTAGTTGAGCCGGCCTTCGTCGCTGATGCTGTAGAAGCGCGCGCGTTGCCGGTAGCCGGCGGGCGTATGGTCGCCGAGCGCGCTTTTTTCGGCCTGACCGCCGCCGGCCAGCACATGCAGGAAATTGTACTCAAACCAAAACATGTGCTCGGGGCTGGGCGGCAGGGCCTCGACGGCCTTGCGCGTGGCCGCGACGTCGGCAAACACGTCGGTGGGCTTGCCGGCCTTGCCCAGCGCGTCGGTGATGAAGGTGCGAGCCATCTTCTGCTCGGTGGCGTCGCTGCTGAACGCGCCCTTGAGCGCGAGCTCGACAGTGAACTTGTACCAGTCGTGCCAGAGCACCTGGTCTGCCGTGTTTTTCGAGGAGGAAAGAGCCCGGCCCATCTCGTAGGTGTAGCGTCCGCTGGTCTTGATCTCGAGGCGGGCGCCGGTGACCGCGCCCATCACCTGGTAATTCTCGGCCGACTTGCCGGAGCCCGAGTGGAAGCCGATGCTCGCGCCGAACGGCTTGCAGACGGCCCACTGCTTCTCGATGAGGGCGCGCAACGCGGCGTTGTCGGGGTACGGCATGTTTTTCTGGAAGCCGAACGCCGGGGCGATGAAATTGATCTTCATGCCGAGCGCCTCGCAGAGCGCGAACATGATGGCGGTGGTCTCGGGCGTGGTCAGGCCGGGCAGCTCGTCGATGGAAAGCTCGCGCAGATAGGCGCGGCCCACGTCGGCAGTGAACAGCTTTTCCCGGGCGGCGCGGTATTTCTCGTCGCGCTGCTTCATTTTTTTCATCGCCGGCCAGACGTAGGCGAGAAGCTTGGCGAACTCGGCCTCGTGGAGCGTGACGCCGATGGCGGCGACGCGCGACTTCACCGTCGTGACGAGCTCCGCGGGCACATTGGTTTTCACCCAGCCGGCCGCGTCGTCGGGCACCTTGGTCTGGGCGAGCTCCGGTGAAAGATCAAAGGTGATGTAGCTGGCGAGCACGCAGCCCTGCACCAGCGCGTCCTCGCGCGCGTCGAATTTGCCGCCGATGGGCTGGTGGTCGGCATTGAAACTCCAGGCGATGCGGCGGTGGTGGAAGCCGGTCTTGAGCTTCGCGAGCACGCAGCCGTGGCTCATGCCCTCGACGCTCTGGCCCTGGTGGCCCTCGGGGACATTGGTGCCGATGAACGGAAACGGCACGGTGTCGAGCTGGCCGGCGAGCATGGCATTCACGTCGTAGACGAGTTCGCGCGGAATGGAATTTTGATTCGCCGTCACGCCAAATTCGAGCGCGCTCATGGCCCAGTCGACCGCCGGCCAGTGCAAGGTGGTGAAACGCGCGCCAATGCCGAGGGTGCTCTGGCCGAGGCGTTCCGCGGCCGTGGGGAAAATCGTCACGCCCGCGTCGTGCTCCTGCGCGAGGTTTTTCAGCTTCAGCAAATTCGCCCAGGTGGCGGGAAACGCCGTCGCGTTCGCATCGAGCTTCTCGCCGGCGTCGAGCAGTTGCGGCGCCTCCGCCGCCAGCCGCCAAGCGCAATCACCGGTGGCCGTGTCCTCAAGCAGCACGAACTCGCCCGCCCTGGTGCCGAAGCGGCTCTTCTCGTAAGCCTTCACGCCGGCATCACCGGCACGGAGTTTTTTCACCAGCCCCGGCCAGTCCAGGCAGAAGTCCGGGCTGACACACGGATTGGCTGCAATCCGCAGGTTGTTTTCGACGAGAAACCGATTGATGGACGACATGGCGCCATCCAAGGAACAGGTCTGGGCTCCTGCGGGCGAGGAGAATTTTACCCCGCCGGCGGATGGTATCATTCGCCCGCGAGCAGCGATTTCATCTTTTCGCGCTTGGCCTCGAACTTCTTCAATTCCTGGGCGTGCTTGGCCGCCTCGGCCTCAAGTGCAGCCTGGTCGGCCTCGAGTGCAGCGCGCGCGTTCTGCACGGCGGCGAGCTCCTTCTTGAGCTTGGTGGACTCGGTCTGCTGGCGGATTTCAGTTTCCTGCAATTGGGCGGCCTGGTCGGCCAGCATCTTCGTGCGCTGCTGGATCTGCTCGCGTTCGGGCTGCAGGGCGGCGCGCTGCTTGGCCACCTCGGCGCGGTCGGCCTCGACCTTCGCGGCGGCCTGCTTGGCCATGAGGGCCTCGGTCTCGAGTTTTTCCTGCTCGGCGGCCAGTCCGGCCTGGGCGGCCTCGACTTTTTTCTGCTGCTCGGCGAGCGCGCTTTCGCGCTTGGTCAGATCGGCGCGCACCTTGGCCAGCTCGGCGTCGGTCTTCGCGTGCGTGGCTTCCATCGCGGCGCGGTCCTTGTCGAGCTTGGCGCGGTTCTGGGTGATGAGGAGCTGATCGGCTTCAAGTTTTTCCTGACGCGCCTCGAGTTCGGCCAGCTCGGCCTCCTTGACGATGAGTTCCTGCTTAGCCTTGGCCACCTGGGCACGATCGGTTTCGACCTTCGCGGCGGCCTGCTTGGCCATCTGTGCCTCGGTCTCGAGCTTTTCCTGCTCCGCGTCCAGCTTAGCCTGGGCGGCCTCGGCCTTTTTCTGCTGCTCGGCGAGCGCGCTTTCGCGCTTGGTCAGGTCGGCGCGCAGCTTGGCGAGCTCGGCATCGGTCTTCGCGTGCGTGGCTTCCATCGCGGCGCGGTCCTTGTCGAGCTTGGCGCGGTTCTGGGTGATGAGAAGTTGTTCGGTCTCGAGTTTTTCCTGGCGCGCATCGAGCTCGGCCATCGCGGCCTCTTTCTCCGCCAGCACGGCCTTGGTCTTGGCCAGTTCGGTGCGTTCCTTGTCGATCTTCGACTTTTCCTGGGAAAATACGAGGCGCTCGCCTTCCACTTTCTCGAGCTCGGCTTCGATGCGCTTTTTCTCGTCGCGCAACTGGCGCTCGGCCAGCTCGGCCTTGGCTTCAAGTTCCTTGCGGACGCGCGCGAGTTCGGCCTCGGCCTTGGTCGCGGCCTGCTTGAGGAGCATTTGCTCCGTATCGAGCTTTTCCTGCTCGGCCTCATGGGCGGCCTGGAGATCGGCGAGCTCCTTTTGCTTTTGCGCAATCACGTGATCGCGGGCGCCGAGCTCCTTGGCGAGCTTGGTGCGCTCCATGTCGACCGATGCAAATTTTTCCTTGGCCTGAGTGATTTCGGCCTGCAGCGCGGCGCGCGCGGCCTCGACGGCGGCCTTTTCCTTTTCGGCCTTTTCCTTCGCCTGGCGGGTGACGAGAAGTTCGCCCTCGATTTTTTCCTGCTCGCCGGCGGAGCGTTCGACTTCGGCCGTCAGCGCCTTTTGTTTTTCGGCCAGCTGCTTGTCGCGCTGGGCGAGCTCCTGCGCCAGTCGTTTCTGCTCCACCTCATGCTTGGCCAGCTCCTCGGCGATGTGCTGGGACTCGGTCTCCAGGAGCGCGTGGGCCTGCTTGAGCTTGGCCAGTTCTGAATTGTGGCCCGCGCGGGCTTCGTCGACGGCCTTTTTGTCCTGGTCGATCTTGGCGCGGGTTTGCGTGAGAATGAGCTGGTCGGATTCGAACTTTTCCTGGATCGCGGCGAGTTCCTGCTGCTCGGCGTGGAGGCGGGCCTGGGCGCCGGCGAGCTCCTTCTGCTTTTGCGCGAGAGTCTGCTGGGTGGTGGAAATCTCCTTGCTGTGCTTGAGGTGCTCGGCCTGCTGGCGGGCCAGCTCGGCCTGTTCGGAGGCGAGCTCGGCCTGGGCCTGCGCCTGAGCTGTGCGCTCCTCCATGAGAGCGGCCCTGTTGGCCTCAAGCTGGGCCTCGGCCTCGGCCAGCTGCCGGGCGCGCTCGGCGGCCTGTTCATCGATATGCTGGTCAGCGGCGGCCTTGTCCTGGGTGGCCTGATCGAGCTGCGCCTTGAGCTCGGCTTCGATCTCGAGCTGGCGCGCGAGGTCGGCCTGAAGTTGCGCGAGCTGGGCCTGGACCTGTTCCTGCTCGGCCTGGAGGCGGGCCAGTTCGGCTTGATATTGCTGTTCCTGTTCGGTGAGTGGCGAGAGACGGGCGACTTCGTTTTCCAAGTGCGCACGCTCATCGTTGATGCGCAGGAGATCCTGCTTGAGCGTGTCGCGTTCGCGGGCGAGGTCGTCGCGCTCGGTGCGCAGTGTCATGACCTGGACATCGCTCGCGCCGTTGTGATCGGTGCCATTGGCCACCGCCGAGCCGTTGCGCGCAGCCTTGCCGCCGCCGGCGGCGGCGGGAACCTTCTCGGAAAGAAACACGGCCAGTTCGCCCCATTCTTCCATGCGCAGCTCGCGATGCGCGCCACCCGTGGCGGCCGGCAGCAGCGTGAAGATGCGCTCGACGAGGGCCTTGAACTCAAGCGGAGGATGAAACAGGTCGCGCACGCCGAGACGGATGGCGCGGACGATCGAGGGCAGCTCGAGTTTCGGGCAGATGAGGAAAATATTCGAATCAGCCTGTGATTTCCGCAGCGATTCAACGTAGGTCAGCACGTCACCTTCGCCTTCGCGGTGGTCGACGAGCACGAGCGCGAAGCGTTCCTTGCGCAAAGTGGCGCCGAGATCTTCCGCGTTTTCAAACGAGCGCCAATAAAATCCCGTTTCGCCCACAATGGCGGAGCGGGCTCGGGTTTCACTCCGCTGGTTCTTGACGAAAAGTAGTTTCGTAGTCACGGGGACGATACGTTGGGTGTTGAGAGGAGAGGCTGAGATAAAGCAACTTTGATGGTGAAAATACCTTATACGGTAATATAGCCTCTTGCAATAAAAATTTTACATAAATTTACATTTGCCATTTCGTTCATGAAATATTTGTTAAATTCTTGTTCGCAAAAATCAAGCCCAACCACTTATGACCGTAGTTGCTTTCTGCCGGACATTAACGTTACCATAACACATCCTTATTACCTGCCATGCAAAATCCCATTGATAAAGGCTATTTCGTTGAGCTCAACGATTTCTCCCTTCTCCTCGCTCGCTGCAGCGCCTTACGCTCGCCCTTCGCGATTGAAGACATTCGCGAGGTGCCGCTTGACAACAAGGCAGGCCTTGAAGAGGCCGTGCAGGCGGTCTTTCCCGAGACCCAGGGTGGCACGGCCAACGTCCTCGCCTCGCTCCGCCCTAAGCAGCGCGGCCTACACTTTGCAGGCGCCGATGAAGCTAAAAAGTTCGCCACGCTCGCGGCGCTGCCCGGCATCTTCACTGATCCCTCGCTCGCGAATCTGTCGCCGGGTGAATTCACCGCCGTCAATGCCCGCGACGGCCTGACCATCTCCGGACAGGGTGCACCCTGGGTGCTCGCCGCCGCCGCGAAAGACAGTTATGCGCAGTCCCTCACGACCTTGCAGGAACTCAAACTGGTGCCTGCCCGCATCAGCCCCGCTTCCCTCACCGCCGCCGGCGGTGTCGCGTCCGCGCTCAAATTCAAAGGCGACGGTTCGACCGCGCTCCTCTTCGAATTTGGCGATCTGGTCACGCATATCCTGCTGGTGAGCCGCGATGGCGTCGAGGCAGCCCGCCTTGCCACGGTAACTATGGACAAGGTGGCCGAAGCCGTGCAGGTCGAGCTCGGCCTCAAATTCAAGGGTTCCGCCGCAAAACTTTTCTTCAATGAATCTTACGACTTCAGCGAGACCGGTCCGAAAATCGCCGCACGCATTGCGCAGGAACTAGCCGCCGACATTGGCGCGCTCGGCCACGCACCGGCGGCATTCGCCTGCACCGGCCTGGCCGCAAAACAAAACTGGTTTGCCCACAGCCTTGCCGGGGCGCTCAACCTTGCCCCGCTCGCGCCCGACATCAAAGCATGGGGCGCGCAAGCCGGTTTCACCCTTGCCGGCGGCGTCGACGAATCCGCCATCACTCCGGCCTGGCTTGGCTTCCTTAACTTCATCGGCAGCTTCCAGCCCGCCAATCCTGAACGATCAGCCTGGCAGCCGGATTGGACGCGAACCGCTCCGCCCCCCGCCGCGGCACCAGCGCCTGCTCCTGTGGCCAAACCCGCCCCACCGCCGGTTGCGGCGGTCACACCGCCGCCCAAGCCTGCGCCCGCGGCCGTGATTACGCCACCCGCGCCCAAACCCGCCGCCCCCGTTGTCACTCCCCCGCCCAAGCCTGCTCCAGCGGCGGTAATTACACCCTCTGCGCCCAAGCCCGCGCCCGCGGTGATCACCCCGCCCAAGCCTGCGCCCGCGGCCGTGATCACGCCTTCTATAGCCAAGCCCCCCGCACCGGTGGCACCTGCCAAGCCTGCTCCAGCCGCAGTCACGCCGCCGGCCAAGCCCGCCGCCCCCGCCGCGACGATTCCCCCGGCCAAGCCCGTCGCGCCTGCCACACCGGCTGCTGCCGCGAAGCCCGCGCCGGCTCCCGTCGCTCCTCTTCCGCGAAAAGAAGCCCCGGCCGCTCCTGCAAAACCCGCGGCTCCTGCTCCGGCGCCCAAACCCGCCGCGCCCGCCCCCAAGCCCGCGCCGGCTCCCACCCCCGCGGCGCCCAAGCCCACTCCTTCCTTCACGCCGGGTCCCGCCGCCGCCAAGCCCGGCTTTATGAAGAGCCCCGCCGGCATGATCAGCATTGCCGCCGCCGTCATCGTGCTCGGCGCGGTCGGCTACCTTGCCTATGACAATCACCAAAAGGCAGTGGCCGCTGACGAAGCCGGCCGGGCCAAGGTCGAGAGCGATCGCCGCGCCACCGAAGAAGCGCAAAAGGTGAAGCTCGCCCAGGAAAAAGCTGATGAGATGCTGAAAAAGGCGCAGGCAGACGCCGCCGCCCAGCTCGCCGCCTCTCAAGCCGCGCTTCAGCAAGCCGAGGAAAAAGCCCGGGTGGAAACCGCCGCCCACCTCGCGGCGGCCCGCGGCAAGATCAATATCGCCACCGATCCCGCCGGTGCCACTGTCACCATCGGCGATCTCCCGCCACGCACCTCCCCCGCGCTTTTCGAGGATATCAAGCTCGGCCACTACCCTGTCACCGTCTCGCTCCGGAATTATGACAGCGTACGGCTCGAAGTCGATGTGAGGGAAGACACCATCGCCGATCCTGGCATCGTCAAACTCAGCCATCAGCTCGGTTCGCTCGACATCACGAGTGATCCGCCGGGTTCGAACTATGACGTGCGCCCGGCCGGTTCGCGCCTTTTCGTCGATCCCTCCGAAACCCGCTCCGGCACGACCCCCGCCAGCTTCAGCGATCTGCCCGCCGGCGATTATGTCGTCACTTTCTCACGTGATGGCTTTGCCAGTCATGGCGAGAGTGTCTCCGTTGATCACGGGGCCACGGCCCATGTCGCCTGGAAATTTACGAACGGCAATTTGCTGCTCACGAGCACACCTTCCGGAGCCACTGTAACCAGCGACGGCCGCGTCCTCGGCGTCACGCCCCTCACCCTCAGCAACCTCCAGTCCGGCGATGTCACCTACGACCTCAACCTCGTTGGCTATGACACCACCACGGTTTCCGGCAAAGTCCAGGGCGGCATGACCCTCAAGCTCAATGCCACCATGCTCTCCGTCGATCGTCTGGCCAAACTCAGCGATCTCGATGTCCGCCCGCAGCCGATCCAGATGGAGCAACCCTCCCTGCCCTCGGGCACCAATGCCAACAGCGGCGTGGTCGAGATTTCACTTACGGTTGACCGTTTCGGCAACACGAAGGATCCCACGGTGGTCAAGAACACCACCAAGAGCCAGGATGTCGCCAAGGCCTGCCTTGAAGCCGTTGCCAAATGGAAATTCAAGCCCGGCATGATTGATGACAAACCCGTGAACGTGCGCGTCACCGTACCCTTCACCATCGGCTCCTAAGACCGAACATTATTCAACAGGAGCATGGGCTCTGCGCAGCGCAGGCCATGCCAAAGCGCCTTGGCCTTCCAGCGATGGGCCAGGGCGCTTTTATTTACCCGTCAATCAGGCCCCCGCACCGTTCACCCGGGCGGCTTTCCGCGACTAATATCCCTCATCTTCCTCGATGGAGATGACCTTGCCGTTTTTGAACGCCAGGCGGAAATGGTCGGCCGCCTTTCGCGTCGGATAATTCAGATAATAGGGATAAAGCGGCGGGGCCCAAAAATGGTGATAGTAGCCGGTATAAAGGATTGCGCCATCATCGGCCACGTAGGTTTCGTAATGCCACACCTCGCTCGTGCCGGAAGCATCGGTGCGCGTCGTGATGCGGTCGGGATCGCCCAGGGCCAGCTTGACCATTTCCACATCAAACCCGAGCGCAACTTTGCCCTGTTTGATGAGTTCCTGTTGATCCGGCGTGCAACGGTCGAAAGCTGCTGGATTCTGCTGGATGCGGGTCGATGGGGTCGAGCAGGCGGCAAGCCAGACCAGGCCGGCCAGACCGAGGGTAAGGTGGAGCAGTGTTTTCATGGTAAATCGGGCACCAAAGGGTGGACAACTCTACTGACCCTAAAGTTGCACAAAATATTCCCTGGGCAACCGGCGCAAAGGCGCTTGCACCCCAGCCACCGGCCCGCGCAATTTCATCCCTTTGTGAAGAAACTCATCCTCTGGGACATAGACGGCACCCTGCTCACCTCGGGCGGCGCCGGCGAACGCGCACTTATCACCGCGCTCAAGACCGAGTTCGGCCTCGACGGCTCGCTCGCCTGGCTGAATTACTCCGGCCGCACCGACGCCTGGATCGCCCACGAAGCCCTGCGCCACTACGGCCTGCCGGAAACCCCCGAAAACATCCAGCGCTACCTCGAGGGTTATCTTCGGGCCCTCGCCGCCGAGATGCCCAACCCGCGCGCGCGCTTGCACACGGGTGTCCTCACGCTGCTCGAGACCCTGCACCACCGCGCCGATCTCGCGCAGGGCCTGCTCACCGGCAATCTCCGGCGCGGTGCGCACCTCAAGCTCGAGCAGTTCGCCGTTTGGGACTACTTCGAGCTCGGCGCCTTCGCGGACGACAGCCCCCGCCGCAATGACCTCGGCCCGCACGCCCTCCGCCGCGCCCGCGAACGCCATGGCGTCGAGTTCCCGCCAGAGCGCGTGTTCATCATCGGCGATACACCGCACGACATCGAATGCGGCAAGGTCATCGGCGCCAATACCATCGCGGTCGCCACGGGAAGTTTTTCCGTCGAACAGCTCCAGGCGCACGCGCCGACCGCCGTGTTCGCCGATTTCAGCGATACCGCGGCTTTCCTGCGCGTCATCGACGCGGGATGAAAACAGCGCAAACCGCCCTGCCCATAACGCAGCTTTGATTTCTTCCTTGGTCAGGCCACCTGTTTTGCTGTCAACCAATCGTTCGCTCTGTCCGCCCGGCCACCGCGCGAAAAATTCGCGGCCAAGCCGGCTCCCGCCCGCTTACTTCGCCGTACTGCGTTCGAGCGCCCCGACCTTGCCGTCCGAAAAAATCACCCGCAGCTTGTCATCGTAACGGTCGCCGCCCGTGGTCACGCCCACACCGGCGCCGTAGGCCGATGAGCCGCTGGACGAGCCCATGCCAAAGCCAAAGCTGAACGTCGGCTTGTCATCGCGATAAGCCCACACTTCCACCGTGCCATGCGTATCCGTGCGCGTGTATTTGCGATCGGGATCACCCAGCGCCACCTGAACCTGCGCCGGCGTGAAGCCGAGGTCCACCTGCCCGGCGCGCACTTTTTGCTGCACGGCCGGCGGCCATGAACTGAAGGCAGCCTGGTTGCCCGAGATGCGCGAATCGACGGTCGAACAGCCCGCAACGGCGAAGGCCGCGAGCGCAAGAAGCAGGAGCTTGGTTTTCATGGGGTGGAAAAAAGTTGCTGGCGGAAACATGGACGCAACTATCGACAGGCGCAATCCACCGCAGTTTCTTCCTCCTCTCCTGTTCCACCCGCTTATGAAAAAATTTACCATCGCCATCGGTTCCGACCACGCCGGCTTTGCCTTTAAGGAAGCCATCAAGGCCCTTCTGCTCGCCGAAGGCCACACCGTGCGCGATCTCGGCACCTACCACGAGACGCCACCGTCCGATTACCCCGATTTCATCCGCCCCGTGGCCGAGGCCGTCGCGCGCGGTGAGTTCGAGCGCGGCATCGTGCTCGGCGGCTCGGGCAACGGCGAGGCCATCGTCGCCAACCGCGTGCGCGGCGTCCGCTGTGGCCTCTGTTGGAACGAGCAAACCGCCATCTGGAACCGCGCCCACAATGACGGCAACTGTCTCTCCATCGGTCAGCGCACCGTCTCGCAGGACGAGGCCATCAAGATCGTGCAAGCCTGGCTCGCCACCGAATTTGAAGGTGGCCGTCACCTTGCACGCATCAAAAAAATCGATCCGTGACGCACGCGCTCAATTTTCGCCCGCAGGCTGAAGTTTTCCGCCTTTCAAGTGATTTCTGCGCGTAACCTTTCACTGCCCATTATGACTCATTTCAAAACCCAAAATGAGCGTCTTTTGGCAAGGAAGCCATCGCCGGCAGACAGGGCGCAAACGGGATATGCCCGTCCTCCGTCGCCAAGGCTTCGAAAGCCTAGCAGGCTGTTGAAAAACTCTGCTGAGCTGCCGTTGCGAC
>DATHNW010000029.1:0-28197 GCA_035485575.1 Opitutaceae bacterium | reverse complement strand
CCGCTGAAGGCGGCAATGCGCCGGCCCGACAAAAAATCGAGCGGCTGCCGCTCGGCCGTGCCCACGCGCTGGAGGTATTTGGGCCGGTGTGCGCACTCGATGATGTCCACCCCGGGATTGTGCCGCTGGATCAGTTCCTCCAGCTCGGCGTCGCGCTGGCCGTTGGACTTCGTCAGGAAAACGTAGCTGGCGCGCTTCAGGTGCTTCACCGGTTCGCGCAGGACACCGCGCGGCAGCAGGTGGCCGTTGCCGAAGGGGTTGGTCTTGTCCACGAGCAGCAGATTGAGGCGGCCCTTGAGCGGCAGGTATTGGAAGCCGTCGTCGAGCACAAGCGTGTCGCAGCCGAATTTCTTGATGGCGAAGGCACCGGCCTTCACGCGGTTCTTGTCCACGAGCACGATGATGCCGGGCAGGTTGCGCGCGAGCATGAAGGGCTCATCGCCCGCCACCTCGCTGTCGAGCAGCACGCTGCGGCCGTCGCTGACAATACGGGGCGGCGGCTCGGCCGCATGCGTCAGCCAGTTCCACCATTTGCGCCAGAACGGGGGCGCCTTGCTTTTGTAGCCGCGGCTGAGGATGGCGACCTTGCGGCCGCGATCGGCCAGCGAACGCGCGAACTTTTCCACAACCGGCGTCTTGCCCGTGCCGCCGACGGTGAGGTTGCCGACCGCCACGACGAGGCAGCCGAGCGGCTGGTCATGCAGCACGCGCTTTTTATACAGCCACAGCCGCGCCTGCACCAGTCCATTGAAAACCGCCGAAAGCGAATGCAGAAAGGCCGCGTAAAACGCCGCGCCCGTGTCCTCGCGCCGGCCAAAAATCACGTCAATGGTGTAGAGCTCGAGTTGTTCGAGTTTTTTTTTCAACCAGGACAGGGGCATGCGTGGGCGGCTTTGGAGATTGACGGCGGGCGGCGGGCTTCGCTTGTTAAAGGGTTCTTACAACGCCGCGTGCCGCGCCATGCAACTCAATCTGCTCAAGTCGAAAATTCACCGCGCCGAGGTCACCGACGCCAGCCTTAACTACGAAGGCAGCCTAGCCATCGACGCCGATTTCATGTCACTGGTCGGATTGCGGCCATTCGAACGCATCCTGGTCGGCAACATGAATAACGGCGAGCGGTTCGAAACCTACGCCATCGCCGCGCCCACCGGCTCCAAGACCATCAGCCTCAACGGCGCCACCGCCCATCTTGGCCGCCGCGGCGACATGCTGACCATCATGGCCTTCGCCTTGGTCGATGAACGCGAGGCCGCCAACTGGCAGCCGCGCGTGCTCGTGCTCGCCGATGCGAACAAGACCATCATCAAACAAAGCGCCAAATAGCCCCCTCCCCGGCTTTCACTTCTCCCTCAAATTCCACTCTTTTATGAGCTACAAACTCTTCATCCCCGGCCCCATCGCCGTCTCGGAAAAAACCCTGCGCGCCATGGCCCAGCCCATGATCGGCCATCGCAGCACGGATTTCGTCGCGCTTTACCAATCGCTGCAGCCCGACCTGCAGGCGCTGTTCTACACGACCGGCCCGGTGTATCTCTCGACCAGCAGCGCCTGGGGCGTGATGGAAGGCGCCATCCGCAACGTCGTCAAAAAGAAGGTGCTCACCTGCATGAACGGCGCCTTTTCGGACAAATGGAACGACGTCGCGCTGCGCTGCGGCAAGGCCGCCGGCGCGTTGAAATTCGAATGGGGCCAGCCGGTCGATCCCGAGGCCGTGCGCAAGGAACTCGCGACCGGCGCCTACGATGCGATCACCCTCATCCATAATGAAACCTCGTGCGGCTGCATGAGCGACCTGCCCGCGATCATGGCCGTGCTCCGGGAGTTTCCCGACGTGATCTCGATCGTCGACACCGTCAGCTCGTTCAGCGCCATGCCGATAAAAAAGGACGAACTCGGCATCGACGTGCTGATCACCGGCTCGCAAAAAGCGCTGGCCATGCCGCCCGGCCTCGCGTTGTTCTCGCCGTCGAAACGCGCGCTCGACCGCGCGGCGCAGGTCGAGGGCCGCGGCTATTATTTCGACTTCATTGAATTCCAGAAGAACCACGAGAACGGCATGACGCCGAGCACTCCCGTCATTCCGCTCATCTACGCGCTCAAATCGAAGCTCGAGGACATCAAGGCCGAGGGCGCGGACAACCGCTACGCCCGCCATGCGCGGCTCAACCAGACCGTGCGCGATTTCATCTTCGCGAAGGGCTTCAAGCTTTTCCCCAAGGAGGGCTACGGCTCGGTCACGCTCAACTGCTTCGCCAACACCCAGAACATCGACCTTGCCACGCTGAACAAGACGCTCAAGTCGAAGCACAAGCTCGTGATCGACGGCGGCTATGGCAAGCTGAAGGGGAAAACCTTCCGCATCTCGAACATGGGCGACGAGACCGACGAGACCATCGCCGCGCTGATCAAGTCGCTCGACAGCGCACTGGCCGAAACGCCGAAACTGGCGACGGCGTAAGCACGGTTTTGGATTGGTAGAGGCCCGGGCGCTACTCCATCATGGCTTGATTCCAGCCATGAGATCATCTTTTTTGTTCCTGATTGGTTTGCTATTGGCCGCGTTTCTTTCGAGCTGCGCAACCGCTCCTAATGTCACCTTTGAGGATTACTTTAATTCTGCGGGGACCAAATATGCCAACAGTGACTTCAGTGGCGCCATTGCCGACTTGGACCGGGCCATCGCCTTAAGACCCGGCTATGCGATTGCCTACAATGAACGCAGCCGCGCCAAGCAAGCCAACAGCGACTTTGACGGCGCCATCAGCGACGCGGACAAAGCGCTTGAATTAGACCCAAACTTCGCTTTGGCCTACAGCAATCGCGCCAACGCCAGGGAAGACAAGGGTGATCACGATGGAGCCATTGCGGATTACGACACAGCCATTCAATTAAATCCGAGCGAAGTCTCCGCTTACAACAATCGCGCACGATCCAAATACGCCAAAGGCGATTACAATGGCACCATCGCGGATTGCGACAAAGCCATCGAATTGAAACCCGATTATGCACCCGCTTATATCAACCGCGGATCGGCCAAGGAGGCAAAAGGCGACCCTGACGGCGCCATCGCCGACGCTGACAAAGGGCTTGAATTAAATCCAGGCATCGCGGTCGGTTACAATAACCGCGGACTCGCCAAGGAAGACAAAGGCGATCTCGACGGCGCCATTGCAGATTGTGACACGGCGATCGAGTTGAAACCCGATTATGCCTACGCTTACAACAACCGAGGCATCGCCGAGTCTGGCAAAGGCGATCTTGACGGCGCATTCGCGGATTACAACAAGGCCATCTCATTAAATCCCGATTATGCACATGCCTACATTGGCCGCGGCGTCGCCAAATGCAGCCAAGGCGATTTCCGAGGGGCGATAACCGATTACAATAAATCCATTGATCTGAACAAGGATAAGGCTGATTACGCACGATTTTACCTCAATCTGACCTTGCGCCGCCTGCATCGCGATGACGGCCCAGCTGAGCTAGCGTCAGCGGTGGCAAAATGGACAGACGGCTGGCCTAAGACGGTCGGCCTTTATCTCACCCGCACCTTAACGGAGTCGGGCTTTCTCGCTCAAGCCGGACAGGGCGATGCCAAAACCGTACGTGAACACCAGTGCGAAGCATTTTATTATGCCGGCATGATTCATTTCCTCGCGAACGAACCCACCGTGGCACGTGGCCTTTTTGAAAAATGCCTCGCGACAAATGTCACTAATTTTTCAGAATTCGATCTCGCCCGGGCGGAACTGGGCCGGCTGCCTGATCCGCACTAAAATGCGCTCATTAATTTTTCGATCGCATCAAAACCCCTCGCCTTTGGTCGCGAGCTTGATGCGCATCAGGTACGAGGTCGCGGTGAAATAAAGCGTCGAGCCGTCGTCGCCCCAGGCGCAGTTGGAAACACGGATGCCGGGCGTGAGCGACTGGATGAGTCCGAGCTGCTTGCCCGCGGGCGAGAAAATATACAATCCGCCGGGACCGGCCGCAAAAAGATTTCCCTGCGCATCCACCTTCATCCCGTCCGGCAGTCCTGCCTTGCCCTGCTTCACCGTGTCAGTGGCATCGAAGAAGACCCGGCCGTTGGCGATCGTGCCGTCCGGTTGGACGTCATAAGCCATCCAGACGGCGTGCTGCGGATCCGAGACCGCGACGTAAAATGTTTTTTCATCGGGCGAGAAGCCCAGCCCGTTGGGAAAAGTCAGTTCCTTGGTCAACAGCGTGAGTTCGCCCTTCGGACTGAGTCGGAAGACGCCGTTGAAATCCAGTTCCTTCTTCGGGTCCTGGTTGCGCTTGTCCAGGCCGTAAGGCGGGTCGGTGAAATAGAGGTCGCCGTTTGACTTGAAGACGAGGTCGTTCGGGCTGTTGAAACGCTTGCCGAGATATTTCTCCGCCAGCGTGGTTTTTGTGTAGACGGCCTCATTCACCCAGTCGATCCGGCGGTTGCCGTGATCGCACATCACCAGCCGGTCCTGTGCGTCGAAGATCAGCGCATTGCTGCCCAGCTCCCAGTCCGGCGTATCGCCCAGATCATAGCCGGCGGGCCGGAGAAAAATCGAAATCCCCTCCCCTTCCTTCCAGCGGTAAATCGTGTTCTTTGGAATATCACTGAAGAGAAGATAATCTTCCTTTTTGCGCCAGGCCGGACCTTCGACCCACGTAAAACCACCGGCCAGTTTTTCGGCCTTGGCGTCCGGCGGGATCAGTGCGTCCAGCGCCGGATCCAGGCGGACAATCTTAAATTCGGGACCGTCACCGCGCACGGACTGGAGACCGGCGACGAGCGGAAAAACCATCAGGGCAAGAAAGCATGCAACGGACTTTTTCATAATCACACGGGGTTGGATTAAAAGAGACGGCCTGCGAACGGACCTTTCATACGTCTATGTAAATGTGCCTCAACCCAATTAAATCTCATCCTCCAAATTCCGCGCGAAAAAAAGACCTCGCACGACCGGGCGCAGCCCGTCGCATGAGCGTTTTATACCATTTCCTGAGCGCGCTCTTTTCTTTACGCTAAAGACGTCGTTGGGTTTTTACGTCGTTCAGTTTCCCGCCTTCCAGCAATTCATCCCCCGCCCTTTCTTCCTTCATGCTGACCTACTTCGCCAATGGCTACCGCCAGCTCACCGGACGGGTAAAGGCCAACTGGCGCCCCAACTGGGAATTTTTCGCGGTCATCGACGGACGTTGCGCCCCGGTCTTCGGAGACAACGACCGGCCCTCGCTCCAAGAAAAAACGCTCTGGGTGTTTTCCCCCCAGAGCCGGCATGGCTGGATCGGCGAGCCTAACCGTCCGTTTTATCGCATTTCCCTGCACTTTGGCTGCGTGCCGCATCCGCTCGATGCCTTCGTCCGCGAACATGGGGAATGCCATTCGATGAAGCTGAATCGCAAGAGCATCACGCTGCTCAAGACGATTGCCGCCGAGCTCGAGCCGCATTTCCGGCACCCGACCGACCTGAGCCCGCTTCACTTTCAGCGCCGCCTGATGGACCTCGCCCTGCTCATCATGGGCGGCACCCCGGCCCATCTGGAGCAGAGCCTGTCCAACACCGCCGTGATCAAGGTCGAGCACGCGGTCGCCTGGTACACCGAGCATCTGGCGCAAAGCCCCTCGATTCGCGACGTCGCCGATGCGATCCATGTTTCGCAAAGCCACCTCCGCCGGCTTTTCTGGCAGGTGCAGCAGAGCAGCCCGAAAACGGCGCTGCGCAAGGTCCGGCTGCAAAAGGCGCAGGAGCTGATGAGCCGGTCCACGCATACCCTTGAAAACATCGCGGGCAGCTGCGGCTTCACCGACGCCAGCCATCTCTGCCGCGAATACAAATGGCATCACGAGTTCACGCCCACGTTCTGGCGACGGCGAAATGTGATCAGCTTCATGAGAAAATAACCGTCACTTGCTTGCACCAACCACCCCAATGAAAAACACCACAAACCAGCTCCGCGCGATCCTCCTCGCGCTTCCCACCCTGCTTGCCTGTGTCCTGACCGGCCACGGCCAGGCCAGCCCGGCGGTTCCGGCCGTCGACGCCGAGACCAAGGAGGAAGTCGTCAAGCTTCCCGAATTCAATGTCTCGACCGACAAGGCCGATGCTTATCGTCCGAATGACACGGTCTCGGTGGCGCGCATCCGCGGCCAGCTGATCGACACCCCGCTGTCCATCGCCGTCGTGCCGAAGGAACTCGTGCAGGACCTGGGCGCCGCCAGCATGTACGACGTCACCCGGTTGTTTTCCGGCATCAGCAACGGCCGCGCCGCCGCCGGCGGCGGCATCCTCGACCGCCAGGATTTCCGCGGCTTCGAAAGCAATTCCCGCACGGTGGACAATTTCGGCAACACCCTCAGCCAGGCCAACTTCGAGCCCGCCTTCATCGACCGCATCGAGGTGGTGAAGGGGCCGGACACCATCCTCTCGCCGACCGGAACCCCCGGCGGCTCGATGAACGTCATCACCAAGTCGCCCCAGTTCAAGCCGGCCAACGAAATCTCGTATCAAGCTGGCAACTACAATGCAAACAAGGCGACCTTTGACTCGACCGGCCCCATTTTCGCCGGCGGACACTGGGCCTACCGCGTCATCGCCGACTGGCAGAACGGCCAGACCTACGTCCCCGGCGCCATCCGCCAGCAGGACGTCAGCGCCCAGCTCACGTACAAGTTCTCGGACGAAACCCAGTTCACCTTCAAATATTTCGGCCAGCAATGGCAGCTGACCGGGGAAATCGCCGACCCGAATGACAACGGCTGGTACGTGACCGACCCGAGCACGGTGCGGGGCGCGACCATCGCGGACCGGCCGCCCACGGCGACCGGCTTCACCTACAACGGCTGGAATGGCAACGCGACCTGGAGTACGCGCTACGACCGGGTGAACATGGCCACCGCGCAGTTCACCACGGTGATCGCCCATCAGATCAGCATGCGACTCGGCGCAGCCGCCATCTACGATAATTTCAACCAGGATGTCGGCTACATCACCGCGTCCAATCCCGGGGAGGTTTTCGACGTCAACACGGGCCAGCAAACCGCCATCACCCAGAGCTTCGTTCCGACCAGCGCAAAAACGCTGGCCACGCACGTCAAGGACACCGGCAATCGCAACGTCCAGCTGCAGAACGACTACGCCGCCAATTATCATCCGGGCGCAGTCTCGATCCAGCCGGTCGTGGGCTGGACGTACCAGCAGACCCGCAACCCACCGAATTATAACCGGACCGCGCCGCTGCCCAATGTAAACCTCTTTGCCAACCTCTTTGATCCGCCGCGCCCGGTCGCCAGCGCCTACACGACCAATACGCTGACCTCATCGCATAACTTCCAGTACCAGGCCTTCGGAATGACCCGGGCCGGCTTCTACGACGACCGCCTCTTCCTCATTGGCGGCGCATCCCGCCTGTGGGCCCGCAACCTGACGAGCAACCTGTTGAAGGGGACGCCCACCCTGCTTGTCGGCCACAAGGACACCTATCTGGGCGGCTTCCTCGTCAAGCCGGCGCCAAACGTCTCGCTCTACTACGCCTTCTCGACCAACGCCGCCATCGTCTCCAACAACAACGTTCCCATCTGGCAGGTGGGCAAGCAGCACGAGTTCGGCCTCAAGACCGAGTTCTTTCACCAGCGGCTTTCATTCAGTGCGGCTCACTTCCAGATTGCGCAGACCAACCTCACGAGCCCGAACCCGCTGTTCAACACCGACCCGGCGCACCAGCCGACCAACATCCTCACTGACGCGACCAGCCATGGCTTCGAGTTCGACATGGTCGGCGGCATCACAAAGAACCTGTCGGTCATCGCCAGCTTCACGGAAATGAAATTCCGCGATGCCTTCGGCCGCCGCCAGCGCAACGTGCCCGACACCCTGGCCAATCTGCTCCTGAACTATCATTTCGAAGGAGCGCTGAAAGGCCTGAGCGTTTTCGGATCCGCCGTGCACATGGGCAACACCGCGGGCGAAACGATCACGAATTTCACCGCGACCGGCGTGCCCGAGCAGCCCGGCTTCTACGTTGCCGCCTGGACTGCCTACAATGCCGGCGCCAGCTACGTCTGGAATCGCTACCGCTTCAATCTCAACGTGGACAATGTCCTGAACTCGAAATTCGCCTGGCAGCCGGCGGGCCGCAATTCGGTCAGCCCTTACCCGGGCATCACCGTCCGTCTCACCACCACCGTCAAATTTTAATCGGCTTGGGCTAAGCCGGTTTGAGAAAAAACGAGGGCGGCGCCCGGCTAGCGGGTGCCGCCCTTTGTTATAAAACCCATCGAATCCATTTGCGTTTGCCATCGCCAATTTGAAGATTGCCCGGGCTTTCCAACAAACTACATCCACTTGAAAGCATTGGTATTAAACAACTATCGAAACTTCTCCATTGAGGATCGTCCCCTTCCGGCGATCGCACCCGATGAAGTTTTGGTCCGGGTGCGCGCCTGCGGGATCTGCGGCAGCGACGTCCACGGGATGGACGGAAGCACCGGCCGACGCATCCCGCCCATCATCATGGGCCATGAAGCCGCCGGTGAAATTGCCCAAACCGGGCCCAATGTCACCCAATGGAAAGCCGGCGACCGCGTCACCTTCGACTCGACCGTCTATTGCGGAGACTGCTGGCACTGCCGGCGCGGCGAGGTCAACCTGTGCGAAAACCGGCGGGTCCTCGGCGTATCTTGCGCGGACTATCGCCGCGACGGGGCGTTCGCCGAATACGTGGCCGTGCCGCAACACATTCTCTACCGCCTGCCCGACAACCTCAGCTTCGAGCAGGCCGCCATGGTCGAGGCCGTGTCGGTGGCAATGCACGCCGTGCAACGCACCTCGCTTGCTCCGGGTGCCACCGCTGCGGTCGTCGGCACGGGCATGATTGGATTGTTGGTTGTTCAAGTATTGCGGGTCGCTGGCTGCAGCCAGATCATCGCGATCGACCTCGACGAACCGCGGCTGAAGCTCGCACAGCGGCTCGGAGCGACGACAGCAATCAAGGCCGATACCCCGAACCTCGCCGACCAGGTGCGAGCCCTGACCGGCGGGCGCGGTGTGGATGCGGCCTTCGAAGTCGTCGGCCTGTCGAAGACGATCAAGACCGCCATCGACTGCGTCCGCAAAGGCGGCAGCATCACCCTCGTGGGCAACCTCACACCGCAGGTTGACCTGCCCCTGCAAGCCGTCGTCACGCGCGAACTCAAATTGATTGGCACCTGCGCCTCGGCCGGCGAATATCCCGCCTGCCTCGATCTTATCGCCAGCGGCAAGGTGAACGTCACCGAGTTCATGAGCGCAACCGCACCGCTGGAGGACGGCCCGAAGTGGTTTGAAAAATTATACGCCGGAGAGAAAGGCTTGATGAAGGTCTTGCTCAAGCCCTGAACCGTAACTTCCCCTCGATTCCCCATGCAAAAATTAAGGACCGGCCTGATCGGCTGCGGCAAAGTCGGACATCTGCACGCGGCGGCGCTGCGCAGCCTGCCGGAGTCCGAGTTCGTCGCCGTCTGCGCACGGAAACCTGAAAAGGCCCAGGCCTTTGCGCAGCAATACGGCGTCGCCGCCTACACGGATGTCGCCGAGATGATCGTCAAATCCAAGGTCGAGGCCGTCTGCATTTGCACGCCGCATCCGGAGCATGCCGCGCCCACCGTTGCTGCGGCCCGCGCGGGTGCGCACGTGCTCGTTGAAAAGCCGCTGGCCTCCTCGCTTGCCGACTGCGACGCGATGCTGGCCGCCGCCCGCGCCAGCGGCATCGTGCTGGGCACCGTTTATCAGCGGAGATTCTACCCGCCATGCCAGCGGATTCACCAAGCGATTGTGACCGGCAAGCTGGACAAACCAGTGTTGGGCACGACCGTCGTTCTCGGTTGGCGCGACGAAGCCTATTACCGCAGCGATCCGTGGCGCGGCAGCTGGAAGGGCGAAGGCGGCGGCGTCCTGATCAACCAGTCCTCCCACCAACTCGATCTCCTGCTGTGGTACCTCGGCGACGTCGAGGAGGTGTTCGGTTACTGGGCCAACATGAATCATCCCTACATCGAGGTCGACGACACCGCGGTGGCGGTCGTGCGCTTCAAGAGCGGCGCCCTGGGCAACATCGTGGTGAGCAACAGCCAGAATCCCGCGTTACACGCGCGCGTCTCGGTGCACGGGGCCAACGGCGCGTCCGTCGGCGTGCAGACCGATGGTGGCATGATGTTCATCCCCGGCCTGTCCAAGATTGCCGAGCCTCCTTTCAACGACATCTGGACCGTCCGCGGGGAGGAATCGCTGCTCGCGCCATGGAAGGAGGAGGACATCCGCCTCTTCAACTCGGTGGATGCCACGGAGTATTTCCACCGCCTGCAGATTGAAGATTTTCTGCGCGCCATCATCGAGCGACGGCCCCCGCTCGTCACGGGCGAGGACGGCCGTCGCTCGGTTGAACTCTTCACCGCCATTTATCGCACGACCCGCGATCGAAAAGTAGCGCGCTTTCCGCTCACCGCCGAGTAGAGCCCATGAATTCCGCGGCTCCTTCTGCAGCTCCTGGCGAACGCCCCACCACGGTTCGCCACCGGGTGCTGCTCATGCTGTTCGTGACCGTGGTCATCAACTACATGGACCGGAGCAACCTCTCCGTGGCCGCAACCAGCCTGGCCCACGACCTTGCGCTCAATCCGGTCCGTCTGGGCAAGCTCCTCGCCGCCTTCGGCCTGGCCTACGCCACGCTGCAGGTGCCCGGCGGCTGGCTGGTCGACCGCGCCAGCCCGCGCGTGCTCTATGCGGTCATTTGCGCCCTCTGGTCCGTCGCGACGATCCTGCAGGGATTTGCCGGCACGTTTTTGATTTTGTATTCCCTACGCCTGCTGCTCGGGGCGTTCGAAGCGCCAGCCTACCCCATCTGCAATCGCGTGGTCACCGCCTGGTTTCCGGAATCCGAACGTGCCGGAGCCATCGGCTGCTACACGTCGGGCCAGTTCGTCGGCCTGGCCTTTCTCACGCCTCTGCTGCTGCTGGCGCAAAAATCCCTGGGCTGGCAGTTCGTATTCATCATCACTGGGCTGGCAGGCCTGGTCTGGGCCGGCCTGTGGTTTCTCCTTTATCGCGATCCGGCCGAGTCCCGGCACATCAACCGGACGGAATTTGACTATATCAAGGCCGGCGGGGGCCTGGTTGAGGCCGGACAAAATCCGGGGGCCGCCAAATCCAAATTCAGCTGGGCCGATCTCGGCCTGATTCTGAGCAGCCGCAAACTGTGGGGCATCTACCTCGGACAGTACGCACTGACCTCCACGCTTTGGTTTTTCCTCACCTGGTTTCCGACCTATCTGATCAATTACCGTCATTTCGACTTAAGCCAGTCGGGGATTTTGTCCTCGCTGCCATTTCTCGCGACGTCACTGCCTTTTCTCGCCGCGTTCGCCGGCATCCTCTGCTCGGGATTTCTGTCCGATCGGATGGTGCGGCGCGGCATCTCCCCCACCACCGCGCGCAAGGTCCCGATCATTTGCGGACTTCTCCTCTCCACGACCATCATCGGCGCCAACTACGTCGAGGATCACCGTCTTATTATCCTTTTCCTCGCCCTCTCTTTTTTCGGCAACGGATTCGCGTCGATCACCTGGGTGCTCGTGTCACTCCTTGCCCCCCGAAGGTTGCTCGGCCTCACCGGCGGCGTATTTAACTTCATCGGCAATCTTTCGTCGATCA
This sequence comes from Opitutaceae bacterium, assembly GCA_035485575.1. Classification (GTDB taxonomy): domain Bacteria; phylum Verrucomicrobiota; class Verrucomicrobiia; order Opitutales; family Opitutaceae; genus DASRHD01. Next base: position 16,516 of record DATHNW010000029.1, on the reverse strand, counting down.
CCGTGCCGTGGATCATCGGCCATCTCGTGTCCGGCACCAATTTCACGCCCGCGCTTACCTTTATCGGCGGCCTCGCGCTCCTTGGAGCACTATCCTATGTTTTCCTGGTCGGCCGCATCGAACGAATTGAATGATCACATGATTACCCACCCGTGCCCACGTCTCGAATTCGCTGTTTGCATGATGGAGCTTTTGCGACGCACACGGACCCTGATGAAGCCACAGCACACTCTGTTTCCACTATCATCCAAAAAAACAGGACTTGAAATCGTCCCGGGCCCGGCCTATCGCATCGCGACCTCATGAAGTCTCTTGTCATCGCCGAGAAACCGTCCGTGGCGGCGGATCTCGCGCGCGCCCTCGGCAAAATTTCCAAAAAAGGCGACCACTTCGAAAACGACGAATGGGTCATCTCGTCTGCGGTCGGACACGTCGTCGGGCTGCTCATGCCCGAGGACATCGACAAGAAAAAATACGGATTCTGGCGGCTTGAGATGCTGCCGATCATCCCGGACAAATTCGAGCTCAAGCCCAACGAGGAATCGAAGGACCGCTTCGACCACCTGAAAAAGCTCCTCGCCCGCAAGGACATCGACCAGGTCGTCAATGCCTGCGACGCCGGCCGCGAGGGCGAGCTGATCTTCGCCTACCTTTACCAGCTCGCTAAGAGCAAGCTGCCCGTGAAGCGCGCCTGGATGCAGACCATGACCGCCAGCGGCATCCGCACGGCGTTTGAAAATCTCCGTGACGGCCAGAAAATGCGCGGCCTCGAAAACGCTGCGCGCTGCCGCAGCGAAAGCGACTGGCTCATCGGCATCAATGGCACGCGCGCGCTCACCAAGCGCATGTTCGGCTCCCGCGCCGGCAATGTCGCCTCGGTCGGCCGCGTGCAGACGCCCACCCTCGCCATCGTCTTTTCGCGCGAACTCGAGATCCGGAACTTCAAACCGCGCCCGTTCTGGCGCGTCACCGCGCGGTTCGACGTCGCACAGGGCGGCTACGAGGGCGTGTATCAGCGCGCCAATTTCAAAAAGAACGAGGACGACGAGCACGACCGCATCGATCGCATCTGGGAAAAAGCGCACGCCGATGCCGTGCTGGCCGCCAGCCAGGGCCAGCCGCAGGCTGTCGTGACCGAGGAGAAAAAAGCCAGCACCCAAGCCTCGCCGCGCCTTTACGACCTTACCACGCTCCAGCGCGAGGCCAACAACCGCTTCGGCCTGCCCGCCCGCCGCACGCTCCAGCTCGCGCAGGCGCTCTATGAACGGCACAAGTTGATCACCTACCCGCGCACCGACTCACGCGCGCTGCCCGAGGATTACATTCCGACCTGCCGCGAAACGCTCGGCAGCCTGCCCGGCGACCTCGCACCGCATGCGAAAAAAGTCCTGGAGGAAGGCTGGCTGCACACGAACAAGCGCATCTTCAACAACGCCCAGATCAGCGACCACTTCGCCATCATCCCGACCGGCGCGGACCCGAAGGAGCTCGACGAGTACGAGGCGAAAATCTTCGACATGATCGCGCGGCGCTTCATCGCGGTGTTTTATCCGTCGGCCGAGTTCGACATCACCACGCGACTCAGCACCGTCGCGGGCGAGCACGTTTTCAAGACCGAGGGCAAGGTCCTCACGTCGCCCGGCTGGCTCGCCGTTTATGGCAAGAGCACCGTCGACGACGACTCGGCCGATTCCAAGGCGCTTCCGCCGCTCTCCGCCGCCGATGGCTCGCCTGCGCGCGCTTCCACCACCGACCCGCAGCTTCACGCCGAAACCACCAAGCCGCCGCCGCGCTACACCGAGGCCACTCTGCTCTCCGCCATGGAGGGCGCGGGCAAGCTCGTGGATGACGACGAGCTCGCCGAAGCCATGAAGGAACGCGGGCTCGGCACGCCCGCCACGCGCGCCGACACCATCGACGGCCTCATCAATCAAAGGTACATGGAACGCGCCCAGCGCGAACTCATCCCGACCCCGAAGGCCGAGCAGCTCCTCGAGTTTCTTTCCGCGGTGAAGGCCGAGGCGCTGACCAAGCCCGATCTCACCGGCGAATGGGAGTTCAAGCTCCACCAGATCGAGCAGGGCAAGTTCACCCGCGAAAAATTCATGCACGAGATCGTCGACCTGACCAAGGGCATCGTCGAGCGCGTGAAAACCTTCGAGGAGGACGACTCGGTCGCCCGCCAGACCGACATTCTTTCGCCCACCGATAAAAAGCCGCTGCTCGAAACCCTGCGTGGTTATAAATCCCAGGACGGCGAGCTGATGATCTACAAGGTCATCGGCAATCGCAAGATGCAGGAGGCCGAGGTGCGCGAGCTGGCCGAAAAGGGCCAGATCGGGCCGCTCGACGGCTTCCGTTCGAAGGCCGGCAAGCCGTTCAGCGCGATGCTCAAGATCGATCCCGAGAAAAAGAAAGCCGTCTTCCAGTTCGACGGCCAGCGTGACGCCAGCGGCGCGTTCAAAATCGATTTCACCGGCCTGCAACCCATCGCGCCCGCACCCGCAAAATTCGGCGCCGGTGCGCAGGTTTACGAAACGCCGCAGAGCTACGTCATTCGCGTGCAGGAAGGCGCCGAAGACAAGGTTCCCGTGCGCGTCAGCCGCAAGATCCTCGGCCGCGACATCCCGCGCGAGCAATTCTTCAAACTCCTTGAAACCGGCAAGACCGACCTGCTGGACAAGTTCTGGTCGCAACGCACCCGCCGGCCGTTCAACGCCTATCTCGCGCTGCAGCCCGATGGAAAAACCACCTTCGAATTCGAACCGCGCAAGCCCAAGGATCCCAATGCTCCGAAGCGGCGCAAATTCACGAAAAAAGCCGACGCCGACTCCACTCCCCCGGCCGACAGCTGACCGGCCGGCGCCACTGCCGGCTTGTGAAACTTTTTCCGGCCGGTAGCGTCAGACTCACCGTGGCGACCCTCCGCAGCTATCTTTTGGCATTTTTTGCGATTACGACCTTCGTCCTCGCAACCATGGTCTGGACGCAGCACCTTGACCTGATCAGCCTCCGCGACGGCGACAAGCTCTCCGACGCCGAGCGCGATGCCCTGCAAAGAAAGGTGCTGCTCGCGGAAAAGCACCAGCATGAACTCGAAGACGAGCTCGCCGCCCTGCGCGCCAAGAATGCCGAAAAGGCCCTGGCCGACGGTGAGGGCGCTGCCGATTCAACCTCCGCTCCGCAAAATGCCGGCCGACGCGGCCAGAACGGTCGCTTCGCCAATATGCAGGCGCTGATGAACGACCCCAAATTCGCCAAGCTCCTGGCCCTGCAGCAAAAGGCTCAGCTGGACAGCCGCTACGCCGCACTTTTCAAGCAGCTCGGGCTTTCACCGGCCCAGGTGGACGCCTTCAAGAATCTGCTGCTGCAAAAGCAGAATGCCGCCCGCGACGTGCTGACCGCCGCCCGCGACCAGGGCCTCGACCCCCGCACCGACCGGACCACGATCAACCAGCTCATTGCCCAATCCAACGCCGAGGCCGACAGCCAGATTGAGGCCGCCCTCGGCGCTACCGCCTTCCAGCAATACCAATCTTTCGAGCAGACGCTGCCGCAGCGCAGCACCGTCAACCAGTTGCAGCAAAGCCTGAGCTACACCGGCACGCCCCTGCAGGACACCCAGGCCGAGCAGCTCGTTCAACTTCTGGCCAGCAACGCGTCCAAGACCAGCAACCCGACCAGCCTGCGTGCGCTTCAAGGCGGCGGCGGGCCTTTCGGCGCCCAAGGCGCCCCCATCACCGATCAGGAGATCACCCAGGCCCAGGGGCTTCTTTCGCAGCCGCAGATCGCCGCGCTCCAGCAGATCCAGCAGCAGCAGCAGGCCCAGGCCCAGATGATGCAGCTTCTGCGCAGCGCGGCCCAGCAAAACCGTGGTGCGGCACCGGCCGGCACCACGACGACCGCCGCCAAGCCGTAGTCGCCAGCGGCGGCTGTTTCCCGCGCCGGCCGAAAAAACTTGTCGCTGGCTCGCGTTGGAACGTAGCTTGCAGGCTCATTATTCAACCCGCCCTGCAATGATCGTCACCACCGCACAGCTCTTCAAACACGCCTACGGCCGCTATGCCGTCGGCGCCTACAACATCAACAACGCCGAGCAGGCCATGGGCCTGTTCAAGGGCTGCATCCAGTCGCAGGCGCCGTTCATCATCCAGATTTCCAAAGGCGCGCGCAAATACACCGACAAGCGCATGCTCGAGGCCATCATCCGCGCGGCCGAGCAGATTTTCCCCGAGGCCATTTATGCCGTCCACCTCGATCATGGCGACGAGGAGACCTGCTACGATTGCATCAAGTCCGGTTTCTTCAGCTCCGTGATGATCGACGCCTCGCACGAATCGTTCGATCAAAACGTCGCCATCACCAAGCGCGTCGTCGACGCCGCGCACGCCCAGGGCCTCTCCGTCGAGGCCGAACTCGGCATGCTCGGCGGCGTCGAGGAGGACATCAAGGTCGAAGAAGGCCACGCGATGCTCACCAACCCGGTCGAGGCCGAGGACTTCGTGAAAAAGACCGGCTGCGATTCCCTCGCCTGCGCCATCGGCACCAGCCACGGCGCCTTCAAGTTCAAGGGCCGCCAGTCACTCCACTTCGACGTGCTCGAAAAAATCAAGACCCGTCTCCCCGGCTTCCCGCTCGTCATGCACGGCTCGTCGTCCGTTCCGAAGGATGAGGTTGACCGCATCAACGCCGCCGGTGGCAAGATCCAGGACTCGATGGGGGTCGACCCAAACGAATATCTCCCCGCCGCCAAGCTTGGCGTGACGAAGGTCAACATCGACACTGATGGCCGCCTCGTCTGGACCCGCGTGCACCGCGAGTTCTTCCGCGACAAGCCGGGCGAGTTCGACTTCCGCCCGCCGGGGAAGATTTTCATCGAGGAGTACGCCAAGTTCATCGCCAGCCGCAACCAGTTGCTCGGTTCCGCCGGTCAGCTCACGAGTTTGCGCACCACCCTGACCAAGGGCTAAAGGAAAATCCATTGCATGAAGCCCCGTGGCTTTATGTGACTATAGGCTTGGCGGCGGGCAGGATTGCTGGCTTTTTTGTGCCACTCACATGTCCAGCCTATCCACTTTAGGCCGCGTTTTTTTGCCCGCACTGATTCTCTTCGCCGTATCGGTCAGGGCCGAAACCGCCGAGTCCCCCCCCGCCACGAGCGCGGCAGAGGCCAAGACTCAAACCGTGGTCGATGATGCCGGCCGCTTTGTCGCGACTTTCCCGAACCCGGTCCAGCGCGGTTCGCAAGAAGTGGATACCAAGGTCGGCAAGGTCACGATGAACACGGTCTATCATGATGGCGGCGCCATTGCTTATATGGTTATCTTTTCCGATTATCCCGCCGGCAGCGTGGCCCAGTCCGGCGGTCCGGCAAAGGTCTGCCAAAATGCGAGTGATGGAGCGGTGCAAAGCGAAAATGCGAAAGTCCGGAGCAGCTCCCCCTGCCAGCTGGGAGACGTCACCGGGCTCGATGTGATCGCCGACATTCCTCCAAAAAGCACTGACGCCACCGCAGTCAGCACGATTTTCCATGGCCGTTTTTTTGTCGTCGGCGACCGTCTTTATCAGGTCATGTACATCAGCCCCCCGGACAGCGAAGCCAGTCCTGAAGCGGGGGCATTTTTTGATTCCTTCCGCCTGATCCGCTGAAACACGCGGGATATGGGCGTGCGCTCACGGCCGCCATGGAAATTTTTTCGCGTTGGGTTTGCGCTTTTCGCGCTGGGCGCGGTGAAATTCCTGCGCTTCATCGCTCATGTAATAAAGCAGTGTGGCATTGCCCGCCAGCTCCTGCAGGCCGGCCTGGCCGTCGACATCCGCGTTGAATGAGGCCTTGAGGCAGCGAATCGCGAGCGGACTGTGCCCGAGGATTTCGCTCGCCCATTTGATGCCCTCGGCTTCAAGTTTTTTCACTGGCACGACGGCGTTGACGAGGCCCATTTCGAGCGCCTGCCCCGCATTGTATTGACGGCAGAGATACCAGATCTCCCGCGCTTTTTTCTGGCCGACGATGCGCGCGAGGTAACTCGCACCAAAGCCGCCGTCGAAACTGCCCATGCGCGGGCCGACCTGTCCAAAGATGGCATTGTCCGCCGCAATCGTGAGATCGCACACGACGTGCAGCACGTGGCCCCCGCCGATGGCGTAACCGGCCACGAGTGCGATGACGACCTTGGGCATGGAACGGATGAGCTTTTGCAGGTCGAGCACGTTCAGGCGCGGCACGCCGTCGCCACCCACATACCCGGCACTCCCGCGCACGCTTTGGTCACCGCCGGAACAAAAGGCATACTTTCCGTCGGTATGCGGGCCGGCGCCGGTAAGCAGAACGACTCCGATGGACTGGTCCTCACGCGCATCGCTGAACGCCTCGAACATCTGCTGCACCGTCTCAGGCCGGAAGGCGTTTCGCTTTCCCGGGCGGTTGATGGTGATCTTTGCGATACCGTCGGCCTTGTGGTAGAGAATATCGGTATATTTCTTGGCGGGCTTCCAAGCGGGAATCATGGCACGAAAATAGGTGGTTTGGCCGCCTTGTCGAGAAGCGGCGCCCTGACGCAAGCAGTTTATCGTTTGGCCGAGAAACTGCTTGGAGTCGCCGCAGGCTTCGCAAATATCCCCCCTTTATATATGAGCACCCGGCCGCCCATGAACATCAGTGTCAGCGCAAAGGCCGCCCTTTCCCTGGGCGCACTGGGCGTGGTCTTCGGCGACATTGGCACGAGTCCGCTTTACACGATGCGCGAATGCATCACCAATCTGCCGCCGGTCAGCCGCATAGACGGCGTGCTCGGGGTGCTCTCACTCATCTTCTGGTCGCTCATGCTCGTGGTGAGCGTGAAATACATCTGGTTCGTCATGCGCGCCGACAACCACGGTGAAGGCGGCATTTTCGCGCTGCTGGCGCTCATTCACCTCAATCGCGAAAAACAATCCTCCGTTGCCCGGGCCAAAGGCGGCCTGGGCCCTGCCGTGGTGATGATTCTTATCGGTGCCGCCCTGCTTTATGGCGACGGCATCATCACCCCCGCCATTTCCGTGCTCGGCGCCGCCGAGGGTTTCAACGCCATCAGTCCGGACTTCGCCCCTTACGTCGTGTGGCTGGCCTGCGCGATTCTGGCCGCGCTGTTCTGGTTTCAACATTACGGCACGAAGCAAATCGGCGGGATCTTCGGCCCCGTCATGCTCGTGTGGTTCGGCACGCTGGCGGTGCTCGGCGGCTGGTACCTGTGCAAATATCCCATGGTCCTGCGGGCGCTCAACCCGATCTACGGCCTCGCGCTGCTTCATCATCCGCCCAAAGTGGTCGCCACGCTCCTTGGCGCCATCGTGCTGGCCATCACCGGCGCCGAGGCGCTCTATGCCGACATGGGCCACTTCGGCCGGCGATTTATCGCAGTCGCGTGGTATGGCGTGGCCTTTCCCTCGCTCGTCCTGAATTACTTCGGGCAGGGCGCCTTTATCCTCTCTCATCCCGAATCGACTGAAAATCCTTTTTTCGCGATGGCTCCCGTCGGGGTTGCCCGTGCCGCGCTCACAGGCTTGTCCATCGCCGCCGCCATCATCGCCAGTCAGGCCCTTATTTCGGGCGCTTATTCACTGACCCGGCAGGCCATCCAGCTCGGTTACTTTCCGCGCCTGAAAATCAACTACACCAACGCCGAGCACTCCGGGCAGATTTATGTGCCGTTCGTCAACGCGCTGCTCGCCATTGGCTGCATTCTCACCGTTATACTTTTCGGTTCGAGTGCCCGCCTGGCCTCCGCCTACGGCATCGCCGTGACCGGCACGATGGCCATCACCACAGTGGCCTATTATCTCGTCGCCCGGCGCAACCGCGGCTGGTCCATCTGGGCCGCCGCACCGATCTGTGGGGTATTTCTGGTCATCGATCTTGCGTTCTTTTTTTCCAATGCGCGCAAGATCACCGAAGGCGGCTGGTTTCCACTCACCATCGGCGCCGTCCTGCTCGCCGTCATGCACACGTGGAAAACCGGGCGCAACGAGATTTTCGTGCGCGTCTATGGCAACAATGTCACTGAAAGCGAGCTCACCAGCATCGCCCGCAGCCACCATGTGACCCGTGTCACCGGCAGCGCGGTCTTCATGGTCGGCTCCCCTCAGGGCACGCCTATTGCGCTCCTCCACCATGTGAAGTCCAACCGCTGCCTGCACAAGATCGTGGTGCTTCTCAGCATCCTGACCGAGGAAGTGCCGGTCGTGCACGAGGCCGACCGGCTGACACTGACCGAAATCGGCGAGGGCATCTGGCGGGCCGTGGGTCATTACGGCTACATGCAGTCCCCTGATGTCGGCGCATTGATGCAAAAAATCAAGGATTGCGGCGTGGCGATCAACTGGCGGGCCGCCACCTATTTTTTCAATCGTGAAATGATCATGACCGGCGGCGACGGCCGGATGTGGGAATGGCAGAAACGGCTTTACAGCGTGCTCAGCCGCAATGCCAGTTCGGCCAAAGACTATTACCAGATCCCGCCCACCCAAATCATCGAGCTGGGACTCGCCCTGCAGCTGTAGGACGCAGTTTCGACCCGTTTCCAAGTCAGCCCATCGTCTTTTCCGCCGCGGCGGCCGTTTCGGCAAAAAGCTTCTTCCGCGCCGCCGCATCACGCTTGCGGTCGGTGCGCACCTCGAGCACGCGCAAGCCCCCCGCCGGCAGCACCGACACCAGGTCCGCGAAATGCTTCCAGTCACGCACGAGTATGTGCGCCACACCGTAAGCCGAGCAGAGCTTTGAAAAATCCGCCTCCTGTGGCGTGGCGAAAAATTCCTCGAACGGCGGCTCGAATTGCGCCACGGGCAGGTGCTCGAAGATGCCGCCGCCCCGGTTGTTGACCAGCACGACGGTGAGCGAGCCGCGCAACTTCGGCCCGAGCAGAAACCCGTTCGTGTCGTGGAGCAGCGCGAGGTCGCCGGTGAGCAATACCGCCGGCCGGTCGGCGCCGTGCGCCACGCCCAGCGCGGTCGAAAGCGTGCCATCGATGCCGTTCGCACCGCGGTTGAAAAACATCTCACACCGCCGGTCGTTCGCCGGCCAGAAATATTCCGCATCACGCACCGGCATGCTGCTCGCGACAAACAACGGCGCGCCCGCCGCCAAATGCTGCGCCAGCAGCCATGCCAGCTTGCCCTCGAAGAGCTCAGGGGTCGTGCCAAGCACACCGTCAAGATGCGCGCGCGCCGCCGCTTCCGCGCGCCGCCAGAGTGCCGCGTAGCCTGGATCGGCCACCGCCGCGCCCGTCGCTGAAAAGTTTTCCGCGGCCAGCTGCAGGTGTCGTGTGCGTCCATGCAGCGCATCGCGACTGGCCGCGACGGGTGAAACCATAAGCGTTTCGACCTGCGCCTGTTCGAGCCACGTCCGCAGAATCTTGCTGGTGGGCCAGCCGCCAAAGCAGATCACCTGGCGCGGCGCGAGGTCACGCGCGGCCTTGGCGCCGCGTAAAATCGCGTCGTACGCCGTGACCACCACGGCCTCCCCGCTTGCATGATGCCGCACGGGCGAAAGCGCGTCGGCCAGCACCGGCCAGCCGAGGGTCGCAGCCAGTCTGACGATTGCCGCCGCCTGCACCGACGGATCAGCCGCCGGGCCCGGACCGGCCACAATCAGGCCGCGCGCCGTGGTCGGCCGCTGCCAGGCCGTGATGGCGGACCCAATGGCCGAAGGCGGTCCAAGGTGTGCGAAAAAATCTTCGTCGATCTTCTCCGCGAACGCCCGCGTCGTGGCGTCCTCCACCGGAACGAGCGGATCACGGAACGGACAATTCAGGTGCACCGGGCCGGTTTGCGCCCGGGCCCAGGCGTGGGCAACGGTCTGCCGCAGATAACGCAACAGCGGCTCGCTTGCCTCCGGCACCGCCAGCTCATGATAAAATTCGACGTAACCGCCATACAGCTTTTGCTGGTCAATGGTCTGCCCGGAAGCGCAGTCGCGCAGCTCGGACGGACGGTCCGCCGTCAGCACCAGCAGCGGTACGCCGCTTTCGTGCGCCTCAATGATGGCCGGAAAAAAATTCGCCCCCGCCGTGCCACTGGTGCACACCAGCGCAACCGGACGCCGGCTCTTTTTTGCCAGGCCGAGCGCGAAAAACGCCGCCGAGCGCTCATCGAGCACCGGCACTGTCTCGATCCGCGGATGCCGGGCCAGCGCAAAGGCCAGCGGCGCCGAGCGCGAACCGGGCGAAAGCACCGCCTGCGTCACACCGCAGCGCGCCAGCGTTTCCACCAGCACGCCGCCCCAGAGTGAGTTGATGTTGCGAAAATCGAGGGTCAGGGAACTCATGGCGCGAGCAGGGCGTCCTGCATGGCTTTAAACTTCAATTCCGTCTCGGCAAACTCCTTCTCCGGCGACGAACCGGCCACGATGCCCGCGCCCGCATAAAGCCGGGCGCCTGCGCCGTCGATGAGCGCCGAACGCAATCCGACAAAAAATTCACCGTCGCCGCGCGCATCGAGCCAGCCCAGCGCGCCGGCATAAAGGCCCCGCGAAAATCCCTCAAACTCGCGGAGGCGGGCCATTGCCCGTTCGCGCGGCGAGCCGCCGACAGCCGGCGTGGGATGCAGGCGTGCCAGCGCATCGAGCAGGCGCACACCCGCAGGCAGCACGGCCCGCACAGGCGTGTGCAGGTGCTGGACATTGGCCAGCCGCAGCAGGCCGGGTTTCTCCGCAAATTCGAGTTTCAGCCCAAGCGGTGACAAACGCCGCACAATCGAATCGAGCACCAGCCGGTGTTCGCGCCGGTCCTTGTCGCTGTGCAGCAGCGCAGACGCCAGGGCGGCATCGTCGCTCGCAGTCGCGCCGCGACGCACGGAACCGGCCAGCGCCTCGGTCAGCAGCGCATTCTCTCGCACGCGCAGCAATCGCTCGGGACTCGCGCCGATGAAGCTTTGCCCGCGACCGTTGGCGACCGAGAAGGCATAGCAGTCGGCAAAAAGCTGGCGGAGCCCATTGAGCACGCGCAACGGATGCAGCGGCTGCGTCGCAGCCAGGTCCTTCGCCCGCGCAAGCACGATTTTTTGCAGCTCGCCAGCGGCGATGCATTCGAGACCGCGGCGCACTGCGGTCGGATAATCGCCGGGTTCAACTACGGAGACTTTCTGCGCCCCCGCGGTCGCGGCGGAAAAATCGGGCGCGGCATAATCGAAAGCGTGAAACTTGGCGTGGGCTCGCCAGACTTTTTCCGTGAGCGCATCGAGATCGGCCTCAGGCGCGACCAGCAGGTTGGCCACGGCCACCGTGCGCTCGCCCGCACGAGCCACCTGCCAGCGCGGCACGAAAACGCGTGCGGCGGGAAAGGGTTCGCCCGGGACGACTTCATCGGCAAACGCAAATGCCATGAAAAAATGCGGCCCGGCAAAGGGCGCCGCCTGGTCGCCAACGGCAAGGGTGTGCGCCAGGGTTTCATCGATAAAGCGCTGCGCCGCGGCAAACCGGTCCGGCCCGGCTGCCTCGGCGCTGACGACCGCCTCCGCTCCGGCGAGGGCAAAGCCCTGGGCCGGCCGCTCGCAATAGAAATGGAGCTCCGTCGGCTCGAAGATCGACTCAAGCACGGCCAGCGGATCGAGCGCATCCACCTCGATCGAAATGCTCACCAGCTGCGGCCGGCCGCGCGCCAGGGCAGCCTCGCGACAGCCCGCGAGAAAGGTGCGCAGACCGGCGGGCGTGGCGTTGTCGGCGGGATTGATCGGAAGAATCGTCATGCTCTCAAACCAGGGCGGTGTCCCACCGTGCCATCAAGACAACAGCTCATTCGGTGCGTTCGCCCTACCCTTTCTTCGTGTCGGTCACAGGCCGCGGGAAAAGCACCAGCGCTTCCGCCACCTTCGCGCCGGTAAGCTTGGCGCCCCAGACCAGTTCATCACGCCAGTCCGCACCGGGTTTGTAGCCAAGGACTTCATTGATTTTTTCCGTCGTCGCCGGCATGACCGCCTGCAGCGCGGCCACCGCCAGTCGCAGTGATTCGGCCACGGTTGCAAGCGCCGTGCGCAGCAGCTCCTGATCGGCGGAGTCGGCCGACTTGCCCAGTTTCCAAGGCGCACGTTTCTCGATGTAAGCGTTGGTGGCGGTGACGAACGCCATGACACTCGCGAGCAGGGAATGAAACTGGTAGTTGCCGATCATGGCATCAAACTCGGCCCGGGTCGTGGCCCAAAGCTGGCGTTGCTGCTGCTCCAGATCGCCTTCCGCTCCGGCGGCGGGAATAACCCCGCCCGCGAAGCGCGTGGTCATATTGAGCGTGCGGTTGACGAGATTGCCCAGGTTATTCGCGAGCTCGCTGTTGTAGCGAACAAGAAACTGCTCACGGGTGAAGTCGCTGTCCTGACCGACATTCATCTCCCGGATCAGAAAATAACGGAAGGCATCGACGCCGAACTCGCTGATGAGATCGAGCGGATTGAGCGCGTTGCCGGTGCTCTTCGACATTTTTGCTCCGCTTTGCAGCCACCACCCGTGAGCGATGATTTCTTTCGGCAGCGGCAGACCCAGCGCCTGTAGCATGATCGGCCAGTATACCGCATGCGGCGGGACAAGGATATCCTTACCGATGACATGGGCCGCCGCGGGCCAAATATCAGGTTTGTCCGCCACTGCGGAATAGTAATTGACCAGCGCATCGAACCACACGTAGGTCACGTATTTTTCGTCAAAGGGCAGCGGGATGCCCCATTCCAGGCGCTCGCGCGGGCGTGAGATGCACAGGTCGTTGAGCGGCTCCTTAAGGAACTCCAGCACCTGCTTCTGCCGGTAGGGAGGGAAAATAAAATTTTCATTCTCCGCCAGGAATCCGACGAGCCAGTCCTGATATTTCTTCAGCTTGAAAAAATAATTAGGTTCCAGGATTTCCGTGACCTCGCCGAAAATCTCCGGCCACGAGCCGTCGGGATTGCGATCCTTTTCCTGCAGGAACTGCTCCTGGCGCGTGCTATAGAAGCCGCGGTACTCGGCGCGGTAGATTTCACCCTTGTCGAAAAGCTTCTGCAAGAGTTCGCGCACCACGCGCTTGTGACGCTCCTCCGTCGTGCGGATAAAGTCGTCATTGGAAATATTAAGTTTCACGCACAAGGCGCGAAACTCGGCGCTGACTTCGTCCGCAAACTGTTGCGGCGCGATGCCGCGGGCCCGGGCGCTCTGCTGGACCTTCTGGCCGTGCTCGTCGGTGCCAGTGAGGAAAAATACCTTGTCACCCAGCAACCGCCGAAACCGTGCGATGACATCCGCCAGCACCTTTTCATAGGCATGGCCGAGGTGCGGCGAACCGTTCACGTAATCAATGGCGGTGGTCAGATAGAACGACTTCATGGGCATGAGCTGACCAAGGAAGACCACCGCGCGCGAAAAGTCGAAAGTTTTGGTGAAAGACGGACCGGCGCCGGGGAATGAATTTGCCACCGGCGGCCCCATGGCGCAGGCTGAGGCACGCTGTCCGTTCGATGAGAAATCTGCTCCGAATTCTTGCCGTCGCGCTTGTCTCCCTGCTGGTTTTTATCGCCGCGGTGCTCACGGCACAGGTCTGGCTGGAGCGTCAGGCGCAGCAGCTCCGCCTGGAAACCATTGCGACCAAGCAGGCCGAGCTCGTCACTGCGCTGGCTTTGACCGGGCGACCAGTAGACACCTGGGATCAGGATGCCTTGCAAAGGCTGGGCCAGCTGCTTGGCGCCGAGGTCAAGTTCTACGCAGACGCGGCCCCTCGCGCAGCCATCCCTGCCTCCCGGTTTGATTTTGGTTTTTCCTACCATCCGAATCCTTCGAGCACACTGGTCCTCACCTTTCCCACCTCCCGCACAAGCCATCTGCTGACGCTCTATCAACGCGCGCTGATGATGCTGCTGTTACTCGCGCTCGCGCTGTTCCTTCTCACAGCGGGCATCGCGATTGTCGGCTGGCTGCGACCGGCGGACACCAGGCTGGACCGTGATTCACTGGCGGCCGCACGCTCGGAACTGCAAAGCTTTGCCCACCTCGCGGAAGCCTCTGCCGTCCAAAGCACGGCGCTGGTCCACGAACGCGGGGAACGCCAGCGCGCGGAGGAAGACTCCCATCTCCGGCAAAAATTGCTGGGCCGGGCGCAGGAGGAAAAAGTGCAGCTCGGCCGCGACCTGCATGACGGTCTCATCCAGTCGCTCTACGCCACCGGTCTCACGCTGGAATCGGCCCGCGCGCTCGTCCGCACGAACGGACCGGCCGCCGAGCGCCGTCTGACCCAGGCCTTGGAGGCGCTCAACACCGCCATCCGCGACGTGCGCAATTATATCCAGGGCCTTGCGCCCGAACGGCTGCAGCGCACGGGCTTCGCCCAGGCCCTGCAGGCGCTCGCGGACGAGCTGTGCGCCGGCCGCGAAGTGAAATTCGACATCCAGCTCGATGACGAAGCCGCCAGCCTGCTCAACGCCGACCAGACCGCCGATTCGCTGCAGATCGCGCGCGAAGCCATCAGCAACAGTCTGCGGCACGGCCACGCCACTCTGGTCACCCTGCGTTTGCACCGGGGTGAGCGCGAGGTCTGCCTGCTGGTGCAGGACAACGGAAACGGCTTCGATCCCTCCGAGCGCACGGGCACCGGTCATGGGACCAACAATATGCAAGCGCGGGCTGCGCGGCTCGGGGCCGAGCTGCGGGTGACCAGCCGGCCAAACGCCGGCACGCGGGTGCTGGTGAACATCCCCTTTCTGCAAACGGCATGACGGCCCAAAAAAAATCCGCTGTTCGCCTCGTGCTCGTCGATGACAGCGAAGTCGTGCGCATGGGCTTGCGCGCCCTGCTCGGCACCGAGCCGGCCATCGCCATCGCCGGCGAGGCCGCCAGTGTCGCCACCGCGATCGAGACCTGCGCCCGCCTGCGGCCTGACGTGGTCCTGCTCGACATCCGCCTGCCGGACGGCACGGGCTTCGACGCCTGCCGGGAAATCCTACAGCAGGGGCCGGAAACGCGCGTACTCATTCTCACTTCGGTCATCGACGAACAGATGGTGGACGAGGCGCTCAAGGCCGGCGCCAAGGGGTATTTGCTGAAGGAAATAAACGGCCGCGGACTGGTGCAGGGCATTCTCGACGTGTCGGAGGGCAAATCCGTGCTCGACCCGGCCGTGACAGCCCGTGTCATCCAGCTCGCAAAATCCGGCCCGGCCCGCGATGTCCTCGCGGCCCTGTCCACCCAGGAACGCCGCGTGCTGGCGTTGATCGCGGAGGGCAAGACCAACAAGGAGGCCGGGCAGGCCCTGAACCTGAGTGAAAAGACGGTGAAAAACTACCTCAGCAACATCTTTGAAAAGCTGCACCTCACCCGCCGCGCGCAAGCCGCGGCGCTCTATGCGCAGACGCAACCGCGCGGCTGACCGTTGGCCGCATGAATCCTCAAACCCGGAATCAATCCGGGCTATACTAGAGTGGCCGCCAATGTTTTATATTGGCATTCTGCCGCGGCCAACATGCCATATGTCTGCTTTAAAAGTTAGGTTTTTTCAGCATGAAGTGAAGGATATGGGATGGTTGCATTTGTTTATGCGCAATAATCCATCAGGGCCATTCGGCCCTACTGCCCTAGAGCTGAAATCGGCCCGTAAGTTCTTGTCAGAAATCCTATTTATCATTTCCCTCAACGTGACTAAATGAGCGCAGAATTCTCCAGCTTCCGCACAGCCAGCCGCCGGCCGGCCACATTTGTGTCATTCCCACGCGATGCCGCCGGCCATAAGTCTTCCAGCAAAACAGGTCTCCCCCGCAATAAAAAGGGCTTCACGCTGCTCGAGGCCCTGATCGCCGGCACGATTTTTGCCATGATGGCCACGGGAATCTATGCGATGCTCTTCAAATCCTACCAGTTGGCCGCGCTCTGCCGCTACCGTGACGACGCACGCGCCGTGCTGCAAACATTTGCCGACCAATTTGAGCGGCTGGACATATCCGATTTTATATATACGAACAGCAGCAATACCGTTATTACATTCCCGAGTGCTGATATCTACCAGACATCGACCAAAAACGTCATCGATGCAAGTGGCAACATCGTGTATTCGAACATCACCAAAACTGGTGATCCGCGGGAACTGTTTACCCTGACGAGCGGAACGGGCAACGGACTTCGATACTGGGATACCACAAATCAAGAAATCCTTCCCAGTAACGTAAAATCCAGCGATCCCACCGTTCTTAATTGGAACGGCACCACTGCCCTGCAATTCACGTTGGGCGCCAATACAGGTACAGGGACCACCTCTACGGATGCAAAAGCGATAACTGCCTGGGCCACTCGCAAGGTCGTACAAATCAATAATACCAGTGGCGCGATAAATACCACTCCTCTTACCAGCAACCCGCCCGCCGGCCAGTTATTGGAAGCCACGTTCACCATTACCTATTCTGTATACGGTCGGTCGGTAACCCAGACCCTGTCGGTGATGCGCCTGGCTGAGTAATTCCAATCTTTCTTTTCATGTCGCCCAAAAAAATCCATAGCCGGACAAAAGCTTTCACGCTCGTCGAAATCATGTTCGCGATGGCC
>DATHNW010000028.1:0-96548 GCA_035485575.1 Opitutaceae bacterium | reverse complement strand
TCGAAGCCAAAATGGCCTGGAGAAGTGAAACGTCGGCAGATGCGACCACCCATACTCGCTGGACTCAGGAACATCTCAATCGCGAGCTCTCGCAAGTGATCATCAATGACACCTCTCAGACCAGCAATGGATTTTCCAGCCCCAACACCGATGGCAGCCTCAACACGAACAGCGGCGACTACTTCAGCGATCCCTCGCCCACAACAACTCCGACACGCTATGGCACAATTTCTTATCGCGTCAGTGAGGGGCCGCCAGCCCAGACTTCAACCACGATTACTTCGGCCTCGTTCACCACAAACTCTATTTCCATTAACATTACCGCTGATGATAAGATTGTGGTCGGCGATTATCTTTTACTCGATGCAGTGAAAATGGGTGAAACCAGCGGCGATTGTGGCGGAGTGAAAATTACCGGCCCGTCGAATCTAGCGGATGGCGGCACCACCGGCACAGTGACTGTGACTTTGGATGAAAATATGTCGGATGCTGCGGTGCTGTACAATAAGGGCCCCGTCGATCTCACCAAGCTACTTCCCCTTTCTGCGGGCGCCGTGGTTACCATCCAGCGCGGGCGCCAATATTCGACCGCCACGCCCAATCCCAACCCAAGCTACAGCGCCACCCTGAATGAGCTGATCTGGTATCCCCTTTGGTATCCCGGCATCAACGTCGCATCCCTCACAGGGGAATTTGCGCCCGTTATTCTTTCCAGGAACATTCCCGCAGCCAACCGTTATCTTTTCGCCCAAGTGCCCGCCGTCAATCCGAACGATGGAACATTATTTGAGCCGGCCATCAGCTGGCAATCCAGCTATATGGCCGCCCAGAAAAGCATCGTTCCAAGCCTGCTGGGGGGCAGCTCTGCGTATTATCAGACTGATTACGCCGAAGGGTTGGTCATGCCCAAATCAGGCAATCCCTTGAACGTCACACCGGGCCCTTCCCCACCGTACCACCAGACGTACTCTACCACCACCGCCGGTTCCACCACCACGGCTGGCTCCACTACCACGGCTGGCTCCACTACCACGGCTGGCTCCACCACCACCAAGGGCTCCACCACCACCAAGGGCTCTACCAGCACGGCCGGCTCCTCCACCACCAAGGGCTCTACCAGCACGGCCGGCTCCACCACCACCGCCGGCACAACCACCGCGGGCACCACGACCAAGGGTTCCACCACGACGAAAGGAACCACCACGGCAGGCACCACCACCGCGGGTTCCACCACGACGAAAGGAACCACCACCGCCGGCTCCACCACCACCAAGGGCTCCACCACCACCAAGGGCTCCACCACCACCGCGGGTACGACCACCGCGGGCACCACGACCAAGGGTTCCACCTCGACCGCGGGCACCACGACGAAAGGTTCCACCTCCACCGCGGGTTCCACCTCCACCGCGGGTTCTACCACCACTATCGGCTTCACCACGACCAAGGGTTCCACCACGACCAAGGGTACGACCACCATTATCCCGCTCGATTGAGCAAAACGCCGTACCCGATGGCTTCAAAAACGAAATTCATACGCGGCAGCATACTGCTCTCCACGCTGTTTTTTACCGCCGCCATTGCGTTAGTGGCCTGTGCCATATATAGCATGAGCCTTAACTCATACCGGTTGTCGCAAAGAAACGAGTATGCGGCCCGAGCCAAGACGGTGGCGGACAGCGAGCTGGAATATATGTATTATCGCGTGAAAAACGCGATGTTATCGCAAGTGGCTTTCGGCCAGGTGGCTGCATCGCTCAGCGACATTGCCGATTACTCTCCGACTGAGGGCACGGCCTGCACCCCCACAACCATACGAACAGCCTTTTCCGCCATTGATCAGGCAGCCCCGGAAAATTGGATCGTGAAGCGCTCGATTTCCTGGGGCCCCAACGCCACGGGCACCATCAACACGGGCAACGCGGTAAATGAAACCGGCAGCTATTATTATTTTACCATCGAGGTGGAAGTGAGCTCAACCAAAGCCCCGGTGGGCGGTGGCATCGACGTGAGGGAAGGCCGGCACATGAACAATTCCAGCACCTCCATCTTTCAATACAATATTTTCGCCCAAGGCGACCTGGAGTTTGCGCCCAGCGGCAATGTGACCATTAATGGCGATATTGCCGCCAACGGGGGCATTTATATTGGAACCAGAACCGGCCAGACAGGCAGCCTGAATGTGAATGCCAACCTCCTGTATCTCGCCGGCTCGGGAACGTCCCTCAATGCCACGGGGTCCACTGGCACGCTTCTGGATGGAGTCACCCAGTTGACACCCCCGACGGGCGCCGACGGCAGCCGGCTGACCACGAATTCAACCCAGGTCTCAACCATGAAAGAGTCCTTGAACCTGCTCGGCGGACTGGATGCATCAGCCATCGCGTCGGAATACGGGGCTGACTACAATACCGGCACAACCTATAGCAATCTTTTTGGAAAAATCACCGCCGATCCACTTGGTGACGCAACCAATTATGGCACTCAATTGGCCGCAGCAGCCAACAACGTCTATCGCGCCCAGATCGTCCCTCCGCCTAATGTGGTGGGAAGTGAAGCTGCCAGCGGGTACAACTATGCTGCAGATTATCCCGGCGTCAATGTCGCCAGTACCCTGGCGGCAACGACAGATGATCCAACGATCTCCAATTTGCGGGCCTATAACAAGGCCGGCCTGATCGTCACTGTTCATGCCAATGGCACGAATACCGTCAGCCAGGTGGCCTCCGATGGCACAACATCAGACGTAACCAGCACCTATGCCGCCGCCATCTCACAACCTTCAGGAGGCATGTACGACCTGCGCGAAGGCAAGAACGTGGCGATTACTCAAATCGACGTGAGCCAGCTCACAACTGCGATCAATGCTCACAATCCCAGTTTTAACGGCATGCTTTACGTTTACCTTGCCGACTCGACCACCAGCAGTCTCGCCGGGGTTCGCCTTGTCAATGGAACGACCACCCCGGGGGCATTGCCTCCTGCCGGTTATACTGGCACATGGACCCCAACCGGATTTTCCGTGGCGACCAACGGGGGGCTTTACGTCAAAGGAAACTACAATACGACAACCTCCACGAATGATACGCTCGCGATCGATCCGTCCACCGGCAACCCTACTTCCACGGGCAGCGTCAATCCTTCCATGCTCATGGCCGACCAAGTCACCGTGCTCTCCTCAAGTTGGAATGACGCGACCGTCAACGCGGATCATAATCCTTTGGACACCATCAATACTCGTGTCGTCCCTGCAAGCACGGTGACGATCGGGGCGGGTATTTTGACCGGCAATACCGAAGAAGACACCTCGGGCAATTATGCCTATAGCGGCGGTGGTCACAATCTCGTCCGCTTCCTTGAAAATTGGAGCACCAACAACACCACAGTGAATTTTTATGGCTCCAATGGCCGTCTTTTCGAGTCCACCGCATTCAACTCACAATTTCAAAACACCAACACGGGAGTCTATTACCCGCCCACCAACCGAACTTATTATTTTAATAAGACCCTAGTCAGTAATCCGCCTCCTTTTTCGCCGGACACCACCACCTATAATCGAGGTATTTTCTTTACCTGGTAGTTCTTGATCGGCTCGCCCGACGACCACCCGCCATGACCATCTTTGGCTTGACCCATACCCGCAGCGCCTTTCTGGCCCGGCCCCGCTCCTTGCAGGGCGGCGTGGTCACGCCTGAACTGCCGCCCAGTCCCACCCCCGTCGAGGAAAGTGCTCCGCTTTGTTTCGGCAAGGACGAGGATCTTTTCGTGCTTTTGCGCGCACGACGCATGCTGCGCCAGGGTCGCACGAAAACGACCGATCTGCTCAACCGGGAAATCCGGCCTGACTGTGAAGTGACCGCCATCATACCCGCTCGCAACGAAGCCGCCACCATCGGCACCGTGGTGCGTGAGTGTCTCATTTACGCAGCCAAGGTCATTGTCGTCGAAGGCGGTTCAACCGACCGCACCGCCGAAGTGGCCGCCGAGGCCGGAGCCCTGGTCGTGCGCGACAAGGGCCTGGGCAAAGGGGCAGCCTTGCGCCTCGCCGTCGAAAGCGTGAAGACCCCGATTTGCGTCTTCGTCGACGCTGATGGTTCGCACGATCCCATTGATATTCCCCTTCTGGTTGCACCGATCAAGAATGGCCGGGCCGACCATGTGACCGGCTCTCGCCAGCTCGGCGGTTCCGACGAACTCCACGGCGGCGGCGATGAACTTCTCCGCCTGGCCGGATCCGCCTTGATCACCTACCTGATAAACCGGCGCTTCAACAGCCGCCTGTCGGACTCGCAGAACGGCTTTCGCGCCATCCGCACCGAAGTGTTTCGCCGGCTCGACCTGCATTCGCGCCACACCACCATTGAAATGGAAATGATCATGGCTTCGCTCGCCCTCGGCTACCGGATCGCCGAGGTGCCGACCCATGAACGGCCGCGCGCCGCCGGTTATTCCAAAATCTCACTCCACCGCCCCGGCACCTGGCTCGCATATGGCTGGCGTCTGCTGGAAGGACTTTCCCGCCGTAAAAAAACCGCCGCCCGGACTGCATGAGCCCATCCTATGACGCCGTGATTGGCGTATGGGACGGCCACGATGCCGGTGCCGCCCTCGTCATCGAAGGAAAAGTCGCCCTGGCTCTGAACGAAGAACGCCTGAGCGGACGCAAACTTGACGTCGGCCTGCCCCGGCGCGCGCTTGCTGCGATGCGGCAGGCCGCGGAAGGCCGGCGGCTGGCCTGGGCCATCACAACCTCGGATCCAGCCAAGGCCCTCACCCGCCAGTTTCCCTGGATGAAGGAGAATTATTATCAGCTGCGCCGGCGCCTCGTCCCGCCCGGGCCGTTGCACGGGCTGACCCTGCGCACAAAATATTTCCTTACCCAGCGGCCGACCAATTCCCTGCTGCGCCGCTGGGCCCGTCACGCGCTGGCCGCCGATTTAAAAGTATCCTCAAGGGACGTTTTCCTCGTCGACCATCATGCTGCGCACGCGGCTTCGGCGGCATTCTGGCCGAAATGGGGCGAGGATGCCTTAATCGTCACGCTGGACGGCATCGGCGACGGCGAATCCGGCTCGGTCTGGCGCTGGACCGAGGCAAACGGCGAACTCACGCCGCTCATCTCGATTCCCGGCTCCGCCTCGCTGGGCCTGTTTTTCGAGCATGTCACCAACGAGCTGCAAATGCGCCCGCTGGAGGACGAGGGCAAGGTCATGGCCCTGGCCACCTACGCCGCCGATGTCCCGCTCGAAAAAAATTTATTTTTGAAATGGTTCTCGCTCAAGCCCGACCACCGCGGCCTGCCGGTGCTGCGCTGCTCGATTCCACCCTCGCGCATGGCCCGTGAAGTGGCGCGCGTCATCTGGTGCACGCCACGCGAATCGGTCTGCCGGATGGCGCAGCAGACACTGGAGCAGATCGTGCCACGTTTTTTCAGCCTTTTGGTCGAGGCGACCGGATGCGGCGCCTTCGGCTATGCCGGCGGCGTCGCTTCGAACATCAAGGTCAATCGTCTCATCCGGACCACGCCCGGCGTCACCCGCCTCGAAGTATGCCCGGCCATGGGCGACGGCGGCCTAGCCTTGGGAGCTGCGCTGGCCACCTGGAAAAAGGTCACCGGACAGCGGCCGGTTCCCTTTTCAGATTTCCGACTCGGCCTCGACCACGGCGACCTCGGCCGCGATGCCAAGCGCATTGCCCGCGAGGCCTCGGCCACGTTGACCCAGCCCATGGACATCGCGCAAGCCGTCGCCGAACGTGTTGCGGCCGGCGAAATTGTCATGTGGGCCCAGGGCAGGATGGAACTCGGCGCCCGCGCGCTCGGCGCCCGTAGCATCGTGGCCCGTGCCGACAACATCGCCGCCCGCGATGACCTCAATCTCCGGCTGAAGCGCCGGGTCTGGTACCAACCCTTTTGCCCGGCCATTTTACTTTCCGAGGCGCCGGAGCTACTCGCCGACTTTCGCGGACCGCGCGACATCAACCGCCATATGACCGGAGGATTTCTCACCACGCCGCAAGGTCGTGCCGCGCTAGCCGGCGCCACCGGCCCCGACGGTTCGTGCCGCCCGCAGATGGTGGAGCCAGACGAAGCCGATCCATGGTATCGCCTGCTCACCCGGGTGAAGGCGCTCACCGGCACCGGCGCCATCATCAACACCAGCCTTAACATGCACGGCAAACCCATGTCCGACGACGGCGCGGGCGTCGTCGAAGCGTGGCTGGAGAGTGGTGTGCAACATCTTGCACTTGGCTCGGCCTTGCTGACAAAATGCGACACGGCCAATCACAAGGCCCAAACCTGACGAACCCGTGATGGACCTCTCTTCCCCGGCTTCCACTCAACCCTGTCTGGCCCCAGCCCCCCGCTGGCTCCGCCTTTCATGGCCTTGGTTTTGTCTCGCGGCCCTGGGACTCATGGCCTTCTGGGCTTATCGCCTCGTGAGCGAACATACGCTGGACGAACAGCGCGCCTGGGTTCCGGTGACAACCGTTTGGGGCATGCATGCCTGCCTGGCGCTAGGCGCGGCAGGCCTTGCCGGGATAGCCACACCTTTGGGGCGTTTGCTTGGCCGCCGGCATCTGCTCACCGGCCTCGGCTTGGGCGTACTCGGCTATTTCGCCTGCGGACTGGCCCCCGATACCAACCGTATCTTTTACGACGAGCATATCTACATGCAAATCGGCCAGACGATTGCCCACACCGGCCGGGCGGAATACGCCAGCCATGCTGATGCCGAATATGGAGATTTTGTCGTACATGATGCGTCGGTGAACAAGCAACCCAACGGACAACCCTATTTGCTTTCGTGGGCCTTCAGTCTGTTTGGAGCCTCGGAGAATGTGGCTCAGACAACCGTCAGGGTAATGGTCGGATTCACTGCTACGGTACTTTATTTCGCACTGGTACTGTCAACATGGGCGCTTCCCATGGGTGCCCCGATCGCTGCGACGCTTTGCTTTCTATTCACGCCGCTGGTCCTTTGGTGGGGTCGGACAGCCGCGGTGGAGCCGAGCGCGGCGGCGACCGTCGCAGCCCTCTTTTTCGCGGTGTGTCTTCACGCCCGCTCGCTTAACCCGGCCACCGGCGAAAGCTCGCCAGTCACCGGCCTCCTCCTCGCAACGACCGCCGCCTTCGCAGCCTATTTTCGTCCCGAATCGCTGCTCGTTTATCCCGTGGCCGCGAGCCTGCTCTGGGCGGCGGACCGGAAATTCCTCGAAGACCGGACCACTTGGGCGGCATTTGCCCTTTCGCTGGCGCTGGTGACACCGACATTGCTCCAACTATGGTCCGTGCACACGGAGAACTGGGGCGCGACCGACGGCCGGCGTTTCGACGTGGCCTTTCTGGCCAAAAACTTGAGCAGCAACGCGGGTTATTTTGTCCAGGGAAAATGGTTTCCTCTCGGGGGCACCGTGCTGGCACTCGCCGGACTGGGATGGGCGGTTCTTTGCCAAAGACGCCTCGTGCTTGGACTGAGCCTTTGGTTTCTTCTTTCATGGGGCACGTTTGTGCTTTTTTACGCCGGCGGCTATTGGTATGGGGCCAGCTCCCGCTATGCGGTGGTGTCGGCAGTGCCAGTGGCGCTTTTTGCGGGTATTGGCGCGTCGGCATTGTTCGCTTTGTTGCGCCGGCAGCCGCCGATGCTCGGTTTGTTCGGTGCGGCTCTCGTTATGAACTGGGTAGCCACCATGCATTATGTTCCGACTCGCGGCCGCGAATCGAACCAGGCGCGGGCCGATATTGAATTTATCCGCGAAGCAGCGGCCAGGCTGCCCACCGGGGCGCTCGTCATCTCCACCGACCCGTGCGTTTGGAACATGCTCGGGCGCAATGCCGCGCAGTTCGACGACATGGAGAACGAGGTACGCACCGACCTGAACCAGCTGGTGGACCAATATCCGGGGGGAATTTATCTGCACTGGGACTATTGGGTGAATTGCGAGTCACGCTTTGCGGATCCTTGGCGGCAGCTCGTTCTCGATACCCATGCGACCGTCGCGGCTCGCAAAAATGCCGAGGCGGTCCAGTTCGCGCTGTTCCGCCTCGATACCGCTTACGCCCGCACGGTGATGGGCGGCCAGGGGAAGATCCATGGTCCGCCCGTCGATGTTGATAAGCTCGCTGCCGAGGCCCTAGCACCCCAGCCGCCCAAAGCGGAGCAAACCGAATCGAAGGGAGCAGCCACCCCGGCGGGCAGGTCGGCGCCGCCCTTGTCGCCATGAGCACCAAGCTTTACTCGTGGAGCCAGCTCGCATTGCGCACCGCCAGCGCCGCCGCCGGCCTGGAAGGCCGTCCGACCAAGCTCAATTTTGTCGTCACCAAGCGCTGCTATTCGCGCTGCGTCTATTGCGATATCTGGAAGGTGAAAGAAACGCCCGGCGGCCTCGACGGCGAACTTTCGCTGGAGGAGGTGAAATCCATTGCAACGGCCAACCCGTTTTTCCAGTGGATTGATTTCACCGGCGGCGAGCCGACCGACCGGCCCGATTTCGTGCAGGTGATCCAGGCGTTCGCCGAGGCCTGCCCCGACCTGCTGCTAGTACATTTTCCGACCAACGGCATCGCAACCAAGCGGATCGAGCAGGCCGCGGCGGAAATCAAACGGACCGTGCGGGCTCGCCTCGTCGTTTCCGTCTCGATTGACGGTCCACCCGAGCTCAATGACCGGCTGCGCGGCATTCGCAACGATTTCGCCCATGCGATCGACACTTTCGCGGCGCTGCGCCGCCTGCTCGGGGCAGAGCACGTCTTCGTCGGCATGACTTTGCACGGGCATAAGGCTTCATGCGGCTTCACCACATCGGAGCTGGTCGAACGAACGTTTGCCTCGCTCAACGACGCGCTCGCCGAGCGCTCGGAACCGCTGATCGACTGGAGCACCCTGCATCTCAACATCCCTCATTTCTCGCAGCATTATTACGGCAACACCGCCGCAAAGACCCAGGGCGACGGCTTTGGCGGCGCGGCCCACCGGGGCGAAATTGCTGCGGCGCTGCGTCTGGCCGCCGCCAAGCCCAAACGCAGCGGCACGACGGCCATGCGGGCGATTGAGCGCATTTATCGCGCAGAAGCGATGCGGTATCTGGCGCAAGGCCGGACCAACATCCACTGCTCCGCACTGCTTTCCAGCGTGTATCTGTCCGAAAAAGGGGCGGTGTACCCTTGCACAATCTGGGACAAGCCGCTGGGCAATGTTCGCAACTCCGGCTATGCCTTCATGCCGATCATCGAGGCCGCCCGGCGCGATGGCGTCCGCCGCGCGGTGGCCGAGGCCCGCTGCCCGAATTGCTGGACGCCGTGCGAAGCCTATCCATCGATCGCGGCCTCGCCGTTCAAGTCGGCCCTGGCTCTTGCGGCCGGTCTCGGCCGGCCGCCGGCAAACGCGAAAGACGACTCCATGGCAAGTGTGCCAGTCCTTCCGCTGCGTGACGATGTGCCCGCATCCACTTCTCCACCTGCAAACAGCCTGAGCGATCGAGTGCAATAATGAAGCAGCTTTTTACGCACCCCCGACGTCCCATCCATGAAACCCCTGCACAACCTCAAAAGCCTTTTCATTCCGGCCACTTTTTTCCCCAGGGTGCTTTTCTGGATCGTGATCGCCATTGTGCCGCTGGCGTCATTCCTGTCCTTCACGGTGCAGCCCCTGGTGGGTAAATTGTTGCTGCCGGTACAGGGCGGCGCCGCACCGACCTGGCTTGGCGTAATGCTTTATTTTCAGCTGGCTCTGTTACTGGCCTACATCTGGGCGATCTGGCTGCTCAAGCGCCGCCCGCTCACGCAAGTGACGGCCACGGCCAGTCTCGCGTTAATCGGAGCATTGTCCGGCCGGCTCAACTGGGTGTACCAAAGCCCTTGGACGGGACTCGGTGGGATTGTGTGCACCCTGGCGCTGGCGACCCTGCCCGCGATGATTCTGCTTTTCAGCATGGCGCCATTGATGCACGGCTGGCTGCGGCGCCAGGGACAGCCGGTGCCTTATTATCTTTACGCGTTTTCAAATGCCGGCGGTCTTGCCGCCGTGCTGCTCTATCCCTTCACCATCGAACGGGCCATCAACCTCTCGGATCAGATCATGCTCTGGCATGGATTGCTGTGGGCACTCGCGGCCTTGATCAGCGCAGGCAGCCTGGCCTATCTGCGTTGCAGTGATTCTTCTCCCGCAGCTGAATCGGTTTCCGAACCGATCACATTGCCCCAGGTTGCAAAATGGACGGGCTTGAGCGCCCTTACCTGTCTGGGCATGCTGGGCGCGACCCATCATCTAGCCGCGGAAATCGGCTCCAATCCGCTGGCGTGGGTAGGCCCCTTCGGCGCCTATCTCCTGAGCTTTCTTGTCATATTTTCCGGTCGGTGGCAGCCGCGCTTCACTCTGATCTGCCTTGGCTGGCTCGCGATCAGTCTCACCGGGTTCATGCTAACCAAGGGCGTGAGCAACGCCACCGTCAACGGCGGGGCAACATTCTGGCTGATATCGCTGACGGCCGCCGGCAGTTTCTTTGGTAACGGTCTTATCCATGACAGCCGCCCCCGGGAACGGTTTGATTTCTTTTATCTGGCACTGGCCGCGGGCGGCGTGCTGGGCGGCCTGTTTGCCAGTCTGGGCGCACCGGTCCTCTTCCTGCGCCCCTCGGAATTCCTCATTGTTTCCTGTGTCTTCCTGACCCTGGGGCTGCTGCGTCTGATCGCCCGCCGTGACGGGCTGACGATGGCGATCGTAATCGTGATCGTGGCCGCACCCATCGCCGGCGTGGCCTGGCAGCAAACGCAAGCTGGGGCCGCCGGAACGATCCGCGTCCGGCGCTTCCGCAACATCTACGGCTGCACAACCCTGAGATTCGAGGAAAACGGATTGGTTCTTTCCAACGAGACCACCACGCACGGCTCGCAAATCACCACCGATGCCGTGACCCGGCGCCGACCGACCCTTTATTACAGTGAGAGCACTGGTGTCGGCCGGATGATCGAGGAACTGCAAAAGGCCCATCCCTCCTTCCGAATGAGTGTCGTCGGCCTCGGCGCCGGTACCCTGGCCGCTTATGCCCGCCCGGGTGACAGCATCGACTTCTGGGACATCGATCCCAAGGCAATCCGCATCGCGCGCGACTTTTTCACGTATATTTCGGATTCCCGCGGTCAGATTAATATTCAGCAGAGGGATGGGCGGAAAGGCCTTGAGGCATCACACACCGACTACGACCTCATTGTCATCGATGCTTTCACCGGGGATGGAATTCCTGCGCACCTGCTGACACGCGAGGCACTGGCGGCCTATTTTTCTCGGCTGGACAACCGGCATGGGCTGCTCGCGATCCACGCCACAAATCGCTACAGTACGCTCTTCCCGATCATAGGTGCGACGGCGCACAGTCTGGGCTGGTCGGCCCTCAACGTTTTCACCGAAATCAGCAGCACCGCCGAAACACGCGACTGGGATGCAACCAACACCCAATATATTCTGCTCTGCCGTCCGGAACAGCTCGCCCGGATCACAGCGTGGCTGCCCGCCGAGGAGGACGATGGCCGGGTCAAGCGCACTTTGACGGAATATGCGCCCGAGCCACCAGGCAGCACCATTGTGTGGACCGATGAACGCCACGCCGCCCTTGATGCATTGGATTTGCGGCGCTACCTCTTCGGGCAATGAGCATCCGTGAATCAGGGCTTTGCGAAAGGCAGCGGCGTGTCCACACACCGATGGCGCGTTTCAGGAGACAATTTTGAACGGCTGAAACCCGGGATACGATCATGCTCAGCATCCTGTTTTTATCTTGTCTTGTGTGGTTGGGCTTTGTGATCGACGAGGAATTCTCGATCAGTCGCGGCGACTTCCTCGTGCGCCTGGCCTCCGCCGTCATTCTCGGCTGTTTCTGGAGCACCTGGGCCGTCTTCCTCCTCTCGCTGGCGTTCGGATTCAATCCCGGCGCGGTCATCGGCGTCACGGGACTTATGCTTGGCTTCAACCTTTACGCCTGGAGATTCCGGCGGCGAAATCTCGCCTGGTTTGCGTCGCTCTGCACCGTCGACAAACGATTCTGGCAGGCAAGCTTTGTTCCGACTTTTCTGGTCACCCTTTATTTTGCCGTCTGCGTCTGGATCAATGGCAACGGCGATATCCTGTTTCGCGGCAACACCCAGGACCTGGCCTTCCATATGGGCACGGTGTCCGCCTTCTTGGAGCAGAACATCTTTCCTCCGCTGAATCCGCAATCGGCCGTCGCCAAGCTGAGCTATCATTTCATGGCCGATTTCTTTTCCGCCATCCTGTGCCGGGGAGGTTTTTCTCTTTTTTACAGCCTCAAGATCCCAATGGTTTTGTTCGCCTTCGCGCTTTGCTCCCTGACCTGCCACTTTCTCTACTCCGTCCTTAAGACCCGCTCCGCCACCCTCTTCGCAGGATTTTTGTTTTTCTTCGGCCACATCGGCATCGTCAATCTGGCGTTCGGCCTCGCCGGATATCCGTCCGGCAGCGTGCCTTTGTCGCTTAGCTCATGGCAGAGCGTCTCGGACCATCTCACCTACCCTTACTATAATTTTCTTAACGTCATCATTGATTATTTCCAGCCGCAGCTGCCGTTCCTGTTCGGGTTTCCTCTAGCCATGCTCGTTCTGGCAGCCATGTACCGGAGGTATTCCGAACAGACGGTGACCGATCGAACCACCTACTTTCTTCTTGGACTGATCGCCTTTCTGCCGCTGTTTCACATGCACACTTTCCTGATTCTGGGCCCACTGGCCGGACTGATGGTGTGGTTTGAGCGAACGCCGCCCGCGCGAATGACGCCTTCACCGAGGCCCCCTCGCAACGGGTTTGTCACCCGATTGATCCGGCTGACCGTGGCTGATGATCCCATCGGGCGGGCCAAACCGGCCGGGGATTTGCCTAAAGCCGTCCCTTCTTCCAGTCGAGAAAGCCGATCGCCCCACACATTGTTTAAAATCATCGCCGTATGTCTGGCCATGATTCCGATCGGACTGCAGCTGGGCTTTATTTTTTCCCAAAAAAAAACCGCTGGATTCTCCGGTTTTGACGTCGCCCAGCAACTGGGCTCATTGCCGGAAATCCCCCGTTTTCTGCATTTGCAGAGAGCCTGGTTCTGGCTTCGCGCCGCCGGCCTGCAACCAGCGCTCGGCCTGCTTGGCGCATTTTTTTCCCTTGGCTACTGGATGCGAGGCTCGGAGCGGGAACGGCGGAGAGAAGTTGGGTTGTTCATCCTGCTGGCCGTGACCGGGTTTTATTTCGCGGTGATCAATTTTTATCGATTCACTCCAAACTGGGGCGATAGTAACAAGTTCTTCCTCTATTTGGATCTGGTTTTCTGCATTTATGCAGGACGGCTTCTGTCCTTCTGCTGGAAAAAATCCTCGGGGCTGAAATTTATCGCCTGCTTGCTGGTGTCACTCAGCGCACTTATACCGACGGCGATCGAATGGACGATCAGATACCAGCGCCAGCCGGAAGAGCTCTTCAGCGCCGGTGACCGTCTCGTGGCCGAATGGATCAGGATCAACACGCCAAAGGATGCTGTGTTCCTGACGGCAAATTCGACCGTTCACCTGGTACCGGCCCTCGCCGGACGGCGGGTGGTCAACGGCGCTTACACAAGGGCGACAGGATTTGCGGATGAGGAAACAGAGCAGCTGGTTGCCCGGGTTTACCGGGAGTTCAATCCCGCTTTGATCAAAAATGTTGCGGTCACATACGTTCTGGTGGGGCCGGAGGAAGAAGGACTTTATCATGTGGATCGTACAGCCTGGGCCCGCCGCTACCGGGTGATTTACGATCAAAGTTGCCTTGGGATGCGCTATTCCGTTTACGATGTTCGCGAGCGCAACATGGAAGAAATTTCGCAAGATCAGGCGAACGAGGCCCCGCCGGCGTTTATTTGGCTGAGCGCACTTGAGCCAGCCTCGGTGCAACAATCGTACGGCACCTTGCGGTTCGACCAGTCTTTCGACCAAACCCCCTTGATGCTGCAAGGACGTAAATACTCCTTCGGATTGGGGACTCACGCGTCATCGGAAATACACTTCGACCTCAACGGCGGCTACCGTTCCTTCGAGTCGGATATCGGGGTCGATGACTCCCAAATCGGAGGGATTGGAAGCGTGACATTTGAGGTCTGGGTGGACAACCGAAAGACATACGAGTCCAAGATATTGCACGCCGGTGATCCGCCGAAAAGGCTCAGGATCGATGTTTCCGGAGCCGCGATCCTTAAGCTGGTGGTGACGGACGCAGGGGACGGAAATCATTGTGATCACGCCGACTGGGCCGGAGCCAAACTGATCAAGAAGCCGCAGCCGTAAATCCAAATGGGCTGTTCAGAGGCTGAACCAGCACATTCAAAAACGGCCCCCATCCGTCAGAAACAGGGTTTTATTTCGAGGTATTCGCCAGGTTTCCACCGCCGTGGACTCCTGCCGCCGCATCCACCGCGGAGATGGTCGGTTTTCCCGAAAAGAAATGCACATAATAGTCCTCGAATGAGGTCAGGGATCCCTCGAATCGGGCGAGCAACTGGATGCCGTGGGCCTGCATGAACTTATCGTCCAAGGGGTGATCGAGCACGATCACCATCGATGCGCCTTTCGCCTCGTTAGCGGCGCGCCGGAAGAACTCTTCGTCCTCAACGTTTTGATCCCGCTGCGTGTCCCAGTGGGTAAAGCTACCATAATGCCGGGTGTTGGGATAGTAGAGGGATCGGTTCAAATACCCGGCCACCGTCGATCCCGACCAATCCCACCCGGCCGCGATAAACTCGTTTTGAAGATGGTGATCCGTGATAAATTCCGCCACCTCTTTCCCGCAGGAAAAAGGCCGTTGGTAATCCTCCCTGAAGGCCCATAAGCCGGTGATCGCTTGCATGGCGAGCATGACAAAGAAGACGACCTCCCCGATCGAGTCCATCCAGGCGGCACGGGGGGGTCCCCGGGAAGCGTCTGTTGTTTTTTTCATCCATAAAGCGAACAGGAACGTGAGAAATAGAAACCCCGAGTGCCGGCTGAAACCGAGGTATTTGGTATAGAGAAACGCCGCCACGCCGATTGTCCCAACAATATAGATTAAGAGCGCCTCAAGGTGTCGTCTCAGTAGAAAAATCGCTCCAAAAAAAAGTATAGCCGAAAGAACAAAGGCCAGATTGGGATCGAATGAGGGAAACGGCGTCTGCCATGGTGGAATCCAGAAAAAACCGGGAGGTCTCGGCCACGGAAAGTGCGACCAGACAAACGCCCACGATACGCCCGCCATTAGGTCAGGATGCCAATGGAAGTGCCAGCCGGCAGCAGAAGGATAAAAGGTGTCCGCCCGGGGAATGACAAAATAGACAGCCCAGCCGGTGCCGGCAATGAAGGCCAGCAGCGGCAGAATACGAAAGGCCTTCCCCTCCATATTCCGCTCTTTTTCCGACCGGAAAGCGCTCCACGCCCAACTCCCCCAAAAAGCCGCCGCCATCGCAACAGCGACAATCAAGCTGTGGACACTGGAGAATGCCGCCACGACGAGCGAAATTACGAAGGGCCAGGGCCGCTCTTGGGCCGAAGGGAAAAAAATGCAGGCCACGGACAAGGCAAGAATGCCGGGGAGATAATTCCGGCAGACAATGCCATACTCAAACAACAGATAATAATTGCAGACGAGGAGTGTCTTCAGCAGGCGACTGAACGGCGCGTAATAGGAAATGATAAAAATCGTGGCGCCAGCAAGCACCCAGGTCAGAACCTGCATCGCTTCCGGGCGATGGGTCAAAAAAGTCAGCGGGCGCAACAATAGAATCCAGAGCGGGGGATGGCCTTCATAGTGTGTCTGTTCGAGCAAAGCCGAGATGTTCGGCACATCCCGGGCAATGAGCCACGCCTGCATCTCGTCCCGCCACAACTCGTGATGATAGGCTCCGATCGCTGCCAGGACAAGAAATAGGACTGTTAAAACCACCGCAAAACCAAGCCGAGGCACATCGCTCGCGAACTGGGCTTTGGCGCGGGAGAAAAAATTCATGAGCAGGCTCGCAACGGTGATAATCGGTTTCGGGCGGGGTGAATCAACGACAATCTGCCAGCCCTATCATCGCATAAGGTCAGCGCTGTCCGGCATGCTTCACGTCAATCCGCCCTGACAGGGATCATGGAAGTTGCTTGAAGGCCAACCGCCGCATTCCCATCATGAGAATGCCAGCCATGACCGACGCCCCCAGTCTTTCAATCGTCGTTCCGTGTTATAATGAGGAAAGCATCCTTGCGCAGACCATGGCCCGCTTACATGCATCCGCCCAGGCCACGGGACGGAGCTACGAAATCGTCGCCGTTGACGACGGCTCGCTTGATCGCACCTGGGAAATCATCGCCGCCGAAGCCAGGCGCGATCCCCGTTTGCACGGCATACGGTTCAGCCGCAATTTTGGCCATCAAATGGCGCTGACCGCAGGACTGAAGCGATCGCGAGGCAGCGAGGTGCTGATCATCGACGCCGATTTGCAGGATCCGCCCGAACTGCTTGCGCCCATGCTCGCCAAGCGGGCCGAAGGTTTTGACATTGTCTATGGCCAGCGCCGGTCGCGCGCGGGTGAAACATGGTTCAAGCTCGCCACGGCCAAGATCTTCTATCGGTTGATCGGATTTCTGGCCGAGGTGTCGATCCCCCCCGATACCGGCGACTTCCGTTTGATGAGCCGGCGGGCGGTTGATGCCTTCCTCCTCCTGCCCGAGACCTCCCGGTTTGTCCGCGGAATGGTCGCGTGGATTGGATATCCACAGGTTGCGGTGCCTTATGACCGCGCGGCGCGGACCGCCGGGACGACCAAGTACAGTCTCACCAAAATGCTGCGGTTTGCAGCCGATGGCGTGACCGGCTTCTCGATCAAGCCCCTCCGCCTCGCCTCGCTGATCAGCGCCGGATTGTTCGGCACCGCATCGCTGATCACGCTCTGGGCCGTCATTACCTGGTTGTATCATGGCACCGTGCGCGGATGGACCAGCCTCATCGTGACCGTGCTGTTTATCGGAGGAGTACAAACCCTTATCCTCGGCATTATCGGAGAATACATCGGCCGGCTGTTTCTTGAAGTGAAACACCGCCCCCTTTATCTGGTTCGCGAGGACACGCTGACAAATGCAAAAGACTGCGCTGTGGCGAACGATGGCCCCACCCTCGCCGAGAGATCAAAGGATACCCTGGATTGACGGACAGGGTCGGAGGCCACCCGGAAAGACCCGCCAGTCACAGGTACGGTGAACGATCACCCCAATCGACATGCTTCCCGATTTGACGCCCTGCCATCAGCTACGCACTATGCGGACATGAAAGTTCTCCGAGCCAAGAGCGCCGGCTTTTGCTGGGGCGTCGAACGCGCCATCGATATCGCGCGCGAATATGCCAAGCAGGGCCGCCATCCGGTTTATACCGACGGTCCGCTCATTCACAACCGCCAGATGATGGAGGTCCTTTCGCGCGAAGGTGTGCGCGAGGTCGGCGATTACCAAAGCCGCGCCGAGGTCGCGGTGGAACAGGCTCCCGGCGACAACCCCGTCATGGTCGTGCGCGCCCACGGCATCTCACCCGAACGCCGCACGTATTTGAAAAACCTGGGCATGGATTTCCGCGACGCGACCTGCCCGGACGTCGGCATCATCGCCGGCAAGATCCGTCTTCACGCTAAAAAAGGTTACGCCACGATCATTTTCGGCGACAAAAATCACCCTGAGGCCATCGGCCTCATGGGTTACACCGAGGGCCGCGGCCATTTCATCAAGGACCGGGCCGATATCGATGCGCTGCCAGCGCTCGGCCAGACCTGCATGGTGTCGCAATCGACCATGTTCATGCATGAATTTTACGAGCTTGCCGACTACGCGAAAAAGAAATTTCCCGAGGTCGTCGTCTTTGACACGATCTGCCAGGCCACGAAAGACCGCCAGAACGACGTCGTTGCCCTCGCCCGCCAGGGCGCACAGGCCATCGTCGTCATCGGCGGTCATCACTCGGCCAACACGGTCAAACTTGCCGCCCTTGCCCGCCAGCAAAACCTGCCGACCTATCACATTGAGACGGCCGTCGAACTCGATCCGGCCGAGATGCAGAAATACACTGCCGTCGGCGTCACCGCCGGCGCCTCCACGCCAGAATTTCTCATCAGCGACGTTTGTACCAAGCTCGAGGCATTGTAAGCCCTTCACGTCCGGCTCCGCAACCAGTCCGCCAGCTTCGTCCAGGCCCGGGCACGGTGGCTCAGGCGGTTTTTGATCTCGTCACCCAGCTCGGCAAAACTTCGGTCATAGCCGGCCGGCACAAATATCGGATCGTAACCAAACCCGCCGCCACCGCCCGGCTCGCGTCGCAGCCCGCCCTCGCAATGACCTTCGAAAATAAATTCGCCGGCCGGCCCGACTAAAAAAAGCACGCAGACAAACTGTGCTCCACGCCGGCCTTCCGGCACATCGCTCATCACCTCAACAAGTTTTTTGAGGTTCGCGGCATCATCTGACTGCAGCCCCGCGTAATAGGCCGATTCCACGCCCGGTGCGCCGCCGAGCTCATCAACACATAACCCGCTGTCATCCGCTAGTGCCCACGCCTCTGGTGGTAATCGCGCACGCAACGCCCGCGCTTTTTTGCCCGCGTTGCCGGCAAACGTCCCCATGTCCTCCGCCACCGCCGGCATTCCGCCGGCCGTGCTGGCCGAAACGATTTCCACGCGCAGGCCTTCGGCGTCCGCCAGCGCTTGCAGCTCTCTCGCCTTATGAAGGTTACCGGATGCTAAAAACAGTTTCATCCACGAATAATTTCTCCGGATACACCACGCGTCCGCGCATCAATATGTCGTCGCCAAAGGACTCATGCCGCACGTCCACGAGCCGCACCGCGTTTTCGATTTTTTCCGTGCGCAATCCACTGAACATCCCCTTGGCCTTGTCATCGGCAAAAAGCACCGGTGAACGGTAAACAAACAGGTAGTCCAGTTCGCGCGCCTGCAAAAATTCGCTCACCAGCTGCGCCCCGCCCTCGAAAAACACGCCGGTGATCCTTTCCTCCGCGCATTTTTTACGAAAATCAGCCAGGCCCACGCGCGGCGTGGGCGTCGGCATGATCCACACCTGCACGCCCGATTCCCGCAGTTTGCGCACATAGCCCATCCCGCCGTGCGGCGTCGTCACTACGATCGTGCGTTCGCGAAATTCATCGCGGTAAACCTGCGGCAGGCCGCGATCAGCCACGGTGCGCAGCAATCCGTCGAACACGAACCGCACGGGACACCACTCTTCGCCGCCCTGCCGCGCAGTGAGACGGGGATCGTCCTTCAGGATCGTGCCGGCACCCACTGCGATGGCGGGAAACAGCCGCCGCCAGCGCATCACGTCCGCACGCGCGGCCTCGCCCGTGATCCACTTCGACTCACCTGTGCGGCAGGCGATGCGACCGTCGAGCGTCACGGCTGACTTCGCCGCGAAAAACGGCAGGCCGCGCGTGATCCAGTGGTTGAAAATTAGGTTCACGTCCACGCAGTCGCGCTCCAGCACGCCGGTCGTCACCTCGATGCCCGCCGCTCGCAGCAGATCGAAGCCCCGTCCAGCATGCGCGGGGTTCGGATCGGTGGCGCCCGCCACCACCCGCTTGAGACCGGCGGCGGTGATCGCCTCCGTGCATGCGCCGGTGCGTCCCGGTGTCGAGCAGGGCTCGAGCGTCACATAGAGTGTCGCACCCGGTTTTGGTTTTCGCCCGAGTGCCTGCAAAGCCATGCGCTCCGCGTGCGGCGCGCCGTCCCGCGCGTGAAACCCCTCGGCCACGATCTCGCCGTTCTCGACGACGAGGGCGCCCACCATCGGATTGGGATGCGTGTCACCCCAGCCACGGCGCGCCAGCTCCAGTACACGCCGCATGAAAAATTCATGATCAACCGTGGACATAGGGGTTGTTCTGTTTTTCGGCGCCCACCGTCGTATCCGGCCCATGGCCAGGAAAAACTTTTGTCGAGTCCGGCAGCGTGTAGATCTGCCCGCGAATTGATTTTTCCAAGGTGTCAAAATCCCCGCCGGGCAGGTCGGTTCGCCCGATGCTGCCGGCAAAAAGCGCATCGCCCACAAATGCTGTCCCGCCCGTCGCAAAATAAAACAGCACATTGCCCGGGCAATGACCCGGCACATGCCGCACCTCGACCGCCGCGCCCATGGCCTGAATTCTTTCGCCCGGCTGCAACCACCCATCCACCTTTACCGGCTCCAGCCGCATGCCTGGCATTAAAAAGCGCGCCATCACCGCCGGCGTCTCAATCAGCGCGCGGTCGTCCGCATGCGCGCGCACCTTCGCGCCAGTCGCACGCACTACCTCCGCCGCGCCCTGCATGTGGTCCCAGTGGCCATGCGTGAGCCACAGCTCCACCAGCCGACATTTCTCTTCACTTAAAATCGGCTCCACATCCGCCCAGACACCGCCCGGCGCGTCGATCAGCACGGCCTCGCCCCTTGCCGGCTCGGTCAGCAGGTAGGCATTGGTCTCGATGGGCCCTGCAGGCAGAACATGGATGTTCATTTTTACCGATCCACAGGACTTATCCTCCCTCTCAACGTCAAGCGCGCCCATCCCCTCGGCGCCACAGCCCGGCCCGGACCAATGCAAAAAATCCCCTTCCCCTCCCCCGTTTCCCTGCTACTTAATCAGCCTTTATGCCGACGCTGAAGTTCGCCGTTCTTCCCGGAGATTACATCGGGCCCGAGGTCATGACCGAGGCCCTGCGCGTGTTTGAGCACGTCGCAAAGCAGGAGGGCCTCACCCTCGCCTACCAGATTGCCGACGTCGGCGGTGCCGGCATCGACCATCATGGCAAGGCCCTGCCCGATTCCACGCTCAAACTTTGCGAACAGTCCAACGCCATTCTTTTCGGCTCGGTCGGCGGCCCGAAATGGGAAAAACTTCCGCCCAAGGAACAGCCCGAGCGCGCCGCTCTCCTCCCCTTGCGCAAGCATTTCACCCTCTTCGCCAACATCCGTCCCGGCCTGCTTTACCGCGAACTCGCCGATGCCTCGCCCATCAAGACCGAGCGCATCCCTGATGGCATCGACATTGTCTGCATCCGCGAGCTCACCGGCGGCCTCTATTTCGGCAAGCCGAAGGAAACCACCACGATGCCCGATGGCGACACCCAGGCCGTGGACACCATGGTTTATCGCAAAAGTGAAATTGAGCGCATCACCGTCACTGCCATCGCCGCCGCCCGTTCGCGCAAAAAGAAACTCTGTTCCGTCGACAAGGCCAACGTCCTCGAGACCTCCGTGCTCTGGCGCAAGACCGTCACCGACTATGTCGCGAAGCATGCACCCGAGCTCGAGCTCACGCACATGTACGTCGACAACGCCGCCATGCAGCTCGTGCGCAACCCCAACCAGTTCGACGTTTTCGTGACCGAAAATATGTTCGGCGACATCCTTTCCGACGAAATGGCCTGCATCTGCGGTTCGCTCGGCATGCTCTCATCCGCTTCGCTTGGCGCCGGCAAGAACTCCCTTGGGCTGCCTTTCGGCCTCTACGAGCCTGCCGGCGGCACCGCGCCCGACATCGCGGGCAAGGGCCTGGCCAATCCCTGCGCACAAATCCTCTCCGTTGCGCTCATGCTTCGCTTCAGCTTTGGCCTGGAAAAGACCGCCGCCCGCATCGAGGCGGCCGTGAAAAAGGCTGTCACCTCCGGCACACGCACCGCCGACATCGCCTTCGGCGGGAAGTCCATCGGCACCAAGGCGATGGCCGACGCGATTGTTGCCAATCTGTGACCGACATCATCCCAAAAGCCGGGCTCTTGATCAATTGCGGGAGCCATCCCAGGCTTCATAGGATGTGTCGGGTCCCCTGAAAAGATTCGTACCCATTCGTGCAATTCGTGGATAATCCCTCCCCTTCATGACTTCCGCTGAAATCCGCCAGAGCTTTCTCGATTTCTTCGCCGCGCGCGGCCACACCATCGTTCCGTCGTCCTCGCTGCTGCCCGATTCCCCGGGCCTGCTTTTCACGAATGCCGGCATGAACCAGTTCGTGCCCATCTTTCTCGGCGACCGGAAGCCCGACGTTTCCAAGTGGGCCGGCGTGAAGCCCGGCCACGACACCCGCGCGGCCGACACGCAAAAATGCATCCGCGCCGGCGGCAAGCACAACGACCTCGAGGACGTGGGCTTCGACACCTATCACCACACGCTCTTCGAGATGCTCGGCAACTGGTCCTTCGGCGACTATTTCAAGAAAGAGTCGCTCGAATGGGGCTGGGAGCTCATCACGCAGGTCTGGGGCATGCCGGCGAAGCGTCTCTTCGCCACGGTCTACTGGCCCGACAAATCCAAAAACGACCCGGCCGAATTCGACCAGGAAGCCTACGACATCTGGGCCGGCATTTTCAAGAAAGCCGGCCTCGATCCCGCCATTCACATCGTTCCCGGCAACAAGAAGGACAATTTCTGGATGATGGGCGACACCGGCCCGTGCGGCCCCTGCTCGGAGATCCATTTCAACCTGCTCGAAAGCGATGACGAGCAGGCCGGCCGCGCCCTCGTGAACCAGGGCTCGCCGCGCTGCATCGAAATCTGGAACCACGTCTTCATCCAGTTCAACGCCAATGCCGACGGCACCTTCTCCCCTCTCGCGGCCAAGCACGTGGACACCGGCATGGGCTTTGAGCGCGTCGCCGGCATCTACGCCACGACCAAGGGCTTCACGGACTTTTCCGCCGAGCCATCGAATTACAGCGCCGATGTTTTCACGCCGCTGTTGAAGAAAATCGCCGAAATTTCAGGAAAAACCTACAAGGGCACCGTCCCGGCCAGGCGCGGGAACATGAACGAACAGGAAAAAATCGATGTGGCCTTTCGCGTGCTCGCCGATCATGCGCGCTGCGTCTCCTGCGCCATCGCCGACGGCATCATGCCGGGCAACGATGGGCGCAATTACGTCGTCCGCCGCATCCTTCGCCGCGGAATTCTCTACGGCGCCAAGCTTCAGCTCGAAGCAGGCTTCTTCGAAAAGCTCGTCGCGCCCGTGGTCGAATCACTGGGGTCGGTCTTTCCCGAACTGAAACAACAGCAGGACATCATCCGCCGCGTCATCCACAGCGAAGAGGAAAATTTCGGCCGGACGCTTGATCATGGCCTGGTTTTCTACCGGAAAAACCTCACCGATCTGGCCAAGAAAATCGCCTCCAAAGTTCTTCCGAATGAGGATCCCGCGTATTACTCGGTTCTGGCGATGGGATTGCTCCTGAACCTCGAGAAAGCCGCCCACGCGCATGACAGCGAATTGGCTGATGCCGAGTCGGCCCGGCAGCATCTTGAAAAGCTGAAGCAGAATCTGGAAATCCCCGGTTTGCTGGCATTCGTGCTCTACGACACCTACGGCTTTCCCCTCGATATGACCAGGCTTCTGGCCGCCGAAAACGGCCTGACGGTTGATACCGTGGAGTTCGACCGGCTCATGGAGCAGCAGCGCGAGCAGGCGCGAGCGGCGCAAAAGAAAGCCGTGGTCATCGCGGCCACCGCAGGCCAAAGCCTCGTCGAGCAAAAACCGACCAAGTTCGTTGGCTATACGCACATGACTTCGCCGGCCCAGCTCGTTGACGCCATTTATTCGGATCAGGACCTGTTTCTCGTCTTCGACCAGACGCCATTCTATGCCGAGATGGGCGGACAGGCGGGCGATATGGGCACCGCCCTCGTCAATGGCCAGTTTGTCCGCATCATCGATTGCGTGAAGGACAAGTCCGGACGTCATCTGCACAAGCTCGTCGGCAACACCTTGGTTGCCGCCTCAGGCCCTCGGGCCGAGCTTTCAGTCGACGTCGTCCGCCGCCGCGCCATTCAGCGTCACCACTCGGCGACGCACTTGCTGCACTGGGCGCTCCGCAGCGTGCTCGGCACGCACATCCGCCAGGCCGGTTCACTCAACGCGCCGGATCGTCTGCGTTTCGATTTTTCCCATTTTGAAGCAGTCACGCATGCGCAACTCCAGGAAATCGAGCGCCTGGTAAACGAGAAGGTCCTCGATAACACCAAGGTCGAGGCCTATGAGACTGAATTCGACAAAAAGCCCGCCGACACCCTCGCCTTCTTCGGCGAAAAATACGGAAAGACTGTCCGCGTGGTAGACATCGGCGGCTACAGCCGCGAACTCTGCGGCGGCACGCATGTCGCGACGACCGGCGAAATCGGCATCATAAAAATCACCGCCGAAAGCGCCATCGCCGCCGGCACGCGTCGCATCGAGGCCGTGGCCGGCCAGGCGGCCTATGATTTTATCGCCCAGCACGAAGCCGTGCTCGCCGCCATCAATACACATCTTTCCGCCGGCCCGCAGGACGTAAACCGAAAGCTGGAAGCCGTGCTCGCGTACCAAAAAGAACTCGAAAAGAAACTGAAAGCCTTTGAGCAAAGGGCGTCCGCCGGGCTGGCCGACGAGCTGGCGACCATGGCCGTATCGCGCGATGGGCTAAAATTTGTTTCCGTTAGCGTCACCGTCGAATCGCCCGAGGCGCTGCGCACGCTTGGCTCGCAGGTACTGGGCAAAGTCGGTGAAGGCGTGGTCGTGCTCGGTGCGGCGTTCGGCGACAAGGCCACGATCGTCGCCTTTTGCTCGCCGGCCGCGCAGCAAGCCGGCCACCAGGCCGGCAAGATCGTCAACGAACTTTCCAAAAAGCTCGGCGGCAAGGGCGGCGGCAAGGCCGACTTCGCCATGGGTGGCGGCAAGGACATCACCAGACTCGCCGAGGTTTTGAAGACTTAGGATTTAACGCAAAGGCGCGAAGACGCAAAGAAAGAAGAAGGATTAAAAAATAGAAATCCAGCAGACCGTTCCTGGCTTCGTGGCTTCTGAATTAATGGCTTTCAACTTTTGCGCCTTCGTGTCTTTGCGTTAAAAATTTTCCTATGATCAAATATTCCGACCCCGACTTCACCCAGCATCCGCCACGCAGCCCGCGCGTCCGCCTTGGCGG
Source organism: Opitutaceae bacterium (assembly GCA_035485575.1). Lineage (GTDB taxonomy): Bacteria > Verrucomicrobiota > Verrucomicrobiia > Opitutales > Opitutaceae > DASRHD01. Next base: position 71,591 of record DATHNW010000028.1, on the reverse strand, counting down.
TTACGTGCACCTGCCGCGCCTGCTCGACAAGGCCCGTGCCGCCGCCGCCGGCAAGCTGGGCGAATACATCTATCCCTGCCCGCTGGACAAACGTTTCTTCGCCTACACCGGCCTCGATCCCGAGGCCTTCCTGACCGCGGTGAAATCCGGCAAAGGTGACGTCGAGATGCTGGCCTGGGTCAATGAGCACGCCAAGCCCGCACGCACGGCGTGGGAAATCGAAGCCTGGTCACAATGGCTGGAGGCCCTTGGGCCGGGCGACGTCAAACGCCATGCCGGCATGTCCGAGGATATCGCCCGGCTCTCACCCGGCCGCGACGATATCCGCACAAACTTCGACCGGCTCGACCTCGACGACTACATCAGCTTCGGCGGACGCGGCTGAGCTTCCTCCCTCCGCTCACCGGTACAGCGCGGTCACCGGCGAGGCCGTGAGAACGTTGTACTGCCGCATGGCAAGGCGCCACCATTCGGCCAGCGCGCTGGCCGGCAGGCTCCAGAGTTCGCGGTGCAGCCAGACCATCGACTCGGCATCGAGCAGCAGCGCCATTTTTTCCTTGGTCGAAAATTCCTCCGGTCCGTCATGAAGCAGGCGCCGGCGCAGCTGGTGAAAATACTCCTGGGCTTCCTCGCTGGGGCGGCGCTGGTGGAGAAGCGCGACGTGCATGGCGTTGATGTACGGGTCGAGCACGGCCTGCAACAGGCCGTAGTCGTCGCGCAGCGGCTCAATGGGCGGAAAGTGCTTGTAGCACTCCGCCAGATTCTGCCGGAGGCGCCGAAGTTCGTAGGGTGGCTGCGTCTCCTCGGGGGTGAGGAACAAGCCCAGTTGCCGGGCGCGGCGGCCCATGCCCGATTTGCTGAGGAAAATCGAAAGCGGAATGGACAGCACGAGCCCCGCAATCACCGGGCTCAGCCACCAGAAAAACGACGGCAGCAGCACAAAAGCCGAGATGCCCCAGACCAGGCCGAACCCCGTGTGTCCGCCATGGGTGAGGATGGCCTCGCGCCATTCATCCTCGTTGTCGGAACCGCGGCGCTGGGTTATCCATGACACGCCCTGGCCGAGGATGGTGAAGATGACGAATTTGCTGTTGAACATCATGTTCACCGGCGCGAGCAGCGCGGAAACAAGTGTCTCCAGCACGGCACTGGCGACCAGCCGCCACCGACCGCCAAATTTTTCGGCCTCGGCGCGATTTTGCACCGTGAAAATGACACTGACGAGCTTCGGCAAAAACAGGAGCAGCATGGTCAGCACGAAAAGCGTGAGCGCCTGGGGCACCTCGAGCACATAGCCGAACAGCCTGGTTACATCCTCCGGCCGAAGCACGTTCAAGCCCGGCTCCTTCAGGTGATTGAACACGTTGATCGTGCTCAGCAGCAGGAACAGCAGCCACAGTGGCGACGAAACATAGGCCAGCACGCCGAACAGCAGATGAAGGCGGTTGACGGGATGGAAGCCGCGGGCGGTGAGCAGCCAGGTGTGCTGGAGGTTGCCCTGGCACCAGCGCCGGTCGCGCTTGGCATTGTCGATGAGCGTGGGAGGCCCCTCCTCGTAGGTGCCCTCGACATCGTGGGCGAGCCACACCGCCCAGCCGGCCTTGCGCATGAGCGCGGCCTCGACAAAATCATGCGAAAGGATGCGCCCGCCAAAAGGCTCCGTACCGGGCAGGGCCGGCAGCGCGCAATGATCCATGAACGGCTGCACGCGGATGATGGCGTTGTGGCCCCAGTAATTGCCGTCGCCCTGCTGCCAGTAGTTGAGCCCGGCGAGGAAAAGCGGGCTGTAAAGGCGGTTGGCGAATGACTGCAGCCGCGCATAGAGCGTCTCGCCATTCACGATGCGCGGCGCGGTCTGGATGATGCCGACGTGCGGATTTTTTTCCATCATCGCGACCAGCTGCACGAGCGAGCGCCCGGTCATGAGACTATCCGCGTCGAGCACCACCATGTAACGATAGCGCCGGCCCCAGCGGCGGAGAAAATCGGCGACGTTGCCGGCCTTTTTGTTGATGGGCTGGCGGCGTTTGCGGTAGAATATCTTCCCGAAGCCGCCGACCTGCTTGCAAAGCTCGAGCCACGCCACCTCCTCCTGGATCCACTGGTTTGGCTGGTTCGAGTCGCTCAGGATGAAAAAATCGAAGTGATCGAGCCTTTTCGCCTCCTGCACGGAACGGAAAATCACGCGCATGGCCTCGAACACGCGGCTCACGTCCTCATTGAACACGGGCATCACGATCGCCGTGCTGCCCAGCGGAAGATCCGCGTTCCAGTCCACCGAGCGGGTGATACGGCAGGAATCGCCGCCGCGGTTGATGACGTAAAAGCCCACCAGCGCGAGGCAGAAGCCGGTGGCGATGTGCGCGAAAAGGACGACAAAAAGGACCAGGATGGCGATGCCGATCCCGGAAATGCCGCCGCGCCAGAGGAGGTCCGCCATGAACCATGTGGCCAGGCTCACCAGCACCAAAATGCCCGAAAAAAACAAAAAACGCCGGCGCTGGAGACGGCGCGGGGCGATGTGGTCGGCGTCGAAAAGCGTCATGGTCCGGGCGCTCAGCGCGTGGCGCGGAAGATCAGCGCGAGGGCAGCGAGGAAAATCGCCCATAGGAAAAGCGCGCGCAGCAACGGCCATTTTTCAAAACGTTCAAGCGTCTCGCCTGCGGCCTCGCTGATGGCCCCGAGTTCGATCGGGCGCGGCACCATGCTCGACACGGCAAGATCGGGGCCGGCCTGGATGGAGCCGGCCTGCATGGCCTGGGAGAATTCCGCCGGGATGTTGTCCTCATCGAGAAAGGCATAGGGCCATTTCTGAGCACCATCGGACAGCAACAAGGCCAGGCGGCCGTTGATGACAGTGCGTTCGCCCGGCTGGTTGCGCTCCCCCAGCACCTCGCTGAACCATGCGTTCATCATCGCCTCGGCTTCCTCCGCGGCGAACGTGGTGGGATCAAGCGCGGGGTGCCCGGCGTGCCGGCGGGCCGCCCGTTCGAGGATTTTCTGGATCAGGCGACTCTGATGAAGGCGGTTGTGTATCCGATGCGCACGCAAATAATCCTCCACGCGCACGTAGGCGGCGTTCCACGCCTCCATCGAGCCGGTTTTCGGCCGGAAATTGCTCAGCGGCGCCGCTACGGATTCCAGAGGTAGCTCCATGTCTCGGTGAGAATATGGGGCGGACGCCGGAGGAAGCAACGGAGTTCAACCGGGCGGCCGCTGCCATCGGGCTTCAGAGCAAAGGCCACCCGCCAGGTTCCGTTGTAGGGGTTGCTTTCGAGCGTACTGGTCACGAGCTTCGCGCCTTCGCCTACGGTGACGACCGGCTCGATTTCCGGATCGGAATGCCGGCCATGCAGGTACGGTCCGTCGAAGTCGACCACGAAGCGCTGCAGGTCAGATTCATACGTCTTGCTGTGGCCGAGACGCGTGGCCACGGCATATCCGGCCGGCGGGCGTTTGCCGCCGGGCTGAGTTTCAATAAACCAGTGCAGCTTGTATTCGTAATCGATGGGATCGCCGATCGGCGGAAGTTTTTCCGGCACCCAAAAGGCGACAATATTGTCATTGGATTCATCAGGCGTCGGCAACTCGACCAAGCGCACGCTGCCGCGGCCCCACCCGCCGACCGGCTCGACCCAGGCGCTCGGGCGCAACTGGTATGACGCCTCCATATCCTGATAGTGATTGAAATCACGGTCGCGCTGCACAAGGCCGAAGCCGCGCGGATTTTCATCGTCAAAAGATGTCACCCGGATCTGCGCCGGATTCACGAGCGGCCGCCACAACCATTCGCCATTGCCGCGTTCGATCTGCAGTCCGTCGGAATCATGCACCTCAGGGCGGTAATCGTCGAAATCTCCTTTGGAATTTTCGCCATGCCAGAACATGCTAGTCAGCGGCGCGAGGCCCAGTGCCTTGATTTCCGTGCGGCAGTAAAGCGTCACCCGCACCTGCATGACGGTTTCGGCGCCCGGAGTGATGGTGAATTGATATGCCCCGGCCACGCTCGGGCTGTCCAGCAGGGCATACATGACAATTTGCTTCGCCTCAGGCGCGGGTTTTTGCAGCCAGAACTCTTCAAACACCGGGAACTCCTCCGGGACCGCTTCGCCGCAATTCACCGCCAGGCCGCGCGCCGACAGGCCGTAAAGCATGTTCTGCCCGAGGGCGCGGAAATAGCTCGCGCCAAGAAAGACGGCCAGTTCGTCGAGATACTCAGGCTTGTTGAGCGGATAATGAATGCGAAACCCGGCAAAGCCCATGTCTGAGGGGATGCGGCCGATATCCGCGTTCTTTCCATAGCTGAAAAGCGCAGGGTCGAACGGAATGAGCCGCGGGGTCTTGCCGGCGAGCTCGAAAATCTGCACCGTTTTGTTGAAACCGAACCCGGGATGGAAGAACTGGAGTTGAAATGGCAGGCCATCCACCTTCCACCAGGCCTTCGCGGGACTGAAGCGGATGTCGCGATACTGGTCGTAGGTGAGTTTCTGCAATGATTCCGGCACACGCGGGGGCTGCGGCTCATAAGGCTTGGCCGCGAGCAGCTTCGCCTGATAGCGCAACATATCGAAATCAAACGGCACGTCGGCGGCACGCAGGCTGGCGGCCAATGTGCAGAACCCGAGGGCAAACCAAAGAATGGGGAGTTTTTTCATTTCTACAAAAAATAGGCGCGCTGTTTGTCGCTGATCGGCAGGCCGGCCTGCTCCATGACCTTGAGCAAATCCTCCCACACGGCGCGCTTGGCCCGACGGGTGTCGTTATGCAGCAGGTAGGACGGATGGTAGGTCACCATGACAGGCTTTCCGGCAAACTGTTTCCAACGGCCGCGAATTTCGCCAAGTGATTTGAAGCTGTCCGCGCCAAACAGACCCTTCGCCGCGGTCGCGCCGAGCGCAACGATCAGCGCGGGATCGACGACCTCGATTTGCGCGCGCAAAAACGGCAGGCAGTAGGCGATCTCCTCGGCCGTGGGCGGACGGTTGCCAAAGGGCGTGGGCATCTCGGGCCGCCAGTTCATGATATTGCCAATATAGACGTCTTCGCGACGCAGGCCCATCGCCTGGATCATCTTGTTGAGCAGCTGGCCGGCCGGGCCGACGAACGGTTCGCCCTGCGTCTCCTCGTCGGCGCCCGGCGCCTCGCCACAGAAAAAGATCTTTGCGTCGATGCTGCCCACCCCGAACACGACCTGCTTGCCCGGCCGCACGTGGGCACGGCACACTTCATCGCCCAGCACGCGTTCGCGCAGCGCCGTCCAGCGCGCGCGCTTGTCGCCCGATGAGAGGTTCACTACCGGCGGAGATGGCAGGGAGGAAAGAGGCGCTGCCGCCGTCGCCGGCACGCTGGTCACAACCGGTTCCGGGCTTTTTTTCTCCACCGGGACAGGCCGCCCGCCGGTCGCCGTCCGCCGGCGCTCCGCCATGCGATGAAGGGCGCCGAGGCTTTCATCCGATACGGACACGGTGCGCACACCCGCCGCCTTGAGGCGTTTCAGCTCGTCGGTGAGGGCGGTGAGGACGGCATGCATGAGGGGGGAACCAGCAGCTTTTCGACATACTTTCCCAGCAAGTCGAATTCCAAATTGACCCGCTCGCCGGCCTGCCGTTCACGCAAATTAGTGGCGGCCCGGGTGTGCGGAATGAGCCATACGGCGAACGCGTCACCCTCCACCTCCGCCACCGTGAGCGAGATGCCATCGATCGCGATGCTGCCTTTTGGCACAAGATAACAGCCGGCGCCGGCCGGAACGCCCACCTGCAGGTAAAAATCCTTCCCGCGCGGCTCGAAGGCCTGGATGACGCCCTGCGCGTCAATGTGCCCGGTGACAAAATGACCGCCGATTTTTCCGCCAAAGCGCAGGCTGCGCTCGAGATTCACGGCCGCGCCGGGTCGCAGCGCCTCGAAATTGGTCAGTCGGCGCGTCTCCTCAAGGACATCGAAAAACAAGTGCTTTTGGTCGGCTGCCACGACAGTTAGGCAGCAGCCGTTGACCGCAATGCTGTCACCGAGCACCACATCGCGCCGCGCCACCTCGGCTGAAATTTGCAGGCGCCACGCCTCCGCGGCCGGCGCGAACGCCACGACGTGTCCCGTTTCCTCAATGATGCCGGTGAACATGAGAAATTATGGCCGCTTCATGCGCGGCTTGTGCCGGACAGCGACCGGCGCCGCGCACCGGCGGACTTGAGGATGATTGACGGTGCAGGACAATCGTTCACAATGGCGGATTTCACGCGATGGCAACTGATAGCAAAGACTACGACTTTTCCAAAATTGAGCCACATTGGCAAACTTTCTGGGAAAAAAACCGCACTTTCCGGGCACCGGACGACCTGTCGAAGCCGAAATACTACGTGCTCGACATGTTCCCCTACCCATCCGGCGCCGGCCTGCACATCGGCCATCCGGAGGGTTACACCGCGACCGATATCATCGCGCGCCACAAACGCGCCCGAGGCTTCAACGTGCTGCACCCGATCGGCTGGGACGCCTTTGGCCTCCCCGCCGAGCAGCACGCCGTAAAGACCGGCACGCATCCGGCGGCGAACACCCAGAACAATATCGCGAATTTCCGCCGGCAGATCAAGGCGCTCGGCTTCAGTTACGACTGGGAACGCGAAATCGACACGACCGACCCGCGCTACTACCGCTGGACGCAGTGGATTTTCCTGCAGCTTTTCAAGCGCGGGCTGGCCTATGTCGACGAACGCCCCGTGTGGTGGTGTCCCGAATTGAAAACCGTGCTGGCCAACGAGGAAGTCGTGGACGGCAAAAGCGAGGTCGGCGGCTTCCCCGTCGAACGCCGCAATCTCCGCCAGTGGGTGCTGCGCATCACCGCTTACGCCGAGCGGCTGCTGGCCGGCCTGAAGGATCTCGACTGGCCTGACTCGACCAAACGCATGCAGGAGGCCTGGATCGGCCGCAGCGAAGGCGCGGAGGTATTGTTTGGGTTGGAAAAAATATCACTGGGTTCGCTGAAAATTTTTACTACGCGGCCCGACACGCTTTTCGGCTGCACCTACATGGTTCTCGCCCCGGAACATCCGTTCGCGGACGCGCTCACTGTGCCCGCGCAGCGCGACGCCGTCGAGGCCTACAAGAAAAAGGCCGCCGGCAAGAGCGATCTCGAGCGCACCGATCTCGCCAAGGACAAGTCAGGCGTATTCACCGGGTCGTTTGCCATCAATCCCGTGAACAACGCCCGCGTGCCCATCTGGATCGCCGATTACGTCCTCATGGGCTACGGCACCGGTGCCATCATGGCCGTGCCGGCGCATGACGAACGCGACTTCGAATTTGCGCAAAAGTACCAGCTGCCCGTGATACCGGTGATCGAGCCCGCAGACCACTCGGCCAATGGAAACACGGCCAAGCTCCCTTACACGGGTGACGGCAAGCTCATCCACTCCGATGGTTACACCGGCCTCGACTGGCGCGAGGCGAAGAAAAAAATCACCGCCGACCTCGCTACGCGTGACACCGGAAAAGCCACGGTGAATTACAAGCTGCGTGACTGGCTCTTTTCGCGCCAGCGCTACTGGGGCGAGCCCTTTCCCATCGTGTGGGTCAGCCAAGACGACTACGTCCGCCTGGGCCAGCCGGAGCCGCGGGTGGAATCGGTCGGCGCCGACGGCAAACAGGTTTTTTGCGCCTTGCCGGTTCCCGAAAGCACGCTGCCACTCAAGCTGCCCGAAGTGCAGAGCTACCTGCCGAGCGGCACAGGCGAAAGCCCGCTGGCCAACGTCACCGACTGGCTGGAAATCTGGTTTAATCACGCGACGGGCGAATCCCTGCCCGCGTCGCAGCCCAAGCCCGCCGGCGATGCATGGGTGCGCGGCCGGCGCGAGACCAATACCATGCCGCAATGGGCCGGGTCGTGCTGGTATTACCTGCGTTTCATCGATCCCAAAAACGACCAGGCATTCGCAGATCCAAAGCTGCTCGCCTACTGGGGCGTCCCCGACCTCTACGTCGGCGGCGCGGAGCACGCCGTGCTGCACCTGCTCTACGCCCGCTTCTGGCACAAGGTGCTGTTCGACCTCGGCGCCGTGCCGCAGGACGAGCCGTTCAAGAAATTGTTCCACCAAGGCATCATCCTCGGCGAAGACGGCGAAAAAATGTCCAAGAGCCGCGGCAATGTCGTCAGCCCCGATACGATCATTGCCAGCCACGGCACGGACACCCTGCGTCTTTATCTCATGTTCCTCGGTCCGCTCGAGGCGATGAAGCCATGGAATCCTCGCGGCATCGAGGGCGTGCACCGCTTTCTGCAGAAAGTCTGGCGCGAATGCATGGGCGAGGACGGCGCGCCGAATCCGAAAATTTCGGCCACCGCGACGGAGGCACCCGAACTGGAAAAATTGCTGCACGAAACGATCAAGAAAGTCGGCGATGACATCGAGGCACTGCGTTTCAATACCGCCATCTCGCAAATGATGATTTTTGCCAATGCGCTCCAAAAAGCGCCCCAGGTGAACCGCCGCACCATGCTCGCGTTTCTGCAATTGCTCGCGCCTTTCGCGCCGCATCTGGCGGAAGAGCTCTGGGAACGGCTGGGCGAAAAACCATCGATTCAGCACGCGTCATGGCCGCAATTTGACGCGGCCAAACTTGTCACGGCCGAAGTCACGCTCGTCGTTCAGGTCAACGGAAAGCACCGCGCCGAGCTGTCGGTGTCCGCCAGCCTTTTGCAGGACGAAGCCGTGCGCCTCGCTTCGGAACATCCGAGGGTGACTCCGCATCTCGCCGGAAAGAATGTGCGGCGGATCATTTACGTGCCCGGCAAAATTTTAAACCTCGTCGTGCAATAGTCTTATATTGTAATTGACAATTTTTTGAAATATAGGGTGAATTACCTAGACAAGCTTCGACCTTTTATGTCTATTATTGGTCGGTTGAAGCTGATAAGATTCCAGCTGTCAGCAGCCTGCATTTACGATGAACGGCCTTAAAAATGCCGGAATTGAACCGATGTTACTCTCCACCCATGAAAACTCCACATCGTGACTTTTTACCCTCCTCCGGCGCCGTGTTCGTGGCAGTTGTCATGGCCTGCGCTTTTTCCGCCCCCCGTCTGACCGCCGCGCTGAGCAGCAAACTCTATGTTTCCGATTTGAAAGGGCAGGCGGATCTCAATACGCGCGATTCGATCACACCCTTGTCCAAAAAGACCGTGTTTGATGCCCAGGGCTCCACTGTCCTGACTTCGAAAGATTCCAATGATTCGATGGTGTATTCCAACGGCACGGGCATTTATCTCGACGCCGACACCCGGCTCGACGTCAAAAAATTCGTGCAGGAGCCATTCACGCCCAATCGCTATGATCTGGAGGTCGAGCCCTCGGTTTCGCAAACGCTGGCACACCTTTCGCATGGCACCATCGGACTGTGCACCAGCCGGCTCGCCGCCGGTAGCAACATGGTTTACACGACCCCACAGGCCATCGTCGACATCCGCGACAAAAAGGTCGTGCTTGAAGTCACCAACTACGAGACCCGCATCTCCGTTCTCGAGGGCGATGTGACGGTGCGCGCCGCCAGCGGGGAAGCCGGCCAGACCTTGCATGGCGGCCAGGAGGCCATTGTGCGTTCCGACGCCGCGAATAATTCCAGCATCGTGCACGTCGGTCCAATACCGGATGAGCGGAAACAGCTTCTTGATGACTTGGTCTCCATGGCCTGTATCGCCAAGCGAACCGTGTATTTCGAGGTAGTGGATCGCAAGGGCGATGCGGGGCAGACGCAGGAAATCCAGGCCTCCGAGGTCGTCCCGACGGACAAACCGACAGACTTTACGGTGAGCCCCTCCACGCTGGCGCACTGACATCCAAGCCCACCCCTGACGCATCCATGCCCGCCGTCCGTTTTTATCGTGCCAGCCTGCTCGCGCTGGTCCTCGGTGGAATTGTCCCGGCACCCGTTTACGCGCTGTTCACTTTCAATGACGGGCGCGACCAGCTCTTCGTCACGGGGGATTTTAGCCTGGTTTACGACACCAACATATTCGCCAACCGTTTCGCCAATGCCGACACCATCTATTCGGGCGGCGTCGGACTCGAATACTCTCGGCATGCGGGCATTATTTCGTTGGACGCCAGCACGGGCATTTCCACCTCGCGGTTTGAAAAATTCTCTTCCGAAAATTTTTCCGACCCTCACTTCCAAGGTGAATTCAGCGCCCGGGACGACCGAACCTCCGCCGACCTCACGCTCAGTACCAGCCGCCAAAGCGAAGCCGACATCATCTCCGGCATCCGCGCGGTCTCCTGGAACTATGCCGCCGGGTTCAACACCAAATACCGCGTCAACGATCGCTACAGCGTTTCCGGCAACCTCGGCTACACCCTGCAGGACTTCGTCAACACCCCCTTGCTGGTCAACCTCTCCGGCTACAGCGCCGGCGCAAATTTGTTCTATACCATCAATTCCGCGCGCGACTTTTTCGTGGGCTACGACTTCCACCTGCAAAGGACCTCGGGCAACCGGAGCTTCTATGACCACTCGGTCAATTTTGGCCTCGACGGAAAAATTCTTCCAAAAATCAACGGCTCCGTGAGCGTGGGCTATGAACTACAGGAGCCGCATGGATCCGCGGACCACAGCACCGGCTCGCTCACCGAGTCCATTGCGCTGACCTGGAATCTGAGCCGGCGCGTGAAGATCACCGGCCATCTTTCACAGGACTTCAACGCCACTTCCACCAACGAATCCATCAACACCACGGCCGGCAGCCTCGACGCCACCTATTCGATGAACTCCAAGACCGCGGTCACGGCCAGCGTCGGCGGGGGTTACAACCGCTTCATCGGCGCGGAGGCGGGCGGGCGGCGCGACACCTATTTCACCTGGAGCATCGGACCAAGCTACAGCATTAATGAGCACCTGAAAGTCTCGACGAGTTACACATACTATGAAAACTGGTCCACGCTGACCTTTTCTGATTTCATCCGGCACACCTTCAGCGTTTCGTTAAGCGCCCGCTTTTAATCCTGCGTTGCCCATGAATACCTCCCGCCAACTTCTGTCGCGCCTGCTCCCGCTGCTCGTGGCTGTCGTTGCGCTTCTGGCCGCCGCATCCCCGCTTCAGGCCGATGGACCGCTCCCCGCCGCTGGCGACGGCGTGATCGCCAGCTACAGCCTGGCCACCACCGACCGCCTGCGCATCGGCGTCTACCAGGAGGACGACCTCTCCAGCATCGTGCGCATCGACGCCAACGGCAATGTCAACCTGCCGCTCATCGGTGAAGTGAAAATTGCCGGCCTCACCGTGCGCAATGCGCAAAAGGCAATTGAAGACGCCTATCGCAACGGCCGCTTCCTCCGCAACCCCCAGGTCACCATTACGGTCGAAGAATACGCACCCCGCGAAGTCGCGATCGAGGGCCAGGTGCGCAACCCGGGGCGCTATCCGCTGCCGATCGAATCCACCATGTCGGTCATCGATCTCGTCACCAAGGCCGGGGGCCTGACCGACATTGCCAAGGGAACCGCCGTCAGCATCACACGCATCTCGCCCGATGGCAAAAAAATCACTTACACCGTCGATGTTGAAAGTATCATCAAGGGCAGGAAAAACGCCAACCCAAGCGACAGTTCCCTGCAGCTCCAGCCCGGCGACATCGTTTACGTTCCCGAAAGCCTTATTTAGCCCCCTTCTGCGATGGCCGAAACCAATCCCAAACCCTCCTCGGCGCCCCCGAAGCCGCTGCATGGCAAGGACGATGATGCCGTCGAGCGGCGCACATTGCGCGACTATTACATCATCCTGCGCGAACGCTTCTGGATTGCCCTCCCGCTGGCCCTGATCGTCGCCCTCCCCCTCGGCTATTTTCAGGCACGCCAGCCCAAGATGTACCTCGCCCGGGCCACGATGGAATTTGAGAAACCGGAGCGCGTCATCACCACCGAAGGCGTGGTCGATCCCTCCGTCAAATCCGACATCGATCTCAACACCTATCTGGAAGACCTCAATAGCGACACCCTGCGCACCAAAGTCCTTGAGTCGCTCACGCCCGAGGAGGTCAAAATCCTCCAGCGCCCCTACCTGAAAAATCTGGAACCCGGCCAAGCCCCGCCGCCTGCCTCCAGCCTGCTCGGCAACCGGGCCATCAGCTCCGTGCGCAATAGCTTTCTGATCAGCATCTCCATCACCCACCAGGACCCCGAGGCCGCCGCGCTCATCGCTAATCACTACGTGGATGCATTCATGCAGTATCTGATCGAAAATGTCGGCGGGAAAAACCAGGCCGCAGTCGAGTATCTCAAAACCCGCGGTGACCAACTCCGCGAGGAGTCTCAAGTCGCCGAACAAAAACTCCAGGCTTACATGCGGGCCAACAACCTCGTCTCGCTCGACAGCAGTGTGAACATCGTCACCGACCGGCTTAAGGCAGTGAACGGTGCGCTGGAAAGCGCCCGCCAGGAACGCCTGTCCCTCGAAACTCTCTACAATCAGGTTCAATCCTACCAGAAAGACGGGCGCAATCTCCTCGAAATCGCCTACATCGCCAACCACGGCACCGTCCCGGGCATCCGCGCCCATCTCGATGATCTCAAGCGCACCCAGGCGGTGCTCTCCGAGCGCTATCTGGAGCGCCATCCGAAGATGATCGACCTGATCAACGCCATTAAGGTGGCGCAGGATCAGCTCAACCAGTCCATCCAGCTCGCCATTGAAGAGCTCCAGACCAGCCTGGACAAGGCCCACACCTCCGAGCAATCCCTGCAGGAGGAATATGCCAAGCAGGAGACCGCCCAGCTCCGGCTCCGCGACCTCTCGGTCGACTATCGCATCCTTGAAAACCAAGCGACGGCTGCAAAAAGCAATTACATCCAGATTCTCGACCGCCTGAACCAGGCGACGAACTACAAAAATCTCGAAAACATCTCGGTCCACCCGCTGGACCGTGCCGTCCCATCCGGAGCGCCCTACGCCCCGGATCTCGGCCATATCATCCGCACTTGCGTCGGGGTCGGCCTCCTCATTTTCGTGGGCGTGGCCGTCGGACTCAGCTTCCTCGATGACCGCATCAAAAGTGCATGGGACGTCGAATCCTTCATCGGCGTCAACCTCCTCGGCATCATTCCCGAACTGGGAAATCTGAAGGACGACGAGAAATATTCCCTGGTCCTCAAAGATACTGCCACGACCGGAGCCGAGTCCTTTCTCAGCGTTTACAGCTCGGTAAAGATCCACTCCAAACTCGACTTCCCCAAGGCCATTCTCGTCACCAGCACCATTCCCGGCGAAGGCAAGACCCTTGTCTCCTGCAATCTCGCCGGCGCCTTCGCCCGCCATGGCAAACGCACCCTGCTCATCGACTGTGACCTGCGCCGGCCCATGCTGCACCGCCATTTCAAACAGGAAAACAAATTCGGCCTCATTCCCTGGTTCGAGAATGGCGCGAACCTCGACGATCCCCTCACCAATCCCCATCTGGGCATCACCCAGATCGGCGAGGATTTTTTTCTCCTTTGTTCGGGCGGACGCTCCAAGAGCCCCACCGAAATTCTGGAAAATCCCGCCTTCGGCCAGCTCATCGATCGCATGAAAAAACACTTTGAGCTCGTCGTCGTGGACTCTCCGCCGCTCGGCGCCGTCACCGACTCGCTGCTCATCGCCGAGCGCACCGACGAGGTCATTTACGTCTGCCGCTTCAACCGCGCCTCCCGCAAGCACATCAAGCTCTACATTCGCAACCTGCGGAACGGCAAAAACGAAATCCTCGGCATCGTGCTCAACGGCCTCACCCCCCGCCGCATCGAGTATTATTCCAACTACCGCTATTACCGCAGCTACAAGAAATATTACGGCGCGCAGACCTGACGCTGCCCCCTGCGCCGCGCCCGGTTTCGGACGCGGCTTTTTGTTTTCCGCTTCCGCTTTTCCGCTTTCCGCTTTTCCTGAGGTCGTGCTCTCCACGTTTCTCCCGGCAAAATTCGACCCGAAGAAGCCCGTCGCCCTCATGGCCGGCCAAGGCCATTACCCCGTGCTTGTCGCCCGGGCCATCCGCCGCGCCGGCGTGCCGCTCAAGCTCATCGCTTTCGAGGAGGAAACACGGCCGGACCTCGTCGAGTCTTTCGCCGCCGCCGATCGGGCGAGCATCCTGGTGGGCCAGCTCGGCAAGATGCTCAAGGTCCTTGAAAAATTCGACGCCGGTTACGCGCTCATGGCCGGCCAGATCACCCCGCGCCGTCTCTTCAAAGGCCTGCATCCCGACCTCAAGGCCGCGCAGATCCTGCTTTCACTCAAACGCCGCAACGCCGAGACCATCTTCGGCGCCATCGCGGCTGAGATCGAAAAACGCGGCATCACGCTGCTTGATGCGCGCAGTTTCCTCGACGACCAGCTCGCCACGCCCGGGGTCATGACCGGCGGCAAATTTCCCCTGGAGCACGATTATGTCGAACACGGCATTCACATTGCCCGCGAATGCGCGCGCCTCGACATCGGCCAGAGCTGTGTCGTGCGCAAGGGCACGGTGCTCGCCGTCGAGGCTTTCGAAGGCACCGACGAAATGCTCCGTCGCGCCGGTTCCTTCAAAAGCGACGGGGCCCTCTTTGTAAAAACCGTAAAGGCCAACCAGGACTACCGCTTCGACGTGCCGGTCTTCGGTCAGAAGACCCTCGAAACCATGCGCGAAGCCGGCCTCGCAGCAGCAGCCCTTGAGGCCGGCCGGGTTATCATTCTCGATAAAGCCGCCGTTCTCGCCCAAGCCCGCGCCTGGGATATCAGCCTGCTCGGCTACGAGTAAAATCCTGGCCGGGCGCGCACGACCGCTTGCGCTTTTGCCCGGCCCCGCGCATCCTGCTCCCTATGCAAAGCGATGTTGTTGTCGTCACCATCAAAGGCGTCGTGCCCACCCCCAATGGTTGCGCCGTTTTCCTCGGCAACGACGAAAAGGCCTTCGTCATCTACGTGGATCACTTCGTGGGCAATGCCATCCAGATGGCCCTCACCGGCGTAAAGCGAAAGAACGACCGGCCGCTCACGCACGACCTCATTGGCAGCGTGCTGCTCGGTCTCGGCGTCCAGCTCGACCACATCGTCGTCAACGATGTCACCAGCGACAAGGACGGCACCTTTTTCGCCCGCATCCTCCTGAAGATGGAAAACGAGATCGGCAAAAAAATCATCGAGATCGATGCCCGCCCCAGCGACTCGATCGTGCTCGCCATCCAGCACAAGCGCCCGATTTACGTCTCGCAAAAGGTCTTCGACTCCGTCGAGGACAAGACCGAGATCCTCGAACGCGTGCTCAAGCAGCAGGCCGAGGAAGGCGAGTCCACGGAAGAAGACGACCCTTCCTGAGGCGCGATGCCACTCCCGACCGCCCTGCCCTCCCCGCTGGCCGCGGGCCTGCCGCTCACCGCGCTCGCGCCCATGCAGGATGTCACCGACCTCGCCTTCATGCGCGTCGTCGCGCATTATGGCGCACCCGACTACTTTTTCACCGAGTTTTTTCGCGTCCACTCGCAGTCACGGCCGGAGAAGCACATTCTGCGCTCCATCGACGAGAACACCACCGGCCGGCCGGTCTTTGCCCAGCTCATCGGCGAAAATCTGCCCGACCTCGCGCGCACCGTGGATGAGCTTCTCCGCCATCCGATCGCCGGCATCGACCTCAACCTCGGCTGTCCCGCGCCCAAGGTTTACAAGAAAAACGTCGGCGGCGGCCTCCTGCGCGACCCTGATAAAATCGACCAGATTCTCGCCTGCCTCCGCGCCGCCACCCCCGGCCTGTTCACGGTCAAGATGCGCATCGGCTTCGACGACACCGTTCATTTCGACCGCGTGCTCGACCTGGTCAATGCCCACCGCGTCGATTTGCTCAGCGTCCACGGCCGCACCGTGAAGGAAATGTATCGCAGCGAGGTGCACTACGATTTCATCGCGCATGCCGTTTCCCGCGTGCGCTGCCCTGTGCTGGCCAACGGCAACGTCACGTCAGCGGCCAGGGCCGCGTCGGTGCTCGCCGGCACCCGCGCCGCTGGCGTGATGATCGGCCGACACGCCATCCGCAACCCCTGGATTTTCCGGCAATGCCGCGAACAGTTTGCCGGGCCCGGCGAAACTGCTCCCGCCATCTTTCGTCCCACGCTCTCCGACGTGCGCGACTATGTCGAACGGCTCTACCGCGCCACCCAGACGGCGGAAATCGCCGAGCGCCCCCATGTCGCCAAGATGAAGAAATATCTGAACTTTGTCGGCCAGAGCGTCGATCCGGCCGGTGCATTCCTGCACGCCATGCGCCGCGCCGAGACCGAACTGGAGCTTTTTTCCGCCTGCGATGCGCACCTCCTCGCCGAGCCGGCCCGCGAATTTTCACCCGAGCCCTATCCCGGGGTCATCGCCCGCCCGAATTGCGAGACGCCGGCCGCCGCTATCGACGGCTGCTCGCTGGAGACCGTGACGGCCTAAGCCTGGTTTTGCCTTGCAGGAATTCGCACAAGGCCACGGCGTTGTTGTGCAAGTCATCCCTGGCTGAATACAGAAGCACGGCCGGACCGGTTCCAATCGCTTCTTTCAATGCGGCCAGCGCCAATTTGTTCCCCGCCAGTTCGGCGGAATAACGGCGCTTGAATTCAGTCCATCGGACGGGATCGTGTCCAAACCACTTTCTCAATTTATCACTCGGTGCGATTTCGCGCAACCACGCATCCAGCCGGGCCTTTTGTTTGCTCACGCCGCGAGGCCAAAGCCGGTCGACCAAAACACGGCGCCCGTCGCCTGCCGCCGGTGCCGCATATATCCGCTTCGCCGCCAGCTTCATTCCAGCCCCAGAATCTTCCGCCCCGCTGGTGAAATCATCTGCGGCGTCCAGACCGGATCCCACACGATGTGGACTTTGGCCGACTCGACGGTGGGCAGCGCGGCGATTTTCTGGCGCGCATCCTCGGCGATGACCGGGCCCATGCCACAGCCGGGCGCCGTCAGCGTCATTTTCGCCTCAATCGCATGCCCGCCCTGCGGCGTCTGCTCGATTGAAAGATCATAAACCAGGCCGAGATCGACGATGTTCACCGGAATCTCCGGGTCGAAGCAGGTCTTCAATGCCTCCCACACGGCCTGCTCGCTGAATTCACCGGCCACGTCCAGACTCTCCGCCTTCAGTGAAAATCCATCGATGGCATCCACGTGTTCGCGCGCGATGCGAAACAAACCCTGGTCGGTGCGCACTGTCACATTGCCGCCGAGCGTCTGGGTTACGAAAACCTCCGTACCGGCCGGCAGCGTCACCCGGTCGCCCGCAGGGATAAGCGTCGCGGGCGCGTCCTTGGAAAGTTTGTGCATCTGGTGGGAGGACGTGTTCATTTTACCATCACTTCCAGCGGCAGGCGTGCGTACACGCCGCGTGGGTCGTTGAATTCGCCCAAGGTCTTAACCTGTTCCTTGATTTGTGCAAGAAGCCGGCTGAAGACATCCGCACCTTCCGCCTGGCCGGGTTTTTCGCCCTTGAGCCAATCGGCAATGACGTCGGTCCAGTCTTTTGACTCCGGATATTCGTCCACCCGGTAATTGCCCCGGAGATCCGCCTTTTGCGCCGCAAATTTCAGCGCGGCATCAAGCCCCCCGATTTCATCCACCAGCCCCAGCTTTCTGGCCTCAGTGCCCGACCATACCCGGCCTTGGGCGATTTCTTCCACGACCGCGCGGTCGAGATGCCGGCCCTCGGACACTTTCGTGATAAACTGGTCGTAAATCCAGTCCACCAGCTGCTGGGAAAGGGCGAGTTCTTCGTCCGTCTTCGGACGGGTGATGGTGAACGAATCGGCAAACTTGCCGGTTTTTGCGACATCAAAGGTCAGCCCAAGATCGCCGGCGAGTTTCTGCACATTGAAAAACATGCCGAAAACGCCGATGGAACCGGTGATCGTCGCCGGCTCGGCATAAATTCTATCGCCATAGGCCGAAATCCAGTAGCCGCCCGACGCCGCCACCGTGCCCATTGAGACGACGACAGGCTTCACTTTGCGCGCGAGGCGTAGCTCGCGCTGGATTTCCTCCGCCGCCGTGGCGCTCCCGCCGGGACTGTTCACCCGCAGCACGATGGCCTTCACGCTGTCGTCCTGCCGCAATTTGCGCAGCAGACGGGAGAATTTATCGCCGCCGACTTCACCGGCATCGCCCTCGCCGTCCACAATGTCACCCTCCGCATAGACCACCGCGATTTTTCGGTCTTTCTTCCCGGATCGCGACTTGGATGCTCCGTCCGGCAGCATTTCCGCATAATCGGCGAGGGTGATTTGCTTGAAGGCCTCCTTCGCCCCGGTGCGGCCGGTCTTAAGCTTCAGTTCGGCCAGGATTTCATCACGATAGGCAAGACGGTCCACCAACTTCGCCGCCCGGGCCGGCTCCGCTGCAAAAAGGCCGCGCTCGTCCACCGCCTTCTGCAGGGCCGCGGGATCAATGCCGCGCGCAGCCGTGATGTCCCGGACAATCTGGGTCCACATGTCATCGAGTAACTTTTGCGTCTGAGCGCGATTTTCCGGGCTCATGTCCTTGCGCGTGAATGGCTCGACAAATGACTTGTACTTGCCGACCCGCGTCACCTGCACGCCGATGCCGAATTTCTCGAGGGCCCCCGTGAAAAACATGGGCTCGCTCGCCAAGCCGGGCAAAAAAATCTCGCCATAGGGATCGAGCACGACATCGCTCGCCGCCGAGGCCAGGTAGAGGTCGCGCGTCCGGGCAAAATCAAGGTAGGCCACCACGGGCTTGCCCGCGGCCCGGCAGGCGCCAATCGCCTCGCGCACTTCCTTGAGCGCGGCAAAACCCGCGCCATAACCCGAAGGCTCGAGCGAGCCGGTGATGAATACGCCCGCGATGCGGTCGTCCGTCGCCGCGGCGCGCAACGCACGGGTCACCGCGCGCAATTGCAGCACGTCATTTCTGTCGCCGGAAAATCCGCCGGAATCGGCCGGCGCATCCGTGATGTTCACCGCCAGGTCGAAAACGAGATACGAGCCCGGCGTGACCGCAATCGATGATTTCCGGCCCATCGCTCCAATGGCGACGAAAATGATGGCCAGCACCAGCGCCCCGCCCACGAAAAAAACCCACAGAGCCGCCAGCGTGCCGAGCATCGATGTGAAGAAATTTTTCATGGCGCCGCGAAGGTAGCCCTTTTCACCGCTTCGGCCAGTGAAAATGACGGATCGGGCGGCTGCCACCCAGCGCCAAAAAGCGATGTGCGCGCTTTTCTTTCACGGGATTTCTGCTTGGCTAATGCTCAAATCTACCGTCTGCCCATGAGCGAAACGCAAAAGGAACTTCTCACCACCAATCGCAAGGCCCTAACCATCAATCTTGAGGAGCTGAAGTACGGCACGTTCGCCGAGATCGGCGCCGGCCAGGAGGTCGCCCGGCATTTTTTCCAGGCCGGCGGCGCCTCCGGCACCATCGCCAAGACCATTTCCGCCTACGACATGGCCTTCAGCGATGCCATCTACGGCAAGTCCCCGCGCTATGTCTCGCACGAGCGCCTTACCCTGATGCTCGACCACGAATACGCGCTGCTCCTCGAACGCCTGGCGGCGCAGCGCGGCGACCACACGACTTTTTTTGTTTTTGCCGACACCGTCGCGACGAGAAACTTCAAGGGCACCAACGAGGCGCATGGCTGGATGGGGGTCCGGTTCCAGACCGAGCCCAAGGGCCAGCCGAGCGAAATCGTCCTCCATGTGCGCATGTGGGACAAGGAAGGCGTGCTGCAGCAGCAGGCACTGGGCATCGTCGGCGTCAACCTCATCTACGGCGCGTTTTATCTGCGCGATGATCCCGAAAAATTCATCCAATCGCTGGCCGACAATGTCGGCGCCGACCGCATCGAGATCGATATGCTGGTCTTCAGCGGCCCGGCCTTCCCCCATGTGGACAACCGCCTGATGTCGCTCCGCCTGGTGCAACACGGCCTGACGAATGCCGTCATGTTCGGTCCCGGCGGCGCCGTGCTCCAGCCCTCCGAGGTGCTCCGCAAAAAGGCCATTCTCGTCGAGCGCGGCAGCTTTCGCCCCGTCACTCACGTCAATGTGGACATGCTCAACTGCGCCACCGCGCAATTCGTGCAGGAGCCGATGGTGACGGGCAAGGACATCGTCGTTCTGATGGAAATCACCATGAACAACCTGCTCGCCGATGGCACCCTTGATCCGCAGGACTTTCTTTCGCGGGTCGACATGCTCGGCGATATCGGCTTCACCGTGCTCATCTCGAATTACAGCGAGTACTACCGCCTCACCTCCTACTTCCGCCGTTACACGAGCGAGATGATCGGAGTCACCATGGGCGTCAACAATCTCATCGAGATCTTCAACGAAAAATATTACGAAAACCTTCCTGGCGGCATTCTTGAATCCTTCGGGCGCCTCTTCCGCAACGCCGTCCGGCTCTACATCTATCCCATGCGCCAGGAGGCCTACGACCGTTACCTTGCCAGCGGCCATCCGGCGGCCGCCGCCCCGGCCAGCGTCACCGCCCACGCTTTCGCCGCCAACGTCCTCATCAACGCGCGCAATGTCCACATCGTGGATCACCTGCGCAATCTTTACGACCACCTGCTCGAAAACCACTATATCGACTGCATCGTCGGCTTCGACCCCGACATCCTCAACATCTTTTCCCGCGACGTGCTCCAGCGGATCAAGGCCAACGACGCTTCATGGGAAAAAATGGTGCCCGCCCCGGTCGCCGCGGCCATCAAGAGGCGTCGTCTCTTCGGCTACACACCCGCCCCAGCGGTGGTGACCCCGGCCTAGCACCGCCCCACCCCGGTGAAACACCCCAGTCGCGCGCGACTGGAAAAATTTCCGTGCCTTCGGGAATTTTAGCCGGCAATCTTGCCCGCCTTCTTGCTTTCCGGCTATGCGCTTCCACAAATACCACGCCCTCGGCAACGACTACGTCGTCCTCAACCCCGCCGACTTTCCCTTCTGGAAAGTACCGACACTGGAGCAGATCCGCGTCATCTGCCACCGCCATTACGGCGTCGGCTCCGACGGCATTCTCTGGGGACCGCTGCCGACCAAGCGGGCCGCGTTTGCCCTGCGCATTTTCAATCCCGACGGCTCCGAGGCCGAGAAGTCCGGCAACGGTCTGCGCATTTTTTCGCGCTTCCTCTTCGACCAGGGCTTTACCGGCGCGCCGGCCTTCACCATCCAAACGCTCGGTGGCATCGTGCAATCCATCGTCAAGGACGGCGGCCAGCTCATCACGGTGGCCATGGGCCAGGTGAGTTTTCAGAGCGAAAGAATTCCCGTGACCGGTCCGCCCCGCGAGGTCATCAATGAAAAAATCAGCAGCCACGGCCGTGATTTCACCTTTTGCGCCGCCTCCATCGGCAACCCGCATTGCGTCATCCTGCTGCCCGAGATTTCGCCCAGCCTGGCCAGGACCTACGGCCCTGACCTCGAGACGCACGCCAATTTCCCGCACCGCACCAACGTGCAATTCCTGCGCGTGATCGACCGGGCCAACATCCAGATTGAAATCTGGGAGCGTGGCGCCGGCTACACCCTGGCCTCCGGCAGCAGCAGCTGCGCCTCCGCGGCCGTCGCCCATCGGCTGGGCCTCGTGGACCGCTCCGTCGCCGTCCATATGCCAGGCGGCCAGATCAACATCGAGATCAGCCCGGACTTTTTGATCCAGATGACCGGTCCCGTCACCAAGATTTCCGAAGGCACGCTCCACGCGGAGATGTTTGGCGTGAAGACCTGACTGAAGCCGGCGCTGGCCATTTAGAGCATAGCTATAGGGCTGACCCCGACAGCAAGGCTGCCGTGCGCCGACGATAAATGTCGCTGACCACCGTGAAGACCTTTTCGACCGCGTGCGCCTTCATGCACTGGTTGTCCCGGCAGGAAGTCCGGCGGTTGTTATAGGCGCTGACACACGGGCTGCACGCCAAGCCGGCCCACAATGGATGGCTGCGTGCACCGGGCGCAGCAAAGAGCCGCGGCGTCTCCGGCCCAAAGAGAGCCACTACATCGATCGGCGTAAGCGCGGCAAAATGCGCGGGGCCGCTGTCGTTGGTGACGAGGACTTCGGAGAGCGTGTAAAGCACGAGCAACTCGCGCAAGGTGGTGCGCCCGGCAGCAGAAACACAATGCGGCGAGCCCACCCCGCGCACAAGCAGCGCGGTCGAAGGCGCCTCCTCCGGCGAACCGGTGAACACGATGGCAAGGTCTGAAAATTCCGCGAGCAGGCGCCGCGCCAGAAGAACATAATTCGAACCATCCCACTTGCGCTGGGGCAGCAGATCACCCGCATTGGCATTGAGCAGAATTAGGCGACTGCCGGCGGGCACAGCGAGGCTTGCCAGCAATTCGCGCACACGTCCCTGCTCGTCCTCACCCGGACAAAACGGCGGCGGCACCGTGACCGGCGCAGGCGTAAATGCCAGCGCGGGCAGCACAACCGGCGCCACATCGAGGGCCTGCCACAGACTGGAAAACGCCTCACTGGCATGCAGGTGCGGATTATAAATCACCCGATGCGTCAGCAGGTCGCCGCGGTAGGGACCGTCGCCGAAACCGGCGTGAAAGCCGACGCGCCGGCGCGCACCGCTGAGAAACGCCAGAGCCGCCGAGGAGCGTGCGAAAAACTCAAGGTCGATGCACGCGTCGATCCGACGACGACGGATCGCCGCAAGTTGTCCCAAGCTGCTCGCCAGCATCGCCCACGCAGAGCGTGTGCGAACCGAAAATACGTTTTCCGGTGGAACGAGGCCGAGCAGGTCGAGGATGAAACGGTTGTCCTCAAATACGAGGAAGTAGACCTGTTCACGCCCAAAGCGCGCGACCGCCCTGCGAATGGTGTCGTGCGCCAGGACGGTGGAGCCCTGCTCGGCAAGCTTCAGAAAAAGAATGCTCCGCGGCGGCGCGGGATCGCCACGGCCAAAAATCCGCCCGGCCCGGCGCACCAGCGAAAGCAGCGCGCACACCGGCACACCGAGCCAGTGATCGATCCATTGCAGGACGCGGGTTTTGTTGCTGAAGGATTTCACGCAATGAACACGGAATCTGGGCGCATTTTTACTGGCTAGGGAGCATGGCGGCCTCCAGCCGGAGAAACGTGCTCGTCCTCAATTTCCTCGGCGCGGGCCAGATTAAAACGGGCTTCATTATAGTTGGGCTCAATCCGCAGCGCCGCCTCGAACTGTTCGACCGCCTCGGGCAGCCTCCCCGCCCGGGCCAGGGCGGCGCCAAGATTGTTGCGCACCTGATAAAAGTCGGGCCGGAGGCGCAGCGCTTCATCATACTGGACCATCGCCTCGGGCAGCCTCCCCGCCCGATAAAACGCGATGCCAAGATCGTTGCGGGATTCGGCAAAATCGGGCTCGAGCCAGACCGCCTCTTCCAAGTGTGTTATCGCCGGTTCGACCTGGCCGGACTCATAAAGCATGACCCCGAGATTCGTATGGGCGATCCAGGAGGAAGGATTTCGCATCAGAGTGGCGCGATAAAGCGTCCCAGCATCGGAATAGACCCGGCTCTGCCTCCAGGTTAGAATGCCAAAGAGGGTAAAAACCGTCACTGTTGCTCCGATGATAAAGGCGCGCCAAAGTCCGCCAGCCTCCCCCGCCAGCCGCACCCAGCCCGCACCCGCGAATGCCGCCACGCCAATCAGCGCGAGATGGGAAAAATGATCGGATACCGGCGAGTAGCGCATGAAGCCAACTTCGGCCAGGCCCATTACCGGAATCAGCGTCACGCAGAAGTAACCCCAGGCAAAAAGCGCCGGCCGGCTCCAACTCCGGCGATAATGCCAGAGCAGCGCCGTTGTCACCGCCGCCGCGACCAAAGGCAGCCACCACCCTAAATTGTCGGGATGGACATGCCACAGTCCATAGTCGAAGCAAAGGTTGACGGGCCAAAACGCCTTACCTGCATAAAACCAAACCACGGCCCCGGCGCGCAGCAGCCGCAAGAGATAACTGGATGGCTGGATCTCGGCCGGTCCAAGCACGGTGGAAAATTGCGCTTCGAACAGGGCCAGCCCCGCTGCGAGCAGAAAAAAAGGCAAAAGACGCCGCCAATCCCGCGCAACCGGACAATGATCCCAAGCGACGATGCCCAGGAGCACGAGCGGAAGGATCACCACCGAGCCCTTGCTCAGCATGGCGAGTGTGAAAGCGAGCAGGCTGAGCCAGTAACCAGCCCGCGTCCGGCCGGTAAAACAGAAAATCGACAGCAAATAAAACAGCATCGCCATCAGGTTCTTCCGTTCGGTGATCCAGGCCACCGATTCGGCGTTCACCGGATGAAGGGCGAACACGCATGCCGCCAGGAACGAACCCGGCAGGCCCAGCCGCCGCAGCACGGCCCAGAGCAAAAGCACCTCCACGATGTGCAAAACGACATTCGTCGCGTGGTAGCCCGTCGCATTCAGGCCCCACAACCGCCATTCGAGCCAGAGCGTGGAGGAAGTGACCGGCCAGTAATCGGCGGCTTCGCGACTGAACCAGAGCCGTCGCAATCCGTCAGGCGCGTGGATCAGCGGATTACCGGTCAAGAAGACGTTGTCGTCGAAGATGAATCCACCGTGCAGCGCGGGAAAATAGGCCAGCAGCGTGGCCATGACCAGCAACGCAACCGCTACTGCGGCGGGAATCCCCGGCCTTTTTTCCTCCACAGTCGTCGTCATTGAAAGGGCCGGAACATGCCGGCAAAAGTGACATTAGTTCAAAACAGAGTCATGAAAAGATGGAGCGCGGCGTCCGCCGCGCTCCATCATCAAAACCTGCGTTAACGAGGACGCAGACAAAGCCCGGCTAGAAACTGAACGTGTTGGTCCAGACGTAAGTACGGGGTTCGCCGTAGTAAGTGGCCCCGACGTTGGTCGCCTGAGTATAGCCGGTCCCGTCATTCGGATAAATGCTGACCACGTAGCGGTTGAACAGATTGTTGACGTTAACCTGGCTGGTCCAGGTGACCCAACGGAATTTGTGCGTGTAGGAAAAGAACACATTGACCTGGGGATTAAGCAACGGCTGGGAGTAGAGATGCTCACCCCGATCCGGGGTCTGAAAGTAAAAGGTCCGGTAGTACCACGCCAGGTTCAGCGTGCCGCCGAGGCCAATGCCCTTGAGTGGGCCGTCCGAAAAGGTGTAGTCGGTCTCCGTATTGGTGGAATAAACCGGGTATCCCACCGTGTAGTTGCCCTTCTTTACCACCGTATACACGCCTTGATAATTAGCCGGGTCGGACCAGTTGTACTGGATGGATGAGATCGGCAGGCCGACCACACCCGTGAGCGCGCTGGGGCCCGTGTTGCCGCCGAAACGGAACTCCGAGAGCGCGGCCTTGAGGTTTGGGTTGGCGCCCGCCCCGCCGACCGCCCCGCCGATCGAACCATTGAGGGGCTGATTACTGGCGTTTGCCCAAGCATAATAAGCGCTGGCGGGATTGTTCAGCATGGCGATCGTGAGCTGCTGCATCGCCACGCCGTAGGTCGCAGGATTGACCGGAGTGGTCTGGTTGGACAAGCCGGTCTTGGAGCCGACCGCGACAGTCGCGGGGTTGACCGGTACGAGAAATGGCTGGCCGTTGGCGTAGGTGACGTTGCCATGGCCGTCGGTATAGAACTGGTCGTTGTAAAGGATGGGATAGGTTTTGTCCTTCAAGATCGTGCCGTCCTGGATCGAGGCCGAAAACCGCATGCGCCAATTACTGGTCGGCGCGGCGGTTAAGGACAGCTCGACGCCCCGGGAGGTATGATCAATGGCAGCCCATTGATTTTTCGAACCATCCGGACCGGTGACGGAGCCGTTCAGGCCGCTGGGATTGACGATATCCCTGAAGTTGGTACCGGCGTTGAAATTGTCGTTCCGCTCGTAACCCGTCCAGACGGAGAGGTCGCCGGAAATACGGCCATCATCACTCTGAAATTTCAATCCGCCCTCATGCGTCCAGCCGGTAGGATTCGGAGGCGCCACGCCCAGGGCGTCGAGCGAGCCGCCGATGACGTTGAATGAGCGTGAATAGCCATAGTATCCGCGTAGGTTCATCCACTTTATCAAACGGAAGTCGATGCCCGCATTGTAGCTCGGCAGGTTATTGGCACGCTTTTCAATGAAAGCTTGGGAAATGCCGGTCGAGGTGTTGGCATTGCGCGAAAAGGTGTCGGTCTCGCGGACGCCCAGCAGGGTGTCGACGCGATCGTTCCACCAGCTCGTATAATTGGCGACGTAATAGCCCTGGTTCCGGACCTGGTTGTTCCAATCGCCGGAGTTGCCGCCGCTCACACCAGTCACACCGGGATAAAGGCTGGCCAAGCCGAGCGGATTGTTCGGCGTGACCCAGGCAGGACTGCGCGGGTTGGTCGGCATGCGGATATAAAGCTGACCATTATACATGATCGATTTCGCCCCAACCTTGGAATAGGGGTATTCGACCGGGCCTTGGTCCACCTGCCAGAAAAGCGTGGGAATCTGCTGACGCCCGAGATTAGTCGCGGCCGGATTTAAAGTGACGCCACCGTTGGAGTTGGCGAGGTAATAGCTGTAGCCGATGCCGCCGCTGCTGTCGGCGTATTCGCGGTCGAAGCCGATCGCCGTCTGGCTATGCGCCCAGGTGGAAATATCATTGGTGAGAAGCACGTTGGCGCGATAGGTCTTCTTTCGGTTGGGGCTCTCGCTGTCGGCCATGGTGGAGCCGATGGCCCAGTCATTGGGAAAAGGATTGCCCGTCGTGTTGGGAGCAAAAAGATTTCCGATGTTCGTGCCGCGCATCTCCTGGCTCTTGTCATAGAGCGCGCCCACCGAGGTCGAAAGCCAAGGCGTCCACACGGTGTCGAGCGTGGCTTCGTAGATGCCGTTGTCGACGTCCTCTTCCGTGCGCCAGCCGGCAAAAGACTGCATGTTTTGATTGGTGATGGAGCCGTTGTCGATGGCTCCGTTCGTGAAGGCCTGGCCCGTGGTGGGGTTGGCTCCGCCGAGCTGATGACTGACGTAAAGGTACGTCAGCGGATCGCCGTTGCGCGAATCGTTCGTGGTGACCTTGGTGTTGTTCGCCACGATGGAATTGACATGGCTTTGCTCACCCATGAGGCGCAGCGTCGAATCGATGCCCTTGAACGGAAGGTGAAGAGCCATCTGGCCGTAGTAGCCATCGGTCGTATCGCCGAGGAAGAGCCGCCGGTAATGGTTGTCCTGGTTGATGACATCGATCCGGAGAGCCAGCCATTTGTCGCCCCAGTTCGTGTCGAGATTCGTCTGTTTCGACCCGTGCTGGTCCATCTGCTCGGACAGGGTGGTCTGCTTCTGGTTGAAATTGGCCTGCTTCGAAATGATATTAACCACGCCGCCGGCGCCCGTGGCTCCATAGAGCAGACCTTGCGAGCCGTGAATGATCTCCACCCGGTCGATGTCAAAGATGCTGGTTGAGGTGGTGAAGGTCGGATTGAAGTCGAAGCCGTCGCGATGCGCGGAGCCGGCGGGGAGGCCACGGAGGCCGTACTGCTGGCTGCTGTAGCGGTCGCCCGGCTGGGTGGCGTTGGAATCGCTTGAAGGCGTGGCGAAGGTCATACCGGAGGCCGTGCCATATTTGGTAAAGAGCTGCTCCACGGTCTGCACCTGCGTATCTTGCATGAACTGCTTGGTGAAAATGTCCGCCACCACGGGCGTCTTGGAGAGCTCGGTGTTGAAGCGCGTGATCGAGTTGGAGTTAAGCGCACCGTAACTGGTGTCTTTCTCCGTCCTCACCTCGAACGGATCCAGCTTCACCAGCTTGTCTTCCGATTTTTGGGGAGTGGCTGTGGTGGTTGTCGATGCCGGCGGCGGCGATTCGGCCGGCGCGGAGGATTGCGCACGGATAAGCGCTGGAAAAGACAGGGTGGCGAGGGACAAAACAAGCGCGGCGGCTTGGATACGGGCTGGGCGGATCGGTTGATTTTTCTGGCTGGTCATGGCTGGGGGTAGTCTGCAGTTGGGAATCTGAACAAAAACACAGGCCGGCCGCGGGAAGTTTGCCGCGATGATCCGGCCGCGAAACATCGCCGGTCAGCGGTCTCGCCTGCCCGGCGGGGCCTTGAAAAAAGCGTCATCCAAACGACCGTCCAACTGGCTGCGCACAGCACGCATGGGCGGAAAAGTTTGGGCTACTTGGACGGATAAAACGCGACAGCGGCTTGGAGTTGGTGTCTTGAGGCAGCAAGGGAGGTCAGGGATAGGGCAACAAAAGGGTTGGCCAAGGGGTTGGCCGCACCAGTGCCAGTGGTTTGTGGAAGCATGAATATAGCAGGCCGAAATTCCCCGCATATCGTCATTTTTGAGGATGAACCCGCCAGCCAACCTTCCCAATTTCCTGTCCGGCCTTGATGCCTTGGCCACGACTCCGTCCGATGCGCGACGTCTGATTCCTGCAAATCCACGTCCCGTTTAAGGAGTGAAATTACTCAAAATAAAATGCGGCCGATGAGAAGCCGCAAAGCGGATTTATTTTCCCAACCAAATCCTGAGCCGCCGCCTGACGCTATTGCGTGAGGAATTTGGCGGTCGCCTCCGTGCGGGTTTGCACGTGCAGCTTTTCATAAATATGCTTCAGGTGGGTCCGCACCGTCGTGAAACTGATGCCCAGCTTGTCGACGATCTCCTTGTCCAGGCAGCCCTTGGCCAGCAGGGTCAGAATCTCGTGCTCACGCGGTGTGAGCTTTCCCACATCGGAGGATGGATTGTGGATCTTGTGGAAATGATCCACGACCTTGCGCGCGATTTGCATGGACATGGGCGCACCGCCCGCGTGCACCTGTTCGAGCGCCGCCACGAGCTCGTCAGGCGGCATGTTCTTCAAAAGATAGCCGTTCGCACCGGCGCGCAGGGAATTGAAGATCAATTCACTCTCCTCGTAGGTCGTCAGCATGAGCACCTCCAGCGAAGGCATTTGCGCCTTGAGCTTGGCCACGCACTCGATGCCGCTCATGCCCGGAAGATTGATGTCCACGAGCGCGATTTGCGGTTTCTCGACCGGCACGCCGCGCAGGGCCGCTTCGCCGGTGGCGTAGGTACTAAGGCAGCGCAGCCCTTTTGTTCCGTTGACCAGCGCGACCAGGCTTTCGCGTGTATCGCGGTGGTCTTCAACGATGGAGACCGTGATCATTTTTGGGGTATGGGCAGGACTTATCCCGCCATCGATCGGACATGCATAACTATTCGCCCACGTGCGGCCAGCGGTAAATGAAGGAAACCTTCGTGCCCATGCCCGGCTTGCCCTCGATGTGGAACTCTCCGCCAATTTCATCCATCCGCTGGCGCATGTTGCGAATTCCGTCGGCGCCAGCGTCATCAGGCAGCCGGGCAAAGCCCTGGCCGCAATCTTCAATCGTCAGGTTCAGTGAATCGAGGGTCACGTTCACCCGCAGCCAGACTTCACAGGCGCCCGCATGGCGCACGATGTTGTTCAGGGCCTCCTTGGTGGCGAGAAACAGATTATGGCGCGCCTCCGCGGAAATCGCGCGGCCGGGAGGATGATCCGGCATCTCCACATGGCAGCGGATTTCCGCCGTGCGCAAAAACTCGACGGCAAACTGGCCGAGGTAGTTGATCAAGTCGGGCAAGGTGTCATTCCGCGGATTGATGGCCCAGACCGTTTCATCCAGCGATTTGATCACCTGCCGCGCGGTGACCGCAATTTCCTGCACCCGCACCTCCGTTTGCTCCGGGGCGGCCCGCTCCCGCAGGGCGAGTCCGCTCAGCAGGACGATTTTGGTCAGACGTCCGCCAAGATCGTCGTGAATATCCCGGGCGATCCTCGCCCGCTCCTTGTCAAGCGCCGCCTGCTGCTTCAGCAGACGCACCTTGAGATGCAGCCGCCGGAAGGAGACATAACGGACGATCAGGACGATCACTGATGTGAAGACGGCAAGCCCGACGAGGCGAAACCACCACGTTTGCCAAAAAAACGGCGCCACGCTAAAGTAAACCACGGCTCCCGTCTCATTCCACACGCCATCGCTATTGCACGCCTTCACCCGGAAGGAATAATCGCCCGCCGGCAGGCGGGAATAGCTCGCACTCCGCTGCGTCCCCGCATCGATCCATTGATCATCGAATCCGACCAGCCGGTAGCTGAACCGCACATTTTCAGGAGCGCTGAAACTCAACGCGGTGAAGTCGAATTCAAGCCGGTGATGATCCGGCAGCAGTTTCAGTTTTACCGGCTGCGATCGCAAATCGATGGCTGCGGCCGGCGATGTGATGCCGCCATACGCGGCTATCGTCTCGTCATCCGCCATCACCTTTTTGACGATGACGCGGGGGGCCTCCAAATTGTCGTGCAACTTCTCCGGCTGGATCACCGCCAGCGCCGGTCCCATCGGGATCCATAGACGGCCGTCCCCGCCACGCAACGCGCCCAACGAATAGGCAAAATTCGTCTGCATGTGCGGCAGCCCGTCCCTGCCCCCGTAGGCAACCGATCTCACCCGTGCGGACCGTCCCTCCACGACGTCCTCGAGTTCCTTCTGGCCTACCTTGAAGAGACCCTTCGTGGAACCAAACCAGAGGCAGCCCTGGCCGTCGGCGACCATTTGCGAAATATGGTCGTCATAGAGCCCTTGTTCCGTGCCGATTCTGGTCAGGTGTCCATTTTTCAACACACCCAATCCGCCTCCTTCAATATAACCCATCCACAAGCTCCCGTCCGGGGAGGGATAAAAGCACGAGATGGTCTGATCCGGCGCGGTTTTGGCGGATTCATCGACCAGTTCATCCTTGTCCGCCCGCAATAACAAACCCTTGCCGGCCCCGAACCAGACAGTGCCCGCCGCATCTTCGACCATGGTGCGCACGTGGACGCGAACCGAGGGACGGACGGGCAGCTTGAAGCTGTGGAATTTCCCTTCCCGCAGGCATTGCAGCGCTTCCGGCCCTTCCGAGCCGATCCAGACTTCACCGTTTCTGGTCGGCAGCAAGGCCCGGACTGTATGGCCCTCTATGCCCTCCGCTTTGCCCCAGGTCGTGAGGCGGCCGTCCTTCAAGCAGTGAAGCTCATAAAGGCTGGTTCCGATCCACACGGCTCCCCGTGCATCGCTCGCGACACAGGCCACCCTGCCATCCGAGGCCGCCTTGAGAGGCACGGTGTTCCAGTCGGTGCCCGTGCGCGACAGCAGCAGGCCGTTTTGCGCGGCCGCCCAAATGACTCCATGCGTGTCCTCGCAGATTGACTGCACAGCCTCAAAGGCCAGGCCGGTCTGCGAACCCTCGACCACGATCGCCCGCTTTTGCACGCGATTGATCGCACCGGCGAACGTGCCAACCCAGATGTTGCCCTCATGGTCTTCCGCCAGGCTCAGGATATTATTATCCGAGGTGGGAACGCTTTTAAAGCCACCTCCATCGTAATAGAACAGACCGGTGGAAGAAGTGCCGATCCAGACGGCTCCGCTGTGATCCTCAATCAGCACGGTCGGCCTCACATCCAGATTCTCCTGGGTGACAGCTCCGCAGGCTTTCAATCCATGTTGCTCATCGTAAAGAAACAGCTGGTTGAAGGAACTGATCCACACTCCGCCATTGGAGGCCTTGGCCAGGCGTGTGTTGGGACTCGGAAGCTGCAACAACGCATGAAATCGACCGTCATAGAATCGGCCGAATTGCTCTTCCTTCGCGAACCAGATCCGTCCCTGATTGTCGCAGGCAAGTCCGCAGATGCTGGTGCCCTCAGGCAGGCCGTCCTGGACGGTAAATCGCTTGATCTGACGGCCACGGATGCGACAGACCGCTCCCCCGCGGAACGTAATCCACAGAGCCCCCTCCCCGTCCTCCAATGCGACCAGGGGCGCTCCCGCGGGCAAACCATCGAGAACCACCGGCGCAGCCGGCGGATTTACATAAGCCACCCGTCGCGGATCCATGACCAGCCACAAGCCGCCCTTGTCATTCCACACGGGAAGACGGATTCTCGTCCCCAGATCCTTGCCCAGCTGGTCCAGCGGAAACTCCTCGAAGGAAACGCCATCAAACCGCACAAATTGCCGTGGACCGGCGGCCCATAGGTACTGGTCGGGCATTTGCGTGAGCCCAAGCACGCCGTTATTCGGCAGGCCATTGGACACTTGCCAGACCTGAACCGTCCAAAAGGGGTTTGTCGCCGCCGGCGCGCTTTGGTTGAGAAGCAGAATCGCCAGCAGCCACCAGCGTTTCAATGAGGTCACTGCGCAACCATTGAGGGCGGACTTTCGCCGCTAGGCAAGCCCGTGTGCTCGCACACCTGTGAGAGCTGTCAATCGACAGATGTGTCGCCCATGATGGCCGGCAGCCCGCCATCACTTTAAAAATGCCACGTTCCACCCGCAAAAAAGCCGGGGCCAAGACCCCGGCTTGAATCAAGCTGGCTACGTTCGCGGCGGCTTGCGCTCAATATTTCACCGAACAGCCGTACGGTTCGCTTACGGGCGTAGGCACGGGCTGGCCCGCTTCGACCGCGGTGAGCGCGGCCTTCACATAATTCGTCGCCTTGGCGATGTCGTCGATTTTCGCCGAACGGATGCTGTCGATGGCGCCGTCATAAACAAGAACGCCGTCCGCATTGATGACATACATGTCGGGCGTGGTCTTGGCATTATAGAGATGGCCGACCAGGCCATCGTGATCATAGCAGTAGGCGGTCGGCATGGCGGAGTATTTTTTCAGCCACGCGGTGATTTCGGCCGACGTGTAATCAGCGCCCTCCTTGCCGGGTGCACCCGAGTTGATCAACAGCCAGACCACACCCTCGGCCGTGGCGGTCTTTTGCAGGCCGGGAATATTGCCACTGTCGTAATGTTTGTGCACGATGGGGCAATCCGGGTTGTTCCATTCGAGCACGACGATCTTACCTTTGTAGTCGGACAGGGAATGCGTCTGGCCATTGATGTCGGTCAGGGTGAAGTTGGGCGCGGGCTGGCCCACTTCGACAGCGGCACGGGCGGGGGAGCCGGCCAGCGCGAGAAGCGCGGTAAGCGCAACGAGGAGTTTATTCAGGGTCTTCATAGGTGGAAAAAACGTACGGACTGAAATTAGGCAAAAAACCGTGGATTTCCAGCTCGCAACCCTATTTCCTGTTTCCATGACGGGCTGGATCGCCGATTTTCTCCGGTTCTGGTGGAGTTTGCTCTACTGGAATGCGCGCAAGACCGTCTTCCGCTGGCGCGGCGGGCGCTGTCCGTGCCAGAATCCAAGCGATTCCGGACGCTCGCTCGAGACCACCTGCGACGCCTGCACGTCATGGCATCGGCCGGCGCGCTTCCAACGGGTGTGCCCGCTGCTCGTAACCACACCACAAGGCCTGCGCTGCGGAGCCGATACCAAGGACGTGCGGCCGTTTTGGGGCCGCGCAGCCGGATTTTATGGCGGCAGCCTCGCGGCGGTTTACCTGATGGCAGTCCTCGGGGCGTTCGCCTTCCTGCGTGGCATCGGCTACCCGGTGCGCTTCGTGGCGGTGGCGTGGCCGCCCGCATGGCGGGAAATCCGCGTCGCGCGCAGTGAATATTTTTATCAAAAGGCCGGCCGGGCACTGGGTGCCAACCGGATGAATGAAGCCATCATCTCACTGATGATGGCCTACGATCTGAATCCGCGCAGCTACCAGGCCGGCTTGCTGCTGGCGCGGCTCTGGCAGGTGAGCCAGCCAGGGCTGTCAGACCGCGTTTATTTGCGGCTGCTGCGCGATGATCCTGCGCAGGACGCCCTCATTGCCGAAGCATGGTATCGCGCATTGCTGGCCCGTGGTGACTTTGCAAAAATCGCGCAAGTCGCGCCCGGGTTTCTCATCCACGACACCGCGCACACCTCGGTTTGGATGTATGCCCTGTTTTTTGCCACCCGCTCCACCGGCGACGCCAAGCCGCTGCGCCGGTTGCTCGACGAAAACCAGACGCTCCCGGCCAGCCTGCGCCACCTGGTGGAAATCGAGCTGCTGGCGGAAACCGGCCGCACTGGCGACGCCCATGACGCCCTGCGCCATCTGTCGGCCGACACGCTCCAGGCCGCCTATTACCAGATCGATGAGCTCACCGTGCTGGGGTTTCCGGATGACGCGCTGCTCGCCCTTGAACGCAACCGCGCCATGCTTTCCGAACGCGACCGTTTCGCCCTTCGCCTCGACGCCTTCGCCACCAAAGGCTGGCAGAGCTTGGTCCGCAATGAAGTCGAGCTTGTCCTCACCGCCCCAGCGACACCTTCTTCGATCGAACTTCTTTGCACGCACTTCATCCGCCATCCCGATGCGGAACTGTTCGCCGCCCTCTTCGGCAAGGTCCAGCGCACACCGCTGCCATCAAATACAGAGACTTATCAAGCCACCCTCGCCCTCTTCTGCGCCGCGGGAGTCAATGGCGACTGGTCGGACCTGGGCACCGCGCGAAACACGCTCCGGCAGCTCAGCGGCGCCTCTTTCACCACCCTCGACGTGGCCGAGGCCTTTTTCCGGGGTAAATCCGCCGAACGACGGCTCGGAAGCGTGCTGCCGGTACTCCAGCCGCTGGCTCTCGACGTGTCTTATTCCTTGTTTGAGCATTACGGCGGCAACCAGCCGGTTGCCCGCGCCCCATGACCCCGGCCTCAGTCAGCCAGCCCCGAACCGAACCCCTGCGCCTTGCCCCGCTTGCCTGGATCAATCTTTCCTTGCTGGCGGCATTGGCCGCCGCCCTTAGCGCGTTGCTCTGGCCGCAATGGCGGCATAACCCCGAGCTTTCACACGGGCTTTTCATGCCGCTGCTGTTTCTGGTGCTTTTGCGCGAAAGCCACACGGCCGGCCCGGCGCGCTTTCTTCCCCCCGCGGGCGCGACCGTCGCAGCCACCACGGTATTGCTGGCGGCCGGCCTGCTCATGCTCGCCACCGGCGGCCTTTTCACGGCCGCACTCGACTGGTCGCACGCGCTCGTCGGCTTCATGCTCTCCAGTGCACTCGTGCTCCTTCTGCTGGCCGGCTGGCTCGTGTTTGCCAGCGAGCCGGTGCGCCTCGTGCCGTTCAACTGGATTTCATTCACCGCCATTTTTTTATGGCTGTTGTGCGCGCCCATCCCGCCCGGCACTTACATGCGCCTCACGCTCGGCCTGCAGCTCTGGGTCACCCGCTCCGTGCTCGCCACGCTGCACTTGCTCGGCATTGCCGCCACGCGCAACGGCAACCTGATCGAGCTGGCCAACACCACCGTCGGCGTCGAGGAAGCGTGCAGCGGCGTGCGCAGCCTCATCTCATGTGTGTTCGCCGGCTTCTTTTTTTCCGCGGCACTCGTGCGCCGGCCCGGCGCCCGCATCCTGCTCATCGCCCTGGCCGCGCCACTGGCGCTCGTCATGAATTTTTTGCGCTCGCTCTTCCTCACCCTGCTGGCCGATCACGGCGTGGACATCAGCGGCGCCTGGCACGACGCCACCGGCTACACCATCCTCGGGGTGACCGCCCTGCTGCTGGGCGGACTCGCGCTGGCGCTCGCCCGCGGCGAAAACGTAAAAGCGCCTGCATCCGCGAAGCCTTCCACCACGCGCGCCGCCCTCCCGCTCCAGCCCCTGCTGACCGCCGGACTCGCACTCGCGGCGGGGCTGGTGATTTTCTTCGCTGCCAATACGCGGCGCTCCGCACCAGCCGCACCGGCGCCCGACCTCGCGGCAATTTTGCCCGCCCGGGCCGATGGCTGGGAGGTGCAAACAACGGATGACCTCTATCGTTTCACCAGCATCCTCCAAACCGATCACCTCGTCCAGCGCACCTACCTCAAGCACACCTCCGATGGCAGCCTGCTGCAAGTGACCATCTACCTCGCCTACTGGCCGGCCGGCCAGGCACCGGTCAGCCTGGTGGCCTCGCACACACCCGATGCCTGCTGGCCCGGCTCCGGCTGGCTGGCCCAGCCCACTGAGGACGCGCACGCCAGCCTGATCGTGGCCGGACATGCGCTGCCGGCGGCCGAATTCCGGTCGTTTCGCAGCGGTGACTTTCCCCAGCGCGTATGGTTCTGGCACATTTATGACGGGCATCCCCTCGCCTACCGGGATCCACATTCGCCACGCGAACTCCTCCGGCTGGCCTGGCACTACGGCTTCGGCCACGAGGGCGAACAGCTTTTCGTGCGTGTATCGAGCAACCGCGAGTGGGCTGCATTCGGGGACGCTCCATTGCTGCACGATGTGTTCGCCCGCCTGCAACCCTTCGGACTTTGACCCATCATGCCCTTCCCGATCACCCGACAGGAAAAACGCATCCTCACCTGCCTTGCCCTGCTCATCGTGCTCGGCCTCATCGGGCTGGTACTGCTCTAAACGCTTGCAGGATGCAAAGCTTCTGCCGTTGATTTCGCGGCGATGGCACCCGAGCCTCGCATCTTTAGAGCCCTTTCGCGCGTAATCATCCTATGAAATGTTCCCCGCACAGGCCTGCTTTTCCGCCGGAGTCCGGTTTGCGCTCGCTGACCGTGCGCTGGAGGCTCACGCCTGTTCGTCAGAAGATATGAGCGACCCCTCCGCAGATCGGAATGCCACCGACGTCCGCCTGCTGCAACGCACGGCGCACGGCGACCGCGAGGCATTTGCGGAGCTCTATGACCGCTTCAGCCGGCCGCTCTATTCGCTCGCCCTGCGCATCCTCGGCGATGCGCGCGAAGCCGAGGACATCGTCCAGGATGCCTTTCTCGCGCTGTGGGAAAAATCCTCCGCGTTTTCCGCCGAGCGCGGCACCGCCTTCTCGTGGGCCGCCACACTCACTCGCAACCGCGCAATTGATCGGGTGCGCATGCGCCGGCGTCGCGGCGAGCTGCTCGAGCAATCCCTGCCATCTGATCTCGGCTATAACGACGCGGATGGCACGGCCGACTCCACCGCCAGCCTCACCTTCAAGGAAAAGGCCCGGGGGGTGCGCACCGCGCTCGCTGGCCTGCCCGCCGACCAGCAAAAGGCCGTCGAACTCGCCTTCTTCGGCGGCCTCACCCAGCAACAGATCGCCGAAAAACTCCACGAGCCGCTCGGCACCGTGAAAGCCCGCATCCGCCGCGGCCTGCTCAAGCTCCGCGACGCACTGCACTCCCAAAATGATTGACGAACGCAACGAGGAACTCGCTTCGCTCCACGCCTTCGACCTGCTCGAAGGCGCGGAACTCGCCGCGTTCGAAGCCGAGCTCGCCCGCAACGCCGAATTGCGCGCCCTCGTCGCCGAATTGCGCGAGACCGCCGGCACCCTCGCCCTCACTGCACCCGCGGCCGATCCGTCGCCCGGCTTGAAGGCGCGCCTGCTCGCGCGCCTTGGCGAAAAACCCACGGCAGACGACCGTCGCGTCGTGCCCTTTGCGCCGCTGGGATGGATTCCCTGGGCGATCGCCGCCGGCTTCGCCCTCGCCACGGTATGGCTGGCACAGCTTTACCTTGCGCAAAAAACCGAGTCGGTGGCCCTGCGCGAAGAAGGTGAGCTCACACGGGCCGAGGAGCAAAGCACGAAGAACCAGCTGCAGGCCGAGCGCCTGCTCTCCGGCCGGCAGCTGGCCGATTTGCAGCAAGAGCTGAAAACGAACGACAACCTCTCCCGCCTGAAAATCGACAAGCTCGTCTCGCTCGCCGGCAATTCTCCCGAGGCCCGGGCCATCGCGGTGTGGGATCCCGCCCGGCAGGAAGGCGTGTTCACCATTGAGAAGCTGCCTGCCGCTGCATCGGACCAGGATTATGAACTTTGGGTCATCGACGCGCAAAAACCCCGGCCCGTCAGCGCGGGCGTGTTCGCCGTCGGCGCCGATGGCGTAGCCCGCGTGCAGTTCAAGACCGAGCAGCCGGTCGCAATGGCGGCGAAGTTTGCCGTCAGCCTCGAGAAAAAAGGCGGAGCTCCGCGGAACTCCGGTCCGCAGGGCAAGGTCGTCATGATCAGCGAGTGAGACGCACGGCAAAAGCCGTCCGTCACGCTTCGGCCATGCGCAGGTTTTTCGTCCGCCATCAGCTGGCAAAAATCGTCAGAGGCTCACCCGGATTGTGGCGCGGAACCCGGGGTAATCACCTGTTACTTTGAGACTTGTCACTTCCTCCTTCGCCGGAAAACTCACCCAATGGTCATCAAACCCAAGGTCCGCGGATTCGTTTGCATCACCGCCCATCCCCTCGGCTGTGCCGCCCATGTGCAGGAATGGATCGATTATGTGCGCAAAAAAGGCGCCCTGAAAAACGGCCCGAAGAACGTCCTGGTCATCGGCTCATCGACGGGCTACGGCCTCGCCTCGCGCATTGCCGCGGCCTTCGGTTCCGGCGCGGCGACCCTCGGCGTCTTTTTCGAGCGACCGTCCGAAAACGACCGGCCGGCCACGCCCGGCTGGTACAACACCATCGCCTTCACCCGCGCGGCCCGTGCAGCCGGCTTGAAAGCGCTCAATCTCAACGGCGACGCCTTTTCCGACGACCTCAAGCGCCAGGCGCTCGACCTCATCAAGCGCGAACTCGGCCCCATCGACCTGGTCGTTTACTCGCTCGCCTCGCCCCGTCGCACCCACCCCAAAACCGGCGTGGTGCACAAGTCCGCCCTCAAACCCATCGGGGTCTCCTACACGAACAAGACCGTCGACACCGACAAGGGCATCGTCAGCAGCATCACCATCGAGCCCGCCACCGAGGCGGAGATCGCCGACACCACCGCCGTGATGGGCGGCGAGGATTGGGAAATGTGGATGCATGCGCTCGACGACGCGAAGCTCCTCGCCCCC
This sequence comes from Opitutaceae bacterium, assembly GCA_035485575.1. Classification (GTDB taxonomy): domain Bacteria; phylum Verrucomicrobiota; class Verrucomicrobiia; order Opitutales; family Opitutaceae; genus DASRHD01. The sequence continues at coordinate 32,944 of DATHNW010000028.1, read as the reverse complement.
GGCGCCACCGCCGTCGCCTACAGTTACATCGGGCCCGAGGTCACCTGGCCCATCTATAAAAACGGCACCATCGGCCTGGCCAAAAACGACCTCGAGCGCGCCGCCAAACGCATCGACGCGCTGCTCAAGCTCCAGCGCGGCCGGGCGTTCATCTCGGTCAACAAGGCACTCGTCACGCAGGCCAGCTCGGCCATTCCCGTCGTGCCGCTCTACATTTCCATCCTCTACAAGATCATGAAGACGCGCGGCACGCACGAGGGCTGCATCGAGCAGATGCAACGCCTCTTCGCCACGCAGCTCTACAGCGGCGGAGGCCTGCAATTCGACGAGGCCGGCCGCGTGCGCGTCGACGACCTCGAGATGAAGCCCGATGTGCAGGCCGAGATCGCCCGGATCTGGCCGCAGGTGACGACGGAAAATCTCGCGGCGCTTACCGACATCGCCGGCTACCGCGCAGAATTCCTGCAACTCTTCGGCTTCGGCCTGCCCGGCATCAACTACGAGGCCGACGCGGAACCGCACATACCGATGGAGTAATTTTGCGAGCCGTCATCCAGCGCGTCACTTCCGCCCGCGTCATCGTCGCCGGCCAGACCTGCGGCGAAATCGGCCCGGGACTGCTCGTGTTCCTCGGTATCGCAGAAGGCGATTCGGACGCCGATGGCGAATGGCTCGCACAAAAGATTGCCGGGCTGCGCCTCTTTCCCGACGAGGGCCACGCCGATCCATCCGATCGCATGAACCGTTCCGTGCGTGAGGCCGGCGGTGGGGTGCTCGTCGTGAGCCAGTTCACGCTTGTCGCCAGCACGCGCAAAGGCTCCCGTCCATCCTTTCACCGTGCCGCCCGACCGGAAGGAGCCATCCCCCTTTACGAGACCTTTCTGCGACAGATGGAAACGGCCCTCGGCCGCCAGCCGGCCTGCGGACGCTTCGGCGCGATGATGGAAGTGACCGCCGTCAACGACGGCCCCGTGACCATCATTCTCGATTCGAAACTGCGCGAGTGAGACGCATATTCTCAGTCCTCAAATCCGCCCACGCTGAGTGACTGGCCGTTGTCCTTCGGCCCGAGTTTCAGGATGAAGGACGCTGCCGTTTTCGCCCAGGCATCGGCCTGCGGATAACTTGCCGCGCCATCGGCCCAGCATTGGCGCAACATGTCCGTATTGATGACACCCGGATTGAGCGGCACGGCGGCCATGCCGGCCGGCAATTCCTGCGCCAGCGCTTTCGTGAGTCCTTCGATGGCCCATTTCGAGGCGCAATAAGGCGCGACTTCCGGTGAGGTCGAACGACCCCAGCCCGAGCTGAAATTAACGATCACCCCTTTTTTCGCCCCAACCATCGCGGGTACGATGGCGCGGATGACATTGGCCACGCCCTTGATATTGACGTCGATGAGCCGGGAGAACTCCGCGGCCGGCACCGACCAGAGCGGCGCCGGATCGTTCATGAGCGCGGCGTTGTTGATCAAAAAATCCGGTGCGCCGTGCGTGGCGAGCACGCGCTCGGCCCAAAGCTGTACCTTCATCGGCTCGGCCACGTCCACCGTGTCAAAACTATGCGGCGCCGGATGCGCAAAACGCAGGTCCATAATCTCGGCCGAACTGCGCCCGCAGCCGATGATCGTGTGGCCGCCCGCCAGCCATTGTCCGGCCAGCGCCCGGCCCAGGCCGCGAGTGACGCCGGTGATGATGATTTTCATGCCGTGAACTTTTTTCCTTTCGCTTCCCAGCACAAGCCTGCGGCGCCGCAGGTTGCGTGGTTTTACATTTTTCAGGCGGGCCATGGACAGAAAATGCGCGCTTTTCGCCAATCCCGGCCTCGCCAGACCGCTGCATTTGCATTATGGTTTTTCCATGAAAACCATTCTTGTCCCCCTGGACTTTTCATCGTCCACGAAGGAGGTGCTCGATACCGCCACCACGCTGGCGCAAGCCTTGGATGCGAGTCTGGTCCTGCTGCATGCCTGGCAGGCGCCCGCCATTGCCGGGGATCCCCTGCTCGCGGCGGCGGAAATCGCCGCCGTGCAAAAATCGGCCGAGGAATTTGGGCGGACCCAACTGGAGCGCACATGCGAGCAGCTGACGAAGCAGGGGCTGACCGTCAAACAGGACCTCCGCACCGGACTGCCTTCCGCGGTCATCCTGGACCAGGCGCACACCCTGCCGGCTGATTTGGTGGTGATGGGCTCCCATGGCCACACGGCTCTCTACGATCTGTTGCTGGGCGGCACGGCCCACGCTGTGCTCAAACACTCCCCCTGCCCCGTCGTGATCGTCCCATCGAAAAAATAAGCTCCCTGCGCCAGACACACACGAAGCGCCTGCGCCCCGTCTTCACCCTCACTGCGACTGCAGGCTGAATTTATTCAGGTGGGCGTCGCCGCAGGCATTCATCACGTCGGCGACCTTCTGGAGCTGCGTGGCTTTGTCGGCCTTGATCAACACCGGAATGTCGCGATCCACATCATGCACCTGCTTGAGCAACGGCAAAAGCTGGTCGTCGGCGATGACCTTGCCGTTGAAGGAAATGATTCCACCCTTATCGATCGCGATTTCAACTTTGCCCGAAAACGCGTTTTTACCCGCGCTGGTGAATTTTGGCAACGTGATGTTCATCGTGGTCGCCGACTTGAACTGCATCGTCACGAAGGAGAAAAAAATCAGCATCACGAGCACGTCGATGAGCGGCACGAGATTCAGCTCGGCCCGCTTCCGGCGCCTTTGATACAGCCCGCTCATGATTGCCGGTTGCGCTGCAGGACACGCTCGAGCAGCACATCAAGCTGCGCGGCGTAATTCTCAACCTTCCGCTGGAAAAAACCGCTGCCAATGAGCGACGGGATGGCAATGGCCAGGCCAATGACCGTCGCGGAAAGCGCGAGCGCGACGCCCTTGGTGAAGGCCACCGGATCCGGCAGGCCGGTGTCGGGGGCAATCTGTGAAAAAACCTGCAGCAGACCGGTCACGGTGCCAGTCAAACCCAGCAGCGGCGCGGCCGCGTAAATGATATCGAGATACGGGATGCCTCGCTCCATGCGGTTGATCTCGAGACGGGCGAAGGCCTTGACCGCGTTCTCATCCTTCGCGTGCTTCTCTGAAAACTCGACGATGCGCGCGAGGACCGAATGGCGCCCGCCGGGCACGGGCTTGCCCGCGACAATGGCATCGACCAGGTCATCCGGCATGACCGCATGGTGACGCAACGCGAAACCGCGTTCACAAATGATGAAGACCGACGTCGCCGAGCAGATGCCAAGCGGATAAATGAGGAGGCCGGCACCTTTGAAAATCTCAATCATGGCTTTGAGGGTGAATGGCCTGTTGAGACGCGTGCCAAGCCGAAAAGGTTCATAAAATTTGAACGCAAACGGAACTTCCGGCCCAAATTCAGCCCGGCCACCCCGCTTCAGGCCGCCAGATAAGGCAGGCGGCCCGAGGTGACAGCCACGGCGGCGCGGCCTTCCAGCAGTTCGCCGATGGGATCCCACCGTCCGTTGACCAGCGCGTCGCGAGCGGCGTCGCGGATCGCCGCCCTGACCTTCTGGCCGGCAAAATGGACTTCCTGCGCAGCGACATCGATCACCACCTCCGTCTGGGGGTTGGCCTCGATGGCGGCGGCGATTTTGGCGATATCCTCACGGCTGACACTCGCACAGGGAATGCCGAGCGTGGCGCAGTTGCCAAAGAAGATTTCGGCGAAATTTTCCGCAATGACGGCCCGGAAGCCGTATTTCTGGATGGCCTGCGGGGCGTGCTCGCGCGACGAACCGCAGCCGAAATTAGCTCCGCTGAGCAGGACCGTGGCACCCTTGAACCGCGAATCGTTGAGCGGGTGCGGCTTGTCGGTGCCGTCGGCGTTCTTGCGCACGTCGTAGAAGAGAAACTCGCCGAGACCATCAAAGGTCACGCACTTCATGAAGCGCGCCGGGATGATGCGGTCGGTGTCGATGTCGTTGCCGGGCACGAAAACGCCGCGGCCGGCGACAGTGGTGATTTTTGCGAGGGACATGGGAAATGAGATGATTAACGCGGGAGGAAAGAGCTCAGTTGGCCTTCACGTCGAAAACTTCGCGGGCATCTGCGACCGAGCCGGTGATGGCGGCGGCAGCGACCATGAGCGGGCTCATGAGGATGGTGCGGCCGGTCGGGCTGCCCTGGCGGCCCTTGAAGTTGCGGTTGGACGAACTCGCGCAGAGCTGGTCGCCGATGAGCTTGTCGGGATTCATCGCGAGGCACATCGAACAGCCCGCCTCGCGCCATTCGAAGCCCGCATCGCGAAACACCTGGTCGATGCCGAGCGCGGCGCAGAGCTTGTCGACGCCTTGCGAACCGGGCACGGCGATGGCCTTCACCCCGGAGGCAACGCGCCGGCCCTTGAGGAATTTTGCCACTTCCTGGAAATCGCTGAGGCGGCCGTTGGTGCACGAGCCCATGAAGGCAACGTCGATCTTGGTGCCTTTGATCGGCGCGCCGGGCTTCAGTTTCATGTAGGCCAGCGCCTCCTCGATGGAGGCCTTTTCATCGGCGGCCCGGGCCTTGGCCGGGTCGGGGATGGTTTCAGTGATCGCCACACCCTGCCCGGGATTGATGCCCCAGGTGACCGTCGGCGCGATGTCCGCGGCATTCATCGTGACGACATCGTCGTAACGGCAACCGGGGTCGCTCGCGACGGCTTTCCAGCCAGCCACAGCGGCATCCCAAGCAGCGCCTTTCGGCGAATATGGCCGGTCCTTGAGATAGGCGAAGGTGGTCTCGTCGGGATTCACGTAACCGGCGCGTGCGCCGCCCTCGATGGACATGTTGCACACGGTCATGCGTTCTTCCATCGAGAAACGATCGAAGACCTCGCCGCCGTATTCGTAGGCAAAGCCCGTGCCGCCATTCACGCCGAGCGTGCGGATGATATGGAGAACAACGTCCTTGGCGTAGACGCCGGCACGCAGACGGCCGTTCACATTGATGCGGCGGACCTTCAAGCGCCCGAGCGCCATGGTCTGCGTGGCCAGCACGTCGCGGATCTGGGTCGTGCCGATGCCGAAGGCGATGGCGCCGAACGCTCCGTGGGTGCTCGTGTGCGAATCGCCGCAGGCGATGGTCGTACCCGGCTGCGTGATCCCCTGCTCGGGCCCGACGATGTGCACGATGCCCTGCTTGCCGGTGGCGCGGTCGAAAAACGTGATGCCGAACTCGCGGCAGTTCTTGCGCAGCTCGTCCATCATCGCCTGCGCGAGCGGATCGCGGTAGGGCTCGGCAAACTGGTCGGTCGGGACGATGTGGTCCACGGTCGCAAACGTGCGATGCGGCATCGAGACCTTGAGGCCAAGGTCTCGCAACATGCCGAAGGCCTGCGGGCTGGTCACCTCGTGGATGAGGTGCGTGCCGATGAGAAGCTGCGTCTGGCCGTCAGCCAGCGTACGGACCGCGTGGGCATCCCAGACTTTGTCGAAAAGTGATTTGGCCATGAGAAGGAGAAGATTTGGAGAAACTGCCCGGGACGTCAACGGCGGGTGAGCCGGGGCGCATCCAAGGCATGCTGTGGCCAGAGCTTAGCAAAAGTTTGCATTGTCTAAAATTACTTATTTTGTAGTCTGTGATGCCTAGAGAGTATCAATTTTCCTTTGAACTCAGGCACCTCGTCTATTTTAGGGAGGTGGCGCGCCGGCTCCATTTCCGCCAGGCGGCCGAAGCGCTGGCCGTGGCCCAGCCGGCGCTGAGCCGGCAGATCGCCCAGCTCGAGCAGGCGCTGGGCGCGAAGCTGTTCGTGCGGTCGCGGCGGCGCGTGGAGCTCACCGCCGCGGGACGCGCGCTGGCCGAGCGCCTGGAGCCGCTGTTGCGCGCGCTTTCGGCCGTGCCAGCGGAACTGAAAGCGCTGGCCGACGGCGAATCTGGATACTTGCGAGTGGCTTTCACCGGCCTGGCCATGGCGACGGTGCTGCCCGGCATCCTGCGGAAATTTCACCGCCGTTTTCCCGGCATCCGGCTCGCCCTTAATGAATCCCCCACCTCGGCCCAGCTCGCCGCGCTGGCGGCGGACGACATCGCCTGTGGCTTTTTCCATCCTGATGCGGTTGTGCCCGGCCTGCGCACGCGTCAGCTTTTGCACGAGCGCAACGGTGTGCTGCTGCCGGCCGACCATCCCCTCGCCCACCGGCCGCGACTGCGACTGCGCGAGCTCGCCCAAACACCGTTCGTGCTGTTTCCGCGCGCACACAACCCCGGATTTTACGACCGCATGCTCGCGGCCTTCGCCCGCGCGGGCGTGACGCCGCGGATCGCGGAGGAAGTCTGGCCCCGGGCCAACGGCGTCGGCCTGGTGCGCGCGGGCCTCGGTGCAACCTTCATGAGCCCGTCTGAAGCACGCCAGCTGCCACCCGAAGTGGTTTTCAAAGAGCTGGACGGCCCGGCGCCGGAAAGCCGGCTGGTGCTTGGCTGGAAGGCAAAGTCCGCGCTCGAGCCGGCGCTGGCCGCCTTTCTCGCCGTGGCCGCGCCAGCCGATGGCTAATTGCCCAGTCGGGCCTGCAACGCCTGCATGTCCCCCTCCAGCTGGCTGTTGGGCTCGATGTTCATCACCTGCTTGGCCTGCATCGCCGCCACCGCTGCCTGTTTGGCATGCCCTTCGTGCTCGAGGTGCTCTACAAACGGGAGGACGATACGGTCAAAAAACTCGACGCCCCCGTCCTTGCCGTCTGCCTTAAGTAACGCGCCATAGGTGCCCCACTGCCCGCCCGGCAAATCATGCTCCATGCTTTGCCGCATGACCTCGGCATCGTGATCAATGCCCAGGTCGGAGCGCACCGGCTCGACCTTGTGCACAAACTGGCGCTCCTCAAAATCGGCCGCGCTGGCCTGGCCGCGGGCGCGCAGGCTTTTTGCGATCCGATGGATGATGGCCGCCTCAATGTCGGGATAATTCCGAAAGGCGAACTTCATCTCGCGCAGCATGTTTTCGATGTCCATCGGGCCGGCACCCAGGCGGGTTTGCGCCGCGAGCAGCGTTTCCCAGGCATCCAAATGGCGTGATTCGTAATTCACGGCGGCGCGCGCAGCACGGGCCGCGGCCGCCGGCTGGCCAAGGGAAAGATAGGCCGCGGCAAAATCGGCGTTCATGCAGGCCTGCCGCCACGAGGGCAGCAGGCGGAAGCCTTCGGACAAAAATTTCAATTCATGGTCGGAGATCAGCCCCCAGGTCTGCGGATCAAGCGCGAAGCCGGTGACCAGCTGCTGGTTGGCATAGCGGCCGGCGTCCAGCTGCCAGTGACGATCCTGGTCGAGATAGCCGAACCAGGCATGCCATCCGTCGCGCCCGGCGCCCGCAAAAAGGAGCGTGGGCACACCCTTTGCCTTGCCCACTTCAGAGGAAAAATAAGCCTGATCCACGCAGATGCCACCCTTGTCCAGGATCGTCGGCAAATCGTAGCTGCTTTCGGGCCAGACATATTGCTCCTGCTGCACCCTATCCACGCGATAGCGCACCATGCCGTAGAGATGGTCGAAGTTTTCCAGCGGCGTTGAGATGTTATTTTCCGCCCAAACGAGCTCGGGCGCCGGCGCGGCGGCATCGACGACGAATTTAAGCTCGGCAACGGACAGGAGCGAAAGCGGCTGCAGCGTTTGGTGGGTTTCATCCGCGTGCACCCAAAAAGCAAAGGCGTTGGCCGGGGTGGGCAGCTGGCGTGGCAGCACCGAGGCCTCGACCTGCGCGTGCGGCCAGTTTGGCGGTGGGGCCACGTCGTAAACGACCGCGATGGCGAGCGCCAGGCTGGCATAAACGGGGAATTTATTGGGATAGCGCGCCTGCAGATCGCTCAGGATGGCCAGCGACTTCGGCAGGAGGTCGCACGGCGAAAGGAGGGAGAAAAACTGCGCCGAAAAATCGGGATGGCCCAGCAGCCAGGCCTGTAACGCAGGCGAGGCCTCGTCGGCCAGCGGATGCTGGTCCGCAGGGTAGTCTATGGACATACTGGGATGGTCGACATGCGCGGCCTTGATAGCGGCGGCCCACTGCGGCAAGAACTCGCCGTTGGTCATCGCGAAGATTTCCGCCCAGCGGCTGATGAGAAACCAGTCCCCGGCAAAGTTGCTGCCCATTTCATAGGCGCGAAAGGCCGCGGCGCGCAGTGGCGGCGCAAGGTCATGCCAGCCGGCCGGGGCGGCCGCCCGCTCAATTTCCGCAAGGCGCGCCGGCGAGGGCGGAGCACGCAACTCGGCGGCGGAAAATGCCGTCAGCGCAGGCAGGCGGACCGCCAGACAGATAAAAAGCAGCGGAAGGAGTTTCCAGCGTTTCATGCGTGCGCCACGCCTGACGAAAAAGTCAGAAATTCGGCCCATAAGCAGCAAAAAACCCGCAGCCCTTGTTCTCGGGCCGCGGGTTTTTAGTAACGGCGGTTGGCCGTTGTTTTTTATGGCGCCACTCCAGTATCGGTGGCGGGCGTCTTTTGTTTAAAGGCAAGCTTCTCCCCGTCGCGCACGACAAGCACGGGCTCGCCGTCCTTCACGTCACCGCGCAGGATGGCCTCGGCCAGCGGGTCCTCGAGGAAGTGCTCGACCGCGCGGCGCAGCGGCCGGGCGCCGTATTTCTCGTCGTACCCCTTCTCGATGAGCAGGGTCTTGGCCTCGGGCGTGAACTCAAGCGTGATTTTGCGATCGGCAAGGCGCTTGGCGAATTTCGTGATCTCAAGCTCGACGATCTTGATCAGGTCGTTCTTGTCGAGCGGCCGGAAGAATATGATGTCGGAAATGCGGTTTAGGAACTCAGGCTTGAAGATGCGCTTGGCCTCTTCCAGCACCTTTTCACGCATCTTTTCGATGTCGTTGAAGCTCGATGCCGCAGCGGCGAAACCCATCGCCGTCTGGCGCTGCAGAAGCTGCGCCCCGACGTTCGATGTCATGATGATGATGGTGTTGCGGAAATCGACGGTGCGGCCGAGCGAGTCGGTCAGGCGGCCATCCTCGAGGATTTGCAGCAGCAGCTGGACCACGTCGGGATGCGCCTTCTCGACCTCGTCGAAGAGGATGACCGAGTAGGGCTTGCGACGGACCGCTTCCGTGAGCTGCCCGCCTTCCTCGTAGCCGACATAGCCGGGAGGCGAGCCAATGAGCCGCGACACGGAGAATTTCTCCATGTACTCGCTCATGTCGATCTGGACGAGCGCGTCCTGGTTGCCGAACATCTGGGAGGCAAGCTGCTTGGCGGTCTCGGTCTTGCCGACACCGGTCGGGCCGACGAAGAGGAACGAGCCGATCGGGCGGCGCGGATCCTTCAGGTCGGCGCGGGAGCGGCGCAACGCGCGGGCGATGGAGCCGGCCGCAATGTTCTGGCCGATGACGCTTTTCTCGATCTCGGCCTCAAGGGTGAGAAGTTTCTCGCTCTCCTTCTTTTCCATGCGGCTGAGCGGAATGCCAGTCCAGTCGGCGACGACATGCATCATCAGGTCCTCGTCGACGGTGACGCGCTTTTCCTCACGCGCCTTCTTCCACTGCTCGGTGATCAGCTCCTGTTTCGTGCGGAGCTGTTTCTCCTGGTCGCGGAATTTGGCCGCCTCCTCGAAATGCTGCTTGCTGATGGCATCCTCCTTGGCCGCGCAGACGGACTCGATTTCCTTGGTCAGCTGCTCGATGTCGGGCGGGCGGTTGAGCGCCGCGATGCGCGCGCGCGAACCGGCCTCGTCCATCACATCGATGGCCTTGTCGGGCAGGAAACGCCCGGTGATGTAGCGGTCGGACAGCTTGGCCGCGGATTCGAGCGCCTTGTCGGTGAAAATGGCCTTGTGGTGGTCCTCGTACTTGCTGCGGATGCCCTTGAGGATGAGAATGGTGTCATCCACGGAAGGCGCCTCGACCTTTACGGACTGGAAGCGGCGGTCGAGCGCGCTGTCCTTCTCAATGTACTTGCGGTACTCGTTGAGCGTGGTTGCGCCGATGCACTGCAGCTCGCCGCGTGAAAGGGCGGGCTTGAAGATGTTGGAGGCGTCCATCGCGCCCTCGGCGGCGCCGGCGCCGACGATGGTGTGAAGCTCGTCGATAAAGATGATGACGTTCTTGGCGCGCTTGATCTCATCCATCACGGCCTTGATCCGTTCCTCGAACTGGCCGCGGTATTTGGTGCCGGCGACCATGAGCGCGAGGTCGAGGGTGATGACCTTCTTGTCGATCAGGATCTCGGGCACGATGCCGCTGGCGATTTCCTGCGCGAGGCCCTCGACGATGGCGGTTTTGCCGACGCCGGCCTCGCCGATGAGGACGGGATTGTTCTTGGTGCGGCGGCAGAGAATCTGCACGACGCGGCGAATTTCATTTTTGCGGCCGACGACGGGATCGAGCTCGTTGCGGCGGGCCAGTTCGGTGAGATCGCGACCGAAGGCCTTCAATGCAGGGGTCTTGACCTCCTTCTTCTCTTCGCCGCCAGGACTGCTGCCGCGGGGCGCGGGCGCAGCGGCTTCTTCGCCGCCTTCACCGCCGGAAAACTGGGGATCCAGCTCGCGCAGGATTTCGTTCCGCGTGCGCTCGATGTCCACGTCGAGCGACTTGAGGACGCGCGCAGCCACGCCCTCGCCTTCGCGGAGCAGACCGAGAAGAATATGCTCGGTGCCGACGTAGGAATGATTGAGCGCCTTGGCTTCCTTGCCGGCGAGCGCGAGGACCTTCTTCACCCGCGGCGTGTAGGGAATGTTGCCGGCGGCCTTGGCTTCCTGGCCGGTGCCGACCTGCTTCTCGACGGCGGCGCGCACGGTCTCGAGATCGAGGCCCATCTTCTGGAGGACGCTCACGGCCACGCCCTGGCCGAGCTTGATCAAGCCGAGCAGGATGTGCTCGGTGCCGACGTAGTTGTGATGAAAGCGGTCGGCTTCCTTGCGCGCGAGGGCCAGCACCTGCTGCGCGCGAGGCGTGAAATTGTTCATGGGTTCTGGGGAGTCGGCCATGGTGTCAGTTCTTTCCGTTGATATTGAAATTGGGTAATGCGAGTTTTGCAAACTCCTCGCGCAAACGGACGGCGCGGGCGAGGTCGCGGGCGCCGGCTTCGAGGCTGTGCTTGGAGAGGTGTTGGATATGACCGGGCTGGGCTTCGATCAGCAGGCGGTCCACCGTGGACCGGGCCGCGTCGGGAAAGGCCCCGAGATCGATGCCCAAGCGGATGAGCGAGAGCAGGTTCATTGCTTCGTTCGAGGTAAGCAGATGGGAGTTTTGCAGGATGCCATAAGCCCGCCCGATCTTGTCGTGGAGCTTGTTGGCGTCGACTTCCAGAAGTTTTTCCCTGGCATTTATCTCGTTCTCGATGATGGAATTAAGCACAGCCGTCAGGCGCTTGATAATGCCTTCCTCGGATTCGCCCAGCGTGGTCTGGTTGGAAATCTGGAAAATGCTGCCGCTCGCGTCGGAGCCTTCGCCAAAAAGTCCGCGCACGACCATGCCGAGCTGGTTCACGGCGCGGACGACTTTTTCCATCTGGCTGGAGATGACGAGCGCGGGCAGGTGCATCATCGCCGAGGCGCGCATGCCGGTGCCGAGATTGGTCGGGCAGGCGGTCAGGTAGCCGAGCGTGGGCGAAAAAGCGTAGTCGAGGTGCTCTTCGAACGCGGTGTCGAGCTCGTTGATCGCGTTCCAGGCCTTCTTGAGCTGAAAGCCGGCGCGGAGCGTCTGGATGCGAAGATGGTCCTCTTCATTGATCATCACCGCAAAGGTTTGCTCCTTGCTGATGACGACGCCGGAGCCGGCCTTCGTGTTGCTGAGTTCACGGCTGATAAGGTGTCGCTCAACGAGGATTTGTTTCTCGAGTTCGCTCAATTCGCTCACCGCGACGCTCAGTCCGCGCTTCATTTGCGTCGTGGCGGCGATGGCTGCGCGGCAGGACTCAAGGATGGCGGTGCGCTGGACGGGCTTGGCCCAGCCGGGAAACGACTGGGCGGCCAGGTTGCGCGCCAGACGGATGCGGGTCATGAGGACAATCGGGCATTTGCTGCTCGAAGTATCGGTCAGCTCGGAAGGGGTATCGATGAGCGACGTGATCGTCATGTCAGCGCGCCGGCTTCTGGTCGAAGGCTTGTTTGACTTGGTGGATTTCATCGCGGTAGCGGGCAGCGTCCTCGTAGCGTTCGGATTTGATGGCGCTGTCGAGTTCAGTCTCCAGGTGGGTGAGCCGATCGTAGAGGGATTTGCGCTCAAGGGCGCGCTGGGGGACCTTGCCGAGATGGACCGTGCCCTTGTGCATGTTATCGAGCATCGGCTCGATGATGCCTTTGAAGTGATCGTAGCACGCCGGGCAGCCAAAGCGGCCGTGTTTCTTGAAGTCGGCGGCGGCAAACCCGCATTGCTCGCACTTCACCGTGGGAGCCGGCTCGGGATTAAGCGACGCCTTGAGCAGCAGATCGGCGAGCGAGAAGCCGCTCGGGTCGGTCACGCCCTTGGCCTGCGCGCATTCCTCGCACAGGTCGACCTTGTGCACCTTGTTGTTCACGATCTGCGTGAGGTGCACGGTCGCCGGCTTGGAGCAAAGGTCACATTTGAGCGGATTTGCCATGGGTGGAATATAACACGGTCATCTTACTTATCGACTCAACTTGCGAAAATTCACGATAAATCTAAAGCACGCCCTCTTTTCTGCACTAATCATGCCATCCAGGCGCACACTGGCAAGCGCGCAACACAGCGCCCGCAAACGCGTCGTTTGCGCACAATCCCAAGGCGAATGTGCGCTAACGTGGCGCACTCGTGCAAAAACCCTGCAGCAGGCAATCCGTCAGATTTTCACGCCCTCGATAAGCACGCGGCGACGAAATGACGCCAGCACGGCTTGCGTGATGGAACCGGGTTTGGCCGTGCCGATCTCGCGGCCGTCCAGCTTGACGACCGGAATCACCTCGGCGCCCGTGCCGGTGAGGAAACATTCGTCGGCATTCCACACGTCATAGCGGGTGAGGTTGTTTTCCCTGATCGGCACGCCGAGCTCCTCGGCAATGTCGAAGACGGCATCACGCGTGATGCCCTTGAGCGCGCCTTGCGAGGCAGCCGGCGTGAGGATGGTGCCTTTGTGGACGATGAAGAGGTTGTCGCCGGTGCACTCCGCCACGTAGCCTTGGTCGTTGAGCATGATGGCTTCGAGCGCACCCGCCTGCCGGGCCTCGATCTTGGCCAGAATGTTGTTAAGATAATTGAGCGATTTGACCGTCGATGGCAGTGCGTCGGGACTCCACCGGCGAGTCGGCGCCGTGACGATTTCCAAGCCTTTCTCATAATGCTCCTTCGGATAAAGGGCGATTTTGTCGGCAATGGCGAAGATCGTGGGCTTCGGACACAGCCATGGCGAGAGGCCGAGGTCACCGACGCCGCGCGTGGCCACGAGGCGGATGTAGCCGTCCTTCAAGCCGTTCTGGCGGCAGCTCTCGCAGACGACAGCGGACAGCTCGGCGCGCGTGAGCGGGAGCTTCAGCAGGATGGATTTGGCTGAGTACTCGAAGCGCTCAAGGTGTTCGTCGAGCCGGAAAAGATTGCCGCCGTACAGCCGGATGCCCTCGAACACACCATCGCCATAAAGCAAGCCATGGTCAAACACCGAGACCTTCGCGTCCGCTGCGTCGACAAATTTTCCATCGAGGTATATCTTCATCCCCTCAGCGTAGCGCGCCGCGAAAACGTTTGTCCAGCCTGCGGGAAGGGTGTGTCGCCTACCCTATTGCACGATGCTGGCAACAGGGGTTTCGCCCTGTCCGGGACACTTGGCGTGGAACTCTTGCCAAGAAAAACTTTCCCTTTCCCGCCCGCTCCCTCACCGTTGAACGCTCCCATGACTGTCACCACGCCGCCTGCCGATATCACCTACATCATCGGCCATCGCAATCCCGACGCTGACGCCATCTGCTCGGCCATCGCCTACGCCGCGTTCAAGGACGCCCGCGGTGAGCGCGGCTACGTTGCGGCCCGTTGCGGGAATTCCAACGCCCGCATCGACACCATTCTCGAACGCTTTCATCAGCCGCTGCCACTCTATCTGAGTGACGTCACGCCGCGCGTGCGCGATGTCATGGCTTCCGATGTCGTCTCGATCGCGGAGAGCGCCACCTGCGCGGAGGCGCTCGAACTCATCGACCGCCACACCATCAGCGTCCTGCCCATTACCGCCGCCGGCCAGCGCGTGCTCGGCACCGTCACCCTCACGCAGCTCGGCAGCTTTTTTCTTCCGCGCATCAACGAGCCGCGCCTTATGCGCCAGGTCAAAAGCAGCCTCAGCCACATCGCCCGCGCCCTCCAGGCCCGTGTACTCCACACGATAGAACCCGAACGCGCTGAGGATCTCTACATCCGGGTCGGCGCCATGGACATCCGCTCGTTTGGAAAGGTTTCCTCGGACGACAACATCCCGGCCTCGCAGTCACTCATCATCGTCGGCGACCGCTGGGACATCCAGCAACGCTCCATCCAGCTCGGCGTCCGCGCACTCGTGATCACGGGCAATCTCCCCGTCGATGACGAGGTCGTCCAGCTCGCCCGCAAAAGCAATGTGGCCGTGCTCGTGAGCCCCTATGATTCCGCCACCACGGCATGGGTGATCCGCACCGCCTCAACCATCGACCGCCTCATCGACCGCCAGTTCGCCTCGGTCAACGCCGACACCCGCATCGCCGACCTGCGCCGGAGAATCGCCGTCTCCCCCGCTTCGGCCTTCGTGGTCCTCTCCGACGACGCCCAGCTGCAGGGCATCCTGACCAAGACCGACCTGCTCAAGCCGGTGAAAACGCGCCTCGTCCTCGTCGACCACAATGAAATGACCCAGGCCATCGCCGGCGCCAACGAAGTCACCATTACTGAAATCATCGATCACCACCGCCTCGGCGCGCTAAACACGCCCCAGCCCATTCTCTTCATCAACGAACCCGTCGGCTCCACCTGCACCATCGTCGCCGATCTCTTCCGCCGCGAGGGGCTCACGCCCTCGCCCGACATCGCCGGCATCATGATGGCCGGCATCATCAGCGATACGCTGCATCTCAACTCACCCACTTCCACCGAAAAGGACTCCGCCCTTCTCGCGTGGCTCGCCAAAATCGCCGGCGTCAATTCCCGTGCGCTTGCCGACGAGATATTCAGCTCGGGCTCCGTCATCCTCGCCAACCCGCCCGACAAGGTCATCCGCTCCGACTTCAAGCTCTACGAAGAGGACAACATCCGCTTCGCCGTCTCGCAGGTCGAGGAACTCGGCTTCGGCAACTTCTGGCAGCACGCCAAAAAACTCGCCGCCGCGCTCCAGCAGCTGCGCGACGAGGAGCGCCTCGCTTTCGCCGCGCTGCTCGTCACCGACATCAACACGCAGAACTCGCTCCTGCTCGTCAAAGGCGAAGCCGAGCTCATCCGCCGCATCCATTACGCACACGTGGAGAAGGATGAAATCTTCGACCTTCCCGGCATCGTCAGCCGCAAAAAACAGCTCATCCCCTACTTCACCAGCCTGCTCAAGGAAATGCAGGCCGATGGCGCCCTCCCAACTGCCACCCCGCGCAGCAGCGCCCCCTTCGCCAAAGCTGGCGCGTGAGAACGGGAAGAAGGCGCGTTTTCCGCACACGCGCTTCTTGATCAGGAAGCCGCTTATCCGCTTGGCCCCGGGCCTGTGCAACGCCCCCAGGATGGCGGCCATTTTTGCGGAATTGCATCGTTGCCTCGCGTCCGCCGGTTCCGCAATTTGCCGTGTTATGACCGTTGAGAACCCTGCCCCCGCCGCGCCGGCCCCCAGCGATTTCATCCGCGACATTGTCGCGCAGCATGTCGCGGAAACGCGTTACGCGAAGATTCTCACCCGCTTCCCGCCCGAGCCCAACGGCTACCTGCACATCGGCCACGCCAAGTCCATCTGCCTCAACTTCGGCATCGCCCGCGAAAACGCCGGCCAGTGCAATCTCCGCATGGATGACACCAATCCGACCAAGGAGGACGTTGAATACGTCGATTCCATCATCGCCGACGTCAACTGGCTCATCGGCGGCTGGGCCGACCACTGCCTCGGTTTCAAGCCCAAGGGCAGGCTGCCCGAAGCACTGACCGTCAATGGCCGTCCGGATTTCCATCTCGCCGCCGCGACTGCAGCCTCGGGCGGCCAGCTGGAGCCCTTCTACGCCAGCGATTACTTCGACCAGATTTACGAATACGCCGTCGCTCTCATCAAGAAGGGCAAAGCCTACGTCTGCGATCTCTCGCCCAAGGAAACCGACGAATATCGCGGCCCGCCCGACAAGCCCGGCCGGGATTCGCCCTTCCGCAATCGCACGGTCGCGGAAAGTCTCGATCTTTTCGCGCGCATGAAGGCCGGCGAATTTCCCGACAGCGCCCGCACCCTCCGGTCGAAAATCGACATGGCCGCGCCCAATATCTGGCTGCGCGACCCCATCCTCTACCGCATCCGCCACGCCGAGCATCATCACACCGGCAGCAAATGGTGCATCTACCCGATGTACGATTTCGCCCACTGCCTGAGCGACTACATCGAAGGCGTCACCCACAGCATCTGCACACTCGAGTTCGAGGTGCACCGGCCCCTCTACGACTGGATCCTCACCGAGCTCGACCTGCCCCGCCCGCTCCCGCACCAGTACGAATTCGCCCGCCTCAATCTCGGCTACACCGTGATGAGCAAGCGCAAGCTCCTCCAGCTCGTGCAGGAAAAGATCGTCTCCGGCTGGGACGATCCCCGCATGCCCACCATCTCCGGCCTGCGCCGGCGCGGCGTGCCCGCGGGCGCCCTGCGCAATTTCGCTTATAATATCGGCGTGACCAAATTCAACGGCCTGACCGACGTAGCCGTGCTCGAACACGCCATCCGCGAAGACCTGAACCAAAACGCCCTCCGCCGCCTCGCTGTGCTGCGCCCGGTCAAGATCGTGCTGACCAATATCCCCTCCGGCGAAATCATCGAATGCAATGCGGTGAACCATCCCGGCGACGAAACCGCCGGTACGCGCAGGATTCCGCTGACCCGGGAAATCTTCATCGAAAGCGATGACTTCATGGAAACGCCGCCGCCAAAATATTTCCGCCTCAAGCCCGGCGGCGAAGTGCGGCTCAAATATGCCTGCATCATCAAATGCGACGAAGTGGTGAAAGACGCCGCGGGCAAAATCGCCGAGCTGCGCTGCACCGCCGACCTCGACTCCCGCAGCGGCGGCCCCAACGCCGCTAAAAAAGTCAAAGGGACCATCCACTGGGTCAGCGCCACGCAGGCGGTAGACGCCGAGGTGCGACTCTACGACCGCCTGTTCACCGTGCCCGAACCTGATGCTGACGGCGACTTCAAGCAGCACATCAATCCTCATTCGCTCGAAGTCGTGACCGCGAAGCTGGAGCCGTCGCTGAAGGACGCACGCGCCGACCAGCGTTACCAGTTCGAACGCCTCGGCTACTTCACCCTCGATCCGAAGGACGCGGCGCCCGGCCGGCTCATCTTCAATCGCACCATCACGCTGAAGGATACGTGGGACAAAGCACCCGGCGCAAAAGGCTAATGCGCGACCGGCGCAAAAGCCAATGCCCTCACTGAGGAGCCAGCGAAGACAAAGCAGGCGGAAAATTTGTGGATAAATTTGCGTCCCAATTTAGCAATTCCTGCTCGATCGCCGGGCCGCTCACCTTGAGCCATGCACTCATTTGGTTTCCGACCTCAGCGCCATGGATGCGGTGCTGATAGGCGAGAATATACCCCATTCCGTCCGATAGTTTAATCCTCGAAAAGTCAGCTTCCATGGCTACCCCACGCTGGCCATGAATAATGGCGATGAAATGTTCGGCCGCCTGGCCATTTTTTCCCGGGATAGACCGGGCTCCCAGAACGAAAGCTCCATTTTTTTTGAAATTGGCCAGGATCATATTAGCCATGGCAAAAAGCGAAGCCCCATCTCTGACGGCGGGGTAACGCCCAATCATAATCATATCCGACCACGTTCCGGCGTCATTCTGCCCTTTGGGGGTAAACATACGCTGGTCTCCCTGTGACCAGTGGTAAAAATACTTGACGCCCAGAAAGGTGAAAGCCGGGGTTCCTTCTGCCTCGTGGGAAGTTGAGCCGGGAATATTTCCATTGTCCTTCTGCACGGCAAAGGTTGCGCCGCCCCGGCCGTCGGGAATAAGACTGACATTATAAGAGACCGCATCGCCTTCGGCATGTTCGACCGTCCATTTCTCCGTCCCGGGTTTTCGGCCATCGTAGGGGACTTTGACTTCAATGCGGACAACCTTTCGCTCCTTGGCGCTCGGAAAGAATACTTCGTCCGCCATCGCCACGCCACCCGGCGCACTGAGCAAATCATGAAACAGGGTGTCATCCGCCAGGGATGCCTTTCGGATTTCCGGCGCGCAGGATAGTTTTTCCGCAGCGGCGTGACTTCTCACGCCGGTGGCGAGCATTAGCACGAGCAGGAAGAGGCATTTTTTCATGGGGGAAATCCGCTGCCGGTGGTTGGAGGGCACCTCAAGCCATACACCCCGTCGCCGGGATCACAATTTGAAACGAAATCAAAGTCCCCCAAGCTGGGTAAAGACATAATGAAAAACCCGCATCAACATGATTTGCCAGCAATGGCATTTGTTGATTGCCGGCCATTTTACCGCTGCTTCACTCCGCCTTTGTGAAGCAAACCATCGTTACCCTCGACATGGAGGGCGTCCTTACCCCCGAAATCTGGATCGCCGTCGCCGAACGCACCGGCATTCCCGAATTACGCCGCACCACGCGCGACGAGCCCGATTACGACAAGCTGATGCGCTATCGGATCGACCTGCTCGACCGCCACGGCATCACGCTCTCGAAAATCCAGGAAGTCATCGGCGGCCTTTCGCCCCTGCCCGGCGCGATCGAATTTCTCGATGCGCTCCGCGGGCAGATGCAGGTGATCATCCTCTCCGACACCTTCGAGCAATTCGCCCAGCCGCTCATGCGCCGGCTCAAGTGGCCCACCCTCTTCTGCCACCGGCTCACCGTCGCGAGCGACCGCATCACCGGCTACCAGCTCCGCATGCCGGACCAGAAACGCCAGTCCGTGCAGGCGCTGCAAAAATTGAATTACCAGATTATCGCCGTCGGCGACTCCTTCAACGACACAACCATGCTCGCCCAGGCCGACCATGGCATCCTCTTTCACGCGCCGGAAAACATCGTGAAACAATTTTCCCAGTTCCCCGCCCTCAACGATTATCCGGCGCTGCTGAAGTTGATTCAAAGCCGCCTGTAAAAGAAGACGGCGGCCTCAGGTCGCCTGAAACCGCTCGATGCGCTTGAGCACGCGATCGCGGCCGAGCACACGGAAAATGCTGGTGATGCTCGGCCCGACGTTGGTGCCCGTCACCGCCAGACGCGCCACCGACTGATAATCGCCGAAGCCAAGCTCGTGACTGGCTGCGAGGACCTTGATCGCCTCCTCGATGGCTGAATCGCTCGAAAAATCGGCCGTCTTGAGCATCGCGGCCAGCTCCGCCAGCCGTGCCTTCGGGTCGCCCTTGGCCATCACCTTGTCGCGGGCTTTCTTGTCTATCGAGAAATCTTCAACGAAAAAATATTTTGTGTAATCCGGAAGCTCCTCGATGGCTTTGATTTTCGGCTGCGCTAGCAGCATCACTTCTCGAAAATAGTTCGGTGCTGACGAAACTGTTGAACGGTAGTGGGCCAAATTACCCGGGAATATTTCGGGAATCGGCATTTCGAGTTTTTCATACTGCAGTAGGGCTCCTTCGAGCAACGATAACTTAGACGAAAAATAGTCGCGTGCGAGCTGCACAAATCGATCGGCCGGCTGCTCCAGCAGGTAGACCATGTTCATGTGCGCGAGTTTCTTTTCGTCAAAGCGCGCGTTGCTCTGATTCACGCTGGGCAAATCGAAAAGGCGGATGATCTCGGCGATAGGCATCTTCTCGCGGTCGTCGCCCGGATTCCAGCCGAGCAGGCAGAGAAAATTGACCAATGCCTCGGGCAAAAATCCATGTTTTTGATACTCATCGATCAGCGCGCCTTGGTCGCGTTTGGACATCTTGCCCGGGCCGTTCTGTTTCAAAATGAGCGGGATGTGCGCATAGACCGGCAGCGGCGCACCGAAGGCCTTGAACAGCTCCGTGTGCTTGCTCGTGTTCGACAGGTGGTCCTCGCCGCGAATGACGTGCGTGATGCCCATGGTAATATCGTCGACCACGTTCACCAGATGAAACACCGGATTGCCATCCGAGCGCACGATGACGAAGTCCTTTTCTTCCGTGCGCTCGACGCGTCCGCGGATGGCGTCATCAATGATCTGCGGCTCGCCGGAGATTTTGAAAAAGACGGCGCCGTCCTTGTCGTAGGTGCGGCCCGCCGCCTTCAGTTTTTCCAGATGCTCGCGGTAGATGTGCGCCCGCTCGCTCTGGCGGTACGGCCCAAACGCCCCGCCCACTTTCGGGCCCTCGTCCCAGCTGAGCCCGAGCCAGGTGAGGCTGTCGTAAATGACGTTGAGAAACGCCTCACTGTTGCGCTCCTTGTCCGTGTCCTCGATGCGCAGGATGAACACGCCGCCCGTGTGGCGCGCATAAAGCCAGTTAAACAACGCGGTGCGCGCGCTGCCGATGTGGAAAAACCCCGTGGGACTCGGGGCAAAACGAACGCGGACTTGGGACATGGTGGATGAAACAGAATCGACAGACTGGCGGCTTAACGAGAAAAGGCCATTGCGATGAATTCGGACCCTTCTGTCAAAAGCTCATCCGCCTTTGATTTTCCCGCCATTGCCGCGCAATTCGACGCCGCCGGCCGGAGCGCCGGCTTCCGTGTTGAAAAATTCGGCGAGATCACCGGATTTCCGCTCTTCGCCCTGACCAAGCGCACGCCCGGCCCTCGCCCCCGCATCTATCTTTCGGCCGGCATCCACGGTGATGAGCCGGCGCCGCCGCTCGCACTGCTGCGCCTGCTCGAACGCGGTTATTTCGACGCGCGCGCCACCTGGTTTCTCTGCCCGCTGCTCAACCCTGTCGGTCTGGTACGTGGCACGCGCGAAAATGCCGGCGGCCTCGATCTCAACCGCGATTACCGCCAGCCCGCCTCCGCGGAGATTCGCGCCCATGTCGCGTGGCTGCAGCGCCAGCCGCGCTTCGATCTGGTGCTCTGCATTCATGAGGATTGGGAAGCGAAGGGATTTTATCTTTACGAATTGAACCGGACCTCACGCCCTGGTTTTGCCGAATCGGTCATCGAGACCGTGCGGGCGGCTTCTGCGATTGAACTCGCGGAGCAAATCGACGGTCGCGCGGCCAGCGGCGGGATCATCCGCCCGGACGGCGATCCCACCAAACGCGACCAATGGCCGGAATCCCTCTATCTGCACGTCCACCATACGATGCTCAGCTATGGCTTTGAGACGGCGTCGGCTTTTCCGCTCGAACAACGCATCGCCACCCAGTGCATCGCCATTGAGACGGTGCTGGCCGGGCTTTTCTCCCCCGGTTAAAGCAGATCCAGCTTCAGTCCGCGCTCGGCGCAAAACGCCGCCATGTCCGCTGGCAGCGGTGCGCGAAAGACGTGCGGCTCACCCGCCAGCTGCAGATCGATCTCGACGCAATGCAGCGCCTGGCGCGGCAGCAGCAGCTTTTCCGCCAGCGCAGGCGTCCAGCCGGTCGCAATAAACTCCAGGAACAGCCGTGCATCCGGCCCGTAGATCTTGTCGCCAACGACGCTGTGCCCGAGCCATTGCGCGTGCGCGCGGATCTGGTGCTTGCGGCCGGTCTCGAGGATCACGCGGGCCAGCGTGAAGCCGTGGGACGCCGCCAGCGGCTCAAAATGCGTCACCGCCGCCTGCCCGTCCGCCCGCACCATCGATTTCACAAAGACCGGCCCCGCCTCGTCATCGCCCAACGGCTGGTCCACGGTCATGGCTTCGCGCAATTCCCCGGTCAAAATCGTCAGGTATTTTTTTCTTACCCGCCGTTTCTGCATCGCCTTTTGCAGGCGGCCCGCTGTGGCGGCATCCTTGGCGAAGACAACCACCCCGCTGGTTTCGCGATCGAGGCGAAAGATGAGGTGCGCCGCCGCCAGCCCGAATTCCGTCCGTACCGCACCCACCAAACTTGACCATGGGCCGGCCTTCGATGGATGGCAAACAACGTCGCCCGGTTTGTCGATGACCAGCAACCGCTCGTCCTCATGCCGCACCCACGAACGCAGTTCACCGGATGTGATGAGCCGCACCGGCCCCTGCGGCAGGCGGCCCCATTGCGTGCCCTCGCCCGTCACCATCATGGCGTTTTCGGCAGTGGCCGGTAGCGGGCAATGACTTTCGCCGCGATGCGCGCAGCCAGTGGCTTGGGCAGCTTCGAGGCAAGTGCCGTGAGCACCTTGTTGCGCCAGCCGCTCACGACCAGGCTTCTGCCCGCAGCCAGCGCGCGCAGGGAAGCCATCACGACCTGTTCAGGGGTTTCCCCCGTGTCATCGGGCAAGGGTCGGGCCGCCAGCCCGGCCGCCTTGAAAAAATTGGTCGCGGTTGGGCCCGGGCAGACCGCCAAGGCGCGCACGCCGCTGCCGCGCAGCTCTTCGTTGAGTGCCAGGCTCCAGTGCAGGACAAACGCCTTGGTCGCCCCGTAAGTCGCCATCCAGGCGGTCGGCTGGAAGGCCGCTGCCGAAGCGATATTCATGATCGCCCCACCCCGCACGCGCAGCACGGGCAGCAGCCGGGCTGTAAGCTGGACCAAGCCGCGCACATTCACATCAATCATGCCGAGCTCATGCGCGAGATCCGGCCCGGGAAACGGCCCGTAGGAGCCGAAACCACTATTGTTGATGAGTAGAATTTTTCCTGCTGGTTCGCGCCGATTAAGAATTTCTTCTAACCCCATGCCAGCCGCCTCAATTTGGACCGCCTGGCTCAAGTCACATGCAATATGGCGCAAATTAAGCTGGGAACCTTTTATGTCCGGAGCACGTCGAGAAAGATTGATAAACGTGAGATCGGGCCGTATGCTTCCCATCAGTTCAATGAACGATTTTCCAATACCGGAAGATCCGCCCGTCACGATGACGACGCCGAATTCAGAAAGTGCTTCGCTTAGCGAGGACATGGCGAGGGGAAGAAGTCTTTTGATCCGCCAACTCAACCCAAAGGGAGAAACATGAACAGACAAAACAACCATCACGATCTCATCGTTTCAGGTATTCACCTCGAGCTCACTCCGTCGCTCAAAACCTTTGTGCAGGAAAAAGCGGAACGCCTGTTCCGCCACGAGGAGCGCATTGTGCGGGTGCGCATCGAGCTCGAATGTGACCCGAAACAGGCCGTGGCCAATCGTTTCGCCGCCAAAGGGCACATCCAGATTCACGGACCAGACATGAATGCCCGGGTCGAGGCCAGCGAGATGCACAAAGCCATCGCCCTGCTCATCGACAAACTCGACCGCATGCTCGGTCGTCGCGCCCGCCTGTTCAAAGAGAAGCGCAATCATCCGCACGCGGTCGAACTGGCTGCCATGCTTCCTAAAGCAATGATGTAGCGTATATTACTTATTTAATCACGCTACCAATATCTTTAATTCATCTCCGCGAAAACCCGCCGGCAATTCCGGCGGGTTCTTCGGTTCAGTTCTCAAAACAAACTGCCTTTCGGCTGGTTTACCTTTCAAGACTGCCCGTCTGTTGATAAGCCCGCAGCCGCGCCAAAATGTTGCGCGCCTGGGTGTCATTGGGAGTGATCCTCAAGAGCTGTTCAAACTGTGCGATTGCTTCAGTCGCCTGACCCGTCTGGATCAGGGCAATACCGAGGTTGAAGTGGGCTTCGGCAAATCCGGGTTTAAGGCGCAACGCCTCCTTGTATTGCCCGATCGCCTCCGTTGCCCGATTTGAGCGCAACAGGGCATTGGCCAGATTAAGGTGCACTTCGGGATAGTCCGGCTGGAGATGCAGCGCCTGCTCATATTGTTCAATCGCCTCCGGCAGCCGGCCCATTTCGGCGAGAGCAATGCCCAGGTCCGTACGCACGCCGGCATGATTCGGATTGAGCTGCAAAGCCTGCTGGTACTGTTCGATCGCTTCCGGCAGGCGCCCCGACCGGACCAGCGCAATGCCGAGATTGTTGTGTGCCTCGACATTATCGGGCCTTAGCCGCAGCACTTCCTGATATTGTTCGATCGCTTCCGGAAGCCGGCCCAATTGGGCGAGCGCAACGCCGAGATTGTTGTGCGCATTGGCATGCAATGGCTGGATTCGCAATGCCTGCCGGTACTGTTCGATCGCCTCAGCCACCTGCCCTTCCTGATACAAGGCATTACCCAAGGCATCGTAGGTGTCCGCATGCTCCGGCCTGATCCGCAGCGCCTTCCGATACTGCTCAATGGCCTCCGGCAACCGCCCCAGGTGAACAAATGCTTTCCCCAGATTATAGTGGGCCTCGGCATAATCGGGCTTGAGCTGGAGGGAACGCTGAAAGTCGGAGATGGCCTCTTGCAGTCCGGATGTGTTGTCCATCAGGTCGCTGCCG
This sequence comes from Opitutaceae bacterium, assembly GCA_035485575.1. Taxonomy (GTDB): domain Bacteria; phylum Verrucomicrobiota; class Verrucomicrobiia; order Opitutales; family Opitutaceae; genus DASRHD01. The sequence continues at coordinate 8,487 of DATHNW010000028.1, read as the reverse complement.
AGGTTGTTATAGGCCATCCAGCAATCGGGGTTCCGGCTGATGGTCGCCCGGAAAATCGTCCTAATATCATGGTAATCATGAGCCTGGCGCCAGGTCAGTGCGCCAAGCACTGCCAGTAAAAGAACCGCCAGCGCCCCACTCAGTTTGCGCAGCGCGGCAGAATCCTGCTCCGTCACCCGCACAAGACCGGCCGACACCAGAGTGATGATGCCCAGACTGGGCAGATATTGGAAATGGTCCGCCACGAAAGAATACAGAAACGGAAAGACGTTGAAAAATCCCAGGACGGGAAAAAGCGACCCCACGAAAAACAGGAAGGCGGCCAGTGGGGCGCGCGAACGGTTGCGGCCGAGCCACAACAAGACACCAAGCGCCAGCACACCCGCCAGCGGCAGCCATTGCCACGCCACCGCGGGTTTGATGTCCCAATGCGGATAAATAAAAGTCAGACGGGCCGGCCAGAACAGCTTGCCGAGGTAGAACCAAATTACACGACCGGCCAGCAGGCAGCGCTGGATCAGGGTCAAATCGAAGGCCGCGCCCTCGGCCCCGATCAGCTTGCGTTCCACCCAGGCAGTGAACAGGCCGGCGATGGCGCCGACGGCAAACCAGGGCGCCAAAGGCAGAATATCGCGCTTCCATGACAGCCGGCCCCGCTGCCACCAAAAAACCACCAATAACGCAGCCGGCAGCGTGGCGGTGACCGTTTTCGTCAGCAATCCCAGGATAAACAGGATGAGCGCGGTCACATAGAACGCCGGCTTGCGCTCCACATCAAAGCGCAGGTAGGCCAGCGCAGCGCACAGGTAGAGCACGGTGGACAGCGTGTTCTTTTGCTCCGTGATCCAGGCCACCGATTCGACCTGCACCGGGTGCAGAGCAAAGATCATTGCGGCCAGAAAAGCTCCGGGGATGCCCAGCCGGCGCAAAATCACGGCAACCAAGCAGGCCGCGCCGGCATGAAGCCCGAGCGTGATCAGGTGATAGCCGAGGGTTGCGTCCCCCCAAAGCCGATGCTCAACCCAAAAGGCACTGTGCAGCAAGGGATAGTATTGCTGGGTTGCGCCGAGTTCGAACCAGATGCGCCAGAGGCCATGCAAAGAGCCCAGCGCCGGCCGGGTCACATGCCCATCGTCATCCCAAATAAACCCGCCGTGGAGCGCGGGGAAATACGCGATGAATGTCGCGCAAAAAATGACCGCCATGGTCCACCAGATGTTCGCAGCAAGCAGGCGAACCCCGCAGCCGGGAACGATGGCCGCGGCAGGGCTGGCGGGCGGGACGGGGTTGCGCTCAGGCATAAGCGGCAGGATTCATAAAACATGCATGGCTCCGCCATGCACTCATTCGAAATATTCTCATGGGCAGGCCACGCCCGGGCCCTTTCGCAGGGGTCGGCGCCAGAAGACCGCAAGGGACGTTCATTGCCTCATTGGTAAGGCCGTTTTCCACGTCACTTTCAATGCACAAGGTGGCCGCCATGCAACCATGAGGCCAAAGAAAAACCGCACCTTTCAACGAAAGGTGCGGTTTGTAAGTCGCTCACGCGCGACCTGCGGATGTGTCGTTGTATTTTAGTGCAGCGACACCGAGGTCGAAACGCTCGTCGAGGTGGTGAATTTCACCCACACGATGGCGTTGGCTGAATCGTAGTACCAGCCTTCCGAGGCGGACACCAAGGCCGACTTCGAAGCAACCTGGCTTTCCGTGTTGCCGTCGCGGGTCACGCTGGCGGGCGCGGAGGTCTGCTGGTTGAGTTTCAGGTAGTAGGTCCGGGACGAAAGCTGGCCGGCAAACGAGCCATTGGCCGCGCCCACCGTCAGCACTTCGTGTCCGCTCGTGTTGTCCGAGCTGAATACCGTGGTGGAGAACTCATTGTCCGTGATGTACAGGTCGCTGATGCCGTCATCCTCGTACAGCGTGTAGCTGGTCGAGCCGGACGGATAGGTGTCGATCGTCAGCGGATTGGCCGGGAACTCATCGACATAATCCTGCCTGATCGCGTTGCCACTCGAATCATACGGAATGAGCATCGGGATGATCGCACCGGCGCTCACAAACATCGGCACCTGGTTGACCGGAGCCGAGATCGTCGCGGTGCTGCCACCGGCGTGAATCGTGCCACTGTTGTAATCGATCCAGTTCATGCCGGACGGGAACTTCACCGAGGCGCTGGTCGCGCTCGCGGTGGTCACCGGCTGGACAAGAATCTCGCTGGTGCCATGACCGTTGATGATCTGCGTCGAGTTCGGCCACCAGACCGGGTACTGCACGGTGCCGGTGATATGGTAGCAGGCCTGCGCATTGGAATAGCGGTACGGCAGGAGCTGGTAGCGCAGCTGGGTATAGTGCGAGAAGGTCGCCTGTGCCGCGGTGCTGAAGCACCAGGGGAAGCGTCCAATGTTGCTGTTCGAGCCCTTCTCGCCCTTGGCGCCGAAGAATTCGGTCAGGGGCGTGAAGCAGCCGTATTCCAGCCAGCGCTGATAGAGTTCGTCGTTCGACGTGCCGTTGTAGCCGCCGGTGTCGCCGCACCAGTAGGCGCCCGAAGTCTTGGTGTTGCACTTGAAGGCATCACCCATGTCTTTCGAGATCATGCTGGCAAACGTGGCGCTGCTGTCGCCCGTCCACAGGCCGGGATATTGGTCATTGTTCGTGGCTGCGCCGGCATCGGAGTGAGCCAGGAGCAGACCTCTGCCCTGGGCCAAGGTCGCGGTCGCGGTGATTTCCCAGGCGGCCTTGTGATAGAAGCCCTTCCAATCGGTGCTGCTGCTGCTGCCGTTGACCAGCACGCCGCCGCTCGGAATGCCCACGGTTGTGTCCATCTTCAGGAAGTCGAAGCCGATATCAAAGAGCGGCTGATTGAGGCTCTTCCACCAAGTGGAACCGGCCGAAGTGGAGAGGTCGAACTGGCCGGTGAAGGTGACACCGTGCCAGCCACCGCCGTTGACCACCGCTCCACTGCTGTTTTCGATGAAGTAGTGCTTGCTGGCACCGGTGCTGTAGAAGGAATTGCTCTTGTCGATCCACGGCCATTCCCAGACACCGAAGTGGAAGTGATTGCTGTGCAGCGTGCTGATCATGCTCGCCGGATTTGCGAACTGGCTCGGATCGAACTTGAAGTCGATGTAGTCAGCGCCCGGGCCGTTGTAGTTGCTGCCCAGCCAGCTGGAGTCGATCCACATGAGATCGCCGCAGTAGCTGTTACGCAGCTGGGTCATGTTGCTCAGAACGCCGGTCTGGTTGTCATAGCTGCCATACATGACGCCGAAGGCCCACTTGGGCGGGAGGATGGGCTGGCCGTTAGGCGTGCCGTTACCACCGGTGCTGATGTTGTAGGTCGCGCTGGTGACGGTGCTGTCGGTGAAGCCGCTCTCAAACGCGATGGCCTTAAGGGTCTTCGTGCTGCTGATATTCACGGCGCCGGAGTAAACTGTGCCAGCGGTCTCACTCGGCGTGCTGCCGTCTGTCGTATAGTGGATCGTGGCACCACCGGTCGTGGTGGTGATCGACACATTTTGCGCGTTGCTGTAGGAGCCGCCCGCCGGACTGAAGACCGGAGCCGCAACCTGGGTTGGGCCAGTACCAATGGTGTAGCTGGCGCTGGTGACATTGCTGTCAGTAAAACCGCTTTCATAGGCAATGGCCGTGAGGACCTCCGAACTGCTAACGCTCACCGGACTGGAATAAACCGTTCCAGCTGTCTCCGAGGGAGCGCTGCCGTTCGTCGTGTAACGGACGGTCGCGCCGGGGGTGGAGGTCGTGATCGCCACCGATTGCGTGTTAGAATACGTGCCGCCAACCGGGCTGAAGGAAGGATCTGCCACCTGGCTCGGACCGGTGCCGGATTGGCCGACGAAGGTGAACTTGTCGGAGGAGATCTGATAATTGCTCGAGGCGCTGTTCTTACCGGTCACCGTCAGGGTGATGGTGTGCGTGCCGGCCGAGTTGAACGTCACCGTGCCGAACGTGGTCGTCGGATAGGTCTGCCCGGAAGCATACTGGTCGAGCGTGCTGCCGAGGTTGGTGCCGTCGACCGCGAGCTGTATGATGCCGCGGCTGTTATTGCCTTTCCATTCCATCTGCACCTGGTAGGTGCCCGCCACCACGCTCGGAATGGCATAGCTGATGGAGTCGCCGACGCTATTGCCGGCGAGCTCGACCCACTTGCCACCGCTGGAGTTGGTGTCGGTCTGGACGGAGGCCGTCGCGCCGCTGGGCGTGTAAGTGAGATTCTCCGCCTCAAAATTGACCGTGGGCGGAGTTCCGCCGCCGCCGCCGGATTGCAGCGTGAATGTGAACGTGTCCGCGGTGACATAGAACTGGGTCGCGGAGGCGTTCTTGCCGGTGACGTTCATCACGATGGTGTGCGCACCGCTGCTGCTGAGGGTGACGTTGCCAAGGGTGACCGTGACATAGGTCGAGGTCGTAGCGTACTGATCCACTGTGCCGCCGACCTGGGTGCCATCGACGGTCACTGTATGTTGACCGCGGCTGGTGTTGTTTTTGTAGCGCAGCTGGAGCTGGTACGTGCCCGCGGCAATGCTGGGAGTCGTGAAGGTCATCGACTGGCCAGCCGCGGTGGAGTTGAGGAACTCAATCACGCCACCGCTGGCGTTGGTGTCGTTGCTGATGCTGACCGTCGCACCGGTGCCGACGGGCGAAAGATTTTCTGCTTCAAAGGTCTGCGCAGACAGGCGGTCGGTCAGGCCGAATGAGAGCAGACAGAGGGATGCCGCCATGCCCATGAATTTGAGGGATGGCCAGCGCTGATGGATTGGATGCATACGGGGTTCTTTTGTGTTCATTTGTGGGAGCGGAGAGGATGGGGAAAGCGACAAGATTACAAAAACCGGAAGGAAGACATCACGGTGAAGGTTAAATCGTTAATGGGAGCGTTGATTGTTGGTGAAAAAGGGAAGCACGCGGGCGGTTTTGGAGAACGCGCCCGCGCGCACCGATATTTTTAGGCGCCGGTGATTATTGGGCGATGAAGTTGAACTTGTCCGCCGAGAGCTGGTAGGAGGTCGAGGACGCATTCTTACCGGTCACGGTCAGCTTGACGGTATGGGTGCCCGTCGAGCTGAAGGTCACCGTGCCAAACGTGGTCGTCGGATAGGATTGAGCGGCAGAATACTGGTCCAGCGTGCTGCCGAGGTTGGTGCCATCCACCGACAGCTGCAGGGTGCCGCGGGTGGTGTTGCCCTTCCATTCCATCTGCACCTGGTAGGTGCCTGCCGTCACACTGGGAATGGCGTAGCTGATGGACTGACCGGTGGCCGTGGCGGCCAGTTCGATCCACTTTCCTCCACTGGAGTTGACGTCGGTCTGGACCGAGGCGGTCGCGCCGGTCGGCGTGTAGGTGATATTCTCAGCCTCGAAGGAGACGGTCGTGCCACCGCCGCCCGTGCCGATCGTGTAAGTCGCGCTGGTCACCGAGCTGTCGGTGAAACCGCTTTCATAGGCGATGGCATTGAGGGTCGTCGTGGCGCTGATGCTCACCGGGCTGGAGTAGAGCGTGCCCGCGGTTTCCGAGGGCGTGCTGCCGTCGGTGGTATAGCGGATCGAGGCGCCGCCGGTCGTGGTGCTGATCGTCACCGTCTGGGGCGTGGTATACGTGCCGCCGCCGGGAGTGAAGACCGGAGCAGCCGCCGGCGGATTTCCGCCCGACTGCAGCGTCAGCGTGAACACGTCCGCAGTGATGTAGAACTGGGTCGCAGAGGCATTTTTGCCCGTCACGTTCAAGACGATGGTATGCGCACCGCTGCCACTGAGGACCACATTGCCCAAGGTGGCGGTGACGTAGGTCGAGGTCGTGGCGTACTGGTCGATCGTGCCGCCGACCTGCGTACCATCGATCACGACGTTGTGCTGGCCGCGCGTGGTGTTAGTCTTGTAGCGCAGTTGAACCTGATAGGTGCCGGCAGGAATGCTCGGCGTGGTCAGGGTCATGAACTGGCTGGCAGCCGTGGCATTGAGGAACTCCACCACTCCGCCACTGGCGTTGGCATCATTGCTGATGCTGACCGTGGCACCGGTGCCCGTCGGCGAGAGGTTTTCCGCCTCCAGGCTGATCGGGCCGCTGCCGATGTTGATCGTGTAAGTGGCGCTGGTGATGGGACTGTCCGTCAGGCCGCTCTTGTAAGCAATGGCCTTCAGCGTGGTTGGGCTGCTGCTGATGCTCACCGGGCTGGAGTAAATCGTGCCCGCAGTTTCACTCGGGGTGCTGCCATCCGTCGTATAACGGATGGAGGCGCCGCTGGTGGAAGACGAAATCGTCACCGTCTGAGCGCTGGTGTATGTGCCGCCACCGGGGCTGAACGAAGGCGCAGCCGCCTGGGTCTGGGTCAGCAGGCCGTAGACATTTATGGTGTTCGACGAGCCGCCCGTGTCCTGATTCCAGGTGGGCATGTAAACCTTACCGTTGGCGATGGTCGGCGGAACGTACTTGGCCAGCGTGCCGGAACTGTCGCGCGAGGAGTTCATGTTGCTGTTCCAGAGCTCGTGGGCCAGGTTGTCGGCGTCGAGGGCGCGCAGGATGCTGTTCACGTTGTTGTGGACGGCGTTGCCGGTGTTGACCGTGCTGGCCCAGACAATGCCGGTGCCCGCGGTGCTGCCATTGGCTGAAACTGAAAGGATGCCGCCGGGCATGCCGCAACCGCTGGTCGGGGAAGTGGCCGACGTATGCGACAAGGCCGTGGTCTGGAATTTTCCGCCGGTAAACTTATAAGCCCGGCCGGAATCATTTTCACCCCATACGTAGATGGTCGGACCGTTGGTGGGGCTGTTCCAGTAAACCGGGGCACCATGGATATGGTTGTAGCCGCAGGTGCTGTTGACCGTGACGCCCTGGAAATTCTGGATGATCTGGGTGTTGCCGGAAACCTCATGGCCCATGTTTCCGGTATCGACGAGGTAAAGCTTGCCCAGCTTGCCGCCGCCGAACACGTCGCTGGTGCCGGGAATAAGGAGCACGCCAGCCGCAGCCAGATCCAAATCGTGGGCGTCTTCGTTGGTGGGGTTGTCGCCGGTGTTGGTACCGGAGCCCGAACCATCGGGCGTGAACCAGTCGACAAAGCTCAGTCCGCTGCTGCCGCTCGTAAATTTAAGGAAGCTGTTGGAGAATTCGGTCGTTCCATTGTAGGAGCCATTGCCGGTCATCATATAGACGTTGCCGCTCGCGTCGACCGCGGGCGCCTGGCCGCCATTCCAGAAACCGCAACCATGGCTGTTGGGACTCGGGCAGTAATGCGAGGTCTGCTTGAGCGTGGTGGCATTGTAGGCGATGGCCCAACCATGCCAGGGTTCCTTGTCCTCGTGTCCGGCCCAGGTGATGATCACGTTGCCGTTGGCGAGGGCGAGCCCGGGGCGTTGATTTTCCATCTTCGGATCGAATGCCACGTTGCCGCCGGAGGTGCCATTGCCCGTGCCGGGCACCGAGGCGGTGATCGTAACCGGGCCGCCAAATTTTTCCGCGCCGGTGAGAATATCAATCGCGTGCAGTCTCTGGAAATAGGTGCTGCCGTTGATGGTCCGCGCCACAAAGTACATCGTGTTGGTCGACAGGTCGATGACCGGCGTGCCTTCAATGCCGACGTTGTTGTGGATGTTGAGAGTGTTGGAGCCGACAATGCCCGTGATCGGAACGGGCGTTTCGGGGCTGATGGCATAGTTCACCGACCACAGCTGCGTATTGCTGTCGGCATCAAGGGCATAGACGCGGTCATTCATCGTCGCCACGTAAAGCACGTTGTGCGTGCCGCCCGCGATGCTCAGTCCGGAAATATAAAGCGGCTGCGCGAGAACGTCGCCGGACACCGAGTAGCTGAAAAGCTTGCCGAACGAATTCACATTCACGTTCGAGGTGTTCAGGATGGTTTCGCTCAGATTCGCGCCGGTGCGCGCATTGTCGTTGTGCTGCGTCAAGATGTTCACTTGCGCGCGCGCGGGTAGCACGGCGGCCGAAAACGCGGTCAGCAGGCAGGCCAATCCGCGGAGTTTACTGACACTTTTGTTCGAGGTATTCATTATTGGGAAAGAAGCAGTACAGGTTTGAAACAGAGATGTTGGTCGGGGGCTAAGGGAAATTGTTTTGCAATGCTATGCGGGCAATTTGCGCCGGGTTTAACGGCAGCGCGCAGGAGTTTAATTTTCCTGCGCGCGATGGGGTAATTACTGGGCGACGAAGGTGAACTTGTCGGAGGAGAGCTGGTAATTGCTCGAGGCGGAGTTCTTGCCGGTCACCGTGAGCTTGAGCGTGTGCGTGCCGGTGGCGCTGAAGGTGACCGTGCCGAAGGTCGTCGTCGGATAGGTCTGGCCGGAGGAGTACTGGTCGAGCGTGGGCCCAACGTTGGTGCCGTCGATGGAGAGCTGCAGGATGCCGCGGCTGTTGTTGCCCTTCCATTCCATCTGCACCTGGTAGGTGCCCGCGGTCACACTGGGAATGGCGTAGCTGATGGAGTCGCCGACGCTGTTGCCGGCGAGTTCGAC
>DATHNW010000027.1:0-57966 GCA_035485575.1 Opitutaceae bacterium | reverse complement strand
GTTCCAGCCGCCGAGGAAGCCCACGAATTGCAGCACCATGATGAGCGGACCGGGGGTCGTCTCGGCCAGGCCGAGGCCGTCGAGCATTTGCGATGCGCCTAGCCAGGAAAATTTTTCCACGGCCTGCTGCGCCACGTACGGCAACACCGCATAGGCGCCCCCAAATGTAACCACCGCCGCCTTGCTGAAAAAAACTCCTTCGCTCGCCAGCACCCCACCCCACCCCTGCCACAAGCCAACCGCCAGGATCGGCGCAAACCAGAGCAACCCGCCCACGCCCACGATGCGCAACGAATGACCCCAAAGTGAACGCGTCCCCAAGCCGTGCCTAAAAGTGCCGGTGTCGGGCGCAGCTGGCCGGCCACCGCCAAAAAAATGCGGAAAAAACCTTTCACCCAAAAATCCCAGCAAACCTGCGCCAAGCACAATGGCCGGAAACGGCGCGTGCAGAAAAAAAATCGCGACAAACGCCGCCGCCGCCACGACCCAATGGGCGGGCGTTTTCAACGCCTTTGAGCCAATACGCAGCATCGCCGCCACCACAATCGCGATGACCGCCGGCTTCAGACCATGGAAGATCGCCGCGATCCACGGCTGTCCGCCATAACACACATAGATCAAGCCCAGCACCCATAAAATCACCGCCGATGGCAACACGAAGAGCACGCCCGCGGCCAGCCCGCCACGCACGCGGTGCAGCAGCCAGCCACAGTAGATGGCCAGCTGCGTCGCCTCAGGGCCGGGCAGCAGCATGCAATAGTTGAGCGCGTGGAGAAAATGCTCCCCGTCGACCCATTTTTTCTTTTCTACAAGCTCCGCGTGCATGACGGCGATCTGACCCGACGGCCCGCCGAAGCTGATGAACCCCAGCTTGAGCCAGAAGCGCAGGGCTTCGCGAAACGTGGGCGCGGCAGACATGATTTCGCTCTTTAACCCAAAGGCACGGAGAAGCCAGGAAGTCTCTGCGTCTTTTTTTGATGCTCTCGGCGCCTTCGTGCCCTGGGATTGAAAATTTTCACGACCTGGCACGCCGCCTCACGGGATTTTCAACTGCATGCCGATCTTCAGGTCGTTCTCGCCTTTCATCACGTCACGGTTTGCCGCGTAGATGTCGCGCCATTTGCTGGGAGTGCCGTAGTAATGTTGGCTGATGTTATAGAGCGTGTCCCCCTTAGCGACGGTATGCGCGCGGCCGGCCACGGCGGGCGAGGCGGCCTGAACCACCCGGCGCGAAGGCGGTTCATTGGTCAGCGGAACCCGGGTGATGACCGGCGGCGAGCCGGTCTCGGCACGGGCGGCCAGGGGACGGACAGGCGGAGCGTCGGTGGCCGCTGGCGCCTCTGCCGGGACCGGAGCCCGGGCCGCGGCCAGCGCGGCCTTGAGATCGTCGTTTTCCTTTTGCAATTTTGCCACGACATCGGTGAGATCGGACTGCGCCCCGTCGCCACCGAGCGGCTGGCCGGGCAGCGTCCGCGCAAAATCGCGCATGCAGGCGCCGATCCGCTGGCGCACCAGATCCGCCTGCGGGCTGTTCGGACGCAACTCGAGGTATTTGCGGTAATGATAGATGGCCGCGATAGGGTCCTTGATGTGCTGCTCATAGAGCACGCCGACCTCGAGATGCGACTCAGGCGCGTCCTCACCGCGCTTGGCCACGACCTTGAGAAATTCGCTGAGCGCCTCCTGCTCCCGGCCCTGTTTCTCCAGCGATTTGCCGCGCTGGTAGGCGGGCTCGTCGGTCTCCGTCGCATAAGGATAATCCTCATTGCGCGAACAGCCGGCGAACAGCAGGATGCCGAGCAGCAACGGAAATAACAAACGGAGACGAGGCATCGGAAAAGAAATTGAACGGAAACGAAAGTTCGCCGTAAGTTCCGCAAGCGGCTCCCTTAACTCAAACCCTAAATGACGCTCGACCCGAAATCCGCGCTCACCCGCGCGCGCGCCTGCCTGAAAATCGAGATGGACGCGCTCGGGGCCACGGCGGACAGCCTCGGCGCTGAATTCGTCGACGTGGCCCGGGCAGTCGAGGCCGTGGCGGCCGGGGGCGGCAAACTGCTTTTCAGCGGCGTGGGCAAGTCCGCGCACATCGGGCAGAAGCTCGCGGGCACCTTCAACAGCACCGGCATTTCATCGTGCTTCCTCGACGCGACCCAAGCGCTGCACGGCGACCTCGGCCTGTGCGCCGAGGGAGACCTGGCGATCCTGCTCAGCAACAGCGGCCAGACCGAGGAGATCGTGCGGCTCGTGCCCGTGTTGAAGCGATTTGGCGTGAAAATCATCGCGCTCACCGGCCAGCCGGATTCGGACCTCGCCCGCGGTGCCGACCTGCGGCTCGTCTATCGCGTGCCGCGCGAAGCCTGCCCGCTCGCGCTCGCGCCCACGGCCAGCACGACGGCCGCCCTCGCCCTCGGCGATGCGCTCGCCATGGTGCTGCTTGAAAGCCGCGGCCTGACGCGCGACGACTTTGCAAAATTCCATCCCGCGGGCACCCTCGGCCTGCAGCTGCTCCTGCGCGTGAAGGATATCATGCGCACGGGCGAGCGGGCGCCCGTCGCGCCGCACAGCGTGACCACACAGGAGGCCATCCTCGCCATGACCAAGGCCAAGGCCGGCAGCCTCGCGCTGGTCGACCCGAAAAGCGGCAAGCTCACCGGCATCCTGACCGACGGGGATTTCCGCCGCAGTGCGCTGAGCGGTCCGGATTTTTTGAAAAGGCCCGTGGCCACCTTCATGACGCGTTCGCCCAAGACAATCGCCGAGGACGCGCTCGGGGTGGACGCGCTGCGGCTGTTCGAGCAGCACAAGATCGACGACCTCATCGTCGTGAACGCGCGCGGCAAACCGGTCGGCCTCATCGACGGTCAGGATCTACCCCGGTTGAAAATCGTGTGAGCCCGCCGCGGCGAACAGCTGCGGCAATTTCTCTCACTCGCCGACCAGCGTGAGGATCACAGTGCGTGCTTGCGACGCACGGCGGTGCTCCCAGACATAAATTCCCTGCCAGGTGCCGAGCAGCAGGCGACCGGCAGCGAAGGGCACCGTCTCGCTCGTCCGGGTGAGCACCATCTTGATGTGGCCCGGCATGTCGTCCGGGCCCTCGAGTGTATGCTCAAAATGCGGATCGTCCTCGCGTACAAGACGGTCGAACCAGGCTTCAAGATCGTGCCGCGCGGACGGATCGGCGTTTTCCATGATGACCAGGCTGGCGCTCGTGTGCTGGCAGAAAATCGTGGCCACGCCCTGCTTGAGTCCGCTGCGCGCAAGTTCGCGCACAACCGTGTCGGTGATTTCGTGCAGGCCCGGACCGCGCGGCTGCAGCGTGAGCGTGGCTTGGTGGACGGACACGGTTCAACCACCGCCGGCCCCGAGGGCACTCTCGCCCGGCTTGGTCATGGACATGGGTTCGAGCGCCTGGTCGAGTGTGGCGGCGTCCATGAGTTTCTTTTCCAACACGACCTCCCGCAGCGTCTTGTTTTTCGCAAGCGCCTCCTTCGCGACAGCCGCGGCGGCGTCGTAACCGATGTAGGGATTGAGGGCGGTGACGAGCATGAGCGAGCGGTCGACGAGCTCCCGGCAGCGCGCGACATCGGCCTCGATGCCGGCGACGCACTGCTTCGTGAACGCGCGCGCGCCGTTGGCGAGGCAATGGATGCTCTCGTGGAGCGCATGGGCCATGAGCGGGATGGTGACATTGAGCTCGAAGTGCCCGTCGCGCCCGCACATCGCGACGACCTGCGAGAGGCCCTGTACGTAGATGCAGACCTGCACCAGCATCTCGCTCATCACCGGATTGACCTTGCCCGGCATGATGGACGAACCGGGCTGCGTGGCTGGCAGACGGAGCTCGGCAATGCCCGAACGCGGGCCGGAGCCGAGCAGGCGGATATCATTGGCGATCTTGGTGAGGCTGGCCGCGATGGTCGCGAGGTGGCCGGCGACCTCCACGGCGTCGTCGCGCCCGCCCTGGGCCTCGAAGTGATTGGCCGCCTCGCGAAAAGCGACGCCGGTTTTTTCGCTCAGGATACGGCAGACTTTTTTTGGAAACTCGGGATGGCAGTTGATGCCGGTGCCCACGGCGGTGCCGCCGATGGCGAGCTCGCCAAGCGCGGCGATGGACTTCCCGGCGCGCTCGACGGCCTTGCGCGCCTGCGCGGCGTAGCCGGAGAATTCCTGGCCCAGCGTAAGCGGCGTGGCATCCATCAGGTGCGTGCGGCCGATTTTGACGATGGCGGAAAATTCGGCGGACTTTTTCTCCAGCGCGGCCGCGAGTTCCCCGAGCGCAGGCACGAGGTTTTCCTTGAGCGCAACCGCAACGCTGACATGAAGCGTGGTCGGAATGATGTCATTGGACGACTGGCCGAGGTTAACATCGTCGTTGGGGTGCACGGGCTTTTTCGCCCCGATGGGATTGCCCGCGAGCTGCGCGGCGCGGTTGGCGATGACCTCGTTGGCGTTCATGTTGGTCGAGGTGCCGGAGCCGGTCTGAAAAACATCAACCGGGAAGTGTGCGCTGAGCCGCCCGTCGATGATCTCGCGCGATGCCTGCTGGATAAGCCGGCTTTTCTCGGGACTGAGACGGCCAAGCTCTTCGTTGGCGAGCGCGCACGCGAGCTTCACGAGACCCAGACCGCCGATGAAAGCTCCCGGCATCGGCCGGCCGCTGACGGGAAAGTTGAGCACTGCCCGTTGGGTGGAGGCGCCGTAGAGCGCATCATCGGGCACCTGCATCTCGCCCATCGAATCTTTTTCGGTTCGCATAACCCCCGCACCCTAGACACACCGCCAGTGCAGGCCAAAGGGAAAATGAAAAGCCCCGCATTTTGGAGCGGGGCTTAATGCGATGATTAGCAGCGGATGAACGCTCAAAATTTGAATGATACCTGCGTGCCTTCGACGCCAAGACGGCTGATGTCGTCCGCCAGTCCTTCGTTGGCCAGGCGGTTCACAATGCGCTCATGCGTCCGCGCGACGGACGCCGGTTCGACAATGTTGCTCAGACGCGTATCCGTCAGCGCGGCGAGAAGGCGGGCATGCCGTATCTCCCCGGGCGAGGAAACCTGAGTGAGCGGGTCGGCGGCCGGACGCGCGCGGCTGTTACCGACGGACGCGAGCCCGGCGGTGAGCACAGGATCGGCCATGCGAACCGTTGCGAAATTGGCGACAAAGGAGCGGGCGGAAGATATCGTGGTGCCGTTCGCCTGAAGCGCATCCGCAAGCCACGATATGGTGGAGGAAATTTCTGGGGTGGTGGAAGCAGCTGGCACCGCCACGGGAGCAACCGCCACTGCGGAGACCGCCGCGGAAGAGGGCATGGAACGGGCCTTTAACGTTTGCGCCGCCGGCGACTGCGGCAAAGACGCAGCCGCAGCAATCAGCACACGCGGCTGAACCGCCGGCGATTCGACCGGGCGGGCAGCCCCGGCCACAGGCGGCAGGCTGTACTCACGGACAGTGACAAAAGCAAGGGCGAGTGCAGCGCCTGCGCCCAGCGGCAGGCAGGAAAATCGGGCCACCCGGCGAATGGCGGAAATCCACCAAGGCTTTTTTTCCAGCAGCGCAGCCAGTTGCTTGGCGTGGAGTTCACGATCAAATTGCGCCCAGAATTCGGCGGGCGGCCGCTCGGCGCGCTTCAGACGCAGCAGATCTTCGAGCGCGATCTTATCAGGGGGAAGCTGGCTCATTATGGCAGATAGGAATGGAGCTCGGCTTGAAGGAGCTGCTTGGCGTAGTGCAAGCGCGAACGCACCGTGCCGACCGAGCAGTTCATGACCTCGGCGATCTCAGTATGGTTGAGCCCATCAATTTCGAATAAAGTGACCACGGTTCGATGGTTGATAGACAATTTTTGTAGCGCTTCGTTCAATTTTTCCTGGAGTTCCTTTACAAAAGCTCCTCGCTCAGCGCCGCTCTGGTCGGTCAGCGCCGAGAGAATTTCGGAGGTTTTGCCCTCCTCCGTGATCTTTTCGAGGCTGAAAAAGGTGCGCAGTCGGTTCTTGCGCAAGTGCGTGACCGTCGAGTTGACCGCAATCCGGTAAAGCCAGGTGAAAAACGTGGACTGGCCCTGAAAGCGGTTGATGGACTGGAAGGCCTTGATGAAGGCCTCCTGGGCAAGGTCGGAGGCATCCTCGCGATTTGCGGTCATGTTATAGATGACCGAATAAAGCCGCTCGCGATATTTGAGAATGAGCCGGTCAAAGGCGGCGACATCGCCGGCCTGAACCTGTTGCACCACTGTCCAGTCCGCATCAGCCTCCCGCTGGCGTTCGGGGGAGGCGACCAGGGTTTTGGTCAGGGCCTTGGATACATCCATACTTGAATATTAAGACCCAAAATCACCGGATGGGCAAACGGAAACTGCGCAGCACAAGTCGTGCGGCCATGGAGAATTAGACCGCAGCGGCAGGCGCGAGGTTCCCCACCTGCCCACGCAACACATCGGCGAGCTGGACCAGCAATGGTGTGGGCGCCTGCTCCGGCCAGGGGGCGAGTGCCGCCGAAGCCGAGGCAAGCTCGAGCTGTATGGCCTCCATGACGACTTCGAAGACGCCATGGGCGCGCATTTGGCCAAGGCGAAGCGCAAACTGGGCCGGACGTTCCCCGCGAATCTCGGCCGCGAGCCCCGCCCGCTCATCAGCGGTCAGACGCTCAAACAGCGCGAGCAATGGCAGCGTGAGCTTGCCGCTGGCAAGATCAGTGCCGAGGGTTTTGCCAATACGCCCCTCCTCGCCAAAATAGTCGGCGAGATCATCGTAAATTTGATAAGCGACGCCGAGGTGCCGGCCAAAAACGGCCGCAGCGGAACAGTAGTCGCACTCATAGCCCGCCAGTCCGCTGCCCAGCTGGCAGGAAACGCGGAAGAGCTCGGCCGTTTTCAAATCGATAATGCGATGGTAGTCGGCCAGTGTGACATCGGTGGCGCCACGGCGGAGAGTTTGCACAATCTCGCCGGCGCAGACGCGGCGGGTGGATTCAGAGACGGCAGCACAAACCTCGGTGGTGGGAAACTGCGTGGCAAGATGCAGCGCATGCGCAAAGAGCGCGTCGCCCAGCAGCACGGCCGCGGCGGAGCCGTAGGCACGGGCGGCGGTGCGGCGGCCACGCCGGAGATCCGCGCCGTCCATGATATCGTCGTGCACGAGCGTGGCCAGGTGCACCATTTCGACGACCGCTGCGGCCCGGACCAGATCGGGAGAAACGTATTCCGCCCCGCGCCAGCCACTGAGAAAAACCAGGGCCGGACGGAGGCGCTTGCCCGACACGTCGAGACAATATTCGGCAAGTTCACGAATTTCCGGCTCGAAGGCCGCAAGCTGGGCATGAAGGACTCGATCGAGCTCAGCCATATGCGGCTGCACTAGCGTCAATACACCTGAAAAGGCAGCAGGAGCGGTGGATGGGCTGGCGGACATGGCAACGTCAAAACTGGGCATTTTTCACGAAATGGCTAATCAATAGTCGGGCGCCGAGGCTACGGCGCAGCAACAAAAAGGGCGCATCCGACCAGCGGATGCGCCCTAAAACTTGCGCTGAAATTTTCGCCGCGTTCGCTTTATTTCGCGGGAGCGGCCGGGACGGGCTCAGGAGGAGCGAACGAATCCGAACCATCGCGATAGCCTGGCAGATCTTCCTTTTGAAGACCGGCCTGGCGCGTCACACGGGGATCGAAAACCTCGCCGACCGTCGCACCTTCCGGGTCAATGGTCTTGGCCGTGATGAAGATCAGGAGGTTTTGCAACTGGCCGTTGTTATTATCTGACCGGAAAAGCCGGCCGAGGAAGGGAATTTCACCGATCAAGGGCACGGTCACATTCTTCTTTTCATCAGTCGACCGAATAAGGCCGCCGATGCCGAGCGTGCTTCCATCCTTGAGGGTGACCTGAGTGGTCACCTTGCGGGTATCGATGATCGGAATGGATGCGCCGCCGGCGCCACCAAAGCTCACTGAACTTGTCGTACTGCTGACTTCCGGCTGCAGACTGAGCCTGATGAAACCCGCGGCGTTTACCTGCGGCGTCACCTTCAGGATGACACCGATATCCTTGAAATCAAAGCCGCTGACCTCAAAGGAGCCGGTCTGCTGATTAAACTGGTAGGCGGGAACCGGATATTCCTGGCCAATATTAATAAAGGCCTCGGTGTTGTTAAGCGTGACTACCGTGGGATTGGAAACGAGGCGGGACTTGTCGCTGGATTGCAAGGCGCTCAGGACCAGCTGGAACTGGGAAGCCGTGAATGTGGCACTGGCCGAGCCTTTGGCGCTCAACAGGCTTTTGAGCGTATTGAACACCGGCGTCGAGGAAGCAACCGAGTTTACTATCGGACCGCTGGTGCCAACCGTATATCCATTGAGTGAGGACCAATCGACGCCAATGTTTTTAACATCGTTGTCGGTGACCTCGAGAAATTTCGATTCGATCATCACCTGGGCGGTTGGCTTATCGAGAGATGTGAGAATGGGGCGGATGCGGTTCAGTTGCGAAGGACGTTCGGTGATGATCAACGCGTTGGCCCGGCTATCGACTTGGATCTTGCCACCGACCTTGGCATCAACGAGTGGCAGGAGAGAAGGCTGGATATCAGACGCCTTTGCGTAATTGAGAATGAACACTTCCGTCGTGGTTGGCTCCTGCTGAAGCGATTCGACGCTGACGACCTTGATGATATTACCATCTGCAACGTAAGTATAACCGACAGGAGTAAGCACGACCTGAAAAATCTGGTGCCAGGTGACATCGCGCAATTTGATGGAGGCCCGGCCCTGCAGAGTGTCGGGAATAACCAAGTTCAGCTCAAAAAGATCCGCGACATTGCGCAGTATGGTATGAATATCCTCATTGGGGAAATCGACCGAGAGGGTATCCTTCGCGCCCTTCGTCAGCACCGACTTCGGAGCTTCCGTATCTTTGATGGACATGTCGCCTGAGCCAGCGGCTGCATTTTGCGCAGGCGTAGACTGGTCGCCTGAGCCGGCGGGCGCAGGCTGATCGCCTGGGCTGGCGGGCGCAGGCTGGGCAGCAAGGCGCATGGCAACGAGCGCCGAAAATGCAAGAAGGGTGAATTTTCTCATGGTCTGTTAGTGATTAATTGGTTGCGTGATTTCTTCCTTGTTTAGGCGAAGCGTGAAACTGGAATGGTTGATTGCCGCCAGTTCTACCATATAGTCCGTGCCTTCAAAGGTAATTGTAAGGTAATCACCGACTTTCAGCTTTTTTTCACGCAAAAGAAGCACTGGCTGATCACCAATTTGCATAACGCCCGATGGAATGATATGCGGGGCGATGGCAGCCAGAACATCGTGGTCGCCGGTGTGATGAACGCTTTGCCTGGCCGCGATCTCCTGCTTATCCGGTGGGGGCGGTCCGAGCGGATTCCTCAGGCTGGCCGGCAGGGGGGCCGGCGCCTGCGGTTGAGCCAGAGCCGTGGCAAGATTCACCGATTCACGGCGCTGCTCAGGCGTAGCCAGATCGGATTTTGCCCAAGCGGGAGCCGTCAGAATCATTAAACTGGCCAGGGAAAGGAGGTATCGTCCGTGCACGTTCATTATATGCCTAGCAGATCCAACTCAAGTTTCAGTGAAAGATTGTCGGGGTTTGAGCCGTTGCCGGCACGGGAAAGCCTCAGGTTGCGGATGCGCGAGAAGTGCTCGCCGTTTTCAATCCGCCGTAAAAAATCAAGCAGCTGAGGGTAGGAGCCATCGACCAGTACCGTGTAGCCGATTGCGGAATAGGCCGTTTTGCCGGCATTTTTGCCCACGGGTGCCACGCCGTTTTGCCGGAGATCGGTAAGCTTGGTCTGCGTATCTGCTTCAAGCTTGTAGAAATACTGCAGGTTGATCGCAAGTTGGTCGGCATGGACAAGTCGCGATTCGATCATTTGGGTCGCCTGGGTCAGCGCAGCATATTGTTCGCCGAGCTGCGCGGAGTTTTTGACGTTGTCGGTAACGTGCTCACCTTCAGTCGTTTTGGCGTCAAGCTGGACCCGGGCCTCCGCCAGTGCATCCCGGCGGAAATAAATTCCCGCCGCCAGCACGATGCTTAAGAACATGCAACCCAGCGCTAGTGGATGCTTTTTGGCGAAGTCGTTGATTTGCTGTGTGTCCATGGCTTCAGTGCTTTCTGCCCTTTAGAGAAAGCTCGAAATTGAGCTGGCCATTCTGACCGGCTTGCGTGCTTCGATTAAGGCCGTTCTGGGGAAAAGAAATGCTCTCGAATTTCGGCCCGATGTGGGGATTGCCCCGTAGTTGATCAATATAGGCCGAGGCCGCTCCGAAGGCCTCATCAGGAGATCCTTGCACGGTCCCGCGAAGCGTGACGCTGTTTTCCAGCACCTCAATATAGTTCAACCCGAGGTTTTTTGGCAGGGTTTGCGCGAGCTCCATGATAAAGCCGGAAAAGACAAAATCGGTTTTCACAAAGGCCTCCACATCGACGGCCTTCTTTTCTTCAACTTGGAATTTCTGGTAAAGCTGGACTGCTTGCGCGCTGGCCTTTTGATTGGTTTCGATCTGATACTGCCAGTCATCGGTCTGCAGATGGATTTCATGCAGTTTATACTCCTGCAACCCGAAGCAAGCCAGCATGGCCAGCGCGACCGCGACCGCAGCCCCGTTCACGAAAAACGATGTACGCACGACCTTGACGTCCGGCAACCGCTCGAAATTGCGGAAGTTCGGATGCCAGGGCGGCACCAACAGACCGGCGGACCGGTCACTCTTTTTTGGCTTCAGCAGGGACATTTTGATAGTGAACGATGAGGCTGAGCAAACCGAGCCAACGCGGATCCTGGCCGATGGCCGCGACCTCAGGGGAAAGTGTCACGCCCCGGGCCTGCAGCCACGGCCCGAGATCGGGTTGGAATCCAGCCACGCCAAGCGTACTGGCAATGGCCCCATCTACCCAGTTCATTTTCGGCGGCACCTGCAGACAAAGAACCTGGCCGATCGATTGCCCCGTTTGTACTTCGTAGAAACCGATCGAAGACTGCAGCTCCTTCACCAGCTTTTTGATCAGGGTCGCACCCATGCCGGTAAAATCAAAGGTGTTTGAATAAAAAAGCTTCCGCGCCGATTCCTCGTCCTTCAACCCGAGCTCTTTTTGCACGACAGGCACCATCGCTTCAAGGCCCTGCGGAATGGGCCGGGCGGCATCGAGTCCGTCGGCTGTAATGATAAACGAGTGCGTCGTCTCCGCGCCAAGCTCAAGTACAAGTGTGGGCGTCTTCGATTGGATGAAGGATAGATGGTCGATCAACGCGCCGAGCACCGCCACTGTACCCAGCTCCAACCGGGTTGGATAAACATTCGCCCCCAGTAATGTGTCCTGGATGGCAATAATCTCATCGGAAGGCAGGCCGCAAATGACGACTTCCTTTTGGGCAGCCTTGCCAAGATCGTATTCCGTCCCGTCCTTGATGTTAAGCATCGCCAGCGTGTATTGTTCGGGATCCACCCGAAACTGGGAAGACACGATCTCATTGAGATACGCGGGTTCCTTTACGCGCTTCACATCAAGCGACATGCGCCGCACCAGCCGCTTCAATGGATAGGTGCTGCAGGCGCTATGGACATAGCCCGATGCCTTTTTCTGCTGCAGCCCCTGCAAGGCCTCCGCCAGTGCCGCCTGGTCCCCCGGCGGGCACTCGCTCACCGCTTCCACGACAAGCTGGCCGCTGGGCGCCGAGGTGCGCGCAAGCAACGTCGCGTGGTCGCTTTGCTCGATAAAAAAGCCTTTGGATTTGGCGGAAAAAAGCATGCTGCGTCAGCGTGGGAAAATGATAGAAAGCGGATGGAGCTTCCGGCGCAAGCCACGCGATCAAGCGCAACTGGGCCGGCGGCCCTCTCTGCTTGGGCGAACGGAGCACGAAAACTCTTTCAACCCCGCCGTCATTACAAGACTAAATCGCACCCTACCCGCTCGCTGGCCGTAGTTTACCTTTTCTTAATGGCCACCGATTTGCACTGCTTCCAAGGGAAATTTTTTCGCCGGCAGCCGGCCAAAAATATAAAACCCGCCGCAGGCAAGAAGCGGCGGGGTAGCAGCCACGCCGGTGCGACGCGCTGACGAGGCTATTTCTGCCACGTGCGCTTCTTGTGCCGATTCGACTTCAAGCGCTTCCGACGCTTGTGCTTGTTCATCTTCAGACGGCGTTTCTTTTTCAGGTTACCCATGGTGTAGGAAAAATTGTCAAATGCGCACCGTGCGACCCGCGCGCCACGCTGTAAAGCCAGAATTTAAACGCGGGGCGGCGGCACATTCACGAGCCGTCGCCATCGTGTAAGCACAAGTTCGCACGCGACCACCGATGCATCCAGGCCCGCCAGCACCGCCAGCACGCGTCGGTACAAATTCAACTGCCGGGCATGCCGGTCCACCATGGCGGATCCATCGGCATCGCCCACCATCCGGTCGGTTTTGAAATCAAACACGGTCGCCCGCACGGCCCGGCCCGCCTCGTCCAGCTCGATGATCACGCGATCAAAAACCCCTGTCACCCACGCACCGTCCAGCACCACCTCGAACGCCCGTTCGCGCCACACTTTCGCCCGATTCCGACGCCCCCATACCGCGGCGAGCTCCGGTGCGCGCAAGCAAGCCAGCGCCTCATCGCCCGCCACGCCCCGTCCCGCCCAAGCCGCAGCAAAATGTTCGATTTCTTTCGCCGCCGCCCATTCCACCCCGGCCAGCATCCGGTGCACTTCCACGCCAAAATCCACCGCCCCGGCTCCCTCGAGGGCAAAGACAGACGCCGCACCGACCAGGCCCGTTTTTTCGGCCGACGGCCGTCGGGCGGGCCAGCGTGGGGCCCTGATCGAGCCGGCGGCATCAATCATCGTGATCCCCCCGGCCGTTTCTCTTTCCTCCTTTGGTGCCGGCAACTGCGCAAACCAACCGGCATCGCCGGCGCTCCACGCACCATCCAGCGTGAGCGTGCCTACGCGGACCGGTCCGGCGCCAGCGCCAAGCGCGTCGGCCAGCACACGCGGAAAATTACGCGACTTCGACGCACCCACCGGCCCGGTGATCACGTACATGGCCCGCTTCGCCCGGGTCATCGCCACATAAAGCAGCGAAAGCTTTTCATAGCATGACTCCGCCTCCGCCGCGCGGACATGCATGGCGAGCACCGGATCGTGTTCGCGAAAAATTTCGTTAGGCAGATCGAACACCCACTCGACCGAGCGATCAGCCCCCTTTTGCACCGCCAGGCCATCACGCCGCTGGTCGAGCTTCTTCCCTTCAAGGTCGGGCAGCAGCACCACGTCAAAGCCGAGACCCTTGGACTTGTGAATCGTCATCACCCGGACGGCCGCTGCGCTTTCCGTGTCGCGCACCGCATGCCGCTCCATGAACTGCACGAATTCCGCGACATCGCGGCGGCCCGTGGCATCAAACAACCCCGCCGCGACGGCAAACTGCCGCGCCCGCTCGCGGCTGAACACATCATCCGGCGCCAGCCGTGGCTCGATTTTTTTCAGCCACGCCTCCATGGTGCGCTCAAAGCCCTCCGCGTGAATCTGCCCGAGCACGCGTTCGGTCAACGCCGCGGGCACGTCGAGCTTCTCCCCGGCCAGCAGCGCACCGACCGGCGTCATGCGCAAATGCTCCCAGGCCAGCGTGTCGCCCGGATGGGCCGCCGCCTGCACGAGCGCGAGCAGAGCGGCGCCGAGCGGGTTGTCCGTGCACACGTGCAAGTCGGACTCCGCCACCGCGGGCAATCCACCCTCGCGCCGCAGGAAATCGGCGAGCGCCGTGGCCGTGGCATTGGTCTGCACAAGCACGGCGCAGGTCAGCCCGCGGTCCAGCGGGCGGATTTCCTGCAGCAGCTTCAACGCCAGCGCAAAACGCCCTTCCTCGCCGTCGGCCTGCAGCCAGGCCGCCTGCCCGGTGCGCTGCGGCACCGCCGAGACGTGGTCGCGCCACTCGCGATTCCATGCCTCGCTCGCCTCCCCGGGAAAAAGCCCCGCCAGGACCTCACTCGCGCCGAAGACAGTGTTGACCATTTCAATCAAGGCCGGGCCCGAGCGCCAGGACGAGACAAGGTGCTCCTCGGCAATGGTGCCGGGTGCAGCATGGTTATAGTGATTGAAAACCTCGCGAAACAAACGCGGATCCCCCTCGCGCCAGCTAAAGATGGCCTGTTTCACGTCGCCGACGCAAAAGAAGCTGCGCCCGCCGGCCTCGTCCTGCACCGCCTCGTCGATGAGGTTGCGGAGCACGCTCCACTGGCCGAAACTCGTGTCCTGGAATTCATCGAGCAGCCAGTGGTCGATCTCGGCATCGAGCCGGTAGTCGATGAACAACCGATCCGCGGCATCGGCCTCGCGCGTGAGCGGGCGTGCGCCTTCGCCCGGCGTGAGCAGCCGCTGCACGTCGGCAAACGTGAGCCGTCCTGCCCGTCGCACGGCATCGTGATAAAACGCCTCGTAACCGCGCAGCACGGCGAAAATGCCGCGGGTGGTTTCGAGCCGGCGCGCCAGCTCGCCGCCAACCAGGTGGGTGACGATGTCCGCCAGCGCGCGGCACTCGTCCGACGCCAGCGCGAGCTTCTTGCGCTCAACGGTCATCTCGGCCCGCCCCGCCTCAAGTTCCGGCCAGACCGCGAGCGCATTTTTCAAAATATATTCAACGGCACCCGGCAGCACGCCGGGCGTCACCCCCGGCAAAGCCGCAAAAAAATCATCCCACCGGGCCTGCTGTTTGCCGGACAGGCCGCGGCGCGCGATGGAATCACCCAGGGCTTTCACCGCGTCGTCGAGCTTGCGCCGGGGATTCAGCCAGGGGTTGCCGTCCGGCCAGATGCGCGCGGGATTGCCCCACAATTCCCCGTTCGGTGCGGCCAGATAAATTTCCTGGTGCTCGTCGATGAAGGCGTCGAGCAGCGCGCCCAGCCGCTTCTCCTCCGCGCCAAACGTCGCGCGCTTGAAGGCCTCGATGAATTCCTTCTGTGCCGCATCCAGGCCGCCGGCGCGCGTGAACATCTGCCGCAGCACGCGCTGCCGTTCCAGTCGTGCCGCATGCTCCTGCAAAATCTCGAACTCGCCCGCGAGCCCGAGCTCGAGCGGAAAGGCCCGCGCGATGTGCGCAAAGAAGCTGTCGAGCGTGCCCAGCCGCAGCCGGTGCATCGCGTCGGTCACCGCACGCAGCATTTTCAGGAAATCCGCCATCACCAGCTGCGGTTGCCCGATCTCGTCCGCGAGCTGGCGCGCACTGCCGGCATCACGCGCCGCCGCGGCGAGCTTGTTCAAAATCTCGTCGAAAAACTCACCGGCCGCCTTGCGCGTGAACGTGAGCGCGACGATGCGCTCGGGCCGGGCGCCGTACGCAAGCAGCTGCACAAAGCGGTTGGTGAGCGCGTAGGTTTTCCCCGAGCCGGCCGAGGCCAGGATCATCACGTGGCGTGGCGCGCTCATGCCGAAGCCTCCCCCCAGGCAACGCTGGCCGCCGCGCCATGGTGAAACAGGGCGGCGAATTCATCGTATTTGGCGGGCAGGTGCTCGTTCGGCGGCCAGAATTCACCCGCACGAATCGCCGCGCACACGCCGACCGCGCAGCACAACGCGGCCACCTGCAGTTCCGGAGTATAATCATCCCACCACGCAAGGCCCGTTCCACCGGCGGCCTTGGGCAGGTTGAAATAGCCGCAGGCCAAGGCGCCGGGAAACTCCGTCGCGAGCGCCTGCAAATAAAGCGGCAGTTGCAAGCCGGCCCATACCCGCGGACGGCCATTGAAATCGAGCACCGCCCAAGGCGGCGGGTTTTCACCCTCGCGCGGCGCGCGGAAGTGCTGGTCGCGCGGCGCGGCCGGCTGGTCGGACGTCTTGTAGTCGAGCACACGCACGGCCCCGGTTTCGGCGTGGCGGTCGATGCGGTCGATTTTCCCCTTCACCTTCAAGCCGCCGATTTCGAGCGTGAATTTTTTCTCCACCTGGACGATGACCCAGCCCGCCGCGCGCTCGGCCGCCTGCACCTCGGCGGCCCGGCCCAGCCGCTGGCGCGCCGACTCCAGCTGGATGACCAGGGGCAGCGCGAGTGCTTCGCCGTAGCGCGCGCGGGTGTGACGCTCCAGTTCGGCCAGCAAAAACCGGCGCAGCACCACGGCATCGGTGCAGTCGCGCAATCCCGGCTCGCGGCCCATTGCCTCGAGGGCCGCATGGCAGAGCACCCCGAAATCAAGCGCATCGAGTTCGTTCTTTTCCGGATCCACCGCCGCCATGCCGAGGACATGGCGCAGATAAAATCGGAACGGACATTGCAGCCAGTCGTGCAGGGCGGTCACCCCCACCTGCGCGGGCGGCGGGCGGTGGAACGGCCGGAGCCGCCAGGCGCGCACCCAGGATGGATTCGGACGGGCCAGCACCGGTGCGCGAAACAGAAAGGCGATGCGCGCCGGCAGCTCGGCATCCGCACAACGCAGCAATAAACGCGAAGGTCGCAACGGGTCGCCGGCGGCCGAGGTCTTGCCAAAGAGCAGGTCAACCCGCCCGATCCGTGCGCGGCACGCCGTGAGCGCCTGGAGCACATAGGCGTCACGGGCGAAACGCGCGGCATTCGTCTTGAGGCCGAGCTTTTCGCGGAGTGACTCGGGTAAAAAGGGATCGCCCGCCACTGCATCGGGCACGCGACCGTCATTGAACCCGGCGACGGCCAGATGCGGAGCATCCTCAAACAGCAATTCGAGCATGCCCTGCAGTTCAAGTGCGCCCGCCGGCTTGTCCTCAACGCGCAAGCTGTCACCGAATAGCCGCAGCGCCAGATCCCACCATTCGGTGGTGGCGAGGCCGGGAAACCGCGCACCGGCGGCGTCACATTCGCGCAATATTTCCATCCAGGCGACAGCGGAATCCTCCAGCCGCGCATCGCTTTCACGCACCGGATCGAGCTGGCGCGAACCGAAAATCGCGCGAAGGACAGCCGATGCGCCGGCCGCAAACCCTTCCTTAGCCAGCATCGCGGACAGTTCGCCGACTGCCGTGAGCGCGGACGCCAGGCCGGGATATTGCTCCAAATTCGCGGCGTGCCCGCGCGCCGCAGCAAGGCTGGCCGGCAGATGCTGCGTCCGCAGTTCGTCGAGACCTTCCAGCCAGCGCGCCGCGGAGAAATCATCGCCCAGCCGCACCTGCAGGAATGCCATGAAATCAGGGCAGCGGGCGAGGGCCTCGACGGCGTCAAACGATGGTTCACCCACGAGTCCCGCCAGCGCCGCGAACAGGTGATAGAGCCCCTCGTCACGGCAATTGCGGCCGGCAGGGTTGTAAGCGGCCAGACCGGCGCCGGTGAGGGCGTTTTCCAGCAGCGGCAGCACTTCCCCATCAGCCACGCCAACCCCGAGCAGGCCTTCGGGCGCGCCGTAATCGTGCGCCACTGCCGCAATGCGTTCCGCCTGCGCCGCAGGATCGGCGCAAAGATGCACCCGGCGTTCAAACTCAGGCAGCACGAGCGCGCGCTGCCCCCAGGCCGGCGCAAGCGGACGCCCCCAGTCATCGAAAGCACCAGCTTCAGCCGGCGGCGCAAAGATAACCACTTCGACCGGCAAAGTGCGGGCATGGGCCGAGAGCCGGGCCAGCGCAAGCGGCAGGGGATCGGGCGTCGCGAGAAGGATGATCTTCTCCACGTTCGCCGGCGGTGGCGGATTTTGCGCTGCGTCGATTTTGGCCGCCTGCGCGTCGCGCAAACCGAGTGCGGCCAGCTTTTCGGCCTGAAGCCGCTCAAGTTCGCCCAGCTGCCGCCAGCGCGCGGTTTCGGGAAAATCGCCACCGGCCTTTTCGTTCACACCATCAAGCCGCAGACCGGCCTCGGCCAGCGTGGCCTGCAAATGCGCAAACTCCTGCGCCAGGCGAAACGCCCAGGCAAAGTTGCGCACGGGAGGATCAACGGGGAAAACCTCGCGAAAGGGGTCCAGATCGAGCGTCCGGAAAATTTCCGCCCAGGCCAGCAGTGACTCGATCCGTGTGGCCAGGCTAGGCCCGGAGTCCTGCGCCATCAACACTTCGGGCGTGAGCACGCGCGGCGGGAAGGCGGCCTGGCCCCGCCCGGCGGCATGTTCCGCGATCGCTTCGCGCAACCGCCGGCCCGACTGCCGGGTGGGCACAATGACCAGCAAGGTGGAAAGGTCGAGGGGCCCGGCGCCCTTCCAGCCGCCGGCCAGCAAGGCAACGGCCTGCGGCAGCAGCGGCTGATCCCAAGGCAGAAAATGGCGGCGGACGATGGCGGACGGTGGAACCACGGCCAACGGATGAACACCGGGGCGGGCCCAAGCTCAAACCAATCTGTTTCCCGCCGCCGGAAAATAAAAAGCCTCCGCGGCGCGGGCCGGCGGAGGCAGGGTGTAACGATGGATGAAAAATTCCGCGCGCTCAGGACTTGGCCATGGCGTACTTGGCGACGCGGCTTTTGGCGTGGTTGGCGGCATTGCGGTGAACGACACCTGACTTCACGGCCTTGTCCATGGCAGAGGCGTAGGCGATGCCGGCGGTCTTGGCGGCAGCGGCATTGCCCGCGGTGACCGCCTCCTCAAATTTCTTGTGCAGCGTTTTGAGCCGGGTTTTGACGGTACGGTTGCGGGCAGCGAAGCGCAGCGCCTTGCGGGCGGCTTTGATGGCGGATTTGGTGTTGGCCATGATGGTATAGACGGTCTGAGCCGGTCAAAAACTCAAAGGCATGGCGGCGAGTCAAGTGTGTTTTCCCGTTCACCTCGCTGCCACCCTGGCGAAAAACCTTAGTTTTGGGGCCGGTAAGCCGGATTCTGTCCCGCGCCTGACGGCGCGGTGGCCATCATTTCTCTCAGGCCGCCTGACGGCGGACCTGCCCACCAAAGCCTGGGCGCCGAAGCGACCAAGCGAAGGCGGATGCGGCATACCCGCGGCTATCGGGCGGGCCGCCCAGCCGCCTATTTTGCCTTGCACCGGACGGGGTTTTTCGTGCCGCCCGCCTCGCGGCGGAGCGCGGTGGGCTCTTACCCCACCTTTTCACCCTTGCCCGGCAGTTGCCCGCCAGGCGGTATATTCTCTGTGACACTGTCCGTCGCCGCGCCTTGAAACGCGGCGCCCGCACTTGCCTTGCAGCTCGTGCGGCGTCCTGCCCTGCGGTGTCCGGACTTTCCTCTCCGAATTTCTTATCGGACGCGGCAGTCAACCGCGCCTTGGGATGTAAAGAACTCGGAGCGATGACCTGGCCCCAAAACTAAGGAGGATGAACCTGCGGACGGACCCGCCAAAAGGCAAGGCCGGGCTCGCATGGCCGGCCGACATCGTATCTCATCCCATTTCCTGCCTTCACTGCCCGCCCCGTGATCAACGGTGACCGCCCTTCATGCCGGATTCAAACCATAGCCTGCCTGCACGCTCCTCGGCCACGTCCTGGGTGCTGGCCCAGCTGGCGGACAAGCCGGACCACCGCCGCGGCCGCTCGCTCGCCATCATCATTTGCATCCTGGCCGTGATCGGCTGGGTGGATTACATCACCGGCATCCGGGTCTCGCTGGAATTGTTCTACCTCGTGCCGATCACGCTCAGCGTGGCCTGGCTGGGCTGGCCGGCGGCTTGCGCGACTTCTGTATTCAGTATCTTGATACGCGTGGCGGGCGACCTGGCGACCGGGCCCTACCGCTATCCGCTCACGGCCTTCTGGAACCGGCTCGTCGACCTGTCGATGTACCTGGTCCTGGTCTGGGTGCTCCACGCCCTCATCTCGCTCTGGCGCCAGCTGGAGAAACGCGTGGGCCAGCGCACCGCCGCGCTCGAGCAGGCCATCCGCGTCCGCGACGAACTCCAGACCCAGCTCTTCGAAATCAGCCGCCGCGAACGCAGCGCCATCGGGCACGATCTGCACGATGGACTTGGCCAGCATCTCACGGCCACGGCGATGGCGGCGCACCTGCTGGACGCCCGGCTCACCGAGGCCCGCCAGCCGACGGCCGAGGACGCCCGCACCATTGTGCGCATGCTGCAGGACAGCATCGCCAAAACCCGCCAGATCGCACGCGGGCTGCTGCTCGCCGCCATCGAGCCGGATGAACTCATCTCCGAACTCGAGGAGCTTACTGCGACCCTCGGCCAGGAGCACGGCGCCAAGTGCCGCTTCACGTGGCGCGGACCGTTTGACGGACTCGATGCCGCCATCTCCTCCCACCTTTTCTACATCGCGCAGGAAGCCGCGCGCAACGCCCTGCGCCACGCCCGCCCCACCCTCGTTGAAATCCTGCTCGCCGCCGATCACGGTTCCCTCGAACTCACCGTCACCGACAACGGCTCCGGCCTGCCGGCCGCCGGCGGGCGGAACCCGGGCATGGGCCTCCGCATCATGGCGCACCGCGCCGGCATCGTCGGCGGCGAATTTTTTCTCGAGCCGGTGGCGGGCGGCGGCACCTGCGTGCGCTGCCGCATGCCCCTGCCGGCCCAGACCCGGACCGCTCCCGCCGCATGACGCCGCGAATCCGCATTTTCATCGTGGATGACCATCCGCTCGTGCGCGAATGGCTGGCCATCTCGTTGCGCCAGCAACCCGACCTCGAGGTGAACGGCCACGCCGAGGACGCGGCCGGCGGACTGGCGGGCATGCTCGCCGATCCGCCCGACGTAGCCATCGTCGACCTCTCGCTCAAAACCTCTTCGGGGCTCGATTTGATCAAGGATCTCACCGAGCACCTGCCTGGCACGCAGGTCATCGTGCTTTCGATGCATGAGGAAGTCTTCTACGCCGAACGAGCCTTGCGCGCCGGCGCCCGCGGGTACGTGATGAAACGCGAGTCCACCGATCGCATGGTCGAAGCTATCCGCACCGTGCAGACCGGCCGGGTCTACGCCAACCCCCAGCTTCTCGCCCGTCTCACCGAGCGCATGGTCGGCAAGGCCCAAGCCCAGGCCCCCGGCAGCGTGGAGATCCTGAGCGACCGCGAGCTCGACGTCTTTCGCCGGCTCGGCGAAGGCCAGTCCACCCGGCGCATTGCCGGGGAATTGCACGTCAGCATCAAAACCGTCCAGGCGTATTGCGCGCGCATCAAGGAAAAGCTCCGGCTCGCCAACGGCGCCGAACTGGTCCGCGAAGCCGTGCGCTGGACCGAGCAGCAAAATCGCCATTGATTGGCGAAAATGCCTGCGTGTAGGACAGCGCCTGACAGGCGATATCGTCCTGGGCCGACAGACAGACTTGGGTTTTGTCGCCTATGATGAGGCATGCTGCCTGTTACCCCCTGCCTGACGGCAGACGCAGACTGGCTGGAGACTCAAACCCCTCCTTCCAGCCTGACCCATCCACCCACTCTGTCCTTCTGGGCCGCTTCAAGCCGGGCCAAATCCGGCAGCAGCCCGCGCGAACTTCGCAAACGGGCGAAATTTTTCCTGCGCGCCCTGAGCCAGCCGCGGCTCACCCGCGCCTGGCTGGCCCGCCTCGTTCAGCCCGACCTCGCTCCGCTCTGGGCCTTGCGCCCGCGCCTCGCGCTCAAGCTCCAGCGCCCCTACCTTTGCTGTGCCTGGGGCACGCTAGAACGCTTCGCGGCGCTCGTCGGCCACTATGACGCCCTGCCCGGGCTTTTCTCCGCCGGGGCGTGCGCCGCCATTTTTCGCGATGGCCTCAGCATCGCCCGCCTCGTCAATTCCAGCTCCGGACAGCGGCTCGACGTGCAGTTGTTTTATCACGACAAATTCGAGAAGGAGGGCGAACTCACTCTCGCCATCCGCGAGGTCGGTACAGGCCTCCTGCTCGCCGGGCTCACCTTCGCCCTCGTCTGCAATGCCGGCCGGCGCATCGTGATCATTGGAGGGCTGCAGGCGGGCCATGATCCGCGCATTTGCGGCCTCATCCACGAGACGGCCCAAGGCCTGCACGGGTTGCGCCCGAAGGCGCTCGCCCTCTGGTGCCTGCAACAACTCACGCTGCCGTGGCAAATCACCCAGATCCAGGCGGTCGGCGATGCACAGCATGTCTGGCGGCACTGGCGCAAGCGCCTTGAGATCGCCGCGTCTTACGATGAATTCTGGCGGGAAAGCGACGGCCGGGAGCTTCCCGGCGGCGGCAGCTGGGAATTGCCGCTGCAGCCGCGTCCACGCTCGCGCCAGGAATTGAAGCCCAGCCGGCGCAAACAACATGAGCGCCGTTATGCTTTGCTGGACGAATTGCGGCCCAAGCTGCTGGCCGCGTTCAGCGCGCTTGCCCCGGGGAACAACGCCCGGGCGGCACTGGCGGCCGGCCCGGTGGAATTCATTTACATGAATCGCGAGCCGGCGACTGCTCCGGCCCTCGCGCGTGCAATGGTTGAAACACAAGTCACCTTGCTCGCCGCTTCAACCGCGCTGAATCACTCGTTTTAGACCGCGCGGAGGCTAGTCCCAGTAAAGCATGCGCCGGCAGGTTTCGCAGGCGGTGCTTTTTTCGCCCTTGCGCGCCTCGGTCTCGATGTGCGCGGAAACTTTCATATGGCAGCCGCCGCACTTGCCTTCCCGGATGGGCACGCAGACCGGCCGCACGACTCCTTCGCGCACCAGCCGGTCGTAAATGCGCGCCAGCGCCTCGTCCACCGGCGCGCGTGCCGTCGCGACCTCGGCCTGGGCCTCCTGCAGTTCTCCGCGCAGGTTGACCTCGCGCTCGCGCAGGACGCGGATGCGCGCTTCGTGGTCGGCAATGGTCTGCCTCCGCGCCGCCTCGGATTCGGCAAATTTTTTCTTCGCCTCGTCGATGGCAAACATGACCTTCAGCTCGTCTTCCTCCAGCCCGCCGATGGCGGCCTGCGTGGTGTCAATCTCGACCCCCAGCGCCCGGTATTCGTCGTTCTTGCGCACCTCGAGCTGCTGGCCGCGGTATTTGGCGATCTTCAGCTCGGCGGAGGCGATGTCGGTTTCAAGGAGCTTTTTCTTCGCCTCGAGCTCCCGCATCTCGATGCGGGCGGCTTCGATGGCGGCTTTCTCGCCGGCAATTTTTTGCTCGATCAACGCCACCTCGCGCGGCGCCGAGGCCAGCTGCGCGTCCAGCCCCGCCCGGCGCGTGTCGCGGTCTTGCAGGATAAGGAGCTTGGCGAGGGAGGGTGAAGGCATGGAGGGCGCGGCGGGTTAAATATAGTACATCTCTTCCGTGGTCTTGACGACGAGCTTGTCGAGCGTGAAGCTCTTGCACTTAGCCTCGAAGGCGGTCCGCACCTCGCGCCAGACCTGCTGCACCCGCCGGCCGGACTGGCCGCGGATGTCGCCACTGAGCTCCAGCAGGTCGCCCTCGATGAGTTTCACGATGTCGTAGAGCGTGATGTCCGCGGGATCGCGGGCCAGGGTGTAGCCGCCCTGCTTGCCACGACGGCTGGCGATGAGGCCGCCATTGCGCAACTCACTGAGGATTTGCACCAAGTAGTTGGCCGGCACGGATTCGACCTTCGCCAGCTCGTCGATGTGCGCCAGCTCGCCGCGCGCATGGCTGCGCGCCATCTGCGCGAGCACACGGCAGGCATAATCGACTTTCACGGAAAGTTTCACGGGCTGGCGAAGCTAGGGCGTGCCACCGGCCGCGGGCAAACGAAAACGCCGTCCTTGAACGGGTTATCTCCGGCCATTTTTAGCCAAGATTTCTGTTGTCCGCGCGGGGGTTTTGCGAAAGATTTTTCCTTTAAGCCACACTCTGCCCCTTTCCTTTCATGCCCGACCAAGACAACGCGAAAAAACCCACCAAATCCCAGACTGGCGCCGAGACTTACGACGCCTCAAAAATCCAAAAACTCGAGGGCCTTGAAGGCGTGCGCAAGCGCCCCGATATGTACATCGGCGACACGGGTGAGCGCGGGTTGCACCACTGCGTGTTCGAGCTGATGGACAACTCCATCGACGAGGCGCTCGCGGGCTTCGCGACCGAGGTCAAGGTCACCGTCCACCTCGACGGTTCGTGCTCCGTGGAGGACGACGGCCGCGGCATCCCGGTGGATATGCACCCGGTCTACAAGATGCCCGCGCTCGAACTCGTGCTCACCAATCTGCACGCCGGCGGCAAGTTCGGCAAGGGCGCCTACCAGGTCTCCGGCGGCTTGCATGGTGTCGGTGCGAAGTGCGTCAACGCCCTTTCCGAGTGGTTCGAGGCCGAGGTGCGCCGCACCGGCAAGGTCTACCAGATGCGTTTCGAGCAGGGCAAAACCACGAAAAAGCTCTCTGTCATCGGAGATACGAAGAAGACCGGCACGAAAATCACCTTCAAGCCCGACGCGGAGATTTTCAAGACCACGCGTGAATTCCAGTACGAGATCCTCGCCAAGCGCCTGCGCGAACTCGCCTTCCTCAATCCCGGCATCGAAATCGTCCTCAACGACGAACGGGCGCAGAAGTCGGACAAGTTCTACTTCAAGGACGGCATCACGGAATTCGTGAAGTTCCTGAACAAGAACAAGTCCGTCCTGCACGACAAGCCCATCACCTTCAGCGACGAGGTGCCGAATGAGGATCCGTCGAAGGCCGCCACCGTGGTGGACGTCGCGCTGCAGTACAACGACTCCTACAACGACCAGGTCTTCGCCTACGCCAACTCCATCTACAACCTCGAGGGCGGCACCCACCTCTCCGGCTTCCGTACCGCGCTCACCCGCGTCATCAACAATTTCGCCAAGGCCAACAACCTCATCAAGGAAAAGGATCCGTCCATCACCGGCGACGATGTGCGCGAAGGCCTCACCGCCGTCATCAGCGTGAAAGTCCCCGAACCGCGCTTCGAGGGCCAGACCAAGACCAAGCTCTCCAACAGCGAGGTCGACGGCATCGTCCAGAAGATCGTCGGCGAGAAGCTCAAGTTCTTCCTTGAGAAGGAAACCGGCATCGCCAAGCGCATCATCGAAAAAACCCTCCTCTCCGCCCGCGCCCGCGAGGCCGCGCGCAAGGCCCGCGAGACCATCCGCAAGGGCGCGCTCTCCGGCGGCGGACTCCCCGGCAAGCTCGCCGACTGCTCCGAGCGCGATCCCTCCCTGACCGAGCTCTACATCGTCGAGGGTGACTCCGCCGGCGGCTCCGCCAAACAGGGCCGCGACCGCCGCTACCAGGCCATCCTTCCCCTCCGCGGCAAGCTCATCAACAGCGAGAAGGCCCAGATCGACAAGGTCCTCAACAACGAAGAAATCCGCACCCTCATCACCGCCATCGGCACCGGCATCGGCGACGGCGAGGAGGAGTCGGCCTTCAACGTCGAACGAGCCCGCTACCACAAGATCATCATCATGACCGACGCCGACGTGGATGGTTCGCACATCCGCACGCTCCTGCTCACCTTCCTCTACCGCAAGATGCGCGGACTCTTCGACCGCGGCTTCATCCACATAGCCCAGCCCCCCCTCTACAAGATCAAGCGCAAGAAGCGCGAGCAGTACATCGACAACGACGAGCAGCTCAACCGTATCCTCCTCGAGCTCGGCAGCGAGGACGTCGTCCTCGAGCGCGTCAGGGACCAGCACATCTTCGCGCCTGCACAGATCGACAAGATCGTCGAGGCGCTCGCCGCACTCGAAAAGCTCGGCGGCGGCGTCACCCGCTATGGGGCCCAGCTCGCCGAATACCTCGACCAGCACGACAAGGACACCCACGAGCTCCCCCGCTACGTCGCGCGCATCCGCGAAGGCAACAAGGAGACGCATGAATTCCTCAAGGACGAGGCCACCCGCGCCAAGTTCGTCCAGAAGCACGGCCTCGACGCCGACCTCTTCGAGCAGCCCGACAATGCCAAGGCCGAGGCCAAATCAGACGCCCCCGCCAAGCGCATCACCATCCACGAGATTTTTGAGAGCACCGAGATGACCAAGCTGCTCAAGGCCCTCGCCAAGATCGGCCTCGACGTCGCGCAGTATTCGCCCACCGAGAAGGCCCGCTACGTCGTCACGGAAAATCTCGGCCAGAAAAGCGAGGCGAAGACCGAGCTCTTCGCGCCCCTCGCCATCGTCGCGCACATCCGCGCCAACGGCCGCAAGGGCCTCAGCATCCAGCGCTACAAGGGCCTCGGCGAAATGAACCCGAAACAGCTCTTCGAGACCACGATGGATCCCGAGAAGCGCCGCCTGCTCAAGGTCTCCGTCAACGACGCCGCCAAGGCCGACGCCCTCTTCACCCTGCTCATGGGCGACGAAGTTCCGCCCCGCCGCCAGTTCATCGAGGACAACGCGCTCAACGTCCAGTTCCTGGACGTTTGATTTGAAGCGCAAAGACGCGAAGATGCAAAGTGATGAAACAAGTCGTCGTTCCAGAGGAGATCGAGCGCCTCGCTGCCCAGACGGTGAACGCCGCACTGACGGTTCACCGCACACTTGGCCCTGGCTTGCTGGAAAGCGCCTACCAGGAATGCCTCGCCATCGAACTCTCTCTGGCCGGGCTGCGTCTCGACCGCGAAAAAATTCTGCCACTCACCTA
This sequence comes from Opitutaceae bacterium, assembly GCA_035485575.1. Lineage (GTDB taxonomy): Bacteria > Verrucomicrobiota > Verrucomicrobiia > Opitutales > Opitutaceae > DASRHD01. The sequence continues at coordinate 31,616 of DATHNW010000027.1, read as the reverse complement.
TCGGGGACATTCGATAGAAAATGCCTATCGACTGGACCTCATCGTCAATGGCCAGCTGCTTGTCGAGTTGAAGGCCATCGAAGCCATCCAGCCGATTCATCGCGTCCAAGTGACTACTTATCTCAAGCTGCTCAAGCTACCGCTTGGCCTTCTCATCAATTTTAACGTTCCACTCATCAAAGACGGAATCACGCGAGTCCTGAACTTGGATTTCCAATCTTAGCGTCTTTGCGCTTAAAAAAAATTCCGAATGTACACTGCTTCCGAAAAACTCTCGTCGGCCAATATCACCGACATCATGCAGACGGCCTACATCGACTACTCGATGTCGGTCATCATCTCGCGCGCCCTCCCCGACGCCCGCGACGGTCTCAAGCCCGTGCAGCGCCGCATCCTCTACGCGATGCTGCGCGAGGGCCTGCTGCACAACCGCTCCTTCGACAAGTGCGCCGGCGTCGTCGGCGAGGTGCTGAAAAACTACCACCCGCACGGCGACTCCTCGGTCTACGACACGCTGGTGCGTCTCGCGCAGACCTGGGTCATGCGCTACCCGCTCATCGAGCCGCAGGGCAACTTCGGCTCCGTCGACGGCGATCCGCCCGCCGCCTACCGCTACACCGAGTGCCGCCTCTCCGAAATCGCCGAGGAGCTGCTCCGCGACATCGAGGAGGACACTGTCGATTTCGCGCCCAACTACAAGGAGTCGACCACCGAGCCGACCGTCCTGCCCGCCGCGCTGCCCAACCTGCTGATCAACGGGTCGACCGGCATCGCCGTCGGCATGACCACCAACATCCCGCCGCACAATCTCGACGAGATCATCACGGCGACCTGCGCCATCATCGACAAGCCCGCCATCTCCCTCGATGAAATCGTGAAGATCGTGCAGGGCCCGGACTTCCCCACCGGCGGCGTCATCGCCGGCCGCGAGGGCATCGACAGCTACCTGCGCACCGGCAAGGGCATCGTCCGCATCCGCGGCAAGGCCCACACCGAGGAGATCAAGGGCGGCATGGAGCAGATCGTCATCACGGAAATCCCCTACAACGTGAACCGCGCGACGCTCGTCACGCGCATCGCCGAGCTCGTTTCCGACAAATTGATCGACGGCATCCGCGACCTCCGCGACGAGTCCGACGAAAACACCCGCATCGTCATCGAGCTCAAGCGCGGCGAGCAGTCGAAGGTCGTCATCAACCAGCTCTTCCAGAAGACCGCGCTCGAGTCCTCCTTCGGCGTCATCCTGCTCGCGCTCGACAAGAAGCGCCCGAAGCAGATGAACGTCAAGGAACTCATCGAGTGCTACATCGAGCACCGCCGCGACGTCATCACCCGCCGCACGCGCCACCGCCTGAAGCAGGCCGAGGACCGCGCCCACATCCTCGAGGGCTACAAGATCGCCCTCGACAACCTCGACGACTTCGTCCGCATCATCCGCAGCGCCGGCAACCGCGACGAGGCCAAGGTGAAGCTGATGGCCAAGTACCCGCTCTCCGAGCGCCAGACCAATGCCATCCTCGAGCTCCGCCTGTACCAGCTCACCGGCCTTGAGCGAAACAAGATCGAGCAGGAATACCTCGAGCTCATCAAGCTGATCGAGGAGCTGCGCAGCATCTTGGAGAGCGAGAAAAAACTCCTTTCGCTCATCAAAAAGGAACTGCTCGCGCTCAAGGAAAAATACACGCAGCCGCGCCGCACCGAGATCACCGCCGCCATCGGCGAATTCCGCATGGAGGACGTCATCGCCAACGAAGGCTGCGTCATCACCGTCTCCCACCAAGGCTTCATCAAGCGCACGCCCGTCGCCTCCTACCGCTCGCAGAAGCGCGGCGGCAAGGGCATCATCGGCACCGAGACCTACGACGAGGACTTCGTCGAGCACCTCTTCACCGCGTCCACGCACGACTACATCATGTTCTTCATGAACAACGGACGCGTCTACGTGGAGAAGGTCTATGAAACGCCCGAAGGCACGCGCGCCTCGAAGGGCAAGTCCGTCTCCTCTTTCCTCCAGCTGCAAAAGGAGGAGAAAATCGCCGCCATGGTCTGCGTGAAGGAATTTTCCGAGAACCTGCACCTGGTCATGTGCACCAAGAACGGCGTCACCAAGAAGACCACCCTCGCCGAATACGCCAATCCGCGCCGCGGCGGCATCATCGGCATCAAGCTGGAGGAGGGCGACGCGCTCATCGGCTCCGTGCTCACGAACGGCGAAAACGAGATCGTGCTCATCACTTTCAAGGGCATGTCGATCCGCTTCAAGGAATCCGACCTGCGCGACCAGGGCCGCGCCACCGTCGGCGTCACCGGCATGCGCTTTGGCGAAAAAGACGATTACATCAAGACCATCGCCGTCGTCGATCCCGCCTGCACCCTCCTCGTCGCAAGTGAGGAAGGCATCGGCAAACGCACGCCCTTCGACGACTACCGTCTGCAGTCGCGCGGCGGTTCCGGCGTCATCGCCATCAAGTCCGAGGCCGTCGCCGGCGCGCTCAGCGTGCGCGAGAGCGACGAGATCATGCTCCTCACCGCCAAGGGCCAGAGCGTGCGCTGCCCGGTGAAGGACATCCGCCAGAGCGGCCGCAACACGCAGGGCGTGAAGCTCCTCCGCCTCGCCGACGGCGACCGGCTCCTCAGCATCGCCCGCATCGTCGAGACCGAGGAGGAGGGCGGCGACGCCCCGGCCTCCGCCTAACGCCACGCCCGGCCCGCCCTAATTGATCTTCGCCGCCTCGGTTTCGAGCTGGGTGACCAGCTCGTCCATCTGGTCGATGACGGCCTGCACGGTCTCGCGCCGGGTGAGATCGACGCCGGCCTTTTTCAGCTCGTTCATCGGATAATCGCTGCCGCCGCTCCGAAGCATCGCAAGGTAGCGCGCGACGACGGCCGCACGGTCGGTCGCGCTGCCGGTGGTCATCTGCCGGACGAGCTGCGCGCTCGAGGCGAAGCAGGTCGCGTATTGATAAACGTAATACGGCGAGTTGTAGAAATGCGGGATCCGCGCCCAGGTGATCTTGTAGAGGTCGTCATCGGCGATGGCGTCGCCGTAGTAGTCGTGGAGCAGCTGCTTGTAGATGCCGTCGAGCACCTCGGCGGTCACGGGCTGGCCCTGCTCGACCAGGCGGTGCGCCTGCAGCTCGAAATCGGCGAACAGCACCTGCACGTAGAAAGTGCCGAGGATGGCGTCGGCAGCGTGCTGGATCAGCACGAAGCGCTCCTTCGGGTCGGTCGTGGTCTCGAGCAGCTTGTTGAGCAGGAGGCGCTCATTGGTCGTCGAGGCGACCTCGGCCACGAAAATGGTGTATTCCGACGTCACGAAGGGCTGGCTCTCATACGACAGGGTCGTGTGCATGGCGTGACCGGCCTCGTGCGCAAGGGTGAAGACAGCGTCGAGCGTGTCGTTGTAGTTAAGCAGCAGATACGGCCCGACGCCGTAGACGCCCATGTTGTAGGCACCGCTGCGCTTGCCGTCGTTTTCGTAGACATCGATGCGGCCGCCCGAGGTGAACTGCCGGTATTTCGCCTGGTAGTCGGCGCCCAGCGGTGCGACCGAGGAGATGACGAGCGGCACGGCTTCCTCGTAGGGATATTTTTTCTCGACGTCGAAAATCGGAATGGAGTTGTCGTAAATGTGGTATGTCTTGAGCCCGAGGAGCTTTTTGCGCAGGCGGAGGTAGCGCTGGAGCGGGGCGGTGCCGGCCCGCGTGGTGTCCACGAGCGTCTGCACCACCGCGGGCGGGATGTCGTTGGCGTCGATGGCGGCGTCGAGCGTCGAGGGAAAATTTCGGGCCTGCGCGAGGAACCAGTCGCGCTGGAGCAGGCCGCTGTAGATGGCGGCATAGGTGTTCACCGTGGCGGCGTAGGTCTTGTAATAGGCCTCGAAGGCCAGCGCGCGATCGGCCTGGTTGCGGTTCGTCATCAGCACGGCCTGGTAGGCGGCGGGCGTGAGCGTGATCTCGCGGCCGTCGGAGAATTTCACCTTGGGAAACTTGATGTCGCTCGTGCTCAGTTCCTGGAACGCCGCCGTGGGCGCCTGGTTGAACTGCGCCGCATAGGACAGGAGCCGCTCGCCCTTTTCGTCGAGCACATGCTTTTGCTGGCGGTAGGCATCGAGGATGGTGAAGCGGTAAATGCCCAGGGCGGGCGTCTCCGCAAACCACCTTTCCATCGTGGCCTGGGGAATGGTGAGCAATTCGGGCGTGAACCACGACGTGGCCGTGCCGAATTTCGCAAAAAGCGCCTGCACGCGCTGGAATTTCCCCGCCACGGCCTGGTTGCGTGTGTCCACGTCGCGTTGGAGCTGGGTATAACAGTAAACCCGGTACTGCAGCATACCGACCTCGTCGTAGAGCCGGTAGGCGCGCAGCACGGCGTCGGGGCCCTGCGCCAGCGTGCCCTTGAGCGCAGCGAACTCGCCCATCTTGGCATCAATCACTTTCATGCCCTGCTCCCAAGCATCCCAGCTGGGAAAAATCGGCGAAAAATCCCATTTGTATTGCGCGGGAATCTCGGCGCGGTCGTGCGTGGCGGGTTTGGCAGAAAGGACGGTGCTCATGACGGTGAAAAAACACACGCCGACGGCAAGGCGGCGCAAGGTGGATGGGCGGTGATGCCGTGGCATAAGGAAGCACGCTGGAAATTTTCCGCGCGCGCGTCGAGCCATTGTGCAGAACCCCAGGCCGGAAGCGCATCGCAAATCCCGACCGGTCGCCTCCGCCTTCAGCGACAGTGGATTTATGGCCGAGTCATACGCCTGAAGCTGCAGTAACCCCTCTGCCATGAAGAATTTTGAATGCACGCTCCGGTTATGCCGACAGGGGGAATTCGATAAAAAAACTGTAACAACCGGCCTTTGCCCTGCTCCACGAAAATTCGCGCAGGGCTGTTCTTTTTTGTGCCCTTTGTACGTCTTTAATGTCAGTATTCCCTCATGATCCGCGCCATCGTTTTCGACTTCGACGGTCTTATTCTCGACACCGAGACGCCGCTCATCGACGCGTTCGGTGAAGTTCATCGCAAGCGCAACATGCCTTTTGACCGGGCAAAATTCATGCGATCCGTCGGGACCGTGGACCAGGACTTCGATCCCTGGAAGGCCTTCGGCCCGACCGCACCACGTTCCGAGCTCGAAACCGAAAGGCTGCGCATCAATCAGGAGCGCCTCGAGCAGCAGAAAATCCTGCCCGGCGTTGCCGAACTCATCGCGGAAGCCCGCCAGCGCGGCCTGCACCTGGCGGTGGCCTCGAACTCATCCCGCGAACATGTGGACGGCTACCTCAAGCACCTCGGCCTGTTTGAAAAATTCGAGTTCACCTCCTGCCGCACTGACGACACGCCGCCCAAGCCTGCGCCTGATCTTTACCTTGCCGTCCTGAAAAAATTAAAGGTGCGCGGCAACGAGGCGCTGGCGCTCGAGGATTCGCAGACCGGCATCACCTCGGCGCGCGCCGCCGGCCTCTGGTGCGTGGCCGTGCCCAACGAGTCCACGCGCGAGCAGGATTTCGCGCAGGCCCACCTCCGCCTCGATTCCCTCGCCAACCAGACGCTCGGCACCGTTTTCGGCGGACTGCGCCGGGGCACCCGCGGCGGCAAGCCCTGACACGCGCGGCATGCAGCTGCCTCCGCGCTTCAATGTCCTGGGCGTGGGCGTGTCGGCGCTCAGTCTCGACCGCGCACGCGATCTCCTGCTCGGCGCCCGCGGCGCCACACAGCTCGGCTACGTCTGCCTCGGCACGGCGCACGGCCTGGCCGAAACGCGCACCGACCCGGACTTCAGGAAAATCCTCAACGGTTCCCTGCTCACCACGCCCGACGGCATGCCACTCGTCTGGCTGGCGCGCTGGCACGGCCACCGCGACGTCACACGCGTTTACGGACCCGACCTCATGCTGGCCGTGTGTGAGGCCGGCCGCGCAATAGGCCTCACGCATTATTTTCTTGGCGGCGTGACCGGCGTGGCGGAAGCGCTGCGCGAAAAACTGACCGCGCGCTTCCCCGGCCTGCAGGTCATGGGCACCTTCACGCCGCCGTTCCGGCCCCTGAACAAACAGGAACTCGCCGCGCTGCGCGCCGATGTTGCCAAAAAAAAACCAGACATCATCTGGGTCGGGCTCGGCACCCCAAAGCAGGAGCGCTTCATGGCCGCGCACTGGCGTGAGCTCGACGCAGGCCTGCTCGTCGGCGTGGGTGCGGCGTTCGATTTTCACTCGGGCCGCGTGCGGCAGGCACCGCGCTGGGTGCAGCGCAGCGGCTTCGAATGGCTTTTCCGCCTGGGCACGGAACCGGGCCGGCTTGGTCCGCGCTATCTGAAAACCAATCCGCTTTTTGCCCTGCGCATACTCGCCCAACTTGGCGGGCTGAGAAAATATCCGCTCGATTAAAACAACGTGTCTTGCTGCAAAGCGTCGCGTTTTTCCGGATCGAGCGCGCTTAGCGCCAGCATCTGCGCCGTGCTCAACTCCGCCAACCACGGTTCGCGGGCCAGCGAGGCCAGCAGCAGCGCGCCGGCCAGCGCGTCGTAAAGCGCGGCGTGATAACGGCAGCGCGCTGGCGGACAATGCGCAGTGGCCAGCGTGGCCAGCTCCGCCTGCAGCCCGCAGACGGTGACGAGGTCGGCCAGCTTGAGCGAAACCAGCTTCGGATAAAGCTGCGCGTAAAGCGCACCGGTGTCGATCCACGGCCCCCACTCGGCGATGCTCCCGGCCGGCCGCGCAAAGTCCGGCGAACTGCGGGGATAAGGCCACACGGACTTGAGCAATGCGTTCTCCACGCCCGCATAGTGCGCCGCGAGCGGGCCGCGCTCGCGCAAGCCGGCAAAAAAATCGAAGTCCTCCGCGAAAGGCGCGCAGGCCGCCACATCGCCCTCGCGCAGGCCGTGCACCGCGGCGTCCTCGTCGCGCACCCGGCCGGTCGCGCGGCAAAGCCGGGTCCTCGCGTCGACCACATGCTCGCCGACCACCGTGACCACGCCGTATTCGAGCACCCCCGTGGCGCGGCTGCCCTCGAAATCGACGAAAAAAACCGGCTGTTCAACCCAGCGCATGACAGTTTCGACAGAATGGACAAAATAAACGGAATGGAACTCGAATCGTTTCCGTCCATGCTGTTCACTCTGTTTTTATGAATCTCGAGCCCTACCGCGCCTTCGCCGTCGAGCTCGCCGAAAAAAGCGGCGAATTCATCCGGCCGTTTTTTGCCAGCCCCGGCCTTGTCGTGGAAACGAAATCCGACTCCACGCCCGTGACCCAGGCCGACCGCGGCGCGGAGGAGCTCATGCGCGGACTCATCCGAGAAAAATTCCCCGGCCATGGCATTCTCGGCGAGGAACTGGGCGCGGAAAATGCCGGTGCGGAATTCTCCTGGGTGCTCGATCCGATCGACGGAACCAAATCCTTTGCCAGCGCCTGCCCCCTTTTTGGCACGCTCATCGCCCTGCTGCACCGTGGCCAGCCCGTCCTCGGCGTCATCCACCAGCCGGTCCTGCGGCAGCTCATGGTGGGCGATGGCGCCACCACCACGCTCAATGGCCGCGCCGTGCGTTGCCGCACCACCACCGACATCGCGGAGGCAACGCTGCTCACGAGCGATCCACTTAACCCCGCGAAATACCAGAACGGCGCGGCCTTCGACGCGTTCGCGCGCCGCGCGAAGCTCGTGCGCACGTGGGGCGATTGCTACGGCTACCTGCTGGTCGCGGGCGGCTGGGCCGACGTGATGTGCGACCCGGTCATGAACCCGTGGGACATCGCCGCGCTCATCCCTGTCGTGCGCGGGGCCGGCGGCGTCATCAGCGACTGGCAGGGGCGCGACGCGGTCGGTGCGAAGTCCATCGTGGCCGCGGCCACGCCCGCGCTGCACGCACAGGTCATCGCGGCGCTGAATCCTTGAGACGGGTCAGCCCTTGCGGGGCTTTTTTCCCGGCTGCCATTCGGCTGTGATGACCGATGTGAAGCCGCCGCGCGCCTTCCAATTGGCGATGACAGTGAGGTTGCGCGGCTTGAGGACGGCGCCAAGGTCGTCGCAGATCTTATTGGTCGCGGCCTCGAAGAAGATGCCCTCGTTGCGGAAGGCGTGGAAGTAGAGCTTGAGCGACTTGAGCTCGACGCAAAGCTTGTCGCCCACATAGCGCACGGTGATCTCGGCAAAATCCGGATGGCCGGTCATCGGACAGAGCGAGGTAAACTCATGGTGCGTGTGCTCGATGAGATAATCGCGCTGCGGCGCGGGATTGGGGAAGACCTGGAGGATTTTTGGATCAGCCATGATTTTCAGAGACAAGAGATCAGAGGCCAGAAGGATTTACTTCATGCATACACAGGCCGGCTTCCGGAATCCGGTCCGGCTCATGTTGCGGTTTCCGTGAAGCGCGATTCGCGGATGACGGTGATTTTGATGGTGCTGGGATATTGCAGCTCTTCCTCGATTTTTTTGCGGAGGGTCTTGGCCAGTTCGCCCGCCTGCTCGTCGGTGACCACGTCGGGCTTGACCACGACGCGGATTTCGCGGCCGGCCTGGATGGCAAAGGCGTTCTGCACGCCGTTCATCGCGAGCGCGAGTTTCTCCAGGCGGTCGAGGCGCTCGATGTAGCCGGTCATCGATTCGGCGCGGGCGCCGGGCCGGACGGCGGAAACGGTGTCCGCAAGGATGACGAGGCCGGCATAAATCGTCTCCGGCTTCACCTCCTCGTGGTGCGCGGCGACGGCGTTGACGACGATCGGCGTCTCGCCGTGGCGCTTGATGAACTCGGCGCCGATGAGCGCGTGGCTGCCCTCGTACTCGCCCTCGACGGCCTTGCCGATGTCGTGCAGCAGGCCGGCGCGCTTGGCCACGTTGGGGTCGAGGCCGATTTCGCTCGCGATCATCGAGCAGAGAAAGCCGACCTCGACGGAGTGATCGAGGACGTTCTGCGTGTAGCTGAAGCGGTATTTGAGCTTGCCGAGCAGCTTGATGATTTCCGGATGCAGGCCGTTGATCTTGAGGCGGGTGACAGCGTCCTCGCCGGTCTGCGCCAGATTGAGGTCCACTTCATCCTGTGCACGCTTCACGAATTCCTCGATGGTCGCGGGATGGATGCGGCCGTCCTTGATCAGGCCGTCGAGGGCGACGCGCGCGATGTCGCGGCGCACGGGATCGAACGATGAAATGAGCACCATTTGCGGCGATTCGTCGATGAGGAGCGTGACGCCGGTGGCGGCTTCGAAGGCTTTGATGTTGCGGCCTTCGCGGCCGATGATGCGGCCTTTCATCTCCTCATTGGGCAGGTGGACGATGGTGGCGGCGATGTCGTTGTTGGGCTTGGTGGCGAGACGCTGCATCGTGGCGATCAGGATGCGCTTGGCCTCGTTCTGAATATCCTGCTCGGAGCGCTCAAGCGTCGAGCGCCGCAGGGCGCGCAATTCGTCCTGGCACTCGATCAGCGTCTCCTCGCGCAGCTGCTTTTTGATCTCCTCGGCGTCCATATGTGAGACGCCCTCAAGACGTTTGCGCAGGCTCTTGGAGAGGGAGCGCATGGCGTCGCGCGCCTGCCGGATGGCGGCGTTCTCCCGCTCGAGGCGCTCCTGCTTCTGTTCAAGCTGGTAGTCGAGCAGTGCCAGCGATTCTTCATGCGAGCGGATTTCGCGGAGCTTCAAATCGGTCTCGATTTCACGGCGGTCAAACTCACGCGTGAGCTCAGCCCGGCGCGCGGCGATTTCCTCCTCGGCCTTCTGCTTGGCCTCCTGCGCGGCGACGGCCGCCTCGCGCCGGGCGACCTCGAGCAGCTGCTCGGCGTTTTGCTTCGCCCCGCGGCGCATGTAACGCGTTGCCACCCATGCGACGCCAAATCCCGCCGCCGTGCCAAAAGCCACCGGCACCGCGAATGTCCAAGACGCGGGCGCACTCTGAGCAATCAGGAAGGCAAAATCGGCGGCGATCACTGATTTAATAGAAAGGACATACCTAGTCCTTCGCACCGCAAAGCACAAGCCTTCTCCGCCACATCAATGCGCAGGCAGCACTGCCGGCAGGGCCCGCGCGAGCACCGTTTGCAGGCGCGCAAACGCCGCGGCGTCGCCGTCGTCCGCGCCCGTCTGCAGGAGCACATAAGCCCAGCGATTGCGCCGCCAGTGGAACAAACGGTCGCACGCCTCCTGCCACATGCGCCCGCCAGTCGTGGCCGCCGTGCTGTCGCCCCCCACAAACCAGTAGGCCACCAGCGCCGGCACGCGTCGCGACCCGCCGCCAGGCAGGGCGGCTTGCGTCTCCACATGCAGGAGCGTCACCGCCCACGTGCGTCCATCGGCGACCAGTTCGCGCCGCTCGCTGCCGAGAATCGTCCAGCCCTGGCCCACGAGGCACAGCTCGGGCCGGTGGATGGATGTCCGGTCCCGTCCACTCAACACGAGGGAAACAAACACCCGCCGGCTCGGATCATCCCACCGCACATAAAGCTTGCGCGAAAATCCCGTGTCCGGCGGCAACACTTCGCGCTCGATCGGCGTCACGTCCACGCTCCGGCCCATCCACTCCGTGCCCAAAAACGCCGGTAATTCGGCCGGATTGACTCCATCCGCCGCCAACCGCAGGCCCACTGCCTCCGCTGGCGGCAGGGCATTGATCCGCCGTGCAAACACCGCCACGCCGGCCGCGGCAGCCACGACGATGATCGCGGTGCCCCAGCCCGCACAAGATGGCATGGGAGGGCCCGGCCGGCTGTCGATGATGGGATGACGTTCATTTTCTTCCTTGTCGAACCGGCGCAGCAGAGCCACCGCCGCCAGCACCAGACCGAGCACCACGACAAAAATCAAAAAGCCGAACCAAGTGTGCACTTGTTCGCCCGCCGCCTCGCCAAACCACTGTGCCGCGAAGATGATGGCCGCGATGCGCACAATGTTGCCCACCAGCACCGCCGGCAAACTGAGCAGCAGCACCGTCCCGCGCAGCCACCAGGCGCGCAAATTCAAATACCCCGCGAGCAACGACACCGCGAGCAACGCCATGAGTGAACGCACCCCCGAGCAGGCCGCCGCCACGTCATAATGATAACGACCATCGGGCGCGATGAGTTGCGTGCCATTGCGAATGACGCCGATACCCGCCGTGTGCGCCAGTGCCGCGCTCGCCTGAATGACCCACAGCCGCAGATAAAAACCTACGTTGTCCAGAAAGCTCACCGGCACGGCGAAAAGCATGAACGCCAGCGGAAAGGCCGCCGCCCGCCCCCATCGCCGCCCGCCCGCCAGTCGCAGCACGCCCCACGTGAAAAGCAGCAGCGCCGCGATGCTCACGCGCGCCTGCTGCACCGCATAGCCCGCCGCATGCAGCGCCAGCGCGGCCAGCACCGCCGCAACCGCCGGGGCAAATTTGTCGTCGTCAGATCTGAATTCCGGATTTTCCGGGCCGGCGATTTTCAGATTCCGCCAAAACAACCATCCGCTCAGACCAAGAATGAGCCAGCCATGCTGCGTCTCGGACCGCGGATCCACCCACTGATAACCCCACCACCAGAACAACGACCCCGTATCGATATAGCCGCGCGTGTTGTTGCCGAAAAATTGAAATACCGCCGCGCCCGCCAGCGCACAGGCCAGCACGGGCAGCCAGCGCGAAAATTTGCCGGCTCCGGTTTTCATGCGCGGTTCGTGAGCAGGCTGAGCATCGCCGCCACCCGCTCGCGCGCGAGTTTTTCATAGTTGAATTCCGCCGCCCGCGCGAGGCCAGCGGCGCGCAGACAGGCCATAAGCATATCATCGCGGCAGATTTTTTCCAGGGCCATGGCCGCGGAATCCGTGCAAGCGAAATCAACCCACTCCGCGGCATCGCCCGCGACCTCGCGCAGCACGGGCAGATCCTGCAGCACACAGGGGCAGCCGCATGCCATCGCCTCGGTCACGCTCTTGCCAAAGGTTTCTTCAGCCGTCGAAAGAACGTGCGCCCGTGCGCCACGGTAAAGCGCCGGCAGCACGGCATCGTCCACCCAGCCGAGGAACCGCACATCCCCCGCCACACCCAGCCGCGCCGCCGCGGCTTGTGCGCGGGCCAGTCCGCCCTGCCAGTCGCCGCCCGCCAGCACAAAGGGAAATTGCGCGCGCAACGCCGGTCCAAGCCGCGCATAAGCTGCAAGCGCGAGTTCGACCCGCTTGTAGGAATAAAAATTGGAAGCCCACAGTAGATAATTTTTCGGCAAACCGAGGTCCCGCGAAAGCTTTTCGTGTTCGCCCGGCAGCGCTTGGACGGTAAACCGCGCATGATCGAGCCCTTCGGAGCTGATCAGCAGGCGGGACGGCGCGACACGGGAATGTTTCCCTAGTTCGGCCGCAGCCCAGCGTGAATTGGTGATGATGAGCGCGGCACGTGCGAACCCCCGCCGCACCGCCCAGCGGCGGTAAAATCCACGGAGTCCGGCCCCGCGCGGTAACACAAAGACCTGCATTGCGACCGGGAGACCCGCCGGATTCAGCGGCATGAAGCCCACCGTCAGCAACGCGTCCGCGCCGCGGGCACGGGCAGCCCCGGCCACGCGGAAATGGTCGGCGTAAAGCCGCGCCCATGGCCGGTCATTGGCCGGAAAGTCACGCACAACCTCGACGCGCGGATCAGCGACCGGCCACGGCGCATCGGACCCGGCGAACACGAGCCAGCGCACGTCGGGAAAGATTTCCAGCGCAGACGCGACCAGGCCCGGAAAAAACGTGCTCAAGCCGGTGCGGCGAGCCGGGTTTTCGCAAAGCGTGGAAAGCGCGAGTTTCAAGGGACGGAAGCTTGGGGCAAGGATGGCTCAAGTGAAAATGAAAATGCGGCCATCTGAAGCCACCTCCCGCCGGTTGCCACCAGGCTCATGCCCTCAAACCACTTGATCGTGGCGACCCAGCACCCGGGCATAAACCTCGGTCCACGCCGCAGCCATGCGCGGTGCGGCCATGGATGCAAGATCGGCCGGTTCGACGCGCGCCTGCGGCAGAAAATCCGGCAGCTCCGCGATTCGCGCGGCGAGATCGGCGGCATCACCCGTGCGAAAAACCAGGGCGTTTCTTCCCGGCGCCACCACATCGTTAAGGCCGCCCGAGTCCGCGATGACCAGCGGCACTCCCGCAGCCAGTGCCTCCAGTCCAGCCAGCGCCATCGGTTCGTTGGCCGAGGGAATGAGCAGGGCGTCGATCTCGTCCAGCAGTCCGGCTGAATCGCGCCGCCAGCCACGCCAATCGACCTGCGCCGTGAGACCAAGCCGGGCGGTCGCCGTCATCAGGCCTTCCCGATAGGCTGCGGACTCCGCCGTGCCGTCCGTGTCTCCGATGTGCACAAAGCGGAATCTCCCGCGCATCGCCACGGGCAGGGCTGCCAGGGCCGCAAGCACGAGATGCCAGCCTTTCCACCCGGCGAAAGTGCCCGCGCCGCCGAGCACGATGACGTCGTTCCGGACGCGCAAGGAACGCGGCTTGAAACCGGGCGCAGGCTCGGGCCGGCAGCGCGACCACGTCGGCGCGAGGCCGTAGTGCCGCTGCATTGCCGGACTCAGCCAGAAAAAGTTTTCGCCCAGGCATTGCGCCGCCCAGCGGTAAAACCACCGCCGCCGCCCGTAACAGTGAGGCTGTGCCACCACCGCATTCTGACCGAGCAGCCACAACCATAGAGCCACGAGCAATCCGGCCCGCGACTGCCCGTGGACAACGGCGCGTCGGCGCGCTGTGTATGGCAGCAACCACAGCGCCGCCGGCAGACAGCGCCATATATTTTCCGATGAGATCGTCTCACAGGCAACGCGCGGCCCCCGTAAAGCCGGCAGCCGGGGGGCGCGCCGCCAGCGATAGCCCCGGTTGACCACGATGCCGTGCCTGACACCGCCTTGGGCCGCCAGCAGGCGGATGGCCGTGAGCACGCCGCCCCGGTCTTCGTCGTAACCAAGAAAATGAAGTACGGCGGGCGAACGCATGACGGAAGGCAGCGTTGTACGCGCGACGCGAAAAAGGGAAATTTATTCGGGCTGCGAGGCCCGGGTTGTGCCGCGAAAAATTTTCAGCGTGCCGTGCAGCGGAGGTTCATGGTTATCTTTTCGCGTGCCGGCGTCCCAACCCATCCACAACACGTTCTGGCTCGTGGCCGAACGCGCCCTGCGGATGGGCGTCACGGCATTGGTGCTCGGCCTCGTGGCCCGGCATCTCGAGCCGGAGGGATTCGGCCAGCTCAATTTTGCGATCATGTTATGCGGGCTTTTCGCCGGCCTCGCGAATCTTGGCTTGGACGGCCTTATCGTAAGCGAGGTGGTCGGACGGTCGGCGGAAGCGGGCGCATTGCTGGGCACCGCCCTGCGATTGCGGCTCGGCGCGGGTGTGCTCGCTGCGACCGGACTTACGCTGACGGTTTTCCTTGCACCCGGCCTGCGCGGCAGCGCACCGCTGGTGGCCGCCGCCAGCCTCATGCTCGTCGCCCAGGCAGCCGAGGTGGTCGACCTGTGGTTTCAACGCCACCTGCAATCATGGCGCACGGCGCAGGCGCGCTTCATCGCCATGCTGCTGGGGGCCTGCGTGCGGCTGGCGATGGTGGCGATGGACGCCCCCGTGGTGTGGTTCGCCGCCGCGCAGGCATTCGATGCGATATTCTTCGGCACGGCGCTCTGGCTGGCTTATCGACGAAGCACGGAAAAAGCACCGGCCTGGCGGTGGGATCGCGCGGTGGCCGGCCATCTTATTCGCCGCGGCACACCGCTCGCGGTATCGAGCGTGGTCGTGATGGGGTGCCTGCGGCTCGACCAGTTTTTGGTGAAGGCATGGCTGGGTACCGCGGCCGCGGGCGTGTACTTTGCGGCGACGCGACTGGTGGATATCCCGCTCCTCGTGGCGGGTGCACTCGGGGTGAGCTTGTTTCCCGGGCTGGCGACGGCGCGGGCACAGGACCCAAAGATTTTTCAGGCGCGGCTGCAGGCCGGTTTTGACCTGCTGTCGGCCCTGGGATGGGCCACGGCGTTGGGGGCTCTGGCCGTCGGACCATGGGGGATGCGACTGCTCTACGGGCCGGCCTACGTGGGCGCGGTGCCGGTGCTGCTGGTGCTCGCCTTCAACACCATTGTGGTGTTCAGCAGCATTGTGCGCGCGCAATTCATCCTGGTGGCAGCGCCAACCTGGCTGCATTTGCCCGCCGCATTGGTGGGTCTGGCGGTGCAGTTTCCGCTCGCCTGGCGGCTGATGCCACTGCTTGGCCCGCCCGGTGCGGCCGTGGCGCTGGCGGTCTCATGTCTGGCCAGCGGCTGGCTTACGAGTTTCGCCTTCCCCTCCCTGCGCCCGTGCGCGGTGGCGCAAACACGGGGATTGCTCATCCCGTTTTTTCCGCAACGCTGGGGCGCAGCCCGACGCCTGCTCCACTCATGACTTGGGATTACTCCAAATATTTCGCGCGCTTCCATCCCGATGAGCCTGGCCACGCCAATGGGCTGCAGCTGACACTGCGCCGCTGGCTGGCACCGCATTTTCCAGCGGATAAAACAGCGCCCCTGATCGACGTGGGCTGTGGCTGGGGCCATGCGCTCACCACGGCCCGTGAAGCGGGGCACACCGAGATATTCGGCATTGATGCCGACGCCGGGCAGATCGCACGCGCCCAAGCCGCGGGCCTGCCGGTCGAACACGTGCCTGACACCGAAACGTGGCTGGCGGCGCGGCCGGGGAAATTTGCCTGCGCATTGCTGCTCGATGTGCTCGAGCATGTGCCACGCGAGCGCCAACGCGGGTTTTTGCAGGCCATCGCCGCCAGTCTGCAGCCAGGCGGACGGCTGGTGCTGACGGTGCCCAACGCGGCGGCGGGACTGGCGTCTTTCTGGCTCTATAATGATTACACCCACCACCTGGCGTTTACTGCGGACAGCCTGGTGTTCCTGCTCGAAAACAGCGGCTTTGCCCCGCCGCGGGTGAGCAGCGTGGAACAGCTGGTACGGCCCCGCTTCACCTTCTGGCTGCCGACGCGCCGGAGCCTCAGTTGGTGGCTCCGGAAAAAATTCCAGCTGCGGCGCCGTCTCGAGCTGATGGGCGAACTCGGCTGGGAGCGCGGGCAGAGGATTCCGGTGACACTCAACCTGCTCGCCGTGGCCGAGCGTGCCTGAGCCGCCATGCAGGTCGCCAGCTTCGATGTCTTCGACACGGTGCTGACTCGCACCTTCGCGGCGCCGCGCGACGTGTTTGTTTTTCTCGGGCAGCAACTGCGCGAGCGCGGGCTGTTCACCGGCACCCCGGAGGAATTTGCGCAAGCGCGCTGGGCCGCCGAACTGCAGGCTCGAAAAAAATCCAAGCAGACCAAAGGCATCGAAGAGGTGATGCACGAGGCCATCCACGCTGAACTGGCCGCGGCGCTCGGCTGGAATGAAGCCCAAAGCCTGGCCGTGCAGAAGCAGGAGCTGGCGCTGGAGGCGGCGCATGTGCGCGCGATCCCGCGGCTGGCTTCACGGCTGGAAGAGGCGCGGGCGAAAACCGGCGCGCCGCTGTGGTTCATCTCCGACATGTACCTGCCGTCCACGACGCTGCACGGCTGGCTTGAACGGATCGGCGTAGCCCGGAACGGCGACCGGACATGGGTGTCGGGCGAGGCGGGCGTCAACAAAAGCTCGGGGCTGCTTTTTGAAAAAATCCGCGCCGAGACGGACGCGAGTTTCGCGGCGTGGACCCACGCTGGCGATCACCCGCAGGCGGACCTCGCGACTCCGCGCTCGCTGGGCATTGACGCGCAGCTTGAGCCTGCGGCGCACCTCACGCCAGCGGAGACTTTCGTGCGGGGGCCGGGGGAATTTGCCCCGCCATGGCGCTCGCTGCTCGCGGGCGCGATGCGGCGAGCCCGCTTGGAAATGGCCCCGGCGGAGGCGCGCGCGGAGATGCTGCGCACGGTGGGTGCCGATGTGGCGGGACCGCTGTTTTTTGCGTTTGTCCGCTGGTGCCTCGCCGAAGCGGAGCAGCGTGGAAAGCAGCGGGTTTATTTCCTGGCGCGCGACGGGCAGATTTTCCATCGCATCGCGCAATTGATCCGATCGCCCGTCGAATGCCGCTATCTGCTAGCCTCGCGCCTGGCCTTCAGCGGCGCGCGCGCGCTGGGCGACACCACCACCCTGCGTGAGCTGCTGGCCCCAGGCGGATGGGCCCACTCGCTCCGGCAGACACTGGCCCACGCGGGCCTGGGTGAAGCGTGGGGACGGGCAAATCTTCCGACACCGTGGCGCGATTCAGACTGGGATGCCAATCTTACCCCAGACCAGCGCGCCAAGCTAGCCGACTGGCTCCTGCAGGTGCCACAACGCGCCACTGTTGAGACCGCGCTTCACCAACGGACCGAGCTGGCGCGGGAATACCTGGCCCAGGAAGGCGTGACCGCGGGCGCGCCCATTTTACTGGTGGACATGGGATGGGCCGGATCTTTGCAGCGCAGCGTGGAAGCACTACTGGATGGGCCCGCAGACTTCGCCTACCTTGCACTTATGCCGGGCTGCGCCGGACGCGCCCGCGGAGCGATGCTGGATTTCGCCCAGGGACGCTGGGCGATGGCCGAGAAACGGGCCAACTCCCTGTGCGTGCTGCTGGAGTTGCTGGCCATGGCCGATCACCCGTCGCTCGCAGGCTTCCGTGGCGGAGAGGGGCGCGTTGCACCGGTGCTGCAGGCTCCGGCACCGGCGGGCTACCGGGAGGCTGAACAGCTGCAGGCGGCGATTTTGTCCTTCGTAAAATATTATCTGGAAGTCGAGGCACTGGCCCCGGCCCCAATGGAGAAATTGCGGCAGCTAGGGCTGGCCCTGGCCGCCCGGCTGCATGACCGCCCCACGAAGGCAGAGGCGTCGACACTCGGGCAATTGTTGCATGCCGATCAATGGCTCGAGGATGAGCGTTATACACTTTGCACCCCATTGAGCACAGGCGCAGCGCTCCTCGCCTTGGCGCAACCCTGCCGGCGGCCGCCGTATTGGTGGATCGAGGGACAGGCGGCGCTGACCCCGGCCGCCGCGCCGGCCCTGCGAGCCTACGCGGTGCTGCGCCGGCTCAAATGGCGGGCCGCAGCCCGAGCGCACGCACGGGGCCCGTGAAAAACATCCGGGCCGCGGCCATGCGGTCGTTTTTGGCCCGAGCCAAAATTTTGGAAAATACGCGCAAGTCGGCCACCAGGGTGGCGGCATCACGCCGGTGCACAAAAGCGCGGCGGGCATGGAAGGCCGCCAGTACAAAGAAATTTTCCGCCAGGCATGCGCGGGCGGCGAGAAGGCAGGACTGTGCGGGCGGTGATGGCACTTGCAGGGTTTGCGCGAGCGCGGCGGCCGTGACCGCAAAATCTTCATCACGGCCCGCCCGACGGCGCGCGGTGAGAAGGCGGACGGCCGTTTCGCTGGCTACGATGGCCGCGCGGCGGGCAATCGTCGTTTGCGCGGCATGGTGGCGGTAATGCAGCAGCGTCTCCGGCACAGCGGCGAACGGCCAGCGCTCGGCGGCCCGGGCAAGAAAATCAAAGTCGGCGCTGAACGGAAAAGCCTCGCGGTATGGCAGGGCGGTGAAAACCGCGCGGCGGCCAGTGAAAGCCGGCGTGACGACGGGCGCGGCGAACTGTGTGTAGCGCGCCATCGCAGCCGGCGCCGTCAGCGCGAACTCACGGCCGGTAACGATTCCGTCTTCGTCGATGGATTCGGCGAGCGAGCCGACCAGCCCGAGACCCAGGTCGGCGCGCAAAGCCGCAACCTGTTTCTCGAGACGGTGCGGAAGCGCGATGTCATCGTGATCGAGGAGAGCGATGAACTCGCCCTGGACCGCGGCCAGACCTGCGTTGTGGCCGCCAGGAATGCCAAGGTTTTTTTCGAGTCGCACCCAGCGCAGACGCGGGTCGCCGGCCAAGCCGCCCAGGCTGTCGGCGGAGACCCCGGCGCCATTGTCCACCAAAACAAGCTCCATATCTCGGAAGGTCTGACCGAGCAGGCTGGCGATGGCCGGACGCAAAAACGGCGTGTCACAATGAAAAACGAGGAGCGCCGAGACGGCAGGCATGGGCTGAGCAAGAAGCGAAGCAAAGACCGGGGCAAGCGCAGGCGGATTTTGGCTGGCGTGACCGGGACGCGGCCCAAAGGCTGAAGCCATGATGAGCGTGCGGTGGCAACAGGCATGGATCACTCTGCTGGGCGCAGCGGTGGCGGTGTGGGCGGGCTGGCAGGTGGCGGAGGGCAGTTACGGCGGGCCGGCCCTGTTGACCATGGGCGCCGCTTTTGTGCTGCTGGCAAAATGGGGCGTGCGGCCGGAAACCGCCCTGATCAGCGTGGCGGTCTTCGGTTATATCCTCGGCAACCGCGGATTCGCGCAATTGATGCTGTTTCCCGGCCTGCCCTTGTTCGTCGCCGAGCTGGCGCTGGGGGGTACCCTGGCGTTGCTCGCCGTGCGGGGCGCGCTGACGCGGCGGCTACCGGTTCGGCGTGACGCCCTCAACCTGGCGGTGGCGGCATGGCTGGTGGTCGGCGGCGCCCGATTGGTAATCGACCTGCGCGCGCAGGGCTGGTGGGCGCTGCGTGACGCGGCGGTGATTTACTATGCATTGTATTTTTTTGCCGGGCAGGAGCTCGGTTCGGATCCGATCGCACGGCGTCAGTTGCTGGGCACGCTGAAGTGGGCCCTCATGCTTCTGGCCCCGGTGTTCATGCTGTCGCTGGTCTTTCCCCTGTTCTTTCAAAACCGGCTTCTCGTTCAGGGCGTGCCGGTGTTTTTCTACAAGGCCGACCTCGTGGCCACGATGCTGGCGGGCGGGGTTTTTTGGTTTGCCGATAAAGCCAGTACCCGCAGTCCGAAGCCTTTATTGCAACGCGCCGGCTTGTGGCTGGTGCTGGCGGCGGCCACGGCAGGAGCGCTGTTTCCGGTGTCGCGTGCAGCGATGGCGGGACTGGCGGGCGCCGCCGGCTGGCAGATGGTGGGACGGCGGTGGCGGGCACTGGGGGCGCTGGTCGCATTGCTGGTGGCACTGGCCACGGCCGGGCTGGGGATTGAATTGATCATGGGCCGGCCGTTGGAACAGACCACCGTGTATCGGGTTGGTGAATACGCCTTTTCCGTCTTCGACCTGAAAGGCACCGGGAACTACCAGAGCTACGATGAGGCCGGCGACACCAAGGGCCGGCCGGACGACAACAACCGGTTCCGCCTCGTGTGGTGGCAGACGGTGGCGAAGGAGACCTGGCGCGAGCACCCGATGTTCGGAGCCGGCTTTGGTTACGACCTGGCCAGCAATTTTGTGGAAGAATACGGGCTGTCGAGCGACCTGGACTTCAATGCGCGCAGCCCGCACAGCATCGTGTTCACCATGTTCGGGCGCATGGGTTTCGTCGGGCTGGGCCTGCTGGCCGGCCTGGGCATTGTCCTGATGATGCGAACCTGGGCCGCGGCCCGGCGCGACGGAGAGGAGTTGCCCCTGTGGTGCTTTGGCTGGGTGATTCTAATCAGCGCATGTTTCGGCGTCGTGCTGGAGGGGCCGATGGGCGCGGTGGTGTTCTGGACAGTACTGGGCTTGGCAAACGCCTCCGCGAAGCCGGCCGCGGCCGGGGAAAAGCCTGCGGTGGAGAACGAAGCGGAAGCCTTGCACGCCATGGCAGAAAAGGTTTAATTGCCCGGTTTCGTGAATCTGCGCACGCCAGTCGAGTTCCTCAGCGTCTTCAAAACCACCACGCGCGAGCGGTGGGACGGAGTGACGCCGCTGGCCTTGCTCGGGTTAAGCACGTTCGGCGTGTGCTTTATCTATAGCGCGCAATTTTCGTCGCACGGCAGCGCCTGGATCATGCAGTTGCTGTGGCTGACGGCGGGGGCCGGGATTTACGTGGCGGTTTCGCTCATCGACTACCGCTTCTGGCTGAGCGTGGCCCACTGGTTTTACCTGGCGTGCCTCGTGCCGCTGTTTCTCGTGCTCATTCCAGGCATCGGCGACACCCAGTTCGGCGCGCAGCGCTGGATCGACCTGGGGATTTTCAAGCTCCAGCCGTCCGAGCCGGCCAAGGCCGCCGTGCTGCTGATCACGGCCAGCCTTTTGATCTGGTCGGAAATTGGCACGGTGCAGCAATCGTTGAAAGTCCTTGTCAAATTGGCTCTTGCGGTGGGCCTGCCCATTCTTTTAATCCTGCTGCAGCCCGATCTCAAGTCAGCGATCGTGCTGCCTCCGATGGTCTTTTCCATGCTTTACGTTTCCAAGCTGTCCTCGCGGTTTTTCGCGGCAGCCCTAGGAGCCTTTCTGTTCGTCGTCAGCGTGGTCGCATGGGACAGCTACCGCTACATCGATTTCATGGTGGCGCACGGCTATTCATTCGTGAACGACAAGGGCAAGTACGAGCCGCACTCTTGGCTCCCCTATGTCCACGACTACCAGCGCAACCGCATCATCTCCTTTATCGACCCGGACAAGATCGACCCCATGGGCATCGGCTGGAACCAGCGCCAGTCACTCATCTCGGTCGGCAGCGGCGGCTTCACCGGCAAAGGCTGGACGGAAGGCACGCAGGCGCAACTCGGCTACCTGCCGCGCGCGGTCGCACATAACGATTTTATCTTCTCGGTCATCGCCGAGGAAAAAGGATTCCTGGGAAGCCTCACGGTTCTCGGCCTCTTTGGGCTGGTTCTGTTCAACGGCATTCGCATCGCCAGTCTCGCAAGGGACCGCTTCGGCACGTTGCTCGCCATCGGCGTCACCGTGCTCTTCGCCGTGCATGTGTTCGTGAACATTGCCATGACCATCGGCCTCGTGCCCATTACGGGCATACCGCTTCCCTTCATCAGCTACGGTGGCTCCTTTGTGCTCAGTTGCTGCTTGCTGCAAGGACTGGTCCAGAGCGTCTATCGCTTCCGCAAGGATTTCATCTCATGAATTTCCCTGCCAGCGCTATTGACCGCCCTGCCGGAATTTCCTGCGCCGCGACTGCCGCGCCCGGGCGCCCCGTTACAACCCAAGGACAACCATACCATGAGCAGCAGCGCCACCCCGCAGCCGCCCGCCCCGACCAACTCCGGCTCCCAGGCCGACCCCGCCCAGCGCTACGACGAGGAACTCGCCCAGCCACCGGCCACGCCTGAAACGCCCGAACTCATCAATCCCGCCGAGCTGAAAACCGGCGCCCAGGAACGCGCCAAGCAGCGCCCGCTCCTCCAGAAGATTCTCGGCGTCTTCCAGAAGCAGAAGACCATCTACCGAGAGCTCATCATCAACTCCGAGCCGCTGGAAAAGCGCGTCGCCCTCCTCGTCGATGGCGTGCTCGAAAAATTCGAGATCGAGCGCGAGTCCGACAATCGCATGGTCGGCGGCATCTACAAGGGCCGGATCAAGAACCTCGATCCCGGCCTCAAGGCCGCCTTCGTCGACATCGGCTACAACAAGAACGCCTTCCTCCATTACTGGGACATGCTCCCCGCCGCCGCCGACTCGTCGGTCGAGGTCGTGCGCGTGAACAAAAAGAAGAACGCCGCGCCGCGTTCGGCCGAGCCCACCGTCAAGGATATCCCCGGCCTCTACCCGCCCGGCACCGACATCGTCATCCAGGTCACGAAGGGCCCCATCGGCACCAAGGGCCCGCGCACCACGACCAACCTCGCCATCCCCGGCCGCTACCTCGTGCTCATGCCCTACTCCGATCAGTGCGGCATCTCGCGCAAGATCGAGGACCCGCGCGAGCGCCAGCGCCTCAAGCAGCTGGTCAATGAGCTCACCATCCCCGAGGGCATGGGCGTCATCGTCCGCACCGCCGGCGAGGGCAAGAAATCCCGCTACTTCGTCCGCGACCTGCACATCCTCCTCAACACCTGGCAGGATATCAGCCGCAAGATGCAGTCGGAAAAGGCCCCCACCTGCCTCTACCAGGAGCCCGACATCGTCGGCCGCACCGTGCGCGACTTCCTCACCGAGGAGGTCGACCGCGTGCTGCTCGACAACCATGACGACTTTGTCCACACGCAGGAGCTCGTCGCCCAGATTTCCCAGCGTTCGAAATCCAAGATCGCCTTCTACAAGGACAGCATCCCGATCTTCGAGCGCTTCAACATCGAGCGCCAGATCGAGCAGACCTTCCAGCGCAAGGTGCCCCTCCCCTCCGGCGGCGAGATCATCATCGACGAGACCGAGGCCCTCATCGCCATCGACGTCAACACCGGCTCGCACAAGCAGCGGGCCGGCGACGAGAAGAACACCATCTACGCCGTCAACCTCGAGGCCGCGACCGAGATCGGCCGCCAGATCCGCCTCCGCAACCTCGGCGGCCTGATCATCCTCGACTTCATCGACATGAAGGAGCGCCGCCATCGCAATGCCATCTACGAAAAGATGGTCGACCTCATGTCGAGCGACAAGGCCAAGACCCACATCCTGCCGATCTCGCAGCTCGGCATCATGCAGATGACCCGCCAGCGCCAGCAGGAGTCGCTCTCGTCCAACCTCTACACCGACTGCCCCTATTGCCGCGGCCGCGGCATCGTGAAGAGCGCCACCACCATGTCAGTCGAGCTCCAGCGCAAGCTCTCTTCCGTCGTCCGCCGCCTGCAGGCGCGCAACGACGGCAAGGAATACTCGCTGCGCGTCCTCGTGCACCCGGGCATCCTCGAACGCCTCCGCAGCGAGGACGCCGAGCTCCTCGTGCGCATGGAAAAGCTCTTCGGCGTGAAACTCGCCTTCCGCGCCGACCCGAGCTACCACGTGGAAAACTTCAAGATCATCAACGCCCTCACCGGCGAGGAGTATCGCTGAAAATCTCCCCGGACATTTGATCTGAGTTTCTGAGATCAGCCCCAGGTTATGGGGCCATTTGACCTGAATCATTTGGCCCCGATTGCTTTGTCCGGGGCGACATTTGTGACCTGACTGCATGAACATCACGTTGTCCATGCAATCGGTTGCGTGTTATATCCTGGATACCCGATCTGACTGAAATGGATCCAGCCAGGCTCGTCTGGTTTTAGGGATGAGAAATCACCCAGGCCATCCAGCCACGCTTTCTCCCCCAGGCAATAGCCCGGTTTCGCCTCTGGGGTCTTCACCCGCTTTTGCCCTTCACGAGGAACCCCGCGGAACAAATCTCGGTCGTACCCGCGTCATTGACCGAATCCGGCACCCGCAGCCCTTTCATTCGGCACTGGCGACAATGTCCACCTTCCCTATGTCCCAGGCTTCACTCGATCTGCTGGCGGACCATCGCAAGGCTGCGACGGCAAAAGCAGACCGCTCCGCCAGTTTCAAATCTCATCGCTCCCAAACGGTCTGCCGTTTCATCGCCGGCTTTGTTGTGGTGCTAGCAGGATTCACCGCCGTGCGATCTGCCCGGGCGCAATATCATACCATTGCGAGCTTCTCCGGTGGCCCCGACGGAACCGCCCACCCGCGCAAGATGTTCGAAGGCAGCGATGGTGTCCTTTACGGCACTTCCTTGAATGGCGGGCTCTACGATAAAGGTACGATCTTTAAAATTAACAAGGACGGCACCGGCTATGCCCTGTTGTGGAGCTTTGCCGCCAGCACCAGCAGCAACGTCGTGCCTTTCCGGCTCATCGAAGGACAGGATAAGGCGCTTTATGGAATGATCTCAGGATTCTACGTCCCCGGCACTTTATACAAAATCAACAAAGACGGAACGGGATTCACCATTCTCAAGACCTTTGATGCAAGCACCGGATATCTCGCGCCTTGGGCTGGAGTCATTCAAGGCCGCGACGGTGCCTTGTATGGAACCACCTGGAATGGTGGCAGCGCCGGCGCAGGCACGGTGTTCAAGATCAATCCGGACGGTTCCGGCTATACCGTGCTCTTGAATTTCTTCAGCTCGCACAATGACTATGTTGGGTTTCCCCGCGTCGGCGTGATCGAAGGCAGCGACGGCGCTCTTTACGGCGCCGCGGATAACTTTGTTTACACGGTCAGGAAGGACGGCTCCGGCTTTGCCGCGCTGACTCCTGTTTTTCCTGAAGAATTGTCATCCGACATCATCGAGGGGAGCGACGGGGCGCTGTATGGCGTAACGGACGGTTATAGCCTGCCAACCCGGGTGTTCACTGTAAAAAAGGACGGCACCGGCTTCAGGATTCTTGGCAGTTTGCCCCAATACAATTCATTCTACAGCCTTGTCGGGACTGGACTAGTGGAAGGCCCTGACGGCATGCTTTATGGCACCGCAGTCGATATCTCGCCCGGCTGGGGCTGGTGGTTCAGCCTGAATAAGGAAGGTTCGGCCATAAGCATGCAGCAAACCGATATCGCGCCTGAGTCGGGACTTATTCTCGGAAGTGACGGCATGATTTACGGCACGACCGATGGACGATGGGACAGTGCAACCGGGCCGGTTTCTCCAGATGCGGCCGCGCTGCAGAACCCCGGCTCGTTGTTTCAACTCCAGGTGTCAGCGCCGCTGCCACCGCCGACTGCACCGAACAGCGGAACGATTCTCGCCGATTCAAGCCGGGATTTCTCCGCCACGGCGCAGGACGCGAACGGGTGGCTTTACGGCTATTTCTACGGCCGAAGCGTCTCGTTCCAACTTCTCACGAACCATGGCACCGCCTGGACAGGAATCTACCCGTCGCTTTCGATCGATGCACAAACGCAGTATCCGTCCGTCGACGGGCTTGCCCAGGTATCGGCCGTCCGGAGATGGACGAGCACCTACGAAGGAAATGTCCGCATTGTGGGCAGATTTGAAATTGGCCACGATGGTGACGGTGTCGGAGTGACGGTGTTGCTCGATGGCCAGCCGGTGATTCCCCGCCTGATCATTGGCAATTCGGGAACGACCGAGGTGAAGTCCTTCAATTTTGTCCAAGCTGTTCACCATGGCACCACGATCGACTTCGCGGTCGATCCGGGTCCCGGTCGCGACGACAGCCGCGACACGACACAGGTCGCCGCAACGATCGAGTCATGGTGAGGCTAATCACTGGTCGCCGCGCCGGGTGGAAGGTAAAGGGCAAAGCCTGATTCCGCCGACTGCCTCCTGGCGGCTATGATTTGCGCATGTACTTTACGGTTTCGATCACGAGCAGGCTCGGATCGCTGATCGAAGTGGTGATGACGTTGGGCGGCTGGCCCGGCTGGCTGCCCATCTCGATGTAGAGCTGGTTGCCGCGCACCGTGAACCGGCCGCTGTTGATCGGGTCGGCGCGCTGGGCCGTGTCGAAATCGAATTGCCGCCAGTCGCCGCCGGCCGGCGGAAAATCGTAACAGCGATAGACGCGCCCGTCGGCGGAAAAGAGATAATAATGCAGGGCGACCACGGTGTTGCCGAAGCCCGCCATCCGGTTGAGGTTGACGACGTATTTCAACTTCGTGCCGGCATAAAGCCCGGCCAGTGCCGCGCCTTCCGGTCCGGGTCCGTTCGTCACCGCCGGCGGCGCCGGTTTCCGGTCCATCCGGAGCGAGGCGAGCAATGCCTGCAGCGCCGGTCCGCCTTTCTGCCAGCAAAACGCATTCGGCGTCTTGACGTCCACCATCGCGGCCATGTTTCCCGCGACGATCAGCACGCGCATCCGCAGGCTGGCCGGGCCGACGATTTGCTCCTGGAAGCGCGCCACGTAAACCGCATCCGCGCCAGCCAGAGTGTTCCGATCGAATTGGGGCGGTCCGGTCAGCGCCTCCTCGCGGTAGCGCACATCGATCCAGTCGCGCAGCAGGGTCCGCTGAAACGTGTCGACGATGTTTCCGCTGAACGGCCGGAAAGGATAAACGCAGATCGCGTAATTGAACTCGTTGGACGTGTACTCGTACGGATACTTGCTGGCGCCGCGATAAAAGTTCGCCGGCTCGTTGTAATTCAACACCGGCACGAATTCGCCGGCGCCGGCGGGGTTTGTGCTCGTCGAATGCGGCGTCGTATCTTCGCCTGCCATGGTTTGATCGCCGGGGTTTCCCGGCAGTGATGAGGTGGTATCCGCCGCGGCGATAATCGCTGCGTGGGCCAGCACAACGGCGAGTAATCGCGCAATCATGGGAGATGCCGGTTATGTTTCCGTGGAGAATCGCGACCAGCGAGACCCAGGGAAATTGCCGAACGGAAAAAGGGGTGTCAATGCACCGTGAACTGGAGCCAACTCAAGCTGCTGAAGCAGAGAAAAGAAAACGGGGGATGCCACCTCCTCCAGCCCGTCTCTACTGACCCATCTCAAGCACCACGCGGAACCTGGCCTTGCCGCTCATCATGCGGTCGTAGGCTTCGGCCACGCGTTCCAGTGGATACACTTCATTCATCGAGCGCACGCCGGACAGCACGCTGAAGTCCAGCGTGTCCTGCGAATCCTGCGCCGTGCCGGAATACCAGCCTTTTACCGCACGCCGGCCGTTGATCAGGATCAGCGGCGAGACCAGCATCGACTGCGCCGCGCCGACCACGATCAGCGTGCCGTTGGTGCCGAGTCCGCCCTGCACCGCGCTCATCGCGTCGCCGGCCGTGACCGTGGCGAGGATGACCTTGGCGCCGCCGAGCTTTTGCAGTTCCTCCGCCGGATCCTGCGCCGAGCTGTCGACATAGTGATGCGCGCCGAGTTGCCGGGCGAGTGGCGCCTTGTCCTGACCGCGCGCGATGCCCACCGTGTTGAAACCCATCTTCACGGCGTATTGCACGCCGAGATGCCCGAGCCCGCCGAGGCCAAGCACGGCGACGAGATCGCCGGAGCGCGCGGCGCTGTTGCGCAACGCATTGTAAGTGGTGATGCCCGCGCACATGAGCGGTGCAGCCTCCACCGCCGACAAATCCTCCGGCAGCCTCGCCACCGCGACCGCCGGCGCGACGAGGTAGTCCGCGTAACCGCCGTCAAAGGAAATGCCGGTGATCTGGAGCGCCACCTTGCAGGCGAAAAAATCGCCGTTCCGGCAGGAATCGCAATAACCGCAATGGCCGCCATGCCAGCCCACGCCCACCCGCTGGCCCTGCTGCCATGACGCAACACCCGCGCCGATGGCATCGACGACACCGACGACTTCGTGGCCGGGCACGCGCGGGTATTGCAGGCCCGGCCAATGGCCTTCCTTCACCAGCGAATCGCTGTGGCAGATGCCGCAGGCCTGGACCTTGATCCGCACGTGGCCGGGGCCGGGCGCGGGAATTTCCCGTTCGACGATTTCAAACGGCCCCCCGGGGCGGGCGACCTGGACAGCACGCATTTTTGGCATAAGTCACCCTGGTTTTAATTCGGGAACGCCTCCGCGTCCTTCGCTCAGCCCTGAGGCGGATAGAAAAATTGTTCGCGCACGATTTTTCCGTCGCGGACTTCATAGACACAGATTTCCTCGAGCGTGAAACGCGCGCGGGATTTTTTCTCGGTCACGTCGGCCGTCATGGCGCAGGAAAAAAACGCGCCGCTCACCACCGGATCGCTCACCGTGCCGCCGTGCACCTCGAAATTCTCTGCGAACATCCTGCTTTTTTCGGCCAGGCCCGCGTGGCCGCGGACGGTGGTTTCCGGCGTGCTATCGGGCTCGATGCTCACGGCATCAGCGGCAAACAGTTCCTTGTGCGCGGCATCGTAATCGCGGCGGCGGCAGAATTCGACCAGACGGGAGGCAATTTGGGCGGTGGTCATAATGGCGCACCGTGCTGGCTTTTTTCGCCAGCGCAACCAGCCGGATGTAAAGATCAGGCAACGACAAGAGATCAGCGGGACGCAGCCGGAAGGGGCGGCGTGTGGCGTTTCAGTCAGGCAAAATCGGCGCCGAATCTTTTCCAGCGGACAGCTCCCGCATCAGCATCGCTCCGACAGTAAAGACGTTGAGCAACTCACTGCGGCCACCAGCCATCTCGGGCTGCAACCGTGAGCATCGACAGGAGATGGCGCGAGCCCGCCGCTTGATTTTTTGCAAACTTTCTGCACTTGCCCCGGATACCGGCTTGGATGATAGGATACGGCATCAATTCGCCTGACCGCTACCCCCTTTAAGCGGCCGCGAAAGCTTGTGTGTCTGAACCCCCGACCCCCCGGAAATATGAAATCGTCTATTCTGCCCCGCCAGATGGCGGCGCTTCTCGCCTGCACCCTTGGTTCATTTTTCACCGGCGCCGCCCTCCTGGCCAGCCCCGCTCTCCCGGTCCTGCCGACTCCGCCTCCTGCGGCGCCGACCACCCACCTCAATGTCATGAGCTCTCCCTACAACGCCAAGGGAGACGGCTCGACCAAGGACACGGGGGCATTTCAGGCTGCGATCAACGCAGCCACGGCCATGCCTGGCGGCGCCGTGATCGACGTTCCCGGCACGCACACCTATCTCATCGGCAGCATCGATCTTAAATCCAACGTCTGGCTCAATCTCGAGTCCGGCGCGACAATCAAGGGCAGCGAAAGCACGTCCGATTATCCTGTCGTGACCGAGCGCTGGGAAGGTCAGGACGATCCCTGCTACCGCGGCCTCATTTCCGCCACCGGCACGCCGACCAATCCGGTGGTCAACATCGCCATCATTGGCTCCGGCAAAATTGTGGGCGCTTCCGGCGGCATCAACCTGGACCGTCCGAAAAGCCCCGTCGGGCCCAAGAACATCGAGCCCCGCTACTGCAAGGGCGTTTATATCCAGGGCATCACCACCTCGACCACCAAGATCTGGAATATTCATCCCACCTATTGCCAGGACGTGACCGTGTCGGGCGTCACCACTACCGGCTCGCAGTCGAACTCGGACGGCTGCGATCCCGACTCATGCTCGCGCGTGCTGATCGACAGCTGCCATTTCGGCTCCGGCGACGATGACATTGCGGTCAAATCCGGCCGTGGCATCGCCGGCGCCCAGGTCAACATTCCCATGACGGATCTCACCATCCAAAACTGCACCTTCACCAGCTGCGGCGGCGCCTCGGGCGGCGTGGCGTTCGGCAGTGAAATCTCCGGCGGCATCGAACGGGTCCTGGTCAAAAACAACAAGTTCACCTTCACCGGCTCGAACCAGAAGGCCATTTACATCAAGTACGCGCACGGCCGCGGCGGCTTCGTCAACGACCTCACGGTCGACGGCACCACCACCGCCTGCCAGGCCCTGAAGATCGAAAGCAATTATTCGAACCAGGACTACGGCCCGTACGGCAACGGCCCGATTTCCGGTCTGCCCGGAATCTCTCAGGTCAACAATTTCGTGATGACGAACACACACGAAACGGGGGGCACCGCCCTGGCCGTGCTCGGCGATCCGGCCAAGCTCGTGAATAATATTTCCATCGCGAGCTTCACGACCAGCGGCTCGATCGGCTCGGTGACCAATGTCACGAATTTCACTTTCTCGGGTTCACCCGCCCCCTCGAAAAGCAATGTGATCGCGGGCATTACCACGAGCGCCGATTCGGCCACGGTTTCGCCGGGCGGCGTGGCGACTTTCACGGTCACCGTTCCGGCAGGCCTATCCGGCCCCGTCGGCCTGAGCATCGTGGGCGACGGCATCGGCAACCAGCTACCCGCCGGCACCACCGCCTCGTTCAGCCCCTCTTCGCTGAGCAGCGGCTCGGGCTCCTCGACGCTCACGTTCACCACTTCCAGCTCAACGCCGCCCGGAATGTATTCGGAAAACATCCAGGCCCTTAACTCGGGCGGCAGCATCGCCTGGACCGCCGCGGTCACACTGGTGGTCTCGGGGAACAGCCCGCCTCAAGTTGCGGCGCCTTCGTTCAATCCCGGTGGCGGCACTTACTCCAGCCCACAATTGATCAGCGTTACCCTCACGACCAGTGGCGCCACCGGACGCTATACCACCGATGGCAGCGATCCGAGTGAAACCCACGGAACGCTCATCGGCGGACCGATCTCCATCACCAGTACGACGACCCTGAAAGCCATCGCTTATGAGAGCGGTTTCGCTGACAGCAATATCACCACCGAGGTTTACACTATCACCACTCCACAAGCCGCCGCGCCTGTATTCAATCCCGGCGGAGGCAATTATCCGAACACGCAAAACGTGAGCATGACTTCGAACAGCGGCGCGAGCATCCGCTACACGACCGACGGCAGCACGCCGACCGAGACCAATGGCACGATCTACTCCGGCCCCGTGAACATCAGCAGCAACACGCTCCTGCAGGCCATTGCGTTCGAAAGCGGTTTCGCCGACAGCAGCGTCAACAGCGCCACCTACACCATCGGCATGGTCAGCGGCCCCATCATGCTCGAAGCCGAAAACCTCTCGCCGGTAGGGACCGGTGCGACCGCCAGCACCGGCACCGATGCCAATGCCAGCGGTGGCATATTGGAATTCCTCAACTCCACCGGGGCGGGTCAATCCATCACCTTCACCACCCCCAATATTTCCGCCGGCACTTACCAGCTGCAAATGCGCGAGCGCACCAATACCAACCGCGGCCAATTCACGACCAAAGTCGACGGCACGCAGATCGGCGGCACCATCGATGAATACGCCGCCACCGCCGGCTACGTGTCAGCCATGCCCGGCACGGTCACTTTGGCCACCAGCGGCGCGCACACCATTGTGCTCACCGTCACGGGCAAGAATTCGGCCTCCTCGGGCTTCATCCTCTGCGTCGATACCTTCACCCTCACGCCCCAGACCAGCGGGCCGCCGCTCGCCGGAGCGCCCAGCTTCAGCCCCGCCGGCGGCACCTACACCACGACCCAGACGGTGACGATCAGCACCACGACCGGCGGCGCCTCCATCCGCTATACCACCGACGGCAGCACGCCCTCGGAAACCGCGGGCACGCTCTA
>DATHNW010000026.1:0-181539 GCA_035485575.1 Opitutaceae bacterium | reverse complement strand
AGGCGATGGCGGCCGGATATCGCCGGCTCTTGAGCGGCTCGACGCCACGGCGCACCAGGATGTCGGCAATGTATCCGCCGAGTACGCCGCCAACAACGCCGCAGGCGAACGGAACGGCAGCCGCCCATCCGGTATATTTCACGCTCATGTGGCGTTCGATTTCGAGATAGCCCGGCAGCCAGGCTGTGTAGATCCATGTGAGGTAGATGCAGCCGAAATAGCCGAAAATCATGCCCCAGGTGGTTCGAAACCGAAACAACAGCTTCCATTCGCCAAAGGTGACTTTCGTTCGCTGGCCCGGCGGATCGCCTTGCGTCCGGTAGGCATTTTCCGGCGCTGTCAAAGCGACTTCGCCGGGGTTGCGATAGAGCAGAAACCATAATGCGGCGACGATCAGCCCGGCCACGCCCATGATCACGAACATCGTGCGCCAGCCAAAGGAGAGCATCAGATAGGTCAGGAGCGGCACCGCGATCGCGGTGCCGAGCGAGGAGGCGCAGTTGAACACGCCGGTCGCGAGCCCGCGGTCGCGCTGATTGAACCAGTCCCGCACCACGCGC
This sequence comes from Opitutaceae bacterium, assembly GCA_035485575.1. Taxonomy (GTDB): domain Bacteria; phylum Verrucomicrobiota; class Verrucomicrobiia; order Opitutales; family Opitutaceae; genus DASRHD01. Next base: position 180,979 of record DATHNW010000026.1, on the reverse strand, counting down.
GCGCCGGTCGGAAATTGCGGCGCTTCGCCGAGGCCGAGCAGGACACGGGCGCCGAAGAACTGGGTAAAATTCTGCACCAGGCCGCCGAGGAGTTGCGCGAGCGACCACAGGCTCAGCCCCATGGTCAGAAGCAGGCGCGGCCCGAGCCGGTCGACCATGGCGCCGGTCGGCAGTTGCGAAAACGCATAGGCCCAGAGAAAGGCCGAGAGCAGATACCCCATCTCCGCGATGGAAAGACCAAGTTCTTCCCGGATCAGCGGATTGGCGACGGCCAATGTCGCGCGGTCGATGTAATTGACGACGCCGGCAATCACCAGCAGGGCCAGGGCGACACGCTGTATAGATTTGAGGCGCGGTGTCGCCAATTCCATCCCTGACATGATTTCCTCACCTGTGTTTGTCTTGCGTTATTTTGTGAGGAGAGTAGCGGGCGCGTCGGCGCCGATCCAGAACGGCGCACGCCGGGCCTGATGTGCAATTTCGCATGGACCGGGATAGGTCAGATGGCGGGCGGCTCTCTCAACGCCAGGCGGCGCTGTTTTCGCCGTTGCCGCCAGTGCCGGGCGCGGTCGAGATAGAGATAGACCACCGGGGTGGTGTAGAGCGTCAGGATCTGGCTGACGATCAGCCCGCCGAAAATGGCAATGCCGAGCGGCTGGCGGAACTCGCTGCCTTCGCCGAGCCCGATCATCAGCGGCACCGCGCCGAACAATGCGGCCATGGTGGTCATCATGATCGGCCGGAAGCGCATCACGCAGGCCTCGAAGATGGCGTCGGCGGAGGACAACCCGCGCTGACGTTCGGCATCGAGCGCGAAGTCGATCATCATGATCGCGTTCTTCTTCACGATGCCGATCAACAGGATGATGCCGATGATGCCGATGACGCCGAGGTCGCTGCCGACGCACATCAATGCCAGGAGGGCTCCGATTCCGGCCGAGGGCAGGGTGGAGAGGATCGTCACCGGATGGACGAAACTCTCATAAAGAACGCCGAGGATGATGTACATCGTCACGATGGCCGCGAGGATGAGGAACAGTTCGTTCGACAACGATGCCTCGAAGGCGGAGGCGGCGCCCTGGAAGCTCGTGATGATGCTGAGCGGCATCCCGATGTCCGACTCGGCCTGGCGGATCGCCTTCACTGCCGCCCCCAGCGAGCCGCCCGGCGGAATATCGAACGAAATCGTATTGGAGGGAAACTGGCTCAGATGGTTGATCAGAAGCGGGACGGCGCGCTCCTCAAAATGGGCAATGGCGGACAAGGGCACCTGGCCGCCCGAAGCGGAAGGCACGTAGATTTGTGCCAGCGAGTCGGGTGACTGCTGCAGCGCCGGATTGGCCTCCATGATCACGCGGTACTGGTTGGACTGTGTAAAGATCGTCGAGATGATCCGCTGGCCAAACGCGTCGTAGAGCGCGTTGTCGACCGTCGCCGCCGTGATGCCGAAACGTGCGGCGGTGTCGCGATCGATGACGATGTACACTGCCAGCCCTTGCTGGGCCAGGTCACTGGCGACGTCGGTCAGATCGGGGACCTGGCCGAGCCGGTCCATCAATTTGGGAATCCATTCGCCGAGCAGCGCCGGATCCGCGCTTTCGAGGACGAACTGGTATTGCGTACGGCTGACCTGGTCGTCGATGGTCAGATCCTGGACCGGCTGCATGTAGGCGGAAATCCCCGCGAGGGATTGGAGCTGGTTTTGCAAGGCGCGGATGGTGTCCGTCGCGGACCCTTTCCGGTCCGATTTCGCCTTGAGATTGATGAGCATCCGGCCGGTGTTGACGGTGGTGTTCGTTCCGTCGATGCCGATGAATGACGACAGGCTTTCGACATCCGGATTTTTGAGAATTTCGGCGGCGAGCTTTTGCTGCCGGGTCGCCATGGACCCGTAGGAAACGTTTTGCGGCGCCTCGGTGATGACCTGGATCAATCCGGTGTCCTGCACGGGGAAAAATCCCTTTGGAATCACGATGTAAAGGACGGCGGTCAGCACGAAGGTCCCGACCGCGATCACGAGGGTGAGGGCCTGGTGATCGAGCACCCATTTGAGCATCTTGTCGTACCGCGCGATGATGGCGTCGAACCAAGCGCCGACCTTGCGGCTCCACGCCGGCTCCGCCGAGGCCGGCCGGTGCTTTACCAGCTTCGCGCACATCATGGGCACGAGGGTCAGCGAAACCACGGCTGAGATGAGGATCGTGACCGCGAGCGTGATCGCAAATTCCCGGAACAGGCGTCCGACGACGTCACCCATGAAGAGCAGGGGGATCAGCACCGCGATGAGCGAGATCGTCAGCGAAATGATGGTGAAGCCGATTTGCGCGGAGCCCTTGAGGGCCGCTTCCATCGGCGAATCGCCTTTCTCCACATACCGCGCGATGTTCTCGATCATGACGATCGCGTCGTCGACGACGAAGCCCGCGGCGATCGTCAGCGACATCAGCGAGAGATTGTTCAGGCTGAAGCCCAGCAGGTACATCACCGCGAAGGTTCCGATGAGCGAGAGAGGGACGGACAGGCTGGGGATGATCGTCGCCGGCACGTTGCGCAGGAAGACGAAGATGACGAGCACCACGAGGATCACCGCGAGCGTGAGCTCGAATTCAACGTCGCTGATCGAAGCCCGGATCGTGTTCGTGCGGTCGGTCAGGACGGCGACGTCCACGGAAGCCGGCAGCGACGCCTGCAGGGCCGGCAGCAGGCTGCGGATGCTCTCGACGACCTTGATGACATTGGCCCCGGGCTGGCGCTGGATGTTGAGGATGATGGCCGGGGTCGTGTTGAACCACGCGGCGAGCTTCGTGTTCTCCGGCGCGCTTTCGACCGTGGCGATATCCGTCAGCCTGACCGGTGCGCCGTTTTTATAGGCCAGAATGAGATTCTTGTAATCGTCGGCCGCCTTCAGCTGGTCGTTCGCATTGATCGTGTAGGCGCGCGACGGCCCGTCGAAATTGCCCTTGGCTGTATTCACATTGGCATTACCCACGGTCGTCCTCATGTCGTCGATGTTGAGGCCGTAGGCGGCCAGCGCCTGCGGGTTGACCCGGATGCGGACAGACTGCCGCTGTCCGCCGCCGATGCTGACCAGGCCCACCCCGGGCAGCTGCGATATCTTTTGGGCGAGCCGGGTGTCCGCGAGATCCTCGACTTGGATCAGCGGCAGAGTCTTCGACGTCAGGGCGAGGCTCAGCACCGGGGCGTCGGCCGGGTTCACCTTGGCATAAATGGGCGGAGCGGGCAGGTCCGAGGGCAGGAGATTGCCGGCCGCATTGATCGCCGCCTGCACTTCCTGTTCGGCCACGTCCAGATCCAGGTCGAGGTCGAACTGCAGCGTGATCACCGAGGCGCCGGCCGATCCCGTGGAGGACATCTGTTTCAAGCCCGGCATCTGGCCCAACTGGCGCTCCAATGGCGCCGTGACCGACGAAGTCATGACATCCGGGCTGGCCCCGGGATAGAACGTCTGGACCTGGATGGTCGGGTAATCCACTTCCGGCAGGGCCGACAGGGGAAGGAATTTATAAGCCACGAGCCCGACGATCAGGATCGCCGACATGAAGAGCGTGGTCGCAACAGGACGCTGAATGAAGAGGCGAGAGGGATTCATCTCGTTTGAAGAACCAGCGGGTTTCCAGAAGCCATTCAGTTCTGCTCGTCGGCCGACTCGGATTTTTTATGGCCCTGGCCCGCGTGGCTGTGCCCGGTCCCGGATTTCCCTTTCGATTCCCCGGATTTTTTATCCTGCACGATAACCTTCATCCCATCAGTGAGTTTGTCCGCTCCGTCGACGACCACCCGTTCGCCGACGTTCAGTCCGGAGACAACGGCCACCAGCTCCCCTTCGATCGTCCCGAGGGTCACGGGCTTGGCGGCGACCGTGTTGTCATCCTGGACGACATAGACAAAGGCCCCTTGCTGTCCCTGTTCCACGGCGGAGGTGGGGATGACGGTTGCCCCATGGTTGACGTCCAGCAAAAGGCGGATGTTGACGAATTGATTGGGGAAGAGGCTTTCGTTGTCATTCGGAAACAAGGCCCGGAGTTTGAAGGTTCCGGTGGTGGCATCGACCTGGTTGTCGATCGTGTCCAGCGTGCCCGAGGCGAGCTTCGTCGTTTGCGTCCGGTCGAAGGCGTCGACGGGAAGGATCGCGCCGGAATGCAGCCGTGCCGCCACTTTCGGCACATTGTCCTCCGGCAGGGTGAAGATGACGGTCATTGGCTTTACCTGCGTGAGAACGACCAGCCCGTTGGCGTCCCCCGGCGTGACATAATTGCCCTGGTCGACCTGCCGGAGCCCCACCCGTCCTGCGGAGGGCGCGGTGATGTGACAGTAGGCCAGGTTCAGCTTCGCGCTGTCGATCGCGGCTTGGTTCGTTTTGACCATGCCCTCGTACTGGTTCACGAGCGTGCGCTGCGTGTCGACCTGTTGTTTCGCGATGGAATCCTGTTCGGCCAGCGTCTGGTAACGGGTGAGATCAAGCTCGGCATTTTTAAGCTGCGCCTGCGCCTGTTCAAACTGCCCTTGGGCCTGCTCAAGGGCCACTTCATAAGGACGGGGATCGATGATGGCGAGAACATCGCCCTGGTTGACCTCCTCGCCTTCCTTGAATTTCACCTCGACCAGCTGCCCGCTGATCTGGGTTCGAAGGGTCACCGTTTCCAATGGCGTCACCGCTCCGAGCGCATTGAGATAGATATTGAGATCCCCTTTTTTGGCCGCCTGCACCACGACGGGGAGCGGGGCGTTCATGCCGCCGCGGCCTCCGGCCCGGGCCGAACCAGCCGCATGGGAACGATACACCCAGATCACAACGATGATTAGAATCAACGTCCCGACGATGAGCCAGATCCGGGGGCGCCGTTTTCGAACCGCAGTACTGGTCGGAGCAGCTGCGCGTTGGGTGGCCGGCTCTGTGGGGGACGGTCTGGGCTTTTCGGTCAATGGTTGGCTCATGGCATCATTGCAGGTTCAAAAGTGAATTCAGTGAAAGTATGGGCGGCTTTGCGAATCGCGGTCTTGCATGGACAGACGCAACCCTTGGCCAAAGGTCGCACAAAAAGGTGGCGTGCAGCCAAAACTATGTTGGAAAAGCGGATCGTCATAAAATTCATTTGCCGGAAGTTGCAGCCAGCCAAAGACCGGATACGCTCACCGGGGTGCGAAGCACCTGAGATTGCAGGAAGATTTGCCCGGTTGGCAAACCAAGCCACAGCTGTCCCGGGATGGCAAAGGGCGTTGAGCAACGCATCCATCATGGTTTTGGCCCGCGGCCTGGCTGCTCGAATGGTTCAGGTGCATCGCGCAATTTCTGTTTTAACGATGGGTGAGGCGATCATTGATCCCATCGCCCAATCTGCGCTGGTCGGGGCGGAGAGATTCGAACTCTCGACCTCCTGGTCCCAAACCAGGCGCTCTACCAGGCTAAGCTACACCCCGTGTGCGAACGAGCAGCCTCGTGCATTTGCCCGGCCTGTCAACGTTCTGTCAACCGGCGCGATCCGGAAATATCGGCGTAATCTCTGCTTGCCATGCCCCTTGAATCCACCTACTCGTTCAACTTTCAAACCTCTTTTTCGTACTGACTCATGGACACCATCTCTCGTGAAAATAACAGCAGCAGCTACCTGCCAGTTGCCGGCGTGATCGTCGGTCTTCTCGCGCTGGTACTCTCCGCGGTCGCCCTTGTCAAAGTCTCCAGCGTCAGCAAGACGCTTGCCGCCGCCGGTGAGAAAATTGACAAGATTGACTCCATCGAGAGCAATGCCAATTCCGCCGCCGCCGACGCGCAAAAGGCGAAAAGCGACATCAATGCCTTGCAGCGCTCCTCGCAGGATGCGTTCAATCAAGTCGCCACCGATCTCGGCAACATCCACGCTTCACTGACCAAACTCGAGGAAGCTGCCAAGCCGGCGCCGAAAGCCGCCAAAGCTCCCAAGGGCGGCGCGGCCGCCGAAGGTTCCACCCCGGGCACGGTTTCCGCGGACGGCACCTACACGATCAAATCCGGTGACAGCCTGGCCAAGATTGCCCGCGCCAACGGCGTTTCGCTGGCCGATCTCGAAGCCGCCAATTCCGGCATCGACCCGAAGCATCTCAAGGTCGGCCAGAAGATCAACCTGCCGGCCAAGAAATAAGCCCCGCAAATTTTTCCACCGCGCCTCCTCGACTCGCGTCAGGGGGCGTTTTTTTTGCCTGCGAGAATATGAATCCTCCCGATGCCGCACCCGATCGCTGGGAACGACTGGGGAGTGAATCGCTCGCCGCCACGCGCATCTTCGACCTGCGCCAGGTGCGCTACCGCCACCGCGTCCGCGGACGCGAGCAGGATTTTGTCGTCATCGACGCGCCCGACTGGGTCAATGTCCTCGCCCTCACGCCCGACCATCGCCTTGTGCTCGTCCGCCAGTTCCGCTTCGGCACGGATGATTTCTCGCTCGAGATTCCCGGCGGCGTGCTTGATCACGGCGAGGATCCCTTGGCGGGCGGCCTGCGCGAACTGCGCGAAGAGACGGGCTGCGCCGGGAAAAACGCGCGCATCATCGGCCGCGTGCACGCGAATCCCGCGATTCAAAACAACACCTGTCACGTTGTCTTTGTGGAGGACGTTGTGCCCGCGGTTGCGACGCAATGGGACCATGACGAGGAGATTGCCGTCAGCACGCTGCCGGTGGACGAAGTCTACGCGCTTGCGCATACAGGCAAAATCACCCACGCGCTGGTGCTCGATGCCCTTCTCTTCTTTGCGCCCATCTGGGCCGGGCTGAAAGCCGGCCGTGCGGTTTGACTTCGAAACCGGACCGGGTTAGCTGACGTCTTCACCCTTATGCCCCCCTCCACGTTTGCCAACAGCCCCGCTGCGCTTGGTTCCGCGCGTGACGAGTTTCTGCCGGCGTCGCTGGAGGCGGAGATCCGCAAGATCTACCGGCGCAGCCCGCTCTATCCGCAGCGGTTTCCGCTGCATCCGGAGCCGCTGCAATGGTCGTGTTACCGTGAAATTCCGGCGCTCTCCAAAAAGGAAATCGTCGAGCGCGGCCACCAGGCTTTTTTCACCGACTACCGCGACATCGAGCGCGGCCTGCAGGACCGGCGTTACGAATACGAGAGCACCTCCGGCACCACCACAAGCCCGATGACGGTCATCATGGAGGATGGCTGGTGGAGCGCGCAGACGCGCCGTGCCTACGAGGCGCATCCGCTGCTCGCGTCGTTTGCGCACCGGTCCTACCGCAAGTGCGTGCTCGCGCCCGTCGGCTGTTCGAGCAATCTCTGCCCTTACGAGGACCATCCGTTTCCGCATCGTTATTTTGATGGCACGGTCTACCTCAACCTCACGAGCGACCCGTTCGCGTTTCTCGAGAGTGAATGGGATCGCATCGTGCTCGAGCTGCAGGCCGTGCAGCCCGAGGTGATCGAGGGCGAGCCGGTCTATCTCTCGCTGCTCGCGCGCGCGGTCACGCGGCGCAAGGTGAGCGTGCCGAGCGTGCGCGTGGTCATTCTCACCTATGGCAAGGCGAGCTTGCAGCACAGCCGGCGCATTGCGGAGGCTTTTCCCGCTCCCCAAGCCGATCTTTACGGCTCAACCGAGGCCGGCTACCTGTTCGTCGGCGAGGCGTTCAAGGACGACACGCGCGCGATCGACGCCAACGCTTTCATCGAGCTTGTGCCGTGGCGCGAAAGCCTGCCGGATGTTTTTCAGATTTACGTGACCACGCGCGACCGCGAGGCCATGCCGCTCCTGCGCTATCACACCGGTGACATCGTGAAAAAGCTGCCGACCGGATTCCGCCTGCTCGGGCGGGAGCGGGACTTGTATTTCCGGCCGGATGGATCGCTCGTTTCTGCCCATGAGATTGACGCGGCGCTGCCGCAAGATTTTGCCTGCTGGCACTGGTCGCTCATCCAGAGCGGCGACGCGCGCTGGGATTTCCACTACGTGGCCGATCATGTCGCGCCGCCGGAGGTGGAATCCGCCTTGGCGGCGGCGCTGGGCGAGGGCGTGCGCGTCGCGGCTTTCCGCCGCCGCACGCTGACTCCGGCGGCGAGCGGGAAATTTTCGTTGCTTAAGCCGCTGGTGAAATAAGGTCCGGTTGGCGCGGGTTCTTTCCTCCGGGCGCGCGCAACGGTGCTTCACTGCCGGGTAAGGCTCACTAATAAGCGTGGTTCGCAGTTGGTGCCGAGGCCCGACAACCTTTACTTGGACAAGGCGTTCCGTTTAATTCGTTGAACGCGGAATTATCCGCGTTCGAGTTCAGCCGCGTTCCCCACTTTGCGATGAGTCTTATCGGTAGATTGTTCTGTTCCTCCATTGGCCGGAAATTTCTGATGGCCGCGACCGGCTTTGTGCTCGTGCTTTTCGTCATCGGGCATCTCGTGGGCAACCTGCAGATTTTTCAGCACCCGGATCACATCAACGGCTACGCGTATTTTTTGCGCCAGCTCGGTCCGCTGCTGTGGATTGTGCGCCTTGGGCTGCTGGCGTGCGTGGCCATCCATATCTGGGCGGCGACCGTGCTCTCGCTGGAAAACCGGCGCGCCCGCGGCCACCAGCCTTACGGCGTGAAGACCTGGATCCAGGCGTCGTTTGCCTCGCGCTATGTGCGCTGGACGGGCTACATCGTGCTTGCATTCGTGCTGTACCATCTGGCGCAGTTCACTTTCGGTTTCGCGCAGCCGGCGAGCTTCAAGGAAAACCTGCCGCCTTACACGATGACTGAAGATTACCGCGTGATGGGCTTTCCGGTCGTCAAGGCCGGCACGCAGGTCCCCGACGTGCACAGCATGGTGATCCTTGGTTTCATGAATCCCGTCGTGTCCATTTTTTATATCATCGCGGTCGGCCTCCTGTCCTTTCACCTGCTGCACGGCGTGGACAGTCTGTTTCAAACGCTCGGCTGGCGCAACGCGAAGTGGTCGGGTGCGCTGCGCAAGATCGTGACCGCGTTCTGCCTGCTCTATTTCCTCGGCAACCTGGTCATTCCCGGCTCGATCCTCATCGGCGCGAAGGGCCTGCGCGAAGGGTTCCAGCCTGCCGTCGCGCGCGCCGCCCAGCCCTAACCGCTTCCCTGACGCCATGGCCAAGCTCGATCCCAAAATCCCCCCCGGTCCACTGGCCGAGAAATGGCGCCGGCACAAGACGGAGATCAAGCTCGTCAACCCCGCCAACAAGCGGAAATACGAGATCATCGTCGTGGGTGCCGGCCTTGCGGGGTCGTCTGCCGCGGCCTCGCTCGCCGAGCTCGGCTACAATGTGAAGTGCTTCGTCTTTCATGACAGCCCGCGCCGGGCGCACAGCATTGCCGCGCAGGGCGGAATCAACGCGGCGAAGAACTACCAGAATGACGGCGACAGCGTGCACCGGCTTTTCTACGACACGCTCAAGGGCGGCGACTACCGTTCCCGCGAGGCTAATGTTCACCGTCTGGCCGAGGTGTCGGTCAACATCATCGACCAGTGCGTGGCGCAGGGCGTGCCGTTCGCGCGCGAATACGGCGGCCTGCTGGCCAATCGTTCGTTCGGCGGCGCGCAGGTTTCACGCACCTTCTACGCGCGCGGCCAGACCGGCCAGCAGCTTCTGCTTGGCGCTTATTCCGCGCTCTCGCGCATGATCGGCGCGGGCGGGGTGCAGATGTTCACCAACTGTGAGATGCTCGACCTGGTCGTCATCGACGGCCACGCCAAGGGCATCATCGTCCGCGACCTCGTCAGCGGCGAGATTTCGCGCCATGCGGCCGACGCCGTCATCCTCACGACGGGCGGCTACGGGAATGTGTTCAACCTCTCGACCTATGCACGCGGTTCCAATGCCACGGCCATCTGGCGCGCCTACAAGCGCGGCGCGTGCTTTGCCAACCCGTGCTACACGCAGATCCACCCGACCTGCATTCCCGTGACCGGCGATTACCAGTCGAAGCTCACGCTCATGAGCGAGTCGCTGCGCAACGACGGCCGTATCTGGGTGCCAAAGAAAAAGGAGGACCGCCTGAAAAATCCCGCGGAGATTCCCGAGTCGGACCGCGACTACTACCTCGAGCGCATGTATCCGAGCTTCGGCAATCTCGCCCCGCGCGACATCGCCTCGCGCGCGGCCAAGCGCGTATGCGATGAGGGCCGCGGTGCGGGCGAGAGCGGGCTCGGCGTGTATCTGGATTTTGGTGATGCCATCAAGCGCCTCAGCGAGGCCGGCGTGCGCGAACGCTACGGCAACCTTTTCGACATCTACCACGAGATCACCAACGAGAACGCCTATCGCACGCCGATGCGCATCTATCCGGCGGTGCATTACACCATGGGCGGCCTCTGGGTGGACTACAACCTGATGTCGAACCTGCCCGGCCTCTTCGTCCTCGGTGAAGCCAACTTTTCCGACCACGGCGCCAACCGCCTCGGCGCGAGTGCGCTCATGCAGGGCCTTGCCGACGGCTATTTCGTCATTCCCTATACGATCAGCGATTATCTTGCCACGCAGAAGCCCGGCTCGCGCCCCCCGGCCGATGCCGCCGGATTCAAGGAGGCCGAGGACAGCGTGCGCGGCGTGCTTGCGCGCCTGCTCAACGCCAAAGGCAAGGAGCCCGTCAGCCACTTCCACAAGCGTCTGGGAAAAATCATGTGGGAGGATTGCGGCATGGCGCGCACCAAGGCCGGCCTTGAAAAGGCGTTGCGGGAGATTCCCGCTCTGCGCGAGGAATTCTGGCGGAACGTCAATGTGCCCGGCGACGGCGGTTCGCTCAACCAATCGCTCGAGCGTGCCGGCCGCGTGGCCGACTTCCTCGAACTCGGCGAGCTCATGTGCCGCGATGCGCTCGAGCGGGAGGAAAGCTGCGGCGGGCATTTCCGCGAGGAGCACCAGTATCCCGACGGCGAGTGTAAGCGCGATGATGAGAAGTTCGCACACGTCGCTGCCTGGGAATATCAGGGCGCGGACCAGAAGCCGCTGCGCAACGTCGAGCCGCTCAATTACGAATTCACCAAGATGAGCGTGCGCAATTACAAGTGAGCCGCCAAGAGGACTTCACCATGGTCGCCGAGAATTTCAAAAAAAACATTTCCATCACGCTGCGCGTCTGGCGTCAGGCCGGGCCCGGTGCGCCGGGCAAATTCGTTGAATACCCCGCCCGGGATCTCAATCCGGACATGTCCTTCCTCGAGATGCTCGACGTGGTGAACGACGGCCTCACGGAAAAAGGGGAGGAGCCGATCGCTTTCGCCCACGACTGCCGCGAAGGCATCTGCGGCACGTGTTCGCTCGTCATCAACGGCAAGCCGCACGGCCCGCATCGCGGTGTGGCGAGCTGCCAGACCTACATGCGCAGCTTCCAGGACGGCGACGTCATCGTCGTCGAGCCGTACTGCGCGCATCCGTTTCCCGTCGTCAAGGACCTCGTGACCGATCGCGCCGCGTTCGACCGGATCATGCAGGCGGGCGGCTTCATCACCGCGCGCACCGGCTCGGCGCCCGACGCGAACGCGATTCCCGTGCCCAAGGATTCCGCCGATCTCGCGATGGACGCCGCGCAATGCATCGGCTGCGGCGCCTGCGTGGCCGCGTGCAAGAACGCGAGCGCGATGCTCTTCGTCGCCGCGAAGGTTTCGCACCTCGGCCTGCTTCCGCAGGGCCAGGCCGAACGGGACCACCGCGTGCTGGCCATGGTGCAGACAATGGACGAGCTCGGTTTCGGCAATTGCACGAACCAGTTCGAATGCAGTGCGGTCTGCCCGAAACTCATCTCGCACGATTTTATCGCGCGGCTGAACCGAGACTACCTGGCGGCCAGTTTTCGCGCTGCCTTCAAGCCGGACCCGGCCAGCGCCGGCGGCGGTGCTTAAAACATCGTCAGGGCCTTCGCGCTCTCGATGATGATCCACGCGCTGAAGGCGCCGATCACGACGAGCAGGGCGCCCTTTGCCAGCTTGCGCCGGCGCATGTGGGCCTCATGACGGTCGATGTGGCGTGCGCGGTAGCAGCCCGTTTCCGAGATGAAACTGATGAAAAGCGAATTGCGGATCGGGGTGGTCGCGATGCGGCTGTTGTCGACGGCGCCGAAGCGCACCGCCGGACGGTGAAACCAGTTTTTGAATACGCGAACCACGCTCTACCTAATTGAAAATTAGAGTCGTTTTTTCAAGGGGAAACCCGTTATAACCACCCTTTTTGACGGCTTTTTCCCAGTCATGCACCACTTCCGCTACGTCGGTCAGCACCTCCATTGCGAGTCAGTCGATCTCGCTGCCGTTGCACATCTCTACGGCACGCCGACTTACGTCTACAGCGCGGCGACGATTACAAATAATTACCATCGTCTCGCGCAAAGCCTGGCCGGGCTCGACGCGCGCATCTGTTTCGCGCTGAAAGCCAACTCCAATCTCGCCGTGCTGCGCCACTTCGCCGGCCTGGGCGCGGCCTTCGACATTGTCAGCGGAGGCGAACTGCGGCGGGTCCTGGCGACGGGTGCGAAGGCGGACGCCAGCGTCTTCGCCGGGGTGGGCAAAACCGAGGCGGAGATCAAGCTCGCGCTCGAAAACGGCATCTTCGCCTTCCACGTCGAGAGCGAGCCCGAGCTCGCCCGCCTCAACCATGTCGCCGGAAAGCTCGGCCGCAAGGCCGGCATCGCCATCCGCGTCAACCCCGACGTGGACGCGCATACGCACGCCAAGATCACCACGGGCAAAAGCGACAACAAGTTCGGCATTCCGCTCAAGCATGCGGGCGCGGCCTACGAGGCCGCGGCCAAGCTCAAGCACATCGAGATCCGCGGCGTGCAGATGCACATCGGCTCGCAGCTGACCAGCGTCGCGCCGATTGCCGAGGCTGTGGAAAAAGTCGCGCCCTTTGCGGCCGAGCTGAAGGCGAAGTTCGGCATCGGTTATTTTTCCGTCGGCGGCGGCATTGGCATTGTTTATCCGGACGCCCTCGCCAGCGGCGCCAGCGAATGGTGGGAGGCACAGCCGGCCGACCAACGTCCGCTCACGCCCGAGACCTACGGGGCCACGCTCGTCCCGCTGCTCCAGCCGCTCGGCTTGAAGATCCTGCTCGAGCCCGGCCGGTTTCTCGTCGGCAACGCCGGCGTCCTCCTCACGCGGGTCGAGCATCTCAAGCGCGGCGCGGGCAAGAATTTTCTCGTGGTCGATGCGGCCATGAACGACCTCGTGCGCCCGGCGATGTACGACGCCTACCACGAAATCGTCCCGCTGCACCGCGACACCTCGCGCCGTGCGCTCGTCTCCGACATCGTCGGGCCGATTTGCGAAAGTGGCGATTGCTTCGCCAAGGACCGCCAGCTCCAGGAGGTGGGGGAGGGCGAGTTTGTTGCCTTCATGAGCGCGGGTGCTTATGGTTTTACCATGGCCAGCCGCTATAACACCCGCCCGCTGCCCGCCGAGGTGCTCGTGCATGGTAGTGCCTTTGAGCTGGTGAACGCGCGCGAGACGTTCGAGCAGATGACCGCGAACGAGCGCATCCCCGCGTTTTTGAAGTGAAGACCACCACGCATACGCTGGGTAAACTGAAAAATCAGCGTCCGATCGTCGCGGTCACGGCCTACGATGTCATCACTGCGCGCCACGCCGACGCGGCTGGTGTGGACGTGATTCTCGTGGGCGACTCGGTCGGCAACACGCTGCTCGGCTTCGAGAGCACCGTGCCGGTGACGCTTGACATGATGGTGCATCACACCGCGGCGGTGGCGCGCGCGAAGCCCGCCGCGCTGCTGGCCGCCGACGTGCCGTTTGCCGAGGCGCATTTCGATTTCGGGCGCGTGCTGCGCGCCTGCCAGCGGCTCGTGCAGGAAGCCGGGGCCGAGGCGGTGAAGATCGAGGGCGGCGCGACGCTGGCGCCGCAGGTCGCCCGCCTCGTCGAAGCCGGCGTGCCTGTATGGGGGCACATCGGTCTCAAGCCGCAGCAGGTGCATACTCTCGGTCGCTACAAAAAATTCGGCGCCGAGGCCGCCGAGGCCGAGCGCCTGCTGGCCGATGCGCTATCGCTCGAACGGGCGGGCGCCTTCGCGCTCCTGCTCGAAATGACCGAGGCCAACCTCGCGCGCACCATCACCGAGACCGTGAAAATCCCGACCATCGGCATCGGCTCGGGGCCGCATTGCGACGGGCAGATCCTGGTGAGCCCCGATCTGCTCGGCCTCGCGCCCGGCCATGCGCCCGGCTTTGCCCGCGCCTTCGCGCACGCCGGCGAGGAATTCAAAAAGGGGTTTGCCGCCTACGCCGCCGCGGTGCGCGCGAAAAAATTCCCGGAATGAACCCGCGGAAAATCGGGAGGACACCGCAGAAATTTTCCGTGCCTTCTTTATTTTCCAGGGCCAGTTTGCCCGCATGAACTTCGCGGTCATCGGCGCCGGCGCCTGGGGCACGGCCTTTGCCGTCCATCTCACGCGGCTGGGCCACACGGTCGCGCTCGTGCCGCGGCGCTTCGAACACGCGCTGGCGCTTTCATCCGTGCATGAAAACACCGACTACCTGCCGGGCGTGGCGCTGCCGCCGAGCCTGCAGATCGGCCATGAGCTGGCGCCCGTGCTCATGGAAGCCGAGGTCGTATTGCTGGCGTGTCCGGTGCAGGCGCTGCGGGAGACGTGCGCGCGGGTGCGCGCCGGCCTCGGTTCAGCCCGGCAGATGGGCCTGCTGGTCAGCCTGGCCAAGGGACTTGAACTCGGCACGTACCTGCGGCCGTCGCAGGTCATCGCGGAAATTTTTCCAGAACTGCCCGTGGGCGCGCTGACGGGGCCGACCAATGCCGGCGAGGTCGCGCGCGGTCAGCCGGCGGCGATGGTGCTGGCGGCGGCACGCTGCGCTGCGCTGGTCGACCGGGTGCAGGCTGCGTTGAGCGGGCCGACGCTGCGCGTTTATACGAGCGAAGATATTGCGGGTGCGGAATTCGGCGGCTCCCTGAAAAATATTTATGCCATCGCGGCCGGTTGTTGCGACGGACTGCGCCTCGGCGACAACGCCAAGGCCGCGCTGCTGACACGGGCCCTGGCCGAGATGGTGCGGGTGGGCACGGCGCTCGGTGCGCGCGCGGAGACCTTTTACGGCCTGAGCGGCTTCGGCGACCTCGTGGCCACGTGTCACGGCGGCTGGAGCCGCAATCGCGAGTTTGGCCAGAGGATCGGCGAGGGCCGTGCGGCGGCGGAATTGATGGCCGGCCGCAAGACAGTGGTCGAGGGCTACGGGACCACCGAATCTTTCGCCGGCCTGTGTGCGGAACGGAAAATCGACGCGCCCATCCTGCGGGAAGTGCAGGCGATCCTGTTTGGAAATAAAAAACCGGCCGATGCGCTGGCCGCGCTCATGACCCGCGAGCTGAAGCGCGAATGATCAGGATTTGTTTTGTTCGATGGTCGCGACCCGGCCGTTCACGAAGGTGACACGAATATTGTCCTGGGCATGCTCGGAATAGACCGGCGTGCTCACGGGCTCGTAGTAAATGCGATAGACGCGGGTCGCCGGATCGAAGAATACAATGCGGCGGTAGCCGACATGCGCCATGCCTTCATATTGCTCGTAGTAAGTCCGATAGACCCACGTCGTGTCATCGCCTTTGGCCGTGACTTTCTGGTGCTGCTCGTCCGGCGTGCCGAGCGCGATGTAGACCATGTCGGGTGTGTAACCGACCTCGACGATACCCTGCCGGATCTTGGCCTGGGTCTGCGGGTCAAGGCGGTTGAACACGTCCTGCTTCTGGCTGATGCGGCTGTCGATGGTGTTGCAGCCGGCCAGCATGAGCATCAGCGCGGCGAAAAGGATGAGGGTGCGGCGCATGGGGGTGATGGATTGAAGGCTTGGACTGCATTTCCACCCGCTCGTTCCTTCCGGAGGCATGGCGGATCAATGCAAGCGACCTCATGATCCCGGTGTATATTCCATCTGGCGGGCGGTGGCTGCGGCGGCCTCGGGACCGAGCAGGCGTGCGGCCACGTGCAGCGCGGCATCAATGCCGGCGCTGATTCCGGCGGAGGTGATGACTTTGCCATTGTCGTGAAAACGTCGCGAGGGGTCGATAGTGGCGGCGGGGGCGAGTTCGCGGAGCAGGTCGAGCGACTGGTGGTGCGTGGTGACCCGCAGGCCGTCGAGCAGGCCGGCCTGGGCGAGCACGAGCGCGCCGGTGCAGACGCTCATGACGATCTCGGCGTGGCGGGCCTTGATGCGGATCCATTCGAGCAGCGCCGGTTTTTTGAGCAGCGCGCGGGTGCCGAAGCCGCCGGGGACGACCAGCACGTATGGTGCCGGGCAGTTTTCGAGCGTGAAGTCGGGGACGATTTTCAGGCCGTCGCGGGCGCGCACGCTGCCGGGAGACTCGGCGACGGTGAACGTATGAAAGGCCTCGTGGCGGCAAAGCCTGTCCGTGAGCGAAAAAACCTCGAAGGGGCCGGTGAAGTCGAGCACCTGGACGTCATCAAAAATCAAAATGGCGATATTTTTTTTCACGTGAAAATCCTTGCCGGCATGCCAAGCTTGGCGGGTGAGGGCCGGACTGGCGAGGCGGAGGATTGGATGAGAATTGACAGGGGAAACTTATGGCGGAGCGAGAATTTCGGTGATGCAGATGGTTTGCCTCTCGACAAAGACTCGGTGTGACGATTCGGTGAAGGCGAATTTTCGGGAGAAAATGGCGATTTTTACCTCGCAGTTTGCGCAATGGATTCATTTCGCAACGGTCGCGCAAGTGCTCACCGGCACACGCGTCATGGCGGTCGCCGCCCCGCCACCAGCGAACATTTCGTGGCCGGAATGGCTGATGGGGGCTTTTGGCACGGCCATCGTAGTGACAGTCGTGGCGCTGATTTTCAATTTCCGGCTGCAGCGCAAGGTGGAGCAGCGTACCCGTGAACTGCGCGCTTCGGAAGAGCGTCACCGGCGGCTGATGGAACAGGCCGGGGACGCGATTTTCGTGGCCGATGCGGCCACCGGCCTGCTGGTCGAGATAAACCGTGCGACCACCGAGCTGTTGGGACGGAGCGAGGCCGAGGTGGTGGGCCGGCCACACACGATTTTGTACGGACTGGAAGACGCGGCGGAAAGGCAGCGATTGTTTGTCGAGCATGCGCGGCGGGGCGGGCGGCAGGAGGCGGAGGTCACGCTGCTGCATTGCGACGGCACTTCCCTTCCCGTGGAAATGCGCATGGCGAGCGTGGAAGCGGGGGGGCGGCGCTACCTGCAGGCGATCATGCGCGATTTGCGGCCGCGCCGGGCGGCCGCGGAGGCATTGCGCGCGAGTGAAGAGCGCTATCGCACGCTTTTTGAAAGCGCGGTTGAGGGTGTTTATGAATCCACGCCGGAAGGCCGTTTTCGCACGGTCAACCCGGCGCTGGCGCGCATGCTCGGCTTCGTGAATGTCGCGGAGATGATCGCGGGCTATGAGCACATCGCGCGCGATCTTTATGTGGAGCCGGGGCGGCGCGCGGAATTTTTTCGCGCGCTGGACAGCAATGACGAAGTGGTGGACTTCGAATCGGAAGTGCGCTGCCGGGACGGCTCGACCAAATGGATTTCGGAAGACGTCCGCGCCGTGCGTGACGGCCAGGGCCGGCTGCTTTACTTCCAGGGTTTTATCAGCGATGTGACGGAGCGGCGGCGGGCCGAGGCCGCGCTGGCGGCGGAACGTGAGCGGCTGAGCGTCATGTTGCGCGCGATGGCCGAAAGCGTGGTCACGGTGGATACCGAGGGCGTGGTGCAGTTCATCAACCATGCCGCGGAAACCCTGACCGGCTGGAAGGAAGGGGGCGGCGTGGGGCGGAAAATTTCCGAAGTATGCGTGCTGCAGCATGAGAAGACGCGCGCGCTGGTGGCCGTGCCGGTGACGGCGGCGCTGGCGGAGGATCGCGTCATCGAGCTGCCGCCGCAGACCGCCCTGGTCAGCCGCGAGGACCAGCCCTGCCTGATCGAGGGCCGCTGCGCACCGATGCACGACATGAGCGGGCGCGCGGTGGGCGTCGTGCTCGTGTTCCGCGATGTGACGGAGCGCGCCCGGCTGGAACTCGAGATGCAGCGCACGTCGAAACTTGAATCCGTCGGCATCCTGGCCGGCGGCATTGCGCATGATTTCAACAACATCCTGACGGTGGTGATGGGCCACCTTGCCCTGACGATGATTGATGCACAGGCCGCCGGCGCCCCGGTCCGGTGGCTGGAGGAGGCCGAGCGCGGGGTGCTGCGCGCGCGCGACCTGACCCAGCAGCTGCTTACCTTTGCCAAGGGCGGCGAGCCGGTGCGTGCCGCCGTGCGGCTGCCCGAGGTGGTGCAGGAGGCGGCGCAGTTTGCCTTGCATGGCTCGAAGGTACGCTGTGATTTTCATGCCGATCCGGAGCTGTGGCCGGCGGATGTGGACAAAGTCCAGATTGGCCAGGTGGTGCAGAACCTCGTTATCAACGCCGTGCAGGCCATGCCCGGGGGCGGCGTGATCAGCATCTCCCTCCGCAACGAGGCCGTTCCCGCGAAATCGGGCGGTGCGCTGGCGGCGGGCGACCATTTGAAAATTTCGTTTGTCGACACGGGCACGGGCATCCGGCCGGAGCTGCTGCCGCGGATTTTCGAGCCGTATTTCACGACCAAAACGAGCGGCAGCGGCCTCGGCCTGGCGACGGTTTATTCCATCATCAAAAAGCACTATGGCCATATCGAGGTGGAGTCAGAGCCAGGCAAGGGCACGACCTTCAACCTCTGGCTGCCGGCGGCGCAAAGCCGGCCGGTCGAGGTCGACGCCGTGCGCAGTCCTTTCGAAGCCATGCCGGGCAGGGTCTTGTTCATGGATGACGAGGAGCCGATCCGGCAGATGGCGAAGGTGCTGCTCACGAAGCTGGGCTTCGACGTGATGACGGCGAAGGACGGGGATGAGGTGATCCGTGAATACAAGACGGCGGACACGGACGGGCGGCCTTTCGACCTCGTGGTGATGGACTTGACCGTGCCTGGCGGAATGGGCGGCCGCGAAGCGATCGAACATTTGCTCAAGCTCGATCCCGAAGTACGCGCGGTCGTGTCGAGCGGCTATTCGAGCGATCCGGTGCTGGCCAATTATCGCGTGCACGGATTTCGCGGGCGTGTGACCAAGCCCTATCGCATTGCCGAGCTCGCGAAGACATTGCGCGGCGTGATGGCGGGGGTGGAGGGCTAGCGAATGGCCGCGCGCAATGAAAGTTGCGGGCGGGGCGCCGGGGTTTTCGGCACACGCATCTGGCGGATGTTGGTCGTGACGGCCGGTTTGGCCCTCCTGACCTGGGTTGCACAGGCGGATGATGATAGCGGCCTGCATTACAGCCGCGCGGAGACAAAACAGGAACTGGTGGCTGTGGTGACAAAACAGCTGGCGGCTTTTCGCGCGGGTGATGCCGCCGGGGCTTACGCGTTCACGGCGCAGGGTCTGCGGCAAAAGTTTTCGCAGGAGCAATTCATGACCATGGTCGGGCGCGCCTACCCGGCCGTCGCACATAATGCGCGCGCCGAGTTCGGTCTGGCGTTGGATGACGGCATGCAGGCTGTGCTGCCAGTGGATATTTTCACCGCCGACGGGCGCGGGACGGGCTACCGCTATCTGCTGGTGCGGGAAGAAGGCGCGTGGCGGATCTCAAGCGTGCGTGAAGACAAGACGCCCCCACAGGGGAGTGGTGCGTGACGGGGCGGAACTCAAAATCCTAATTCGGCCTGGGCGCTGGCGGCGACGCGTGCCTGATGGCTGAAGTAATGGTCGCTGAGCAGTGGCTGCAGGGCATTGAGACGGGCCAGCAAGCCGGCAAGAAATTCACCGAGAGGCGAGGCTTTCGAATGCGGTGAGCCGGGGTTTTTATCGCCGGTTGGGACGGAGAAAAACTGGTCCAGCTTCAGCGTGCGCAGCGAGGCCAGGAGTTCCTCGACGGCGAGTTCGGTGGCGTCCGGCTCGCCCTGCCCCCCGCGGATGGCGCGCAGCCGGTTGAGGATGTTGGCGAGATTGTGATAAAGGCTGCGCGGCGCGGCACCCTGGCGCAGGAGCAGGTCGGCGATGAAGCGGGGCTGGCTGTGCGCCTGATAGAGGCGCCGGTAGGCGTCCTGCGAGCCAAGCATGCGAAGGAGCGCGGACAACTCGGGCGCTTCTCGGTCGGTGGCGGCTTTGGCATCGCCGGCGCCCAGGGCGTGGCGGAGTGCGCTGCAGGTCATGATGGCGCGCTCGAGGTGTGCGCCGAGGTTGAGGAAATACCACGCGGCGTCATGCAACATCGTGCGCTCGGCGGTGCCGGGAAAGGCGTTGAGGTCGACCAGCACGCGGGCAACGGCCTTTGCGGTCGTGCTTTCAAAGTCGGGATGGCGCGGGCTGAGGGCCTTGCGCCGCGCGGCGTCGAGGCTGGCGACGAGGCGCGGCAAGAGCACCCAGGCCTCCGGGCTGAGGTGGTCGCGCAGGCGGCGGGCATTGTCGGTGGCGAGGTGGACGGAGGTGTAGATGGAGCTGGAGTGCTGCGCGTCGAACGCCATGCGGCGGGCGAGCTCGGGCGAAAAGGCCTCGTGCGGGCGCGTGCGCAGGGTGATGCGCTGGGTCTGGGCGTGGCCGGTGGCTTCGAGCAGTCCCTGCCAGACGGGCAGCCAGCGGCGCCGGTCGCGGGCGGGAATTTCCTCGAGCGCGACATCGTCGAGGATGGAGAGCATCCTTGCCGTGGTTTCCGCGCGCTCCAGATAGCGCCCGAGCCAGAAAAGATTTTCCGCCGTGCGCGAACCAAGTGTGGTGTGCGCCGTGGCCGTGGTCTCGGCAGGATTGGCGGCTGGTGTCGGCTGGTCGAGGTCGGGGCCCTCGTGGAGGGGTACGGTGTTACCCTGCAGGACGACCGCGTCGGCGGTGAGGCCCACGCGGTCAAGCGGCGGATCGCCGGCGCCGAGATGAACCAGGCCGCCCGGCATGATGGCAAAATCACGGCCTTGCGCGAGCACGTAGGCGCTGAGGCGGAAGGGCGGCGAATTTTTTACGCCGGGCTGGAGCGGCGCCGGCGACGGGATTTTTTGTGCGACGTAGCCGAAGGGATTTTCGCGTACTTCGCGCGCGAGGCCGCGCGGGCCGAACAGCGCGGGCTCGGGCTGGTGCAGCCGCGGGTCGCCGAGTTTGGGATCGTGCACGGCGCGGAGATGGAACGCTTCGTTCGAGTCGAGGACGTAGTCCAGTTGATCCGTGTCACCGCAGGTATAGGTGGGCAGGGCGGGGAGGAGCGGCTTTTCCCCAAGATAAAAGCGCATGAGGCGCGGCAGATAGGCGTCGAGGGCGCGGCTTTCGGCGAGGCCGGAGCCGATGGCATTGGCGACAGTGACATTGCCGCAGCGGATGCACTGGAGCAGGCCGGGCACGCCGGCGGTCTCGCGGTCGGTGGAAAAGACGACGGGGTCGATGTGCGCGTCGTTGAGACGGCGGTAAATGACATCAACCGGCTCGAGCCCGGCGATGGTTTTGAAGTAAACGCAGTTGTCGAGCACGAGCAGGTCGTCGCCCTGCACGAGAGGCAGGCCCATTTTTCGGGCCAGAAAACTGTGCTCGGTGTAAAACGGGTCGAGTGGGCCGGCGGTGAGCAGGACGATGGCCGGGCCGCCGGCGCGGTCGAGCGCGGCAGCCGGGGCAAGCTGCTTCAATGCGTCGATAAGCTGGAGGGGGAAATTGACGATGCTGTGATAGTCGGGCAGCACCCGGTACAGTTCGCCGGCCTCCTGCGAGAGAAAGCGCCGGTTTTGCACGGCGTAGCCGAGGCCGACCGGGGAGTTGGTGCGCGTGGCGGCGATCTGCCACCCGGCGGAGGTCTTTACGAGATCGAAGCGCATCAGCATCGCGGGACGCGCCCGGTCGGGTTCGAGGTCGAGGCAGGCGCGGCGGTAATAGGGATCGCTGAGCACGATCTCGGGCGGGAGCAGGCCCTCGCGCAGCACGAGCTGGCCGCCATAAATGTCGAAAAGAAACGCGTTGGCGAAGCGCGCGCGCTGGCGCAGGCCGGCTTCGATCTGTGCCCACTCCGCCGCGGGCAGCACCAGCGGCGCCGGCTCAAGCTCCCAAAAGGGGCCCGCATCCGCCGCGCGGTTGGCGTCCGTTTTCTCGGGCGCGAGGTCGGCCAGGCTGGCATCGCGCACGGCTGCGCGCAGGCGGGCGCGGAGCGCGTGGCGTTGGGCGGGGCTGAGGCGCGGGAGCGAAGCGGATGATTGAATACGGGCGGCGGGCATCGTCGGCGCGAGAGTGGATAAGTTGGGGCGGGGAGCCCTGCGCAGGCGAGAATTTTATCGCCGTGCTGCATACTCTTGTCGAAAACGGCAGACATGCTGCCGTTGTGGGACGAGAATCCAACGCGCCGGGCGCCGGTCGTGACGGTATTGATCATCGTCGCGAATCTCGGCGTGTTCGCTTATGAAGTGCTGCTCGCCCTGCAGGGGCCGCATGCGCTCGACGCCTTCATTAGGGCCCACGCGCTTGTGCCGGCCCGGCTGGTTGCGGCCCGGGGCGATCCGCGCGAATGGGCGACGCTTTTCACGCACATGTTTCTGCACGGCGGGCTGGCGCACGTGGTCGGCAACTGCTGGTTTTTCTGGATCTTCGGCGACAACATCGAGGACCGGCTGGGCTCGATGAGGTTTGCATTGTTTTATCTGCTTTGCGGGCTCGGTGCGGCCGCCTTGCAAATCGCCGTCGATCCCGGCTCGACCCTGCCGATGCTGGGCGCGAGCGGCGCCATCTCGGGTGTGCTCGGGGCCTACATGATTTTATTTCCGACGGCTTGGGTCTACACCCTTGTGCCGTGGATCGTGCCGGTCATCCCTGTGCCGGCGTTTTTATTTCTGGCGGTATGGTTTGTGTTCCAGGCGCTTAACGGCGTCGGCTCGCTGTTGAGCGGGGCCGGGGAGGCGGGTGGTGTTGCTTGGTGGGCCCACGCGGGCGGGTTCACCGCGGGTGTAATCCTGATTTTATGGGCGAAGCGCACCCGCCGGTTGCGATCCCAGTGATTTTATTTTGCCGCGAAGAACCGGGAAAACTTAAAGCTGGCGGTCAGAGGTCGCCGGGCTTGAGCAGGGATGCAAAGTGGGCCTTGTTCGTGCCCTTCATGTAGGCCTCCTTGGCCTCGATGCTGCCGTCCTGTACGCGGTTCATCAGGCTCTGATCCATGGTGATCATGCCCTCGCTGGAACCTCCCTCGATGATGGCGCGGATGTTGGCAATCTGCCCGCTGCGAATGGTATTGGGCAATGCCTCATGCTGGAGCAGGATTTCGTGCACGGCGCAGCGACCCTTGGGCACACGCTTGCAGAGGAGTTGCGAAACCACGCCGGCGAGGCAGCCGGCCAGCATGACGCGAACCTGGTTTTGCTCGTCGCCGGGAAATGCGTTGATGATGCGATCCACGGTTTTCGGCGCATTGTTGGTGTGAAGCGTGCCGAACACCAGCATGCCCATCGACGCGCAGCCGAGCGCGAGCTTGATCGTTTCAAGTTCGCGCATTTCACCGAGGAGCACGATGTCGGGGTCGTGGCGCATCGCTCCCTTGAGCGCGGCGGCGAATGACGACGTGTGTTCGCCGACCTCGCGGTGCACGATGACGGATTTTTTCACCGGATGCACAAATTCAATCGGGTCCTCGATGGTGATGATGTGTTTTGCGAAGTTCGAATTGATGTAGTCGATCATCGCCGCGAGTGTGGTGGATTTGCCGCTGCCGGTCGGGCCGGTGACGAGGACGAGGCCTTCGTTCAGATGGCAGAATTTTTTCAGCGCGGCGGGCAGCTTGAGCTCGTCGAACGAAAGGATTTTCACCGGAATCTGCCGGAAGACCGCCGCCTGGCCCCAGTGGTTGTAGAGAAAATTGCCGCGGAAACGCGCAAGCCCCGGCACTTCGTACGCGAGATCGAGGTCGCGGTGTTCGAGAAAATCGGCCCAGCGTTTTTCCGGACAGATTTCCCGTAAAATTTTTTCTGTCGTCACGGCGTCAAGCGGTGCGTCGGCGATGGGCTGGAGCGTGCCGGAGATGCGCGCCTTGGGCGGGAGCCCGATGGTCAGGTGCAGATCGGATCCGCCCTTTTCAATCATGGTGCGGAGGAGCTGGTCGATGGCGGGCATGGATTAAGAATTATGCAGGACCAAACGGCGGTTTGCGGGCTGATTCAGAATGCATGCGCCCGCTCCTAAACGCATTTCCCCGTGGACCATCGATTCGCGCGTGCCCGCCCGGTTTTTCTGGGTGAGGGTGAGCGTTGCATGGTTACGAAATTTTTCCGCGCAATACGCGGTTCGTGATGTTGGCAAGCGCAGTTTCCCGGGAGATTTTGCCCTCCTGCCAGAGACCGAAGATGACATTGTCCATCAGGCACATTCCGTCCCGCACGCCGGTCTCCATGGTGTTGCGCAGGCCGGTGGACTTGCCTTCACGAATGAGGCTGGCGATGGCGAGATTGTTGATAAGGATCTCGCACGCCAGCACGAGCTGGCCGTCGTTGGCGGAGAGGAGGCGCTGGCAGACGATGCCGCGCAGGCTCTCGGCCACAGTGGCGCGAATCTGCGTCTGCTGGGCGGGCGGGAAGACATCGAGCAGGCGGTTGAGCGTGGTGGCGGCGTCGCTGGTGTGCATCGTGCCGATGACGAGGTGGCCGGTCTCGGCGGCGCTTACGGCCATCTCGATGGTTTCAAGATCGCGCAGTTCGCCTATGACAATCACATCGGGGTCTTCGCGGAGCGCCCCCTTGAGCGCCGCGGCAAATGATTTCGTGTGCCCGCCGACCTCGCGTTGCGTGACGTTGCAACCGCGCGCGGGTTGCACGACCTCGATGGGATCCTCGACAGTGATGATGTGGTCCTCGCGCGTTTCGTTGAGGTAGGCGACCATGGCGGCGAGCGTGGTGGTCTTGCCCGCGCCGACCGGGCCGGTGATGAGAATGAGTCCGTTGTGGTAGGAGAGCAGGCGCTTCAGCGTCTCGAGGTGCGTGGTGAAGCCGAGATCGGCGAGTGATTTCGCCTGCGCAGGCACCATGCGGTAGGCACCGGCCGCGCCCTGCTTGTGGAACATCAGGTTTACGCGGTAACGGTCGGCGGCACCAACGGCCAGGGCGTAATCGTAGTCGTGGCACTCGAGAAAGATTTTCCGCTGGCCGGAGGAAAGCAGGGCGGTGTTGAGGCGCAGCGCGCCGTCGGCCGTGAGCGTATGGTCGCTGAGAAATGCAAGCTCCCGGTTCTTGCGGATGAAGGGTCGCGCGCCGGTCGAAAGATGGAGGTCGCTCGCGCCGGATTTCGCGGTGGCGCGAAGCAATTCGCGCAACGCGGTGGCGAGCGCGACGTCATCCATTGCAGTCAGCCGGTCGAAGGGAAACTCGGGTTTGTCTGGTTCGGCGGCGGCAACCGGTTCTCTTTCGTCGAACGGATCGCTGACGGGTGGGCCGTCCTTGCCCTTGGCCAGGGCCACGCCGGCGATTTTTTCGAGCAGGGCGACATCATTAACGATGCCATCATCGATGAGTTTCTGGGCGAAATCGATCAGCCCGGCGGAATCGCCGAGCACACTGCGGACGTGTGCAGCCTGTGCGAGCGTCAACAAGCCTTGATCAACACTGAGGCGGACGAGCCAGGAAACGTCGGGCTGCATGGTGCTGGTGAGAAGGCGAACTTGTGTACAAGCTGCATGCAAGCCAAGCACGAAGGCCTGGGGTGATATGTTCAGGCGTAAGCAGCGGAAGTATTTTTACAGGAACCCTTTTGCGTTGCTGGACCCCAAGGCCCAAGTGGAGCTTCCCTGCAGGGAATCCTCAGGTCTTCCTGTGTCACTGGCTGTGGTCCATGGAGGCAAACATCAGGGATTGCCAAGCCGGGCGAAACGCGAAAGCTGGTGTTTTCCGTCTATTTCACATGTTACGAAAGTTGTTTGCCAAGTTACGCGGTGCACCCGCACCCAAGCCAGATCCGAAACCGGCCCATAGCCCGGCCAAGCCGCACGGGCACAGGCCGGAGCATGGGGCGAAGCCGCAGCCCAAATCCGGTGGCGGTCCCCGCCGGGATCATCGCCCGCGGCACGAGCCGCCCAAGGCCCGGTCCGCGCCACCGCCCGCTGCATCCGCGCCTGCTCCAGCCCCGCGCCGGACGCCGCCGAAGCCGCGGGTCGACGTGCCAAAAATGGACACGGCTTTCTCTCGCCTCGGCTTGAACGACGCGCTCGCTTACGCGGTGCAGCAAAAGGGCTACACGGAACCGACGCCGATCCAGCAGCAGGCGATTCCGCTGGTGCTGGCGGGGCGCGACGTGATCGGTTCGGCCCAGACGGGCACAGGCAAGACGGCGGCCTTCGCCCTGCCGATTTTACAGCGATTTGGCGGGCATGGCACACTGCGCTGCCTGATCCTCGAGCCGACGCGCGAACTGGCCCTGCAGGTCGAGGCGGCGTTCAAGGATTACAGCCAGTTCACCGACCTGCGCACGACCGTCGTGTATGGCGGCGTGGGCTACGGCAAGCAGACGGACGACTTGCACCGCGGGATGGATGTGCTCGCGGCCACGCCGGGCCGGCTGCTCGACCATCTCGAGCAGGGCAACTGTTCGCTCGATAAAATCGAGGTGCTCGTGCTCGACGAGGTCGACCGCATGCTCGACATGGGTTTTCTGCCAGATGTCCGGCGCATCGTCCAAAAGTGCCCGCAGGCGCGGCAGACCCTGTTTTTCACCGCTACATTGCCGCCGGAAATCGAGCAGCTCGCCGCGTGGGCGGTGCGCGATCCCGCCCGCATCAGCATCGGCCGGCAGCGTTCGGCGGCCGAGACGGTGGCGCACGCCTTTTATCCCGTGGTGGCCTCGCAGAAGTTTGATCTGCTGCAGCTGCTGCTGGAACAGACGGACTTCAAGAGCGTGCTCATCTTCTGCCGCACGCGGATGGGCGCCGACCGCATTGCGCACCGGCTGATCAGCAAGGGCCACACGGTCGGCGTGATGCATTCCGACCGCAGCCAGCGCGAACGCGTCGAGGCGCTCGATGGGTTCAAATCGGGCAAATTCGAGGTACTGGTGGCGACCGACATCGCCGCGCGCGGCCTCGACATCGCCGGCGTGTCACACGTCATCAATTACGACGTACCGGAGAATCCCGAGGATTACGTGCATCGCATCGGCCGCACGGGGCGGGCGCAGAACACCGGCGACGCGTTCACGCTTGTGACCGAGGACGACGTGCGCGACGCGCGCAGCATCGAGCGTTTTGTCGGTGCCGCTATCGAGCGGAAAAAGGTGGAAGGCTTCCCTTACATTTATTCCGCGCTGTTCGACGAGAAGGCGCAGTCCGAGGCGACGGCGGCGCAGGCCAAGCCTGCGAGCCGGCTGCACCGCGGGATGCGGCGCTGAGGCGGGCTCAGTCCGTGCCGTTGACGAACTTGAAGGCGAGGGCCGCCGCGACGGCGGCGCCCAGTTCGCCCACGAGGAAAATCCAGTAGTGGCCCCAGGTTGAAAGGCCCATGAGGGTGATCCCGGTGGCGACTGCCGGGTTGAAGGCACCCCCTGACACGTCGCCGACGGCGAACGCCCCGGTCATGACCGTCATGCCGATGGCCAGGCCGTAGAACGAGTTGTTGGCCGTGCCCCTGGCCGTCGCCGTGTTGAGCACGACCCAGGCGAGCGCAAAGGTGAACAGAAACTCGGCCAGCAATGCGGCCTTCACGCCGATGGGCAGCGGGCTGGGCTCGATGGGCGCCTTGAAGAAATGCACGAGCCAGGCAGCAAGGGCGGCCGCCGCGAGCTGCGCCACCCAGTAGGGGACGACGTCCTTCGTGTCGCACCGGCCGCGAAGCCAGACGGCGAGCGTGACGGCGGGATTGTAGTGTCCGCCGGAGACATGCCCACCGGCGAAGACCATGATCATGAGGGAGGCGCCAATCGCGAGCGGCGCGAGCGCGCCCGCCCCGGGCGAGATCACCGTCATGCCGACGGTGAAAACGAGGAAAAAGGTGCCGATGAATTCAACGAGGTATTTTTTCATGCCGGAATCGTGGTGACCGCCGTTTTTTAGGGATCGCCGGGCGGAAGGCAATGCGCAACGCGCCGGCCGGATTTTGGCCTTGATCTATATTCTCATAGCGGAATATGGATTCGCCATGGAGCTGGTTGAAATCTATGAGTGCCTGTGTGACCGCACGCGGCTGCGCCTGCTCAATCTTCTGCTGCGCGGGCCGCTGTGCGTGTGCCATTTCCAGGACGTGCTGTGCGAGCCGCAGGTGAAGATCTCCAAGCATCTCGGCTATCTCCGGCGGCGCGGGCTGGTGGCGGCGCGGCGCGAGGGCAACTGGATGATTTACGCGCTTGCGAAAAGGCGCTCGCGCGAGCTGCGCGCAAATCTGGCCTGCCTGCGGGATTGCGCGCGGGAGGAGCCGGTTTTCCAGCGCGACCTCGCGCGGCTGGGCCGGCGCGTGCGGCAATTTGCCGAGACCAGCCCATGCGGTTGCGCGCCGGTGAAGAAATAATCCCGATTTTTCATGACGCAAAGACCTCCATTTAAAGTCCTGATTCTGTGCACCGGCAATTCGGCCCGTTCCATCCTCGGCGAGTATCTTTTGCGCGCAAAGGGCCGCGGCCGCTTCGAGGTGTTCAGCGCGGGGTCAAATCCGATCGGCCGGGTGAATCCGCTGGCGGTGCGCGTGCTGCGCGAGAAATACGGCCTCGAGGCGGGCGACGCGCGTTCGAAATCGTGGGACGAGTTTCGCCACGTGAAATTCGATTTCGTGATCACGGTGTGCGACCACGCGCGCGAGGCATGCCCGGTGTGGCCGGGCCGGCCGATGATCGCGCACTGGGGTTCGCCTGACCCGGCGGCGGTCGAAGGCACGGAGGAGGAAAGATACCGGTTTTATGTGCAGGTGGCGTCGCAGATGGCGCGGCGGGTGGAGCTCTTCTGTGCCTTTCCCGACGAAAAGCTGCTTGATGCGGTGGCGGTGCGCAGCATCGGCGGGGAGTTCAAGCTTGATGGCGAGGCGGGGTTCAGGCGATGAAAGTGCCGGCCTGGGTGGTGGGCGAATTTCTGGGCACGTTCCTGCTGGTATTTTTCGGCTGCGGATCCGTGGCGGCGGCAACGCTGCTGGGCGCGCAGGTGGGCATATTTCAGGTGGCCATCGTGTGGGGACTGGGCATCGCGCTGGCCATTCATCTCACCGGTGCGCTGAGCGGCGCGCATCTCAATCCGGCGGTGACGTGCGCCTTCGCGGCATGCGGACGATTTCCGGCGCGGCGGATCGGCGGCTATGTGGCGGCACAGTTTGGCGGGGCGTTCACGGCCGCCGCGGCATTGCACGCGGTGTATGCGGGCGCGCTGCGGGCTTACGAATCTGCGCACGGAATTGTGCGTGGCATGGCCGGCAGCGAGGCGACGGCGATGGTTTTCGGTGAATTTTATCCGAATCCCGGCGGTCAGCCATTGACGGCGGCACACCGCGCGCTGGTGGGAACCGGTGGTGCATTTTTATGCGAGGCGCTGGGCACCGCGCTGCTCGTGCTGGTGGTGCTGGGTGCGACCGACGAAGGCAATGCCGGCCGTCCGCGGGAACTGGCGCCGGCCATGATCGGGCTGATGGTGACGGCGCTCATCTCGCTGCTTGCCCCGCTGACGCAGGCGGCTTTCAACCCGGCGCGCGATCTCGCGCCGCGCGTATGGAGCGCGCTCGCCGGCTGGGGCTGCGTGCCCTTCACCGCCAATGGCTGGGGCTGGCTGATCGTCTATGTGTTCGCGCCGCTGGCGGGCGGACTGGCGGCGGCGCTGGCCTACCGGATTTTTTTGCGGCCGGCCTATGCCGCCAGATAAACGTATAAAGGAGCAAGGTCGGCTGGCGCAGTCCTTCAATACTGCGGACCGGCGGCGTCTTCGTAGCGGCGGAGGGTGACGGTGTCACCGACGGCGAGATGGGCGGTGCCGGCGGCGTCACCGAGATTGCGCGCGACCAGGAAAAAGCCGTCGGCGCTGGGAAAGGCCACCCAGGCGCCCCGTTTTGCGCTGGAAAAGTCGTGGCCATAGAGCACGCGGTAGTCCTGCCCGTGCGCGGTGAGCTGGAAGCGGGAATTTATGCCGAGGCCGAGGCGCGCCAGGTCGTCGGACTGGGCGTTGAGGATGATGTTTCCGGTGAAGGCATCGATGGCGGTGACGCGGGCGTCGAAGCTGTGGTCGTCGGGGGCGAAGGCGACCTGCGAAGGTTGCGGTGCGGCCGGGTGGGTGGCATCAAAAGTCCCGGTTTTGGGGTCGGGTCGCGGAAGCAGGGCCGGGCCATGTTCAAGCCAGGCAATGAGCGTGCGCCGGGCGTCGAGGCGCTCGCTTTGATTGACATTGGCGTGGCCATCGCGCGAAACGCATAAAATGATGGGTCGCGGATCGTCCTTGTTGCGCGGGACGTTGGTGCTGAGGTAGTGGCGCGCGCCGCTGATCTCGGTCTGGTTGGCGAGGAAAATGAGTGGAATTTTTGGCTGGAGATCAAGGCCCTGGCCGGGCTCGTGGAGTTCGAGGGCCGGATCGATGGCAATGGCGCCGCTGTAAAGCTCGTCGTCGCGTTCGGCCATGAGGGTGACGATGGTGCCGCCCATGGATTCGCCTTCGAGGAGAACGCGCTTGGGCGGACCGTAGGTTTTGGCGATGTAAGCGCGGAGCGCATCGAGATCGGCCACGGCGTCGCCAATGATCAGGCCATTGCGGCGATAGCTGGTGGTTGCGATCATCCAGCCTTCGTCGAGAAGCGCGCGGCAGGCGGGCTGGTCGGAATCGAGATCGGCCACGAGCGGGGCGGACTCGGGCCGGTAGCCATGGGCGAGCAGCAGCAGGCCGTGGTTCCAGTACGCGGGGCGGGCGATGGCGAACCTGGCGCCGTTGATCTCACCCGTATCGGGCGCATCGCCGGCGCGGGCGAAAAACGGCAGGATGAAAACGAACGCGGCGGCGAAATGCAGGCGGCGGAACATGGAGTGGCATTAAAAGGCTTTTGCGCGCGTGTCGATTTGTGTTGTGGTGGTGGGATGAAAATTGAGTCGTTGGTCAAGCCGTCGGTGCTGGCGCAACCGGTTTATGAGCCGGGCCGGCCCATTGAGGACGTGGCGCGCGAGCTGGGGCTGGATCCCGCCGGTATCATCAAGCTGGCGTCGAATGAAAATCCGGCCGGCCCGTCGCCGCGCGCGGTCGAGGCGGCGCGACGTGCGCTGGAGCAGGGCGCCCTGTATCCGGATGGCGGCTGTGTCGCGCTGCGGCAGAAGCTCGCGACAGTTTACGGACTGGGTGCCGGCCAGTTCGTGGTGGGCAACGGCTCGAATGAAATCATCGAGCTGCTCGGCCACGCGCTACTTGAGCCGGGCGACGAGGTCGTGATGGGCGCGCCGGCCTTTGCCGTTTACAAGCTGGTGACGCTGCTGTTCGGTGCGCGGCCGGTCGAGGTGCCGTTGGTGAATTTCCGGCATGATCTTGGCTTGATGGCGCGCGCGGTGACGCCGCGCACCAAGCTCGTTTTTCTGCCCAGCCCGAACAATCCCACGGGCACGGCGAACAGCGAGGCGGAGATCGTGGCGTTTGTCCGCGGCCTGCCCGAACATGTGGTGTTCGCATTCGACGAAGCCTACGCGGAGTTTCAGGAAAATCCACCGGACCTGCGGCCGCTCATCCGCGAGGGGCGCAAGGTGATCTGCCTGCGGACGTTTTCGAAAATCTACGGACTGGCATCGCTGCGCGTGGGCTACGGCTATGCGAGCGCGGAGTTCGCGGCACTGCTCAACCGCGTGCGGCAGCCGTTCAACGTGAACGCCATCGGGCAGGCGGCGGCGCTGGCGGCGCTCGACGACAGCGCGTTTGCGGCGAAGTGCGCGGCGGAAAACCGTGCGGGCCTGCGCCAGCTCGAGGCCGGCTTCCGCGCCATGGGCTTGGAATTCGTGCCGAGCGTGGCGAATTTCATCCTGGTCAAGGTGGGCGATGGCTCGGGTGTGTTCGACACGCTGCAGCGGCGCGGCGTGATCGTGCGCCCGCTCAAACCCTACGGCCTGCCGGAATGGCTGCGGATTACCGTGGGCCTGCGCGCGCAAAACGAACGCGTGCTGACGGAGCTGGCCGCTGCGATGCGCCCGCGCTAGGAATGCTAAGCGTGGCCCTGGCCGGCCGCGCGGCGGAGCCGGTCATTGATCGCTTCGGCGAGCCCGTGGCCCGGGGCCAGCTCTGCATGGATTTTCCTGAATCCCCGGCCGTCGAGGGTGCGCAGCAGGCCAAACAGCCGGTGCGCGGCGCGGCGCGCATCGCCGCGCGCATCGAGCCAGAAGATATTCCGGCTGGCCGGTCCGGGTGGCTGCGCGAAAAAAAGCCAAGCCTCGGCGGCATTGCCTTTCGCGGCGAGGGCGGGGGAAAGTTTTTTGTGCAGGACCAGCGGTGTGCGCGGGCTGTAATGGCGCGCCAGCAGGCCGGGCGCGGGCAGGGGGGCGCGGGCCGCCGCGCGGGCCGGGGCCGAATGCAGCTTCTGCCCGAGCACGGCCTCGATCTGCGCGCGGGTGATCGCGCCCGGCCGCAGCAGGCGGGGCCGCCGCGGGTCGCGCACATCGACGATGGTCGACTCGAGGCCGATATCGGTCGGCCCTCCTTCGAGAATGAAGCGGATTTTTTTCCCCAACCCGGCGCGGACGTGTTCCGTCGTGGTCGGGCTCACGTAGCCGAAAGGATTGGCGCTTGGCGCGGCCAGCGGACGCCCGCACAGGCGCAGCAGCCGGCGCATCAGCGGATGGCGCGGCATGCGCACGGCCACGCTGGGCAACCCGGCGGTCACGATGGCCGGCACGATGGACTTTTTCGGCAGCACCAGGGTGAGCGGGCCAGGCCAGAATTTTCCCGCCAGGCGGCGCGCGGCATCGCCGAACTCGGCCAGCGTCCCGAGCTGGGCGAGCGCATGGATGTGCACGATGAGCGGGTCATTGGCCGGCCTGCCCTTGGCGCGGAAGATTTTTGCGCAGGCGCGGGCGTCGAGTGCATTCGCCGCCAGGCCATAAACCGTCTCGGTTGGGACGGCGACGAGTTCGCCGGCGCGCAGCCGGCGGGCGAGGAAGGCCAGGTTGCGCGGGGTGCCGCGATAGACTCTGGCGGGGGAGCGGGCGGTCATGGCGCAAAAAAGGCCGGAGTCAAAGCCCCGGCCTGCGGAAAGTCTGTGTGATGCGCTGGATTACGGCGCGAGCAGCAGGTTGCGGGCGGTTTTCAGCGTCCGGGTGATCGTGCGCTGCTGCTTGGCGGAGAGATGGGTGTATTTGCGCGGCAGAATCTTGCCGGTGTCGGTGACATAACGGCTCATCATCTGGGGCGCGGTGAAGGGAAACTCTTCCGGTGTAAGGCTGCGCGGCTTTGGTTCTTCTTGGGTGCTCATGGCGACGGGAGGTGTGAAGTTGCCGCCGGCGGACCGGTTGTCAACCCGCATTTTTGCGTGCAAAATTGCACCCCATTCGCACGCTTCCGCGCATTGTCCCCGTAGCTCAACTGGATAGAGCAGTGGTTTCCTAAACCGCGCATCCCGGTTCAAGTCCGGGCGGGGGCACCAGTTTTATTTTGGGTGCAACTTTTCTGGTCGCGGCTGCGTCTCGACAAAGGCCGTCCCGTCTCCATCTTCATTCCGCCATGTTCCTCCAAACTCCTTCCCAGCCCCGCCGTGCGGCGCGGGCGTTCACCCTGCTCGAAATCCTCATCGCGCTCGCCATCCTCGGGCTCCTGGTCGGTCTTGCCGTCACCAATCTCGACAAGATTTTTGGCAACAGCCAGGAGACGATCGCCAAGGTCTTTGTGCAGGAAAGCATCAAGATACCGCTCAACACCTATCGCATGTCGATGGGCGGCTTTCCCTCGACGACCGACGGTTTGAACGCCCTCGTCACGCCGCCGGCCAGCAACGCCGATGCCTGGCGCGGCCCCTATCTCGCTGACGGCAAGCTGCCGCTGGATCCGTGGGGCGAGCCCTACCAGTATCGCTATCCCGGGACGCACAATAAAAACGGCTACGATATTTGGTCGAAGGGCCCCGACAAGCAGGACGGCACGGGCGACGACATCGGCAATTGGTGAAGCATGACCGCGGCAGTGGAGCGCCCGGCGGGCTTGTTCGCCACGCCGGCGAAGGCCGGCGGGCGGACGCAGCGCGCGCCATGCGCCGCGTTCACGCTGCTGGAAATCCTGCTCGCGCTGGCATTGCTGGCGTTGCTGATCAGCGCGACTGTCAGTCTTTCCTCCGGCCTCGTCGGCGACACGGCCGTGACGGCGGAGGACATGTTTTGGAAGGGCTTGACCGAGGCCCGCAAGGAGGCGCTCACTTCGCAGCAGGAAGTCCGCCTCAGCTTTGACGCCAAAGCCAAGGCCTTCGTCGTTGCGACTGACGCCGGCGGCACGCAGACGCTGCCTGTGACCACGGCGACGGACAAGCTCACCGTCGATTTTCTGCCCCTTCAGAAAACGAACAACCTCGTCCTGATCGGCGGCGAGCTGGTCGAGACGCAGGGGCTGCCTTTCGTGACCTTTTATGACGACGGCACCTGCACGCCCTTTCGTGTCCAATTCCGCCATAATGCCGCGGCCAGCTTTATCTCGATCGATCCCTGGACCTGCGCCGAAATGCTGGAGGTAAAAAAATGACCGCGCGTGCGCCATCGCCCGGGCGCCAGCCCCTCCCGCGCGGCTTTACGCTGCTCGAGGTCCTGGTTGCGCTCATGATTTTCACCTTTGCCGCCGTCGTGCTCGGCTCGGCCTACGTCAACGTCCTCAACGGTTACGACCTGGCCCAGAAGGCCAACGCGCGCACGGAGGGCCTGGAGTTCGCGCGCTCCCAGCTGCTCGTCACGGCCGATCACGACCAGGCCGAGCAGGGCGGGGCCTTCGATGACACCGACGGCAGCCATGTCCGCTGGCACGCGCAGATCGATCCCACCCCGACGGTCGATGTTTTCTCCGTCACCTTCACCTGTGAAATCGATGACCCCGTGAAGCACGTTCCGGAAACCGTCACGGAAAATTTCATGATCCTGCGTCCGACCTGGTCCGAGCCGACGGCGCGTACGAAACTGCTGGCCGACGTCAAGACCCGCATTGAGAAAATCCAGGGGGTTGCGCCAAAATGATGAACCCCGTGCGCCGCCAGACCCTGCGCTGTCCCGGGCGTGCCTCCGCGCCCGCCCGCGGGGCCGCGTTCACGCTCTTGGAAATCCTGCTCGCGCTCGCGCTGGTGGCCTTGGTCGTGGTCTCGCTCAATACGTTCATTTTTTCGATGGGCGAGCTGTGGGGCCGCCGGAGCGAATCGCGGCTCTTCGAGCTGCATGTCCGCGGGGTCACCCGGTTCCTCGCCCAGCAGCTCCACACCGCCTCGCTTCCGCCGGAGGCGCGGTCCGGCACCGCGCCGGTCTCCCCGCAGGAAATCCGCCCGGCGAGCGGCATCAGCGACAACCTGCTCACGTTTGAGCTGCCCAACGGCTGCCGCCTTTTCAACTGGCCCGGGGCGCCGCTGCCCGATGTCATCTGCTCGCTGCAGGTCCGCCAGGGCGAAGGCCTCTACCTGCTCTGGCATTCGAAACTGGAAAAACATTTTGCCGACGATCCGCCGCGCGAGGTGCTCGTCACGCCTTTTGCCACCGCGCTCGCCTACGACTATTACGATTCCGACGACAAGCGCTGGCAGACCGAGACCACGCTCCGCAAGGACACCTCCGGCCAGCCTGAGACCCCGCAGCGGATCCGCCTCCATTTTGCCTACGGTTCGCTGACGCGCGAAACCGTCATCACCCTGCTCACGCCCGGGCAGGGCCTGCCGGATTATTGAACCATGCGCCGTTCGAAAAAAGCCTCCGTGCTGCTGGTCGTGCTGATCACGATCCTCTTCACCGCGTTTGCGCTGGTGGCGTTCATCGACAAGGCCAGCAATGACCTCCTCGTCGAGGCGCGGGCTGCCGCCTCCAACCGCCTGCGGGTCGACGCCTACTCCGCGCTGGAGGTGACCCTGGGGGTGCTCAACGAATTTCTCCAGGTCGATGGCGCCCTGCACAGCCCCGCCGAAGGTTGGGGCGATCCGCTGGATTTCGCCGGCTACGAGCCCACCTCGGGCCGCACCATCGAGGTCACCTTCGAGGACGAGAGCGGCAAGCTCTCGCTGCCGCACGCCGATGCCCCCCAGCTCACCAGCCTTTTTCAATCCTGGGGCCTCACGCAGTCCGATGCGGAGCAGATGTCCGACGCCCTGCTCACGTGGATGCGCAAGGACCATGTGTCCGCCACCACCGCCGGCACGACCGATTATGACCGGGCGCCCATTCCCTATACCGCGCCGCAGCGCTCATTGCGCACGTTCGACGAACTCGCGGACATTGATTTCGTGCGGGAAAAACTCTACGACGAAGATGGCCATCCCAACGACCTCTGGCACCGCTTTGCCGCGGCCTTTTCGCTCTATGATTTCAGCCAGCCCAATCTCAATTCGGCTGCTTCCGACACCCTCACCGCGCTCGGCCAGCCCAATTCCTCGTTCCAGCAGCAGATTTCCTCCTATCTCAAGGGCACGGGCGACTACCAGCAGCAGGGTCCCGGCTATTTCAAGAGCACGACCGATGCCACCAATCTCTTTGGCGCGCAGACGCTGCCCAAGGGCGTCGGCACGGAAATTCTTGCCCTGCGGATCACCGTGACGGTCCATGATGCCAATACGAGCTTCAGCCTCACCACCGTGATCGCCCCGCCCAACGGGGCGAAAACAGTTGCATCCGATGAGCAAGTTGCCACGTCAACCAGCACGGACGCCACCACTCCGAACAACCCGAATTCTCCCACTCCCGCCGCCAACAGCCAGAATCCCACCGCCGGGACCACCGGCGCCGCCAGCGCGGCCGGCACTCCGGCCACCCCGTCCCCTGCCAACAGCAGCCAGGCGGCACCCGTCGTCCAGCTCAATTACCCATTTACTCTTTTGGAAATTCATGAAGAAATCATTGAGAATGCGGCCAAACCTCCGTCTTCGTCCGACACCCCTCCCTCCGCCTGAGCATGCCTGTCTCGCTATCCAGCTTTCTTAAAAACGCCACGCCGGCGCCCAGTGTCGTGCTGCTGCCCGACACGATGTTCTTTGTCCGGGCCGTTCCCGTTGCCGACGCCGCCACGCCCGCCGACCTCGTTTCGCAGGTCGAGCTCGCGCTCGAAGCCATCGCGCCGTTTCCGCTGGCGCAGCTTTACTACGGATTTTACCACCCGCCCGGCGCTCCGCTCGCGCTGCTCTACGCCGCTTATCGCAAGCGATTCACCAGTGAGCAGACGGCCGCCTGGGCGGAGGCCGACCTGGTGCTTCCGGCCTTTGTCGCGCTGTTTGGCCTGGAAAAAAAGCCCGGTACCACGCTGGTGATTCCCGCGGCCGACGGCGTTACCGCGGTGCACTGGCGCGACGGCCAGGTGCCGGACAAAATCCTGGCCCAGTCCCTTGCGCCCGAGGCGACCCAGGAAGAGTACGCCCGGGTGCGCGAAGAGCTGCTCCGCGCCGCCGGCGGGAGCCTGAAGGTCGTCGACCTGCCGGCCGCGCCCGTGGCCGCGCCGTCCGACCGCGATGACGAGCTGGTTTTTCACTCCGGTGACCACGTCTCGACCCTGCCTGCGGCGCTCGGCGACCAGCTCGACGTGCGTGACAAGGAGGAGCTCGCCCTCCGCCGCCGCCATCGGGCGCGCGACCTCATGCTCTGGCGCCTTTTCCTCGGCTGTGCCGCCGCCCTCGCGCTCTGCGTCCTCGGCGAAGTCACGCTGCTGGGGGGCAAACTCTGGCAGAAATCCCGCCTTGCCGTCGGCGTGGCGCAATCGCCCGCCGTGGAGAAGATCAAGTCCGCCCAAAGCCTGGCCGATCGCATCGGCGAACTCTCGACCAAGCGGCTTCTGCCCTTTGAGATGATCGCGCTCATCAGCGGACCCAAGCCGGCCAGCGTGCAGTTCCTCCGCACCACCACCACCGGCCTCTACACGCTCGAGATCGAGGCGCAGACCAGCACGCCGGTCGATGTCGGCGGCTACCAGACGGCGCTCAGCGGCCTGCCCGCCTGCGCGCAGGTCGAGTTGCGCGACCAGCGCACGCGCGACGGCGTTTCCACCTTCACGTTTGTCGTCACCTTCAAACCCGAGGCGCTCCAGCCCGCGACCGCGTCATGAAAGCATTCCGGACCTATTTTCTCAGCCTCCTCCTGCGCGAAAAGATTCTTCTCGTCGGTTTTGTGCTGATCTTTGCGGTCTGGTGGTTTTCCAGCTTCGCCGGCCGCGCGGGCCGTTTTGCGCGCGATTTTCACCGCACCTCGGAGGATCTCGCCGTCCAGCGCGACTGGCTCGGCCGCCGCTCCGACGTCGACGCGGCGTCCAAGCGCGCCATCGCCCAGCTGGATCCCGCCCGCACGCTCGACTCCGCGGCCCTGCAGGGGGTGCTCAACACCCTGGCCGCGGGCCTGCCCAACACCCAGATCGACGCCCGCCCGGACGAGCGCACCGACCAGTTCGCCGTGCACACCGTGCAGTTTTCCGTGCGCAAGGTCGACTGGTCGGCCCTCCAGCATTTCTACGTCGAGCTCGGCAAGCGCGCCCCCTACATCAGCATCGAGCAGTGCAGCCTCATCGCCGACCGTGCGAATCCCGCCCAGCTCAACGCCACCATGCAGATTTCGTCGGTGGAGATCGCCCGCTAGCCGGGCGCGGCTCCGTCACATTTTGAACGAGCCGCTGAGCTTGAAAATGGCGCTCACGATGGCGAAGGCGATGAAGGCGACGAACGCGAACACGCTCAGCAGCATCACGGTGGCGAGGACGTTGGTGAAGAAATTGAGCTGCACGGAAATGTTCTTTTGGTAGCCGCGGGCGATGTCCTTCAGGCTCGGCACGATGTTGCCCGTGTTCTCGCCGACCGCCAGGCGGTCGATGACGAGGTCGGGGAAGCAGCCCGTGCGGCCGAGCGCGAGCGAGAGCGACTCGCCCTCGAGCACCCGCCCGATGGCCTCGTTGAAGGCGTGGCGCTGCGTGCGGTTGTCGATCTGCCGCTCGGTCATGCGCAGCGCCTCGGCGGTGGTGATGCCGTTCTCGATCAGCACCGACAGCGTCTGGCTGATCGCGAGCACGGTTTGCGCGGTGATGAACGGCCCGAGCAGCGGGAGCTTGAGCGACGCGGCGTCGACGGCCTCGCGGCCGGGCTCCGTCTCCCGCCAGCGCCAGAATGAGATGGCGCCGAAGATCGCGGCGGCGAGCACGATCCAGCCGTAGTGCAGGGCGAAGTGGGCGAGGCCGATGAGGATCTGGGTGGAGGCGGGCACCTTGCCGCCCAGCGAATCGAAGAGCGATTGCATGCGGGGCAGCAGGAAGAAGAGGAAGAACAGCACCACGCCGGCCGCCACGACCATGAGCAGCAGGGGATAGGCGAGGGCGGTGGTGAGCTGGCGGCGCAGCTCGCGCTGTTCGGTGAGATAGGTGATGAGGCGGCCGAGCACGTCGTGCAGCGAGCCGGTGGCCTCGCCGGACTGGATGAGGCTGATGGTCGAGGGATCGAAGACCGTGGGGAAATCCTCCATCGCGACGGAAAGCGGCATGCCCTCGCTCAGGCGTTCCCACAGGCCGGCGCAAAGGAAGCGCAGCGCCGGCTCCTTGAGGCGCTGGGAAAGCAGGCGCACGGCTTCGCCGGCGGAGAGGCCGCTGCTGGTGAGGTCGAAGAGCGTCTGCAGGAACGGCAGGCGGTGCTTGCGGGCCAGGCGGACGGTGGCGCCGGCGTCGGAGCGGC
The DNA here is from genome assembly GCA_035485575.1 of Opitutaceae bacterium. Classification (GTDB taxonomy): domain Bacteria; phylum Verrucomicrobiota; class Verrucomicrobiia; order Opitutales; family Opitutaceae; genus DASRHD01. The sequence continues at coordinate 141,289 of DATHNW010000026.1, read as the reverse complement.
GCCCGCGCAGGCGCGAGAGCAGTTTGGGGGGCGCATCGGCGGCCGCGTCCTTGGCCGCGGCCGTTTTCCTCGCTGCGCCGGCCTCGGCCACATGCGTGACCTGCAGCCCGCGGGCGGCGAGGAGGCGGAGCGCGTCCTTGCGACTCGGGGCGTCGAGGGTCGAGGAGACAGCGGCGCCGGCGCGGTCGCGGGCGTTGTAGGCGAAGCGTGGCATCGCTACTTTTCGACGGAGGTGATGACGCGCAGCACTTCGTCGAGCGTGGTGTGGCCGGCCTGGACTTTCGCCCAGCCGCTTTGCTGGAGGGTGCGCATGCCGTGGCGACGGGCGCACTGGGCGAGGCCGCGCGTGCTTTCGCGCTTGAGCAGGAGGTCGTGCAGCTCGTCGTTGGGCTTGAGGATTTCGAACAGGCCGATGCGGCCGCGGTAGCCGGTGCCGCGGCAGCGGTCGCAGCCCACGGGGGCCTTCAGCGCCTCGATGCCGTCGGCGGTCGTGGGGTCGAGGCCGAGGATGATGGAGAGGATGTCGCGGAGCTCGGTCTTTTTGACCGGCTCGAGCCGCGAGCAGTCCGGGCAAAGGCGGCGGACGAGGCGCTGGGCGATGACCAGCTCGATCGCGGAGGCGACGAGGAAAGGCTCGATGCCCATGTCCACGAGACGGGTGAGGGCGCCGGGCGCGTCGTTGGTGTGCAGCGTGGAGAAGACCAGATGGCCGGTGAGCGAGGCGCGGATGGCGATGTCGGCGGTCTCGCGGTCGCGGATTTCGCCGACCATGATGATGTCGGGGTCCTGGCGGAGGACGTGGCGGAGCGCATCGGCGAATGAGAGGCCGATTTCGGGGCGCACCTGCATCTGGTTGACGCCGGGGACCTCGTACTCGACCGGATCCTCGATCGTGACGATGCGGGACTCGGTGGAGTTGATCTTGTTCAGGAAGGCGTTGAGGGAAGTGCTCTTGCCGGAACCGGTCGGGCCGGTGACGAGGATGATGCCGTGCGGGTAGTCGAGGATGTGGGTGATCTGGGCCTGCTCGTCGGCGCTCATGCCAAGGCGTTCCATCGTGTAGGCCTCCTTGCGCTGGTTGAGGAGGCGCAGCGAAATCGACTCGGCGTAGATGGTCGGAATGGTGGAGACGCGGATGTCGAGGGTGGCGCCGTTGTTCTTGAAGTTGATGCGGCCGTCCTGGGGCAGGCGCCGTTCGGAAATGTTCAGGCGCGCCATGATCTTGAGGCGCGAGATGATGGCATCCTGGAAACGGAGCAGGTTTTCCGGCACCGGCACGGGGACGAGCAGGCCGTCCACGCGGTAGCGGATGCGCAGCTGGCCCTCCTGCGGCTCGAAATGGATGTCGGTCGCCTCGTCGGCCAGGGCCTGGGTGATGACGTCGGAGACGAAACGGACGACCGCGGCGTCCTCGTCGACCACGCCCTCGGCCTGCTGGGCCGTCTCGGGCGCGACGTAACCGTCGTCGTCGTTGTCCTCGAGCGAGCCGGAGCCGACGCCGAAGTGCTGGAGGATGAGATGGTGGATCTTCTCGGCCACGCCGAGGTGCCAGACCAGCGGCCGCGGCGTGAAAGTGCGTATCCAGTCCATCACTACATGGTCGGGCGGCCAGGCGGCGGCGAGGTGGAGCGGCGTGGCGGCGGTGGGGTGCTCCCCGGCCTTCGCCGGCTCAAGCGCAATGGGCACGACCTGGAAGTCGTGGACGAGCCGGGCGGGAAAAAGGCCGAGGGCGGAGGTGTCGGCCTCGAGGTTGCTGGCGAGGTTGAGCTGGGCGGCCTCGGCGAGGGCGGCGAGCGTGTCGGGCTCGGGCAGCTGCAGGGCGGCGGCGAGCGCCCGGACGCGCTGGCCGCGCGGGGTCTCGAGCACGGCCTGGCGCTGCGCGTCGTCCAGGCTGGCGGCGAGCGTGTCGGGCAGGGTTTCCGGGGTGAGCAAGGACATGGCGGCAGAAAGACCCCGGCGGCTTACTTGTAATAGCGTTCGATCAGGCCGTCTTTGATCGGCTTGCCCGGATCCTGCAGATACTGTTTCACCTGGTCCCGGTTCGAAAGCTCGTCGATGCGCTTGTTGGCGTCCTTGGTGCCATTGCTGGCGGGAATCACATGCGGGCGGACGAAGAACAACAGTTCAGTGCGGTCGTACTCGTTGTTGTGGGCGCCCAGGAGGTTGCTGAGGATGGGGATTTCGTAAAAGAAACCGAGCTTGGTGCGGCCGTTATTATGCTTGGTCTGCTGCAAGCCGCCCAGCACGACCATCTCGCCGTCCTGGACATTGACAAATGACGTGGCCTCGCGGTGGCCGATGATGGGCTGGGAATTGCCGTCGATGGTGGTGGTTCCGGTGATATCGTCCACCTTTTGGTCGATGGTCAGCTGGATGCTGCCGTCGTCGCCGATGAGCGGCGTGACCTTCACCTCGATGCCGATATTCTGGTAGGTGACGCTGGAGCTGGTGGAGAAACCGGTGTTGGCCGTGGTGCCGGCGGCGGTGGGCGTGGAGGTCGAGCCGGTGATGATGGGGTCCTGTTCGGTGACCTGGAAATCGGCTTCCTTGGCGTGGGTGGTGGTGATGGTGTCCGCTGAAAGGATCTTCGCCAGGCTCTTGCTGCCGTTGTCGGTCAAGGCGGCCTGGAAGGCGAGGGGGTTGACGACGCCCTGGGTGACGTTCCAGCTGCCGATTGTGCCGGTGAACGCGCTGACGTGCGTTCCACGGGTGCTGTCAGTGGCAACGGTGAGGTTGAGGGCGCTGAGGCCGGTGGTGTCGATGTCCTTGAGGGTGACTTCGACGATGACGACCTGGATGCTGACCTGGGCGAGGAGGATGTCGATTTTGTCCACGACTTCCCTGACCAGGCGGATGTCGTCGCTGGTGCCGGAGACGACGATGGCGTTGCTGCGGTCGTCCGGCACGACGGTGATGTAGCTGCTGAACTGGGTGGCGTCGGCCTTGACCCCGAGCGAGCCCAGCGTGGGGTTCGGGCGCGGCTGGTTGTCCGCCGGCGCGGGCTCGCCATTGTTGGCGCCTGGCCGCGCGGCGGGCTGGCCGCTTTTCTGCACGGCGCCGGTCTGGCCGGAGATGAGCTGGGCGAGGAGGGGAGCCACGTCCTTGGACACGGCGTGCTTCAGGTAGATGACTTCATTGCGCGTGTTGGGATCGGATTTGATGTCGAGCTTGGCGATGAGGCTGTCGAAGAGCGGATACTGCCGCGGGTCGGAAATGAGAATGATCTGGTTGGTGCGGTCGTCGGCATTGTAAGTGGTGGTGGAGCCGATCTGCGCTTGCAGGGGGCCCTGGAAAAGCGCGTGGAGCTTATTCACGAGGTCGCTGGCCTGGGCGTTGTGCACCGGGTAAAACCGGGGGGACAGGTTGGCGGCGAGCGGCTGGTCGACCTTTTGCAGGAGAAGCTCGATGCGCTGGAGGTTGGAGACGGAATCGACGATCAACGCCGCGTTGGCGTTTTGAAACAGGACGGGCGGGCTGGCGACGCCCGGGGACATGATCTGCTGGATCGGCGGAATGATCTCGTTCACGCTCAGGAACTGGAGCTGGAAGATCTTGGCTGCGATCCGGCCGCTGGGCGGCATGTCGAGGGTCGAGCCGGTGATCATTTCCGGCGCTTCACGGCTGGCCTGGGGCAGCGGGATCACTTTCACGAATTTGTCGTCGAGGGCCACGACGCCGATGCCGTGCAGGCCGAGCAGCGTCTCGAGGGCGCGAACGCCCTCGGACTTTGGGATCTGCTTGGTGATGACGAGGGAATAGTTGTCGGTCGGCAGCGTCTGCGGACGGAGGACGGTGAGGCCGGTCCACATCTGGAGCAGTTGCAGGACGGCATCGAGCGAGGTATCGGACAGGTTGATCGTCACCGGCTCATCGTTGGGGTCGGGTGCGGCTGGGGCCGGCGGCGGAGTGGCGGCGGGCGGGTCGACGACCGGCTGGGTCGAGTTTGTTTCCGGGGCCGGCGCGGGGGTGGCGGCGGGGGTTATGCCGTCTCCGGCAACCACCGGCCCTTCGGCCACGACCTGAAGCGCGGCAAGCAAAACGACGACGGCAAGGCAGGAAAAGCGCGGGCGCATTTGAAGTAAGGGCAGGGTTTTCAAGCTGGGCGGGAGATTTTGGGAACCGCAAGCAGAAGAGAAAGCCCCCGGCTTGTAAACGGTCTTCTGTTTGACGTTTTGGCGGGGGGAAGGTTGCCGGGATTTTGCCGCTTGCGGGGTGCCCCGGGCGGCTCCACGCTCATCGCTTGCGATGCCCAACAGCTTTGGAAAACTCTTCACCATCACCACCTGGGGCGAAAGCCATGGCCCTGCGGTCGGCGTAGCCATCGACGGCTGTCCGCCCGGCCTGTCGATTGCTGCGGAGGAAATCCAGGCCGAGCTCGACCGCCGCCGCCCGGGCCAGAGCGACATTGTGACCCCGCGCAAGGAGGAGGACCGTGTGGAGATTTTGTCCGGCCTGTTCGAGGGCCGCACCACCGGCGCCCCCCTGGCCATGCTCGTGCGCAACACCGACGCCCGGCCGGGCGCCTACGACGAGATGCGCGAGAAATTCCGCCCCTCGCACGCCGATTTTACCTATCAGGCCAAGTTTGGCCTGCGCGACCATCGCGGCGGCGGGCGCAGCTCCGCCCGCGAGACCATCGGCCGCGTGGCCGCGGGTGCGGTCGCACGGAAAATCCTGCGCCAGGCCGGCGCCGCGCTGGGCGGGCCGGTCGAGATCCGCGCCTTCGTCACGCAAATCCATGACATTACCGCGCCCGCCGGGGCGCTGGAAAAATTTCCCACGCTCGCCGAGGTTGAGGCCACGCCCGTGCGCTGTCCGCACGCCGCGACCGCCGCGAAGATGATCGAGCGGATCAAGGCCGTGCGCGCCGAGGGCGATTCCGTCGGCGGCGTCATCGTCTGCCGCGCGCGTGGCGTCCCTCCCGGGCTGGGCGAACCCGTCTTCGACCGCCTCGAGGCCGACCTCGCCAAGGCCATGCTCTCGCTCCCCGCGACCAAGGGCTTTGAAATCGGCAGCGGTTTTGCCGGCACCCTCCTCAAAGGCTCGCAGCACAACGACGCGTTCGAAGCACGCGAAGGCCGCGTGCATACCGCCACGAACCGCAGCGGCGGCGTGCAGGGCGGCATCAGCAACGGCGAGGAGATCGTCTTCCGCGTCGCCTTCAAGCCCACCGCCACCATCCTCCAGCCGCAAAAAACCGTGGACGTGCACGGCGCCAATACCGAACTGGCCGCCCGCGGCCGCCACGACCCGTGCGTGGTCCCGCGCGCCGTCGTCATCGTCGAGGCCATGACCGCGCTCGTGCTCCTCGACCATTGGATGCGGCAGGCGGCACAGAACCAGACGTTCAAGTTCTGATTGGTTCGCGACGGTTCGCGAAGTTCAGGACCGGTTCGCAATCTCTGCGACTTTGCGTTCTCTGCGTGACAAAAATGCCTTCCGAAAAACCTCTCGTTTATCTCATCCTCGGCGCGACCGGCTCCGGCCGGCGCGAGGTGCTGGCCGATCTCATCGCCGGCGGCCTCGGCGAGGGTGACCGGCCCACCGTGCTGCTGGCCGCGGACGAGCCCGCCGATGAATCGGACTCGAAACTCCCCGGCCTCGTGCGCTGGACCTGGACCGGCGCGGACCTCGAAGCCTCGCTGCCCGTCGGCGCCACGCATGTCTTCCTCGTGACCTCCGGCCGTCACAGTCCCGTGGACCAGATCGAGGCGTTCAAGCCCTGGCTCGACGCGCAGGGCGGCGTGCTCGCGCGCGTCCTCTGCGTCGTCCACTGCCAGCTCGCCGAAAAGCATGCCGCGCTGCTGGCGTGGTACGACGCCTGCGTGCATTTCTCCGACATCGTGCTGCTCAACCGCCGCGAAGGCGTGGCCAACAAATGGCTGTCCGATTTCCAGCGCCACTACACGGACCAGTTCCTGCCCTGCCTGTTCGAGCTGGTGAAATCCGGCCGCGTGAAAAACCCCGCACTCATCCTCGAGCCGCAGGCCCGTCGCGTGTCGCATCTCTTCGACGAGGAGCTGGAATGGGTCTTCACCAACACCGATGGCGAGGAAATCGACGAGGAGGATGCCGAGGAAGGCGACGAGGAGGTCGAGGCCGTGCCCGCGGAAGATCCTTACCTTGTCCGCGACGCCGCCGGCCGGCACGTGAAATGGATCCCCGAGATCGCCAAGTTTCTGGGCACCTGATCGAACGCCAAGGCGGCAAAGAAGGTTTTTAACGCAGAGGCCCAGAGAAGCAGAGGCCCAGAGAAGCAGAGGCGCAGAGCAGGTTTCTCTGTGCCTCCGCGCCTTCGTGTCTCTGGGTTAAAATCCGAAATCAATTCTCCGCGTTAAAAAACAAACCCCGTCACTTCGCCGCGGCGACCGCGGCCACGAAGGCCTTCGCCTTGGCCGTGATCGCGGCCCAGTTCTTTTCCTTCAGCGCCTTGGCCTCGACCAGCGAACTCCCCGCGGCCGTGGCAAATGCGCCGGCCTTGAGGAATTCACCCACGTTCTCCGGGTTCACGCCGCCCGTCGGCACAAACTCGACGTGCGGCAGCGGGGCCTTGACCGACTTGATGTAGGCCGGGCCGAAAAATTCCGCGGGGAAGATCTTCACGATATCGGTGCCCGCCTCCCAGGCGTTGACGATTTCCGTCGGCGTCAGTGCGCCACTGAAGACCGGCACGCTGTAGCGGCGGCAGAGGGTGATGACGTCGGGCCGCAGCGCGGGGGTGACGATGAATTTCGCGCCGGCGAGGATGCCCATGCGCGCGGTCTCCGCGTCGAGCACGGTGCCGAGGCCGAAGAGGAAATCGGGCAGCTCGGCCGTCGCCTTCTCGAGCATGCGGATGGCGCCCGGCGTGGTCATCGTGAGCTCGATGCTGGTCAGCCCGCCCTCGGCGAGCGCCTTGGCGCAATCGAGCAACCCGTCGGGGTTGTCGGCGCGGATGAGCGCGATGACTTTCTCGGCTTTGATCTTGGTGAGGATGGCGTCCTTTTTCATGGGAAAGGGGCACTATGGCGCGGCGGACGGCGCGAGGAAACAAAATTTCGACAGCGGGGTCGGGTTGCGATGAGAGTTTGTGCCATGTTGCGTACGCATACCTTGACGGCGATCCTGCCCTGCAACGACCTCGATGCCAGCGAAGCGTTCTATGCCAAACTCGGTTTTGTGCGCGGGGATGGCGGGGATGGCGACTACCGCATGCTCGCGGACGGCAAGGGCGGGGAGCTTCATCTCATCGCCGCCGTGGAGGGCTGGCTGGTCCCCGGCCGCAATCCCTTCGGCCTCTATCTTTATGCGGAGAACGTCGACGAGCTGGCCCGGTCCCTCGGCCCGCTCGTGTTGCATCCGGCGGAGAACAAGCCCTGGGGCATGTACGAATTCTCCTTTCCGACCCGGATGAAACGCTCGTTCGGGTGGGCTGGCCGGTCAGGCTGAGAAGCCGGGATTGACCCCCGTCCGGAATCCAAACCGATGCCCGTGCCAAAATTTCTTGCGCTGGGCGGCGCGAGTGTGTGTTTTGGCCCTCCTGCCCATGCCCGGGTGGTGGAATTGGTAGACACGCAGGTCTCAGAAGCCTGTGCCTAACCGCATGGGGGTTCGAGTCCCCCCTCGGGCACCATTTTGGGCGCTATTTTCCGGTCGGATTCAAATTTTGCCTATCCCCGTTGCCCGGGCGGTCAGTGGCTGATCGCCGCGCCTTGGAAAGTGGAGGTGTTCAGTGCTGCCGTGTTGTGCGAGCATACTTCCAGGCCCGCGGTCGCGGCGGTGTTCATCGGAATGGTGACCGAGCCCACCTGCGTCCAGGTGATCTGGTCGGGTGAGCTGTAGCCGGTGAAGGTGTTGCCGGAGCGGATCAATTGCACCCAATAGGGCGCCACGACTCCGGCCGCTCCGGAGATGCTCTTGGAACTGCCCCCGGCGGCGCTGCGGTATTGCATGGCGACGCCATTGCCGGGAGTGACGAAGATGTCGACGAACATGTCGCCGGCCGCCGTGGAGTTGCGGATCATCACGCCGGATTTTGCCCAGGCGTTGGTGTTGGTTTGCGTGGCTGTTTGCGCCGTGACCGTCAGGTTGCCGGAGACGGCCTGGTACAGGTAGTTGAACTGGTCCGACGTGCCGTAGATGTCGCCGCCGCAGCCGTTCACGGTCAGGACGCCGTTGCTCGCGCTGGCGCTGCCCGCGATGGGCGGACTGCCGATGTCGGCGTCGGTCCAGATCGTGTAAACCCCGGTGGTAACGGCACTGGCGGGCAGGCTGCCGGAATACGCGATGGCCTCGAGCACGGTCGTGCTGCTGATCACGACCGGGTGCGTGTAGAGGGTGCCGTGGGTGTTCGACGGGGTGCTGCCGTCGGTCGTGTAATAGATCGAGGCTCCGCTCGTGGCTGAGGTGAGGGCGACGGTCTGCGCGCTGGTGTAGGTGTCATCGGCCACGCCAAACACCGGTGCCGCCGTCTGGATCGTGTAGGTGGCGACGCTCACCGAGCTGTGCGCGAGGCCGCTGGCGTAGGCGACGGCCTTGATGGTCGTCGTGCTCGAGACCGTTATCGCTCCGGCGTAGAGGGTGCCGTGGGTGTTCGACGGGGTGCTGCCGTCGGTCGTGTAGTAGATCGAGGCCCCGGTCGTGGTCGAGGTGAGGGCGACGGTCTGGCTGGTGGCATAGGAACCGTCGGCGATGCTGAACGCCGGTGCCCCCGCCTCGGGCGTGTACGTCGCATAGCCGAAAATCTGCACTTCGGTGATGTTGTTCCAGGTGTCGGCATTGGAGCCATGGCAGTTGAGCCGCACGTAGCGGGCGGTCACGGCCGGCAGCGTGTAGGTCTGGAAGGTGTTCACGCTGCCATTGCTCACCTGGCCGAGGAGCTCATTGGTCCAGGTCGTTCCATTGGTCGAAACCAGGACGTCGAAGGAAAAGATATTGGCATACGGAAAGGCGACCTTGAGCCAGGCGAGCGAGTAGTTCGCGCCGAGGTCGTACTGGATCCATTGCGGATTGCCCTTGGCCGCCCACCGGCTGGCGGTGGTCAGGATGCCGTCCACGGTGTTGGCGGGAGAGTAGGGGCTCGAATAGGTGCTGGCGGTCACGGACGCCGCGGGAACCGCCACCGGCGCCAGGCTCATGGTGACATTCGAGTGCTGGATGTAGTCCGCGGCACTGAATTTCGAGGATGTGTTCGTGCCGCGGTACAGGCCCCACTTCGGATAGTAGGTGGTCGAATTTGGGCGGCATACTTCCACATTGCTCACGCCTTGAAAGGAGTCGCCGTTGACCGAGACCTGGACCTGCCCCGTGGCCTGGCCGTCGCCGGAGGGCGTGACCCTGATTTGTTCCGCCACCCAGGTGTTTGGCGCCCAGCTGAAGCTTCGCACCGTCACCGGGCTGAAGACCTCCGCCGGCGAAAAGGAGGATGAGGCGTAATCGACATTGGCGGACGAGGTGCCCGACCCGAGCGAAGTCGTTATCAGCGGTGCGCCGGAAGAACCCTCGACGCCATCGACCGGCTTCAGTTGCGTGATGTGATCGAATCCGCCGGAGCCGGCGTATTGGGGATTGGTGCGCCAGGTCGTCGTATAGATGCAGGTGGTGCCTTCCGTCTGATTCGGTCCCAGGCTCTTGACCTCCGCGCGTCCGCGGTCGGTCTCAGACAGGCCCCGGTCGCCATCCCACCACGTCGTGTTGGTGGTGGTGGTGTAACGCAGCTGCATCTGAAACGTGCCGGCCGGCAGGCTCGAATTGGTGGTCGAGTCGGTGATGTTCACGAACGCGTTGCCGTTCGTGAAGGTGTCGGTGAGGGGGAAGTAAAGGATCGTGGGCTCCTCGACGCCGCCAAAACTGGCCAGGCTGGTCGCGGTGGCCGTCTGGGCGCGCAGATCGCGCGAAGCCCACAGGCCGGCGGAAACGAGGATTCCGGCGCCGAACGCACGGAAGAAAAAAGTGATGCGACGAGACATTTTGGGATTTCCTGGGATTTTTGAGATAAGAAAAACCAGGCTGAGGGCCTGGGCTGAATTCGAATCTTACGTCCTGGCCGGAAAGAAATATACCCCTCAATTGAGGGGTTTTGGCGGCGACGGCCGGGGCGAAAGTTTTCTTTTCCAGCGTCCGGCTGGCTCGGCGGGAAATCTTCTCGGCTGGTGCTTTGTCCCGGCGGGGGCAGGCCGTAGATCATGCAAATAATATACAATATATAGCGATTGTTTATAAATTGCTTTGCGATTATATATATAAATATTATTTGAATCTTTCCGCGGTTGAGGATTGGCTGCTGCCCACAAACCGGCCGCTTGCCCCTTATCCCTTATTGAGCGGCCCGATTGTTCTCCCATGAATAATTCACGCGCCGTTCTTGTGGTCGATGACTCCATTGCAATCCGGAACGCCATTCGCGGCATCCTGCGCCTGCACGGCTTCACGGTTTACGAGGCGGAATCGGGCGTGACGGCCCTGGCCGAATGGGGGCGGCACAAGGAGGAGATCGCCGTGGTGATGACGGACGTGATCATGAAGGAAATGGATGGCCTGACGCTGACCGAGCATCTGCACCGGGAGGCGCCTGGCCTGCCCATCATCCTGCTCAGCGGTTATGTCCATGAAGGGACGGGCTGGGTCGCGGACCGGGCCAAGGGCTATTTTTCGTTTCTGACCAAGCCCTTTGTCGGCGCCCGGCTCCTGCAGACGGTGCGCGCCGCCTTGGCTGCTTGAGGGGCGGCCGCCTTTTTCCGCGGCGCCGTAAGGACCGGATTCTGCCGTAAGAAGGGTGATCGGAATCTGTGCTTAACCGTATAGGGGTTGAGTCCCCTCGGGCACCTTTTGCGGCAATGGCATCAAGTCATAGACGGTCCTTGCCCTGTCGCTGGCGATTGCCCGATAACAATCGTTTAAACCTGAGCCTTTCGTCTGCTTGCGTCGTTTCAGGGTTTGTGGAACTGTGACTCCTGGGCAGTCACTACCGCTTCTTGAAATAATAAAGGATAATAGTGCCAAATCCGAGTCCTGCAACGACCACTAAGTCGTGAACTTCAATGAATTTTTTCCCTAAAAATCCCTGTGCCAGCCACGCAACTACGCTCAGAAATACTACGCTACATGCCGTTGCGACGACCATAAATCGACATAGGTACTCAAGGCACAGATGCAAAATTGCGGCTTGAGAATTAGCCGGGGGTTGTTGCGGATTTGCCGGCTTTCTTGGCTTCATCATGCAGTCCCTCGGTAAAAATCTACCCGCCTTAGTTCTTCCGGTCGGAAGCGAGATTTTTGGCCGAGTTGCTCGGCGACCTCATCGAGAATCTCTTCCGATCTCAATGGTTTCTGAATAGGGAATTCGGCTAGCGAACGACCTAGCTCTGGGTTTTCCAAGGAGACCCAGTGTTCAAGAAGGCCGTCACGACAGGCCTTTTCGCAGAGCCATTCCGCCGCCTTATGATTTATTCCTAGAAGGGCACGCACATTTTCAACGTAGATCCGGCTCGGATCCATTCCGTTAAGAATCGACGTTTTCGATTCCAACCAGCGTTGAAACGGCCATTTCATTTATTGTTATTCAGGATTGTATCAATCAATTGATTTATAGCATCGCTATCATCAGTATAGCGACGAAGAGCAATTTGACCTTCACATGGATCCGTAGCAAATGTAGGTGGCAAGGAATCATCCTCAGCAAAGAACACGCCTTTGCGTAGAGGTTCAGCCAGCATCTTCTTAAATTTATCGGGAGCATCTTTTTTGATGCTATGACCAGTATCCATGGCGGAAGTGTCCAAGGAATTCGTTGTTTTGTGTGCAGCGAAGCTGCTGTCAATTAATCCCTTGCTGCTCCAAATGGTCTTTACGCCTTTATTGATATCCAGGGGGGTGAGTGGAGCCAGGGCGCCGAATCCACCTTTCACGCTTAAGATAATTCCGATGTCATCCAGCGTGCGGCTGTCGTAATAGATGCCCTTTCCAAGTTTAGTACTGCGTTCCATGATAACCATCCTCACCTGCAGTAGCTTGGGTGTGATAATCAATTTTATTGGCCACCACATGGTCAGCCATCGCTTTTTTGCGGTTTCGGTTATGACTTCGATGAAATCATATTGAAAACGAAGTAGATATTCATGTTCGACTCTGTCGGCGGCTTCACAGATCACCTGTTTCTCTTCGACATTGTTCCCGAAAAAAACAGTCGGTAATTTTCCTGCATCGAGAGGATGCTCGAATAAATATATATGCTGACGGCAATGCCCCATGAGACGAAGGCAGTCCGTCTTCACATCTCTGACGATATTTTTTGCAATGATGGCTTCCGTCACTTTTTCCGTGTCTCCTTTCTCATCGAATTCATTGCGCAAAACCTCAAGGGGATACATTTCAAGTAAGCGTTGCGTTACCTTTGATGGAGAATTATCAAAAAGGCTGGTGGAAGCGGGCATGTTATCAGGTATTGTGATTTGAACGCTTGCGTGGAGGCAATCGCATAAGACTCAATTTGAGTGCTCTACGATAAATTTTCAGCACGACCGGTGAATACTTCAACCGACATGCCTTTGCCTCTGGATCCGAAGAATTGATCAATCTCTCGTACTTTCTCGTAAGATAGAAAACGGACCTTTTCTGCGATTCGCAAATGTTTGAAGGTTGGGCGGACAAGTTGCTCGCGCACCCGATTTTTTCGCTCTTCTGGGGCAACAATGAAGAGGGGATAGTGCGTATTCGGGGCCACCATGGTTAGATCGGCAAACCGGAGTAAGCCGGAATAAATTGAGGTGCTGTTCTCCACCTCGAAGGCCGCATCGATCCGGAATTCTTCCTTCCACACGACGTCAATGTTCTCAACGTATTTCACTTGTGTGTCTAATCCGCTGGCAAAGGTGGGCTCAAAATCGGTAAAATTGTGGGCTGTTGTAATGCGTGACTGGTCACTGCGTGGAGCCCAGACTTTTTGACCCGCCTGTCGACCCATTCGAAGGAGCGTCCATTGCATCCAGACGTGGGCGGATTCCTTGGGCTCTTCACCCGGAGTAGATTCCGGCGCATTTTCTTCTGCACGATTGGCTTTTTCTACGCTCTGCTCTGGATATGATGCAGCGCCATTTGGCAATTTTTGAACTTTCTGACCGGCCTTCTTTGCGAGAAGAATCGAATAGAGGTCATCGTAAACGGCGTAAAATTTAGCCAGCTTATCTGCTGATACTGCCATGAATCCGCGCAGTTGGAAATTGGGCTCATAGCCGACCAGCTCGCGAACGGATGCGAAGGGCACCCCGACTTCCCGCGGATTAGCGATGAAGTAAATGAGATCCCAGCCTTCCGTCACCTCACCTCGAAGGTTTTTCCAGAGCTGCCGGGAAAGTTTTGGGTTCACGGTTTTTGCCGCTACACGGCCCAATAGCTTTACTGTATCGCCCTCAACGATGAGCACTTCATCGCCATCCTTCATGCGGTCAAATTTCGCCCGGTTGGCGCTCGTATCTCGCGATCCCCAGGTCGCGATCGGCCTGTCACCAAAAATCGTTTTTAGTTTTCGCTGCGTGTCCGAATCAACAAGGGAAGCGATCAAGTTTACTTCGACCTTTTTTCGGATGGTATCTTCATAATGCACCATCGCCTCGGCATTGCCTGGCGGCATGTAGAGAATGAAGATATTTCGCATCGCTTTGCTGGACAGTCGTTCCTAGCTATGCTGGGCTTGTCTCACAAGCGTCTTCTCCAGGCTCAGGAGATTAATGGGGTACTGCGGCATTCCGGCGGGCGATCTCCAGGCTTAGCAATGCCCGGCAGCGCGTGAGTTCGAACAAAGAAAGCCGCAAATGGGCTCCGTAGGCAGCGAGAATCAAGGCAATGATCGTACCTGCAAAAATGATCCATGTTAGCGGATTCATTTGCCCAGATAGGTCTTTCCAAGCTGCCCAGATTACGCCGAACAGGCCGAGCACGGCTAATATATTTGGGGAGCCGACAATTGAAGTGATTTGATCTCCCAGTGTCGCTTCTTCCAAACTAATCCGTTCCTGGGCGGCGACTAAAGTATGGGTTGAAAAGGGTCGTAAACGGTCGGTGGCGGAAAAATCGACCCTTAAGCCATTCAATAGAGGGGCGAAAGGGTAATTATCTTTATTTTTTAATTCTTCAAAAATAGTCCGCCAAAATTGGCCAGTACCAAACCCGGCCGCTCGGACGGCAAAAAGCAACGCGCATCCCAAAAAGAAAAGTAATAGCGTGAGCACTGGTAGTGAAGCTCCGAGGTTATGATCTGGAATCTTAAAGAATTTTACGGCGGCAGCGGTTAGCCTAAAGAGAGCAAAAAAACACGCTGAATAAAGGGCCGCCCGCCAATTCAAAGGCAGAAATTCGTTGAGCTTCGCTTTCTCAATCACCTTTTGCTCGGCGCGCCATTGCTCAAGGACGCCGCAAAGCGCCAGGAGTTCTTTTTCAAAATCTCCGGGGCTGTGTGCTGCCGAGGCGGAATGATCGGGTTCGATCGAATCGCTCATGCGGTCTAGCTCCACTCGGCGTTGATGTCGTACTGGCTGGGGAACATGTTGAGATATTGCACCACCCGGGGCAGGGCCGCCCGGTTCGGCGTCGCGCCGTGCGGCAGCGCATGATGCCAGATGATCAGGTCGCCGGCCGCGCCCGCGATCGGAATCGCCTGCAGCTCTTTCAAGGCCTGCACGCGCGGATCGGTCCCCGCGGGCTGTTCCCGCAACCAGGTTTCCAGCTTCCGGTGAAATCCCGGCACGCAGCTGAAGGCGCCTTGATTGGCCGCAGTGTCCGTGAGGTAGAGGATCGCCTGGGTCCCCAGCCGGAGAGGCGGCGTCAGGGTCATGTCCCAATGCAGCGCCGAGCCGCGAAATTTATAGCCTGGGCGCTCCGGCGGGTTCACCCCGCACACGTCCACATTCATCCAGAGATCGTTCCGCTGCCAGATCTGGGCAAACGCGGTGTGAATCCGTCCCGAATTACGGTTCGCCCACAGTGCCGGATGATGCGCCAGCAGAATCCAGATGGCGTCGCCATACCAGGAATCGGGCCGGTTGAGGTCCATGCCGGCATGCTCAAAGATGGCCTGCACGGCGGCCCGGCAATGCTCGGGAGAGACCGCTTGTTTCACCACCACGTAGCCGTGTTCGTCCCAAAACGCCAGGTCGTCCGCCGAAAGCGCCGGTTCCGCCTGGATGCTCTCCAAAGCGAACCCACCAGTGCCGCGCAGCGCGCCGTTCAATCGCTCCACGCGCGCGGGCGCGATCGTGCCGCCGCTCTTCGTTCGCACCCAAGCCTCGAATTCCTCGAAGGAAGGAGCCGTCTGCATAAGAAAATCCAGCGTCTCCCGCACGCCCAGCCGCAAACCCGCCAGCAACACGTTTTCAGCGACCAGATCGCCGGCCGTGATGGCGCCCGGAAGAGTCTGCGTCTGCGCGGTGATCTTCTGCGACCAGAAACGCTTCAGGTAGACAATCCCCAAGGTGCCCGTTTCGCCGGCCTCGGCGATGGCGGGCAGTTGGGGCGGTGGAGCTTTGCTCATGGGGAGACGTTGCTAACGGGAATGGGCTTTTGCGCAAGGAGGTCCGGAAAATTACTCTGCGTTAAAAGTATTAATGCAGGGAATTTTAACACAGAGACACGAAGGTGCGGAGGCGCAGAGAAAATTACTCTGCGTCTCTGCCTCTCTGCGCCTCTGCGTTAAATCTGAGCTGAATTTTCGCCGCAGAGAACGCTGAGATTCAATTCCGGGAAATCCTTCCGTGTTTAAAGTATGCTCCGCGATCTTCGCGCCTCCGCGTTAAATCCTATTTTTGATTTCCTGCAGGTAAGGCAAAAACGAATCGACAAGGCCGGGTCGGAAAATAGCTTCGAAACCGCATTCGTCCGGATGCATCCATGAAGGAACCAGCTTCAAATAATGGAACGGGGAAGGGTGGTTTTGCGACGCGCTTGGTCGTTTTCCTGCTGGCGGCGATTTTTCCGTTGGCGGTGGTCCATGCCACGCAGGAGGACGATCTCAAGGCCTCCCTGCAGGACTCGCTCGCGGCCGTGCAGAACGTCCGCAGCGCGATCGATGCGAGCGACTTCGACCTGGATGCGCGGGCGCAGGGTTTCAACAAGGACGTCGCCGCGACCTTCGAGTTTGTCCACAACGGGATCGCCTTTGAGCCCTACGCGGGCGTGATGCGCGGTGCCCAGGGATGCCTGGTCTCGGAAGCGGGCAACGCGGCCGACAAGGCCCTGCTGTTGTCCGAATTGCTGCGGCGGGAAGGCTTCAAGACGCGGCTGGCGTTTGGAACCCTGAGCGACCAGACCGCCGCGCAGCTGGCGGACGAGTACCTGCGCTGGGAACTGGATGAGTCGCCGCGCACGCTCGATCTGCCTTACACGCCGGATGATCCCTCCGTGGCGCAGCAGAAAAGCGACGCAACCGCGGCCCTCCGGCAGCACCTGTTGCAGCGGCAGCAAACCCTGACCGCCGCCGTGCTCAAGGCGCTGGGCGACCGCGCCAGCCAGGCTGCGGGCGGAGTCTCCATCAAGTCGTTCCTGCCGGACATCAAATCGCACGTCTGGGTGCAGGTGGAGCAGGACGGCAAGTACGTCGACCTTGATCCCTGCTTTTTCGACGCGGATCCCGGCGCCAGCTTTTGCCCCGCGGACTCGACGGCGGACACCGTGCCGGACGATGCCTGGCGCCAGGTCGGGTTTCGCGTCTTTATCGAGAAATACGACGGCCAGGGCGTGACCGAGAGCACGCTGTTCGAGTCGCAGCAGAAAAGCGCGGACCTGACCGGCGTGCCCGTGATGATTTCGGTCAGCCGGACGAAAGCGCAATTTGGCGGACTGGCCAACGGCCTGTCGGCGGCCTTCGGCGAGGCGCCGAGCGGCGACACCCACATGATTTCACTGGCGGTGAACGGCAAGCAGCTGCAGTCGGCCACGTTCACCTGCATTCCACCCCAAAAAGCCGGCGGTGGTGGCGGCCTTTTCGGCATGGGCGGTGGCGGCGACGGGAAAAACGGTCCTTTCGTGACGGCGGTGGGCGTCGAGGTCAGCTTCAGCGGTCCGGATGAGCACCGTGCCCCGATCCGGCGTTACCTGCTCGATCTCTGGGGTCTTGCGGCCCGGGCGGCCAAGGACACCGGTCCGCTGGAAAACCTGAACGTGGATGCGGCCGCGCTGGCGCCGCTCGATCTCGAGGAGTTTTGTTTTGCGGTGGAAGGCGGGACGGTCTGCCCGGCGCAGATCCAGGCCCGCCTCCTCGACACGTCGATCGCCAACCTGCGGGCGATCACGGTGGCGAACGGCCTTGTGTCCATGGCGGCGCCGGCGGCGGACGATTCCGCGCACAACATCACCGACACCTATTTTCATTATTTCGACTCCATGGCGTCGGAGCTTTTCGAGCGCCAGGGATTCTCCGCCGGCCCGCGCGTCCTGCTGGCCGTTTTTGACCAGACGGGATCGTTCAAATTCGACGTGACCAGCGACCCGCAGCGGATCGTCACCGAGCTTTCGCTGCAGCCGTTCAAGGATCAGCTGACGACGGGCCTCCTCGCCGCGATCGTGGAGGAGGAACTCGTCACGGATCCGGCGAAACCGGACAACGCGGGCGGGGCCAACCAGGGCTGTGCCAGCCTGCTGGAAGCTTCGCTGGCCCAGGGTCCGCCGACGGTGGTCGCGGCGGGTGCGGAGATTCCCGGCACGGCTTCGCCGGACGGCCGGATGCTGATGCAGTCCGCGCTGGACGCGGGGCGCCTGCTCATCCTTCCCGCGGGAGCCGCCAGCGGCTGGTTCGAACTGGACCCGGCCACCGGGGCGATTGAGGCCGTGTGGCAAACGGGCCTCCACCAGGACTCGACGGAAACGGCCGAATTGGAAAAGGACGATGCCAAGAAGGCGTCGCTGGCCAGCAAGTGGCGGAGAACGATCAAGAAGCTGCTGGAATGCGCCACCGACAACGCCGACACACTGGCGATGGCGATCATCGACGCCCACGGCCCGGGCCTGACCTACGATGACGCCATCGGGCTCATTGGCGCGGCGAAGGACTGCATCGCGGCCATCCGGAAGGCCCACGCGGAAGCGCGCGCGCTGAGCAATTCGCGCAAGGGGGGCGTGAGTCGCGCCTGGAAACAGGAAAAGGACCTGGTGGAAAAAGGAAAGGGCACCCGGCCGTGGAAAGCGGACGAAGTGGAGAAGCTCAAAAAAGAAGGCAAGGTGGCGGGCTACGAGGGCCATCACATCAACAGCGTGAAAAAGAATCCCGGCCTGGCCGGCGACCCGAACAATATCAAGTTTGTGAACCGCGAGGAGCATATGGCCGAGCACGGCGGAAATTTTGGCAACCCGACCCACGGTGACCCGATCGATCGCATCAACGGCCAGCCTCCGGGTACTTTCTACGATGTGCCGGTCACCTGGTTGCAGCGCGGCGGACTGTCTCCGAATGGCACTTATGGGGAGGCCCACCGCTACTTCCGGTTGCAACTCGACGGGGCCGATTGGGTTCCCGTGCAGAGGCCGTGTTCCCCGGAATTTTCCCGGCCGCGGGCCGACCCCGGCGCCAGATTCTTCGATTCCGGCTTGGCAGCGCATGCGCCGACAGGCACGGACGTGTACTCATGAGGGAATTCCATGCGGCCCTGGACGCCGGCGGACGCAAACTGGATCCGGTTTGGCCGGCCGTAATTTAATCTGTATTGAATTATATTAAATAACGGGCTCTCCAATATAGAGACCGAAACTGACCGGCTCGCGCGAGCCCGGATTATAATCGCCGGGCCCGCTTCCCGCAGAATGCCCGGCGGCGCAAAAAAGCGCGGCTTCACGAATGAAAAACGGCTGCTTCGGGCGAGCGATTGGCACGTAAGCTGCATAAGCTTCCTGCTATGAAAAGCTTCACTAACGGAGAGTTAATATAGGATGCCTGGAGCATAAAACGACCGTATTCGATAATGGTTTGCTATAAGCCGATTTAATCGAATCGGGTTTGACTCCACTGTTCCTGCCCGCAACGACCATGTGCTCTGTGACCATACTTCACGATCCTCCGGCGCCGGTCGCAGCCAAAGCGGGCGGCGTTCCCCGCATGATTCAGATTTTTCGCAAGGGCCGTCTGGAGGGGGAGGCCCTGCAGTCCCTGCTCTCGCCCTACTGGGCGGAGGGATTCCGGGAAGACGAGCACTGTATTGATCGCGTTGAGGTGGAGGGGCGAAGCGCCCGGGCGGCCTGTCGCATGCCCCGGTATTTTTCCTCCCCGACCGATCCGGCGTTTCATCTCACGGTTTTCAACGCCACCGCGTTTTTGTGCCAGGTGGGCATCGTGCATGCGCTTTTCCTGGCCGGGCTGGAGAAGAAAACCGTCGAGGCCTGGCTGACGGACTACTCGCTCGTGCTGCCGGCCAAGATCAAGACGCCGGACAGCATACTCGTGGAGATTGACCTGCTTTCCCATTCGGTCACGCCTTATGAACAACGCGGACCCCACCATGCGTTTTTCCGCTGGGAATTTGTGATCAACACCAAATGGCGCGGCCATTTCGGCATCGCGTTTCCCGTGAACAAGGCCTGACCATTCGTGCCAGCGCAGGACGCGGTGAAAATTCAGGAAATCGGGAATAGGATTTAACGCGGAGGCGCAGAAAAGCAGAGACTCAGAGTGGTTTTCTCTGAAAACTCTGTGCCTTCGTGTCTTTGTGTTAAAATTCCTCTGTATCGACACTTTTAACGGCAGAGCTCGCGGAGGAAAACAGAGGTCACAGAGAAATTCCTCGGAATTCAATCTCAGCGCTCTCCGCGTCTCCGCGGTGGAAATTCAGCTCAGATTTAACGCAGGAGCGCAGAGAAGCAGAGACTCAGGGTAGTTTTCTCTGAGTCCTTCGTGCCTCCGTGTCTCTGTGGTTGAAATTAAGAATCACGCCTTTCTCACGCAAAGGCGCAGAGGCGGCCGGGGGAAGCACTCCTCTGTGACGAAATGGTTAATTTTACCGGGCTAGCCTTTAGATTTGCCCGTCGCGCATAATTGCAAATTATTTGCTTTTACATGTGAACAAGCATGCGGCAGGGAATTCATCCCTGTCTGCCATCGAACAACTGGCTGCGGTCAGTAGAGCTTAAAGTAAGTCAAAAAATACAGATCAAACCATGAAAAACCATAATCGGATCTCGATCATGATCGTTGCCGGGGCCGGCTTCCTTTTGGGCCCGTGTTTGCGTGGCCGTGCGCAGGTGGATGAGCTTCCGGTTTACGAGGTCATCCAAAGCGGGGCGGGCGAAGCACAGGTGAAGGGGCTGGCCGGGAGCCTCAAGCTTCCCCGGGAAAAGCTCTCGGTGCAGCGCGGGGTCGTGTCTTACGCGGATTTCAGCGAGTATCTCAATGTTCCCACCCGCCCGGTGACGGATCCCGCTCAATTGGAAAAGCTGAAGGCGATGTCACGGGATGAGAATCAGGACGCCTCCATCAGTTTCGAGGCCATCGACTTCGATGCACTTAAGAAGCAGAGGGTCTTGGATTCTGCGTCTGCCTTGAAGGCGGCTTCCGCCGCCTTTGCCTCGGCCGGACTTCATCTTGAATCCGCGAAGGCGGTCGCCGGCAACACGGTGTTCGCGGCCTCCTATACGAACGACGCGGGAGCGGTGATTTCCGTCGAACGGAAGCTCGACACCAAGGTGAATTACAAGTTCGCCGCCCCCAATGGCATTCCCTTCATCGGTCCGGGCGCCCAACTGCAGGTGGCCTACAACGCCAAAGGGAGCGTCATTCAATTGTATTACGGCTGGCGCGAGGTGAAGGAGGGATCGAAGGTAAAAATCATTTCCGAAACCGAGGCGAGGAGCCGGATCGCGAGGCTGCTGCCGGCCGGCGCGAAAATCAAACTGAGGCTGGTTTATTGGTGCCCGCCTTTCGACAATGCGGCGGCCAAGGGAGAGCCACTCAATCCCACGAGCATCATCCCCTGGTACGCGTACACCGGGACCATCGAGATGAAGGATCCCGCCACCGGCAGCCGATCGGTGAAAACGACGAAAGAGCGGCTGATTCTGGCCACGGACGACCCCGCGTATGTCCCCTCGATCCAATTCAAGGTATCCGGCTCCGGCAGCAGCCGGGTCGAGGCGGGGGTTGAAGCCAGCGGGGGCCGCGCGCCCTATACGTATGTGTGGACCGGATCGAATCCGGCGGTGCTCGAAAGCAGAGACAGCTCGGTCCGCTATGTCCCGCTGGCCCGGGCCGTGCCGCGTGAAGGCACGGAATTCGCGCCGAACGAGACGGTGGCCTTGAATGAGATTGTGTCGGTCACGGTGATCGATGCGAACGGGATCGCGGTCCTGGCCAGCCAGACCATCCCGGTCCAGGCGCAGCCGATCATTTCGCAATCCCATGGCGGCGGTTCGCATGGGACGGCCTGCTACGGTTGCGAAAGCCCCGGTGAACCGGAGGAATGGACGCAGGAACGCGTGGGCTGGCAGCAGGGCATGTCCAACCCGGGCGCGGGATCGCAGAAATTTTGCTGGTTGGGCGACGATTCCTGGCCGGGCGACTATATCAAACCTTCGAAACCGGGAACGCTGCCGGCCAAGCCCTGGATCAATGGCGATGCCGATTATTCCAATTGGGGCATCAACACCGCCAATCTCGTCCTGGTCAACGGTGACGGCTGGCCGGATGGGTTCACCGCCATGTACCCCGGGGCGCCTCAGTCCGACTACAACAACGACGTGAACTTGCTGCGCCCCGGCAATCCGGGCGGAACCGTGCAGATGCCCACGCACACGTACAATGTGAATTACGACCATTCCTGGGGTCCCGAGGGTTCCAACGACCGCCTGTATTGGCTGGCCGGTCTGCTCTGCGAATGCCTCGACGTGACGGACGGAGCCGGTCTGAACACCCACCAAAGATGGGGCGCAGCCTTCGGCGGCCTGCATATCTTCACCGGCTTCGCATCGGGTGCCGCCTATAGCGCGGGTGCATTTCCGAAGGCCTTCGCCGAGAAAATCCTCGGCGTGTCCGGTTCGTCGCAGACGATCAAGAATGCGTGGTTCAATGCCTCGACTGACACCGCCGAAGGCACCGCGGCCGCCATGGGCCCCATCACTACCGGTGCGGTCTCCGATCTTAACGATCATTATATCGGCCAGGGGTCCATGGGGCCCTCGATCGCACCGGCCAATATCACCGGTTGGTGGTCCCTGCATCAGTAACAACGAACGCCGCCGGAAGCCCCGTTTCCGGCGGCATTTGGTTGCCGCGCTTTCCTGGCCGGTCTTTTGCCGGCGGAACGAAGGGAGGGCGCCGGGGTCAATGGCTGCTCCATGAACGGGACCGCCAGCCTGTGGCCGCATTTTTCCGGGAAGAGGGGATGGCCGCCTTCCATCGAGGCGGATTTCAGGGAGCGCGCCCATGCGGGTAACACCCCCTATCGCGTCGTCCGGCCGAAGAATATCGTGTTCGGCATCCCATTCCAACGATGACCCAGGAGGTCCACCTGACATGTCACTTATGCGGACAGGAACACCGGCCGGTTCAACTTGAGCCGGGCGAGAAGGCATTGTGCGTGCGCTGCGATGCCGTGCTGGCCAAGGGCGCGGGGCTGGGGCCCGACACGGCACTGGTTTTTTCCCTCACTGGTCTGGCGCTCGCCGTGCCTGCGGTCCTGCTGCCGTTCGTCAGCGCAGGCAAGCTGGGCGACGAGCGGACCAGCCTGCTCTTCACCAGCGTGAGCAGCTTGTGGAACGGCGGCATGCGTGCGATGGCCGTGCTGGTTTTTCTTTGCGGCGGACTTCTGCCGCTCGTCCTGCTCGTGACCCTGGCGGCCCTGCATGCTCCTTCGCGCCTCGGCTGGCCGCCGGCCGGTTTGCGGATTTTATTCCGCGTCGCCCATGTCCTCGAGCATTGGGCGATTCCCGAGGTGCAGGTGCTGGCCGTCCTCGTCGCCCTGATAAAGCTGGGCAGCCTCGTCGACGTCACGATCGGCGTTGGATTCTGGTTCTATGCCGCGATGGCCCTCTCGCTCCTGATCGCGCAGCACAGTTTCAATTTCGATGCGCCGCTTGCTGGCACCGGCGAATCCCATCCCGCGACGCCATGAGCCATCACTCTTATCTTGCGCGGTTCAAAAATCCCTCCACCGCCGCCGCGCTGGCGCTGGCTGCCGCGGTCATGCTGGTGCCGGCCAATCTGCTGCCCGTCCTGACCACGGAGAGCTCCGGTTATAATCGCAGCGACACCATTTTCTCCGGCGTGGTGGAGCTGTGGCGGCAGGGCCTGTGGGCCATCGCCATCATTGTATTCACCGCGAGCATCCTGATCCCGGTGCTCAAGCTCGCGGGCCTAGGCTGGCTGCTGTTGAATGTGCGACGGGGCGCTGCGGAGGATTCGCGGCGGCTGACGCGGCTTTATGCCGCCCTCGATTTCATTGGGCGCTGGTCGATGCTCGACGTCTTTCTGGCCGCGTTTCTCGCGGGCCTGGTGCAGTTCGGCGAACTTTCGACCGTCCAGCCGCGCGGCGGCATCGTGGCCTTCGCGGCCGCGGTGGTGCTGACGGTGCTCGCCACCCAGGCATTCGATCCGCACCTCCTCTGGCGCGAACCCTCTTCTTCAACCTCATGAGCTCTCCTCCCTCCCCAAAAGTGTCCCGCGCCTCCTCCTTTCCGCTCATCTGGGTGGTGCCTTTGATCGCAATCGCGATTGGCGGCTGGATGGGTTTCCGCGAACTGCACAATCGCGGGCCGGAGATCACGATCGATTTTGCCGACGGGTCGGGCGTCGAGGCCGGCCGGACCATGCTTGAATACAAAGGCGTGACCGCCGGCACAGTGGAGTCGGTGGAGCTCAAGCCAGGTCTGAGCGGAGTCAGTCTTCGCGTGCGCCTGAAGCGGAGCGCCGCATCGCTCGCCGGCGAGGGCGCGCAATTCTGGATCGTGCATCCCGAGATCGGCTTCTCCGGCGTGCACGGGCTCGACACGCTGGTCAGCGGTGTGCGCCTCAACGTGCTGCCCGGCAAGGGGCCGCCGGCGGAGCACTTCACCGGCCTCGACAAGACGCCGGCCCCGAACGTCAGCGACGGGGGCCGCACCTTTATCCTGCAGAGCGGCCGCCTCGGTTCGCTGACCACGGGCGCCCCGGTCTTCTACCGCGAATTCAAGGTCGGCGCGGTGGAGTCCAGCCGCCTTTCCGATGATTCCACGATGGTCTTGATCCGTATTCATCTGGAGGCGCCGTATGTCGATCTCGTGCGCACCAATTCCCAGTTTTGGAACACGGGCGGATTTTCCTTCAAGGCCAGCCTCTTCGGCGGAGCCGAGCTCAAGAACACGTCGCTTGAATCGCTCATCACAGGCGGCGTTGCCTTCGCCACTCCTGACGACAGCCCGCTCGCGCCCGCAGCGTCGGAGGAGACCCGGTTCACCCTCGCCGACGAGGCGGACAAGACGTGGCTGAAATGGGCCCCCAAGATTCCCATAAAATCGCCGGAGGCCGTCATCAGTTCGCAGACCAAGGACCGGATCCTGCCCTAGGGCCGTCTGGCGGCAGGAAAAGGCGGGGTGGGTGAGCCGGCGTTGCCCGGTGTCCCGAAATGCATCGCAAAATGGCGGTGCAGCATGTCATAAATCACCCGCTCTTTCGGATCGGGCTTGAAGCATGCAACACGCGATTAACGTATCGACCGCGGAATGCCGGATGCGGCGGGAAGTGTTCCATGCACCCTGACGAACAACTCAGGGCATCGCAGAAGGAGGTCGGTGACCTCACGATCGCGCGCAAGCTCGCGGAAGAGGCGCGGCAGGCGATCGAGGGACGCTATCGCACGCTCTTCGAATATGCGCCGCATGGCATCGTCATCGCCGATACCCAGAGTTACTACATCGACGCCAATCCCGACATTTGCCGGATGCTGGGCTATACCCGCGACGAATTGATCGGGCTGCACGCTTCTGACATTGTCACGCAGACGGAGGTCAACCAGATCGCTCCGGCGTTGAACACGCTCAACGCCCGGCTCGATCACTACCGGGAATGGCAGTTCCGGCGCAAGGACGGCTCCACCTTCGAGGCGGAAGTGATCGCGACCATGATGCCGGATGGCAACCTGCTGGGGATAATCCGCGACATCACCGCGCGCAAACGGGCGGAGGAGGAAATCCACCGGTTGAACGCCGAACTGGAAAAACGCGTGCTCGAACGCACCGCCCAGCTCGAAACGGCGAACCGGGAGCTGGAGACGTTTTCCTACTCGGTGTCGCACGATTTGCGCGCGCCGCTGCGTGTCGTGGACGGATTTTCCCGGATGGTGCTGGAGGATTTCGGGCCGATGCTGCCCCCGGAGGGCCAGCGCCGGCTGCAGATGGTCCGCGAGGGCGCGCAGCGGATGGGCAAATTGATCGACGATCTCCTGGCGTTCTCGCGGCTGAGCCGGCAGCCCTTGCGAAAGCAGACGGTGAAGACGGGGCAGCTGGTGAGTGCGACGCTCGTCGATTTGCAGGCCCCGGGTGAAAGCCGCCAGATCAGGATCGATCTCGGCGAACTGCCGTCCTGCGAAGGCGACCCGGCGTTGCTGAAGCAAGTCTGGACCAACCTGCTTTCCAACGCCCTGAAATACACCGGCAAGCGGGAAAAAGCCGAGATCGAGGTCGGATGCGTGAAGACCAACGGCGCCGACGCCTTTTTCGTCCGCGACAACGGGACCGGCTTCGACATGCGCCACGCCCACAAACTTTTCGGCGTCTTCCAGCGCTTGCACGGCGTGGACGAATACGAAGGCACGGGCGTGGGCCTCGCCATCGTGCAGCAAATCGTCCACCGGCATGGCGGGCGGGTCTGGGCGGACGCAGCCGTCGATCGCGGAGCGACCTTTTATTTCACGCTGGAAAAGGAAATCGCCCCGTGAACGAGCCAGGCGCCGGCGAATTTTTGCCGGCTGCTCCGGGTGATTTTCTCGGCCACCGGAACGGGGAATGTCTCATGCGCACGCCTTCTCGCGATTGAGCAGAAGAGAGAGGGTCCGCCTGATCGTCATTAAAACCGGGGGATTTCCCTCACTTCGCCGGCCAGTCGACTGCAATTAATGCGAATAAGTGCAGGGTAATCATGGCGTTGGCTTGCGCAGCGTCGGGATCTGGTCATGTTGCGGACAGCCCGAGCTGCCCATGAAGTTGCTTCACATTGAAGACTCCAGTTGCGATGCAGAGCTCATCCAGGCGGTGATCTGCGGCGAGTGGCCCGATTGCGACATCGCGCGGGTGGCTTCACAGGCGGAACTCACGGAGCAAATCGGGCGGGGCGGCTTCGATCTGATCCTGTCGGATTACAGCATGCCCATATTTGACGGTTTGAGCGCGCTCAAGGTGGCCCGCGCAATGTGTCCGGAAAAGCCGTTCATTTTTCTCTCCGGCACGATCGGCGAAGAGCGCGCGGTCGAGGCGTTGAAACACGGTGCCACCGATTATGTGCTCAAGGACCGTCCGGGCCGCCTCGTCCCCGCGATTCGCCAGGCGCTCGCCACCGCCGAGGAGCAGAAGCGCCGCCAGCACGCCGAGGAGCAGGTCCGGCAGCGCACCCGCCAGCTGGCCGAAGCCAAGGAGCGCCTCGCCGTCCTGGACAAGACCAAGAGCGATTTCCTGAAGCTGATTTCGCACGAGCTTCGCACGCCGCTCAACGGTTTATTTGGGATCACCGAGCTGATCTTCGACCAGTCTCCCGCCGGTGGCGAGATGGACGAATTCCGTTCGCTTTTCGAAGTTTCCCGCCAGCGGCTCGTCGCGATCATTGAGGATGCCTTGCTGCTTTGCCAGATCGACGCGGAAGGGCCGCGGTTCGCGCCCCACCCCGTTGCCTTCAAGGAAGTGCTGGCGGTCGCCATCGCCGAGGCGGAGGACGTGGCGAAATCACGCAACGTGACGCTGGGCGAAGTGCCGGATTGCCCGGCTCGCGTCATCGGCACGGACGAGTTGTTGATCCGGGCCCTGCGCGCCATGGTGGAGACCGCGGCGCGGTTTTCCCATCCCGGCGGTCGCGTGACTTTTGCGGCAAGCGCCAGTCCCGCGAAGGTGGATTTGACCATGGAGACCGCCGGGCGGAGCGTCCCGCCGCACCTCGTTCCGCTTTTCTTTGACGTGCTGGCCATCTCGGAGCCGATCATTCAGGGGGACGACCTCGGCCTGGGACCGCCCATTGCCCAGCGCATTCTTTCCCTTTTTGGCGGTTCGGTGACGGTCGAGAATCTTGACGAGGGTGGAATCCGTCTCGGCGTCCGGATGCGCCAGGCGGACTGGTGAGGGTTGAAAACACTCCTGCGTTTTAAGCTCTCCATTTGCCGCCGGCCGGCCCATCCTGCCGCATGGAAAAACGCCCGTTTGCCGAACTCGGCCTCTCCCCGGAAATCCTCCGGGCCGTCGAAAAGATGGGTTTCGAGGAAGCTTCGCCGGTCCAGACGGCGGTGATTCCGGTCGCCCTCACCGGTCGCGACGTCGTCGGGCAGTCCTCGACGGGCTCGGGCAAGACCGCCGCATTCGCCATTCCCGCGCTGGAGCGGGTCGATCCGCACCTGCGCGCGGTGCAGGTGCTCATCCTCTGCCCGACCCGCGAACTCGCGGTGCAGGTCGCGGAGGAAGTGGGCAAGCTCTCCTTCTACAAGCGCGGCATCCAGGCCGTCCCGATCTACGGCGGGCAGTCGTACGAACGGCAGTTTCGCGCGCTCGCCGCCGGCACGCAGGTCGTCATCGGCACGCCCGGCCGCGTGATGGACCACATGGGCCGGGGCACGCTGAAGCTCGACCAGCTCAAGCTCGTCGTGCTCGACGAGACCGACCGGATGCTCGACATGGGGTTTCGCGAGGACATCGAGCAAATCCTCAAGGCCGTGCCGGAAAAACGGCAGCTCCTTTTCTTTTCCGCGACCATCCCGCGCGCAATCCAGGACCTCATCGGCCGCTACTCGCGCGACCCGTCGTGGATCAAGATCGCCTCGGTCGCGCAAAACGCCCCGCAGGTGGAGCAGGTTTACTTCGAAGTCGACCGCCGCTCGAAGATCGAGGCCCTCACCCGGCTGATCGATGTGCACGATTTCCGCTACGGCATCATCTTTTGCAGCACGAAGATCATGGTGGACGAGCTCGACGAGCACCTGCACGCCCGCGGCTACTCGACCGACCGGCTGCACGGCGACATCAGCCAGGCGCAGCGCGAACGCGTGATGGACAAGTTCCGCCGCCGCGGCTTCGAGTTTCTCGTCGCGACCGACGTCGCCGCGCGCGGGCTCGACGTCGATGACCTCGAGGTGGTCTTCAATTTCGACCTGCCCAACGACGCCGAGGATTACACCCACCGCATCGGCCGCACCGGCCGCGCGGGCAAGTCGGGCCGCGCCTACACTTTCGTGTCCGGCCAGGAAATCTACAAGCTGCAGGGCATGGTGCGCTGGGCGAAGCTCGATATCCGTCGCGAACGCATTCCCTCGCTCGATCAGGTGGACGAGGCGCGCGCCAACGTGTTTTTCGAGAAAATCCGCGCCACCCTCGATGCGAAAAAATTCCCGTCGCACGACCTGATGATCGACCGCCTGCTCGACCAGGGCTATGCCAGCACCGACATCTGCTCGGCGCTCATCCACCTGCTGCAGGGTGCGCCGTCGGGAAAGTCGGTCGCGCCGGGCAAACGCGTCGCGCCTCCGGCCGAAGCGGAGGCCGAACGCCCCAAGCCCCGCTACGGCGGACCGCGTCCGCCCGCGGCGGAAAAGAAAGCGGAAAAAAAGGCCGTGCGCGAAGTTCCAGCCGCGCCATCCGTGGCGCCAGCGGACGACCATTTTTCACCCCGACCCGAACCGGAAGGTCGCGATGAAGACACCGTTGCACCGCGCCGGTCAAAATATCAGCCGGCGCCGCGCACCGGGCGCGAGGCGGGCATGGTGACATTGTTTTTGAACGTGGGCCGCAAGCAGCTCGTCACGCCGGCGGACATCGTGGGCAAGCTGGCCGGAGTCACGCGGCTGCCGGCGGAAGTCGTCGGCGCCATCGACATCCACCAACGGCATACGCTCGTGGACGTGGCGGAGGCGCATGCGGCGCAGATCATAAAAAAGCTCACCGGCATCCCGCTGAAAGGCCAGGCCCTGGCGCCCGCCCTCGTGGGGAATGAGACGAAGGCATAAGCTGTCCAAGCCTGCCTCCCTCCAGGTTTCCGCGCAAAGCGCGACGATGCCATCGACCGCAGGTCATCGGCAAACTGGCGCGGCTTTCAACGGACGGATCAACGCACTCAGAATTGTTGCGCTGCGATTTTTCTCCGGCGGAACAAAAATGCGCCGAGGCAGAGAACAGTGAGGATGGCGCCGTAGGTGGAAGGCTCGGGCACGGGGGTGACTTCGTGATCGCTCGACAGCCACTTGGTGCTGTTGCCGCTGAAGCCGGTGAAGACAATCTGGTTGGTGGGAGTGACGCCCTGGGGGCCGGGACTGCTGATGCTGTAGAAATAATCCTGCGCGTTGGCCCAGTTGGTCACGCTGAGGGTGAGGCTGGTGTTCAGGAAGGAGACGCCACTGACTGTGAGGAGCGAGTTGGCGGCGCTGGCGAAATCCAGGCTCGAATTGCCGGTAATCTGGAGGCTGCCAAAGGTGTCGGTGGTGCCGTTCAGATTGAGCGTGCCGCCGGCGAGGACGATATTGAGACCGGGATCGCTGAAGCTGGCGCCGAGCGTGAGGGTGGCACCGGAGCCGACGACGAGCGTGCCGATGGCGCCGGCCATGGTGCCGGCCAGCGTATTGGCGCCGGTGAGCGTGAGCGTCTCGCCGCCCGTGGAGCCAAAGTTCAGCGTACCGCTGCTGTTCAAGCCGGTGATGGTTTGGTTGAAATTATTCAGGTTGAGGGTTCCGCCGCTGCCGACGGTGACGCCGCTGGAGGTGCTGAGGACGTTCTGGGCGCCGGCAGTAAGAGTGCCGGCGGAAATCATGGCGGCCCCGGTGAAAGTGTTGGCGCCGGAGAGCGTGAGATTGCCTGCGCCCTGCTTCGTCAGTGCGCCGGCGCCGGTGATGACGCCGTTGACCGTGCTGGCGCCAGCACCGTTGATGGTGAGCGTGGAGCCGGTGACGAGGCTGATCGCACTGCCGATGGAAGAGTTCACGGTGGCGAGGGTGTTGCCGGTGCCGCCGGTGACGGCGAATGTGCCGCTGTTGACGGTGAGGGTGGACGTGGCGGCGATCTGGCCGGTGGCGGTTTCGTTGACCGTGCCGCCGTTGAGGATGAGGTTGCCGGCAATGGCCGTGACATTGGCGGCCTTGCTCAGATTCAGGGTGCCGCTGTTCACCGTGGTGTCTCCGGTGTAGGTGTTGGCAGCGCCGGAAAAAGTAGTGGTGCCGGTGCCGCTGAGGGTGGCGCCACCCGTGCCGGTCGTGATGCCTGAGCTGACCGTGGTGTTGCCCGCGCCGGCCATGGTCAGATTCGTATTGGTACCGGTGATACCGCCGGAAACGGTGAGAGTGCCGGCGTCGGACTGGATGGTGCTGTTGGCAGCCAGCGTGAGTGCGCCGGAGAGGGTGTTGCTGCCGGAAACGTTCTCGATCGCACCGTTGCCGCTGACACCGGTGCCGGAGAGGGTGGTGGAAGTTTGTCCGAGGCTGATTCCGCCCTGGAGTTGCAGGGTGGCTCCGCTGGCGATGGTGGCGCCATTGGTGGTGCCGAGGGCATTCGTGGCCTGCGCGTTGATCGTGCCGGCGCTGATGGTGGTTCCGGTCAGAGTGTTTGCCGCGGCCAGGGTCAGGACGCCGGCGCCTTGTTTGACGATGGATCCGCCGCTGAGGGTTGAGCTGACGGTGAGGTCGCTCGTAATGGTGGAGTCCCGGGCGACGGTGAAATTGGTCGCTCCGCTGAGCGTGACCTGTCCGCCGGAGATCAGGGACGTTTCATGCGCGCTGTTGGTGTTCGAGGTAATGCTGCCCGTGGGGGAGATGGCGATGCCGCTCGAAATCTTCACCTGCCCGCCATTGAGCGTGAGAGAGCCCAGGCTCGTGGCTGCGCCGACATTGAGCGCGCCATCTGAGTTGATCGTGACGGCGGAGGTCGGTGAGAGCTGGTTGGCGTAACTGTTGCTGGCGATATTGACGTTGACTGTTCCCGCCAGGGCCGGATTGGAAGACCCGGCGCCGATGGTCAGGGAGCCATTGATGCCATAAATGCCCGTGTTGAACGGCCCGACGAGCAGATCGACGGAGCCTGCATTGACGACGGTCGCTCCGGTATAAAAGGTATTGTAGCCATAGAGGGTGAGTTTTCCGGTGCCATTCTTGATCAGTCCGCCGGTGTCTCCGGTCACGCCGACGTTCGAATTGATCCAGGTATCGCCCGGCCCGTCGAAGGTGACGGTGTTGCTCCCCATCGTGAACAGGTTGGTGGCCGAGGCATTGCCGAGGGTGAGTAGGGTTCCGGCGACCGAGGAGAAAATGGTGGCATTGGAGGCAATTGTTATATTGCTGTTCCAGAGATTGCTTCCGCTGAGGTTTTGCAGCGCTCCCGACCCCGATCCCGTGCCGTTGAGGAGGAGCGTTCCGGCATTGGTCGTGGTGATGTTGTTGGACAGCTGGAGGGTGGCCCCGCTGGCGACGGTGGTGTTGGCGGTGTTCGCTGCCGTGCCCAGTGCGCCGTTGCTCTGGATGCTGAGGGTACCGGAGTTGACGTTGGTCGTTCCCGTATAGGTGTTGGCTCCGGTCAGAGTGAGTGTGCCGGTGCCGGCGTAGGTGAGATTGCCCGCGGCGCTTCCGCCGTTGGCCACGATGCCCGCGATGGAGACCGGATTGGCTCCGTTGACCGTCAGCGTGTAACCGGTTGCTCCCGATCCAAGATTCACATTACCGTTGAAATTCATGGCCCCGCTGGTGGCGGTCCACGATTGGTTGCCGGCCAGGGTGAAGGCGTTGTAGAAGGTTTGGGTCGCTGCATCCGCGTTCACGATGCCGGCGGTGATCGTCAGCATATTATTATTCACGGTGCCGGCGGTATCGAACGTGTAGGCGTTGGCTCCGCCGGCGGCGCTGAACGAAAGTGAATTCGTCGCAGATGCTGCAGAAAGCGTGATCGCGGTTTTGAGCCCGACGATCGTGTTGAAGGTCGCGGTGCTTGTGTTGACCGGCACGCCGCCGCTCCAATTACCGGCGGTGCCCCAGACTCCGGAAGTCGTGCTCGTCCAGTTATCGACAGCAGCTAATGCCCCCGGCGGCGACAGCCAGAGGATCCCCGTCATCATCGCGGCGATTGCATTTGTGGGAAGTCGCATTCTGAAAGCCATCGCGACTTCAAATCTAGGTGTAATTACCTAGGAATCAAGACTTGTTTGTAATATAATTGTAAACGAAAAGCCATAATTGTTAATTTTTGTTAAAATGGCTTCTGGAATTTGGCTGTCTACTTCAAATTAAATTAATGTTAGTCGTTTCATTGCAATATCTTGCCATTAAATCGAACCATCTATTGATTATTCGTCATGGGATTGCAGGATGGCTTGCCTAGCGATGTGCTGGGATCGCCAAGCCTGCGCATGGCAGATCTTTCCCCGGAACGTCGACGGTTGTTTACAATACGGTGGTGCTCGGGGATGAAGGTGGGCGCCTTCGGGGAAACCAACCTTCCGACGGTGAATTCCACCGTCGCATAAAGCCGCGGTGGACAGGCAACCCTCAATTGAAAGGCAACCCACCATGGGCGATAGATCTCCGAAATCGGTGCAGAAGCAGGCGTCGCAAAAGCAGTCGAAGACCAACGATGCCAATAACAAGAAGCAGCAGCTGATCACCTCCCAGCAGGCGACGAAGGCCAAGCTGGCGGCCAACAAGAAAAAGTAAGCAGCCTGAAAACGGCGGGAGGCGATCAGTGCCACGGAAGCAAATCCGCGCTCTGATCGCCTCGCCGCGTCTAAACTGGAGTGGAGCGACCGGAAGATCCGGTCATCACTGGGAGAACACTTACTTCCCGCTTTTCTTGGCGCGCTTCGCGGCCTTTTTTTCCGCCGGGCTTTTCAGCGCGGTTTTCTTGGTCTGTTTCTTGGAGTTCTGTGTTTTGGCCATGTTCGATCCTGCGTTGGGTGGTCAGCCATGAGGCTGGCGGGAAGACTCGGGACAGGACCGCAAGGCCCCGCCGGTTTGGTTGATTTTGGAATTCCCACCACTACTTGCGGCGTGATGCGCGGTTTCGTCAACCGGCATCGGACGTCCTCTTTCGATGCTGAGAACGTTTATTTTACCGCGGAGGATGCGGAGAAATGCACTTTTGTCTTTCAGTTTTGGACTTCAAACTGCGACTCCGATCCTCGGTGTCTCTGCGTTAAAATCCCTTCGGTTTGAGTTTCATGCCAAGGCGCGAAGCACGCCAAGAAATCCACCGGCTTTTCCTGGATTCCTGGCTTCTTAATTAAAACAAGATCGTGATTCAAACCGGGCCGTCGCGGAACTTGATCTGGGCGTGCATGCCGTCGCAGAAGGGTTTGTTCTTCGACGCGCCGCAGCGGCAGAGCGTGTAATGGTCCTCGGTTGCCGGCCGGGCCTCGCCGTTGAGCTTCGCCCGGTGGACGTGGAGCGGGCCGTCCTTTTCCACGCGCACGTCGGTTTCGGTAAAGTAATCGTGCGCGAGTTTTCCGCGCAGCTTGTAGAGCAGTGCCCCGGAAGGGCAG
The DNA here is from genome assembly GCA_035485575.1 of Opitutaceae bacterium. Taxonomy (GTDB): domain Bacteria; phylum Verrucomicrobiota; class Verrucomicrobiia; order Opitutales; family Opitutaceae; genus DASRHD01. The sequence goes on along the minus strand of DATHNW010000026.1, from coordinate 107,673 downwards.
CGCTTGATCGTTGCGATCAACTGTTCTGCCGACGAGGCGTCGGGATGCGACACGCGTCCATCAGGACCTTTGGTGAAAAAGGTTTCGGGCGCGCCGTCAACGCATTCGCCGGCGTGCGCGCACAGGCTGAAGTCGTCGACCACGGTGATTTCCCGGCCCGCGAATTCGGCGGCGCCGCTTTGCTCCGCAAGCTGCCGTTGATCGGAGAAACCGGCCGGCGCGTGCGAACCGTCGCAATAGGGCTTGTTCTTCGACTGACCGCAGCGGCAGAGAAAAATCGACTCGGCGGTGTCGATGGTTTCGCCGCGGTCGTTCTTGAGCGCCTTGATGCGCTCGGCCTGCAGCGGCCCATTCGGGGTGGGCGTGATCTCGGCGTCCATGGCTGTGGATGATTCGCGATTCGCGGGATTAATTCAACGCCGAATGCCGGGCTTTTTCACCGCGGAAGGGGCGACGAGCGCAGGGAAACAATCCGGTGAATTTTCCTGGCTTCAGGGCTTCCTTATTTAAAAATAAAAAGGGCCATCGAAAGATGGCCCTGCAATGCGAGTCGCGGCTGAACGCGATCAGGTTTTCATAATCCTGCGGCCGGCGGGGCGGTTTTTGACCAGGCCTTTGCCTCCGGCTGATTTGGCGGCGCGTTTTTTGGCGGCAGTCATCCGACCGCCTCTGCTTTTCTTTGCCATGTGATTAGTCCTCTGGAGTTGGGCTGACGTTGCGTTTCTCGGACATAATGCACCACCCGCCGGGCCTTGCCTATACCGTGTAACCCTACGTCTGCCGATAACCTCCGCGGCATCCCCATCGTCTTGCCCTGTTTTTCTCACAGAGGCAGGGAGAGCAGAAGAAACCCTGCGATTTTTCATGGGTTCGTGGCTTCTTAATTAAAAGAGAGCAGATCAGGGATTCTGGTGGAGTGGCTCGCTTGGAACTTTCGACTCTGGACTCCGGTCGTTGACTGTTGTCCTCTGGTTTCATGGCTTTCTCATTCAAAACAGTCGCCGGACGCTTCAGCGCCAGGCCGGCAGTCATCGCGGCGCTGGCACTCTCTTCGATTTTTTTTGCGCTCTTCACTGCCGGCTGCATCACCGATGATTCCCCGGACGGAAGCGAAGGGGCCAAGGATCTCAAGATGATGGTGGCGCAGTATCGCATTTTTTCGATCGCCACCATCCAGGAGGAAAGAACGAAGCTGATGGACGCGCTGGCCAATGTGGCGTCGCAGGCGGCGTTGGAGGAGGTGACGCATATTTCCCAGGTTCAGAATACGCTGGTGCTTTATTCGCAGCCCAAGGTTGCGCAGTCCAAGGTCGATCTGGGCGCGAGGGTGGTCGGCGATGACGTGATCGTGGACCTGATCGGTGGCTATGGCCCGGAGACGCCGAGCTTCAAACAGGCAAAAAGCGCGCTGCTGAAGGAGTTGAAGCGAAGCTTTCCCGGCCAGTATGACCAGCCCTCTCCGCGCATTCCCGTATTCCGGGAGGAGCCGAATCCGGCGCCCGCGGCCGCGCCAGCGGTGGGCTCGCCGGCAACGCAGCCATAGGACTCGGTTCGCCAGCGACTTTGAGGGGGTCTTGCGAAGGCGAGTGGAGGGTGAAGTCAATTCCTGCAGCCTTTGTTTTCGCGCAGAGAAGCCTCGCGGGCTTTTTCCAGGTTCCGGGCTTCTTAATTAAAACGGGGTCGGAATTGGATTCTCATGGAGGGGGCGAAGACATTTCGTTCTGGATTTTCGACTCTGGACTCCGGCCTCTGATTTCTGTCCTCTGGGTTCGTGGCTTCCTCCTTTGCAATGAAATCATAATCTGGCGGCCGAACGATGAGCGCGGAACTTCAACAGGATTTACTGGCGCTGTTTTCCCCCGTGCCAGGCATGGTCCAGCCACCGCCGCCGGAGGAACTTCGTCGCACGCCCGAGGGTATCGTTTTTCAGCGCAGCCCGCGGGCGCGCAATTACCGGCTCACGCTGCGGCGCGACGGCACGGCGGTGGCGACCATCCCGGTGCGCGGTTCGGAGCGCGAGGCGCTGCGTTTTGTCGAGCAGCATCGCGACTGGCTCGTGCGTGCGCGCGAACGCCAGGCCCGCCGGCCGCGCAGCGCGGGTGTGTGGACGGCCGGCACGCGCGTGCTCTGGCGCGGCGAGCTGGCGGAAATTCGCGTGGCTGCGGAGGGCGGACGTCCGCAGGTGAGCCTGGGGGCCGACGTGTTTCGCGTGCCAGGGTTTGACGGCGATCTCCGACCGGTGCTGGAGTCCCATTTCGCGCGGCGGGCCAGGATCGAGCTGCCTGCGCGCACGTGGGAGCTGGCGGCACTGGGCGGGGTGGAGGTGCGGCATGTGACGGTGCGCGACCAGCGTTCGCGCTGGGGCTCATGCTCCGCCAGCGGGACGATCTCGCTCAACTGGCGGCTGGTGCAGACGCCCGACAGCGTGCGCGACTACGTGATTTACCACGAGCTGGTCCACCTGCGTTATGAGATGAACCACAGCGACCGCTTCTGGGCGCGGGTGGCGGAGGTGTGTCCGTGGTGGCGCGAGGCGGAGCGCTGGCTCAAGCGCAACGGCAGCCTGCTCGGGCTGTAGCCGAAAAATAAAACGCGGCGCGAAATTCGCGCCGCGGAAATCCAACCCTCTGCAGGCCAGCTTTAAGCTGTCAGTGCGGTGACCGTCCGCTGTTTCCGACGCAACAGGACCACGAAGGCCAGGCTGGCGGCGACGATGAGGCCGTAGGTGGCCGGCTCGGGAATGGCGGCGAGGGCGACGCTGTAAACTTCAAGGCGATTGATCCGGAAGCCCTCGATCGATTGGGTGCCGAGGATGTTCGGGGTCAGGGCGGAAGTCCCGCCGTAGGAGGCGTGCAGCGCGGTGCCATGCTCCAGGTCGAACCCGGTGACGAGATCGCCCAGGCCGAAAACCGGCCCGAGAACAAAGCTGTTGTAAGTCTGGAACGCGCCGGCGGCTCCGGTCGTGTTTTCGCGCTGGATCGCGCCGTCTGTGAAATTGAAGAGGAAGGCGCTTTGATCGAGGCCGAAAGCCAGGTGCCAGCTGTTCGACGAATCGAAGGCGAGGGGAGTGCCGCCGCCGATGACCTGGTCCGGCAAATCGAACAAACCATCGCTGGTGTCGAACGGCGTGACGTCGAGTACGGCGAGGGAGGGGCCTTTGCCGTCCGCCGCGAGATTGAAGTTGGTGGCGTTCTGGCCATCGCCGGCGACCTTGGTGAAGACGCTGGTGAAGGTGAGCGGGCCGCGGTCGATCACCGAGGTGATCTCGGCCTGATCGGCGGCGTTGAAGAGTTGGGCGCGAGCAGGCAGAGCGACGGCCGCGAGGCCGAGCGCGAGAAGAGTGAAACGTGAGCCGAGAGAATTCATGGCGAGTGGATTTTTTTCGGTGAATTGTGACTGTTGTGCGTTAATCTGGTGACAGCTTAAAGGATGCCCGGAGGTTCATCATTGAAGCAAAAACGGGGCGATGGACAGAAACTTAAGCATCAAGGCCGTCCAGAAGGGCTGATGTCACCGAAACGTAACGCAAACGCCATAATTCAGCCGGAAAAAATCAAACTGGCGGGTGAGATTGAGGCGGCCGGCTCGTCCACCAATCGCGCATGGAGTCCACGACGTGGTGAATCGCGGCCGGAAGATTCTGGAGAACTTCGTGCGCGTGGGGCACGTAGCGGTCGACCAGCCAGAAGAGAAGGGCGAGCACCGCCAGCCAGGCCAGTGAATCCCACAGGCCGGCGAACGGCGTGAGATGGCCATGGCCGTACCAGCAGGCGCGCCGCAGGGCCTTGAGCGGCGAGACCACGATATTGTAGGCGATGAGGAGAAAAATCAGCCCGATCCAGACGGGGATACCGACGGGCAGAAGCAGGCCGAAGATGGCGCCCGTGATGAGGAGCGAGAAGGCCGCGAACAACGCCACCAGTGCGATCACCGCCTTGAGCAGTGACAGGAGAAAAATGGCGATGAGGCCCGGGACGCCCACGCGCCGCGGGCAGGGTTCCCAGGGCTGCTGCCAGTTCTGCTTCCACTGGCTCGAGTGCTCGTGCATTTGCCGGTGGAAATCCCGTTTCCATCCGCGCATTTCCTGTTTGAATTTTCGCTTCCACTGGCGGTGGGCCCGCTTGTCGTGGAATGTCTTCATTCCCTCGTAATAGCCTTGCTTGGCGCGGCGGATGAATTCCTGCGCGCTGGCGGGAATGCCGCCGTACGCAGCGGCCTTTTCGGCCGAGGTCTGGGCCGCGGGCACCAGCAACCACATCAGAAGATACAAGAGAATGCCGGCGCCGTAGCTCACGACGGTCAGGATGACGAAAAGGATGCGGACGATCGTGACGTCGAGGTTGAGATAGGCGGCGAGGCCGGTGCAGACGCCGCCGAGCATCGCGCCGTCGTCGATCTTGTACAGGCGTTTGGCGGAAGCGGCGGATTCACCCGCCGTTTTCGGGCCGTCGTGTCTGTCCGCGGCGCCGGCGGCACGCGGACCGGAGCCAACGGGCTGGTCGTCGATGGAGGCGTCCTCGACCGGGCCCATCTCGGCGATGACCCGCTCCACCTCGGCCGTCACCACCACGGTTTTGTACGAGCCGAGCCCGGCCCGGAATTTGTCGGCGATGGCCTGTTCGATGTCGGCAATGATCTCGCCCTTGTCGGGATTGCCTTCGAGCCGGCGGGCCGCGGTGTCCAGATAAGCGCGGAGGGATTCATAGCCGTTTTCCTCGAGCTGGTAGGCGTTGCCGTTGAGATTGATCGTAATGACTTTGTTCATGGTGGTGATTTTCTGAAGGGTTACGGCCCCGGCTTCTGGCCCAGGCTCTTCACGATTCCGCTGATTTTCTGCCAGTAATCGGCCGTCTCCCGGAGCTGTTCCCGGCCCTTGGCGGTGAGCTCGTAATATTTCCGCGGCGGGCCCGCGTCGGATTCCTTCCACTCGTAATCCACGAGCTGCTCGCGCCGCATCTTGCTCAGGAGCGGGTAGAGCGTGCCCTCCTGCGTGGCGAATTCCGTTCCGCTCAGCTGCTTCAGGATGTCCGCCACATACACCTTGTCTGCGGCGATGATCTTGAGCACGAGAAACTCAAGGAGTCCTTTGCGGATAGGGGAGAACTTTTCGTTGATGCTCATTGAGGGCCTATACAAGCTACCTTGTTATAAAAAGGTAGTGGTTATAAAAAAGGCCGTCGTCAAGCGTGAAACGGAAAATACCGGCAGCAGGCCGGGGGAGTTCGATGACAATTTTGTCATCCAAAATTAACCCTGCAGGGATGGCCGAAAAGGTGAATTGATGCCAAGCAAGGGGACGTTCTGCTCCGCGATGACCTTGGACCGGCATTCGAAATCAAAAAGACAGGCCATGGCTCCCGATCAAAAACTGATTGGTCCGGACGGACGGTTGTTTGCCGATCCCCAGCCGGGAAGCGACGAGATGTCCTTTCGGGTCGATAACACCAGTGCGTCGTACTACAGTTCGCCTTATTATCTGCTGCATCAAATGCAGGTGCAGCCCATCCCGCCTCCGCGGGCTGGTGTCCCGCTGCAAATGCAATTGGACGACTTTGTCGGCCCGGGAATGGCCGCCGCGATCCAGCAAGCGGGGCGCATTGTATTTCACGCCGTCGGCGACACCGGCGCAGCCAAGGTCAATCTCAACCAAACCGTCCGGCAGGCGCTGGCCAATCAGGCCAGGGTCGCCGACGCGATGGCAGCCGACATCGCGGCTGGTGGTGCGGATGTCCCCGCCTTCTTTTTTCACCTCGGCGATATCGTGTATAATTTTGGCGAAAGCCAATATTACTATGATCAGTTTTATGAGCCGTATCGAGCGTATGACCGGCCCATTTTCGCGATTCCGGGAAATCACGACGGCATGGTTTTCGGGCCGGACTCAAGTGCGCCGCAGGTGCCCTCGCTCCAGCCCTTTTTGACCAATTTCTGTGCGGCGGCGCCCGGGGCTTCGCCGGATGCCGGCGGCCTGGTTCGCAGCATGATGACCCAGCCGGGTGTCTATTTCACCCTGGATGCGCCTTTCGTTTCAATCATCGGCCTCTACAGCAATGTGCTCGACGGCCCCGGCGTAATCTCCTCGCAGAAAGGAAATTTTCCGATCAGCGACGTGCAACTGGACTTTCTTAAAAGCGAGTTGCAGCGGTTGCAGCCACAGCGTCAGGCGGGCCGGCGGGCCGTGATCATCGCCGTGCACCATCCGCCCTTGTCGGTGGACAGTCAGCATGGCGGTTCTGGCGGCGTGGAAAGCGACATCAGCCAAGTCTGCCAGGCCGCCGGCATCTGGCCGGACATGGTCCTTTCCGGTCATGCCCATCTCTATCAGCGGTTCACCAGGCGGTTGCAGCAGACCGGCCAGGAAATCCCGTATATCGTCGCCGGGAGCGGGGGTTTTTCGGCGACCCCGCCGCAGTCGAAGCTAAAGCCGGCTCCGATCACCGTGGCCGATTACACGCTGGAGATAGATCCGATTGTGAAATTTGGCTATCTTCTGATCACCTGCGATGCGAAGACGCTGACCGCCACATTCCGTTCTCCGGCGGACAACGGAGCCGTGGCGGATTTGGACACAGTGTCGGTGAATTTGCAGACTGGGAAATTGGTGGTTGCGGGCTCGAATCCGGCCAAAATTATCCGCCGGCCGGCCGGCGGGAAAAATTCTGCAGTTGCCAGGCGGCGCAAATAAAACCGTCCAATATTTTTTGGAGGGGGTGGTCATGAATCCCCTGCGCGCTTGCGGTGCGGTGCTTGGCTCTGCCTACTGGGAGCCGCCCATGGACTTTCCGAATTCGCGCCGACCGACTGTCAGCTGGCTCGGCCAGGCGGTCTTGCGGCTGCGCATCCTATGGGTGGCCAAAATGCTGGGTTCAATGCTGGGCATGGCGGCATTTTTCACCGTTTACTTCTGGCTGCTCAATCATCGGTTTTTTCCGATCACGATCGTCCCGTTCACGGTTCTTGACCGGCTGGTCACTTTTCGTCCGGAGGCATTCCCGCTTTATGTGTCGTTATGGGTTTATGTCCTGCTCGCGCCCGCGCTGTTGAAAAACAGCCGTGAACTCGGATCCTACGGCATCGCGGTGGTTGGGCTCAGTTTGATCGGCTTTGGCGTTTTTTTCCTGTGGCCGACGGCGGTGCCGAAGTCCGGAATTGATTGGGCGCGGCATCCGTCGCTGTCGTTTCTTCAGGAAGTCGATGCCTCGGGCAACGCCTTGCCTTCCCTGCATGTGGCCTTCGCGGTCTTCACCGCCCTCTGGCTGGACCGGCTGCTGCGCGAAGTGGGGGCGGGTGGCATCATCCGCGGGCTGAATGTTCTGTGGTGCCTTGGCATCGTCTACTCCACGCTGGCCATCCGCCAGCATGTCGCGCTCGACGCCCTGGCCGGAGCCGTGCTCGGGGCGGGCGTGGCGACTCTGCACCTGCGGCTGGTCGGCGCCGCTCCCGCGCGGGCTGCCTCTCCTCGAGTTTGAAGTCCTTGCGGGATCAAAAGCCCCGCACGCGTGCAGGGCTTTTTTGTGCGCGCAGGGAGGAACTTTCCCCGGGAAATGGCGACAGGCCTTGCCAAAGGGAGCCGTCTGGTGCGGCAGTAGCAGTGCGGAACATGGAAACAAAGCGGAAATTCACCCGGCGCCGGTTTCTCGGCGTGGCGGCTGCGGCGGTGCTGGGCGCCGGCCTGGGGGAGGCTTTCGTTTTCGAACCGCACCGCCTCCGTGTCAGTCACCTGCGGCTGGCGGATCAGCCGCGCACGCGCTTCGTCGTCTGGAGCGATTTTCATTACCGCGGGGATGCGGATTACGCCGAAGAGGTCGTCCGCACGATCAACGGCCTGCAGCCGGAGTTCGTTTGTTTTCTCGGCGACCTGATCGATCAGCGAATTTTCCAGGACGCCGCGCTGGAGTTCATCGCAAAAATCAACCGTCCCGTTTTCGGCGTGCCGGGGAACCACGACTACGCGACCCGCTCCTCCTTCGCGCTCAATCGAAAGGTGTTTGCCGCCACCGGCGGCGCCTGGCTCGTCAACCAGATGGCCCGCCCGGCAGGAGACAAGCTCGAGCTCTGCGGCTCGGCCGAGCGTAATGTGGGTTTCATCCGGCCGCCGGGTGATTTGCCGCGCTTGCTGCTGACCCATTATCCCATCACGGCCAACGAGACGGAGGGAAAAACCTTTGCCGCGGTGTTTGCAGGCCATTCGCACGGCGGGCAGGTGCGCCTTCCGCTGTACGGGCCCGTCGCCCTGCCGCGGTTTGTCGGCCGTTATGACATGGGGCTTTTCGGCACGCCCGCCGGCCCGCTGTACGTCAATGTCGGGGTGGGCACGTACAAGGTGCCGGCGCGCTTCAACTGCCCGCCGGAAATCACCGTGGTGGAAATATAGCCCGTGCCTTCCCCCGGTTCGTCTAAAACTGAAGCCGCCGGGCCTGGCGCTGCGTCGTACTTCCCTGCATTGCTTCCCGACGATTTACTCCCCACAATGCTTGCACCATGAGCAACCCGACTCCCGTTGTTCTTGTCACCGGTGCCAGCCGCGGCCTTGGCCGCGGCATCGCCCTCGAGCTGGCCGCGGAAGGTTATTCGATCGCCATCAACTATGTGGGAAACCGAGTCGCGGCCGAGGAGACGATGGCCCTCTGCCGGAAAACCGCGCCTTCGTCCGCGCAGGAATTTTTCCCGCTGCAGGCGGACGTCGGCGCCTATGCGGATCGCAGCCGCCTCGTCGCGGAGACGCTGGCGCATTTCGGCCGCATCGACGCCCTTGTGAACAATGCCGGCATTGCACCCAAGGTCCGGGCCGACATCACTGAGGCCGGCGAAGAGTCCTTCGAGCAGCTCATGCGCACGAACCTGCAGGGCCCGTATTTCCTGACGCAGGCCGTCGTCCGCCACTGGCTCTCCGCCCGGCCCGCGCCGCTGCTGCCCGGCGGCTTCAAGATCATTTTTGTGACGTCAATCTCGGCCGACACCGCCTCCGTTGGGCGCGGCGAGTACTGCATTTCCAAGGCGGGCCTCGCCATGGCCGCGCAGCTCTGGGCCACCCGCCTCGCGGCCGAGCAGATCCAGGTGGTCGAACTCCGGCCCGGCCTCATGGCCACGGACATGACGGCGGGCGTGAAGGAAACCTACGACAAGCTTCTCGCCGGCGGCTTGGTGCCGCAAAACCGCTGGGGCACCGCCGAGGACGTGGGCCGGGCGGCCCGCTCCATCCTGGCCGGGCATTTTCCTTTCTCCACCGGCGCGGTCATTCCCGTTGATGGCGGATTCCATCTGCGCCGCCTGTGATTTTCCCCTCCGCATGATCAAGATCGACCGCACGCTCACCCCCGCGGCCCTGCGCGGCCCCGTCGCCCGGCTCTTCGCCCTGTCGGGCCGGAAGATCGAGGCGCTGCAGAAAACCTGGGATCCGGCGAAGGGCGCCCCTGTATTCACAGTTTCAGGACGATATGCCTCGCGCGGCTGGACCGAGTGGACGCAGGGTTTCCAGTTTGGCTCGGCCCTCCTGCAGTTCGCCGCCACCGGCGACACCGGCGCGCTCGCCCTCGGCCGCGAGGGCACGCGGCGCCACATGGCCGCCCACGTGAGCCACACCGGCGTGCACGATCACGGCTTCAACAACATCTCCACCTACGGCCTGCTCCGCCAGCTGGCGCTCGCCGGCGAGATCGCGGCCGACGAGGGCGAACTCGATTTCTACGAGCTCGCGCTCAAGGTCAGCGGGGCGGTTCAGGCCGCGCGCTGGACCGACCTGCCGGGCAACCTCGGCTACATCTACTCCTTCAACGGTCCGCATTCCCTCTTCGCCGACACCATCCGCTCGCTCCGCGTCCTCGCCGTGGCCCACCAGCTGGGCCATGTGCTCATGGGCGAACGCGACCGCCGGATTTCATTGCTCGACCGGCTCCTCCGCCACGCCGAGACCACCGCCCGTTACAACGTCTATTTCGGCCGGGGCCGCGATCTTTACGACGTACGCGGGCGCGTGGCGCACGAATCGATTTTCAATCTCAACGACGGTTCCTACCGCTGTCCGAGTTCGCAGCAGGGCTACTCGCCCTTCACGACCTGGACGCGCGGGCTGGCCTGGATTCTCTGCGGCTACGCGGAGCAGCTCGAATTCCTCGACACGCTGCCCCGCGCCGCCTTTTCCGGCCACGGCGGCAAGCCGGCCATGCTCGCCCGCTTCCTCGAAACGGCCCGTGCCACCGCCGATTTCTACATTGAGCACACGCCGGTCGACGGCGTGCCGTACTGGGACACCGGAGCACCCGGTCTCGCGCGTCTTGGCGATTACCTCGACCGCCCCGCCGATCCCTTCAACGACTGCGAACCGGTGGACAGCTCGGCGGCGGCGATCGCCGCGCAGGGCTTCGTGCGGCTCGGCCATTATCTCAAAACACACCGGCAGCCTGCGGCCGGCGCCCGCTACATGGCGGCCGGCCTCACGATCGCGCGCACGCTCTTCAGCGACGCCTATCTGGCGACTTCGCCGAAACACCAGGGCCTTCTCCTGCATGCCGTCTACCACCGGCCCAACGGCTGGGACCACGTGCCCAAGGGACGCAAGGTTCCCTGCGGCGAGTCCTGCCTGTGGGGGGATTACCATGCGCGCGAACTGGCGCTGCTGCTCCTGCGCCTGGCGGAAAACAAACCCTATTACACGTTCTTCAGCCCCTGAAGCCGCCGCGCCGAACCGTCCAACTCCCGCTGCTCCATGGCCCAGCCCCCCGCCGATCTCGCCCGCCTGTGTATCCATACGATTACTACAAAATCGTGGTCGCTCGACCAGGCGGTGAAGTTCTATGCCGCGGCGGGCGTGCAGGGCATCACGGTGTGGCGCCAGTCGCTCGAGGGCCGCGAGGCCGGCGAGGCCGGCCGCCAGATCCGTGAAAGCGGCCTCTCAATTGTTTCCCTTTGCCGCGGCGGCTTTTTTCCGGCGGCCACGGCGGAGGGGCGCCGCCAGGCGATCGATGAAAACCGCCGGTGCATCGACGAGGCCGCCATGCTTGGCGCGCCCCTGATCGTGCTGGTATGCGGTGCGGTGCCGGGCCTGCCACTGGCCGAGGCGCGCCGGCAGATCGCGGAGGGCCTGGCCGCGGTGCTGCCGCATGCCGCCGCCGCCGGCGTGAAACTCGCCATCGAGCCGCTGCATCCGATGTACGCGGACAGCCGTTCCGCGATCAACACCATGGGCCAGGCCCGCACGCTTTGCCGCCAGTTTGAATCCCCGTGGCTCGGGATCGCGGTCGATGTCTACCACGTGTGGTGGGACGACCGCCTGGAGGAGGAGATCGCCGCCGCCGGCCGCGAGGGCACGCTGTTTGCCTTTCATATTTCCGACTGGCATACCCCGACCACCGACCTGCTCAACGATCGCGGGCTCATGGGCGAGGGCTGCATTCCGCTCCGCCAGATCCGCGGCTGGGTCGAGGCCGCCGGCTTCAAGGGCTTCAACGAGGTCGAAATCTTCTCCACGCGGCTCTGGGCGACGAACCAGCACAAGTTTCTCGAGTCCATCAAGGCCGCCTACCTTGCCTGCTGCTGAGTATTTTCCCTTCAACCCGTTTTAGCATGAAAGAGCACACCATTGGTATCATCATGAACGGCGTCACCGGGCGCATGGGTACCAACCAGCACCTCGTCCGCTCCATCCTCGCCATCCGCCAGCAAGGCGGGGTGCGGCTCGCGAATGGCGACACCATCATGCCCGATCCGATTTTGCTGGGTCGCGATGCCGGCAAGCTCCAGGCCCTGGCTCAGGCGCACGGCGTGTCGCGGGTGTCCACCGATCTGGACGCTGTGTTGAAGGATCCTTTCAACCGCATCTACTTCGACGCGCAGACCACCCATGCCCGCCCCGCCTGCCTGCGCCAGGCGATCGCCGCGGGAAAATCCATTTATTGCGAGAAGCCGATTGCTCTCGATACCGCGACCTCACTGGCCCTTTACAAGGAATGCCAGGTCGCCGGCCTCAAAAACGGCATCGTCCAGGACAAGCTCTGGGTGCCCGGCCTGCTCAAATTGAAAGGCCTCATCGATGCGGGATTTTTCGGCCGCATCCTGTCCGTCCGCGGGGAATTCGGCTACTGGGTTTTCCCGGGCGATAACCCGCAGCAGGCCGCCCAGCGTCCGTCCTGGAATTATCGCAAGGAAGACGGCGGGGGCATCATCATGGACATGCTCTGCCACTGGCGCTACGTGATCGACAATCTCTTCGGTCCCGTGAAGTCCGTGTCCTGCCTGGGCGCGACGCACCTCCCGGAGCGTTACGACGAGCAGAAGCGGCCCTACCGCTGCACGGCCGAGGATGCGGCGTTTGCGACGTTCGAGACGGAAACCGGCGTCATCATCAATTTCAACAGCTCGTGGGTGGTGCGCGTCCGCCGCGACGACCTGCTCACGATCGACGTCGATGGCACCAAGGGTTCGGCTGTCGCCGGCCTGCGCGACTGCTGGATCCAGCCGGCCGACAAGACCCCGCGGCCGGTGTGGAATCCCGACATTCCCCAGCCGATCAATTTTTTCGAAGGCTGGCAGAAACTGCCGGACGCCATGGCCTACGACAATGCCTTCAAGGTGCAGTGGGAGCTGTTTCTCAAGCACGTGGTCGCAGACGAACCTTTTCGCTGGGACTTCCTCGAAGGCGCGAAAGGCGTCCAGCTGGCCGAGCAGGGTCTCCTGTCGTGGCAGAAACGCGCGTGGGTGAACGTCAATCCGCTGACCTGAACGCGGCATTTTCCTGGCGCGGTAAAATTATTCCTCGGGCAGCGGCTGATCCTTGGTCTCGGGGAGGAAAGGCAGGACGACGAGGCCGGCCAGCAGGGCGAGGCTCACCCACAGGCCGGCCGTGCGAAATCCCTCGATGTCTCCGCCGAGGCTTTTGGTGATCCGCCCGATGGTGAAGGGCGCAGTGGCCGCGGCCAGCCGCCCGAAATTATAGCAGAAGCTGGTGCCGGTGCTGCGCAAACTGGTCGGGAAAAGCTCCGGCAGGTAGATCGCATAAACGCCGAAGACCGACAGCTGGCTGAAGCCCATGATCGGCAGCATCCAATAGATCTGGCTGAACTCCCGCATATAACGAAAAACCAGCTGGGTGGCGAAAAAGGAAAGCAGCAGCGCGACCACGAAGGCCACGCGGCGGCCTTTCACCTGCGCGAATTTGGAGAGCGCGAGCATGCCGAAAAATCCGCCGACGTTCTGGCAGACCAGGCCGACGGAACTCCAGTGTGCGATCGCGCTGGCCATTGCCGCCGGCGGCAGGTGGGCGGACGCGAAATGGCTTTCGACGATTGAGCGGACGATCTTCGGATGGAAATTGCCCAGGCCCCACAGGCCGATGATGCCTGCGCAACAGAGGATCAGCCCGAGCCACGCATGCCGGGCCCAGCGCGGATGTCCGAGCAGCTTCCCGTACGAGCCGAATTTAATTCCCCGCTGTGCGCCTTCGCGGCGAGCCTGAACCCATTTTTCCGGTTCGGGCACCTGCAGGAGCACAAAGGCGCAGGCAAAGGCCGGCACCGCCCCGACGAGAAACAGTGCCTGCCAGGTCTTCAGCCCGAAGGGCACCAGTCCCCGAGCGGTGAGTATGCCGATGCCCAGGCCGATGAAGCCGGCTACAATATTGCCCCACGCGGAAAGGGATTGCAGCAGGCCGAGCGCAGGCGCGCGCGTGCGGTCGGGAACCGAGTCCGCGACCAGCGCCACCGACAGGCCGAAGACACCGCCGATGCCCAGGCCGGTGAACAGGAGACACGCGCAAAAGCCCGCATAGCTGGTCGCAAACGAACTCAGCCCTGTGCACACCGAGTAAATGAAAAGGGTGAGCGTCAGGATGCGGGCCCGGCCGAAACGGTCGCCGAGGGAGCCGAGCACCAGGCCGCCGATCGCCCAGCCGATGAGAAAAAAAGACGTCGTGTACGAAGCGTATTCCGTGGCCTTCGCCTTGTCGGCCAGCAGCTGCTCGACCGCTCCGTCCCGCGCGAGATTGAAGACCTGCTGGTCTAGGCAGTCGAAAAGCCACGCCAGCGAGGCGGCGATGAAGATGAACCAATGATGCCGGTTGAAAGTGCGCCACCACGCTGGCGGGGAGCTGGATGGGTCGTCGGGGTTGACCGGGCTCATTTTGGGGGAACCGCCGGTTGAGTCGGTCCGGCGGTCAACCGAAGTTGATTGGGTTGGCGGGGGTTGTCCATCTTCACGGCGCCGATGCGACGGTGTCTTTGGAAGGGCAGGGGAGGAAAGAGGCGCATGGTTTGGGCGAAACGTCTTGGGGTGGCTTCTTCCCGGTCGCGGCTGGCGATCTGCATCCCGGCGTGAAATTAGGATTTTCTTCCGGCCGGATTGCAGGCAGAAAAGCGATCCAACTCTGATGAACCCCATGCATAAATTCCTCCGACTCCTGCCTTTTCTCGCCCTCATGGCCGCACCGCTGCTGGCGGCGCCCGATCCCGCGCTCGATGCTGCCCGCCAGGCCGACGACGCCCGCGTGGCCGCGACCATCGCCGCCGATCGCGCGAAGCTCGATGCGATTTTTTCCGACGACCTCAACTATGCGCATTCCAGCGGCATGGTGAATGACAAGGCCGCCTATATGGAGGCGATCATGAGCGGTCACACGAAATATTTTTCGATCGACTACGAGTCGCGCAAATTCACGAACGCGGCGCCCGGCATCGTGCTGATGACCGGCCGCTGCCATGTCAAATCGGTCACCGACGGCCAGCCACTCGCTCTGTATTTGGGTTTTCTCGGCGTGTGGCGGCTGGAGGGTGGCACCTGGCGTTTTCTCGCCTGGCAGTCCTGCCGCCTGACTGAGCAGAAACATTAGACGTTTTGTCACGCCGCCGGGCTGCGACCAGCCTCGCCGGCTCGCAACAGGTCCCGTGTCCCCGCCATCCGAAGATCGCAATTCGATTTCTGCGCCATCCCCGTTGGGGACGGCGCCACGGGGATTTCGCATGTCCGAACAGTGGGCTTACGTGCTGGTCTTTGCCGTCACCCTGCTCGCCTATTTTCCGGCCATCCGGGGCGGCTTCATCTGGGACGATGACGCGCATGTGACCCGGCCGGACCTGCGTTCGCTGCACGGGCTGGGACGTATCTGGTTCGATATTCACGCGACGCAGCAGTATTATCCGCTTCTCCACAGCGCATTCTGGCTTGAGCACCGCCTGTGGGGGGACGCCGTGGTGTATTACCACCTGGTGAATATCCTGCTGCACGCGACCAGCGCCTGCTTGCTGGTGCTGGTTTTGCGGCGGCTGTCGGTTGCGGGTGCGTGGCTGGCCGCCTTTGTTTTCGCCCTCCATCCGGTCTGCGTCGAATCGGTGGCCTGGATCACGGAGCAGAAAAACACGCTCTCCACGGTGTTTTACCTGCTGTCGGTGCTGGCCTATCTGCGCTTCGACGAAAAGCGCCGGCCGGGAACGTACGCGGCGGCGTTGTTTTTTTTCGTGCTGGCGCTGTTGAGCAAGAGCGTGACGGCCACGCTGCCGGCGGCGCTGCTGGTGATTTTCTGGTGGCGGCGCGGGCGACTGTCCTGGCGCCGCGACGTGGTGCCGTTGCTGCCTTGGTTTGTCATCGGTGCGACGGCGGGCCTGTTCACCTCGTGGGTCGAGCGCCAGCTGGGAGCCGAAGGCGCGGATTTCACCCTGAGTTTCGCCCAGCGGTTTCTCGTGGCGGGTCGGGTGGTCTGGTTTTACGGCACCAAGCTGGTCTGGCCGTTCCCGCTCGATTTCATTTACCCGCGCTGGGACGTGAATGCGGCGGCCCTCTGGCAGTATGGGTTTCCGCTGGCTGTGATCGTCTTGGTGGGGGTGCTTTGGTGGTGGCGCGGCCGGTCGCGTGCGCCGCTGGCCGGCGTGCTGTTTTTTGCGGGCACGCTTTTCCCCGTCCTGGGTTTTCTCAACGTCTATCCGTTCATTTTTTCATTTGTCGCCGATCACTTCCAGTATCTGGCGAGCCTGGGTCTCCTCGTGCCCCTCTCGGCGGGTGTGACCGTGGCGTTGGAACACATTCCACCGTCGCTTAAAACGGCGCGCTGGATCCTGCCGGGGCTGCTGCTGACCGCGCTGGGCGGACTGACCTGGCGGCAATGCGGAATGTATCGCGACGCGGAAACCTTGTACCGGACGACGCTTGCCCGGAATCCCGCTTGCTGGATGGCGCACGATAATTTGGGCGTCATCCTGTTTCAAAGAAAGCAGGTGGCCGAGGCGATCGGGCATTACGAGGAGGCGATCCGGCTGAAGTCCAATAATCCCACCGCTCACCTCGACTACGGGGCTGCGCTGGATGAGGTCGGCAAACGGGCCGAGGCACTGCAGGAATATGAAAAGGCGCTGCAGCTCCGGCCCGAGATGGTCGCGGCACATCGGGACCTCGGCATTTTGCTTGTCCAGATGAACCGCGCCTCCGAGGCCATCGATCACTACCGGCAGGCCCTGAAAATCCGGCCCGACATCGCCGAACTCCATGAAGACCTTGGCAACGCGCTGTTCCAAAGCGGTCGGCCCGCGGACGCCATCGAGGAATTTGAAACGACGCGCCGGCTCGATCCGAATTATGCCGAGGCCGATTTGAACCTGGGCATCGCGCTGGCCAGCCTGGGCAAAATCCCGGACGCGATCGCCTGCTACGAGCAGGCGCTGCGCTTGAACCCGAATTACGCCTCGGCCCACAACAATCTGGGCGTCGCCCTGGCCCAGAGCAGGCATTTTGAAGAGGCCATCGGGCATTATCAGCAGGCGTTGTTAACTGAGCCTGACAATGCTGACGCGCACTATAATCTCGGCCTCGCCCTCGTGCGGACCGGGAAATCAGCGGACGCCGTCGGGCAATTCCAGGCGGCGACGCGGCTCAAGCCCGATTACGCCAAGGCCCACCACAACCTCGGCGTTCTTTTCATGCAGCTCGGCCGGATGCCGGAAGCAATCGGGGAATTTGAACAGGCCGTGCGGATCAATCCAAATGATGCCGAGGCGCGCAAGGGACTGGAGCAGCTTCGCGCCCAATCCGCAGCGGCCGCGGGAAAATAAATCCGCGACCGTGCGTCACGAGTAGCGTTCTTCCTTCCACGGATCGGCGGTGTTCGAGTAACCGCGCGTCTCCCAGAAGCCGGGTTTGTCATCCGCCAGGAAGGTGATGCCCCGGACGAATTTTGCGCCTTTCCACGCGTACAGCTTGGGGATGATGACGCGCGCCGGCCCGCCGTGCGCGCGCGGCAGCGGGGCGCCGTCGAAGCGCGTCGCCACGAGCACGTCATCGTCGAGGCACTGCGCGAGCGGCGCATTGGTCGAGTAGCCGTCGTAACTCGTGAAATAGACAAAGCGCGCGGCGGATGGTGGCTGCACGAGCTCGTAGAGCGTGGTGAAGGCCACGCCGCCCCAGCGGCAGTCGTAGCGGCTCCACGTCGTCACGCAGTGGAAATCACTGGTGTCTTCCGCTTGCGGCAGCGCGTTGAATTGCGCCCAGGTGAGCACCGCCGGCTTTTCCACCAGGCCGTCGAGGGTGAGCGTCCACTGGTCAAGGGGTACCTCGGGTTGCACGCCGAGGTCGAGCACGGGAAAGCCGGTCGTGAGCTTCTGGCCGGGCGGCAGGCGGCCGGCCGATGCCACGGTACGTGCGGCGACCCCGCGCGCCTTCTGTTTCTCGGCCCACTTTTGCTTGGCCTCGATGTAACGCTCCTTGGACATAAAGAAATTCTACGCAGGACGGAGGAGTTGGCGAGCGTGGCTATTCCCTGCGCGGCCATCATCAATCGAAGCCTTGCCCTTCGCCTCATAAAATTTGATCGGGCCAATCACTTTATAGGTGTTGCATCGGGGATTGATCGACGCATAGGTTGGGCCGGTTACTTTTGCTACCCGACACTAAGCTGACCCCAAGCTTGGCACCCCGCCGTCCCCAACCCCACGCCTTCCGAACCTGCGGCTGCTGCAGGCCGGCAGAGGCAAGTTCTGTCATTAGCCCTTCCCCATGAATGCCTGTTCCCAACCCACCCACGACTTGGAAATTTCAAGTCATTTCCAGCCGGCCGCCGGCCGCTGTTTTTCCACCCTCCGTCTGACCACTGCTGCAGTTTTTGCCGCCGCCCTGACCGGAGGATTGTTGCTGCCATTAACCGCCACTGCCGCAAACAACGGCCTGGGCCAGGCCCCTGCAATGGGCTGGAACAGCTGGAAGACGTTTGGCAAGAGCTACACCCATACGACGGTTGAAGGACAAACCAATGCCTTGCTGGCGCAAGTCTCCGGCCTGCCCGCGGGCACGACGCTTGCCTCCCTTGGCTACAATACTCTGGCCATGGATTCCGGCTGGCGTGACGAGAGCGGCACGGATAGCCACGGATTTGCCAAAGCTGATTCGAGCAAATTTCCCAGCGGAATACCGGGAATCGCTTCCTACGTTCACGGCAAAGGGCTGAAAATCGGCATCTATTTGACGCCGGGCATCCTCAAGGCCGGCTACGATGGGAAATATCCGATCGACAACACCTTGAACCCCTCCACTGGC
This sequence comes from Opitutaceae bacterium, assembly GCA_035485575.1. Taxonomy (GTDB): domain Bacteria; phylum Verrucomicrobiota; class Verrucomicrobiia; order Opitutales; family Opitutaceae; genus DASRHD01. The sequence goes on along the minus strand of DATHNW010000026.1, from coordinate 89,169 downwards.
AAGCCGTACACGACGCAGGACATCGTGGTCAAACCCCTGACCAACGGCAACACCGAGAACTCCAGCGGAGCCTCCTACTCCTATCAGATCGATTTCACCAAGCCCGGCGCAACGCAATGGATCCAGAATTATGCGGACATGCTGGCGTCTTGGGGCGTCGATTACGTCATGTGGGACTTCGTCGGACCCGGCGGAGGCAACATTTCGGCGGATGATCGCACCAACATGCAGCAATGGCTGATCGCCACCCAGGCCACGCCCGCGGGCAGCCGGCCGATCTGGATTAAGTTGTCCAACTCCCTGAAATTTGCGAACGCCGCCACATGGGAGCAGGTTTCAAATTCCTGGCGCATCGACGGCGACGTCCACGGCACGTGGTCGGATGTCAGCAGTCGATACAGTGATTCTCCGCAATGGGCTCCCTTCGAAGGCCCGGGCGGTTGGGGCGACATGGATTCATTGCTTGTCGGCCAGGCCAACAACTATGCCTCGACCAATGAACGCCGAAGTGCGGTGACGCTGTGGTCAATTTGCTGCTCGCCGCTGATTCTCGGCCAGGACCTGACCAAGTTGAATTCCGGTGACATTCCCCTGATCACCAACACCGAGGTCATCGCGGTCGATCAAGCCGGTCATGTCGCCACTCCTGGCAAGACCTCCGGCGTCTGGCGCGCGAAAAATCCGGACGGTTCGTATACCGTCGGAATCTTCAACATGGGCAGCGGCAGCGCGACCATCACCTGCAGTTTCTCCACCGATCTCGGATTCAGCGGTTCGGCCACGGTGCGCGATCTGTGGACGCATACTGATCTGGGAACCTCCAGCGGCAGTTTCAGCAGCGGCAGTCTGGCCTCGCACGCCTGCCGGCTGCTCAAGATAACCCCTGCCAGCGTCCAGCCGCAGGCGGCCGCGCCCGTCTTTACTCCCGGCGGCGGCACCTACTCGACGGCGCAGAACGTGACCATCACCTCCGCCACCAGCGGTGCGGCTATTCGCTACACGACGGATGGCAGCACGCCGACGGAGACCAACGGCACGATTTACTCCAGCCCGGTCAACATCAGCAGCACGACGACCTTGCAGGCGATCGCGTATGCCAGCGGCTTCACCGACAGCCCGCGGACCAGCGCCACCTACACCATCGCCGTTCCGCAAGTCGCCGCGCCGGTCTTCAGTCCGGCCAGCGGTGCGCCCCCGCTCTCGGTGACGATTACCACAGTCACGGGCGGTGCGACCATTCGCTACACGACGGATGGCAGCGCGCCGAGTGAGACCAACGGCACGGTCTACCCTAACAGCCCAGTGGGCATCACCACCAATCCGACCACGCTGCGGGCGATTGCCTATGAGGCCGGCTTCACCGACAGCCCGGTGACCAGCGCCACCTACAGCGCAACACCGCCCACGTTCACGCTTGAAGCCGAAAGCCTCTCGCCGGTGGGCAGCGGCGCGACGGTCAGTATCAGCAACGACACCAATGCCAGCGGAGGAGTGATCGAGTTTCTCAACTCCACCGCCGCGGGCCAGACGATAACCTTCACGACCACCAGCATGCCTGCTGGCACGTATCAGGTCCAAATGCGCTACAAGACCAACACCACTCGCGGCCAGCATACGTTGACCGTCGATGGCATCGCGGTGGGCGGCACGCTTGACCAGTACTCCACGACCCAGGCCTATCTGAGCAAAACCTTCGGCACGGTGACGCTCAGCACCTCGGGGGCGCACACCATCGTGCTGACGGTGACGGGCAAGAACTCATCTGCGACCCAGTTCTATATCACTGCCGATACGTTCACGTTCGTCGGACAATGATCCCGCGAACTTCCATGTGAAGTTCTGATAAAATACCGGCCGCCTGGGCCGGTGCCCCATTCCGCGGCCGGTGGACATCCACCGGCCGCTTTGTTTTTGGAATATGACAGGGGCCTTTTGTTGCTCTCACCACTTTTGCCTGGCCGTGCCCGCTGCCGCGTTGCCTAGCGATGAGGAGTAGCGCTTGCGCCGTTATTCCCCGCCCAGTGCGGTGTGTATGATCGCGGCACGTCGTCGGTAATAGAAGGCGAGGCCGCCTTGATAGATCAACGTCACCACGGCGAGCGTGCCGTACGTTGCATAAAAGGCGGTGCGCACCAGGGGCATGATGTCATCCAGGTTCATGCCGGCTTGCTGGAAAATCTGATTCATCTCGGGGGTGACGAGCGAGCGCACATATTCCGGATCGTAACTGGCCAGCCGCGTTATCGCATAACTCAAAATCACGCTCAGCAAATAGAGCTGGCTGCGCACGAGCCAGTCCAGTCCGCGGATATCGCGGCGCCGGAGCAGCTTGGCCCCGTGCCACTCGCCACAACCGGCCGCGGTCACAAGCAGGGCGACAATCGCGCTCACCAGGTCGCCCATCGCCGCCGCCAGCAGTGCGCTCAGCCCGGCCACGACGATCACACTCAGGCCATCGAGCCGGGCGATCTTGATCACGCGGCGCAACGTTTCAGCGGGCAGGGGAGGTGGTTTCATGGCGGAAAAATTGACGCTGCGGAGAGGCCACCTTCCGTCCGCGCACCGCCGCCGTCAAACCCCTTTCCTGATGGCTGGGGTTTTGTCCGGAAAATCCGGGGCCCGCGGGAGAATTTTACCGCAAAACCTCTGCGCTTTTCGTCAGGGGCGGACGGACGTTTGGGATTGAGGGGGAGGCTCATTTATGCCATATTTCGGTCAACCCCGAAAGTTACCATGAATACCTCAATCTCCACCCTGCTGGAGCACAAGGGCTCCAGGATTTATTCAGTGCTTCCGACCGCCACCGTGGCCGACGCGGTGCGTGAAATGAATCGTCAGAAAATCGGCTGCATCCTCGTCATGGAGGGCGGCCGGCTCACCGGTGTTTTCACCGAGCGCGATGTGCTCACGCGCATCGTTGCGGCCGAAGTCGATCCAAAAACCACGCTGGTCGCAAAGGTGATGACCGTCGGCGTGAACACCATCGCGCCTGAAACCACCATTGAGCAAGTGATGACCCTGTTCGCCGAAAAGCGCTGCCGGCATCTGCCCGTGGTCGAGGACGGCCGTTTGCTCGGCCTTATCTCCATCGGCGACATCTCCCGCTGGGTCGCGGCCGCGAGTCATGCCGAATGCGAGCAGTTGAAGCAATATATCGCCGGCGGTTACCCTTCGTAAACGCTCCGCAGGCCGTTTGACGAGCGCGCCAAACCCATGCAGGTTGGCGCGCCATGAAAACATTTCTTGTTTCCCTCGGTCTGGCCGCGACCGCCCTGTCGGTGCAGGCCAGGATCGTCACCAAGTCCGTCCCCTATGAACAGGCCGGCGTGAAGCTCGAGGGCTTCCTCGCCTACGACGATGAGAAAGCTGCAGCCGGCAAGCTCCCCGGCGTGCTGGTCGTGCATGAATGGTGGGGCCTCAACGACTACGCGAAGCATCGCGCCGTCATGCTGGCCAAACTCGGCTACGTGGCCTTCGCGGCCGATATGTATGGCGACGGAACGAGCACGACCGATGCGAAAAAAGCCGGCGAACTCTCCAAGCAGTTTTATGGCAAGCCGCTCATGGCCGAGCGCGCGCGCGCCGGGCTCGACCAGCTGCTCGCCACCGGCCTGGTCGATGAGAGCAGGGTCGCCGCCATCGGCTACTGTTTCGGCGGCGCTGTGTGCCAGGCGCTTGCCTACAGCGGCGCCCCGCTGGCCGGCATCGTGAGTTTCCATGGGTCGCTTGTGCCGGCGCCGGCCGGCGCCTCGAACAAAGTGAAACTTCTCATCTGCCATGGCGCGCTGGATCCCTTTTCAAAGCCCGAAGCCATCGCTGCTTTCCGGAAGTCGATGGATGATGGCGGCTTCGACTACCAGTTCATCAGCTATGCTGGTGCCGTGCATGCGTTCACCAATCCCGACGCGGACAATCTCGCCCGGCAAAATGGCCTCAATGGCATCGGTTACAATGCCGCAGCCGACCGCCGTTCGTGGCAGCACATGCAGGTGTTTTTTACCGAGTTGTTCGGTAGCGCCAAAAATTAACCGGGCGGGCTAGACGTTCCGCGCCCGTGCGGAAATGGCGTTCACACCACCGCACTCCCGCGCGCTGCGAGCTCCAGCCGGTGGCGGCCGTGGCGGGTATGCACGCGGATGTGCCGGTCGAAGGCGCGGCTGAGCACGGCCGAGGTCACGACCCGTGCCTTCGGCCCCGCGGCCACAACCCCGCCCGCGCGCAGCACGAGTGCGTGGGTGAAGGCCGGGATGATCTCCTCGACGTGATGTGTCACGAGCACGAGTGCCGGTGCCCCGGGCCGGCGAACGAGACGGTTGAGAAATTCCAAAAACTGTTCGCGCGCCACGGGGTCGAGTCCGGCGCAGGGTTCGTCGAGGATGAGCAGTCGCGGCCGCGCCATGAGCGCGCGGCCGATGAGCACGCGCTGCCGCTCGCCCTGCGAGAGAAACATCCATTCGCGCCCGGCGAGGTGCGCTCCGTCCACCCGCCGCAGCAGGCGCCGCGCGGCGGTGCGATCGACGGCGGTGGTCCGGGCCCACAGGTCGAGCTGGGCAAATTTTCCGCTCAGCACGGTTTCGAGCGCGGGTTCGGCCGGCGGCACGTGCGGCTGCAGCGCACTCGTCACCAGGCCGATTTTAAGGCGCAGTTTCCGCCAGTCGCTCTCGCCATAGGTTTTTCCCAGCACGGTGATGCGGCCGGAGGTCGGCGGCAGGTAGCCGGTGAGCGCGCGCAGCAGGGAGGTTTTGCCGCTGCCGTTGGCGCCAAGCACGGCCCAGTGCTGTCCGCGTTCCACGCGCCAGCTCACGTCGCGCAGGATGCGCGTGCGGCCGCGCTCAATGGCGAGCCGCGAGACCTCGAGGATCGGAGTCATCGCGGGAAGTCTGCGCGGGCCGGGCCGCGCGGGTCAACTGCAGCCCTTGCAATGGGCGGCGCTTGCGTCAGATGCGCGGAGGCCTGACGCTTGGCGGGTGCTCAAGATTTATACTTATGCCAGCTGCGACACCTGCCGCCGCGCCGTGAAATGGTTGCGCGCGCATGGGCTGGCCTTCACCGAACATCCCATCCGCGAGACGCCACCGTCGATGGCGGAACTGCGCACAATGCTGGCGGGGCAGGGCGGCGAACTGCGCCGGCTCTTCAACACTTCCGGCCGTGATTACCGCGAACAGAAACTCGGTGAGAAACTTCCGGCCATGACGGGCGCCGCCGCGCTCGCGCTCCTCGCGCAAAACGGCAATCTTGTGAAACGGCCCTTTCTGCTGGGCGCCGGCGTGGCGCTCACGGGCTTTGACGAGACGGCCTGGACTGCGGCACTGTTGAAAAAATGAAAACGTCCGATCCATTCCGCGACACGGTCTATTGGCTCGCCGCCCATGCCTGGTTTCCGGCGACCCGGCTGGAGCGGCGGGCGGAGCTGTTGCTCTGTCTCGCGGCACTTGCCGTGGCCGGGAACGAAGCCGGATCGGCGCTTCCGCTGACCGCGGCGCGCCAGGCCCAGGATGCCGCATTGCGCGCCCATGCTTTGCGGCGCTCACAGGCTCATTTCAAATGCGACAATAGCGTGAACGTATAACGCGCATCGGGTATGAGGGTGGTCGATCATGCCTTGCGGGCTGCACGGTCGTGCCGTGCAAGTTGCCGGTCATGAAATAGAAATTGCGGTGAACTTTTTTCACGCAACGGGAACCAAGGGACGAACCTCAACGAAAGGATAAAACATGAAAACGAACCCCTGTTTTTGTTTGGCCCTCCTGTCTGCGTTTGCCCTGTCCGCTCCCGTGGTGTTTGCCCAGGCCCGTGATGGTGGGAACACCGTCTCGTCCACGGCCGCTAACGTTGCTGCGCCCGCCGCCCAAGGCCAGCCGGGCCTTGATGCCAGCGGCGGCGCCGGTCTACAGGCTGCTGACCCGGCGCCGCACAATGCCCCCGCCGCAGCCCGCGTAAACATCTCCAGCACCCTCAACGAGCCCGGCATCGTGCGGGACATTCATACGTCGACGTTTGCTTCGCGCGATTCGCTGACCGGCAAAATCAGCGATCGGATCGACGCGAGCGAACAGGCGGCGGCCGCACTCAAAGACCGAGCCAAAGCGATGGATGCCGTTTCGCGCGCGAAATTCAATTCTGCGCTCTCGATCGTCAAAGCCAATGAAAAGAAGCTCAAGGACAGCCTGCAGGAAGCGCGCAAGGCCACGCCCGAGACTTGGGAGCATTCGCAACTCATGCTCGAATACGGTTACGAGACCTATGCCGACGCCATGACGCAGCTCAATGCGGCGGCGCAAACCTGAAGCCATCCGCCTGATCAGGTTCGCGCATTTTTCGCTCCGGGGCAGCCGCCCCGGAGCTTTTTTATGCGTTCCGGCTGCGCTGGAAGTGCCTCGTGCTTGCGCGCGGAAACACGGCGCGCTTAGTTTGCAGGATGAACCTGGCTTACTTTTCTCCAGTGCGAGGTGGACGATGAGCACCGACGCCTACGCCGGACTCATCGACCGGCTGAAACGCATCCATCTGCTCGGCACGGTGGACGGTCTGCTCAGCTGGGATGAGCAGGTGAACCTGCCGCCCGACAGCGCCAGCCTGCGCGCCGAGCAGCTCGCGCTGATGGCCGAACTGCAGCATGCCGCCGCGGGCGACGTCCGCATCGGTGAATGGCTGCGCGAACTCGAGGCGCGGCGGGATAAGCTCAGCGGCGACCAGGGTGTCGTGCTGCATCATGCGCGCCGCGACTACGATCGAGTGACCAGACTGCCGGCGGATTTCGTGCACGAGAAGGCGATGCACAGCAGCCACGCCTACCATGCCTGGGCCGAGGCGAGGGCGAAATCGGACTTCGCGAGCTATGCGCCGTTCCTGGAAAAACATCTCGCTCTCGCGCGACGCGAGGCGGAGCTGCTGGGCTTCGGCGGTGCGCCTTATGACTACCACATCGACAAGCACGACCCGGGTCTGACCGCGGCGGCCATCGGGCGGCTGTTTGCAGAGCTGAAGGCGGAACTTGTGCCGCTCGGCCGTGCCATCATTGATTCGCCGGTGAAGGCGCGGGCGGACATTTTTCACGGCTTCCCGGTCGCGCAGCAACGCTCGTTTTTGACCGAAGTGACCGAACGGCTCGGCTTCGACTACCGGCGCGGGCGCATCGACGTGTCGCTGCATCCCTTTTGCTCGGGTAGCGGCATGGACATCCGCATGACCACGCGTTTCGACGAGGACAATCCTCTCGATTCGCTCTTCAGTTCCATCCATGAGACCGGTCACGGCCTTTATGAGCAGGGCCTGCCGCGCGAGCATCACGCGACGGCGCTGGGCCAGGCTGCGGGCATGGGCGTGCATGAGTCGCAAAGCCGGCTGTGGGAAAACCAGGTCGCGCGCAGCCGGGTGTTCTGGAAATTTTTCGAGCCGCGCTTTCGCGAGAAATTTCCGACGCAGACCCGGGCCATCCCCTCGGAGGAACTCTACCTCGCGATCAACGCCGTGCAGCCGACGCTCATCCGGGTCGAGGCCGACGAGGTGACCTACAACCTGCACATCGTGCTCCGCTTCGAACTCGAGAAAAAACTTTTTTCGGGCGAGCTGGCTGTGCGCGACCTGCCGGAGGCATGGCGGGCGGCGGCGCGCGACCTGCTGGGCCTTGAGCCGGCGGCCGACCGTGAAGGCGTGCTGCAAGATGTGCACTGGAGTGGCGGGGCCTTCGGGTATTTCCCGAGCTATTGCCTCGGCAACATGCTGGCGGCGCAGCTTTGGTTTACGGCGCAGCGCGCATTGCCCGGACTCGAGGCGGACTTTGCACGCGGTGACTTTTCGGGCCTGCTAGGCTGGCTGCGCACGAACGTGCACGCGCAGGGCAAGCGTCATGACCTGCTCGAACTGGCGCGGCGGGTGACCGGAGGCGAATTGTCACCCCGATTTCTGGTGCAATATTTGCGCGAGCGCTACGGTGCGTTGTATTTGGGGCGTTAAAAAATGAATTTGATCGATACCCACACGCATCTGGACTCGTTTGCCCGGAGCGGCGAACTGGCCGCGGCACTGGCGCGCGCGCGCGCCGCGGATGTGACGGCGATGATTGCCATCGGCACGGAGCCGGAGGACTGGACTCTCTATCGCGATCTCGCGTCCGGGCGCACGGATGAGATTTGTTTCACTGTCGGGCTGCATCCGTGTTCGGTCGGTGAAGACTGGGAAAAGGCCGTTGCGCGGATCGAGGCGTTCTGGCGCGCCGATGCTGCACTGCGGCCGGTGGGGCTGGGCGAGTGCGGGCTCGACCGGTTTCACCTGCCCAAGGAGGCGGCCGAGGCGGAAAAAATCCTCGGCTGGCAGCGCGGGGCATTTGCGGTGCAGCTGGAAATCGCCCGGAAGCTTGGCTGTCCGCTGGTGGTACATTCGCGTGGAGCGTTTAGCGAATGCGTGGAGATGATTGATGCGAGCGGTCTGGACTGGGCACGGGTGGTGTTTCATTGCTTTGTCGAGGGCGAGGCGGAAATGACCGAACTCGTGCGGCGCGGCGGCCGCGGGTCGTTCACGGGTATTCTCACCTACAAAAACGCCGATGCGGTGCGCGCGGCCGCGCAGGCACAGGGGCTGGGCCGGCTGATGCTGGAGACGGATGCGCCCTATCTCACGCCCATGCCGCATCGCGGGAAGCCGAACGAGCCCGCGTTCCTGCGGCACACCGCTGAATATGCGGCCGGGTTGTTCGGCATCAGTCTCGACGAACTGGCCGCGGTGACCACCGCGAATGCCAAGGCGTTTTTTCAGATTTAACGCAGAGAAATTGAGCCGCAGGGAACGAGAATTCAGCCTCTCTGAGGCTTTGCACCTCTGGGCTTCTGCGCTATCTTCTCAGGCCTCGTCGAACTTGCGCGTGAAGAGCGTCTCGAGCTCGGCCAGCATGGGCGCAGCATCGTCGCCGGTGGCGAGGAACTTGACCGTCGAGCCCTTGCCGGCGGCGAGCATCATCAAGCCCATGATGCTCTTGCCATTCACCTGCTCCTCGTCCTTTTCGACAAACACGTCGCATTTGTACCGGTTGGTAATGCGGACGATCATGGCCGCAGGACGGGCATGAATGCCCATTTTGTTCTCCACCAACAGCTCTTTCACGAGCGGTTGCACAGTGGGGGTGGTGTCACTTTTTTCCATCAGTAAAAATCAGCCGGCGAGAATTTCATTGGGTCGGCGCGACTTGCAACTTAAAAACTGCCATCTCACGCTTCGGATATGCCTAGAATAGCCATTATCGTGCCATGCCGGCTGGAGTCTACCCGCTTCCCGCGCAAGCTCTTGCATCTTATTCGGGGCAAGCCACTGCTACTGTGGGTGGCGGAGCGGATTATAGCGCAAGCACTGGATATACCGTTGTTTTTTGCGGTGGACGACGAACGGCTGCGCATCCCATTGGTAACTGCAGGGTTCCAGGCGATTATGACCAGTCCGGCCCATGTCAGCGGCACCGATCGCCTCGCGGAGGCCAATCGCACGGTGCAGGCCGGGCATGTGATCAACATCCAGGCCGACGAGCCGCTGGTGACGGGTGCGCAGATTCATGCGCTGGCCCAGCTCATTGCAGGCGGGGCGCCGATGGCGACGCTGGCCACGCCGTTCAAGCAGGCGGTGGATTTCATCAATCCAAACCAGGTAAAAGTGACTTTCGGCCGTGACGGACGCGCGCTGTTTTTTTCGCGTTCGCCGGTGCCGTTCGCGCGCGAGCGTGGTGGAAAGGTGGACGATGCCTGGGTGGCGGCGAACCCATGCTACAAACATCTCGGGCTTTACGCCTATCAGGCGGAACTGCTGGAAAAATTTCCAACGCTGCCGCCGGGCCGCTACGAGCAGATTGAAAAGCTCGAGCAGCTGCGCGTGCTCGAGGCCGGTTATGACATCAAGGTCGGCCTGACCGATGACCCGGCCATCGGCGTGGACACGCTGGAGGACGCGAAGAAATTCGAGGAGTCGCTGAATCGCGCGTGATGAAACTATGGCGTCGTCACGTCGGTTTCCCTGATCGTGGCTATCCACTCATTATAGGTCTTCCATGAAGACATATCGGTCCAGTCGTTCCTGATAAGCTTGTTCAGGGGGTATAAGCAGGATCCGATCACGATTCTTTTATTCAATAAAATCGAAGTCGCGATAAAAACGGCAGGGTCTTCACGGCGGCGATCAACGCCAATTGCTCGGTAGGCCGCATGTCCGTTAACCTCGATTATCTCTCCTTTGAGAAATTCAACTTTAAATCCAGCTGTTTCCCTGTCCTGTAGAATATAATTTTTGATTTCGGTCGAAGATTTCTTCAGGAATTTTTCTCGATCGTTCATTTTTACCGGAAGAGGCAGTACCTGCACGGCGTATTGTCCTGCAATCATCCAATAGCCTGCCCCTACGGTAAAATCGACAGAGTTATCCGTATCAAATACGGTGATATCACCTATAGTCGGAGCCTTGACCTCAATTGGTTCTTTTTTGAATCGGTAATAACCATCGTTATCGATTTTCCTGTCCGTGAGATCGACGCATCCGCACAAGGCAAGCGCAGCGATTGAAACAAAGAAATTCCGTATCAAGCTTCGCTGTTTCATTCAAACTTTCCCTGCCTTACGCATCTCGACCATCTTGTAGAAATCGACGAAGAGCGGATCGGCGTCGTTGGGGCCGGGCGCGGCCTCGGGATGGTATTGCACGGAGAAGACGGGCAGCTCCTTGTGGCGCAGGCCCTCGACCGTATTGTCGTTGAGATTGATTTCGGTGACGACCGCGCCGCGGTTCTCGATGGATTTCGGGTCGGTGGCGAAGCCGTGGTTCTGCGCAGTGATGGAGACCTTCCCGGTCTCGATGTTTTTCACCGGCTGGTTGCCGCCGCGGTGGCCGAACTTGAGCTTGAAGGTCGTCCCGCCGAGCGCATGCGTGATCATCTGATGGCCGAGGCAGATGCCGAAAATCGGGTATTTCGGTAGGAGCGCGGTGACTGTCTGGTGGATGTAGGGCAGGGCGGCCGGGTCACCGGGGCCATTGGAAAGGAAAACGGCATCGGGCTTCTGCTCGTCCACCTGCGCGGCGGTGGCGGTAGCGGGAAAAACCTGCACTTCGAAACCATGAAGCACGAGCTTGCGGAAAATGGAGTGCTTCGCGCCATAGTCGAAGGCGGCGACCCGGAATTTTTTCGCGGGTATCCCGGGCGCGTTCATCGTCGTGCCGACCGGCAGGTAGGGCGCGTTGTGGTTGGCGGGATCGTTTCCGCGCCAGATGAACGGCTCCTTGCACGTGACGTCCTTCACATAGTCGGCGCCGGCCATGTTGCGCCAGGCGCGGGCGCGGCGCACGGCCTCGTCGTCCGCGATGGGCAGGGTGCTGAGGCAGCATTTCATCGCGCCCTCGACACGGAGCTTTTTCGTCAGCGCGCGCGTGTCGATCTCGCCGATGCCCGGGATGCCGTATTTTTTGAGATAATCGCCGAGGGAGATCTGCGAGCGCCAGTTGCTGACGATGGGGGAGAGCTCGCGCACGACGAAACCGGTGCATTTGGGCGCGGCGGCCTCGGCGTCGGCGTCGTTCACGCCGTAGTTGCCGATCTGCACGGCGGTCATCGTCACGATCTGGCCGAAATAGGAGGGATCGGTGAGGATCTCCTGGTAGCCGGTCATCGAGGTGTTGAAAACGCATTCGCCGGCGACGGTGGCATCGGCGCCGAAAGCGAGGCCGCGGAAGACGCTACCGTCTTCGAGCGCGAGGACTGCGGGCTTGAGCGTGGGCATTAAAGCTCAACGAAAAACGGTCGGACTGCGCCTGCAAGGGTTTTCGCGAAAGAACGAGGGTTTTAACCCATGTGCATCCGCGCCCTTTTCGATGAAAATCACTCCACTATTTGACACGCTTTTGTTAGCTGCCTAATTACCCCGAAACCAAATGCCCTACACCGAAGACCGCTCCGCCTGGTTTGAAGGCCAGGGGCTTTGGCCGAATGTGCCGGAAGCCGATTGGAAGGACTGGATCTGGCAGCTCAAGAACCGTCTCACGACCGTCGAGCAGCTCGAGCGCCACATGACGCTTACGCCCGAGGAGCGGGCCGGCAGCCTGTTTGCCAACCAGAAGCTGGCGCTGGCGATCACGCCGTACTTTTTTAACCTGATCGACCGCAACGACCCCGACTGCCCGATCCGCAAGCAGGTCATCCCCCGGGCGGGCGAGATGGTGCTCTCCGAGGGGGAGAGGCTCGATTCGCTCGGCGAGGATGAGCATTCGCCGGTGTCCGGGCTCGTGCACCGCTATCCCGACCGCGTGCTGTTTCTGGTCACCGACCGATGCGCGGCCTACTGCCGCTATTGCACCCGCAGCCGCCTCGTGAGCAATGCGCAGGACTACAATTTCCATCCCGAATACGAGCAGGGCCTGCGTTACATCGAGGCCCACCCGGAAATCCGCGACGTGTTGCTCTCCGGCGGTGACCCGCTGCTACTCTCGGACAAGAAGCTCGACCACCTGCTCAGCCGCCTGCGCGCCATCAAGCACGTCGAATTCATCCGCATCGGCTCGCGCATTCCGGTCTTCCTGCCCCAGCGCATCACGCCCGAGCTCTGCGAGATTTTCAAGAAACACGGCCCGATCTGGATGAGCATCCATGTCAACCATCCGCGCGAATGCACCGCCGAGCTGCGCGACGCCTGCGAACGACTCTCCTTCGCCGGGGTGCCGCTGGGCAACCAGAGCGTGCTCCTGCGCGGCGTGAACGACGACCCCGAGGTCATGAAGGCCCTCGTCCACCGCCTGCTGCGCATGCGTGTGCGGCCCTACTATCTCTACCAGATGGACCTCATCACCGGCGGCGCGCACTTCAAAGTCGATGTCCGCAAAGGCATCGAGATCATTCGCGCGCTTCGCGGCCACACCACCGGCTATGCCGTGCCGCAGTACGTCATCGATGCCCCCGGCGGCGGCGGGAAGGTGCCGATCAATCCCGACTACGTCGAAAAAATCACCGACGATGAGGTGGTCTTTCGCAACTACGAGGGAAAGACCTTCCGTTATCCGCTGAAAAGCGCCCCGCTGGTCCAGCCGGCGGAAAAAATTGTGCTGCCGGCCGAAATCTTCACCTGAGCGGGACGGACTGCCGTCGAAAAATCCGGCTGGCCGCCTAAGAAAACCCTCCGGTATGCGTTATCCGGATGTGACCCCCTCCCTTTGCTGAGATTGAGTTGATGCACCTTCTCATACAATGAAGCCCGCTCTGCTGATTTTCGTTTTGCTCGGGCCGTTGCTGGCGCATGCTGCACCGGCCGCCACGGACGTCGCCGTCAATGCGATCAATGCCCTCGGCCTCGATCTCTACCGGGCGCAGCCGGCCGGCGGCGGGAACCTGCTGCTTTCGCCTTATTCGATCCAAAGCGCGCTGGCCATGACCTATGCCGGTGCCGACGGAGAAACGCGTGCCGAGATGCAGCGGGTGTTGCATTATCCAACGGACGAAAATGCGCTGGAGGCCGGATTTGCCGGGCTCGCCCAAGATCTCGCGCAAATCGCGCAAAATTCGGCGCAGCGCGTCGAACAGATCAAAAACGACGGGGGCAAACCCGGCACGCCGATCGAATTTCACCTCGCCAACCGGCTCTTCGTCCAGCGCGACTATGAGCTGCGCGCGCCGTTTCTCGCCCAGGTGAAAGACAGTTATGGCGCGCTGCCCGAGGCGCTCGACTTTGTCCATGCCACGGAGGAAGCGTGCGCAACCATCAACCAATGGGCTGAGGACAGCACCAAGGGAAAAATCCGCGACCTGATTCCGGCCGGCGGACTCTCGGACAAAACCCGGCTGGCGCTGGCCAACGCCGTGTATCTGCGCGCGCCGTGGGCGAAAGCATTCGAGGCCAGCGGCACCAAACCGGAGACTTTTTTCGTCCGTGGCACCGAGCCGGCCGCGGTTCCAACCATGACGCAGCGGGCCTCCCTCGGCTATGAGCATCGCGATGGCTTTGCCGCCATTTCACTGCGCTACGAGGGCCGCGGTTTGCAGTTTCTCATCCTCCTGCCTGATGCGAACGACGGTCTGCCGGCGCTGGAGCGCAAAATCACGCCCGCGTTGCTCGCCGAATGCACAAAGCTGCCCTCGCAGGACGTGATTCTGCACCTGCCGAAATTCCGGCTGGAGCCACCGTCCATGCCGCTCGGTGACCAGCTCCGCCAGCTCGGGCTGAAAACGGCCTTTGATGAGCCACGCGGAAGCGCAAATTTCGACCGCATGGCCCCGCGCCGACCCCGCGATTACCTCTATATCGGGGAGATTTATCACAAGGCATTCCTTTCGCTCGATGAACAGGGCACCGAGGCGGCGGCCGCGACGGCAGTGATCATGCTTCACGCCCTTGCCATCATCCAAGAACCGATGCTTCCCCTCGAAGTTAGGGTTAATCACCCATTCCTGTTCGCAATCCAGCACGTTTCGTCGGGCGCATGCCTGTTCCTTGGCCGTGTGACAAATCTATGACGGTGCTCTCGCAAGCAATTGCATCCGAGTGCCTAGAAAATGTTCCGCGCCATTCGCGAATTTTTTAAGGAGAAGATTGAGCAAAAGCCGCGGACTGCCGTCTATCCCGTCGTAGTCAGTGTCGTTCAAAGGAACGACATGTTTGTAGTTCTACGGTTTGCTTGGTGTTAGGTCATGCTGGCCGCCTCGTAAGGGGCGGCCTTCATGTTTTTCCCGCCAGGCTGGCGGTGATTTTTTCCCGCAGGTGCGTGCAACGCTGCTTCGATTCGCTGTTGCGCACGGCCATGGCGTAGGCGGCGGGTTCGCCGACGATGACGACCTTCTTTTTGCCGCGCGTGATCGCGGTGTAGAGCAGGTTGCGCTGCAGCATCATGAAGTGCGCCTTGAGCAGCGGGATGATGACGACGGGATACTCGCTGCCCTGCGACTTGTGGATCGTGATGGCGTAGGCGAGCCCGAGGCTGCCCAGGTCGCCGCGGTCGAATTCATGCCGTTCGCCGTCGAAATCGGCCGTGAGCGTGCCGGCTCCGGCGTTCACCGCGACGACCGTGCCGATGTCGCCGTTGAAAAGGTTTTTGTCATAATTGTTGCGCAGCTGGATGACCTTGTCGCCGGCGCGGAATTCACCGCTGGTCGCCTTGAGCGAAGCTGCCGGGACGTGCCGCGGGCCTGCGGCATGCGATGCCGGGGGATTCAGCGCGGCCTGGAGCTGTATGTTGAGATTGGCCACGCCGGCCGCGCCCTTGTGCATCGGTGCGAGCACCTGCACGTCGTTGACCGGATGAAACCACTTCCAGTTTTGCGGCACGAACTGGGTGCAGAGCGCGAGGACCTTCTGCACGCAGTCCTCGGCCGATTCGGCGGCGACGAAGGTGAGGTCGCTCCATACCTTCATGTCGGCCGGGTTGTTCACGACCGGCGGGAGCGACGGGTCGCCGGAGTTGATGGCATGGGCGGTGGTGACGATCGGGCTCTGGCCCTGCTGGCGGTAAACGACGGACAGGCGCGTGACGGGTGCGCATTCGGCGGCGATGAGGTCCTTCAGGACATTGCCCGCGCCGACGCTCGGGAGCTGGTCGGTGTCGCCCACGAATACCAGGTGCGCCTTGGCCGGCACGGCCTGGAGCAGGGCTGCGGCAAGGCGGGCATCAAGCATCGAGGCCTCGTCCACGACGAGAAAATCGGTGGCGAGCGGGTGCGACTCGTTAGCGGTGAAGCCGCCGCTGGCGGCGTCGTACTTCAACAGGCGGTGGATGGTGGAGGCGAAGCCGCCGGTCGTCTCCGCCAGCCGCTGCGCTGCGCGGCCGGTCGGCGCGGCGAGGTGTAGACGGACTTTTTTTGCCTTAAGGATGTCCACGAGCACGCGCAAAATCGTGGTTTTGCCCGTGCCCGGGCCGCCGGTGAGGATGGAGAACTTATGCGCGAGCGCGTTCTTCACCGCGGTGCGCTGCAGTTCGTGAAAGGCGAAGCCGGTTTTTTGCTGTGCCCAGTCGATGGCGGCGTCGATCTTGATCGGCGGCAGGCCGCTGGGCACGCGGGTGAGGCGGCTGGCGACCGCGGCGATTTTCTGTTCGGCGCGGTCGAGCACGGGCAGCTGCAGCAATGGCTGCGGCAGGGCGGCGTGCCGCACGGCCTGTTTGGTCCCGACGAGGGCGTCGAGGCGCGCCGCGAGCAGCTCGGACGAGGTCTCGAGCAGGCCGGCCGCGTAGGCGATGAGATCGTCCTGCGGATAGGCCGTGTGACCTTCCTCCTGCAGGGTCTCGAGCGCGAAGAGCAGGCCGGCGTCGAGGCGCGGAGGCGCGTCGTTGGCGAAGCCGAGGTTGATGGCGATGCGGTCGGCGGTCTTGAAGCCGATGCCGTCGATCTCGCGGGCCACGCGGTAGGGCTCGGTGAGTAGGATGGGCTTGGCCTGCGCGCCGTAACGGTCCACGAGCCGCACGCATTGAGAGGGCGTGACACCGTAGGTCTGGAGAAAAATGTAGAGCTCGCGCTGGGCCCGCTGGCTGTCCCACGCCTGCTTGATGGCCGTGGCGCGTTTCGGGCCGATGCCAGGCACGCGGCGCAGCCGGGCGGATTCCTCGCTCAGCACACGGAAGGTGTCGGCACCGAAGACATCGACGATCTTCTCCGCGTAGACCTTGCCGATGCCGGGCACGAGGCCGCTGCCGAGGTATTTGCGGATGCCGTAGACGCTCGACGGCAGCTCGCTTTTGAAGGCGGTGATGCGGAATTGGTCGCCGTGCTGCGCGTGGCGCGTCCACTCGCCGGTGAGATGCAGGGTTTCGCCACATTGCACGCCGGGTAGCGGGCCGACGATGGTGATCTTGTCCGGCCGCCCCGCCGCGGAGTTTTTCTCGCGCGGCACGGAGACTCCTTGCGGCCGGGGGAGGAAAGTCTCGGGCCGGAACTCAGCGATGGTGTAAGCGTTTTCCTCGTTGAGAAAAATGATGCGCTCAAGGACGCCGGAAAGGGAGGTATGGTCAGCGGGCGAAGGCACGGGCAGGGCAAGGTGAAGCGGGAAAAGCGCGCAAGGCAACGCGGTGTTGCGCGCGCGGTGCATAATCGCCCATGCTGGCCGGGATGAACGACATCATCCCCAGTTCGTTTCTGCCTGTCATCCAGCTCGCGGTCACGCCGGTGATCCTGGTGTCGGGCGTGGGCGCGCTGATGATCACGCTGACCAACCGCATGGGCCGCATCGTTGACCGCACGCGGGCCTTGGCGGGCCAGGTGCGGGGCAGCACGGAGGAGGAGCGGGCTCATTTCGACCGCCAGCTTGAGATCCTGTGGCAGCGGGCGAAGTACATCCGCTTCGCAGTGACCTTTGCCGGCCTGAGTATGCTGCTATCTTGCCTGCTGGTGTTGGTGATCCTGGCCGATGCCTCGATGCACCGCGAATTCGGGGTTGAGATGGTTGCGTGTTTTGTGGCCAGCATCCTTTGCCTGATCCTGGCGCTGGGCGTGTTTCTGCGTGACATCTTCGTCTCGTTGCATGCTCTGCGGATCGAAGTGGACCGGGCGCGCAGCCAGAACCCGCCGAAAGTGCAGGGCTTTCTTCGCGGAGGAGGCTGAAGCGGCCAGCCGGCGTGAAGGCGGTGGCAGGATTGCACTTCCGCCGGTCCGGTTCATTCTTTTCCTGCCCGCCAGCGCGAACATGGCCTACTTCCAAACTGTTTTAACCTATCAATTGCCCTCGGAAGCCGAGCTGGATAAGTCGTATCTGGAGGCGCAGGGCATCACGGTTTACCTGATGAACAACCAGACCACCCGGAATGAGCTCGGGCCGGCCTTCTGGATCCAGCTGCAGGTCGCGGAGGAAGACTGGTCGTCGGCCACCCGGATTTTGCGGGAAGCGCGGCCGGACAGGTTTGGCTCGGCCGAACGGGTGAACGAAATCGACCGCGTGCTCAAGCGTGGGGCAATTCATGCGCTGGTGGGCGCCATGATCCTGGGTGTGATCGCTTACTTTGTGGTGTCCAAGACCAACCCGAGCGAAACTTCCTCCTATTGGGAGGCATGGGAACAGCCGGTTCTGGTGGCGGCCCTCGTCGGAGCAGTCGCCGGCTGGCGGCTGGGAGGAAAGGGCCGGGGCCGGAAATAAGCTGCGGGCCGGACGCCCGCGGTCAGTCGCGATCAGGTTTTCGCATCACGCCGAGGGCAGCGGCGATTTCGGGCAGGCTGGCAAAAATCTTGTCGGCGCGCGCGGCGTGGAGCTGTTCGGCATTGTGCGTGCCAGTGGTCACGGCCCAGCAGGGCAGGCCGCCGGCGTGCGCGGCTTGGACATCATAGGGCGAGTCGCCGACCATGAGCGTTGTGGCCGGGTCGGCGTGAAGCTGTTCAACCGCGTAACGCGTGAATTCCGGCTGGGGCTTGAGCCAGGGCGTGTCGGCGGCTCCGATGACGGCGGTGAGGAAAGGCGTGAAGCCAAGATAATCGCAGAGCCGGCGGGAGGAAGGGCCGTGCTTGTTGGTGAACACGGCGCAGGCGATGCCACGTTCGTGCAGCGCCGCCAGAAGCGGCTTTGCGCCCGGCATGGGCTCGAGGTTTTCGAGCATGTGCGCGTCCCAGAACGTGCGGTAGATTTTCAGTGCTTCCTCCGCCTTGTCTTCCGGCACGAGGCGCCGCATGGCCACCTCGAGCCCCCCGCCGACCGCGTCACGCACCTGCGCGAGCGTGGGCGCGGGCAGCCCGATCTGTGGCAGCGTGTGCGTGTAGCTGCGGTGGATGGCGGCAAAATGGTCGATGAGCGTGCCGTCGAGGTCGAAAAGGATGGCGCGGAAGCGGATCACGCAGGAGTTGTTGGCCGCAAATGGGCGCAAAGGACACGAAAAATTTGAGTTTTGCTTTTGCGGCGGTGCGTTAGAACCATGCGCGATGCCGGTCGCCGAGAAAATTTCCAACGCTCAGGTGCATGCGCGGACGGAGGATGGCCGGCTGGTGCTTGAGCTGGCGGGGGCATGGCGGATCACCGATCCGCGGCCGTCATGGGCCGCAACACTAGGCGGCTTGAGGCCGGCGGCGGTGCGGCTGGTCCTGCGCGACAAAACCCAGTGGGACAGCTCGCTGGTGCTGTTCGTGCACGATGCGCGCCAGTGGTGCGAGGCAGCGGGGGCGAGCCTTGAGCTTGATGCGCTGCCTTCCGAGGTACGGCGGCTGGCCGACCGGCTGGTCGGGGCCCACCAGGCGCGGCCGATGGCGGATCGCTCGACAAATCTCATCGCGATGCTCGGCCTGGCCACGGAAGAGGTGGGAGACAAGACGAAGGGCATTTCCCGTTTCATCGGCGAGTGCACGCTGGCGGCGGCCCGGCTGGTGAAGCGGCCGGGAAAATTCCGCTGGCGCGACTGCGTGGCGGAAATGCAGCAGTGCGGGGCGATGGCCCTGCCGATCGTAAGCCTGATCAGCTTTCTCGTCGGCCTGACGCTCGCCTACACGGGAGCGATTATTTTGCGGCAGTTCGGCGGCGACATCTGGGTCGCCGACCTCATCGCGGTGAGCATGGTGCGCGAGATGGCCGCGGTCATGACGGGGGTCGTGCTTGCCGGCCGGACGGGCGCCGCGTTTGCGGCCGAGCTCGGCAACATGAAGGCGGGCGAGGAAATCGACGCGCTAGAGACGTTTGGCATCCGCCCGGTGGATTTCCTCGTCATCCCCCGCATGCTTGCGCTGGCCTTGATGATGCCATTGCTCGCGCTTTATGCGAACTGCCTCGGCATTCTCGGCGGCATGACGGTGGCCGCGAGTATATTGTCGATTCCGCCGACGGCCTATTGGGTCGAGACACAGGCCAGCATCGACCTGTCCGATCTCAGCGCGGGGCTGATCAAGGCCTGCACCTTCGGCCTTATCGTCGGGTTCACGGGCTGTCTGCGCGGTTTGCAGGCTGAGCGCAGCGCCGCGGGGGTTGGCCGTGCGGCGACGTCGGCCGTGGTCACGGCCATTTTGCTCATCGTCGTGGCCGATGCGGTTTTTGCCGTCGTGTTCAATATCCTGCACATCTGACCATGCCCACCGAGCCAGAGCCTCCTGCCATTGACGTCGCCGGCCTCGTCTGCGGTTACGGCGAGACGGTCGTGCTGCGCGACATCACGTTTTCCGTGCGGCGCG
Organism: Opitutaceae bacterium; assembly: GCA_035485575.1. Lineage (GTDB taxonomy): Bacteria > Verrucomicrobiota > Verrucomicrobiia > Opitutales > Opitutaceae > DASRHD01. The sequence goes on along the minus strand of DATHNW010000026.1, from coordinate 69,092 downwards.
GTGAGCTGTTTTTTGTCATCGGCGGGAGTGGCTGCGGCAAGAGCACGCTCCTGCGGCACATGATCGGGCTGAAGCGGCCGAGCGCGGGTCGTGTGAGCTATTTCGGGGCGGACTTCACTGAATCCGACCTGGCGGCGCGGCGCGCGATGCTCAAGACCTTCGGCGTGCTTTACCAGAGCTCGGCGCTGTGGAGCTCGCTCACGGTGCGCGAAAACGTGGCGCTGCCGCTCGAGGAATACACCACGCTTACCCGGCGCGAAATCAACGAGATCGTCCTGCTCAAGCTTGCGCAGGTCGGGATGGCGGGCTTCGAGGATTATTCCCCGGCCGAGCTCAGCGGCGGCATGAAAAAGCGCGCCGGCCTCGCGCGGGCGCTCGCGCTCGACCCGGCCATCGTGTTTTTCGACGAGCCTTCGGCCGGCCTCGACCCAGTGACCTCGCGGCAGCTCGACGACCTCATCCTGGAGATCCGCGAAACGCTCGGCACGACGATGGTCATCGTCTCGCATGAGCTTGCCAGCATCTTCGCCCTGGCCGACCGCGTGATCCTGCTCGATCGCGTGGCGCAGGGCATCATCGCCGAGGGCACGCCGCACGCCCTGGCCGAAAAAAGCGCCGACCCGCGCGTGCGGGAGTTCCTTACACGGGGCGGCGAGAAGGCGAAACTTTCGACCGGATGAACCGGCCTGGCCAGATGCGCGTTCCAAAACTGGCGTGACCGAATGCGTCCGGACAAACAATAATCCTGTCCATTTGCCCCATTCTGTCTAAAAAACCACACCTGTGAAAACGAAGCTCAGTCCCACCGTGGTCGGTTTTTTCGTCCTCGGCGCATGCCTTCTGACCGTGGTGGCGCTGCTGTCGTTCGGCGGATTGAGTTTTTTTTCGAAGCCGCAGCGTTTCGTCGTCTATTTTGACGAGTCGGTCCACGGCCTTGATCTCGGTTCGGCGGTCAAGCTGCGCGGTGTGCGCGTGGGGCGCGTGACCGACCTGAGCGTGCGCTACGACGCGGCGAGAAACCACTCGGTCGTGGCGGTCATCTGCGAGCTGAGCCGCAACATCATCACCGACCTGCATGACGCGCCGATCGACGTGTCCGATCGCGGCGCCCTGCAGAACCTCATTGACCACGGATTGCGGGCGCGGCTGGGCGTCGTCGGCCTCGCGACCGGCCTGCTGTACGTCGAGCTCGATTTTCTCAACCCGGAGGAGTACCCGGTGCCGAACGCCAGCATCACGGAGATGAAATACGCCGTCGTGCCAGCCGTGCGCTCGGCCATCTCGGAATACCAGGCGAGCTTCACCGAGATATTGAACAACCTGAAGAAGGTCGATTTTCCCGGACTCGCCGCTGACGTGAAAGGCCTGCTGGCCACCGCGCAAACGCAGCTCACGGGCGCGGATTTCAAGGGGCTGGTCAACCAGTGGAAGGATGCCGGCACCGCGGTGAAGGAACTGGCGTCGTCGCCCGACGCGAAGCAGGCGTTTGCCAATCTCAACGCGGCCGTCACCGAACTGCGCAGTGTGCTGGCCAAGCTCGATACTCAGGTCACGCCGGTCGGCGACAACCTGACCGCGACACTCAAGGAGGCGAAAGCCGCGCTTGAGCGCTTCAATGCCGCCGCCGCGAGCGCGCAGCACTTCATCGAGGCGGAGGGTGGGGTGGGCGACCAGGCTGCGCAGACGCTGCAGCAGCTCGGCGAGGCGGCCGATGCCGTGCGCCGGCTGGCCGATTTTCTCGAACGCAACCCGAATGCCCTGCTTGTGGGCAAAAAACCATCACCATGAGCCTGGGCCTCACCCGAAGAACGCAAAAGCCGAGAAGATGAAGAATAAAAAACATTTCAGAATGATGACATCGCTTGTCATGTGCCGACTTTCCCTCCCCGGCTTCTGTCTTCTGGTGGCCGGCCTCTCCGTTCTGCCCGCCGGTTGTTCGCTGCCCGGGGCGAAACCGGACGCGGCGCGTTATTATGTACTGCCGACTCTGGCGGAAGCAGCCGTGCCGCCGGCCTCCGTGTTGCACGTGGGTCTGTTTCCGGTGCAGCTGCCGGACTATCTGCATTCACGCTCGATGGCTGTTCGCGAGGGTGCGAGCGAAGTGCGCTACCACGACGACGAGCGCTGGGCCGAGACGCTCGACGCGGGCCTCACGCGTGTGTTGCGTGCCAAGCTGGCGGCCTCGGCGCAGGTGGTGGTGTATCCCTTCCGGTCTGACGCGCCGCGCAACTACGATGTCCGCGTACAGGTGCTGGCCTGCGAGGGCACGGCGGATGGCGGCGTGGTGTTTTCCGCAACATTTGAGATTTTTGCCCCGGGCGCCGGCGCCGGAGTCCAGCACGCGTTCACCGCCGAACCGGTCAAGTGGGACGGTCGCGACTACGCCAAGCTGGCCGAATTGCTCGGCACGGACGCGGCGCAACTGGCCGATGCGATCGCGGCGGCGCTGCCGGCGAAGTGATCCACCTCTGGCGCGCGACGAAGTCTATTTCAGCGCAGCGGCTATGCGGGTGAGGGCGGCCTCGACGTTCTCGCGTGAATTGAAGGCGCTGATGCGCACATGCCCCTCGCCGCACTTGCCGAAGCCGGCGCCGGGCGTGCACACGACCTGGGCCTTGTTCAACAGCGCGTCGAAGAACTCCCATGAATCGCGGCCGGTGTTGATCCAGATGTAAGGCGCGTTTTCGCCGCCGGCATGCTTGAAGCCGAGGTTGGCGACCGCATTGCGGATGAGCTTGGCATTGCCGAGATAGAAGTCGGTGAGCGCGCGGACCTGCTGCCGGCCGACATCGGTGTAGATGGCGGCGGCGGCCTTCTGGATCGGGTAGGAGACGCCGTTGAATTTCGTCGTGTGGCGGCGGTTCCAGAGCGCATGCAGCGGCTGGGCGTTGCCCGCGGCGTCGGAGGCGGTGAGCGTCTTGGGCACGACGGTGAAGGCGCAGCGTGTGCCGGTGAAGCCGGCGGTCTTGGAAAAGCTGCGGAACTCGATGGCGACGTCGCGGGCGCCCTCGATTTCGTAGATGCTGTGCGGAATTTGCGGGTCGCGGATGTAGGCCTCGTAGGCGGCGTCGTAGAGGATGACGGCTTTGTTCTTGCGGGCGAAATCGACCCACGCGGCCAGCTGGGCGCGCGTGGCCACGGCCCCGGTTGGATTATTGGGGAAGCAAAGATAAATCAGGTCGACGGGTGCGGCCGGCACCGCAGGCACGTAGCCGTTGGCTGCCGTGCATTCAAGATAGGTGATGCCCTCGTAGCGTCCGTCGCGGTTCGGGCCGGTGCGGCCGGCCATGACGTTGGTGTCCACATAAACCGGATACACGGGATCCGGGATGGCGAGGCGCGTGTCGGCCGAGAAAATTTCCTGGATGTTGCCGCAGTCGCACTTCGAGCCGTCGCTCACGAAAATCTCGTCGGGCTCGACCTTGCAGCCGCGGGCGGCATAGTCGTGCTGCGCGATGGCTTCGCGCAGGAACGCGTAGCCCTGCTCCGGGCCGTAGCCCTTGAAGGTGGCGCGCTTCGCCATCTCGTCGGTCGCGGCGTGCAGTGCCTCGATGCAGACGGGCGGCAGCGGCTCGGTCACATCGCCGATGCCGAGGCGGATGACCGTCTGGTCTGGATGCGCCTGCGCATAGGTCGTGACGCGCTTGGCGATGTCGCTGAAAAGGTAGGAGGCCTTGAGCTTGGTGTAGTTTTCGTTGATGCGAATCATGTCGGTAAAGGGAACGTGAACTGCGCCCGCGCCGGGCGAAATACTTGAATAAGTGCGCCACCTGTCGTTAGTTCAAGCCCGAGTTGTCTTCATTAATTTTCCCCGTGCAAAAGATCGAGACTGTTCGCGAGATGCGGGCGCTGGCCGAAAAGCTGGGCGCCAAGGGGCGGCGCGTTGGTTTTGTGCCGACGATGGGCGCGCTGCATGCGGGGCACTTGAGTCTGATGAAGCTCGCGCGGGCGAAGGCCGACGCAGTGGTGGTGTCGATTTTCGTCAACCCGACGCAGTTTGGTCCGAGCGAGGATTTTGCGCGCTACCCGCGCACGCTGGAGCGCGATCTGGAACTGTGCGTCGAGGCGGGCGTGGATGCGGTCTTCCTGCCGGCGGTGGAGGAGATTTACCCGAAGGGTTATTCGACGTTCGTGACCGAGGAGGCGGTGAGCAAGCCGCTCGAGGGTGCGTCGCGGCCCGCGCACTTCCGCGGCGTGGCCACGGTGGTGGCGAAGCTCTTCAACATCGTGCGGCCGCATATTGCTGTTTTCGGGCAGAAGGACGCCCAACAGGTGGCCGTGTTGAAAAAAATGGTTTTGGATCTGCACATTCCGGTGGAAGTCCTGGTCGCCCCGACGCTGCGCGAACCCGACGGCCTGGCGATGAGTTCGCGCAACCGCTATCTCACGGCTTTGCAGCGTGAGGACGCGCTGCTGATTTCACAGACCCTGCGCCGCGTGCAGGAGATGGTCGCGGGCGGCGAACACCGGCCTGACCGGCTCATTGCGGAGGCCACGCACCTGCTCAGCCAGAAGCGCCGCGTGCGCATCATTTATGTGGCGCTGGTGGACAAGGCCACGTTCGAGCCGTTGCGCGAGGTTGCGCCCGGCCGGACGCTGCTGGCCATCGCCGCGTGGGTGGACGAAGTGCGGTTGATCGATAACGTGGAATTGTGAGCAAGCATTTTGACGTCCTGGTCGTCGGCAGCGGCATTGCCGGGCTGAGCTTCGCGCTGAAAGTCGCGCAGCGCGGCCATTCGGTCGCCATTCTCACGAAGAAAAACAAGGCCGATTCCAATACCAACCGCGCGCAGGGCGGCATCGCCGTCGTCACCGCGCAGACGGACGATTTCGACAAGCATGTGCGCGACACGCTCGTGGCCGGCGACGGGTTGTGCGACGAGCGGGTGGTGCGCGAGATCGTCCGCGCGGGCCCGGCGCGCGTGCGGGAGCTGGTCGAGCTGGGCCTGAAATTCTCGCGCGACGCCGCCGGCGCCTACGATCTCGGCCGCGAGGGCGGGCATACCGAGCGGCGGATCCTGCACGTGAAGGACATGACCGGCAAGGCCATCGAGGCGGCGCTGCTCAAGGCCATCGCGCGTGAGCCACGCATCGCGCTCTTTGAGCATTTTTTCGCTGTCGACGTGATCACGGACCGGAAGCTCGGCGCCGAACGGGGCCGGGGGAGGAAAGGAAAAAAGCCGCGCTCGCCGACCCGCGTGGCCGGTCTCTACGCGCTCGATGTCCGCGATGGCCGGGTGGTGGCATTCCATGCGCCGGTCGTCATGCTGAGCACGGGCGGGGCCGGGCAGGTATACCTTTACACGACGAATCCCGACATTGCCACGGGCGACGGCATTGCGATGGCGTTTCGCGCCGGCGTGGCGGTGAAGAACATGGAGTTCATCCAGTTTCACCCGACGACGCTCTACTCGACCACGGGCCAGCGGTTTCTCATCAGCGAGGCGGTACGCGGGGAAGGCGCGATCCTGCGCAACGCCGCGGGTGAGGCGTTCATGCGCGCCTATCATCCGATGGCTGACCTTGCCCCGCGCGATATCGTGGCCCGTGCCATCGACACCGAGATGAAAAAATCCGGCGCGCCGCACGTCTGGCTCGACATCACGCACCGCAACGCGGCGTTTTTGCGCAGCCGGTTTCCGCAGATCTTCCAGACCTGCAAGAAGCTCGGTTTCAACCTGGCGCGCGACTTGATTCCGGTCGTGCCGGCGGCGCATTATACCTGCGGCGGGGTGGCCACGAATCTCGCCTCGGAAACATCGCTGCCCGGTCTTTATGCATGCGGCGAGGTCGCCTGCACCGGTCTGCACGGTGCGAACCGCCTCGCAAGCAATTCGCTGCTCGAGGCCGTCGTGATGGCGCACCGCGGGGCGGAATCGGTCGACCGCTATCTCCGCGGCGCAAAGCGCGAGGCCGCCGTCATCCCGCGCTGGGTCGATCTCGGCGGCGGCAGTGACGATGAGCGCGTCGTGCTCACCCACAACTGGGACGAACTCCGCCGCGCGATGTGGGATTACGTGGGCATCATGCGCACGACGAAGCGCCTCGAGCGGGCGCGCACGCGCATCGCGAACCTGGCGCGGGAAATCCACGACTACTATTGGAATTTTTCCATCGATCCGCGCCTGCTCGAGCTGCGCAATCTGGTGCAAGTAGCCGAGCTCATTGTCACCTGCGCGCTCCAGCGCCGCGAAAGCCGCGGCCTGCACGCCATCGCGGATTTTCCGGCCAAACTCCGCGTGGCGCGCGACTCGGTAACACGGACGATGTGAGGCGTCATACTGCCGCCAGGCTGCAATTTGGGCTGTGAATAACCTGTGAGCTATATCGCCGCAATTGGCTTGATCGAAAAGGGGGATGTTTATTGTAAAGTTACTCTACTCATTGGACAAATGAATGATGTGCGATTCCTGCAACTCTCACGGGGCGCCGTGGGGTGTTACGTCGAAGTGACATCCCTATGTTAACAGTTTTTGTGGGCAATCCGGCCTTTTCTGAAAGATTTTGGTCGAAATCTATCAAAATCTATCATCGAATGTTTTTATTTCCATGACTAATCCCTCCGATTTCACGACCCGTTTGCTTGATCTTTCGCACCAGCTTGGGCGCGAAGACCGCCGGCTGGCCATCCTGGGCGAAGGCAACACTTCCGCGCGGATCTCGGCCGACACCTTTCTGGTCAAGGCCAGCGGGTCCAACCTCGGCGGGCTCACTCCGGCCGGGCTGACGGAGTGCCGTTTTGCCGACCTTGTGCCGCTGCTGGGGAAGAAAGCGCTGAGCGACGCGGCCATTGATGAAAAGCTTTTCGCCTCGCGGGTGGATACGAATGCGAAGAAGCCCTCGGTCGAGGCCATCTTTCACGCCTACCTGCTCACTTTGCCGGGCGTGAATTTTGTCGGCCATACGCATCCGATCGCGGTCAACCAGCTCCTTTGCTCGAAGCACGCGCGGACGTTCGCACGCCGGCGGCTGTTTCCCGATGAGATCGTCTGCTGTGGCGTCGAGAGCGTGTTCGTGCCCTACACCGATCCCGGTTTGAAGCTCGCGCAGGCGATGCAGCGCGCCGTCGTGGCTTACATCAAGCGTCTGGCTCGTCCCCCGCGTGTCATTCTTCTCGAAAACCACGGCTTCATCGCCCTCGGTCCCACGCCTGAATCGGTGCTCGCGGCCACGCTCATGGGCGTGAAGGCCGCGGAGATCTTTGCCGGCGCGGCCGCCATCAGCAGCACGCCGCAGTTTCTCACGCCGGCGCAGGTCGTGCGCATTGCCGGCCGGCCCGACGAACACTACCGGCAGAAGGCGCTCGGCCTCTGATCCTGGCCCGGCTGTTTGTTTTCCCGCCTCATGAAGTGCGCCGCTTTTCGCCACGTCTGCCTGTTGCTGGCCGTAAGCGGGCTGGCGGCAGTTTCACAGGCGGAAAATTTGGCGCCGGTTCGGGAGCGGCTATTGTTTGATTCCGGCTGGAGATTTCATTTTGGCGACGCGGCTGATCCCGCGAAAGACTTCGGCTACGGCAGCGGAAACGACCTGCAAAAGGTCGGTGGCTATGGCGATGGCACGGATCCAACCAAGGCGGTGAGCGTGACCGGCATGGGATCATTGAAGTTTGATGACGCCGGCTGGCAGGCGGTCAGCCTGCCCCACGATTGGGCTGTAGCGCTGCCGTTCGATCCGCAGGGAGGAAAGAGTCAGGGATTCAAGCCGCTTGGCCGCCTGTTTCCAGCGACGAGCATCGGCTGGTATCGGCGGGTTTTTCCGGTTTCCGCCGGCGATCTCGGCCGCCGTATCGTGATCGAATTTGATGGTGTATATCGTGATGCCCAGGTGTGGCTCAACGGCTGCCTGCTGGGCCGCAACGAAAGCGGCTACGATGGATTCCGTTTCGACCTGACGGATTATCTTAACTACGGGACGGACAACGTTCTCGTGGTGCGGGTCGACGCGACCCAGTCCGAGGGCTGGTTTTACGAGGGTGCCGGCATCTATCGCCATGTCTGGCTGGTCAAGACCGGCCCGCTGCATGTCGCGCCCGATGGTGTGCAGGTGCTGACTGATATTCACGCTGAGGCCGCCGGCGTCACGGCCAGCATTGGGCTCATGAATGATTCCGACTCCACGGCGACGTGCCGGATGGAGTCGATCATCGTCGATGCCGCGGGCCATGAAATCGCGCGCAACACTTCCGGCCCGTTCACGCTCACGCCGCGGCAGGAGACCGTCCAGACGCAACGGCTTTCCGTCACCGCACCGCGACTGTGGTCGCTTGAATCTCCGCTGCTGTACAAATTGGTCACGACCCTGCGCCGTGGCGACGCGGTGGCGGATGTGGTCGAGACGCCGTTTGGCTTTCGCACGATCCGTTTTGATCCCGACCAGGGTTTTTTTCTCAACGACCGTCATGTTGAAATCAAGGGCGTCTGCTGCCACCAGGATCACGCGGGAGTCGGGGTGGCTCTGCCCGACCGCCTGCAGGAATTCCGGCTTGAGCGCCTGCGCGAAATCGGCGCCAACGCCTACCGTTCGTCGCATAATGCCCCCACGTCCGAGCTCCTCGACGACTGCGATCGTCTGGGAATCCTCGTGATGGACGAAAATCGTGAGCCCGGGAGCACGCCCGCGGCGCTCGACCGTCTTGCGCGACTCATCCGCCGCGATCGCAACCACCCGAGCGTCATCATGTGGTCCCTGGCTAACGAGGAAAAGTACATCCAGGCCACGGGGATTGGCGCGCGCATCGGCGAAACCATGAAGCAGCTTGCGCACCGGCTCGATCCATCGCGGCCGGTCACGTTTGCCATGAATGGCGCGCACGGCGAAGGTTTCTCCACGGTCGCGGACGTGGAGGGTTTCAATTATAACGAGGCCCGGATCGACGCCTATCACCAGATGCATCCGTCGCAGTCGATGATCGGCACCGAGACCGGCAGTGCGATTGCGACGCGTGGCGTTTATGCGACCGACAAGGAGGCCGGCTACGTGGCCGACTACGGCGGCGAAAAAGTGCGCTGGGGCAAAACGGCAGAAGAATGGTGGTCGTTCTACGCGACACGGCCGTTTCTCGCGGGCGGTTTCGTGTGGACGGGCTTCGATTATCGCGGCGAGCCCACGCCTTACGGCTGGCCATGCATCAGCTCGCAATTTGGCATCCTGGACACGTGTGGGTTCCCGAAGGACGGCGCTTACTATTACCGCGCCTGGTGGCGCGACGAACCATCGATCCATCTCGCGCCGCACTGGAGCTGGCCCGGCCGCGAAGGGCAGGGGATCGACGTGCGCTGTTTCAGCAACTGCGAGGAGGTCGAGCTCCTGCTGAATGGCAAAAGCCTTGGTCGCCAGGCCATGCCGCGCTATTCGCACCTCGGTTGGAAAGTGACCTATGCGCCTGGCACGCTCGTTGCGCGCGGCTACAATGACGGCAAGGAAGTCATTTCCACCCGGGTCGAGACTGCGGGCGCACCTGCGAAAATCGCGCTCACGTCCGACCGTGTGCAGGTTCGGGCCGATGGCGAAGACGTCGCCATGGTGACGGTGGATATTGAGGATGCCGCAGGTCGCATCGTACCTGTGGCCGGCAACGAAGTGGCATTTACCGTGAGCGCCAACGGCCGCATCCTCGGCGTCGGCAACGGCGACCCGGCCAGCCATGAGCCCGACCAGGCGGTCGCGCGCCATGTTTTCAACGGTTTCGCGCAGGTCATCTTGCAAACCACCGGGCAGTCCGGTCCGCTGGTGCTCACCGCCCGGTCGCCGGGTCTGGCCGCCGCCACGCTGACGCTTGACGCTGCGCCTGCCAATTTGCATTCGGCTGTGCCGCTCGCGCTCTGATTTTATCTATGAAAACCTACCGTTATGTAAATTATCTCTGGGATGATGCCAAGGCCGCCTCGTTCGATCCGGCCGGCCGTCTCGTCTATCGCTCCAACCTGCTGGGCGGCGACCAGCGCATCACCAACACCGGCGGCGGCAACACCTCGTCGAAGCTGGCCGAAAAGGATCCGCTCACCGGCGAGTCGGTTGGCGTCCTCTGGGTGAAAGGCTCCGGCGGCGACCTGCGCACGAGCACGCGTGAAAATTTCTCGTCGCTCTACCAGGACAAGCTGGTCGCGCTGCAAAAAGCCTATGCGGCGCGGGCCGACAAGGGCCTCAAGTCGCAGGCCGAGGACGACATGGTCGGCATGTACACCCACGCCACGTTCAACCTGAACCCGCGCGCCACCTCGATCGACACGCCGTTGCATTCGTTTTTGCCCGGCAGGCATGTCGACCACATGCATCCGAACGCGATCATTGCCATCGCGGCGTCGGCCAATTGCGAAAAGCTGACGCAGGAAATCTTCAGCGGCGAGATGGCCTACGTGCCGTGGATGCGACCGGGTTTCGAGCTCGGCCTCGCGATGCAGGAAATTTCGCGGAAAAACCCGAAGGTCCGCGCCATCATGATGGGTCAGCATGGCTTCATCTCGTGGGCGGACGACGACAAGCAGTGCTATGCCGACACGCTCAACTTCATCGAGAAGGCGGCCGCTTATATTGAGGCCAAGTACACTGCGAAAGGTGGCGACGCCGCGGCCTTCGGCGGTGCGAAATATCAAACGCTCGCGCCCGAAAAACGCCGCGAGGCCTTCGCCGCCATTCTGCCATGGCTCCGTGGCCAGATTTCCAAGGAGAAGCGTTTCATCGGCACCGTGCAGGACGATGAAAAGATTCTCCGCTTTGTGAATGCCAAGGATGCGCCTCGTCTGGCCGAACTCGGCACATCGTGTCCGGACCATTTCCTGCGCACCAAGATCAAACCGCTCTACATCGACTGGAACCCGCAGGCCGAGGACGGTGCTGCGCTCAAGAAGAAGCTCGCCGCTGGCATCGAACAGTACCGCCAGGACTACGCGGCCTATTACGCGAAGTGCAAGCACGCCAACTCGCCCGCGATGCGCGATCCCAATCCTACCGTCGTGCTAATTCCCGGTCTCGGCATGATTGCCTGGGGCAAGGACAAGTCCGAGTCGCGGGTTACCGCCGAATTTTACAACTGCGCCATCGAGGTCATGCGCGGCGCGGAGGCCATCGACAAATACATCGCACTGCCGCAGCAGGAGGCCTTCGACATCGAATACTGGCTGCTCGAGGAGGCGAAGCTCAAGCGCATGCCGGCCGAAAAAGAACTCGCCCGCCAGGTCGTCGTCGTCATCGGCGCCGGCTCGGGCATCGGCAAGGAGACCGCGCACCGCTTGGTGAAGGAGGGCGCACACATCGTGTCCGTCGACCTCAACGAAGCCGCCGCGCAGGCGACCGCGAAGGAAATCACCGACAAATACGGCCTCGGGATCGGCGTTGCCGGCACCGGCCTTTCGAATTGCGGGCCGGCGATCGGCCTTGCAGCCAACATCACCGACCGCGCCAGCATCCGCCGGCTGCTTGACGATGTTGCCATTGCCTACGGCGGCTTCGATTCGATCTGCGTGACCGCCGGCATCTTCGTGCCGAGCGACACCAGCGGCCACATTCCCGACGAGAAATGGGCCCAGACTTTTGCCATCAACGTCACGGGCAGTTACCTCGTCGGCGACGAAGCTGCGAAGACGTGGAAGGAACAGGGCCTGCGCGGCAACCTGGTGCTGACAACCTCGGCCAACGCCGTCGTCGCGAAAAAAGGCTCCGTGGCCTACGATACCTCGAAGGCCGCCGCGAACCATCTCGTGCGCGAGCTCGCCATCGAACTCTCGCCGCTCGTGCGCGTGAACGGCGTCGCGCCGGCTACCGTCGTGCAGGGCTCGGCCATGTTCCCGCGCGACCGCGTCATCGGTTCGCTCGCCAAATACAACATTCCCTACAAGGACGATGAGGCGACCGACTCGCTGGTGAAGAAACTCGCGCAGTTCTACGCTGATCGCACGCTCACGAAGGCGCCGATCACGCCCGCCGACCAGGCGGAGGCGTATTTCCTCCTCGTCAGCCAGCGCCTCAGCAAGACCACCGGCCAGGTCATCACCGTGGACGGCGGTCTGTACGAGGCGTTTTTGCGCTGAGCATCTCGTTTTTCCATGGATGGCGCGGATGCGCGCAGATTTTGATTTTCATCATCTGCGTCTATCCGCGTAATCCGCGGAAATGTTTTCCAAAGTCGCCATCGTCGGCGCCGGTGCCATCGGCATGTATTACGGCGCGAAGCTCGCGTTCGCGGGTGCCGATGTGCGCTTTTTGATGCGCAGTGATCTGGCGACGGTGCGGGCGCGCGGCTCGCTCCTGCTGCATGAAAAAAGCGGCACGACCGAACTGCGGCCGGTCGCGGCGTTCGGCTTGCCGGAAGAAATCGGCCGGGTGGATCTCATCATCGTCACGTTGAAGACGACGGCGAACGGCGAATTCGCGCGCCTGCTGCCGCCGCTGCTCGGTTCGCATACGGTGATCTTCACCTTGCAGAATGGACTGGGCTCCGATGAGCAGCTGGCCGCGCTTTTCGGCGCGGAACGCGTGATGGGCGGGCTGGCGTTCATTGCCGCGACCCGCACCGCGCCGGGCGAGGTGACGTGCTATCATCCAGGCTCCATCGCGCTCGGTGAATTTGGCCGCCCGCCGGGCGGCCGCACCCGCGCACTCGCAACGCAATTTGAAGCCGCGGGAGTGATTGTGCGCGTGGTTGAAAACCTTTCGGCGGCGCGCTGGCACAAACTGGTCTGGAACATTCCGTTCAATGGCCTCGCCATCGCGGCCGGTGGCCTCACGACCGACCGCATTTGTGCCGATCCCGAGCTGGCGGCGGAAGTGCGTGCACTCATGGCCGAGGTGCAGCAGGCCGCCGGCCGGCTTGGCTTCGTCATCGCCGGCGAATTTTTGCGCCAGCAATTCGACGTCACGCCGCCGATGGGCGCCTACCAGCCCTCGAGTCTCGTCGATTTTCTCGCCGGGCGCGAAGTAGAGGTCGAGGCGATCTGGGGCGAGCCATTGCGCCGCGCGCAGGCGGCGGGCGCGAGCGTGCCGCGGCTGGCCGTGCTCTATGCCCGGCTGAAGGAATTGACTGCGCGCTGAGCGACATCCGCATACCGCGGTGCACATCGCGCTTGCGGTGGTGGCGTCCTCGCGGAAGAGTTTTCCCATGAGCAGGCCCATCTTTCTTGCCGTACTTGCCGCGCTTTCCCTTGTGTTTGTGGCGCGTGCCGAAATCGACCCCAGGAATTTCGATCCGGCGGCCAAGCCGCAGGACGATTTTTATCAATTTGCCAACGGCGGCTGGCTCAAGGCAAATCCCGTGCCGCCTGAGTACAGCCGCTGGGGCATGTTTGAGCAGCTGGAGGAGCACAACGAGACCGCCTTGCGCAGCCTCCTCGAGCACGCGGCCGCGCAGGCCGCCACAGGTTCACCCATCGAGCGCATGGTCGGGGATTTTTATGCGAGTGGCATGGACGAAGCTGCCATCAAGGCTGCCGGCATTGCGCCGTTGAAGCCCGAGCTCGACCGCCTTGCTGCCATCAAGACCGCCGCCGATGTGCAGGCCGCCTTGTCGCATTTGCACACGCTCGGCATCGGCGCGGGCTTTACCTTTGGCTCTGAGCCCGACCCGAAGGACAGCACGATGGTCATCGCCTCCAATGGCCAAGGCGGCCTTGGGTTGCCCGACCGGGATTTTTATTTTCGCACGGATGACAGGTCGACCCGGCTCCGGGTCAGCTACGTCGCGCACATGACACGGATTTTTACGCTCGCGGGCGAGCAGCCGGAGACGGCCCAGACCGATGCCCAGGCGGTCATGCAGCTGGAGACGGCCCTCGCCAAAGGCTCGAAGACCCGCGTGCAGCTGCGCGATCCCGTGGCCAATTATCATCGCATGACAGTGGGCGAGTTGCAGAAACTCACGCCGCATTTCGATTGGAAAGCCTACTTCGCCGTGCTGGGTCTCGCCGATCCCGGCAGCCTTGACGCCGGCCAGCCGGAGTTTTTACAGGCCTTCGACGCCGAGCTTGCGGCCGAGCCCGTCGCCGCCTGGCAGGCCTACCTGCGCTGGCATCTCCTGCATGCGGCCGTGTCCTATCTGGGCAGTGATTTTGTCGACGCCAATTTCGCCTTCTATGGCAAAACGCTCAGCGGCCTGCAAAAGCTCCGCGAACGCTGGAAACGCGTGCTGGCCACGGTCGACAACGGCGTTGGCGAGGCCCTCGGCCAGCTCTACGTCTCGGCATACTTTCCTCCCGAGGCCAAGGCCCGCGCGCTGCAACTGGTGCAAAATCTCCGCACCGTGCTGCGCGCCCGTCTGCAGACGCTCGAATGGATGGACGAGCCCACCCGCGCCGAGGCGCTCAAGAAAATTGACGCGCTCAACGTGAAGATCGGCTACCCGGACAAGTGGCGCGATTACAGTTCCCTCACCATCGACCGCGGATCCTATGTTCTGAACGTTTTTCGGGCCCAGGCCTTCGAAGTGCGGCGTGATCTTGCGAAAATCGGCCGGCCGGTGGACCGCGGCGAATGGCAGATGACGCCGTCCACCATCAACGCCTACTACGACCCGCAAATGAACGAGATTGTTTTTCCCGCGGGCATCCTGCAGCCGCCATTCTTCGATGCGCACGCCGATGACGCCTCCAACTATGGCGGCATCGGCTGCATCATCGGCCATGAGATGACGCACGGCTATGACGACGAAGGGCGGCAGTTCGACGCCCACGGCAATCTTCGCGACTGGTGGACGCCGGAAAGCGCGGCGCGCTTCCAGCAGCGCTCGGCCGCCATTGTGAAGCAATTCAGCGGCTACGTCGCGGTCGACAGCCTGCACCTGAATGGCGAACTAACCCAGGGCGAAAACATCGCCGACCTCGGCGGGGTAAAGCTTTCCTATACTGCGCTCGAAAAAGTCCTGGCTGGCCAGTCGCACGCCAAGGTCGACGGCTTCACCCCCGAGCAGCGTTTCTTCCTCAGCTTTGCGAGCATCTGGCGCAATAACATTCGTCCCGAGGCAGCGCGCCTGCACGTCCAGACCGATCCGCATTCGCCCGGGCGCTTCCGCGTCATCGGCCCGCTGTCAAACCTGCCGGAATTTTTCTCCGCCTTTGACGTGCCCGAGGGCGCGCCGATGCGCCGGCCGGAAAACGAGCGCGTGGTGATCTGGTGAAGAGGGCTTCATGCCGCGCTGAATTCAGCGCGGCGCGTAGAGCTTTTGTTTCAGCGTTGCGCCGAGCTGGGCGCGGAAGGCAGCCAGGTTGCGCACCTCGCCGAGCGCGATGAGCTGCCTCGCGAGGTTGCCGACGGCCGCGCCCTCCAGCTGGAATGAAACCACCGGCACGCCCGCGGCATCGGCCGTGGCCTGGCAGAGCAGGCGGTTCTTCGAGCCGCCGCCGACCATGAGGATGCGGCGGAATTTTTTGCCGGTCATGCGCTCGAAGGCGCGCAACGCGTCGGCGTGGCCGTGGCCGAGCGAGTCGCAGATGAGGCGCGTGTAGCCCGCAAGGTTTTTTGGCGGGGTGAGTTTTCGCTTTTTCAGCTGCGCGTCGATGGCGGCGCGCATCGAGGGGGGGTTGGCGAAGGCGGGATCAGTCACGTCGAGTAGCGCGGCGGGCGCGGGGAGTTTTTCCGCGGCGGCGATCAGCGCGTTCCAGTCGCGGTCGCTTTTTGGCCGCGCCGCAAAGCCTTTCAGCGTACCCTCGAGCAGCCACAGGCCGATGACATTGGTGAGCGGCCGGTAGCGGCCGTCGCCCGTGCGTTCGTTTGAAATGCGCGCGGCGAGCGCCGCCGGCCCCAGGACGGGGGTGTCGCTCTCAAAGCCGACGAGCGACCACGTGCCGGAGCTGATGTAGAGGTCGGTGCCGCCGGGTGCGGCGGGCATCGCGTCGTAGGCGCAGGCCGTGTCATGGCCCGGCACGGCGATGACCTGCGTGCCATGCAGCTCTGGCAGATTTTTCACCGGCCCCAGGCGGGTGCCGGCGCGGATGGGTTTCGCGAACCACTGCGGCGGGATGTGGAAATGCCCGAGGACGGCGCGCGACCAGTCGGTCGAGTGCACGTCGAGCAGCTGCGACGTGCTGGCGATGGAGAGTTCGTTCTCGGCGCGGCCGCTGAGCAGGAAGTTGAAGTAATCGGGCAGAAAAAGGCAGCGCGTTGCCAGGTCGGTGATGGCGGGGCAGCTCGCGACGGTTTCGGCCAACTGGAGCGAAGTGTTGTAGAAAATTGCGGGCACGCCGGTCGCGGCGTAGATGCGCTCGTGCGCGGCGCGCGTGCCGGCCAGCGCCTTGAGGCCGGGCTGTGTGCGCGCATCGCGGTAGGCGTGCACGGGAAAAACCAGCCGGCCGCCGTCATCGAGCAGCACATGGTCGACGCCCCAGGTGTCCACGCCGACGGAGGCAAGACGGGCGCCGCGCGGAAGCGCCGCGACGGCTTTGCGCAGGCCGGCCTGCACTTCGGGCCAGAGCGTGCCGACGTCCCAGTAATCGTGCCCGCCGAGCGAGTGAAAGTCGTTGGGGAACCGGTGGACTTCACGAAGCGTGAGGCGGCCGCGCGACCAGGCGCCCAGAATGACGCGGCCGCTGGTGGCTCCGAGGTCGATGGCGGCGGAATAAACGGTGGGCATGCAAAAAGGGGTTGGAAAAAGATGGCGGCGACAATTTTCAAAATCTACCAAAAATTCGCAGAAATGACCTTTTCGGTTGCCAGCCACGGCAGGCAGCGCAGCGTTTTTTCGCAATCCCGATGCTTAACGGCGAGCGAATTCCCCTCACTGGCAAACGAGTGCAACTCATGGCCACGTGCCTGTGCGACGCGTTTTACGACGATGTGGCCGCAGCCACGGTGCAGGTGCTGGAGCATGCCGGCTGCGAGGTGGAGTTTCCCGAGGGGCAGACCTGCTGCGGCCAGCCGGCCTTCAACGGCGGCGACTGGGCGGCCTCGCGCAAGGTCGTGCGGCATACGACGCAGGTGTTTGCGGGCGACCTGCCGGTCGTGGTGCCGTCGGGTTCGTGTGCGGCGATGCTGTTCCATGGCGCGCCGCTGGAATTCGAGCGCGAAGCCGACTGCGGCGAGGTCGAAATGCTCGCCCGGCGCACGTGGGAATTGATGGATTTTCTGGTCAACGGCCTCGGCGTGAAGTCGTGGCCCGGGCGCTTCGATGCGACGGTGGCATTCCACCGCTCGTGCCATTCGCGCGGCACGCAGAGTGGCGAGGCCGCGCTGGCGCTGCTCAAATCAATCGCCGGCGTGCGCGTGGTGGAGTTTGGCGAGGGCGAGCAGTGCTGCGGTTTTGGCGGCACGTTTTCGGTGAGTTTTCCCAATATCTCCACCGCGATGGGCGAATTGAAGCTCGAGCACGTGCGCGCAGCCAAGCCCGACGTGCTCGTGTCGGCCGACATGAGCTGCCTCATGCACATCAGCGGCCTCGCGGAAAAAGATGGGGCGCCGGTCAAGGCCCTCCATCTGGCGCAGGTGCTGCGCGATGCGCTGAAAAACGGCGGCCTGCTCTGACGCGCCATGAAGTTCCAGCCCATCGACCAGTTTGCCTCCGAACTGCGCGCCGAGACGCACCGCTCGGTCTACGCGAGCACGAAGAGCACGCACGAAAAGCGCACGCGGCTGCTCTTCGAGCATTTTCCCAACGCCAACCACCTGCGCGAGGTCGCGGGCCGGATCAAGCAGCACGTGATCGAGAATCTCGACAGCTACCTGCCCGCCCTTGAGGCGAAAATGAAGGCCAATGGCGTGCAGGTGCACTGGGCCGCCACGGCCGAGGCGGCCAACGAGGCCGTGCTGGGCATCATGCGCGCGCGCGGCGCGACCAAGATGGTCAAGGCCAAGACCATGGTCAGCGAGGAAATCGAACTGTCCCACTTTCTCGAGAAGCACGGCATCGAGAGCCTCGAAACCGACCTCGGCGAATTCATTGTCCAGATCGACCACGACCATCCCAGCCACATCGTCCGGCCGATCATCCACAAGAATCGCCGCGAGATCGCGATGAGTTTCGAGAAAAACGGCCTGGGCGCCTACAATGACGAGCCGAGCGTCATCACGCGCCGCGCGCGCGAATTTTTGCGCCACAAGTACCTTGAGGCCGGGGTCGGCCTGACCGGCGCGAATTTTGTCGTGGCCGAGAGCGGCCGCCTCGCGCTGGTGACGAACGAGGGCAATTCGCGCTTCTGCCTCGCGGCGACCAAATGCCACATTGCGCTGGTTGGCATCGAAAAAATCCTGCCACGCGACCGCGACCTCACACTGCTGCTCAACCTGCTGGCGCGTTCGGGCACGGCGCAGCAGCTCACCGTTTACACGGAGTTCATCCTTGGCCCGCGTGCTGCCAGCCAGCCCGACGGGCCGGAGGAGATGCACGTCATCTTTGTGGACAACGGCCGCACCGACGTGCTCGCGACCGAGTGCCGCGACATTTTGCGCTGCATCCGCTGCAGCGCCTGCCTCAACGTGTGCCCGGTCTATCGGCAGGCGAGCGGCCATGCCTATCGCAGCGTTTATCCCGGGCCGGTCGGCGCGGTGCTCGCGCCGCTGCTGGCGAAGGAGAATTTTCCCGCGATGGCCGATCTGCCGAAAGCCTCGAGCCTGTGCGGTGCGTGCCAGGAGGTCTGCCCGGTCAACATTCCCATTCCCGACCTATTGTTGCGCCTGCGCGCCAAGGCAAAGGAGGAAAACGTGCCGTCGCCCGGTACGCCGCCGATGGGCGCCTGGGCACTCCTGGCCAGCCAGCCCACGGCGTGGAAAGCCGCGCTTGTCGGCGGCAAGATCATGAATTACCTGCCGACCAAATTGCTGCCGATTCCGGCGCTTCGCGCGTGGGAGGCGAAGCGCAGCCTGCCGGAATGGCGCGGCGGTGAATTTAGAAAATGGCTGAAACAAAACAGAAAAAACGCTAAACGGCCATGAGTTCTGACGACCGCGAAAGCATTCTCTCCCGCGTGCGCGGCGCGCTGGCGCCGTTGCATGAGCGCGCGCATTATCCCGACTATGCCGATGATATCGCGGTGCTGCGTTCCGTGTTCGACGGTCGCGACCTGTGGTCGGTGTTCGCGGACCGGATCAAGTCGATCAGCGGCCTTGCGCTTGACCGTCCTGAGACGCTCACGGCGTGGCTGCGCGAACGCGGCTGGATGCATGGCTATTGCGATCCCGCGCTCTGGCCGCAGCTCGCATCGCATTTCGGCGCCGGGTTCCAAGTCGAGACAGAATTCGACCGGACGAGGGTGGACGATTATGCCTTTGGCATCACCCGCGCGGCGGGTGCAATTGCCGAGTCGGGCACGGTGATTCTGACCGACCGCGTCACATCGCGCCGGCTGGCGGCGCTGACGCCGTGGGTCCATGTGGCGGTGCTGAAGCGCGACGAAATTTTTGCCACGATGGCCCAGGCCGTCGCGGCGATGGGCAATGATCCGAACGTGATCTGGTGCTCGGGGCCGTCCAAGACATCCGACGTGGAGGGCATCCTCATCGAGGGCGTGCACGGGCCGGGCGCGCAGATCGCGCTCGTGATGGATTAGCTCACTCTTCGCCGTCGTAATAATCGGCCTCGGCCATGCGGAAGATTTTCCGCTGCGGCTTCATCTGCCATTTTTTTGAATCCGGATACCACGTGCTGTCGGCCGGCGAATTGTCGGCAATGACGTAAAACAGGAAATCCTCCGGGCCGGTATTCAGGATTTGATGCGCGGTGCCGGGCGGCTGCAGAAAGGCGTCACCCGCCCGCACCAGGTGGGTTTCATTGTCGATCCGCACTGTTGCCGTGCCGCTGAGCACGACGAAAAGTTCCCATTGCACGGTGTGGGCGTGCAGCGGGCAAACGGTCGCCCCGGGCGGCACGCGGCGCAGCTGCAGGTCGAAGGGATGTCCGCCACCCCACGGCCCGGTGTCACGGATGCCACCCAGCGCGAGCGAAATGTCCTTGAAGAAAGAATGGTATTTGCCGCCGGGCGATTTGCGCTCTTCCCATGGCAAATCGGCGATACGGACGTTTTTCATGGTGGATGAAGATCAGATTTTTTCGTTCACGACCGGGTTGGTGAGCGTGCCGATTTTCTCGATCTCGATACTGACGGTGTCGCCGGGCTTCATGAAAACGGGCGGTGTGCGCGCGAACCCCACGCCGTGCGGTGTGCCGGTGAGGATGACGGTGCCGGGCAGGAGGGTTTTGCTGCCGCTGAGAAACTCGATCAGCGTGGGCACGTCGAAGATCATGTCATTCGTATTCCAGTCCTGCATCACCTGGCCGTTCAGAAGGGTGCGGAGGCGGAGCGCGTTGGGATTCGGAATTTCGTCGCGGGTGACGAGCACGGGGCCGAGCGGGCAGAAGGTGTCGAAGCTTTTGCCCTGGCTCCATTGGGTGCCGCCCCAATGGCGCTGCCAGTCGCGGGCGGAGACGTCATTGGCGCAGGTATAGCCGAGGACGAAGTCGAGCGCGTTGGCGCGTGTGGCGTTCTTGCAGCGCCGGCCGATGACGACCGCAAGCTCGCACTCGAAATCGACCTCCTTGCTCGCCAGCTTTTGCGGGATTTCAATCGGGTCGTTGGGATTTTGCGTTGCGCTGGTGGGCTTGATGAACAGCACGGGATATTCCGGCAGCTTGTGGCCGCTTTCCGCGGCATGTTTCCGGTAGTTCAGGCCGATGCAGAGCAGGTTGGCCGGGGCCACGGGCGCGAGGAGTTTGCCGGGCTTGACGGCGCGGTCGGTGACCCGGAAGTCGCCGAAAATGTCACCGGTGATTTCGCGCAGGGTGTTGTCGGGCTGGAGCGCGGCATGGGCCGGGCCGTCCGGCGTGAGATGGCGGATGAGTTTCATTTTTCAACTTTGTAATTCAAAACAAGCTCGTCGCCGGGCAGGCCGCGGATGCCCCAGTTGTGTCGGGGCGTCTCGGTGATGGTGATTTCGAGATCCTGCGGCCCGACCAGATTGCGTTCGGCGAGACGGGTGAAAAGCGCGCGGATAAGTTGTTTCTTTGTCTCCACGCTGCGGCCTTCGAACATGCTGATTTCAACGATCGTGTAGTGCTCCGAACGGTCGGCAGGACGAATGAAGTCAGCCGCCTCAAGCGACAGAAAACGATGGGCGCGCTTTTCCGCCGGCAGGCCGAGCACGTCCATCACGCAGGAGTGGATCGCATCGGACAAAGCGGCACGGTTCACGCGTAAAAATCCGGCGCATCCGTAAATTTTGATCTGGGCCATGCGATGACTTAAGATTTTAGCCAGCCTGGGCTTCATGCCTGCGTGGCAGGCACAGCATAAGCGTCCATCCCGGCGCACGAGCAGACGAGGTTGCGGTCGCCGTAGACATTGTCCACGCGGCCGACGGCGGGCCAGAATTTGTCGGCGCGCGTCCAGGCATCGGGGAAGGCCGCGATTTCACGCGAATAAGGATGGTTCCATTCATCGGCGCAGACCGAGGCGGCGGTATGCGGGGCATTTTTCAGCGGATTATTGACGGGATCGGATTCGCCGCTGGCGACCGCGGCCATCTCACCGTGGATGGCAATGAGGGTGTCGCAGAAACGGTCGAGCTCGCGCTTCGATTCGCTCTCGGTCGGCTCGACCATGAGCGTGCCGGGCACGGGAAAGGACATGGTAGGCGCGTGGTAGCCATAATCCATGAGGCGCTTGGCAAGGTCCTCGACCTCAAGGCCATGCTTCTTCCACGGACGGAATTCGAGGATGCACTCGTGCGCAACGAGGCCGGCCCCTCCCTGGTAGAGCACGGGAAAATGGTGCTCAAGGCGCTTCGCAACGTAGTTGGCGTTGAGGATGGCGATTCGGGTGGCGTCGGTGAGGCCGGCGGCGCCCATCATGCGGATATAGAGCCAGCTGATGACGAGGATGGAGGCGCTGCCCCAGGGCGCGGCGGCGACCGTGCCAATAGGCGCGCGGCCTTTGCCGTGCAGGGGCGAGACGACGGCGTGGCCGGGCAGGAACGGCGCGAGGTGTGCGGCGACGCCGATCGGGCCCATGCCGGGGCCGCCGCCGCCATGGGGGATACAGAAGGTCTTATGTAGATTGAGGTGGCAGACGTCGGCGCCGATGTGGCCGGGCGAGGTCAGGCCGACCTGGGCGTTCATGTTCGCGCCATCCATGTAGACCTGCCCGCCATGCTGGTGGACGAGCGCGCAGATGTCCCGTATTGATGTTTCGAATACGCCATGAGTGCTCGGGTAGGTGATCATGAGCGCGGCGAGGTCGGGGCCGTGGGCTTCAGCCTTGGCGCGGAGGTCGGCGAGGTCGACGTTGCCCCGGGCGTCGCAGGCGACGGGCACGACCTTGAAGCCGCACATCGCGGCGGTCGCGGGGTTGGTGCCGTGGGCGCTGGCGGGGATGAGGCAGACATTGCGCCGGCCCTCGCCGCGCGCCTCGTGGTAGGCGCGGATGACGAGCAGGCCAGCGTATTCGCCCTGCGAGCCGGCGTTGGGCTGGAGCGAGACGGCGGCAAAGCCGGTAATTTCGGCCAGCCACGTCTCGAGCTGCTGAAACAGCTTCTGGTAGCCGCGCGTCTGCTCGACGGGCGCAAAGGGATGGAGCGCGCCGAACTCGGGCCAGGTGACGGGCAGCATCTCGGTCGTGGCGTTGAGCTTCATCGTGCATGAGCCGAGCGAGATCATCGAATGGCAGAGGGAGAGGTCCTTTGCCTCGAGGCGCTTGATGTAGCGCAGCATTTCGTGCTCGGTATGGTGGCGGTTGAAGACGGCGGCGGTAAGAAACGGCGAGGTGCGTGCGTGCGGGGCGGGGTAGGCGAGGTCGATGCTGTCCGCATCGGGCAGCACGGCGTCGCCGAAGATCGCGAGCAGTTCCTGCACGCCGGCGAGGGAGGAGGTCTCGTCCAGCGAAATGCCGACGGCATGCGCGTCGATGCGGCGGAGGTTGATTTTTTTTGCCGTGGCCGCGGCGTGCACGCGTTCGGCTGCGACATTGCCGACCGTGAGTGTGTCGAAGACGGGCCCGGCATTCACTTTGGCGCCGAGCGAGCGCAGGCCGGCAGCGAGAAGTTCGGTCAGCAGTCGCAGGCGGCGAGCGATTTTTTTCAGGCCCTCTGGACCGTGATAGACCGCATACATCGAGGCTATGACGGCGAGGAGCACCTGGGCGGTGCAGATGTTCGACGTGGCTTTGTCGCGACGGATGTGCTGCTCGCGCGTGCCGAGTGCGAGGCGGAGGGCGGGGTTGCCATGCACGTCCTTCGACACGCCGACGAGCCGGCCGGGCATCTGGCGCTTGTAGGCGTCCTTCGTGGCGAAAAAAGCCGCATGCGGGCCGCCGTAGCCCATGGGCACGCCGAAGCGTTGCGACGAACCGACCGCGACGTCCGCGCCGAATTCGCCGGGCGCGCGCAGCAGTGTGAGCGCGAGCAGATCGCACGCGGCGACGCAGAGCGCGCCGGCGGCGTGGGCTTGGGTAAAAAAATCGGCGAAATCGCACACATTGCCCAGCGTGTCGGGGTACTGCACCAGCACACCGATGACATTGCCGTCGAATTTATAATCGCGATGGTCGCCCACGACGATGTCGATGCCGAGCGGTTTGGCCCGCGTGCGCACGATGTCGATGGTTTGCGGATGGCAGGCGGCGGAGACAAAGAAGGTCGTCGGTGCGTGGCTGTCGCCCTGCTTGAAACGATGGCAGAGCATCATGGCCTCGGCAGCGGCGGTGCCTTCGTCGAGCATGGAGGCATTGGCGATGTCGAGACCGGTGAGATCGGTGATCATCGTCTGGAAATTGAGCAGCGCCTCGAGCCGGCCCTGCGAAATCTCGGCCTGATAGGGCGTGTAGGCAGTGTACCAGCCGGGATTTTCGAGGATGTTGCGCTGGATGACGCCGGGGGTTAGGGTGTCGTGATAGCCCATCCCGATGTGGCTGCGGAAGACCCGGTTCTCGGCCGCGAGTTCGCGCAGCTCGGCCAGCGCGGCGCTTTCGCCGGTGGCGGCGGACAGCGCCAGCGGGCCGCGGCGGATATGTGCGGGCACGGCGGCGTCCACGAGCGCGTCGAGCGACGGCTGGCCGAGCAAGCGCAGCATCTCGGCCTGTTCGGCGTCGTCGGGCCCGAGATGGCGGCGCGCGAAAGTGTCGAGCGGGGCGAGCAGGCCGCGGTTCGCAGTGGCGGCGGGCGCAGAAGGCGAAGGCATGGCGCGAACCTACGGCGGTGGGTGAAACGCGCAACTGAGTTTTGGCGATGCGGAGGACTTTTAAGGAATTGTATTTGCGGCGAAAGCGGCTCTGTTCGCTGCGTGGTGGCAACGGCAACGAACAACTTCCGCACCCGGGTGGCGCGCGCGGCCTACATCGACCGCCGGCTGGCGGAGCTTTACCCCGAAACCCCTGTGCCGCTGAAGCATCGGGATGCCTATACGCTGCTCATCGCCGTGCTGTTATCGGCGCAGTGCACGGACAAGCGCGTGAACGAGGTCACCCCGCGGCTTTTTGCGCTGGCCGATACGCCGGCGGCAATGGCGGCGCTGCCGGTGGAAAAAATCCGCGAAACCATCCGCTCGTGCGGTCTCGCGCCGCAAAAATCGAAGGCCATTGCAGAACTCTCGCGGATTCTGCTCGAAAAGCACGGCGGGCAGGTGCCGCGGACGTTTGCCGAGCTCGAGGCGCTGCCAGGTGTGGGCCACAAGACCGCCAGCGTCGTCATGGCGCAGGCTTTCGGCGAGCCGGCGTTTCCGGTGGACACGCATATCCACCGTCTCGCCCAGCGCTGGGGTTTGACCAGCGGTCGCAGCGTCGAGCAGACCGAGCGCGATTTGAAAAAACTCTTTCCGCGCGACCACTGGAACCAGCTCCACCTGCGCATCATTTTCTACGGCCGCGAGCACTGTCCGGCGCGGGGCTGCGACGGCACGGTCTGCGGGATCTGTCGCACCCTGCATCCGCGCCGCCGCCGCGCGGTGAAAACGAAAAAGTAGGGGGCAGCGTGGAAAAATCCGCTTTGCTTTTGGCGGTGGTTTGCTACTGCTGTCCCTCTGCGCCGGACGCTTAGCTCAGTTGGTTAGAGCACGTGCTTCACACGCACGGGGTCACAGGTTCGAGTCCTGTAGCGTCCACCATTTGGGATTCTGCATCGAATCCACGCTTTCGGGCCGCGATCCGTCATTTCGCCCGGGCTTTCACGTCAGAATGTCGTAGAATCTGAAAATCCAGGAAACCTGATAAATCAGATTCGCCACCACGAACGCGCCCTGGAACTTTTCGTTGCGGACGAATATGGCGGTCACGCAAAGCAGGACATAGGCGGCGGCCCGGATCGGGTATTCCGCCCCGAGGCTGGCGAAATAGACGTGGCCTTTGGAGAGCGTGTCGATGAGGTCGACGGCGAAAATCAGCGCGAGAATGCCGAAGAACCATTTCCTCCGCGAAAGGAAATACTCTCGGAACCCGGCGTACTCTTCCATGGTTTCCGGCAGGAGCAGGACGCAGAGAAAATAGAACAGGCTCGCGTAGAAAATGATGAAAAGATAACGCTCGAAGGTCCAGTGGTCGAGGAACGAGAGGCGGAATTCCCACCACCAGAAATGGATCACGAAGAGGAAGGTGGAGAGCACCCAGCCGAGGTGGATGGGATAGATTTTGATCTTTCCGGGATGCTGCACCATCCGCGCGAGGCCGCCGAGCAGCTGGGCAATGCTCAGGCCGAGGATGATGCCCATGACGGCCCGGACGTGCAGAAAAATGTCGGCGGTGGAATTGGTCGGGCTCACGAGAGCGATTCAGGTCGAGTTTTGGCCAAGCTATCACCGGTTTCCATCGCAAATTTATTCGGTTCATTCCGGCGCGCATCGCCTGCTTTGCATCGTGAATAAATATCTCCTCGGCACTGGCCGGTGCGAGTACGGTGCTTGCGCTGTCTGGGGTGTTACCCCTGTAGCACAATCGTCCACAATAGCCAAAGGCTAGCCATTTGCATTTTCTATTGGAGCCAATTCCTGAGCTCATCGGATTCCCCAACCCCTTAAGGCCCGTCAACCGCCCATGAGACCATGGCGTGGCTGGCGAATCACCCCCGGCCTTTTTCCAAAAGAGGAAAAACTATCATGCATTACCGTCGCTTGCACCCCAGTATCTGCCCCACCATGCATTCGCATCAAACGCACTGCGTTTCTTCCGCCCTGAAAATGGCCGCGCCCAAGGCGTTCTCGTTTCCAAGCATCGCCTCCGCGCTCCTTTTGGCCGCGGGCTTTTTTGCCTGCCCCGTGCAGGCGCAGGATGTGTTGACGGACCACGGTAACGTCGCCCGTACCGGCGTGCAGCCGAGCGAGAGCATCCTCACGCCGCAGAACGTGAACCAGACGACCTTTGGCAAGCGCTTCAGCCTGGCCGTCGATGGTTATGTTTATGCCCAGCCCCTTTATGTTTCGAATTACATGATGGCCGATGGCCATGCGCACAACGTGCTGTTCGTCGCCACGGAGCACGACAGTGTCTACGCCTTCGACGCCGACGGCGCCAATCCGGCTGCCGGGTATCTCTGGAAAAAATCGCTGCTGAATGCCGGCGAGACGACCGTGCCGAGCGGCGATGTCACCGGCACCGATCTCACGCCGGAAATCGGCATCACGAGCACCCCCGTCATCGATCGTTCCACCGGGACTTTGTACACCGTGACCAAGGTAAAATCCAGCGGCAGCTATTTCCATCGCATCCACGCCCTGAACCTGGCCGATGGCGCGGAAAAATTCAACGGCCCCACCAATATCACGGCATCGGGCTTCGATGCCCTGGTCGAACACCAGCGCTCGGGACTGTTGCTGGCCAACGGGGCCATATGGATCACTTGGGCTTCGCATGGCGACGGCGGCAGCTACCATGGCTTCCTCATCGGCTATAATGCCGCCGACGTTTCGCAGCAAGTGGCCGCCCTCAACCTCACGCCGAACGGCAGCAAGGGCGGCATCTGGCTTGGCGGCGGCGGGCCGTCCTACGACGGAAACGGCAACATGTATATTTGTGTGGCCAACGGCACCTTCGACGCCAACAGCGGCGGCAAGGATTACGGCTCGTCCGCCCTGCGGATGGCCCTGAGCTCCGGCAACACCCCCTCTGTCGCCGATTATTTTACTCCGGCCAACCAGGCCAGCCTGACCTCCAGCGATGCGGATTTCGGGGCCGGTTCGCCCATCCTGCTGCCCGACCAGACCGGCTCGCTGCCTCATCTGATGGTGACGCTGAACAAGAATTCCACCGTCTACCTGATGAACCGCGACAATCTCGGCAAATACAACGGCAGCTCAGACACCGATCTGCAGAATTTCCAGCCGATCACGAGCACGTCCGAGGCAGTCAAGCATGACATGGCCTTCTTTAACAACACGCTGTATTACGCTCCCGATAAATTCCCCCTGCTGGCCTATGCGTTCAATCCTGCCACGGAGCGGTTCAATACGACACCGGTGCAAACCAGCCACACTTTCACCCGGACCGGCTCGGTCACGGTTTCCGCCAACGGCACGGCCAACGCCATTGCCTGGGTCATCGACGTGACCAATTGGAAAGCCGCCGGCCCCGCCGTCCTCTATGCCTACGACGCCACCAACATCGGCGCCTCGCCGCTTTACACCAGCAGCGACGCGGCCAACAACCGCGATCTCGCGGGTGGTGCGGTCAAAATGACCGCGCCGACCGTGGCCAACGGTATGGTCTACATTGGCGGAACCGCATCGGTCACCGCTTACGGATTGCTCAACGTCCAGCAGCAGGTCGCCGCGCCGGTCTTCAGTCCTGTCGGCGGCACTTACGTGAGTACACAGTCGGTGACGATCACCACTTCCACCATTGGTGCCTCCATTCGTTACACGACGGACGGCAGCACGCCCTCCGAGACCAATGGCACGCTCTATCCTGGCACACCAGTGGCCATCAACTCTACGACCACGTTGAAAGCCATCGCCTTTGAAAGCGGCTTCACTGACAGCACCGTGACCAGCACAACCTATACCATCACTGCACCGACGCAGACGGCCGCGCCGGTCTTCAACCCCGCCCCCGGCACCTATGGCAGCGCGCAAAATGTGGCGATCACCTCCACGACCAGCGGCGCCTCCATCCGTTATACGACGGACGGTGTCACGACGCCGAGTGAAACCGTGGGCACGCTGTATTCCAGCCCGGTGAGCATCAGCAGCAACACGACCCTCAAGGCCATCGCGTATGCCAGCGGCTTCACTGACAGCAATGTCACCTCTGGTTCCTACGTCATCAATATTGGCAGTGCGCCGATCCAGCTCGAAGCGGAAAGCCTGTCGCCCGTGGGCACTGGCGCCACGGTCAGCATCAGCAACGATGCCAACGCCAGCGGCGGCGTGATCGAGTTCCTCAACTCCACGGCGGCCGGCCAGTCGATCCGCTTCACGACCCCGCCTATTCCCGCTGGCACCTATCTGTTTCAGCTGCGCTACAAGACCAATACCACGCGCGGCCAGGCTACCGTCGTGATCGATGGCACCCAGGTTGGCGGTACCATTGACCAGTATGCCAAGACCTCCACCTACATCACGGTCACCCTGGGTGATGCGATCCTCGTGGGCAGTGGCCCGCATACCATCGTCATGAATGTGACGGGCAAAAATTCAGCCGCGACCCAGTTCTACATCACGGCGGATAAGTTCACCTTCATCCTGGAAACTTCCCAGCCGCCCCAGGCGGCGGCGCCAGTTTTCAACCCCAGCGCTGGTTCCTATCCCACGACGCAATCGGTGGCGATCACCACCCTCACCAGCGGAGCCAGTATTCGCTATACGACCGACAGCAGCACGCCGAGTGAGACCGCTGGCACGATCTATTCCGTTCCGGTGAGCATCAGTGGCAACACCACCCTCAAGGCCATTGCCTATGGAAGTGGCTTCAACGACAGCGCCGTGACCACCGGCGTTTATACGATTGGTTCGACTCCCCCGCCCACGGTCAACTTCGAGGCGGAAAGCCTCACCTACACGCCCAGCGGAGCGACGGCCTCGGTGCAAACCGACACCAACTCCAGCGCCGGTAAGTGGGTCGAGCTGGCGGGCAACAGCATCGGTGATTCCATCAGCTACCCCATCCCCAGTATTCCCGCCGGGACCTACCAGTTGCAGATGAAATGGAAGGGCAACAACAGCCGTGGCATCCTGCAGCTTTCGGTCGACGGCACCAACCTCGGCCCCACGCTGGACCAGTATTCGTCCGGCCAGACCTACCCGACGACCACGTTTGGCAATGTGACCTTCAGCGCGACCGGCACCCATACCATCAAGCTGACCGTCACGGGCAAGAACTCCGCTTCGAGCAACTACCAGCTCTCCGCGGACAAGTTCACCTTCGTCGGACAATGATTGTCACTGCGGCGCGCGGGGATCTCCCTGCGCGCCGCATTTTTCCGCCGCATAGGCGCGTGCCAGCAGCACAACGGGATGAATGACCTCCATCTTCTCGCTGGCGTGGCGGAATCCGTTTTCGAGCTGGATTTGGCATCCAGGATTGGCTGTGGCGACTGAACTCGCCTCGGTCGCCCGCAGATGGCCGAGCTTGCGTTGCAGCAGCCAGGCGGCCGTGTCCGGCTGCGTGAGATTGTAGATGCCCGCGCTGCCGCAGCACCATGTCGCCTCGGTGCATTCGCGCAGCTCGAGGCCGGGGATCGCCCGCAAAATCTCGCGCGGCTGCGCGGAGATTTTCTGCCCGTGGCAGAGATGGCAGGCCTCATGGTAGGTCACAGCTCTGGACTCTCGACTCTGGATTTTTGGCTTTCTGAAGCTGATTTCGACCAGCCATTCGGAGATGTCGCGCACCTTGCGCGACCAGGCGGCGGCGCGCGCGGCATAGATGGGATCGCCGGCCAGCAGCCGGTCGTAATGCTTCAGGTGCGAACCGCAGCCGGCGGCGTTGGTGATGATGGCGTCGAACTCCTCGGGATTAATCGTGTCGAGCTGGCATCGCGCCAGGGCGCGGGCCGTGTCGAGATCGCCGTTGTGTGCCTGCAGCGAGCCGCAGCAGGACTGCATCCGCGGCGTGACGACCTCGCAGCCGTTCTCGAGCAGCACATCCACTGTGGCGCGGTTGACGTCGGAAAAAACCAGGTCCTGCACGCAGCCGGTCAGTACGGCCACGCGATACTTCTTTTCGCCGCGCGGTGGTTCGACCCTGGCAATCAACCCGTCGGAAAAATGGCGCGCAATGCGTGGCGTCTGCGGCTCGAGTTTGCGCCAGCGACGCGGCAGCAGCGCGGTGAGCTTCATGCGACGCGCAAAGGTTTGCAGGCCGTAAGCCTGATACAACCACAGCAGCCGGCCGGCGCCGCGCAGGACGCGCGGATGCGTGAATAAAAAGCGCAAAGTGAGCCAGCGGATGAAATTTCTCTGTGGCGTGGCCGTGATGCCGCTTTGCTCGGCTTGCGCGCGGGCTGTTTCGAGCAGCGTCGTGTAATCCACTCCCGCCGGGCAGGCCGTCGCACAGGCGAGGCAGCCGAGGCAGTAGCTCATCTCGTCGGCAAAGCCGCGCGTCGTTTCCAGTTCGCCATCGGCCACCGCGCGCATGAGTGCGATGCGCCCGCGCGGGGAATTTCGCTCCCGGCCGGTCTCAACGTAGGTCGGGCACGACGGCAAACAAAGGCCGCAGTGCATGCATTGCTGGAGCACCGAATAATCGAGCGATTGAAGGAGGTTGGGTTTCACGCAAAGGCGCCAGGGCGCAAAGAAAGATATTGTTCGTGAAAAATCTGGCGGCTTTTCGCCTTGGCGTGAGCCATTGATTATTCAGTCAACGATTTTGCCGGGATTGAGCAGATTGTCCGGGTCGAGCGTGCGTTTGATTTGCTTGAGCAGCGCATAGCTCGCATCACCGACCTGTTGTTTGAGGAAGGCCTTTTTCGCGAGGCCCACGCCGTGCTCGCCGGTGATGGTGCCGCCGAGCGAGAGCGCGAACTCGAAGATTTCCTTCATCGCGGCCTCGACGCGGTGCATTTCATCAGTGTCACGTTCGTTCGTAAGGAATGTCGGGTGCAGGTTGCCATCGCCAAAGTGGCCGAAGGTCGCGATGTCGAGCCGGTGTTTGGCGGCGGTTTGTTCAATGAAGCGGATCATCTTGGCCAGCTCGCTGCGCGGCACGGTGGCGTCTTCCAGGATGGTCGTCGGCTTCACCCGCGCGAGTGCACTGAAGGCGCTGCGGCGCGCGGCGGTCAGTCTGGCGGCCTCTTCGGCGCTGGCGGCGCGTTTCACCGATGTCGCGCCGTGCGCCTGGCAGAGTTTTTCAATCTGGGCGGCTTCGTCGGCCGCCGCTGCCGGATGGCCGTCGGTTTCGATCAGCAGCAGCGCGGCGGCGTCGGTTGGCAGGCCGGCGTGGGCGTAGTCCTCGACGCAGCGGAGGGTTTTGCGGTCGAGAAACTCCAAAGTGCAGGGAATGATTTTCGCCGCGATGATGGCGGAGACGGTCTCGGCTGCGGCGTCCATGGCGGCATAGGTGGCGAGCAGCGTCTGGCGGGCGGCGGGCTTGGGCAGCAGCTTGAGCCGCACGCGGGTGATCACGCCGAGGGTTCCTTCGCTGCCGATGAAAAGGTCTCGCAGGCTGTAGCCGGCGACGTCCTTCACGCACTTGTTGCCGAGTTCGCAGATGGAGCCGTCGGCCAGCACGACCTCGAGGCCCATCACGTAGTCGCGTGTCACGCCGTATTTCAGCCCGCGCAGGCCGCCGGCGTTTTCGGCGACGTTGCCGCCGATGGTGGAGATTTTCATCGAGCCGGGATCCGGCGGATAGAACAAGCCGGCCGCATCGGCCGCGTCGTAGATTTTCTGCGTTACCACGCCGGACTCGGCCTGCAGGGTGAGGTTGCGCGGGTCGAGTTCGAGAATCTGGTCCAGCTTCACGAGACAGAGCACGAGCGCTCCCTCGACGGGCACGCTGCCGCCGCTGAGCCCCGTGCCGCTGCCGCGCGTGACCACGGGCGCGCGATGCGCGCGGGCGAGCTTGAGCACGGCGCTCACGTCCTGCGCGTGGCGCGGAAACACGACGGCACGCGGGAGCTGCTTGAGCGTGGCGGTGCCGTCGAAGGAGTAGGGGATCAGGTCCTCCTTTTGCGTGAGGACGTTCTCCGGGCCGAGGAGAGCGGTGAGTTCGGCGATCACGAAGGCGAGCAAAGTTGGATCTGTGCCACAAGGCGAGACAGTCTGTGCCGCCGGGCGACAGGCTGGCCGGTGCTGGCACAAATCAAAGGCGGTTTGCCTCTGGCAGGTTTTGGCCCATACTGGCTCGCAGCCTGCGAAGGAATTAAATCATGGATTTTGCCAAGCTCACCCAGATGTCGCGTCAGGCTGTCACCGACGCGCAAAGTATCGCCCGCCGCCTCAATCACAACGAGGTTGAGACGTGGCATCTGCTGTCTGCGTTGCTGAACCAGGAGAACGGCATTGTGCCGGGCCTGGTCGAGAAGCTCGGGCTGACCACGAGCGCCCTGCAGCTCGCGGTTGACCGGGAGCTCGAGCGCCTGCCGAAGGTCACGGGCAGCGTGGACACGTCCAAGGTTTATGTGACGCAGGCGGTGAACGACGCGCTCACTCGTGCCGAGGAGGAGGCCAAGTCGCTCAAGGACGAGTACGTTTCCACCGAGCATTTGCTGCTCGGCCTGATCGAGGTCGGGAAGCCGGATTCGCTGAAAAAGCTGTTCAAAAGCTTCGGGCTCGACCGCGCGAAGGTGCTGAAGGTCCTCCAGGAGATCCGCGGCTCGCAACGCGTGACGTCCGACAACCCCGAGGCGACCTATCAGGCGCTCGAAAAATATGGCATCGACCTCGTGGCGCAGGCCCGCAAGGGCAAGATGGATCCCGTCATAGGTCGTGACGAGGAGATCCGCCGCACCATCCGCATCCTTTCGCGCAAGACCAAGAACAACCCGGTGCTCATCGGCGAGCCAGGCGTGGGCAAGACCGCCATCGTCGAGGGCCTCGCGCAGCGCATCCTCCGCGGCGACGTGCCCGAGGGCCTGAAGGACCGCACGGTCTTCGCGCTCGACATGGGCGCGCTGGTGGCCGGCGCAAAATACCGCGGCGAATTCGAGGAGCGGCTCAAGGCCGTGCTGAAGGAGATCAAGGACAGCGAAGGCCGCGTCATCCTCTTCATCGACGAGCTGCACCTCATCGTCGGCGCGGGCAAGACCGACGGCGCGATGGACGCCGGCAATCTGCTCAAGCCGATGCTCGCGCGCGGCGAGCTGCATTGCATTGGCGCGACCACGCTCGACGAATACCGCAAGTACATCGAGAAGGACGCCGCGCTCGAGCGGCGCTTCCAGCCGGTGACCGTCGACCAGCCCACGGTCGAGGATGCGATCTCGATTTTGCGCGGCCTGCGCGAACGCTTCGAGCTGCACCATGGCGTGCGCATCCAGGACAACGCGCTGGTGAGCGCAGTGGTCCTTTCCAATCGTTATATTTCCGACCGTTTTCTGCCCGACAAGGCCATCGACCTCGTGGATGAGGCCTGCGCGATGATCCGCACCGAGATGGACTCGATGCCGCAGGAGCTCGATGAACTCACGCGCCGTGCGCTCCAGCTCGAAATCGAGGAGACCGCGCTGGCGAAGGAGAAGGACGATGCGAGCAAGCGCCGCCTCGAAGCGTTGCGCAAGGAACTCGCGGAGGTGCGGGAAAAAGCCCAGGGCCTGAAACTCCAATGGGAAAAGGAAAAGGCCTCGGTTGATCGCGTGCGGAAAATCCGCGAGGACCTCGATGCGACGCGCGTTGCCATGGAAAAAGCCGAACGCGCCTACGATCTGAACACGGTCGCCGAGCTGCGCCACGGCAAGATCCCCCAGCTCGAGGCCGAATTGAAAAAGGCGGAGAAAGCCGGCAACACCACGACGCTTTTCAAGGAAGAGGTTTCGCAGGAAGAAATCGCCGAGGTGGTGGCGAAGTGGACCGGCGTGCCCGTCACGCGCCTCATCGAAGGCGAGAAGGAAAAGCTCCTGCGCCTCGAGGACGTGCTGCACCAGCGCGTGATCGGCCAGGACGAGGCGGTGACGCTGGTCACCGAGGCGATCCTGCGCGCGCGCAGCGGCATCAAGGATCCGCGCCGGCCGGTCGGCAGCTTCCTGTTTCTCGGCCCGACGGGCGTGGGCAAGACGGAGCTCGCCAAGACACTCGCCGAGACGCTCTTCGACACCGAGGCCGCGATGATCCGCCTCGATATGTCG
Organism: Opitutaceae bacterium; assembly: GCA_035485575.1. Taxonomy (GTDB): domain Bacteria; phylum Verrucomicrobiota; class Verrucomicrobiia; order Opitutales; family Opitutaceae; genus DASRHD01. Next base: position 34,988 of record DATHNW010000026.1, on the reverse strand, counting down.
GAATACATGGAGAAGCACAGTGTTTCGCGCCTGATCGGCGCGCCGCCGGGCTATGTCGGCTACGACGAGGGCGGCCAGCTTTCCGAGGCCGTGCGCCGCAAGCCCTATGCGGTGATCCTCTTCGACGAAATCGAGAAAGCCCATCCCGACGTGTTCAACGTCCTGCTTCAGGTGCTAGACGACGGCCGCATCACAGACGCGCAGGGCCGCACGGTCGATTTCAAGAACACGATCATCATCATGACGTCGAACATCGGTTCGCGCTTTCTGCTGGATGGCGTTACCAACGACACCATTTCCGAAAGCGTCCGCGAGAGCGTGATGGCCGAGCTGCGGAAGTCGTTCCGGCCGGAATTCCTCAACCGCATCGACGAAACGATCCTCTTCAAGCCGCTCACGCTCGATGAAATCACCAAAATCGTCGACCTGCTGCTGGCCGACCTCAACAAACGCCTGGCCGACCGCCGCGTGACGGTGGTGCTCGATAAAAAAGCGAAGGAATGGGCGGCCGAAAAGGGCTATGATCCCGTCTTTGGGGCGCGTCCGCTCAAGCGTTTTCTCCAGCGCCAGATCGAGACGCGGCTGGCCCGTGCGCTCATCGGCGGTGAAGTGGCCGAGGGCAGCGAGGTGAAGTTTTCGGTGAAAGACGACGCGCTCGTGATGAAATAATTCTTTGTCCGGGCTTGTCTCCTTTCCGCGAGAGTTAAAAAGTTGGCGCATGCATCCAACCACTGGTCCCGGCGCCGGACTTGGGACGGAAGAGGTCAAGCGGCGGCATATTTTGTTCAAGGCCCTGCTCATCGGGCTGATCGCCGGCGTCCTGGCCTCGGCTTTTCGGGAGTCGCTGCAATGGGCCGAGCTTCATCGTATCGCCTTGCTGCAAAAGCTGCCGCCGATGGAAGGCCTCGCGCTGGCGCTCGGCCTGGGCGCACTGGGCGGCGGGCTCGGCCTGTGGCTGGTGCGGCGGTTTGCGCCGGAGGCGGCGGGCAGCGGGATTCCGCACCTGAAATCCGTTGTGCTCGGGGAGGGCGTCCTGCACTGGCGCCGGGTGCTGCCGGTGAAATTTTTCGCCGGGCTGGCCAGCATCGGCGGGGGGCTCGCGCTCGGGCGTGAAGGGCCGACGATTCAAATGGGTGGCGCGACGGGCTTGATGGTGTCGGATTTGCTTCGCGTGAAGGCGGGGGAAGGCGAGCGCAAGGCGCTGATCAGCGCCGGTGCGGGAGCGGGACTGGCGGCGGCCTTCAATGCGCCGCTGGCCGGCATGATTTTTGTGCTCGAGGAACTGCAGGGCAGCTTCACCCCGGTGGTGTTTGTCGCGGCCTTTCTGGCCTCGGTCACGGCCGATGTCGTGTGCCGTGTCCTCACCGGGGAAACGCCGGTTTTTTCCCTGCACGGCATGCCCGCGCCGACCTTGCGGGCGCTGCCGGTGGCGCTGCTGCTCGGCCTCGCGTGCGGATTGGGCGGGGTGATCTTCAACCGGTGCCTGCTCAAGAGCCTCGACCTGTTTGACCGGCTGCGGCACTGGCCGGCCTGGGCGGTGGGCGCCATGACCGGGATCGTGGCTGGGCTGGCCGGCTGGTTGTACCCCGGCGTGGCCGGCTCGGGTGGCGGATTGGCCGAGCGTGCGCTGACGGGCGAAATTGCCGTGCGGTGGCTGCTCCTCCTGCTCGCGGCGCGCTTTTTTCTGACGATGTGGAGTTATGGCTCGGGCGCGGCCGGTGGAATCTTCGCTCCGCTGCTGGTCATGGGCGCCCTGGGCGGCCTGGCGGTCGGGCACTTCGCCCACGCAATCATGCCGGCGTGGGCCGGGCATCCGGAAGTATTTGCCGTGATCGGCATGGGCGGGCTACTGACCTCGATCGTGCGCGCGCCGCTCACCGGCATCGTGCTGATGATCGAGCTGACCGGGCAGTACGATTTCATGCTGCCCCTGCTGGCGTGCTGCCTCGTGGCCTACGGGGTGGCGGAAGGCCTCGGGGATGAGCCGATTTACGAGGCGCTGCGCGCCCGTGCCAAGGCCGCGGCGAAAATCAAAGAAGCGCGTTGAGGTTGGCGCCGGCTTGGGTTTTGGTCGGGATTCCATGTCCGACCAGCCGATCCGCTTCCATGACCGCTACCGCCAGACGCTCGAAACCGAGCAGATTTACGGCGAGCGGTGGCTACGCTTCGTTTACGAAAATCCCGCTGGCCGGTTTTTTCTCTGGCTGCTGGTGCGCCGGGCCGTCTTTTCGCGCTTTTACGGCTGGCGCATGAACCAGAAGGCGAGCGCGCGCCAGGTGCTGCCCTTCATCGTGCGCTACAACCTCGACGTGGACGAATTCGCGAAGTCGGCATTCCTCTACCGCACGTTCAATGAATTTTTCTGCCGCACGCTCAAACCCGCCGCCCGGCCCATTATGGGCGGTGACAACACGGCGGTGCTGCCGGCCGACGGGCGCCACCTGGTGTTTCCCAATGTCGATACGGCGGAGGGATTTTATGTGAAGGGCGCGAAATTCTTGCGGCGTGAATTGCTCGGCGATACCGCGTTGGCGCAAACCTTTGCCGGCGGCGCCATGCTCATCTCGCGGCTGGCCCCGGTTGATTACCACCGGTTTCATTTTCCATGCGCGGGCGTGCCGGGCGAGGCGAGGCTCATCAACGGCTGGCTTTATTCCGTCAACCCACTCGCTCTGCGGCGCAACATCCGTTACCTCGTGCAAAACAAGCGCTATGTCACGTTGCTCGAATCGCCGGTCTTTGGAACCGTGGCGATGGTCGAGGTCGGTGCGACGAACGTGGGCCGCGTCACGCAGACCCATGTGACCGGCCGCGCGGTGGCCAAGGGCGAGGAGAAGGGCGTGTTCGCTTTCGGCGGCTCATGCGTCATCACCCTGTTCCAGGCAGGCCGCATCGCGTTTTATGGCGATCTGGTCGAACAGAGCGCGCAGAATATCGAGACTTATGCACGCATGGGCGACTGGCTGGGCGAGGCGCCTGCCTAAAGCGGCCGGTCATGATGCCGGAAGAGGTTTTGGGCGCGGCCAGAAATCGTGCGTCGGCACTTGAGTCCGGGCGGTCGCCTTCTAGCTTTGCCAGACCATGAATCCCAAGTTTTCCCAGTATGCGCACCCGGAGGTCCTGGTGGACGGCGCCTGGCTGCAGGAGCATCTCAACGACCCGGCCATCCGCATCGTCGAGAGCAATGAGGACGTGCTCCTCTACGACACGGGCCACATTCCCGGCGCGGTGCACATCGACTGGCGCGGCGACCTGCAGGACAACACGCAGCGCGACTACATCGCGCCCGAAAAATTTGCCGAGGTCTGCGGCCGGAACGGCATCACGCCCGACACCACGGTGGTTTTCTACGGCGACAAGTCCAACTGGTGGGCGGCGTATGCCCTGTGGGCCTTCCGGCTTTTCGGCCACACCAAGGTGAAACTCCTCGATGGCGGGCGCGACAAATGGAAGGCCGAGGGCCGTCCGCTGACGCGCGACAAGCCGGCCTGGCCGCGCGCGACCTATCCTGTGCCGCCGAAGCGCTTTGACCAGGAGATCCGCGCCTTTTTTGCCGACACGCTCGCGCATTCGCAGGCGCGCAAGCCGCTCATCGACGTCCGCTCGCCCGGCGAGTACCGCGGCGAAATCACGCACATGCCCGAGTATCCGCAGGAAGGCGTGTTGCGCGGCGGCCATGTGCCCGGCGCGCGCAGCGTGCCATGGAAAACCGCGGCCAACGACGACGCGACGTTCAAGAGCTTCGACGAGCTCAGGAAAATCTACACCGAGAACCTCGGCCTGAAAAAGGACGACGACATCATCGCCTACTGCCGCATCGGCGAGCGCTCCAGCCACACGTGGTTCGTGCTCACCTACCTGCTCGGCTACAACAAGGTCCGCAACTACGACGGCTCGTGGACCGAATGGGGCAACATGGTGCGCTCGCCCATCGCCAAGGGCGAACAGCCCGGCTGAGCGATGTCCGCCTATCCGCCGAATCTCACCGAGATCGTCGATTTTTTCGACGCGCTGCCCGACGACGAGAAGCGCGACAACCTCATCGCCTATGCCGACGCCGCGCCGCGCTGCGCGCCGAAGGCCGGCGAGAAATTTGCGCTCGAGGACGTGCGCAAGGACGAGGAGTGCACCGACACCGTGGGTGTCTATCTCAACGTCGATGCGGCGCGCCATGCGCATTTTGCTATCTCGCTCGGGCCGCAGGTGCAGACCCTGACCAAGGCCATGACCGCGATTCTCTGCAAGGGCCTCGACGGGGCGACACCCGACGAAATCCTCGAGGTGCCGCAGGACTTCGTGCCGAAAATCGTCGGCGGGCAGCTCGTGCGTCTGCGGAGCCAGACGGTTTATTACATCCTCACGCGCCTCAAGAGCGTATGCAAAGTCTGGCTCAACCGCGAACGCGCTGCCGCGACGAGATAACCTTTATTTGAATTAGGAAACCAAGAATCCAGGAAATCTTTCATGGCTTCATGGTTTTTCTCCACGCCGTTTTGGGCAACACGACATGATATTTTCACACCAAGGCCGCAAAGAGCGCCAAGTCGGTTTTTGAGAAGAGAGGCATCTTTGTGATCTTTGCGACCTTCTGTAAAACAAGCATGGGGGTGGGACATTACTCTCGGCTTGCGTCCGCCGATCCAAAACCGGCAGTCTGAAAACAGAAAATCCTCTCCCGCCCGGGTGGTGGAATGGCAGACACGACGGTCTTAGAAGCCGTTGCCGTAAGGCGTGTCGGTTCAAGTCCGGCCCCGGGCACCAAATGGTATCCGCCGCGATGAACACCTATGCCCAACACTGCCAATAAGCCGCGGTTTCAACTTCAGTCACGAGATAAACGCATCATCGCAGGGGGCGCGGTATTCCCGATACTCTTTTATCTCTTTGAGCGAATAGAGCCCAGCATCCAAAACAAAAGTGGTGCATACATAACTTTGATAACAATAGCGACTGCTCTACCTCTAGGTATAGCAGTCAGAATTGCATGGCGATATTTCGACCATCGTTCAATGGTTGGCTTGGGGATCGTCGGATGGTTCACGTTTCTCGTCATGCTCTTCGTTTGGTTGGCGCGGCAGTAACATTTCGCTGTCGCATACCTCAATGAAAAAGCTCTCTCCAGCCATCGTGTGGTTGGGCTTAGCTCTGGCCGTTTGTCCTGTGAACGCGGAGACGTGGTCCACCATCGACGGTCAGAAGCTGGACGGAAAATTGAGCGGCGTGTACGGGTCGCTCGCGGTATTCTCTACCGAATCGAGTTCCGCGATATTGTCATTAGATACGCTCGATGACACCGCGTTAGCGCGCGTGGGCGATTATCTCGACGCGAATCCAATCGCGACGTCCCAGTGGAAAACATCGCAATCCAAGGTGGCCAGAAGCGTGAGAGGCCGTTTACAGGTTCAACGAGGTGGCTCATTGGTGGACTTCGATCCAGGAGAGCGGCCCGAGCCCGTGCTGTATCTCGCGTACTTCGGCGCGCACTGGTGTCCTCCCTGCCGGGAGTTCAGCCCCAAACTTGTCGAGGCATACGCGCGATTGCAGAAGGAATTTCCCAATACCTTCGAGCTGATTTTCGTCAGCAACGACCGCGACGCACACGAGCAAGCCGATTACGCTCGGGCGGTCAACATGCCTTGGCCCATGATACGGTATTCGGATTTGGGTGGCGTCCGTCCGATTGAGCAATGGGCTCCAGCAGGCATTCCTACCCTCGCCGTACTCACGCGCGATGGGGCGATGCTCTTCAATAGCTATCACGGCGACGACTATGTCGGCCCCTACGTCGTGCTCCAACAATTCGAAGAGCTATTGCGAGGACTAAAGAACGATTCGTCCGAAACGCGCCGCGTGCGCCATCGTTTGTCAGTTGTTCAGTATTTGCGCGCTACGGGAAGCGGAAAGAGCGCGCCGCCGAAGCCCTATCTCATCGAACTGGATATGTCCCAATACCAGACCCTGACCGAATCACACCTGGCGGTGATTCTCGACCTCGATGCACAAGGGCGGGTCACGCATGCGGAAATCAAACCACGGCTGCCTACTGTGCTCAACTATCAGATGATCAATGACGCTGAGCATTGGCTGTTTCTGCCAAAAGTGGAAAATGGGCACGCGGTTGCGACTAAGGTGACATTGCCGCTGAAAATGGATTTGCCCAAGAAATCATGAGCAGGGGCTTTTGAATGCCATGCGGAAGGCTTAAAATGCGTCAGGCCTGCACCGGCAGCACCTCGCGAACCTCCACGGAACCGCCGTTCCCGAGAATCGGACATTCCTTGAGCTTTGCCACCGCACGGTCGTAGTCATCCGCTTCGATCACGATATAGCCTCCGACCAACGAACTGCTGAACTCGACGTTGGAGACATTTTCGCCGCTCTGGCCGGAGATTATCCGGCCGTTGGGCATAAGCCGGTTGCTAAGCCGCAGGTCCTTGGAGACATCCCTGGCCCAACTGGCAAAGCGCTTTAAATAATCATCGGTCAGCTTCTCCCTCGGCAAACCGCCCCGGAACAAAACGACATAGGTGTTCATTTTTTCAGATTCAATGGTGAGCGTGATTTTGCCGAGAGGCTGGGGCTAACGGCCGCAACTAATCCCATTTTAAGGTGTTTTTTGAGCGGTGCAATGGGCTCACCCCTTTTTTCAGGGCGGACTTAGCCGGTTCCATTCGCTGAGCCTCCGTGCGGAAGATGCCGGCCTGGGCGAAATTCATCCACGAGGCCGGTCGAGGCCCTTGCCTTGCCCGAGATCAAAGATTAGGCCGGTTCGCACGATATTCACTTCATGCGATTGTGGACATTACATCCCCGGTATCTCGACGCGAAGGGGCTTGTCGCGGCATGGCGCGAGGCACTGCTCGCCCAGAAAGTTCTTCGTGGTGCGACGCGAGGTTATCGCAATCATCCCCAGCTTTTGCGCTTTCGCACGGCGGTTGATCCGAAGGCGGCGATTGCCGCATTTCTTCGGGAGCTTGCAGCCGAAGCCGGGCGGCGCGGCTACAAGTTTGACGCCACGAAAATCGCACGATCAGGCGCGCATCCGAAGCTGCGCGAGACACGCGGGCAGTTGGATTATGAGTGGGCGCATCTGAAGCGAAAGCTGCAGGTGCGAGCGCCGGCGATGGCGCGCCAGTGGGGTAATGTCGCGAAGCCGGAGCCCCATCCCTTATTTCGGATTGTCGCAGGCAAAGTCCGCGAATGGGAAAAAGGCCCAACAAGGCAGCTTCCCCGGCTCGATACAGAAAGCGAGGACGGGGCCGCAAAAAAGAAGATCGGAAAGCCCTGAAGCTTTGGTCGAGCCTGCATCAAGCCAGGTTCAGCACCTGGCTGGCGCTTAAGAAATCAGCCCGAAGTTTGATCGGCCGCGATCAGGGATTGTTGATGCTGGTGCGCCCCTGGCTGTAGTTGTAACCCACGCTGCGCGAGAAGGGCAGCATGTCGGTGATGTACTGCTCGACCCAGAGGTTGGCCCTGGCGACCGCCGACTTTGGCACCACGACGATGTCCTGCGACGACAGGGCGAGGTCGTTGTCCTTCGCGCCTTTTTCGATGAAGTCCTTCAGGTTGCTGACGTAGACGTACACGTTGTTCTGGTCGTCGCGGTGGATGAGGGTGACCTGGCGCATGTCGCCGGTGTTGACCACGCCGCCGGCCAGCGTCACGGCCTTGAGCAGGGTCATGTTGGCGGCGAGCGGAAAGGCGCCGGGGTGGCCGACCTCGCCGTCCACATAGATGATGCGGGCCTCGGAGGATTCGATGGCGATGGCGATCGTCATCGGGCTCTTGTAACGGCTGTGCAGGGCGTCCTGGATTTCATCCTGCATGGTTGAAATCGTTTTTCCGCCGGCGGCGAATAGGCCGATTTCAGGCAGCGCCACATGGCCGTCGGCCGAGATCGTCAGCACCTGGTCGAACCCGACCAGCCCTGTTTTTTGTTTGTCCGCGCCCGGGATTTCGCGGCTGACCTGCACGAAGAGCGAAGTCTTGAAGCGCGTCGAGGCGAGGGCGGAAAGGTTTTCGTTCAAGGTGGCGACGGTGAGCCCGGCGGCCGCGGTCCGCCCGATCCGCGGGATGGAGATACTTCCGTCGTCCTGCACCACCGCTTCACCTGAAAGTCCATCCAGTGACAGGCTGGACTTGGTGAGGGTGACCGAGACTGCGGGCTGGTTCATCTGCCCGCGATAGGCCGTGTTGATGTCGTCGGCCAGCTGCTTTGGATTTTTCCCCAAGGCGGTCACTTCGCCGGCATTGGGCAGGGTGATGTTGCCGTCGGGCCGCACGGTCAGCGTAAGATCGTGCTTGGAATCGGTGTCCATGCGCACGTTCAGCTCGTCGCCGGGCAGGATGTGGTAGTCGTCGCCGCGGAAATTGAACTCATATTTGAGTGTGTCGTAAGGCTCCAGCACCAAGCCGCCGGCCGTGGCCACGGGCAGGATTTGCACGCGGATCTTGTCGAAGGGCGAAAGCAGTTGCGAGATGCCCGGCTTCGGCAGGAGATCGGCGTTTCCGGTCACTGGCGTGAGTGGGTCGCCGTTTTTGCGCAGGCTGACGCCCTGGTGCGTCGCGCAGCCGGACAGAACGGCGAGCGCGAGGCCGGCGAGCAGCACGCGCGCAGGCGGGACGGCTGAATTCAGGCGGAAACGAGGGAGGTGCGGGCGTGGGTGTGCAGTGATCATGATCGGGCGTCCAACTCTAGCGTGAGGATGGAATAAGGGGGGATGGAGATGGGTGATTTGAGGTCGACTGTTTTCTTTTCGAGGCTGACGGGGCCCTTCCGATTTTGGTCCAGCACGGGCTCCCGGTACATGCCGGTGGGGATTTCCTCCGGCAGGTCGCGGCCGTTATGGTCGGTCAGGCCCGGCGATGAAAGCGACCAGGCGGTGGCGCGGCCGGCGGGCTGGAAGCTTCCGGTCTCGAGCTGGACCTGGTGGATGGTGTCCCAGCTGCGGTTGACGATATTGACGAACAGCCTGTGGCCGGTGTCGTCGAGCGAAGCGGCCACGGTCAGCTCGGGCACGTCGTTGGCGGCGGGCGCGGGGCCGACCGCCTTGACGCTGAAAGTCGGGCTTTCGATGGAGGCGTCGACCAGGCGGGAACCGAAATGCTGCGAGAACAGCTGAAGGACGTAGTAGGGAATCTTCGGTTTCCGATCATAGCCCACCACGCCCATGATCGAGCGGTCGGTGAATTTGAAATGATCGGCCAGCGTCACGCGCGGCTGGCCGAGGAAGACCTGCATGAGGCGGGCGACGTAAACGGCCGACCCCATGGTCTTCACCTGGTCGACCCATTGCGGATCGTTGGAAAAAAGCGCGCCCCATTCCGTCACGGCAATTTCAATCCGATGGCCCTTTTCGTATTTGGTGATGAGCGTGTCCAATGCCTGCAGGCTGCGGTTCACCGCCTCGGGGGAAGCCCAGAGGCTCTGGTAAACGTCCTTCAAGGCGAGGCCGCGCTGGCCGAAGATCATGGGGAAATAGGCATTGTGCACCGCGATGTAGTCCATCTGCGCGGCCGCTTTTTGCAGCAGGACCTCCGACCAGTCGGGATAGGGCAGGGGGAACGTCGTCGCGTTGGCCGTGCCGATGGCGATGAGCTTGATCGAGGGATCGACCTTGCGCATGGCGGCGGCGAACTGGAGGAAACGTCCGGCGTACACCGCGGGAGGCACGGTGATGATCTTTTTATCCGTGGGGTTGCCCGGCAGATAAAGCTCGTTGCCGACCTCCCACAGCTTGACCCCGGCGGGCGCGGTCAGGCCGTCGGCGGTGCGGTCGGAATTCTCCGCGGCATTGCAATAGGCGACCCAGGCCGCGGCCTCGGCGGCCGTGCCCGTGCCGGCGTTGACCGTGATCAACGGGCGGGCGTTGATCGCCTGGCAGAAGCGGAGAAACTCCGGCGTGCCGAAAATGTTCGGCGATTTTCCGGGGTCGGTCGGATGCTCGCGCACCGGCCGGTCGCCGACGGGACCGATCCCGTCGCGCCAGTGATAAAAGTCGGAAAGGGTTCCGCCGGGCCAGCGGACGTTGTCGACGCCCTCCTCGCGGGCCAGCCGCAGCCATTCGGGATCAATCGAGCCGTCTGGCCCGCACATGCCGTCGGCATAGTTGAACCATTCGAGATTGGTGCCGAAGAGCTCCCGCGGAATGCTCCGCAGCACGCGGTCGGGATTGACGTGGCAGGTCACCGGCGCGGCGGAGAGGTGATGGGCCGTGGGCAGATCCTGGTTTTTCTCGCCGCGGCAGGCGGTGATGATCAGGCAAAAACACAGGGCATGGCCGACCGTGAGGCGCGGCTCCATCAGCCTATGGCGCATCCGGCGGATGACGCCGGCCGTCAGCCCTGCTGCCTTATGATGTAAGTTGGGCAAAATCATGAGGAGACGGCGGGCGCGCTGCTGGCTTTGCCGCCGGACCGGGCGCTCTGGAGGCAGCCGTCCAGCTTGGCGGCGAGGCCTGGCACGGCCGGATGGTGCAGCATGGAATGATGATCGCCACCCACGTCGAGGTAGCGCGCGCCCTGCTTGGCGATCTTTTCGTAATAGCGGCGTGGATCGCGTTCGGGCGTCAGTTTGAAAAACGAATCCTCCGCCAGGAAAATCACGACCTCGCCCGGGTAGCTCCCGAGCTGGTAGCGGCGGTGCATCGACTCCGCCTGGCCGTAGGATTGTCCCAGCCGCTGCCGGACCAGGAGGGTGCGGCTGAAGTTGCGGATCTTTTCCCAGAAATAACCGCATTTGTCCCGGAGCGACATGCGGAGAAATTTTCCGAAATGATAACGCAGCCGGTCACGCCCGATGATCTCGCTGGAGAAGACATTGCTTACGATCGGATCAAGCAGGGCGATCAGCGCGACTTCGTTTCCGCCGGCCTTGAGCTGCCGGGCGACTTCCCATGCGATCAGCGATCCGAAGCAATGGCCGCCGACAAAATAAGGGCCCCGGGGCTGGACGCTCTGCATGGCCTTGATGAAATCGGCGGCCACCTCCTCGACGCTGGGAAATTCCCCTTCGATCGGGGTGGCGTCGAGGCCGCGGGCCTGCAGCCCATAAAACGGCTGATCGGGTCCGAGCTCGCGCGCCAGGCTTTGGAATACGATCACGTCGCTCCCGGCGCCCGGGATGCAGAAAAACGGAGGACGGGTGCCCGAACTTTGGATGGCGAGCACCCGGCAGCTCGGCGGTGCCTCGGTGCTGCCGAGCAGGGCGGCGAGAGTTTCCACCGTGGACGCCTTGAACAAGGTGGCCAGCGGCAGCTTGTGGCCCAATTCCTTGTCGATCCGGGCAAAAAGTCGCGCGGCGAGCAGCGAGCGGCCGCCGAGGTCGAAGAAGTTGTCGGTCACGCCGACCTTGGGCACGGCCAGGATTTCCTGCCACATGCCGGCGAGCTTTTGCTCCAGTTCGCTGCGCGGAGCCACGTAGCCGCCGGCCGCGGCGGTTTCCGCGGGAGCCTCGGACGGATCGAGGTGACGGCGCAGCACGCGGCTGCTCGCATCGAGGCCGGCGAATACTTGCGCCGGTTCCGCGCGCAATGACGCTTCCAGCAAGTCCACGCCCTGGTCGGGCGTCAGCGCCAGGCAGCCCCGCGCGGCCATGGCTTCGCTGCTGCCGCCCCGGCCCATGCCGGTGTCGGCCCACAGGGACCAGAGCACGCTGTGACTGTGGCCGCCGCCGGCTTTTTGATAATGTGCGAAAGCATCGAGGCTGGCGTTGGCGGCGGCATAGGCGCCGGTGCCGAGCGCGCTGAAGTGCCCCAAGACCGAGGAAAAACTGACGAACAAGCAGCCGGGATGCGCGCGGGCGGCCCGGTCCAGCGACCAGGCGCCGAGCAGCTTGGGCCGGAGGGATTGCAGCCAGCCGTCGTCGCTTTCCTCGGCGAGCACGGCTTCGTGATACTCGCCGGCGAGGTGGATGATCCCGCTCAGCGGCTGGTTCCAGCGGCGGGTGGCGCGCCCGACGGCGGCCTGCACAAAATCCGGATCGGCGAGGTCGCCCGCCTCGTAATGCACCTCGGCGCCGGCCTGCTCCAAGGCCTGCCAGGCACGCAGGCGGGCGGCGGTGGCGTCGTTTCGCGCCAGCGCCTGGTCCCATTGTTCGCGCGCGGGCAGAGGGGTGCGGCCGAGGATGAGCAGCCGGGCCTGGTAGCGCGCAGCCAGCCGCTGTGCGACCGCCTGGCCGATGCCGCCGAACCCGCCGGAGAGGAGGTAAAGGCCGCCGGCCGAGAAGCCGCGGGGCTCATTTGTATTTGATAAATGGATACCGATGAGACCGGGCGTGAGCCGCCGGCCGGCACGCAGCGCCCATTCGCCGGTGGAGGGCGCGGCGAGCTCCCGCTCCACCGCCGCCAGGTCGGCCGCGGGATCGGCCGCCTCAAGATCGAGCTGGGCGCAACCCAGCCAGGTGAATTCGTGCGGAAGGGTGCGCGTGAGGCCGAGCACGGGCGCCTTCGCATAGTCCACCGGCTCTTCGGCCGAGACGGCCTGGAGCCGGCTGGTGACCACGAGCAGGCGGACGGGCGGCGCGCCTTCCGCTGGCGCGGGCCAGGTGCGCAACAGCCGCAGGAGACTCAGGCTGCCGGGATTCTGGGTCGCGATGATTTCCTCCACGCCGGCCGGCTCGGCCGCCGGCGGATAGGCCCAGGCATGCACCGCATGGGTGAAGCGGCCGGCGGAGCCGAGCGCCTGCCAGAGGCGCGGATAATCAGCCGGGCGGGCGGGATTGAGGCGGAAGGTTTCCCGGCCTTGCGCGGCAAATTCTTCGCCGGCCTCGACGACGACACAGGCGTGCCCGGCCGTGCGCAACCGGCCGGCCAGTCCGGTGCCGAGCCCCGTGGTGTCGGCAAAAATCAGCACGCGGCTTCCGGCCGGCAACGACGGCGAGTCAGCCAGTGGCGCATCCCGCCAGGTTTTGCCAAAGAGCCCCGAACCGGGGGCGCTCTCCGCTTTTCCGCGGGCGAGAGCGGCCTGGAAGTCGCCACTCTCGAATTGCTTCTTGAGCTGGGCGCGCTGGATCTTGCCGATGGCGGTCTTGGGAATGTCGTCCTTCGTCAGGGGCACGATGAAGTCGGGTGCCACGCCTTCCTTGCGGCTTACCGTGCTGCGGATGGTCCGGACCAGTTCGGGCAGGCGGCCTTCGGCGGCGGTGGTGGGACAGAAGAAAACGGCGACTCTGTCGGTGTTTTCTGCGGGCAGGCGGATGGCGCAGGCGGCGGTGAAGGAAACTTCGACCCCGTCGATCTCCTCGACCACGGACTCGATCTCATGGCTGTAGAAATTCACCCCGTTGATAATGATGACGTCCTTTTCCCGGCCGGTGATGGAAAGCTGGCCGTCCTTCATCACACCCAGGTCGCCGGTGATGAACCAGCCGTCGGCGGTGTAGGACTTCTCGTTGGCCTCGGGATTCTGGTGATAACCGGGAGTAACCGACATGCCCTTGATCTGCAGGCGGCCGATCTTGCCGGATGGAACAGGGGTATCGTGCTGGTCCACGATGCGAATTTGAATTCCCGGGATGGGCACGCCCACTTCGACAAAGGCGGCGTTGTCGCTGGTCATGGCCAGGGTGAAGCGCTGCGAGAAGGTGACCGCGGAGGAAGTCTCCGACATGCCCCAGGCCGGCCGCATGGCGGTCGCGGGCAATCCGTGAGGAGCCAGCAGCGAAAGGAAGCGCCGGGTGGTTTTGCTGACGATGGCTTCGCCGGCATTGAGGATGAAACGCATCGAGGACAGGTCGAAGCGTCGCTGCGCCAGCTCGGCGGCCTGTTCGTTGACCAGGCCGAAGGCGAAATTCGGCGCCCAGGTGATGGTGGCGCGGTAGCGTTCGATCCATTCCAGCCAGAGCAGCGGATTCTGCAGGATCGGCTCGGTGGGCGACAGCAGCTGCCGGCAGCCGATCACGACATCGCGCATATGAAACATGACGAGGCCGCCGACGTGATCCAGCGGCATCCAGTTCAGGGAAATATCAGCGGGCGTGAATTCGCAGAACGAAGCAACGCTTGCGACCCAGGCGAGCAGGTTGCGCTGGGTCTGGCGCACGGCCTTCGGCAGACCCGTGCTGCCGGAAGTGAGCAGCAGCAAGGCGAGGTCGTCGGGCTGGCTCGCATGCCAGGCGCCGGCCGGAGGATGCGCCCGCAGGGAATCGGCGGTCTCGATCCGGAAGCCCGCCAGCGCTTCGCGTTCGGCAAAGGCCCGCAGCCTTGGCGCCAGGTCGGCTCCGGCCAGTGTCAGCGGCGAATCGAGCATCGTCCACGCGTTGCGCAGCTTGGACAAAATGCTGTGCGGCTGCTCGTAGGTCGGGGAGATCGAAATCGGCACCGGAACGAATCCGCCGAGCATGCAAGCCCAGAAGGCCGGAACGAAGTCGGGGTTTTTTTCCAGTTGGAAAAGAACGGGCGCGCCCGGCTTGAGCCCCAGGGCGCGCAGGCCGCCGAGCATCCGCGACGCCTCATCAAGCAGGGCGGGATAGAGCAGTTCCTTCATGCCGCCTGCGCCGTCGAGGCAGATGACTCCATGCGAGGGAAATTCCCGCGCCGCGCGTTCCAGCGCCCCGGCCAGGCTGGTCGGATGGCCCGCGGGTAGTGGCAATGCCCCGCCGTGAGCCTCGGATGGCTCCACGGCGGCGGATGTTTCAGAGGCAACGCTGGTCGTCATGACGGATTCACACGGCTTGCATCTCCATGGCCTCACGGGGATCCGCGGCCGATTGCAGCAGGCTGTGCTTCAGTTTTTCGGCGAGATCGCGGACCCGGGGGTCTTGCAGCATCGTATGATGATTGCCGGCGACGCGCTGGATCTCGGTGCCGCCCTGGGCCAGCCGTCCGAGAATGAGCCGCACGTCTTTCTCGCCATAGAATTCGTGCCGGGAATCGGCGGCCAGGAACAAGGTCGCCCGGCCCGGATAGGGCTGCAGTTTATAGCCCTCATGCAGGATGCGGAGCCGATCGATGGTATGCTGGATCCGGTGGCTGCCCACGAGCTTTTCATTGACCAGATGATTGGCGAGGGCGCCCACAAACTTGATCTTTTCCAGCAGGCTCATGCGCAGGCTCAACCTGATGAAATACTGGACGCGCGGCTTGAAGGAATGAAAGAAGCCCAGGTCGAGGGAAACGGTCGCGGTCGGATCGAGCAGGGCGAGCAGCGCGACCGACTGGCCCTGCGCCTCGAGCTGCCGGGCAATTTCATACGCGAGCAAGGCGCCGAAACAGTGTCCGCCCAGCTGGTAGGGACCCTCCGGCTGGATGGCGCGGATTTCCTTGATGAAATATCCGGCCAGCTCGGTGATGTGGATAATCGGGGCGTCGGTCTTCGTGCCGTCGAGTCCATGGGCCTGCAGCCCGTAGAAAGGCTGGTCCGGGCCGAGCAGATCGGCGAGGGGGCGGAAGACAATGATGTCGCTCGCTCCCCCCGGGATGCAGAAAAACGGCGGCCGCGTGCCTTCACGCTGCAGCGGCTCGACCTGGCAGACCGGGAATGAGCTGGCTCCTCCTTCAATGAGGACGGCGAGCTGCTCGATCGTCGGGGCCTTGAACAGGCTCGCGATCGGCAGGCTCCGGCCGAAGACTTTTTCGATCTGGGCGAAAATCCGCGCCGCGAGCAGCGAACGGCCGCCGATCTCGAAGAAGTTGTCCCGCACGCCCATTTGCGGGCGCTTGAGCAGGTCCTGCCAGATTCGGGCGAGCTTGCGTTCGGTCTCCGTGCGGGGCTCGACATATTCATTTTCGGCCGCCGGCGCCTCCGCCGGCGCCGTTTCAAGCAGGGGCCGGATATTGGGATTGGTTCCGTTGAGGCCGATCAGCAGCTGCGGGTGATCGACCTGCAGTGCGAAGCGCAGCGAATCGATGCCCTCGCGCAGAGTCAGGGGCAGATAGCCCTTAGCCCGGGTGGCAGCCTCTTCCGTCGCGAGACCTTGGTTCATGCCGGTGTTGGTCCAGGAACTCCATTGCAGGCAGCAGCTGCGCAATCCGAGCGAGCGCTGGTGATGCGAAAGCCCCTCGAGGAACGCATTGGCCGCGGCATAGGCCCCGTACTGGTAGCCGCCGAAATAGCCGAGCAACGAGGAGAAGTTCACCACGAGCGTCCCCGGCCGGGTCTGTGCAATCTGGTGTAATACCCAGGCCCCGGTGGTCTTGGCCCGAAGGCTCCGCCCCAACGTTTCCCGGGTTTCCTCGATGAACAGGCGTGATTCCAAAGTTCCGGCGAGATGGAAGATTCCATCCAGCGGACGGCCCCAACGGGTTTCCGTCTCGCGGATCACGGCGTTCACGCCGGCAAGATCGGTGATGTCGGTCGAAACATAGGCGACTTCGCCGCCCAGGTTGCGCAGATCGCGCAACCGTTCTTCCACGGTGCCGGCCGGCGAGCGGCCAATGATCAGCAGCCGCGCCTGATATTCCGTGAGCAAAATGCGGGCGATTTCGCGCCCGATTCCGCCGACGCCGCCGCTGATCACGTAGCAACCGCCCTTGAGCAGGCCCGGATCGCGCGTTTCTTCCGGAGCCTCCACGTGGCCGAGCAGGGCCCGGAACCGAACGCCATCTCTGTAACAGATTTCTGGATACGATTCGACGGCGCCGAATTCGCGGCACAGGCGCCCGGCGTGGTCGGCGGTCCCGGTGAGGTCCAGGTCCACCTGCGTGCAGGCCAGGCCGGGAATTTCCAGGGGCAGGGTTTTCAGCACGCCGGATACCCCGGCCTTCTCGAAGGCCGTGCCTTCGCCGGCCTGAACGGCAAAGGCGGAGTTTGAGATCACCCAGAGATGATGCGGTTCCTCGTCCTGCCGGGACCGGGCGAGCACTTGCGCCATGCAGAGGAGGCTGTGTACGCCGGGTTCCTGCGCCTGTTCGAACTCGGCCGTGCTGGCCGGTGCGGACGTCTTTCCGTAAGTCCACAAATGAACGGTCTGGCGCGGGGCGCGGCCCTCCGTCTTGAGCGCCGCCCAGATGCGATCGTAATCAGCGGGTGCGTGAGGGTTGATGACAAACTGTTCCGGAGTCGGGCGGGCGAAGGCCGGTCCGGCAATGACCGTCGTGCAGGCTTGTCCTTTTGTGCGCAAGGTTTCGGACAGCACCTGGCCCAAGCCCAGTTCGTCCGCAAAAACCAGCCAGGGCCCTTCCGGCAGCGGTCCCTCGACGGGCAGGGCGACCTCGTGCCAGACGCGGCGGTAGAACCAGCCGGGCGTTGTCTGATTCAATTTGGCCGCTGATTGACCACGGGCGAGGGCGGCCTGGAAATCGCCGTTCTCGAATTGCTGCTTGAGCTGGGCGCGCTGGATCTTGCCGATGGCGGTCTTGGGAATGTCGGCCTTGGTCAGGGGCACGATGAAGTCGGGTGCCACGCCTTCCTTGCGGCTCACCGTGCTGCGGATGGTGCGGATCAGCTCGGGCAGGCGGTCTTCGGCGGCGGCGGTCGGGCAGAAGAAGACCGCGACCTGGTCGGTGTTTTCTCCCGGCAGACGGATGGCGCAAGCGGCGGTGAAGGAAATTTCGACCCCATCGATCTCTTCGACCACGGACTCGATCTCATGGCTGTAGAAATTAACCCCGTTGATGATGATGACGTCTTTTTCGCGGCCGGTGATGGAAAGCTGGCCGTTTTTCATCACGCCCAGGTCGCCGGTGATGAACCAGCCGTCGGCGGTGTAGGACTTCTGGTTGGCCTCAGGATTCTGGTGATAACCCGGGGTGATGGAAATTCCCTTGATCTGCAGGCGGCCGATTTTGCCGGAGGGAACGAGAATGTCGTGCTCGTCCACGATGCGAATCTGGATCCCAGGGATCGGCTCACCCACCTCGACAAAGGCGGCATTGTCACTGGTCGCGGCCAGGGTAAAACGCTGGGAAAAAGTGACGGAGGAGCAGGTCTCCGACATGCCCCAGGACGGTCGCATCGCGGTCGCGGGCAGCCCGTGCGGAGCCAGTAGCGAGAGGAAGCGCCGCGCGGTTTTGCTGACGATGGCTTCGCCGCCGTTGAGGATGAAACGCAGCGACGAAAGATTCCAGCGGCCCTGGGCGATGGCGTCGGATTGATCGTTGATCAAACCGAAGGCGAAGTTGGGCGCCCAGGTGATGGTGGCGCGGTAGCGCTCGATCCATTCCAGCCAGATCAGCGGATGCTGCAGAACGGGCTCGGTTGGCGCGTGCAGCTGCCGGCAGCCGAGCACGACATCGCGCAGATGGAACATGACCAGGCCGCCGACGTGATCCAGCGGCATCCAGTTCAGGGAAACATCAGCGGGCGTGAATTTGCAGAATGAAACGACACTCACGGCCCAGGCGAGCAGGTTGCCGTGGGTCTGGCGCACCGCCTTAGGCAGGCCTGTGCTGCCGGAAGTGAGCAGCAACAAGGCAAGGTCATCGGGCCGGCTTGGATGCCAGGCGTCGGCTGGCGGGCGCGCCCGCAGGGACTCGGCGGTCTCGATGCGAAAGCCAGGGAGGGCTTCGCGTTCGGCCCAGGCTTGCAGTCTCGGCGCCAGGCCGGCCCCGGCCAGCGTCAGGGGTGAATCGAGCATCGTCCATGCGTTGCGCAGCTTGGACAGAATGCTGTGTGGCTGCTCGTAAGTCGGGGAGATCGAGATCGGCACAGGAACGAAGCCGCCGAGCGCGCAGGCCCAGAAGGCCGGAATGAAATCGGAATTCTTTTCAAACTGGAAAAGAACCGGCGCGCCCGGCTTGAGCCCCGCGGCGCGCAAGCCGCCGAGCATGCGGGCCGCTTCGTCGAGCAATGCGGGATAGCTCTGTTCCTTCGCGCCATCGGCTCCGTCCAGATAAACCACTCCATGGGAGGGAAATTCCCGCGCGGTCCGCTCCAGTGCGCCCGCAAGGCTGGTGGGATGCCCGGCCGGCAGCGTCAACGCTCCGCCCCGAGCCTCGGATGGCTCCATGGACGGCAGGGTCTGCGCTACATAACCGATCGTCATGATGTAAGTGCGGTGAGCTTGGTCACAGTTTCCGTGGTCGGCTGAGTGGAGAAGCCGGCGGTCGCCAGGCTTCGCCAGGGTTCGTCTGCACCGGTGAGACCGAACACCGCCACCGGGCATGTGGCCGGACTGAGAACGGCATCGCCATAGCGCTCCCGCGCCTGGCGGCTTTCCTTGCTGACGCCCGCCTCATCGCCGGCGCCCTTCTTGAAAAGACGGCCGAACACACCGCCGCCGGCGGAGCCGGCTGGCTTGATGAAACGATAACGGGTCGCCGATCCGCCCTCATCACGGGCGAAAAAGGCTGCGGCCGGCGGATCGAAGAGGCCGAGGAGGATCACCCGGCGGTTTTTGGCGGTGAGCTGCCGGGCGGTTTCCCAGGCCAGCACGGTGCCGAAACCCCGTCCGCCGATGGCGCACGGTCCGGCCGGGGACAGGGCACAGATTTCCTCCACGAAAAGTCGGGCGGTTTCTTCCACTCCGACCGGCTGGGCGGGAGCGGGAATCGCCGTGAGGGCGCGGGCCTGCAGACCGAAGCACGGTTGGTCGGGCCCAAGCTGGCCGGCCAATTCCGAGAAAACGTTTCCTTCTACGCCGGCCTCGGGAATGAGAAAGAGCGGCGGACGCGCCCCTGCGGGCCGGAGCACGGTGATTTTGACGGAGCTGGATTTGGGCTGCTCAAGGAAGGTCAGGCTGAGCTGTTCGATCGTGGGGGACTTGAACAGTGCCGGGATCGGCAGGTTTTTACCGAGGGTCTTGTTCACCTGCGCGAACATTTTAGCGGCGAGCAGGGAGCGTCCGCCGAGCTCGAAGAAATTGTCCTTCAAGCCGACGCGCGGGACGCCGAGGATGTCCTGCCAGATTTTCGCAAACTGCTTTTCGATCTCGGTGCGCGGAGCGAGATAGGTCGCGTCGACCGCGTCCGCCGGTGTGTCCCCGGCCGCGATGGCCTCGGGGCGGAAATATTTCCGGATGTTCTTATTGGCCCCATCGAGACCGACCAGGAGCTGGGGCTGGTCATGGCGCAGCGCATAAAGCAGAGATGCGACGCCCTGCTCGGCGGTCATGGAAAGATACCCGCGGGACCGGAGCGCCTCGCCGCCCTCGGACTTGCGGCTCATCCCGATCTCGGCCCACGAGCTCCAGAGGAGATTGTAGGCGCGTACGCCGCAGGCCTGGCGCTGGTGATGTGAAAAGGCATCCAGGAAATTATTGGCGGCGGCGTAGGCGCCCGTGGAAAGGCTGCCGAAGAAACTGATGAGCGAGGAGAAGTTGATGAAAAGGCAACCGGGTCTTTTCCGGGCCAGCTCGTTCAGCACCCAGGCGCCGGAGGCCTTCGGATGCAGGACCGCGGTGAGGCGCTCGACGGTCTCGTTTTCGAGCAGTGATTCCTCGTAGACGCCGGCGAGGTGAAAGACGCCATCGAGCGGACGCCCCCATTTTTGCTCAGCCTGTCCGAGGGCATGCTGCATCGCGGCGAGATCGCCGGCATCGGCGGCCACATATTCAAATTCACCGCCCTGGACTTCGAGTGCTTCGCAGGAACGGATGCGGTCGGCGGCCGGGCCGCCGGCGGCGAGGATTTTTTTCCATTCCGCGCGTGGGGGCAGCGGCGTGCGTCCGATGATGAGGAGGCGCGCGTCAAAATGCTGGAGCAAGTGACCGGCAAAACGCTGGCCGATGCCGCCAATGCCGCCGCTGATGAGGTAGAGGCCGCCGGTTTTGAACGGCAGCTCACGCGGAGCGGCCGAGGGTTCGGCCTTTTCCAGGCAGGGGATTTTCCGGGTCTCGCCGCGCCAGGCCGACTCGGGCGCCTGATTCCAACCGCGCAGCTCGGTCAAAATCCGGCGGGTGTCGATTTTGATTCCGGCCGGCTCGAGATCGACATGGTGGCAGTCGAGCCACGTCACTTCCTGGGGAATGGTGCGCACCAGGCCGAGGATCGGGGTCTTCGCATAGCTGATATGATCCGCGTCTTGGACTGCGCGGGTCCGGCTGGACACGACCAAAAGCCGCAGGACGCGCTCGCCGAGATCAACCCTGCCCAATGCCTTGATCAGGCCCAGCAGGCTGCCGGCGCCGGCGGTTTGGGTGGCTTCCAGTTCGGCCACGCTGGCCGGTTGCGCCTCGTCCTGGCCGTAGGTCCAGGCGTGCACGATGACGTCGGGCGCACGGCCCAGGCCGGCGATGAGACGCTGATAATGTTCGGGGTTGCCTGGCGAGAGGCGGAAGCTGGCGGGACCAGCCTGGGCAAAATCGGCCCCGGCTTCCACCAGGGTGCAGGGATGGCCGGCGGCGCCGAGTTCGCGGGCGAGTTCGGCCGCCAGCCCGGAGGCGTCGGCCAGCAGGAGGAAAGAGGTGCCGGCGGCGAGCGTGGCTTCGGGCAGGGCGCTGTCCCGCCAGGCCGGACGGTAGAACCATTCGGGCGTGGCGGCGGGCTCGCCGGCCTGGCCCGAATATTTGCGCACCAGCTCCGCGAAGTCGCCGCGCTCAAACTGCTGCTTGAGCTGGGCGCGCTGAATCTTGCCAATCGTGGTTTTTGGTATTGATTCTTTGGATACAGGAATCACGTAGTCGGGGTTGACTCCCTCGTTTTTGACCACCGCGGAACGGATCGACTTGATCAGGGCCGGCAGCTGCCCCGATTCCTTGGGCGACGGGCAGAAGAAGACGGCGATGCGGTCGGTGTTTTCGCCCGGCAGGCGGATGGCGCAGGCGGCGGTGAAGGAGACTTCGACGCCGTCGACTTCCTCGACGACGGACTCGATCTCGTGACTGTAGAAATTGACGCCATTGATGATGATGACGTCCTTTTCCCGGCCGGTGATGGTGAGGCGCCCTTCCTTGAGCACGCCGAGGTCGCCGGTGCCGAACCAGCCGTCGGCGGTGAAAACCTCGGCGTTCAGTTTGGGATTCTCATAATAGCCGGCCGTGATGGTCAGGCCGCTTATCTGCAGGCTGCCGATCCGGCCTTCGGGCACGGGATTTCCCTGGCGGTCGACGATGCGGAGCGAGATGCCGGGCAGCGGCGGGCCGACCTCGACGAAAGGATCGGTGTCGGCGGTGGCCGCGAGGGTGAAGCGATGGGAGGAGGTGACGCCGGAGGAAGTCTCCGACATGCCCCAGGCCGGGCGCATCGCCGTCGCGGGCAGCCCGTGGGGCGCGAGCAGTTCGAGAAAGCGCCGGGCGGTCTTGCTCACGATGGCTTCGCCGCCGTTGAGAATGAAGCGCAGCGACGAGAGGTCCCATCGGCCCTTGGCGATGGCCTCGGCCTGGTCGTTGATCAGGCCGAAGGCGAAATTGGGCGCCCAGGTGATCGTGACCTTGTGCCGTGCCATGCAGTCGAGCCAGGCGAGCGGGTTCTGCAGGACGAGCTCGGTCGGAACCTGGATTTGCGCGCAGGCAAGATGCACGTCGCGAATATGGTACATGACCAGGCCGCCGACGTGGTCCAGCGGCATCCAGTTCAGGGAGACGTCCTCGCTGCTGAATCCGTCGAACTGCGCGGTGGCGGCGGAACGCGACAGGATGTTGCGATGGTTAAGCTGCACGGCCTTGGGCAGGCCGGTGCTGCCGGAGGTGAGGAGCAGCAGAGCGAGATCGTCGGGCTGGCCGACGTGCCAGTCGGTGGCCGGGGAAAAGGCGCGGAGCGGATCGAGCGCCTCCACGCGGAAGCCGGACAGCGACTGCCGGCGGGCGAAATTCTGCAGGCCCGGGACCAGCGCCGAACTGGCGAGGACCACGGGATGGCCGAGCATGCCCCAGGCGTTCTCCAGCTTGGCGAGGGTGTTGTGCGGTTCGTCGTAACCCGGCGGGATGGAGAGCGGCACGGGGACAAAGCCGCCGAACACGCAGGCCCAGAAGGCGGGGACAAAATCCTCGTTGAGCTGGAATTGAAAGATGGCCTTGTCGCCGGGCTTTAGGCCGGCGGCGCGCAAGCCCGCCAGGATGCGGGAGGCTTCGGCGACGAGTTCCGGGTAAAGCTGGACGCGCTCGGTCCCGTCGGCACGAAGATAGCGCACGCCCTTGCCGGGCGAACGCTCGGCCGCGCGCTTGAGCGTGGTCGTGAGGCTCGCAAGTGCCGCGGGATTTTCGCGGAGATCGGGCCCATGGCTGAGGGACAGGGCCTGTGCAGTTGCTGATTCAAGGACGGTTTCCATAAACGGGATCAGCCGGACAATTGATGTTGAAGACGAGCCGCAGGCGATGAATTAGCAGGGCCTGTGCCTGAAGCAAAAAACGGAGGATGGCGAAGCGGGTTCATCGGAATTTTCGAAAATGGCGCACGATTGTTTCAGAGTATTTTCGCGGGCGGTGAAATGACAGTGGAATTTTCGGGCACGTCGAAGGTGACGAAGGCGTTGGCGCCGAGCAGGCTGCCCGAGCCGATGCGCACCGGGCCGACGATCATGGCGCGCGCGCCGACCAGGACGTTGTCGCCCAGCACGGGCAGGCCCTTGCCGGCGCCGATGTCGCTTTCATCGCCGCTGCCGCCGCCGATCGCCGCCTGCGCGTAGCAGGTGCAGCGCTCCCCGAGGACGCCGAAGATCGTGATGCCGACCGCATGGGGCATGTAGAAGCTGCCGCCGATCCGGGTCATGGGCGGGATATCGGTGCCCCAGATCATGATGTTGAGCGTGAAAAGCATCCTCGGCACCAGACGCCAGCCGCGCAGGTAAAGGTATCGACTCAGCCGATACAGGAAAATCGCCTGGATCGACGGCATGAAAAAAATGCTCACCTTCTTGGTGAACGACAGGCGCATGCCCGTATGCTCGGCGAAACGCTCGATGTCACTGGAGACGAGATGACGGAATTCGCGGAAGGTCATGGTGTGCTGGCGGCCGGGACGGACCGGAAATGAACCTTGAGATAAAAGGCCGCGATGCCGGCCATGGCGTCCTCCCAGGTGTAGCGGGCGGCGCGGGCCGGGCCGCCTGCGGCCAGGCGGGCGCGCACACCGGTGTCTCCGTTGATCTGGCGTAGTGCGGCGGCGAGTGCGGCGGGCTGGTCGGTGGGAAAGTAAAGCGCATCGTCCGCGAGCAGTTCGCGGTGGACCGGCAGCTCGGAGCATATGACAGGGATAGCGCAGGCCATTGCCTCCAGCGCGGGAAAGTCGAAGCCCTCGCCGCGCGAGGGCGCGAGAAAGACTGCGGCGTGCTGCAGCAGGGCGAGGCATTCCTCGTCCGTGACGAAGCCGGTGAACACGACAGCGCCGGGAGCGACTTCGTCGGCCAGTGCACGCAGGCCCGTCTCATATTCACGGGAGCGGGTCATGCCGGCGAGAACCAGTTTGGTGCCGCGGGCGGAAGGATTACTCAGATATTGGCCGAAGCCGCGGATGGCGACTTCGAGATTCTTGCGCGACATCAGGGCGCCGAGATAAAGGACGTAGCTGCCGGCCAGGTTCAAGCGGCTGTGGATCGGCGCGCGCTCGGCGCCGGCCGGCTTGGGCCGGAAAAAATCCACGTCGATGCCGTTGGGAATGGCGGCCAGCTTGTCGGCGGCCTGTGGAAAAAGCCGGCGGATCTCCGCAGCCACGGATTCGCTCACGGTGAGCACGCCGTTGGCGCGCCGGATCGATCCCGGGGTCAGACGCCGCACGAGCCGGTCGCGAAATCCCTGGTGGTCGGCGGGCGCGGTGAGCGGCAGCAGGTCGTGAGTGTGCACGATCAGACGCGCCCGCACGCAGGGTGGCGCCGCCCGCTGCACATGGAGCAGGTCGAGCCGCTCGCGGCGCGCGAGCCAAGGGAGGACGAGCGAACGCTGCAGCAGCGGGTCGTCCACCGGCAGGTGCCGGTAGCGGACGTTGGGCCGCGGCGCAAAGGGAGCCGTGTAATCCTTTTTCGTGAAAACGACAAATTGGGACTCCGGCATGAGCCCGGGCAGCAGCCGCACCATCTGGTGGACGACGCGTTCCACGCCGCCCTTGCCCTTGCCGAGAATATGGGCGTCAAGTCCGATGCGCATGGCGTTCCTCCGGCAGGGTTCGGGTGAGACCGATGAAATCGGACAGGCAGCGCAGGTCCGCGCGAAAGGCCAGCCGGCGGCCGGCGCCGCCCACGAGCGAGGCCAGTCCGCGGAAAAGGGAGCGCAGCGAAAGGCCGGCGACAAAGCTGAAGCGGGTGACGGCGCGGCCGGCCGGTCCCATCGACCGGTCGAGCAGGCGCAGGAAATTGCGCTGTTGCAGGACACGGTTCCGCAGGACCTGCGCGTCCGTCTTGGTGCTGCCGCCGCAGACATGCTTGATCGCATGGGCGTTGATCCGCCATGTCTCCCAGCCGAGGACGGCGCACCGCTGGCAGAGGTCGACGTCCTCGGCGTACATGAAGATGTCGGGATCGAAGCCGCCGCTCTGGGCGTAGGCCTCGCGCCGGATCACCATGCAGACGCCGGAGATCCAGCCGATGCGGGTTTCGCGCGCCCATTCGGCCTCCACGTACAGGCCGGCGAAAAAGCGGGAGCGCGGAAACAGCCGGCAGAGCAGGAGATTCTGGTTCAACATCACGCGGGCGGTCGGCAGCATGCCGCGCGTCTTGGGCTGGCGCAGGCCGTTGAGCAGCACGACGTCGGGACCGGCGAGGCCGGCGCGCGGGTGGCCTTCGAGAAACCGGACGAGGGCCGCCCCCGTGTCCTCGAGCAGGAGGGCGTCGCTGTTGAAAAGCATGACAAACGGCGCGCGGCTGCGGGCGAAGCCCGCATTGTTGGCCCGTCCGAATCCGAGGTTCTCGGCGCTTTCAACCAGGACCACCTCGGGATATTTTTCGCGGACCATTGCGGGGCTGCCGTCGCGCGAGGCATTGTCGACAACGATGATCTCAAACGTCACGCCCTGCGTGTGACGGTAGATGGAGGTGAGGCACGCATCGAGCAGGTCGCGCGTGTTGAAGCTGACGATGATGAAAGCGAGCTGTGGCGTCATGGCGTCAGGTCAGCTCCATGGTTTCGCCTGGGCCGCTGAAGTGAAAGCTGCACTCAGGCAGGCTTTCGGTGACCACGGCGCCCGCGCCGATGAAGGTGTCGTGGCCGATGGTAATGTTACCGAGGATGCGCGCACCGCAGCCGATCACGACATTATCGTCGACCACGACCAGATCCCCCGATTGCTCATCCACCCGCGGGCCGGTCGAGATCGTGTTGTGATGGACGAGGGAGACGTTGTTGCCAATACGCACCCGGTCGCCGACATAAATGCCGTTGGCATGGAAAAGCATGAAGTGCTGCCCGATCACCGCCTGCGAACTGATGTCGGTGGTGAAGAGCACAATGTTCAGCCGGCGCAGCAATTCGGCTATGCGCCGCCAACCGCCGGCATAAAGCCAGTGTTGAAACCGGTAGATGATCACGGCCAGGGCCGGAGGATTGAAGGCCAGCTTGAGGTAGGCCGCCACGCCATAGGGCTTCTCCTCGATCCGGGCGCGTTCCCGGGTGTCGGCGGCGATGAGACGGAAGGTGTCCTTGAGCGTCATGGCGATCAGGCGGCAGCGGCCCGCGGCCGGATGTTTTTCCCCAAGACAATGGAATCTGCGGGCAGCGATTCCGTGACAACGGTGTTGGGTCCGATCCAGGTATTGGACCCGATGGTGAGGTTGCCGATGAAGCGCACGCCTGCACTGACGACGACGTTGTCGCCCATGATGATGTAATCGTTGATCGGATCGAAGCCCAGCCGGGGCCCGAGCGTGGTCGTGATCTGGTGGGCGAAGACACAATTGCGCCCGATCTTGGTATGGCCGTGCAGCATGATGCCGACGGGATTGAGCAGGACAAAGCCTTCGCCAATGTCGGCCTCGGGCTCCATCTCGAGCGAGAAGAGGATGAGATTGGCCAGGCTGAGGATTTTTTTCGCTCCCGGAATGCGCTTGCGGTAGCCGAGTGCTTCGAAGCGCCAGAGGGCCAGCGCCAGGCTGGCGGGCGAAAGGAGCATGCCGAGACCGGACCAGAAACCGGGCCGGCCGCCGGTGTAACGGATCCGCGCCGCCACATCGGATTTGATGAGGCGTAGCGTGCCGAGGAAAGTGAGCGGGGCCGGGGTCATGCTTTTTCCGCCTGGAGAAGACGCAGCATGCCATCGCGCTCATCACGCGCGAAGGCTCCGAGGAGGCCAAGGGCGGCAAGGTAGGCGAGACCGCCCGCCACGACGCCCGCCAGCCAGTGAATGCGCGTGGCCGCCATGGCCGCAGCCATGGCCGCGACGGCCGCCATGGCAGGCCGCCAGAGCAATTCGAGCGGCTGCAGACTGCCGATGTGGCGGCCGACGAGAATGAAGCGGGCCACGATCAGCAGGGTGAGGCCGCCCAGGAAGCCGAAAGCCGCACCGATCACCCCGAAAAGCGGGATCAGAATGACGAGCAGGACGAGCAGACCGGTGGAACCGATGGCAAGGGTGAGCAGGTCGATATGCTGCTTGCCCTTGGAGACGATGGCGGCGGAAAGCATTTGATCGATTGCCTGCAGGCAGCAGGTCCAGATCACGATTTTGAGCACAGTGGCGGAGATGAGATAGGAGGCCTTGCCCGGGAAGACACTGGCAAAGAGCGGCTGGGCCACGACCGTAAGGATGGCGGCGATCGGCAACACACCCATGGCCATGATCTTGATGCCCTGCTGGCAGGACTCGACGAGCGCGGAGCCGGATTCCTTGCCCTTGCGTGCGAGCAAGGGGATGAGATTGATCGTCAGGGCCGTTGGAACCAGCATGACAAGATCGATGAAAATAAAGGCGGCGCCAAACTGCCCGGCGGCGGCGTCATTGAGAATCCAAGGCAGGATCAGCGGCGTCGCAAAGCGGAGCACCATGGCCAGCAGGGTGATGCCGACGAAGGTCGGCACCTGCCGGAGAAAATTTCGGAAGAACGCCCAGTCCACTTTCCAAGGTTCATTCGAAAACTTGGGTTTTACCGCGTACCAGTAGGCGAGCGGAAGGAACAATCGAACGATGACCATGCCGGCGATGACGGGCAGGATGCCATAGCCCAGCATGACCAGCACGATGGCCGCCCCGGTGCGGAGCACGGTTTCAAGTCCCTGGACCAGGCTGCAGGTGGTGGTCTGGCTAAGGCCGATCAGGATGGAGATACCGACGAGGCTCGCCGCGGTGGCCGGCAGGCTGCCCGCCACGATGAACAGCCCGTGACGGATGGTCGGGCTGTAACCACTGCCGAAAAAGGCCAGCCCGCTCATCAGGATGATGCCGGCCACGGCCACCAGCAGGGCGAACAGCAGGGCATGCAGCCCCTGCTTTTTGATTTCACCGGGATGCAGGGAGATTTCCCGGATGAGATAAGTCTGCATGCCGAGCAGCGCGACGAAGTCGCCGATTTGAAGATAGGAAAAGAGCGTGCGGAAAACACCGAAGGCATCGGCCGATTTGCGGGCGATCAGCCATTGCAGGATGAGGGCGCAGACCGAGCCGAGAATGCGCACCCCGGCCTGGGTAATGCTGTTCAGCAAAGGTCCGGCGCGCGAGCTCATGCGACGGCTCCTTCATTTTGGCTGGTTGCAATCCGGGCGAGGCAGATCATCAGCGCGTTCACGAACAGCGGCATCAGCACGGTCTTGTCGTCATAAAACAACTCGAATGTGAACTCATTGAGGGTGACGGCGAAAGTCCCGGCCAGAATTACGCCCGTCCACCACAGAAGCGGGTCGCGGGCTTTGAGGCCTTGCAACGCCGTGCGGAACAACCGCCATTGGAACCAGACGAAAAGAGCGAGTCCCACGAGGCCCATTTCGGCGGCCACGAGGAGGTACTTGTTGTGGGCAGGCAGGGAGGAGTAATACCACTGGTTGTTGAGTTCGATCTGCCCGATCTCCATGTTTCCGATGAAGTGCGGCTTGTACTCGGTGTTGCGCGGCAGCCAGACGTTATAGGCCCATTCCACCGGGCCGCTGGTCGCGACCTTGGCATTGATGAAATTTCCCGGGCCCACCCCCTTGATCGGGTGGTTGGAAATGTGCTCGAGTGCCAGCAGCGCAAGATGGACGCGCGAGAGGGAAGCGCCGTCATCGGCCTTGGTCAGGCGCGTGATGATGAGGCCGGAAAATGCCCCCGCCGTCGTCACCACGACCAGCGCGCCCAGGCAAAGGCCCAGCCAGCCGGCGCGAGTGATCCGGTGGTGGCGCCAGGCGATGAGCAGGATGACGCCGGCCGCGAGCGTGCATGAGATCCACGACGTGCGCGAAAAGGTGAGGATGATCGCGCAAAAACTGATCAGCAGGACCAGGGCGGCGACGATGCGCCAGATCCAGTTGCGCACCATGAACAGGGCGACAAGCGGAACAGTGAAAAGCGCCTGGTACATGGCCTGTTGATTGGAATGGCCCACGGTTCCGGTCGCGCGGGTGATGATTTCCCCGCCGCTGGGAATGGACAGCAGGGCGGCCTCGGCGGCCTTGGGCGAAAATCCGAGATGCCGCTTCAGCACATAGGCGGCGATCACGATGCCTGATTGCACGAGCACTGCGCTCGCGAGCGTCACGAGCACCGCCAGCAATTCCTCGCGGGTGCGGATGGCCGATGAAAACACCACCAGGAAGAGAAACATCTTCACCCAGTGGATGATCTGCATGACGCCCTCGCTGGTCGGCCAATCGATAAAAAACGTCACGCCGACCCACGCCACCAGCAGCGCGTAAGGGGTCAATGCGGCCGACCAGTGAAAAACTTTGCGGCCCTGCACCGCGGCCTCGAGAAACATCGTAATGGTCAGCAAATAAAAGATCAGGTCCGCACCGGAGACCACCACCGGCGCGATCAAAAATCCGGGATACGCCGGCTTGAAAAGCGGGAAGACCTTTTCGAGGCTGAGCGGAAAGACGAAAGCCCACGCGCAAACCAGGGCGATGCGGCGGTTGGGCAGCACGAGGAAGCAGCCCGCTCCCACCAGTCCGGCGATGGCGATGCCCAGGCTCAACAGCTTCACGTCTCCCGCCATCGGGATCAGCAGCCCGATGACCACCGCCAGCAAAACAGCGGCCACGGCGCAAAGCCGGTGCGGTGCAAAGAGGCGTGGGAGGGAGGCGTTCACGACGGAATGTTTTCTGGGCGGGCGCTCAGCGCTTTAGGTCGCAATGGATGATGCCGGGGACCGGCGCGGTGATTCCGGCCAGCAGGGCGGCGGCGCGCCCGAGCGCGTCCTTTTTGGTGGCCTGGCGGTTTGAGACCACGAACGTTTGATCGGCACCTTTCACCAGTGAAGCGGCTTCGCGTGAATTGAGCAGGCCACCGGTCTGGACGACGATGACGCCGTAGTCCTTGCGACCTTGCTCGAGAAAACGCGCCCAGCTTTCGCGGGTGGAGCCGGCTTCGTCGCGCAAGTTAAGCCGGCCCGCGCCGATAAATGACAGGCGTGGAAGCTTGGTCGGATGCACGGCAGGGCCGGCCGGACCGGCCCCGGCCAGCACGTCGAGCAGGCCGGATTCGCTTTTGGCTGCGGCGGACTCGGTGAGCGCGGGCTGGTCGAAATTGGCGTCGACGAGCAGGACGCGCCCTTCGCGTTCGCGGGCCAGAAGCGCGGCCAGCTGCAGGGCGACGGTCGCGGTGGAAGCTTCGTTTTCCGCACTGGTGACGGCGATGACGCGGGCGTGGTCGCGCTCAAGCAGGTCGAGTTTGCCCACCGCCTGCAGGAGGGCCGGCCGCGCGCTTGCGAGCGGAAGATCATCCAATTGGGCGAAGCCGGTCGTGCCCGCGCCGGCCGGCGGAATGACGCCAATCACGGGCAGCCCGGATGCCGGGGTGATGTCGCTGGCCACAAACAGGCGCGGGTCGAGCAGGTTGAGCAGGAGAATGGCGATGGCACCGATGAACATGCCGCCGACCAGGCCGCCGCCGGCCGGGGCGCCGTACTTGATCGCCAGGATGAGCTTGGATTTTTTCGGAGTGAGCCCGCGTTCGACGATGGAAAGATTGCTTTGGTTGCTCTCGAACAGCTTGGCCGCCAGGAGGAGCTGGCGCTGCTTTTTCCTGATGGTGCTGAGCAGGTCGCCGGCGGCATCAAGCGCCTGTTGGTTGCCGAGAACGGCCCGGGCGCGCTCGAGCTCGGCCCTGGCCTGGACGACTTCCGGCGCGGTTTCGGTGTAGGTCAGGCGCAGGGTCACGAGCCGCAGTTCCAGTTCGGAAATGGTGCGGGCGAGGCCAGCGGAGAGCGGCTGGCTCTCGGAGCTTGGGGCCTGCTCTGCATTCGCTGCGATGTCGCTATCGGCCGGAGCCGCGTGCAGCTTGGCAATGTCCCCTTGCACGGCGGCGGCCTGTTCGTCGAGCGTCCGGTAGGCGGTGAGAATCTCATTTTTCGAGCGCAGGTTGTATTCGGCGATGAAGGCCTCGCACAGGCCGTTGACCATGGCCGCGACCTTCTCACGGCTGTTCGACTTGAGCGTGACCTCGAGCAGTTCGTCGCGGAGGCTGCCGCTGCTGCGATCGGCCATGAGCGTGGTGGCATCGACCGACGCCTTCAGCTCATCGGCCAGCAAGATGTATTTCATTTTTGGATCCGCGGCGGTCCGGGTGTCCTCAGGCTCGCGGCCGAGGAGCGGCAGGATGAGCGCCGCCACCTTGCCGAAAAGCACCTTGTAGGCGGGCCGGGCGATGTCGGCATCCTCCACGCCGACCGTCTCGATCATCTGGCTGGCGACGGGCGTGCTGCGAATGATCTCGGCCGAGGTCGCGCCGGTGAGCGCGATGAAGGGCGGGGCGACGTCATTATAGAGGAGGTTGGTTCCGCCCTGGTCGCGGATCAGCACCTGCGCGCTGCTTTTATAGGTCGTGGGAATCAGCAGCGAGACCGCGACGGCCAGGACCGGCACGATCAGCGTGCACGCAACGAAAAGTTTCCAATGGACGAGAAACTTTTGCAGCACGGTCTCGGCGGAAACCACCGGATTGGCGTCAAGGCTGGCCGCGAGCGCGCGGGCGGGATCAAATTTGGGTGTCGTCACGGAGTTAAAGCATTGAATTTGGCGGGAAGAGGCTTGGCGGTCTTTTGCACGGTCGACTCGATCAGGTCGTCGACGCCGCCGACGAACCGTTTCCAATCATATTTCTCGACGTGAAACCGGGCTTGCGCGCCCATGTTCTTCACCGCTTCGGCCCGGGCAGGGAGGCTGCGCAGCAGCGCGCTCCATTGTTCCACCTCGGGTTCCAGCAGCCAGCCGGTGACGCCATCGAGCACGCTTTCCTTCGGGCCTCCGCTCGCATTGGCAATCACCGGTTTGGCGTTAAGCATTCCTTCGAGAACCGCCATGCCCCAGTCCTCATTGAGCGGCGTGAACAGCACGGCGTAGGCGGTTTGGTAAAGGCGGTTCAGTTCTTCGTCCGACGGACTGACGACAAACTCGATGCGGCCGTGGCCGCCGGCACGTTGCTTCAATTCCTCCAGGTACGATTTGCTCTTTTGGTCGACAAAGCCGGC
Source organism: Opitutaceae bacterium (assembly GCA_035485575.1). Lineage (GTDB taxonomy): Bacteria > Verrucomicrobiota > Verrucomicrobiia > Opitutales > Opitutaceae > DASRHD01. The sequence goes on along the minus strand of DATHNW010000026.1, from coordinate 2,657 downwards.
CACGACCAGGCGCCACGGCGCCGGCAGATCGGCGCGGAGGAAGGCGGCGATGGCCAGTTCGATGTTTTTCGTCCAGGAGATGCGCCCTGGCACGAGCAGGAACGGTTCGTAAGCGACGCTTTTTGGCGCCGCGCCGGCATCAATGCCGGGATGACAAAGCACCATCCGGGCATCATCCGCATAGAGCCGGTTGCGCACGATGCGCTCCTTGACTTCGAGGCTGGTGGCGACCACTCCGTCGAAACGACTCCAGGCGAGCCGGTCGACGGCGCGGAAGGTGTGCTTGAAAACATGGTAGGCCAGCCGGGCCAGCGGGTGCCGCTGGCGGAGCGCCTCGCGGGCGTAAATGGGGTCGTAGACCGGGCGCAGCGGCGTCGAGCAGATGCAGAAGCTCGGAATGCGGGCGTTGCGAAAGGTCGTCAGCGTGCCCAGGCCGTCGCACCACACCACGTAGGCGTCGAATTCCTCGAGCGGCAGCCGCAGGGTGCAGATCGTGACGGCGGTCTTGAGCACAGCGCCCATGTCGCGCCGCACGCTGACGTCCCCCACCTGCACCACCTTGAAGTTGGCGAATTCCTCGAAAGTGTTCTGCGGGTCGTAGTGGCTCGTGAAGATGGTCCAGTCGTGGCGGCTGCGTGAAATCAGGGCGGCCATCGAACGCTCGATGCCACCCTTGAGGTAAACCCACGGATAATAGACGGCGATTTTAAGTTTTTTCATGACGGGATGAAAGTACCTCGAGGTAAAATTCCTCCTCCTGGCGGGCGATGTTGTCCCAGCGGTAGTCCTGGGCCCGGCGCTGCCCTTCGGCGCCCATCGCGAGGCAGCGTTCCGGATCGGCCCAGAGGCCGGCGACGGCGCGGCCCAGGGCTTCTGTATCAAATTTCTGGATATGAATGGCCCAGGGCGGCACGGCGAGTTCGTTGAGATGGTCGATGTCGAAGCAGACGATGGGCTTGGCCGCGGCCATTGCCTCGAGCGCGGCGATCCCAAAGGTCTCGTACCGCGACGGCATGACAAAGAGCCGGCAGCGCCCGAGGACCTCCCGCTTGGCCGCGCCTTCCACCCGTCCGATCAGCCGGACCAGGTCGCCCAGTTTTTCCCGGGCGATGGCTGCTTCGAGTTCCGCCCGGGCCGATCCTTCGCCGGCGATGACCAGCGGTATTTTCGCCGGGCCGCAGATTCTTCGCCAGGCCTCAATCAGCAGATCAAGGCCCTTGTGCTCGGTATCCAGCCGGCCGAGGAACAGCGCGTATTCACCGGTCTCCTGGCCTTCGATGAAAGCCGAGTCGTCGATCCCGGAGGCGATGTAGCGGATGTTTGCGTCCGGCATGATCGATTGCAGCTCGCGGCCCATGGCCCGGGATTGCACGATGATGTGACGGTAGCGCCCGGTGGCGGCCAGCCGCCGCATCCAGCGGCTGAAGGGCAGGCGGTAGCGCTTCTCCCACTGCTCGAAAAAATACCATTGAACGTTGAGAATGACCGGGGCCTTGGTCCACCACGGCAGGCCGCAAAAGCCGACTGGGGGGGTGAATTCCTCGACCACAAGATCATGAGGTGTCCGCGCCACTGCCGGGCCCAGGGCGGTCAGGAAGGAGAGGTGTGGTGACAGGCCAAAAGGCGGCAGGCGGAAACCCAACCGCCGATAGTGCACACCGCTTCGTTCCATCCGCCGCCGGCAGTTTTTGTAAACCGAGGTGAAGACCGTGACATCATGGCGGGCCGCGATGCGTGTATTTACCGCGAAGGTGCGAACCGGCTGTCCGCCCCGAAGAGGGTTTTCAAGGTCATCCGTGTCGGCATGAAGGATTTTGAGTCGGCCAGTCGGTTTCATAAGCACGGCTGGTCATTTCGCGCATCGGTCTGCAGACAGCTGAGGGGTAATCGGGTCGCAGCTTTATATAGGAACGCCGGATTCAAGTTTTATCGATTTCTCTCCAGGACATGGAGCGGCGTTGGACTTCAATGGCGGCAATGGCATCTAGCCTGACCTGGAGCATTGCGCATAAGATTTTCATGGACTGGAAAGTGAGAACCGTGGTCAGCGAATCGCATGCCAACTCAGGCGGTTGCCTTGCGGGAAGCGGGGCGGGAGCCCGCCTGACCGGTGTTAATTGACTGTGGAACGAGGTTCATTTGCGGCAGTGGAGTGGAGTCCAACACGGAGGCTTGGCAGAGGTTTTTTTCTGGCAAGAGAGTTCCCCTCAGCAGGCCAATAATCAGGGTTTCCCTGATGATAGTGGGCGGGTGAACACTAGTGATGGGCAAGCCGTGCACCGATTTCGATTGCCCTGAATTTAGGCTAATATGGCTGCCATGGATGAACCCCGCCATGAAATGACATGCTTAAAGATCGAAAAGAAGGTGTGGTTTATTTGCACTGGTGCGCGCTCACCATTGCGGCGGTAGCAGTGTATTGCGGCTGGGTCGCCTTTGCCGATACCAGCTCTGCTTTTCACGGGGTCGGGGAGGCCAATGCGTCCCTGTATTTGCTGGGAGTGGTGATAGCGGCGTTTTGGGCGCACCAAGGGCTGCCCGGGGTGGCGCACCGGCTGGGCAACATGGGGCTGATCGAGTCGATCCGCCACGCCCGCCACCAGCTCATCCGGTTCATCGCGGTGCTCTTCACCCTCGCGTTCGTGATGAAGGACAGC
>DATHNW010000025.1:0-169365 GCA_035485575.1 Opitutaceae bacterium | reverse complement strand
GTAGGCGCGATGCTCCCAGGTGCCATTGTACCAGTGCAGCATGATCTCGCTGGGAGGATTGGCGGGGTCGAGGTAGACATAGGCGAACAAGACGTCGCCGGTGCCAACGCTGAGCGTGGCGCTGGCCGAGCTGAAATAATGTTCATGCAGGCCCGCGGTGATCGTGGACTGGTTCGCCTTGGCACCGGAGAAGGGCGCCGGGTTGGCGCTGACCCAGTTCCAGGCATCGCCGCCGCCAGCGAGAGAAGTTGCGCCGGCTGGCACCGCATCATCCAGCCAGACGGTCTCTCCAGCGAGGGCTGTGCTGGCGGGCATTGACAGTGCAAGGGTGGTGATGAGCAGACAGGGGAGGACACCAAGATACTTTTTCATGGTGCCATCGTATCCGCTCCGGCATTTGCATTATGCCGGTCGGCCTCCGATAAGGCCGTAAGCGTTCGAGGCGTTTACGCTGTCGGTCTTTGTCCCACAAGAAGGCGTGGCCAAGATTGCTGCTCATGCCAGTTCCGCTTGTGAATCTCTGAAACGAAGCCCAGACCAAGCCTGCAAGGCTGGTCGGTGGAAGCTTCCGCTCAGGCGGTCCGGACTAAGCCGGCTTCGGCTCTTCGCGAAAAAGCCGGTCTTTCAAGCGGAGGAAATGACTCTCAAAAAATAGATAACTGAGCGAGGCCAAGCCGATGGCCAGTAAAGTCCCGCCGATAAAATCGAAATAAGGCGAGGGCGTGTGGACTGCAGCGAGGATGCGCCGGACTTGGTTCACACTGAGCATGTGGACCAGATACATGCCATAGCTGACCTTGCCGATCCATGCCATCCACGGCGTGGTGAGCAAGCGTGCCAGATCGTTGTCTTCACGGACCACGCAGGCTGCCACCATCATCATCATCGAAGCCGCGGTCACCAGATCCGCGGTCGGGCCCAGCGAGGGTCGGACGGCCAGAACCGCTAGCATCAGCAAAAGTGACGCCATGGCACTTCCACGGCGGCCGGTGATGGCATACAAAAAGCGGAAGGTGGCTGGCGCGTGGAGCAAGTGGGCGAGAACGACACCGAGCAGGATGGCTGCTGGGATACTGGAGATGATCCTCAAGGCCAGGGGGAGTGCCGCAGGATCTCGTGACAGCGTGCCAATGGCTACGCCTTGCGTGACGAGAAGTACGGCGAACGCGGCCAGCAGGGGCCATACTCCGCGCAGGTAGCGTTCGAACCATGGCCAGACGAGATAGAATTGTTCCTCGGCGGCTAGCGACCAGGCGAAATAAAAAATCACCCGCGGATTTTTAAGGCTGACGAACCAGTTGGAGGTGAAGGTGGCGAAGGCCGGCAGGTGGCCAAAGAAGGCCTGCCGGTAAACGGGGTTTCGCTCCAGAAACAAGACCAGTCCAATGTACACTCCCAGCACACCATAATAAACCGGCAGGATTCGCAGGCTGCGTCGGCCCCAGAATTTCGCCAGGGAAAATGTTCCGGATCGTGCTTTCGCGCGAAGTAACAGCGTGACGATCAAAAATCCACTGATGACGAAGAACAGGCTCACCCCCTGGTTGCCGTCATGAAGGATCGCATGCGGGGAGCCGGCCGAGGCGGTGTGATGCCAGATCACGGCCAGGATGCTCAGTGCGCGCAGCCCATCGAGGGATGAAAAAAAACGGGTTTGCCGGTAACGATCATGCGCACTGGCCGCCTCCGCCGCCGGCCCGACCCGATCGGCCGATGGTGCGGAAAGAAGCGCTGATTTCATGAGACAGGGATGCTCCGCCGCTTCCCGCGCAAGGCGCCGGGTTGCAATCAACTCCTTCGTGACGGATCGGGTGGGCAGCGCCAGATTTGCGGGTTCAGCGGGCGACCTGCACGCTCACCCCGACTTGGGATGCATTGGAGTCGACGGCGTGGGCGCCTTCGTTCACCCCCACGGTTTGTGCGAAGGTCTGGAGGATCAGGTCCATATAACGGGTAAGCGTACGGTAAGGCGTATAGGGAACGTAGACGATATCGTGCGGTTCGAGGAAGACGTCGGAAGCCGCGCCTTTCACTATAGCCTGGTAGTCTACGATTGAAATCGTCGGTTGGGTGAGAGATCCCCGGACGATGGCGACATGCGACAGATAGGCATCTTTGATCGTGCCGCCGGCGCTGGCGATGGTCTGGATGAGCGTGATCTCGTTGTCGGAGCTCACGGCGCCCGGCAGGGCGACGGCACCGAGCACATGCACGGTTCGGGCCGTGGCGGATGGCAGGTAAACAAAGTCGCCGGGCTGCAGATAGATGTTTTGGTTGAGATCGCCTTCAAGGATCAGCCGTTGAAAATCGACCGGCAGCATCTGCCCGCGCCGAAGCACGAAACTACGCCGCAGATCGGCCGTTGCCGTCTTCGGGCTTCCCGGCCCATTGGTCTCGATGGCCGCGGTCGGTCCGCCGGCCTCCGCTACCGCATCAAGGAGTGTGATTGGGCCTGACATAGGAAAAATTCCGGGATTGTTGAGATGACCCAGGATCCAGATGCGTTTGCTGCCCACCTCGCGCAAGGTGATCGCGACGCCGGGCTTTTTCTTCATGAACATTTCGGATTTTTCCGCGATCAAGTCCTTGGCTTGCGGCAATGTCAGCCCCCAGACGTCGATTCCGGGCAGAAGGTAGAAATAAATCTTTCCGTCGGGTCCGACTTCCACACTGGTGCGGCTCGACAAGTCGCCGATGAATTCGATTTCCATCTTGTCGCCCGGGCCGAGCGTGAAGGCGTCGGTCGAAAGCTGGAGCAGCGTGGGGTCGAGTTGAGGGGAGGCCGGCGCCACGAGATTGTTCACCGCGGTTGTGGTGGGAGGGCCCAAAGGGGCGCTGGCGCAACCCGCCAGGATAAGCGCGGCAAGCGCGCTGCTACAGAAAGCCAGAAGCGAAAGACCGCGCGGGCGGGTTGGACGCTCGCGCGGTGCCACCAGTGTCTCCACAGACAGGGGGTATGCCATCTGAGCGGAGGAGGTGAGGGACAGAGAGGATTTCATAAATCGAAAGAAGGATTTTTAACGGTCGCCGATCGGATCGACGTGCAGACCTGTTGCGGTGATGACGGCGGATTGAACAAAGGCGGAGGCGGCGTCATCCAGAAGATCCTCGGCTCTGATCCAGGGCCGGCTGCTGACATAGACGATATCCCGGGGCTGCAGTTGGAAGTCGGGGGCCGTGGCAGAGAGCACATCGGCAGCATTCACGATAAAGGTCTGCGGATGGTCTAGGGAGCCGCGGATGACGAGGAGACGCGTCCGCCAGGCTCGATCTGAGAAGCCGCCGCGGACTGCGATGGCCTCCAGCGTGCTGGTATGCGGGCTGAAAACCAGGGTTCCGGGAAAGCGAACCTCGCCCAGCACATAGACCTGCTGGCGATCGCCGGAGGGAAAATAAAGGTAATCGTCCGGCTCCAGGGCGATATTTTGGGAGAGATCGCCTTCGAGAAAAAGTTTTTCAAAATCCACGGGCAGGTGCTTGCCCTGGCGCGCGATGAAACTTCGCGACAGATCGGCGACCACGACCTCGCTGCGGTTGGTCACGCCTGTTTCAAGTCCGTCCGCTTGCGCGACAGCCTCGATGATCGTCATTGGCCGGCTGAGGGGGAACGAGCCCTTTTTGACCACGGCACCGAGCACGTAATATTTTTTGCTCCGATAGGCGGCGGGGATGACAATGACCTCCGGAGCGCTGCGGAATTTTCCGAGCTCACCGTTCAACGCGGCCCGGAACTCATCAATTGTTAGTCCGGCGGCCACGACGTTTTGGGCCTCCAGATAACTGATCCGGCCATCGGGTCCGACGGGGACTTGCAATTGGGTGAGTTCCGGCTGTCCGAAGACGCTGAGATTGAGCAGATCGCCGGGCCCGAGGGTGAGTCGTTGCTGCCAGGGTGCGCGTTGCGCCGGGTCGATCACGGCGAAGGCGGGTTGGATTTGGGCCGGGACGGGAGCGGCGTCGGCGGACTGGATCTGGGCCGGCATAGGAGTGGCGTCGGCGGCAGGCGAGGTCACCTGGGCGGAGAGCGGAGTGCCCATCATGGTAAGGGCCGAGGCCAGCACGGACGAGCGGTGGCCGAACCAGCGCGCGCCGCGGCGCTTTGCCAGCGAGGCGGGTTCCCGGTTCAAGACCGCCCCCACGAGGCGGCACCGGGCGTTGCGCAGAGTCTCCAATTGTTCGAGTGTTTCCGCTGCTTCCGCTTTGTGGCTTTCCGCGAGCCAGATGAGATTGGGCATGTTTTCGGCCAGGAGCACCGTCTCGGGATCGGACACCGGCGGGAGCTCGACGAGGATCACGACGTTGTCGATCGCCCGCCAGGAATTGAGCGCGTGCTGCCATTGTTTGCGCCGGTCCAGCTCCCAGACCCATCCGCTCGGCAACGGCAGGTTGACGGCGGGCGACAGATTCGGCGCGGTCAACCTTTCCATCAACTGCGCCGGATTGGCCAGGACCATGGCCGTGAATGCGGTGGAGTCCGACATCGGGGAATGAGGTTCGTCCGTGTTTTCATCCGGCGGACCGAATTTTTTGCCGTTCACCTCGGAGGAAGAAATGGTCAGGACAGTGAAACCGCATTGGCGGGCGGATTTGGACAGCAAATCGATCCACGTCGAGCGGCCCTCTCCCGGGCCGGAGGAGGTGAAGCCGCAAACCAGGCCGTGGTTTGGCGACACACTCAGCTTGTGCTGGAGGGCGGTCCAGGTGCGGAAGGCCCAGTTCGCCTTGTTTGCGGGAGACATCGTGTCCAGATCGCCGAGCGTGGCGAGCAAGGGCAGGCGGGCGACGCGCTTCACATCGGCGCCGGTTTTCAGGCGGTCGTCGAGCAATTCACGGATCGCGATGACCAGGATCGTGCCCAGTGCACCGAGCGCGCCGCATAACAATGCGAGCACGCCGATGCCAAGACGGTTGCGTCGCACGAGCACATTCTCGACCGTGGCAATGTGCACCATGCGCAAGTAGCCGGGCGGATGGGTGGCAAAGAGCTCAATGGTCCGCTGGCGGGCGACGAGTTCGGCATGGCTGTTTTCGAGGGCGCTCAGATGAAGGGCCAGCGCATCGTAGCCCGTGCTTTGATCGGCGGAAGCCGTGGCAGTTTCGGATGGCAGGCTGCCGGCCGCAGCCGGCATGGCGTTATCGGACTTGCTGGTCTGGACCGATTCTAGGAGCTGTGCTTCGAGTGCAGCCAGCCGGGCCTTTTGCTCTCGGACGAGGGGATGGGCATCCGTGTAACGCGCCTGCAAGTCGGCCAGCTCATCACGGGCAGTTTGGGTCTTTTCATCAAGCCGGGTGATTTTGGCGCTGTCGACTTTCGCGACGGTAGGCGCATTGGAGATCAGCCGCAAAGCCTGTTCTTTCTGCCGTGAAGCGGCGCGGAGGGTTTCGATCGCGGCCAGCTGTTGCCTGACGCTGGCGCGGTCAGTTGCGCTGTCCGCCAGTTGCTGGGTGATCAGGCTGCCGGCTTCGATCGCTTCCGTTTTCTGCATGGCCTGGGTCGACCGGACGGTTTCGCGACAAAAAAGATTGGCCAGGGAGACGGCTTCCCCGGGGGTTTTGCCGGTCGCCGTGACAATGACGAATTCAGTGTCGTGATCTTCTGTTAGCGTCAGGCGGCCGGCCAGCTGTTGAGCTGAGAGTGGCGGAGTCAGTTCGGACCCCGTTTTTTGCAACGCCTCCGGCGAAGAGATGATGCTGAAAAGCGCCGACGTGGTCAGAGGTTCCGGCTTGAAGGAGTCCGACGCCAGCGGCGGCTCGAAGCGGCTCAATTGCACCGAGACGCTGTAACTCGGCCAGAAGATGGCGACGGCGGCGATCAGTCCCATCAGCAAAAAAAGCAGGCTGTTGACCACCACCCAGCGCCACTGGGCGACGACCGCCGCAAGCAATGATCCGAAGTCGAACGGCGTCGGGTGAGAGGTGTCATCCGCCTCTGGGAGGGAGTGATTGATGTCCGGTTGGTTTGCTGCGTGGTCGTCTTTCATGGTGCGGACAAACCCGGTTTCGCCATTAGGCCGGAATGTGGGTTGCCCGGCCGCACTCTAAGGTGGGACACAAAAACCTCTAAGTGGGTGATGACCTACTACGCGGAGGGATCAGGGCCCCATGCTCCGCCGCTTATCGCGTTGAGCGATTGCCGGCGCGTTCCATAGCGGCACTTCCATTGCCTGAAACAGCCTCCCGGCCTTTCGGGCTCTCGATCTCATCGGCTTCATCCATTTTCGGCAGGGGCGCAAAGTGACCGAGCTTGAGCCAGGCAATCAGGCATTTGGCCATCTCCATCAGCCCGTCCAGATTGCGGGGTTTGACCAGATAAGAACCCGCCCCAAGGTCGTAGGCTCGCTCGATGTCTTCGGGCCGGCTCGACGCACTCAGGATGTAAACCCGCAGCCGTTTGAGGGTCGGTTGACGGTGAATCCATTCCAGCATTTCAAAGCCGTTTTTTCCCGGCATGTTCAAATCCATCAAGACAACGGTGGGTAGAGGAAACTGCGTACGATCGCGGTAGCGGCCGTCACCTTGCAGATAGGCGATGGCGGCATCACTGCTGGTGGCGAATTGCAGTGGCTGCACAAAGCCGGCGCGTTCGAAAACAGTGCGCATGAGCAGCGCGTCATTTTCGCTGTCGTCCACGAGCAGGACGATCGGATTTTCAATTATCATTGGTTGGCTTTCGTTGGCCGAAGTTCGATGGCGGTGGCGGGAGCCCTGGCCAGTTCGATCCAGAATTTGCTGCCTTTGCCGGGTGCGGACACCAGGCCGACCCGCCCGTTCATCCGCTCCATTCCTTTCTGGACGATGGCGAGTCCGATGCCCGTGCCGGCATACTGGGTGGTGTGCAGGCGCTGGAATACCTGGAAAATCCGTTCCTGGAATTCCTCGGGAATCCCGATGCCGTTGTCTTCCACCCAAATTCGAACGATGCCGCCCGGGCGCTGCTCGCTCCACAAGCGCACGCGGGGGGCTTCGGCCCCGACAAATTTCAAGGCATTGCTGATCAGGTTCACCAGCACCTGCCGCAACGTGGTCGGATGGGCCAGGACGATGGGCCATGGCCGGATGCTTTCGATGCGGGCCTGGCTGTCGCGAATCTCCAGCTCGCAGCCGGCGAGCGCGTCCTTGATGGCGGCCTCCAGCGACACCGGGATCAGCTCGATTTTCTGCTGGCTGATATGGCTGAAGGCCAGCAGGTCGGCCAGCAAATGGTCCATCATCTGGGCTGCCGTGTTGATGAAATTGGCATAGTCCCGGCCCTGCTGGCTGAGGTTGGCTTCATGCTCCTGCACGAGGAGCTGGGAAAATCCCTGCATGGTGCGCAATGGCGCGCGCAAGTCGTGCGCAATGGAGTAAACGAATGTTTCCAGCTGCGTATTGCTGAGCTGGAGTTCCGCTGTGCGGAGCCTCACGGTCTCCTCCAATTCAGCGGAGTGCCGTGCCTGTTCATCCTTGGCGGCGCTTCGCGCATCTTCGATTTTCTTCCGCGCGGAAATGTCACGGACATTGCACTGGATGACGCGCTCGTCGCCTTCCTGGTAAATATTGCTCACGAATTCCACGTCGACGCTCCGCCCGTCCTTGGTCTGGAGCGGCAAATCCTCGTAACGGATATAGCCGGTCGATTGAAGCTCCCGGAATGCGGTCCGGCTGGCGGCCTCATCCTTGAGCAGGCCGATTTCAAACAGCTCCTTGCCGATAAACTCCGCATGGGTATAACCGAGGAATTCCACCAGGAACGGATTCACGTCGATGATTTTGCGCGTCTCGGGATCGACAATGAGAATTCCATCGTGCGCAGCCTCGAACAGCCGGCGATAACGCAGCTCGGAAGCAGTTAGGGTGGTGGTGGACATGGAAGTGGTGGTGGACATGGAAGTGTTTTCCACGAATTGAGCGTCCCGCACCGAATATAGGCGGGATCGCGTGTGCGCATCAGTGGGTGGTTACCCCATTGGTGGTGAAGGGACGCTGATGGCAGAGCCCGTTTGCCCCACCAGTTGGTTTTGAATGGCGTAGTGCGTCAGCTCGGCGCTGTTGACCATGCCCGTTTTTTCCAGGATGCGGGTCCGGTAGGTGCTGATGGTTTTTACGCTCAGCGAAAGCTCCTTGGCGATCACGCTCACGGTTTTGCCGGAGGCGATCAGGCGCAGCACGAGGAACTCGCGGTCGGACAGCCGCTCGTGCGGAGGGGTCTGCACGTCGATGGCCAGAAAGGCGGCCATTTTTTCCGCCAGGGCCGCGCTGACATAGCGGCCACCTGACATGACCTTTTTCACCGCGCCGACGAGTTCGGCCGGCGCGCTTTCCTTCGTCATGTAGCCGGCTGCCCCGATCTTCAGCATGCGGACGGCAAATTGGTCCTCAGGGTGCATGCTCAACATCAGCACCGGCAGCTTCGGGCGGGATTTTTTTATCGCCTTCAGCACATCCAGTCCGCTCTGGCCGGGCATGGTGATGTCGAGCACGAGGACGTCCCAGCTCTCCCTCCAAGCCAGTTCGATGGCCTGCTGGCCGTTGCTCGCCTCGCCGAACACGGCATTCTTGAACTCTGCGGCGAGAATTTGTTTCAGGCCCTGGCGGACCACCGCATGATCGTCGGCGATGAGGATTCTCATGGCTGGCTCCCGGCAGGGATTTTCGCCGCGGCCAGCGGAATCCGCACGGTCACGGTCGTGCCCTTTCCAGGAATTCCGCTAAAGGTGACTTCTCCTGTCAGCAGCGAGGCCCGTTCTCGCATGCCGATCAGGCCGATTGATTTGGCGCCGGTGATTTCCGCCTCGGAAATGCCGCGGCCATTGTCGTTGATCATCAGGACGAGCTGGTCTGCTTCCACGGCCAGTGTCACCTCGACCCGGCTGGCGGCGGCGTAGCGAATGATATTGGTGAGCGTTTCCTGGAAAATGCGGAAAAAAGCGGTGGAGAACTCCTGATCCCACATCGTTTCAGGCACTGAGGTGGTGACCGTGCAGGGGATGCCGGTACGAAGCTGAAACTCCTGGGCCTGCCATTCGATGGCCGCAAGGAGGCCCAGATTATCGAGGATGCCCGGGCGCAGATCGGTGGAAATTCGGCGGACGGTTTGAATCGTGGTGTCGATGCCGGCGGAGAGAGTCTGGGCTTTTTGCTGTAGTGTCCGGCTGCCTCTGGGGAGATGGCCGGCCAGCCACGAGAGGTCCAGTTTCAGCCCGGTCAGGGCCTGCCCGAGTTCATCGTGCACCTGGCGGGCGATGCGGGTTCGTTCTTCTTCCCGCACGTGCTGCAAATACGCCGTCAGGGCCCGCAATCGTTCATTCGAGTGCCGCAGCTTTATTTCCGCCTGATGTCGTTCTTTCCGCTCAATGCTTTCGCGCAGCGCCCGTTTCACGGACGGCCCGAGCCGGGCCAGCCGCGCTTTAAGAACATAATCGGTGGCGCCGATTTTCAACGTTTCGATCGCCACTTCCTCGCCCATCGTGCCCGTCACGAAGATGAACGGAACGTCGGGCCTCATGGACTGTGCGATGCGCAGGGCGGCCAGGCCGTCAAATGTGGGCAGGCTGTAGTCGGAAAGAATGAGATCCGGTGGTTGTTCTACGAGCTGGCTTTCGAAATCCTTTTGTGTCTCGACGCGCATGACGGAAAAATCAAAGCCGAATTCGCGCAGTGCGTGCTTGGCGAGCTCGGCATGCGCGGGGCTGTCCTCCACCATGAGGATGTGGAGCGGAGGACTCGGAATGAGCCCGGGAGGGTTCATCGCGCCTCGGCCTTCCGGAGCAATTGCGTCGCCGCCTGCAATTCGGCCGTGAGCTCCCGCAGCTGGCTTTCCAATTCCGCGGTCAGTCTCCCCGCCTGGATCTCTGCTTCCCGGCGTTTGGTGCGATCGCGGCCAATGCGCGAAAAACCAAATAACACGCCGTGATCGTCGCGCAGGGCGGTGAGCACTACGCTGGCCCAATACTGGGAGCCGTCCATGCGCACACTCCAGCCTTCGTCGCTATAACGGCCTTCCGCCCCGGCTGTGACCAGGGCCTGCTCCGGTTTGCCACGGGCAATGTCGTCCGGTGTATAAAGCCGGTTGAAGCGCCGGCCGATGATATCGCGTGCGCGATAGCCTTCGATGCGTTCCGCCCCGGCATTCCAGGTCAGAATCCGGCCCCGGGGATCCAGCAGGTGAATCGCGTAGTCCTCCACACTTTCCACAAGCACGCGGAATCTTTCCTCGCTTTTGCGCAGGATGGCCTCCGCCCGTTTGCGTTCCGTGATGTCGCGGATGCAGGCCGTGAAGAAAGGCGGCCCGCGATCCCGCGCCCTCGTGAGGGTCAGTTCAATCGGGAATTCCCCACCATTTGCCCGTACCGCGGTCATTTCGGTCCGCCTCCCCATTAGCCGCCCTTTACCAGTTTTTAAACTTTGGAGGAATTCCGTGCGCTGGGCCTCCATGGCCGTACCGGGCGCGATGAATCCGGCTGCATCCCGTCCCACGGCCAAAGCGCATGTATAGCCGAAGATGTCCTCGGCGGCCGGATTCCAATCGGTGATTTTGCCGGTCTCATCGAAGGAGATGATCGCATCGGGGTAGGTTTCGAGAATGGCGGCATAGCGCGCCTCAGGCCCGTGCGGCGCCGGGCTGGAAGGGAGGGGCGTCACGTCAGGCAGAGGATTTTGTGATTGGGATTTCACGTTGCTGATGGACGAGTTGTCTAATGGTCAAGAGGCTAAAGCTGGCGGCAGGGGTCGGATAGTGAGTGCGGACCCGATATCATCCAGCGAAGGAGCCCATCCGCTCCCGTTGGGCGTTCGCTTCGGCCAACGATGCGAATGCCGCGGTCGTAACCGAGGGCGGCCATTTATTTTTGGCTGCGGCGTCGGCGTAAGTTTGCAGAGTCGCGAGGGCGGTGCGCTGCCAGTCAAATTGGGCGGCCCGCAAGAATCCCCTGGAGCGCAATTTTTCGCGCGCATGGGCGTTGCCTGCCAGAAAAGTCAGTTGGGCCTGGATGTCCGCGATGTTTTCCGGATCGAGAATGGCGGCATCGCTGCCGATGACTTCACCCAATGCGCCGCGTCTGGAGGCCAGGACCGGACAGCCGCAGGCCATGGCCTCGACGGGTGGCAGGCCAAAGCCCTCGAAGAGCGAGGGAAAGACAAACAAATCCGCGGCGCGATAGAGGACGGGAAGTTCCGGAGCGGGGACAAAACCAAGCGGCCGGATATCGGCCGCAAAGGCCGATTGCCGGATCAGTTCGTGCACGACTTCAGCGCCGTGCCAATCACTGCCGCCCAGGACTAATTGCCATGAGGAGCCCGTTTCCGCCTTGAAACGGTTGAATGCAGCAATCAAGCGGGCGTGGTTTTTGGCCGGATGTTCCAGCCGGGCCACGTAAAGAAAGAACGGTTGGTGCAGGCCGTGATTGCGTGCCACGGCGGCCTTGGCCGTGACCCGCGAACCGGGGCGGAACCGCTCGTGATCGAGGCCGTTGTGAATGACACGCCGCTGCCGGAGTGGCAGGGCGAAAAAGGCGTCGATGTCGTCAGCGGTGAACTGACTGACGGCAATGATTTCATCCTGCCGCCGAGCCAGCCAGCGGACAATAATGCGTCCGTAAAGCATGCGCGGCAGATTGTATTTCCGGGGGACGCGAAAGGGGGCGAGATCGTGCAGGGTGGCGACCAATGCGCAGGGGTGTGGCCAGAGCAGGCGGCGGTAACTTGGCACATGCAGCACATCGAGTTGGAGCCGCCGGACCAGCCGGGGGAGATGGAACTGGTGCCAGAATATATTGCTTATCGGCGGACGAAATCGCTCGGCGACTGACACCAGATTCATCGCGGTCGAGGCAAATGCGAACAAGGGCAGATCCTCCTCCAGAACAAAAAGGGTGAAATCGTGGCGGTGCGCCTGATCAAGCAGGGCGCGCACCAGGGACAGTACGTATTGGCCCACGCCGGACTGGCCGCGTTGCATCACCGAGGTGGAAAGGCCGATTCTCATCAATGGGGCGCTTGCAGCAGGTCGTCGAGCTTGGCCAGACGGAGGACATTCCTCACGTCGGGCTGGGAGCCGAGAAAACGCATGTCTTTCTCAAGCTGGCGGGCCCAGGCGCGCAATTGCTTCATCAGTTCCGCTCCGGCACTGTCAATGAACCGGAGTCGGGAGAGATCGATGATGAAAGTCTGGCGCGGGGGTGGACCGACGGAGGCGAGGTGCCAGAGGGTGAGGCCCCAAACCCTTTCTGCGTTGGTGGCGATGACTTCGCCCTGCCAGGCCAGCGTATGGCCTCCCGGATAAGGTGGAATGACCGGTTCGCCGGTTCGCATGATGTCGGCCGAGGGCGCGATACCAGGTGATTGGCCGGCAATCAAGAAGTGCCCGGTTAATCGCATCAGCTTCAAGGTGTGCCGCACCTCCACACTCGGGTTGAGCAGCACGAACCGCTTGCCGTGGGCGTGCAATCGCCGGCGCCACTGCACCAGCATGGCCGCTCCAGTGCTATCCAAAAATCGGACCTGCGACAAATCGATCTCGCAGTGACTGCGGGCCTGCAGCGCTTCATGGAAAAAGCTCCGTTTCCGGTTCAATGTCGCTGCATTGAAGTCGCCCGTCATCCGAATTTGCTGAGAGTCGGGGGCGCGTACCGACGTCAGGGATTCTTTCGTGGTGGAAAAGCGTGGCAGGGCACGCAGATTCCAGTACTGGCGCGCAATCGATGGGACGAAGCGGAGAAGATCGCCAGCGTAGCGGCGGGCGAGCCGGCGCGGTTCCTGCGCCAGCCGGTAAAGGCATTCCGTGCCGGTGCGCTGCATCAGGGCCGGAGCCCGTTTTATTCGCCCGGCGATGAAGTCGATCGTCGCGCCCACACCCATCAGGACCGGCACGCCGAGCAGATGGTAATGCATGGCGATCCACTTTTCCTGCTTGGGACAGCCAAATGAAACGAGCAAGACATCGGGTCGCGCAGCGCGCACGCGGCGCGCAATTTCCGGAAAATCCATCTCGAGCAGATCGCAGAAGGGCGGCGAATAATGGCCCGAAATCACGAGGGCTGGATATTGTTTCTGGAGCCGCCCGGCGGCTTCCGCCGCGACATTGAGGCCGCCTCCCAAAAGGAAAATGCGGTGGCCTTTTTCCGCGGCGGCGCGGATGAGCAGCGGCACCACGTCGGATCCCGCCGCGCGTTCCGGCAGTGGATTGCCCAGCCAGCGCGAGGCCCAGAGGAGGGGAGTACCGTCGCAAAGCACCAGGTCGGCTTCGAGGAGGATGCGTTGCAGTTCCACATCGCGCTGCGCTTGCACGAGAAAATCCACGTTGGCAGTGACCACGTAATGGGGCTGTCGGGTGGCGATCATCGCCTCGATGCGAGCGACGGCTTCCACCTTGGTAACGTTATCGAAAGGCACTCCCAGCAGGCCGATGGGCCATGCCCGTGCCGTCGGAATGGCTCCGATTGATTCTGGCTCCTTCGCGGCGGTCCGTTCCGTTGGCGACGGATCCGTGCCGGCAATCGATGAGGAGATTATCATGTCCCATTAAACGCTGTTGTGACGAGGGTCGAAATGGGGTCTGGGCCTTCCAAACGCAGCCGGGTGCACGGGTTTTTCAAAATCACTAAGGGTAACACCCACTGAGGTAATCCCGCATTCCGCGGTAGAGTGGGGCTGCAACCATGATAGCATTCACCCGGCAAAATCCTCAACGCTCGCCGGAAACTGAGGCCCCATTACTGCGCGCTAAACCGGAACGAAAGCCACCGCGCCCGGTGGGCGGGCAAGGAGAGGGATTGCAGGAACGGAATCGCTTGGCAGCCGACCTGCCGTTGGAAGCATGCTTGCATGAGCTGTTCGAAGCACAGGTCAAAACAAGGCCGAAGTCCGAGGCGCTCGTGGTTGGCTCTGAGCGCTTCACTTATCATGAATTGAATTTTCGGGCGAATTGCGTCGCCCATCACCTGAGGTCTCTGGGGGTGGGCCGCGAAACCCTGGTGGGAATATTTCTGGAACGGTCCGTGGACATGATCGTCGCCATCCTGGGCGTGCTGAAGGCCGGTGGCGCCTACGTGCCGATGGATCCGACCTATCCGTCTGAGCGGCTGGCCTTCATGCTGGAGGACGCGCAGGTGCATACGGTGCTGACCCAGTCTTCACTCGTGACGACCCTGCGCAGTTTCAAGTCTGCGGCGGGAAGGGCGCCCCATGTCATCTGCCTCGACACGGATCAGGACATCGCCCTCATGGGTGCGGAAAATCCCGTTCCATCGGCCCAGGCCCGCAATCTTGCCTATATTATCTACACTTCGGGCTCGACCGGTCAGCCCAAAGGAGTGGCGATCGAACATCGCAACACCGTCGCATTCGTCCATTGGGCGGCCCAGGTTTACAGTGCGCGTGAGCTGGCCGGAGTGCTGGCTGGTATTTCAATTTCCTTCGACCCGTCGATTTTGGATCTTTTTCTACCGTTGAGCCTGGGGGGGAAAATAATCCTGGCTCCCAACACCCTGGCCTTGCGCGGCCTGCCGGCGGCGGCGGAGGTTCGGCTGATCACCACGGTGCCGTCCGTGGTGAGGGAATTGCTGCGCATGGACGGCATTCCTCCATCGGTGGAAACGATCAATCTCGGCGGCGAGCCCCTCTCGATCCAGTTGGTGCAGCAGCTCTATGCGTTGCCGCATGTCAAACGCGTGTATGATCTGTATGGACCGACGGAGACCACGACCTGCTCGACTTTCGCGCGGCGTACCTTGGGGGGGGCGGCGACCATCGGCCGCCCCATCGCACACACGCAGGTTTGCCTTTTGGATGAGCATTTCCGTCCGGTGCCGGTGGGAGTGACGGGTGAATTGTTTATCGGAGGATGCGGCGTGGCACGCGGTTATCTTAACCGCCCGGAAATCACGGCGGAAAAATTCATCCATCTTCCGTTGACCGCCGGAGGCGATGGGCGCTTTTACCGCACCGGTGATCTCTGCCGCTGCCGGCCGGACGGCAACCTTGAGTTTATCGGGCGGCTCGATCAGCAGGTTAAAATTCGTGGATTTCGGATCGAGCTGGGCGAGATTGAAACGGCTCTTCTGGCGCATCCGGCGGTGGGTGAAGCCATCGTCATTGCGCACGGGGAAGCGCCAGGTGAACGGCGGCTGGTCGCCTACGTGGTGCCGCGCGTGGCTTCGGGGCAGAATCCAGTGGAAACGCCGGCGGCAATGGAATCCCGCATCGTTTCTCAACTCCGGTCACATCTGCAGGACGGACTGCCGGATTATATGCTGCCCAGCACCTTTGTGTTGCTCGACCGGTTTGAGCTTACGGCAAGCGGCAAGATCAGTCGCGCCATCCTGCCGGCGCCGGTGCGGACCAGGGCGGCGGCAGGTGATTACCTCGCGCCGCGCACTCCGACCGAGGAACTGCTTTGCCGGATATGGAGCGATTTGCTCGGAGTGAAACAAATTGGGGTGCATGATGATTTTTTTCAACTCGGGGGTGATTCGCTGCTGGGCGTGGCCATGCTGGCGGAGGTCGAAAAAAAAACCGGCTTCAGGCTGCCCATCGAATCCATGCTGCAGGCGCCTTCGGTGGGCCGTCTCGCGGCCTTTTTGGATGAGAGGCGAAATTCGCTCCGCACGGTCTCGCGTTCCCCATGGGTGGTCATTCAGCCGGAGGGCAGCCGTCCACGGCTGTTCCTGGTCCATGGAGTGGGCGGCGGCATGCTATGGGGCTATGCAAATCTAGCCCGCCATTTGGGGGCGGATCAGCCTGTCTATGCCTTCAAGGCGTGCGATCCGGACCGGTTGGACGATTTCGACACCATCGAAAAGGTGGCGGCACAATATGTGCAGGAGTTGCGCCGGCTTCAACCGGAAGGACCTTACGCCCTGGGCGGCTATTGTTTTGGCGGCAATGTCGCCTATGAAATGGCCCGTCTGCTGGACCAGCAGGGACAGCGGGTCAGCCTGCTCGCATTGATGAATTCATCGCCGCCTAATTCGAGCTATGATCGCATGGACTGGACGCCCCTTTATCTGTGCAAGTTTTTGCGCAACCTCGGCCATTGGGTGCGCGGGTTTATGGAGTGGGACCTGGTGAAGCAGCGGCGATTCTTGCACTGGAAATTCTTGGGCGTGAAAAAAAGAATGACGCAATGGATGCAGCCGGCCCGCGCGCGTTCCACCGGGCCTGATGTGGACGAACTGGTGGATTTGTCCGCCGTCTCGAATGATCAGCGTCGCTTGTGGGAATCGCATGTGCGCGCGCTGGGCAACCATCGCACCCAGTCTTATGGCGGCAAAGTTGTCCTCTTGCGCACGCGTGGCCATCCCCTGAATTGCTCCTATGATGGGCAATGCGGCTGGGGCGAACTTGCTCTGGGTGGCGTTGCGGTCCGGATCCTCCCTGGCCTGCACGAGAGTTTACTAGAAGAGCCCTATGTCAGGGCGCTGGCCCGCGAGCTGACTGTACATCTCGAGGCCGTTCGATCGGAAGCACGCAACTCATCATGAATCTAGTCCATTTTCTCTTCCGCTATTCGCGCAAGACCATGATCTGGACCGCCCTCGCGGCCCTGATCAGCGGTGGCTGCAACGCCGGTCTGATCGCCCTGGTCAACATCTTGCTTGGTGGAACCGGCCGGCCGGTTGTCACGCTGCTTGGGTGGTTTGTCGCGTTGGGAGCGGTGCGGCTGCTGACAAACTATCTCGCGCAGGTCAGTCTTGCGCGGTTTTCGCAGCGGGGCACGGCCAGCCTGCGCCGTGATCTCGTGCGCAAGATTCTGGCCGTGCCGTTGCGCCAGCTGGAGGAGATCGGCGCGCCGCGGCTGATGGTCGCGCTGACCGAGGATGTGATGAGCATCACCGAGGCGATGCGCGCCATTCCCACTTTCATTGTGAATTTCGCCATCCTGCTCGGCGGCGCGGTGTATCTCGGCTGGCTCTCTCCCCGGATCCTGCTCGCGATTTTTGTTCTCATCGCCCTTGGGGCGCTGGTCTACCGTCTGCTTGTCCATAGTGGCTTTGCCTTTCTGAAGCTGGCCCGGGAAGCAGAGGACAAATTATTCCGTCATTTTCGCGCGCTTACAGAGGGGATCAAGGAACTCAAACTGCACCGGGAGCGCCGGGATGTATTTCTGACCGGGGGAGTTGATACGGCCACAGCCGCCTACGAGCGCTATAATATTGCGGCGGAAACCCGTTTCATCATTGCCCAAAATTGGAGTCAGTTGCTGTTCTTCACCCTCATTGGCCTGATTCTCTTCCTTGTGCCGAAAATGGAGCGCGTTGATGCGCATGTGATGACGAGCTACGTGGTGGCCACGCTTTATCTGATGGGCCCCCTTTCCGGCCTGCTGCTTGTTTTCTCCGTCTTTGGGCGGGCCAATGTATCGTTGCAAAAAATCGAGCAGCTCGGTCTCGCGCTGACAGGCCAGGCGAGCGACCATATCCCTGATGTGCGTCATGACCATCCGTCGGCATTCCGATGGCTGGAGCTGACCGGCATTAGCCACGCCTATCATCGGGAAAGGGAAGACAACACCTTCACGCTCGGCCCGGTGAACCTGATTTTTCGACCCGGTGAAATCGTCTTCCTCGTGGGTGGCAACGGCAGCGGAAAGTCCACGCTCGCGAAGATCATCACAGGACTATATCCGCCGGCGGTCGGTGAAATTCGCGTGGATGGAAAACTCATCGACGATCACAATCGCGATAATTACCGGCAGCTTTTCTCTACGGTTTTTGCCGACTTCTATCTTTTCGACACCTTTCTCGGCCTCGAACGGACCAACCTCGACGCCCAGGCCGGCGCCTACCTGACCCATCTGCACTTGGATCACAAAGTGAAGATTCGGAATGGCGCGCTTTCGACCACGGATCTTTCCCAAGGCCAGCGCAAGCGTCTGGCACTCCTGACCGCCTATCTCGAAGACCGTCCCTTTTACCTTTTCGACGAATGGGCCTCGGATCAGGACCCGCTCTTCAAGGACGTCTTCTATACCCAATTATTGCCGGAGCTGAGGGCGAAGCACAAGGCCGTCCTGGTCATATCGCACGACGATCGCTATTTTCACTTGGCGGATCGCATCATCAAACTGGATTACGGGCAGATCGTGGCAGAGGCATCCGAGGCCATGGTGGTGGAAGAACCGGACTATATCGCGCCGGCTCCGGCACGATAGCGGCCATCCCGCTATGAATCTTCGCATCCTCACGTCAAATGACATTCCGGCCATCGCCACCATTCATTTGATGGCCTTCCCGCGCGCTGCCGTCAGCCGACTGGGTCGCGGGGCGGCGCGCCGGTATTATGACTCATTGATGTCGGGCCGATATGGCACGGTGGGGCTGGGGGCATTCGAGCAAGATCAACTGTCGGGCTTTTGCTTTGTCGGAGTACGGCACAGCGCTGAGATTTTTTATGTGCGACGCCATGCCCTGTTTCTTGCGTGGCGCATCATGACTCATCCCTGGTTGCTGACGGAGGCGTTTATTTGCGACCGGATCCGCAGCGGCCTGCGTCTGCTTCTGCCGCGATCTCGGCGGCCGATTACCGGGGCTCCGGCCGGAGAAAACTCTCAATGCTCGTACGGCATCCAATATCTCGCGGTCGATCCAAGTTGCCAGGGCCACGGGGTGGGGAAGCAACTGCTCAGGGCCAGCGAGGAGATCGCGCGCCAGCAGGGCTGCGTAGAGATCCATCTGAGCGTCTATCTGGACAATTCGAAGGCGATTGGGCTCTACGAACAGATGGGCTGGCGGAAAATTTCTTCGGACGGAGTATGGCGGGGGCTCATGTTCAAGCGCCTCGCCAAGGCGGGCTCGGCAGATGTTCCTTCTTTAAGGGTTAACCGCACGCAACCCGGCTTGAAGGATAATGCCTGCATCAGGGGCCGAGCCCTTTGAGCGACGTTGATTTGTCGGCCGCGCCACTTGGGAATAGCCGCTATCGCTTACTGACAGGGGAGCGAGACGTTATCCTCCTTTTTTTCTTTAAGGATTTTCTGCCGATGGGAACCTCGGCCCGGATGGTCGTGCCCTTGCCTGGAGTGGATTCGATGCTGAACCGGCCGCCGACCATTTCCACGCGTTCGCGCATGCCGATCAAGCCGAGACGATTGCTCCATTTGGCGGACGAGAGGCGGTCTACGTTGAAGGCTTTGCCGTTGTCGATGATTTTCATGCAAGCGCCACCGGGAACCTGGAGAATGATCACTTTGACCACGCTGGCACGCGCATGTTTGGCGACATTAGTGAGCGCTTCCTGCGCGACGCGGTAGAGAACGGTTCGCTTGTCATTGTCCAGGGCTTCGACCCCGGCAAAAGCAGTTAATTGGATCGACCGGCCTTTCCGCTTGGGAAAGTCGTTGATGTAGGAGCGGAGCGCCGGGATCAACCCCAGCTGGTCCAGCATCGCCGGTCGGAGTTCGCGGGCAAATTGGTGCACGACCCGCACCGATTTTTCCACCAGTCGGCGCATGGGAGCGATGGTCCGGCGAATGCTTTTCGGATTGATCGCGGCCTCCTTGGTGAAAATCGCCAGACGGACATTGATGCCCAGGAGGAGCTGGCTGATTTCATCATGCAGCTCGTGGCTGATCTCCTTTCGCTGGTTCTCCTGCACCAGCAGAATCTGATGGGAGACATGGCGCAGTTTTTTCTGCAGTTGGCGCGCTTGCTCCAGTAATTGGAGGGTGCGCTGCTCGCTTTTCTTGAGGGACGCCTCCACGGCCTGGCGCCGGATGATTTCCTTCTCCAAATGCTGGTTCGTGGCGGCCAGGATATCGATGCGGTGTTGCGCTTCCTCCGCCTGCTTGCGCGCCGCAATGTCGATGACTGCCATCCGGCACCATTTCCGCGCGCCGCTCAGGGTGACGGCTGACCTGGCTTCCAGATCGGCCCAAAAAGACGTCTGTCCCGCGTTCAGAAGCGACGCTTCGCAGACCTGCTTTTCATGTCCGGCAAATATTTTTTCGAGAAATGAATTGAAGGCCGGGCGGCCAGGTGGCGCCACAAAGAGCTGAAAATGGCGGCTGGTCAGGCGAGATCTTTCCACTCCGAGCAGCGCGGCTCCGGTCAGGTTCACTTCGAGGATGAGGCCATGTTCATCGAGGGAAAAATAGCCGACCGGGGCAAAATCATAAAGATCGGTATATTTCTCCAAACCCGCCTCGACCTCGGCCTTGGCTTGTTTCAGCTCCTCATTCTGCAACTCGAGCTCGATTTGGTGGACCTGCAGTTCATGCAACATCCGTTGCGTATCCACCTTGCCTTCGATTCGAGGATCCCCGGCTGGCTGCTCGCGCAGCCGGTGTTCAGCATGGCGGCGCAGCTCGCCGGCGCCTCCGGGGGTGCTGGCATGCTTTTTCACGGCTTGGGCTGCGCGGCGGTGCCGGCCGCTTTTCGGATCAGTTTGCCCTTCGCCTTGCGGGGTCGCGGCTTGATGTCCTGGCTGCGCAAACGTTTCATGACTTGATTCAGCGCCACGGCCTGCTTGGCCGAGTGCCGGGTCAGATCGCCGTGTTTCTCGCGCAGTTCGGCTTCCACCTTTTTGGCTGCGGTGATGTCGGCGAAGGTGATGACCACGCCGTCAATCCGGTTATCCATGGTGCGATAAGGCATGACGCGCACGGTGAACCAGCGCCCGTCTTTGGTGGTGATCGATCTTTCCGAAAAAACGAGGGTCCGCAGCACTTCGTGCGCGTCTGCGACCAGCGCCGGGTAGAGCAGGTCGGAGGCCAGGTCGGTGATCGGCCGGCCCACGTCACTTGGGATGAACTTGATGATCGTCTTCGCTTGCAGGGTGAAGCGCCGCACGTGCAGTTCGTTGTCCAGGAACACGGTGGCAATATCCGTGCTGTTGAGCAGGTTTTTCATGTCGTTGTTCGCCCCGGAAAGCTCGTCCAGTTTGGCCTGCAGCTCGGCGTTGACCGTCTGCAGCTCCTCGTTCAACGACTGCATCTCTTCCTTCGAGGTCGTAAGTTCCTCGTTGGTGGACTGCAATTCCTCGTTGGTGGATTGCAGCTCTTCGTTCATGGACTTGAGCTCTTCCTGCGTAGTCTGCATCTCCTCGCGGCCGGCCTGCACCTCCTCGCGGGCGCGTTGAAGCTCCCGTTCCAGTTCGCCCTGACGGATGCTGCGGGGCGGCCTTTTCCCGGTTCCCGGGCTGGTTTCAGCCGGGGTGGCGCTATCGGAAAATACGATCAGCACCATGCCGGCCAGTTCCTTTGGTTCCTCGAGGGCCTGAATCATGATGTCCACGGACCGTGCCTCAGAATCGACCCCGATTTTGATGCCACGGACGATAACCGTGCCTTTTTTCCGGTGCACTTTTTGAAGGGCGCTGGTCAGATCGTAACGCAGTTCCTCGCGGGCCATGGCAATGATGTTCCAGTTGGCCTTGCCGGCCGCCGGTTCGAGATATTTGCCGGTCCGGCCGCTGATGTAGAGGATGTCCCCCTGGTCGTTGACGAGCACCGCCGGCGGGGCAAAGCGCGCCTGGAGCAACTGATCCGCTAGTGACTGCAGACTCGGGGCAGGGCGGCGCAAGGCCGTCGGCACGTTGGGCCGGTCCGCGGGAGCCGGAACAAATACGGCGGGAAAATCGAGCTGATTACCCAGCAGGCCGGATTCTTTCCGTTGAAAAATCCGTTCCTTGGACGCCAGCGGAGTGAAGAAAGTGGCGAAGCCCCCGATGCTTTCCGAACTGCCGAGAAACAGCACCCCATGGGGATTCAAGCTGTAGTGGAAAAGCGGGAAAAGTTTTTTCTGTAATTCGGGGGTCAGATAAATCAGCAGGTTCCGGCAGCACAAAATATCCAGCTTGGTGAACGGCGGATCCATGATCAGGTTCTGCGGGGCGAATACCACCATTGCCCGGATCTCCTTGTTCACGCGGTAGCCACCCTGCTCTTTGACGAAAAACCGGCTCAGCCGCGCGGACGAGACATCGGCGACGATGTTTTCCGGAAAAAAGCCATGGCGGGCCTTGTCAATGGCATCCTTGTCCAGGTCGGTGGCGTAGATTTGCAGGGAGACATTCTCCGCGGACTTTATCTGCTTCAATGCCTCGGTGAACACCATGGCCAGCGAGTAGGCCTCTTCGCCGGTCGAACATCCGGCCACCCAGGCCCGCAGCACGCCGCCTGCAGGCCGGCTGGTGAGCAGCGCTGGGAGCGCATGTTTCGCCAGCTGCTGCCAGGCGGCGGGGTCACGGAAAAAACTGGTCACTCCGATGAGCAATTCCTTGAAGAGGATGTCCATCTCCTGGGGATTCTCCTGCAAATACCGGACATAGCTGCCAATTTTGACCACCTGGTGGATGCCCATGCGGCGCTCGACCCGCCGATACAGCGTGTTCCGGCGATAAAGCGTAAAATCGTGGCCGGTGTGGGCACGCAGCAGGATCACGATTTTTTCCAGGGCACTCTGGACCTTTTCCTCCAGGGGCCGCTTGGCCGCGCTGATCTGCGGCCGGTGCCGGGTGTAAGTGAGGAGTTTTGCGGGCAGCTCCCCGGCGGAAGCCACAAAATCCGCCAGCCCGGCCACGATGGCGCTCCGTGGCATGGCGTCGAATTTTGCCGTGACCGGATCCTGCACCAGGGTCACCCCGGCCTTCTCCTTGATGGCCTTGAGGCCCAGCGTGCCGTCGCTGCCCATGCCCGACAAAATGACACCCGCGCAGCGTTCGCGCTGGTCCTCGGCGAGCGAGCGGAAAAAGAAATCGATCGGCAGGCGCAGTCCGCGCGATGCGGTCGGGGCGAGCAGGTGCAATGTTCCATGCAGGATGGACATGTCGCTGTTGGGCGGGATCACATACACGCAATGCGGCCGGACCTTGGTGCGATCCTTCACTTGCACCACCTTCATGGCCGTGGCGCGCTGGAGCAGCTCGGGCATCATGCCCTTCTGGGTCGGATCCAGGTGTTGGATGATGACAAAGGCCATGCCGCTGTCCGCCGGCACGTGTTCGAGGAACTGGACCAAAGCCTCCAGTCCCCCGGCGGAAGCGCCGATGCCCACGATGGGGAAGGAACGATCCGCGCTCCGCTTGTTTTTCCCCGGTGAGGCGGGCTTGGATTTTGTCACGTCACGAGCCGATGGACGCTTCGGCGGCTTGGGAGGGACGGACTTTTTCATGGCGGATCAGCCTCTGCCGCACTGCAACGACACTGGCTTTGGTGCCAGCAAACTGCAAATTGGGCGAACTGTCGAGCATGTCGCCGCCGAGTTCAAATTCAGGATCAATGCACGCGCTCCCACAGGGCTTTATAAGCGGCGACCTGAGCCGCGAAATGAGAAGTGCTGGAGAAGAACGCGGCCGTCGGACAATCCAACAATAGCGGGAGGAGCGGGTCAGCGGGTGCCCAGAGGAGCAAGGACAAAACGCGAAGGACTCTTTCGCGAGGGTGGCGAAAGGGATGAAATTTGAAGAGGGAGCCGGCTCCCCCGGTTTTAAGATTCACCAGCGCATTCCGGCGCCAGTCGGTTTCCGGGCATTTGTCCAGCCGGCTCCAGGCGTAGTCACTGGCGGATGCGAATGGCGTATCCAGCCGGCGCCTTTCCTGCCAAAGCCACACCCTGAGTCCCAGTGCCACCACGGCCGTTTGACGCGCCTGCAAAGCGTCCCGCGAAGCCGTGCTCCGCTCCGGATAAAGTTTGAATTGCAGGCCGGCCATATGGCGGAGGCGCACATTGTCCAGCCACGAGATGGTCTCGGTGGTAATCAGCCGTTGCAACCGCCGGTGCCGCTCCTGGCAGCTCCAGTGATACTGGCCATGGGCGGTGAGCACGGCATCACCGAAAGCAAGTTCGGCCTTGGCGATGTTGCGCTGCACGAAATCCGCATCCGTGGCGGTGAACTCAGCGCGCTCCAGCCGCTCCTGCGCGAAGAGCAGGCCGGAACAGCGGTTCATGAGCAGCCGGGTGGCTTCCGCTGCCGGAATTTCCCCTGCGATCTGATGGTGGGTGAGACCAAGAAGCAATCCGGCGTCACCCAGCAGCCGGCGATGCCCCATCAGCAGGTCATAGGAAAACATGCTGATGCGGTTGCGCCGGAGTTCCGCGAGCGAAGTGATTTTGAATTCAATTTCAGCTCCGGCCATCGGCGCGAGAATCTCGCCCAGCACTTTCAGAGGCAAATGATGGCGCCGCTCATTGAGATGACGGTTGCCGCGCAGGCAGACGTAGAATTCCAGGTCGTTGTAAGGATGCTCGCCTTCGCGTGTCCGCAGGACGCCGCCTTCACCCCGGCCGTAGCCTCCGCCGAGTAAAACGGCTTGCAGTCGCCGGGAGGGGATGAGGCCGCGAAGGCCGGCCGTAATCGTGTCGCAAGTCCGGGTCAGGTGGATTTCAAGTTCGTCATTTCCATCGAGGGTGAAGCGGGGCCAGCCGGCCGCCTCGACTGCCGGTTCATTCTTTCGCAGCGGAGAGAGCATCGGGCCGGGCAACAAGGGATCGGTGAGTGCGATCATGAACGGGACTTTCCGGCGTTCATTGCCGCTCCGGCCCTGAATCCATCGAGCCTGCCGCGACGTTGGGCCCAGCGGATGGGCCAGCCCTGCGGCCATTCGGGCAGCCGCCGCATGCGGAAGCAAAAGCCGAGATCCCGGCGCACGTCGTTCAGCCAGCCCAGCGCCACCGTCCGGGACCAGGCAGGTCTGCGGTCCTGGGCGACTCCCATGGCGCTCAGGGCCCAGGCTTCGCCAAAGCTGCGTTTGTAAGCCTGCCGTGGCGCGTAATTGTGCGAATGCGTGACCACCGACTCGGGACAATAAACGATGCGATGGCCCTGGCTGCGGCACCAGCGTGTGTATTCGTCGTCCTCCGAGTATTGC
Source organism: Opitutaceae bacterium (assembly GCA_035485575.1). Taxonomy (GTDB): domain Bacteria; phylum Verrucomicrobiota; class Verrucomicrobiia; order Opitutales; family Opitutaceae; genus DASRHD01. The sequence goes on along the minus strand of DATHNW010000025.1, from coordinate 144,584 downwards.
ATCGACTCGAGAAAGCCGCGCCGGGCCCAGATGTCCCGGCGGAGGCCGCTGCTGACCATGCTGAAAAAATGATCCCATCCGGCGGACTCGCGACTGGCTCCGAAACAGCGGTCATAATCGCTGGCGAAGACCGCGCGACAATCCGGGCGGGGCATCTGGCGGCTGAAGACGGCGGCTGTTTGCGGATCCTGCAGGGCCATGACCAAAGGGCCCAGCCATTGCGAATCTTGCGGCGTGGCATCGGCGTTGAGAAAAATTACAACATCGCTCCGGGCCAGTCGCATGCCGGTGTTGAGCACGCGGCCTGGCTGGTATTCATGCGGAAGAATCTCGAGAAGATGCCGCGGGCCGGCCTGCTGGATCAGCTCGACCGATCCATCGCTGGAGCCTGAATCGATCACGATCAGCTCCCAGTTTTTATACTCCTGCGCCTGCAAGGCCGGCAGTGTCTTCCGCAGGGCCCAGGCCTCATTGAACGAACGCATGATGATGCTGACAGGCACGTCATTCATGCCGGAAGGCTAGGCTTTGGCGGCGAGGGGAGACATGGGGTGTTACCCGGCCCACGAGGGAGGTGCTTGCCCACTCAACACGCAGAGGGAAGGGCGCTACGCTGCCGGCAAGGTGGGCCATGCGCCCGGCTTGCGCGGGTCAGTTCATGGAAATCAAACATATCATAGCGATGGCCCTAATCGTCGTCCTCACCGGAGCCGGGGTGATGGTGGCCTCTGTTGCGCAGCGCGCGCGTGACATCATGTTTTTCCTGATGGTTTCCGGAGCGGTGGTAACGGAACGGATGGACGTGCATTTTTTCAGCCACGCCTGGTACCGTGGCACGACGCTCGGCATCGAAATTTCGCTGATCGACATCCTTGCGGTCAGTATTTTCGCCGCCTCGCTGCTGGTGCCGAGGTATCGCGGCCCGCGTTGGTATTGGCCCGCCGGCTTGGGCGTCATGGGAGCTTATTTTTTGTACTGCTGTTTTTCGGTCCTCATCTCGGAGCCGAAGATTTTTGGCGTGTTCGAGCTTTCAAAAATCATGCGCGGACTCGTTTTTTTTCTCGCCGCGGCCTCGTTCGTGCGAACTAAGAGGGAACTGCCATGGCTGGTCATGGGGCTTCTCGGCGCGGTCTGCCTGCAAGGCGCCATGGCGTTCAAGCAGCGGGCCTTGTGGGGCATGGACCGCGTGAACGGCAGCCTCGATCACGCGAACAGCCTGTCGATGTACCTGTGTCTCATCGGACCGGTGCTGGCCGCCGCGGCGACGGCCGATTTTTCCCGGTGGATCCGCCGGGCTGCTTTCATCGGGCTGGGTGTGGCCGCCGTCACGATCATGCTGACGATTTCACGGGCCGGGATTCCAATCTTCGGGCTCGTTGTGCTGGGCACGGCGGCGTGGTGCGTTTCGTGGCGGGTCACCGGCCGGAAAATTTTCTTCAGCGTGGCGATCATGGTTGGAGCGGGCCTGTTGCTCGGTGTTTTCTGGAAACCGCTGATGGCTCGCTATGGCGAGTCCACCCTGAAGGAGGAGTATCTCGATGCCGATGCGGGGAACGAAGGCCGCGGCGTTTATCTGCGCTGGGCCAGGATGATCGTGGCTGACCATTTTTTCGGGCTCGGGTTGAACAACTGGTCCTACGGGGTCAGCAAGACCTACGGAGCGAAGGAGGGGTTTGTCTATGGCGACTATGATAAAATCCATTCCCTGGCTGAACGGCTGGCGGCCTCCGACATAAACTTCGCCGCACCGGCGCATAGTCTGGGCGCGCTTACGCTGGGTGAGCTGGGTGTGCCCGGCTTGTGTGTGTTCACCCTGGTCTGGATGCGCTGGTTTCAGACTGGCGCTAAATTTTTAAGGCGGCGGGTCAGCGACCCGATGCATCGTCTCGGGGTGGGGATCTTTTTTGGGGCATGCGGGATCTTTCTGCAAAGTCTGACTGAATGGGTTTACCGGCAGGCGCCGATTTTCATCACGTTCCATATTCTGATCGGGGCCCTGGCGGGCCTTTGTTATTATAAGAAGCAGGCCAAACAATTGAACGGGGCGAAGGCCACGCAGGTGCTCGCCAGGCCGGCAATGTCCCCGGTCGGGGTATAACCTGCAATGAAAGTAGCCCACGTATTGCGTAAATATAACCCGGCGGAATGGGGCGGTACGGAAACCGCCCTATACGGGCTGTGCGACGGGCTGCACCGAAGCGGGGTTCGCTCTGTCGTTTATTGCCCCTCCATTCCAATGAGCGCAGTGCGCGACCCCTTGGCGGAGGCGGAATGCGTGGTGAAGCGATTTCAGGCCTACGTGCCGATCTGGGGCATCTCGCCTGAAAGAAAACGCCAGATGGTGGCCGTGGGCGGAAATCTCATGTCGTTCGAACTGATTCAGGCGCTGTGGCGGGAACCGGACCTGGCCGTGATTCATTCTCATGCCACGGGCCGGATTGGAGCCATCGGCCGGATGGTGGCCCGCCGGCGCGGGCTGCCCTTTTTGTTCACTACCCATGGCGGGGTTTATGATTTGCCCGATCCTCCGAAGCCCGGCCTAGATGCGACCCCGTCGGCAGGTTGGGAATGGGGCAAACTTTGCGGCCTGTTATTGCGGACCCGAAGGCTGCTGTCACAGGCCGATGCGATCATTACCTGTAACGGGCGCGAAGCCGCATTGATTCGCGAACGTCACCCCGGACAACGGGTGGTGGTGCAGCCTCACGGTGTGCCCGCGAAACTTTATCAACAGGATCAACGCGCCGCTGCTCGCGCGGCTTTTCCCCAAGTGCAGGGACGCGGAGTGCTGCTCGCGGTCGGCCGGATTGATGCGGTAAAAAATCAATCATGGCTGGTTGAACAGATGCCCGAATTGACCCGGCGGCATCCCAAGCTGCTGCTCGTGCTGGCCGGAGCGACCACCGATCAAGGTTATGCGGAAGCGCTGATCCGGAGGATCGGTCTGCTTGGCTTGGAACAAAATGTCTTGCTGGCGGGGGGATTTCCGCCGGGCGACCCGCGCTTGATCGGGCTCCTGCAGGAGGCCCGAGCGGTGGTTTTGCCCTCGATTTCTGAAACTTTCGGGCTGGTCATTCTGGAGGCATGGGCTGCGGGCACGGCTGTCATTTCCACCTCGACGTCAGGTGCGAGAAGCCTGATCGAGCATCGCCAGAGCGGCCTCCTTTTTGATCTCACGCGACCGCAGGAGTTTCACGCCAGCGTAAATGAATTGTGGTCGGACTCTGAAATGGCCGGCTGGCTGGCGCTCAGTGGACGCAAACGAGTCGTCGCGGATTTCGATACCCGGATTCTCGCCGACCGGATGAAGCGGCTCTACGAAGATCTCATCGAGGAAAAACATGCGCTATGTCATTCTGCGTGACGACGATACAAACGCGCTGACTCCTGTAGACTGCCTCGAGCAGCTCTACCGGCCCTTTCTCGATCGCGGGCTGCCTGTGAACCTCGCGGTGATTCCTGAAGTGCGGACGAATGTAAGGCGTGCGGACGGAAGGCTCGAAGGATTTCTCTCGGTCGGGCGTCAGACCGAGTTCGAGACAATGCCCATGGAGGAAAATCCCAATCTCGTCGCTTATTTGCGGACGAACAAGGGATTTCATTTCGCGCAACACGGGTGCTTTCACGATTACTTCGAGTTCGACCAATTGGATCAGCCGGCGGCGATTCGCCTGGTGGAGCTCGGTGCGCAACGACTGCAGGAGGCCGGCTTCGCCACACCGCGCGCTTTCGTTGCACCTTATGACCGAATCTCCCGTGCCGGCCTGCTGGCGGTAGCCCGGCGCTTCGATGTCCTTTCGACCGGTTGGTTTGAGCTGGGCCGTCAGCCGCGCACTTGGCTGTCCCGCTATCTTCTGAAAAAAATCCGGCGTGCACCTCATTGGCGGGTAGGCCGCCTCGCGATGCTCTCCCATCCGGGATGCCTGCTTTCCTGCACGCGGCCGGTTGGCCCAATGCTGGATGCCGTCAGGCGGCAGATCGAAAAGCAGCGGCTGACGGTATTGGTCACGCACTGGTGGGAATATTTTAGGGAGGGAATACCCGACCGGGCATTCATCGACGTGCTCCATGAAACGGCGGACTATCTGGCCGCCGTGCCGGACCTTCGCGTCATTTCGTTTGACGAACTGGCGGACGGTGGAGTGCTGCTGACTTAAGATATCACGTTATGCAGATCTTTATTTGGCACAGTGAGGTTCAGCATTCTCATCACAGCGTTCAACCCAGGCCAATCTCACCCATGAATCGTGACTGGCAATCGGGGCAGATGGTGTGGGTCATTTTGAGGTTCTGTGTCATGCACCAAGTTGCCGCCTGCTCCTGACCTGTGCACCAACTGCAGACACGGGCCAGGCCTTCAGAAGAACAAGCGACGACTGCACGTGGCCGGTTGATGGACTGTGCGCCAAAAGATTTTTCTTCCATCATTCCCAAACGATAACAGGCGAGTCATCGAGGCGTTATGGGGTATTAAAGGTGCTTTGAGGATATTCTGCGTCCTCTGCTGCACTCGTCCCTCATGAGGTGGAACCCTACCTTGCGATGCATTTGCTCATTATGATGCATCGCACGAGCAATGAGTGCGCACGAGACCAGTGCATTCGCGAAAACGGCAAAAAATTATCCCCATCGCAAACCACGGTCTCATTCCACCGTCACTGACTTTGCCAGATTGCGTGGCTTATCGACGTCGCAGCCGCGTTCGACGGCGATATAGTAGCTCAGCAGTTGCACCGGGATCGATGCGATGATCGGCAGCACGGCTTCATGGCAGTCGGGAATCGTGATGACTTCGTCCGCAAGTTCTTCCGGCAGGTCGGCGCCTTCGGTGACAATCGCGATGACCGGGCCCTTGCGCGCCTTGATCTCCTGCATTGAGGATACGATCTTGTTGAAGATTCCCCCGGCGGGAGCAAAGAACACGCTTGGACATTTTTCGCTGATCAGCGCGATGGGGCCGTGTTTCATCTCTGCCGCGGGATAGCCCTCGGCGTGGATGTAGGAAATCTCCTTCAATTTCAGTGCGCCCTCGAGCGCAATGGGGAAGAGCGACAGGCGGCCGAGGAAGAGAAAATCGCCGTAATGCGCGTAGCGTTTCGCGATGGCACGGATATGTGGGGCTTGCGCAAGGACCTGGCGGACGAGATCGGGGACGCCCTTGAGCGCGTTCACGTAGCCCACGCCATCGGCGAAGCTCATGTCGCGCAAGCGGGCGGCATAAAGGGCGACCATCGCGGCGACGAGGAGCTGCGAGGTGAAGGCCTTCGTGGAGGCAACGCCAATCTCCGGACCAACATGCTGGTAGATACCGCCATCGGCTTCACGCGCCAAGCTCGATCCGACGACGTTGTTGATCGCGAGTGCCCGGTAGCCCTTGCGCTTGGCCTCGCGCAGCGCGGCGAGCGTGTCGATCGTCTCGCCCGACTGGCTGATGACGAAGAACAGCGTGCCGCGGCCGAGCGGCATGTTGCGGTAACGAAATTCCGACGCGTAGTCGACCTCGACGGGAATGCGGGCGAAGCGTTCGATGAGGTGCTCGGCCACGAGGCAGGCGTGCCAGGCAGTGCCGCAGGCGCAGAAGAGGAAGCGGTCGATTTGGCGGAACTCGGCGGCAGAGAGATTGAGGCCTCCGAACTGCGCGGTGCTGCCGTCCGTGGAAAAGCGGCCGCGCATGGTGTTTTCGAGGGCGAGCGGCTGCTCGAAAATCTCCTTTTCCATGAAATGCGCATGGGCGCCCTTCTCGGCATCGCTGAGGGTCCAGGTGATTTGGTCGACCACCGGCGAGACCCTGGTCTGATCGGGGGTGGTGATGGAAAAGCCTTCGGGGGTGAGGTGGATGATTTCGCCGTCGCGCAGGTAGACGACGTTCTTTGTCCGGCTGATGAGGGCGGACGCGTCGGAGGCGAGAATGTATTCATCCTCGCCGACGCCGAGGATGAGGGGTGAGGCTTTCCGCGCGGCGACGATCTCGCCGGGGAAATCCACGCAAAGCGCCGCGATGCCGTAGGTGCCTTCGACGTGCTGGAGAGACTTGCGCACGCTCTTGAGGAAATGGCTGCAGCCATTGACCCCGGTGGCCTCCTTCGCGTAATGATAGGCAATGAGGTTGCAGAGCACCTCGGTGTCGGTCTCCGACTGGAAGGTGTAGCCCTTGCCGGCAAGGAAGGTCTTTATCTGGTCGTAATTTTCAATCACGCCGTTGTGGATGAGCGCAAATTTGCCGTCGCTGCTGACGTGCGGATGGGCGTTGGCATCGGTCGCACCGCCGTGCGTGGCCCAGCGTGTGTGGCCAATCCCTGTCGTGCCGGCGAAGCGATGCCGGGCGGCTTCCCTAGCGAGATTTTCGACGCGGCCGGCCTTTTTTATGACATCTAGCCGGCCGTCCTGCAGCACGCACACGCCCGCGGAATCGTAACCGCGATATTCAAGGCGCTTCAGGCCCTCGATGAGAATGGATGCTGCCTTTTGTTTTCCAACGTAAGCGACGATTCCGCACATATTATTTATTTGGAGACACGCCTTTCGCAGTCTCCCTGCATAAAAAAGCTCAACTGGTGGTGCTGGATTTCACCTTTTTATAGGCTTCTTGTGTTCGTACCCAGGCTTGACCGACTTTATCCTTCTCCTGGCTCCATGTCTCGGGGGTGGCTTTGCTTAATTCTTCATCCATGGACTTCAGATAAGACCGAGCATCTTCCATTTCCTTCATCGCAAAATCCCAGTCTTTGGTGTCGGCAGTGCTGCTAGTCATAGTGGCGCGTTTGGCGGTCAGCTCCCTAAACTGGTCATCCACCCTGGCCTCCAGCCCCTTGAGGCCCGCGAAAAACTGGGCGCGCATATCGTAGGCACAATCCTCAATGTTGGTCCATTTGGCGGAAGCATCATTAGGACTGGCAGTCGTCGCGGGTTGAAAGGTGACTGCTGGTCCGGACACAGCGGGCGTTGCCGTGGCTGGCGTCACCTCCTTTTTAGGAGCCGAAGGAACATCGACGATCTGCTCCTTTTCGGCGCAACCGGTGGAGGCAAAGGCGGTCAGGCTGAAAATCACGAGAATGAGACGGGAGAAGTGATTGGTTTTCATTTGAATATTAAATGGGTGGGCGGATTTCCGAATGCTCCCGGTGGTTGGGGAGAGGTTCTGTTTCCTGCGCCACCAATATGGTCCGATCGCGGGCGGGCGGGCATGGGGTGTTATCCGACTGAGGATACGATTGACCTTGAATCAATTCACCCGGAGGCAGGCCAATACCCCATGGTGCCATTCTTCCACCGAAGATAGTATCGCACGCTAAAACATACGGTTTTCCGTCCGGGAAAGCCCGATCGTGCACGGCGGCGGCCGGCGCCTTTGTTCCTGTCCGCCGTTGGAGTGAAATCTCATGCCTCTTGGACTCATACTATTGATCGTGCTTATCGTGCTCTTGCTGGGTGCGCTGCCCACTTGGCCGCACAGCCGCAAGTGGGGCTACTATCCCAGCGGTGGTCTGGGCTTGTTGCTTCTTATTATTGTCGTGTTGCTGTTCACGAATCGGATCTAAACGCGTGCGCTCCCTGGAAGAGTCTTCACGCGCAGCGAGGGATCCCACCAGCCGGGCGGCCATTTCAAGGCGGGACGCGGTGCATGACGCAGAACTGGTGCGCCGTTTCAATGCCGGGGACGAAGACGCGTTTGTCGAAATCGTCACCCGCTATCGCGGAAAGCTGTTCTCCGTCACATTCTGCTATCTCCACAATCACGCCGACGCCGAGGAAATCACGCAAGATACCTTCATTCGCGCGTATCGCGGTCTGGCGCGTTTCCGCGGCGATTCCTCGCTCGCCACCTGGCTGCACCACATTGCCTTGAATCTCATGCGCAATCATTACTGGCATTTCTTCCGGCGGCGCCGTCATGCCACGCTGTCGCTCGATGGTGCGTTCGGCGAAGACAACCGGGCGACCTTCTCTAATTTTATTGCGAGTGATGATCCGACCCCCGCCCGAGAGGCGACGAATCGTGAGTTTTTGGCGCACGTCATGATTTGCATGAAGAAACTCAGCGTTCAACAGCGGGAAGTCCTCACGCTGCGCAATGAGTTGAATCAATCGTACAGCGACATCGCCCAAGCGCTCGGGATCGGCATTGGCACGGTGAAGAGCCGCATCGGGCGCGCCCGCCAAAATCTTCGCGGGCTTCTTGCCCAGACGTATGCCGGGCTTGAGCCGGATGACACCACCTCTGTTCAGTGGTTTGAACCCAGCCGGCCCTCCGGCGCCTGTGGTTGAGCATTGGGGCGGGACCGGCTTGCACTAGTTCCCGTCTTCAGGGTTGATCGACCGATCAGCGAATTTTCATTTCGACGGCATGCTCACGGCGGTCGTCCTGCAGGGAAATTGTCTCCCCGGATAGTTCCTGTCCATCGAGGGAGAGCAGATTCGCTTCGACGGCATCAGCGGCGAGCCGCGTGAAGGTGATGTGATAAACCGTTTGCCGGTAGCGGTAGTGGATTTTGCAGGTCGGCCAGCTTTTTGGCAGACGGGGGGCCAGGCGCAATTGATCGCCTTCCCGGTTCACGCCCAGCAGCGTTTCGATCAGCAGGCGGTACATCCAGCCGGCTGAACCCGTGTACCAGGTCCAACCGCCGCGGCCCAAATGCGGTGCGACTGCGTAAACATCCGCGGCGACGACATACGGCTCAACCTTGTAGATGGCGATTTGCTGCGGGGTCCCGCCGTGATGGATGGGATTGAGCAGCGTGAAGAGTTCCCATGCGCGTTCGCTTTCTCCCATGAGCGCGAACGCCATTGCGGTCCAAATCGCGCCATGGGTGTATTGGCCGCCGTTCTCGCGCACGCCAGGAATGTAGCCCTTGATGTAGCCGGGATTGAGCGGAGATTGATCGAAGGGCGGATCAAACAGTTGAATCAACCCGGCGTCGCGTCGGACGAGGCGCTGATCCACGGATTGCATCGCCTGGCGCGAGCGGACCGGATCGCCGGCGCCGCTGATCACGGCCCAGCTTTGCGGCAGGGAATCAATCTGGCATTCGGGATTCGTCTGGGAGCCGAGCGGTTCGCCGTTGTCGAAGTAGGCACGGCGATACCATGAGCCGTCCCAAGCGTGTTGCTCGATGTTCTGTTGCAGGCGCCCGGCTTGGGCGAGGCAGCGTTCGGCAAAGGCGGTATCATCATGGGCGCGCGCGAGCCGGGCAAATCGGGTCAGTACATCATAAAGAAAAAACGCCAGCCAGATACTTTCACCCCGGCCCTGGTTTCCCACCCGATTCATGCCGTCATTCCAGTCGCCGCAACCGATCAATGGCAGGCCGTGTTCGCCGAATTTCAGCCCGTGCTCGATGGCGCGAACGCAATGCTGGTAAAGCGTGGCCGATTCCTCGGAGCGATTGGGCAGGTCATAATAAGCCTCTTCCTCCGGCTTGACCGGCCGACCTTCGAGGAAATGGATTTTTTCATCGAGCACGCCAGTGTCGGCGATGCACGCGACATAGCGGCAGGTGGCGTAGGGCAGCCAGAGGTAGTCATCGGAAAAATGGGTCCGCACGCCGCGCCCGGCGGGCGGATGCCACCAATGCTGCACATCGCCCTCGCGGAATTGATGCGCGGCGGCGCGGAGCAGATGCTCGCGGGTGAGGGCCGGCTCGGCATGCACCAATGCCATCGCGTCCTGCAATTGGTCGCGGAATCCATAGGCGCCCCCGGATTGATAAAATCCCGTCCGGCCCCAGAGCCGGCTGCTCAAGGTCTGATATAGCAGCCAGCCGTTCGCCATGACATTCACGGACGGATCGGGTGTATCCACGTTCACTGTGCCGAGGATTCGATTCCAGTGGGACCAGACGCCTTCGAGTGCCATACGGCTGGCATCCGCGCGACGAAAACGCTGGATGAGATTTTGCACCTCCGCCGCATTGCGGCCGACCCCGAGGCGAAAACTCGTTTCCCGCTCCTGGCCGTCGGGCAGATCGAAGGCGACTTGCACCGCACCGCAAGGATCCAGTCCCGCGCCGACTTTGCCGGAAAGGCGCGCGCGTTTCAGCGCCGCCGGCTGCGACAGGCTTCCGTTTCTGCCCAGAAACTCCTTCCTGTCTCCGGTGAGGGTGCGCGTCCCGTCGTTGACGTCGATGAACGCGATGCGGTCGGGAAACTCGGTGTTGTAATAATTTCTCGCCAGCAGAGCGCCGGTCTTGAGGTCAACTTCGGTTTGCACGTGGAGCAGGCTTTTCTGCCGCAGGTCGCCCAGCACCCATTCCCAGTAGCCGGTGATCGACACGCGGCGCGGACGTCCCGAGACATTGCGCAGTTTCAAGACCGTTAACTTCACTGGCGCATCCATCGCCACATAAACCCACAGCTCGGAGGTGATGCCGTTTTCGGTATGCTCGAACACGGTGTAGCCGAAGCCATGGCGAATGACGTAGGGCGTTGCGCCGCGCGCGGGCAACGGCGTGGGCGACCAGAATTGCCCGGTCTGTTCATCGCGAACGTACAGGGCCTCACCGGTGGCATCCTGGACGGGATCGTTGCTCCAGGGCGTCAATCGAAATTCGTGGGCATTCTCCGCCCAGGTGTAAGCGCCCCCGCTTTCCGAAACGACCGTGCCAAAGGAAGGATTGGCGAGCACATTGATCCAGGGGGCCGGGGTCATCTGACCAGCTTCGAGGGTGATGACATATTCGTGCCCGTCGCGGGTAAAGCCGCCGAGACCGTTCTGGAAGATCAACTCGCGTTGAGGGACCGGCTTGGGTGAGTCAGGCCACGCGGAGCGGGTGGGCGCCAGCGCCGGGACCAACGGTTCCAACGCGCTCCGCCGTTCCAATTGCTCCGCGAGGGTTCCACTTTCATCGTCGAGGACAATTCGCGCCACGGATTGCAGCAGCACGCGATCATCATTGGGAATTTGCTCAAGGCGCCGGACGAAGATGCCGCCCGGCTTGTCCAGCATTTGCGCTTCGATGCCAGAGGAAATCAGACTGGTGATCTGGTCGTGCAGGGACTGGCGGTAAACCGAGACGTCTTCGTTCAAAATAACCAGTTCGACGGTCAGCCCCTTCATGCGCCAGTAGGAATGAGCCTGGATCAGCTGCCGGACGATTTCGGTCTTCTCCGGGTCACTGATGCGGAGCAGGACGAGCGGAGCGTCGCCCGAAATGCCATAACTCCAAAGTCCGCTTTGGCCGCGGCGGTTGCTGCGCAGCACACCGGGATTGGCCCGGCGTGCGGGATTGGCATAAATCAATGCGCCGGCCAGCCGGCCGTAAAGCTGGGCCTCCCTTTCGGTCGCATTGAGATGGCGCAGGGTCACCTGGCTGTGGGTCCAGGCCAGATCGAAGGCGCGGTCGGTCATGCGGAAATTCTGGTATTTATCCACCAGTGCCAGTGCGGCTTCCCGGGTTTCCGTCACGCCAATAACCAGGTCGATGGTGACGGTTTCATGAGGCGGCAACGAAACCGTGCGCCGCAGCGAAATAATGGGGTCAAGCACGGATCCGACCGTGTTGGACAAAGGCGAAAGGTCCTGCATTACGGCCGGGCTGGCCAGGGTTCCGCCGCGGCCGACAAATCTGGAGCGGTCGGTTTCGCAGGAAATTTCCCCCTGTTCACCGCCCTGGCCCACCATCAGATGCAACAGCCATGGCGGCTTTTCCTCCGGGGAACTGGGACGGCGGGTGCAGAGTATCGCGGAGGATTTTGGTGCGAATTCTGTTTGGACGAAAAGATTGCTGAACGCTGGATGCGCGGCGTCCGCAGCTGCGGACGCGAGCACCACCTCGGCGTAACTCGTCAATTCGATGACGCGCGCTATGCGGGTATGATTGGTGATCGTAACGCGCCGCAGTTCCACGTCGTCTTCCGGCGACACGCTGATCTCGGTGTGGATTTCGAGGCCGACATGATGCTGCCGGAACTCCGCGCGTGCCTGGGTAAAGATGACTTCGTAGTCTTTTGTCATACGCAAGGTGGGTTGGTGCGCTGCGGACCAGAAATCCCCCATGGCCGGCTCGCGCAGATAAACAAACGTTCCCCAGCAATCGCGCGTGGAGTCCTCACGCCAGCGGGTGACCGCCAGATCGCGCCAGCGGCTGTAACCGCCGCCGGCGCTGCTGACGGCGACATGATAGCGGCCGTTGGATAAAAGATGAACCTCGGGAGCCGGCGGGGTGGGATTCGTGAACACACGCATCGCGCTTTCGCCTTCGCCCGCGGGCATCCGCGATGTCTCCAGGGTCAGATCCGCCGCGAATACGCTTGCGGCGGTTTTGGGAACGCGCTCCTGCAGCAGCAGGTCCGTCGCTTTGAGCATGGGGCAGGCCATGAAGCGCCGGGGCATGGAGTCGCCTCTCAATAGATTGACCAGCGCCAGCAGGCTCATCCCTTGATGGTGTGCCATGAAGGATCGGATGGTGGCGCTTGATTCGCCTGGGGGCAGGCGCGACGGGGTGTAATCCACTGCCTCGTAGAAACCGTAAGCGCCTTCACACCCCTCGCTCGCCAGCCGCTGCAGGTTTTCGCAAGCTTGCCTTGGCCTGATCATCAGCGCCAACGCGGTGGCGTAGGGAGCGATCACCAGGTCCTCGGCCAGTCCCCGTTTCAAACCCAGGCCGGGCACGCCGAAGGCACGGTATTGGTAGTTAAGGTGAATGTCGGTCCGGTTATAGCCCGATTCGGAAATGCCCCAGGGCACGCCACGCAATTGCCCGTACTCGATTTGTTGTCGTACGGCCGCCTTGCAGGTGTGATCAAGCAACGTGTTCTCATAGTTGGGCATGATCAGCAGCGGCATCAGATATTCGAACATCGAGCCGCTCCAGGAAACGAGGATCGGCTTGCCCTGCGAGGCGACGAGCAGACGGCCCATTGAGAACCAGTGGTCTTGAGGAACTTGTCCCAAAGCGATGGCGACGTAGCTGCACACGCGCGCCTCCGAGGCCAGCAGGTCATAGAAGCTGGCGTCACGCTTGCGTTCGGTGACGTTGAAACCGATGGAAAATAAATCCCTCGCTGGATCGAGCAGGAAGGTGAAGTCTATCGCGGCCAGTTCGTCGCTTTGCGTGGCCAGGGCTTCCAATGCGAGCAGGCGCTGACGGGCATGATCGCCGGCTTCTCGCAAGCAACGTGAGAGCTCGGTGAGCTGCTCCTGTTGCTCTTTTCGAAATTGGGCCGGTTCGGACGAGAGTTCTTGCAAGACCGCTTCGATCAACGGACAAAGCGATTGTTCAAACTTGGCGACCTCCTGCAAGGTGGGTGCCTGGTCGAGTTGGACGAGCTTCTCTTCAAGCCCTGCCGCCGCCGGCGTAAGGGGATGACCGGTGCGAATTAGGCTGGGCAAAACCAGCCATGGCGCGAGAGAAAGCAGTTCCTCCAAATGATCCTCGCAATTCCCCTTCAGCGTTTGAGCCCATACTTTGACTTCATCCCTTTCGTCCGTCAGCGAAGCAGTGATTTCGCCGGCCTGGCCCGTGGCCCCTTTCAATAACGAGAATGCTGTGCGCAGATCGGACGGCGCCTTCTCCAATTCTGCGTCGAGCGTGGCCAGCGCCGCATGGTCGCGGACCAAATTCCTGAGAACCTTCACGGTGTCGCTCAGGCCGGCAAAGATTTGCAGGGTAAAAATCTTCTCGCCGGATAATTCCCTCAGGCCCGAGCTGAGCGTCAGCAAATGTCCCGCCAGATTGCCGCTGTCCACGCTGGAAATATAGAGCGGAAGGAGAGGGCGGAGCAGGCGCGTCTCGTACCAGTTGTAGAAGTGCCCGCGATGCCGCTCGAGTCGTTGCATCGTGGCGAGGGCATCTTGCGTGCGCCGGATCAGGCCGCCCGACGAAAGATACCCGAAATCCCGGGCCGCCAGATTGGCGAGGAGCGCCAGTCCCATGTTCGTAGGTGAGGTCCGCGAGGCGATCGTGGGGGTGGGGACTTCCTGGAAATTGTCCGGTGGCAGCCAGTTCTCCTGCGCGGTGACAAAGGTTTCGAAAAAATGCCATGTCCGGCGCGCGGTGCGTCGCAGAAAGATCAATTGTTCCGCCGTCAAACCCGGGGTTGCGGGTTCGATGGGCTGGCTGATCCACCAGGCGATCCACGGAGCCGCCAGCCAGAGGCCCAAGATCGGCAGGGCGGATGCCAGTTGAGCCGGATGCAGCGAAACCAGGAGGAATCCACTCAGCAAGGCGACGATCGGCGTAATCCACATCGTGCCATAAAAACCAGCGAGATTCATGCTGGAGGTCTGTTCGGACTCACTTGACGTCTGCCATTCCAGGAGCCGTTTGCGCGTTACCAGCAAGCGCAGCAACGTCCTTCCGATTGCATCGAGGCTGATGAAGGCATCGTAGGACAGGAAGGTCAGGGTGAGAAAAATCTGGCCGAACTGCCGCCCAAATGATCCGGCCGTCCCCCGCAGATGCATGGCCAATGGCAAATCAACCGGCTTGCGAACTGCATTGACCAGTGCCGCGAGCAAGCGGGGGAGCGTGATGATGGCAAGGACGAGCCATGCGCCCAGTCCACCAAGTTCTGGGAGGAGCAGCCAATTACCCAGCAGCAAGACCATCAGAGCGATCGGGACAAGACTGCGCCGGAGATTGTCGAAGATCTTCCATTGCGACAGTCTGGAAAGCGGATTGGCCATGCGCCGTCCGTCCGCTCCGGGAATCCGCGGCAGGAGCCACTGCATGATTTGCCAGTCGCCGCGAATCCAGCGGTGACGCCGGTTGATGTCCACGTTGTAGCGGGAGGGATATTCTTCGTAGAATTCCACGTCGCTCACGAGGGCGGAACGTGCATAACAGGCTTCCAGCAAATCGTGGCTGAGAACGGTATTTTCCGGGAAGCGCCCCGCCATGGCTCGCTCGAACGCGTCCACATCGTAAATCCCTTTTCCAATAAAGGAGCCTTCCTGAAAGAGATCCTGATATACGTCGGAAACAGCTCTCGTGTAAGGATCGATTCCCGCGTCGCCGGCAAAAAGCCGCACAAACCAGGATCGACCGGCGCTCGGCAGACTCACTCCCACGCGCGGCTGCAGGATGGCGTAGCCTTCGTTGACAATTCCGCGCACTGGATCGAATTCCGGCCGGTTCAATCGATGGGCCATCGTTCCGACGAGCTGGCGGGCGGCATCGCGCGGAAGCTGGGTGTCGGTATCGAGCGTGATAACATACTTGATTGAGGGGAGAATGGCGGTCATCCCGGCGATTTCGGAAAAGCATTCACGGGAACCGCCGCGCAGGAGGGCGTTGAACTCCGCGAGCTTTCCCCGCTTGCGCTCATAACCCATCCACAGGCCTTCTCCCGCGTTCCAACGACGCGGCCGGTGAAACAAAAAAAATAGGGCATCGTTCTCAGCAGGATATTTCTGGTTCAGCCGTTCGACTCCGGCCCGCGCCCGCTGCTGCAGTAGTTCGTCTCCCGGCAGGACTTCCTCCGGTGCATCGCGAAAATCCGTCAGCAACGCAAAATGAAGATGCTGGTCCCGATTTGCGAGATGATGGATTTCCAGTGTCTCGATAAGGCGGTCAACACCCTCCGGACTCGTGAGCATTGTCGGAATAACCACCATCGTCCGGCCACCGGCCGGAATGCCGGTGGAATAATCCATGCGAGGGAGCAGACGGGGCTTTACCAGCAGTGTGGACAGCCAGTTCATCAACTCCATGGCCAGCTGGCTGGCGCAGAGCAGAAAAACGAAGGTGAAGAAAATCAGCTTCCATCCCTGAACTTCGAGCATCCGGGCCTGTTGCATGAACCCGGACGTGGCAAGTAAAGTGAGCGCCCCAATTCCGCCCGCATAAAACACGAGTGGGAAACGGTGGATGCTTCGCTCGATGATCGCATGCCAGGGCCATCGTGCATTCGCCCCGCGCTCCAGCATCGGCTGGCCCTTGTCGATCAGATAGAAGCCCACATGGGCGGTCCTATCTTCGCGCCCTTTGCGTTGTGCGCTTTCAGCAGCCAGTTGGATGGCGCGTTGCGCGACGTCCGCCTCCGAGAGCCGGCTGTGGCGGGCCAGAAATTCAACCGAATGACGGTAGCGATCACGGGTCGAAAAATCCATCTCGCTGTAGACGCCGGCCGGATCGGAGCGCAAGGTCTTCTCCACCAGGCTGAGGGTCTCGACGAATTCCTTCCAATCCATGCCGCTCAGAAGACGAAGGCTGGCAATACTATGGCTGACGGAAACCTGGTCGGCGGCCTGATTCTGGCTTTCCAGATGGACCAACTGTTCGATGGACAGCCCTTGTTCAACGAGTCGCTGTTCGAGCCAGCTGCGCGCGAGGTGCAACACCGGACTTTGTCGCGACAAGCGCTGGCAAAATTCCGCCACGAACGAACTGGAGAGGGGGAATTCTGACTTCGCCATGTCCGCCACCACCACAACCAGGTGGGACGGATTTTTTTCCGCCATGTCCTGCAAACGGTCCACCCATGAGTCTGCCAGATCACGATCCGCGCGGGCGATGGTCAGCCGGGTGGTGACGCGCTGGAGATTTTCAATCAGCCCCAGGCGCAACATGATGGGAATGGCCCAAAGCTCGCCGAGTTTCAATGAAACCACTGTTTGGTAAGCGGCGACAAAGGCGCTGAGCGGTCCCGCATCGATCTGGGCATCTACATGCGAAATTAATTCCAGTACGATGTCGTAAACGCGTGGAAGCCCGGCGGAAGGACCGTTCAAGAGGCGGGGCAGCTCCCGGCTGTAGCCACGGGGCAGATGCCGCCTGGCCATTTGGATCTGCTCTTCGATCAGGTAAAAGTTGTCGAGCAGCCATTCGGCGGCAGGAGTGATGCGCCGGCTGGGATCCACGGCGATGGTCGAGCGATTGAAAGCCCGCAGGCTCTCCTCGTTTACGTCCAGACGGGACAACAAGCGGTTGGAGCTGTGTTGACTGACAATGCGATGGCCCTCCGCCAAGGCCCGGGCATGGCGCGCGAGTTGTTCGACGCTGAACAACTCGGCCCGCAACGGCGGTTCGCTCGCTCGCGGGCGTGTTTGCCTGGCCATCCAGGCCTGCCAGCGTAACGAAAGGGTCTGCATAAAGGAGGGTTCTTATTTTCCGGCCGAGGTTCCTGCCGCTGACCTGCCATGGGAATTCATCCCGGTGGTGACCGCCAAGTCCCGGTTGGCCTCGGCCGGCCCGGGCTCAACAAGTGCAAATCCCTCAGGGCTCGATTGCCCAGTCCGGCAGAAGTGCCGGGAAGATAACAAGGGCCGATTCGCCGGGAGAGATAGGCTTCAATTTAGCGCGATTCTGCGCGTTAGCATGGATCGATCATATGGGGTATTGTTCCCATGCAATGACCGCTGGAACTTGGTTATGAATTGCTGCTCGGTTACTGACGGTGCCGCTGTGGAGCGTAATGGGGCGTTCCTGTCGGCATGAGACGCCCTGTTTCAGTCGCGTCTGCCGTTTCTGGAGATGAATCCCCATCCGCTTTAAAAGTTGTCATTGGCCTGAGTTGTGGTCCGTCCGGCAAGCAGGCGTTTCTTGCCTTGGCAGTCGCCTGACAATTTTTGCCGGATTTTTTCCAAAAAAATTACAGGAAGCAGCGGAAGTTGTCTTGACTGCGTGGGGGAATATGGGGAACAATGGGGCACTTTGGGGCACCATTGGATTGCTCGCCCATGTCGAACCACAGCAAACCTTTCTACACCGGCCTTTTCCGGCATACCTTGGATGACAAGAATCGTCTGACGATTCCGTCGGCTTGGCGCTCCACACATGAAGCAACCGATGCTTTTCTCGCCACGCCGCATCCCGATGGCTACATCGCCGTGCTCCCGCCGGCCGAGGTGGAGAAGCTGCATGAAAAGGTTTCGGCCAAGGCCCTCACTGATCGCGATGCCCAGGACGCTTTCGCGCGTTTCTTTGCGCAAACGCTCTCGTTTGGTTTCGACAAGCAGGGCCGCTTCGGCGTGAGCCCCGAGCTGCTGCGCCACGCGGGCATTGCAAAGGACGCCGTCCTTGTCGGTTCACTCAACAAATTTTCGATCTGGTCGCCCGACCGCTGGACGAAGGTCGAGACCCGCACTGCGGGCGAAAATTTCGGCGATCTCATGCGCCGCATCGGAATTTAACCGCCCTCATCCTTTCCGCTCCCGCTTCAACGAGCACCAACACAAAAACCAGACCGCTCATGAATGCATCCACCAAAACATATCCTGCGCGCCAGCCGCTTTTCGCGGCCGACGCTTTTGGCTCCAGGCAAGGTTGCGCCACGATGATGGAAACGGACGATGCTTCCGCCGCCCGCTCGCTCCATTCCCTCGTCGCCGTTACGCCGCGTGTGCGCGACAGCCTCGTGCTCCGCTGCGTGTTCTCCCGCACCGCCAGCTTTTTCGGGTCTGAACCCCTGCATGCGCGCCGCGCCCATTGATTTTTCCGCGGCGGCCATGTCTTTTTCCGGCCACCACCCCGTTCTGCTGCACGAAGTCCTTGAGTTCCTCGCGCCGCAGCCGGGCGGCCGCTACCTTGATTGCACATTTGGCGGCGGTGGTCACTCGGGCGCGTTGCTGGCCGCGGCCTCTGATGTGCAAGTGATTGCCCTGGATCGTGATCCTGCTGCGTCGGCCCGCGCCGAGCCGTTGAAGGCCGGGTTTGTAGACCGTTTTGTCCTGCTCGACCGGGATTTCGGCCGCTTGGCGGAAATCGCCGAGACCGGGTTCAACGGCATTCTTTTCGACCTCGGTGTCTCCTCTTTCCAGCTCGACGATGCCGAACGCGGTTTTTCGTTCCGCACCGACGCTCCAGCCGACATGCGGATGGATCCGCGAACCGGTGTGCCGGTCTCGCGCTGGATAGAGACGGCCACCGAGGAAATGCTCGTGCGGGCCATTCGCGACCAAGGCGAGGAGCCGCACTGGCGCCGCGTGGTGCGGGCGTTGCTGGCCGCCCGCGGCACGGGTGCGCTCGATCGCACCTCCAGCCTGGCTGAACTCATCGCGGGCGCCATTCCGGCGCGCGACCGCTATGCCTCGAAAATCCATCCCGCTACGCGCGCTTTCCAGGGCCTGCGCATCGCCGTGAACGACGAACTCGGCGCGCTCGAACGGGCATTGCCCGCGGCTTTCGCCAAGCTCGCTCCCGGCGGCGTGCTCTGCGTCATCAGTTTTCATTCGCTCGAGGATCGCGTGGTGAAACAGTTTTTCCGCCGCATGTGCGGCCAGCCGCAGAGCGCCGACGATGCCACGCCACAGCAATTCCGTAAAAAATTCGCCGAGCCGCTCACGCGCCGTCCAGTCACGCCGGGTGACGCCGAACTGACCGCCAATCCCCGCAGCCGGAGCGCCAAATTGCGCGCGCTGCGCAAATTTTAAAGGCCGTCACGATGAACAAAGCCTCCAATCACGCCTTCGTGAACCAGGTGCTCATCGGCACCTTGATGATGATTTGCTTCAGCGGCTCGCTGGGTCTGGGCACGGTCTGGCTGCGCCGCGAAATTTCGCTCACCGCCAACCACAACAAGCAGTTGGAGGCCCGGCTCTCCGAAATCAACCGTCACATCGACGAAACCACCGCGGCCATCGCCGCCGAGCAGTCGCCCGACACGCTGGTACGCCGCAATGCCGAATGGCACCTCGGCCTTGTGCCGCCGCGCGAATTGCAGGTTGTGCGCGTGCCGGATGACGTCGAGCAGCGGCTCACGGCGAAGAACCGGGCCCGGCTTTTCGCGACTGAAGGTGGATCGGCCTTCACGGCCGTGGTCTTTCATCCGGGAGGAGTCCAGTGAGAACCATGTCGCGCGGGTTTGCCTCAAATTACCGCATCGCCGTCGTGGTGGCCGCGGTCGTCGCCAGTTTCACCGGCATCGGCGCGCGCCTCGTCTCACTGCATGTGCTGCAACGGGCGAAATTTCTCAGCTACATCGGAAAAGCACGGGACGAGATCATCGTCCAGAACGCCCGGCGCGGGGACATCCTTGATGCGCATGGCAGCCTGCTGGCCACCAGCCGTTCGCTGGTCGTCATCGGCGCCGATCCGCAGGTGCTGTGCAAGGAGGACGAGGCGAAATGGCCGGAACTGGCGCGGCTGCTCGGCCTGTCGCCGGCGGAGTTGCAGAAAAAGTTCACCGGAAAAATCCGCATGCCGGATGATGAAGCGCCAGAAATCGATCCCACCGCCGACAGCCACGAGACTCGCTGGGTCAAGCTCAGCGACACGGTCGACGAGTCCGCTTACGACCAGATCAAGACCCTGAACGTGCGCGGCGTTTATGGCAGCCGCATCTACTCGCGCGCCTATCCGCAAAACCAGCTTGCTGCGCATGTCCTGGGTTATGTGAACAGGGAAGGTGAGCCGGTTACCGGCCTTGAGCGTTACCTCGATTTTTATCTGCGCGGGCAGAACGGCTGGCTGGAATCCGAACGCGACGGCCTTCGCCATGAGCTCGCGCAGTTCCGCTCGCGCGAGGTGGCGCCGGCTGACGGCTACGACGCGGTGCTCTCCATCGACACGGTGGTGCAGCACATGGTTGAGCAGGAACTGCAGGCCCTGGCAGACAAATATCACCCGGCCAAGGCCACCATCATTGTTGGCGATCCGCGCACGGGCTTCATCCTGGCACTGGGCAACTGGCCGACCTTCAACCTCAACGACTACAACAAGGCCGATCTTCCATCGCAGCGGAACATCGCCGTCGCCGACCAGTTCGAGCCCGGTTCAACGTTCAAGATCGTCGCCGCATCCGGCGCGCTTGATGCCGGCCTCGTCACGCCTGCCAGCACGTTCGACTGTACGCTGGAATCGGTCGAATACAAGGGCACCGAGCGTCGGCTCCCGCGCGAATCCGAACTGGATCACTTTGACCATCCGCTCACCGTTGCCGAAATCATCGCCAAGTCGTCCAACAAAGGCGCGGCGCAGCTCGGCATGCTGCTCGGTGACGAAAAATTCTACGACTACGCGCGGGCCTTCGGCTTCGGGGAGCTGACCGGGTTTCCGGTCGGCGGTGAAATTGACGGCCAGCTTGCGCCGCCCTCGAAGTGGGACGGCCTTACGATCACGCGCATGCCGATGGGCCAGTCCGTGGGTGCCACCCCCATGCAGGTCCACTGTGCGATGGGCGTCATCGCCAGCGGCGGTCTGCTGCTACGCCCGCAGGTGGTGAGGCAAATCCGTGATGTCGACGGCACGGTCGTGTATCAATTTGCGCCTATCGTGAAGCGCCGGGTGATCAGCGAGGGCACGGCACAGACCATGCAGCACCTGCTCGAGGGCGTGGCCATGGCGGATGGGTCCGGCACCGCTCCCCTGGCGGCGATTTCCGGCTTCGAGGTCGCGGGCAAGACCGGCACTGCCCAGAAGCTCCTGCCGGTCACGACCCCTTCCGGCAAAACGGTGCTGCGCTACTCCGACCGCCATCATGTCGCTTCCTTCGTCGGTTTTTTTCCCGCCAGCAACCCGCAGGTCGCGATCACTGTCATCGTGGATGACGCCGACGCCGCGGTGCCCGGCGGCATCGCCTATGGCAATCTCGTGGCTGCGCCGGTCTTCAAGCGCCTGGGCGAGAGGCTCATCCAATATCTCAACATCCAGCCTCCGATTGCATCCACCGGTCCTAAATTCGCGATGGAAGGAGGCGCGCGGTGATCGGCTATCTCGTGCAGAATTATCCGCTCATCCGCGCTTTTCAGCCCCGCCCGCTTGGTCGTACGCAAAAAGAGGCTAGATTCTCCACTGACATTTTCCGCATGGCTCCGAAGCTCCAGGATTTTTTTGAAGACGGCGAATTGATCGCCGTGAAAGGCCCGCTTGACCGGCCCATCTCCGGCTTGGTGATGGACAGCCGCCGCGTCGTGCCGGGCAATCTGTTCTTTGCGCTGCCCGGCCGCCGGGCGGACGGCGCCAGCTTCATCGACGAGGCCATCGGCCGCGGTGCGGTTGCGATTGTCACGGAAAAATCACCCGCGCATCCGCACGCGAAGGTCACGTTTCTCCAAGTCGCCGACGCCCGCATCGCGCTCGCCCGCGTGGCCCAGCGCTACTACAAGTTTCCCGACCGCAACCTCGGCGTCGTTGGCGTCACCGGCACGAACGGCAAGACCACCGTCACCCACCTGATCAAGCATTTGCTCGAGGACAGCGGGCGCATCGGCCTGATCGGCACCATTAACTACGACCTCGGCGCCCGCACGGTGCCGTCGTTCAAGACCACACCGGAGGCGCTCGACATCTTTGGCATGCTCGCGCAGATGCGCGACGCCGGCTGCCGGCAGGCGGTCATGGAGGTCAGCTCGCATGGCATCGATCTGCAGCGCGTCAATGGCCTGCAGTTTGCCGCCGCCATCTTCACCAATCTCACGCGCGACCATCTCGATTATCATCTGACGCTGGACGCCTACTTCGCGGTGAAAACGCGTCTCTTCACCGGCGAAATCGGCCCGGTGCCGCGCCTGGCCATCGTCAATCTCGACGATCCGCACGGTTCCGAGCTCATGGCGAAAATTCCCGCCGCGGCCCGCACCGTCACTTTCGGCGAAAATCCGCGCGCGGACGTGCGGGCGGAGAATCTTTCGCTCAACTTCAAGAACACCACTTTCCGCCTCGTATGGCCGGGCGGCGTGCGCGAAGTCGATTCGCCGCTCATCGGTCGCTACAACGTCAGCAACCTCCTGGCCGCCACCGCCACCGCCTGGGCGCTGGGGCGCGATCCGCAGGTGTTTCTCGCCCGCCTGGCCACCTTCCATGGCGTGCCCGGCCGCATGGAGCGCATCGAGGAGGGCCAGCCTTTCAACGTCCTCGTGGACTATGCGCATACCGATGACGCACTGCGCAATGCGCTCGGCATGCTGCGCGCCATCACCCCCGGCCGCCTCCTCGTGGTCTTTGGCTGCGGCGGCAATCGTGATCGCAGCAAACGCCCGCTCATGACGCGGGCGGTGCAGGACTTCGCCGATTTTTCCTGGGCGACCGCCGATAATCCCCGCAGCGAGCCACTCGCCCAGATTTTTGCCGACATGAAGACCGGCATCATCGCGCCGGAAAAAATTGCGTGGGTGGAGGACCGCCGCCGTGCCCTCAGTCTCGCGCTTGATGACGCCCGGCCCGGCGACTGCCTGCTCATTGCCGGCAAGGGCCACGAAAGTTACCAGGAATTTGCCGACACGGTCATCCCGTTCGACGACCGCCAGGTCGTGCGCGAACTCATCGGCATCAAGCAACTCAAGAACGCATGAGCCTTTTCACTCCCAAACAACTGGCCGCCTGGACCGGCGGCAGATGGACGGTGCCGCCGACGGCGCCGCTCCTCGGATTCGCCATCGATTCCCGCCAGCTCAAACCCGGACAAATTTTTGTCGCACTGAAAACCGGCCTGCGCGACGGGCATGAATTTCTTCCCGCGGCGCTCGCGGCCGGCGCTCCCGCCGCGTTTGTCGCCCGGGCCAACCCGCTCGTCGCTTTGCCACAGCTCGTTGTCCCCGATCCGCTGGGCGCATTTCAGACCGTGGCCCACGAGCAGCGGAAGAAATTCCCCGGCAAGGTCGTCGGCATCTCCGGCAGCTGCGGCAAGACCTCCACCAAAAACCTCCTCGCGCTCCTGCTCGGTGGGGAAGCCGGCGGCGTGCTCGCCACCGAGGGCAATCTCAACAATCACCTCGGCGTGCCGCTCACGCTCACGCGCCTCGATCCTGCCCGGCACAAGTTTGCCGTCGTGGAGGCTGGCATCAGCGCGCCCGGCGAGATGGGGCCGCTGGCCCGGATGATCGAGCCCGACCTCGCGCTCATCACGCTCGTTGCCCCCGCCCATCTTGAGCAGCTCCGCAATCTCGAGGGCGTGGCGCTGGAAAAAGCCCGGCTGCCCGCGGCCGTCCGCGCCAGCGGCATCGCGGTCTTTCCGAAGCAATGCGCGGAGTATTCGCCGTTTCGCGAACTCAACGTCCGTACACTGGTGGTCGAGCCGGCCGACGTGATCCGTCCCACCGCGCCGCCGAAGGACCGGGTCTTCTTCGCCGTCACGCAACGCGGGGACAGCACGGCAATCGCCATTGCGTACGGCCCGCCGCCGCCGCTGACCTTCACGATGCCCCGCGTCTCCAACGGCATGGCGCAAAACGCCGCGCTGGCCATCTGTTCCGCGCTCGGGCTAGGCGTGCCGGCCGAGCTGATTCAGCAACGCCTGGCCGCCTGGCGGCCGGCAAAATGGCGCGGCGAACTGCGCCGTGAAAAAGGCGCCACGCTTTACCTGGACTTCTACAACGCCAATCCCGCCTCGATGGCCGACGCGCTCGAGACCTTCTTTGCGACCGCACCCGCCGACGAGCCGCGCCTGCTGGTGTTCGGCTGCATGGAGGAGCTGGGCCTGCGCGCGGTTGATTATCACCGCAAGCTCGGGCTCGCCCTGCACCTGGCCGAGGCGGACCACGTCTTTGTGATCGGCGACTATGCTCGTGACGTGCGGGCCGGTGCCATCGTCAGCGGCTGCCGGCCGGAGCAGATTGAAATCATCACCTCCCTTGAGCCCGTGCGCCGGCGCCTGATCGGGTTTCGCGGCGCGGTCTTCATCAAGGGCAGCCGGCGCTATGCGCTGGAAAAAATCGTCGAGTCCGTGTCCGTCTGCGACGCGCCGGAGCAAGTCGCATGCTGAGCTACCTCGCCGACTTTGAAAATCATTTTGGTCCGCTGCGCCTGCTGCGGTTCATTACGTTTCGCACGCTGCTCGCCGCGGTCACCGCTGCGTTCATCGGCTTTCTCATCGCCCCGCGGCTCATCGCCCGGCTCCGGCGCCTCAAGTTCGGCCAGCATTACGACGATGACCGCACGGGCGACCTCGCGAAAAAATTCGACAAGAAAAACACGCCCACGATGGGCGGCCTCCTGATCTTCGCCGCCGTCTTCGGCGCGACCTTCCTGTGGGCGATGCCCAACATCTGGGTCGTCGTCGCGATGTTCGTTTACACCGCGCTCACCGCCGTGGGTTTCCGGGACGACTATCTGAAGGTCGTGCGCAAAAGCCGCGCAGGCATCAACTCGGTGGAAAAGATCTGCTGGCAGACGCTGATTACGATCATCGCGCTGGCGTTGCTGCTGTGGCATCCGCTCAGCGCGGAAAAAATCCGCGAACTGTGGGTGCCGTTCATCAAGCATCCGTTGCTGGTCTTTGCCGGCGCGGGCGGGATCCTCGCGCTCTTCGTGCTGGTCTTTTTCTGGCTCGTCGGCTTCAGCAACGCCATCAATCTCACCGACGGCCTGGACGGCCTCGCCATCGGCTGCACCATCACGGTTGCGCTCGTGTACGGCCTGATGGCCTATGCGGCGGGCAACACCCGGCTGGCGGATTATCTGCTCATCGGCTTTGTGCCCGGCACAGGGGAGCTGGCGGTCATCTGCGGCTCGCTGGTCGGCGCGGGCATGGCGTTTTTGTGGTACAACTCGCATCCGGCCGAGGTCTTCATGGGCGACACCGGCTCCCTCGCGATCGGCGGCCTGCTCGGCGTGCTTGCCTTCATGGTGCAGCAACCGCTTACGCTGGTCATCGTCGGCGGTGTGTTCGTGATGGAGGCGATGTCCGTCATCATCCAGGTCGGCTATTTCAAGCTCACGCGGCGCCGCCATGGTGAAGGCCGGCGGTTTTTCCTGATGGCGCCCGTGCACCACCACTTTCAAAAGCTCGGCTGGCCCGAAACCAAGGTCGTGTTGCGTTTCTGGATACTCTCGCTCATGTGTGCCCTGGCCGGGCTCGGCACGCTGAAATTGCGTTGATCCCATGTCGCTCACACCGCCCGAATTCCTGAAGAGACCGCTCGCGCAGCCCGTTGCCGTATTCGGCGCTGGCTTGAGCGGGGGCGCGGTCCTGGAACTGCTCGGCCGGCTCGGTGCGCGTGCCGTGCTTTTCGATGAAAAGGGCGGGGCCGGCGCGGTGCGCGATTTTCTTCCGGTGGCCCGCGAGCACGCGCTGGTGGTCTTCAGTCCGGGGTTCGCCCCCGGGCATCCCTGGCTGGTGGCGGCGCAAGCGGCCGGCGCGACCTGCCTCGGCGAGCTCGATTTCGCCTCGCTTTTCTGGCGCGGCCGCATCGTCGCAATCACGGGCACCAACGGCAAGACCACGCTCACCGAGTTTCTCACCCATGCGCTGCGCTCGCTTGGGCGCGAAGCGCACGCGGCCGGGAACATCGGCCAGCCGTTTTCCCGACTTGTCACCGAGACCGAAGGCGGTCGTGCCGAGCTGACGGCGGTCTGCGAGGTAAGCTCCTTCCAAGCCGAGACCTTGCAGCATTTCCGGGCTGACGCCACGCTGTGGACGAATTTTGCCGAAGACCACCTTGAGCGCCACGATACAATGGAAAATTATTTCGCGGCCAAGTTGAACCTGGCCGCGCGCACGGTGCCCGGCGCCGTTTTTGCAGGCAGTTCGGTGGTGAGGTTTGCGGAAAAAGCCGGTTTTTTCCTGCCGCCCGATGCGGCAGTGGCAAGCGAGGGCCATCCGGCTGATTCGCGCCTTTCCGGCACGCCCTTCGAGAGCTATCCGCAACGCGAGAATTTCCTTCTTGCCGCCGCGTGGTGGCGCCGTGAACAACTTCCGCCGGAGGCCCTGTTTGCCGCCGCGCGCGGCTTTCACCTCGGCCCGCATCGCCTGGCTCGGGTGGGTGAGCACGATGGCGTTGTCTATTGGAACGACTCCAAAGCCACCAATTTCCATGCCGTTGAGGGCGCACTCGCGAATTTTCGCCGGCCGGTGCTGCTCATTGCCGGTGGAAAAGGGAAGGGCGGTGACCTTGCGGGCTTTGTCCGGCGCATCGCTCCACGAGTGAAATTCGCTCTTTTGCTCGGTGAAACGCGTGCCGCGCTGGCCGGCGCCTGTGTCATTCATGGCGTGGCTCATGCGCTCTGTGCCAGTCTGTCCGAGGCAGTGGGCCGCGCGGCCGCCATGGCTGCGCCCGGCGACCATGTCCTGCTCAGCCCCGGCTTCGCCAGTTTCGACATGTTCCGCAATTACGAGGACCGCGGAGCCCAGTTTGAGCACCTTGTGAATAACATGCGAACAACTGTTGTTTTTCGCTAGCCTTCAACCCTCTCTTCAACTCATCGTTTGCCTATGAAAATCCTGAGAATCCTTGGTATTGTCGCAGCCGTCCACGTCGTCGCTGTCGTGCTTCTTTTTTCCATCCAAGGCTGCAGCTCCGACAATAAATCCACGCCGTCATCCCCGGCCGCCACGACGGACAACGCTCCGGCCACGGTGCAGTTCAATTCCTCCGCCAATGCCTCGCCCGTCACGCCCGTGACTGGCGCCGATCTGAACCCGGCGACGAGCGCCGATCCGGCACCCGGCATTTCATTTAACGGCTCATCCACGCTCTACAGCCCGACCCGCCCCGGCACGCCGGCCGCCACGGCGATCGCTTCCTCCGCACCGGTGACAAATGTCACGCCGGCTGCCACCTACAGCGTGGTGAAAGGCGATAATTTTTCGAAAATTGCCGGCAAATATCACCTCACTTCCGCCGAGCTCGCCAAGGCCAACAATCTCAAGCTGAGCTCTCCGCTCAAGGTGGGCCAGAAGCTCATCATTCCCGGCAAGGCGGTTCCGGCAGCGGCCGGCGGTTCGACCTACTCGAGCGCCGACACGGCCTCCGGCACCACCACCTACAAAGTCAAAGCGGGCGACTCGCTCAGGCTTATCGCCAAGCACAACGGTACCACGGTGGCCGAACTCAAGTCGCTCAATCATCTCAAAAGCGATGGCGTGCGCGTCGGCCAGGAACTCAAGCTTCCCACCGGCGTCGGACCGGCGCCGGCCGCGGCTGCCGTGGTCGACACATCCTCGGCTCCCGTGTCTGTCGACGCTGCACCCGAACCGGCCAAAAATGCCGGCGGCCAGATCACGCACACGGTCAAGCCAGGCGAAAAGCTCGGCACCATCGCGAAAAAATACGGCGTGACGGTCGGTGAACTTGCCACCGCCAACAATATTTCCGACCCGGGAAAAATCCGCGCAGGTCAGGAATTGGTCATCCCCAATGGATCCGCTCCCGCCGGCAAATCGGCGAAGCCGGGTGCCCTGACCGAGCCCGCGCCGCCGTCCCCGCCCGCCGGCGGAGATCTTGATTCGGGCCTCAAGCCCACGAGCGAGGAGCCGCCGGTCATCAAGGTGGATGACACGCCTCCTGCGCCCGCCCCCGATGCGTCTTCCGCCACCGACAACTCCGGCGCGCCAAAGAATCCCTGAGTTTCCTCCATGTCCGTTGCCGCTGACTCGCCCCGTCCCCGCTTCGCAGTCAATCCCGTCGCAGTCATCGTCGTCTGCGCCATCGGCCTCACCATCCTCGGCCTCACCATTCTTTTCAGTGCCAGCGCCTATTTTAAGCAGGGGCCGTATTATTACCTGAGCAAGCAACTGGTCGGCGTGGTGCTGGCCGTTGCTCTCGGCTGGGTCGCGAGCCGCCTGAATCTCGATTATCTGCGGCGCTACGTGTGGGTCATCAGCGGCACCGCGCTATTTTTGCTCGCGCTCGTGCTCGTGCCGCATCTCGGCGTCTCGGTCAAGGGCAGCCGCCGCTGGCTCGGTTACGGTTCCTTGCGACTGCAGGTTTCCGAATTTGCGAAACTCGCGATGGTGTTCTGCCTCGCGCACTATCTTGCCGTCAACCAGACGAAAATCGGCGAGCTGCGCCGTGGTTTCGTGCTGCCGCTGGGGGTCATCGGGCTTTTTGCCGGCCTCATCATTCTTGAGCCGGATTTCGGTACGGCGGCGCTCACGGTCACCGTCGGTCTCACGCTGCTGTTCCTGGCCGGCGCCCGGTGGCGCTACATCCTCCCGACGATCGCGGCGGTCACTGTCGTTTTTGCCGTCGCGGTCATTCACAATCCGAACCGGCTGCAACGTTTTGTCGCGTTCCTTGATGTGGAGGGCAACAAAAACGCCGGCACCTACCAGCTGTACCAATCTGAGGCGGCTTTTGCGGCCGGCGGCACGGGTGGAGTCGGCCTGGGGAACGGCCGCCAGCAGCACAATTTTTTGCCCGAGGCGAACAACGATTTTATCTTCGCCGTGGTTGGTGAGGAACTCGGCCTTTCCTTCACGCTCGGCACGGTATTCGTGTTCACTGTGATGTTCATCGCCGGGCTGGTTCATCTGCGCCGCGCGCCCAACCTGTTCCAGTTTCTGCTCGCGACCGGCTGCCTGCTGCTCATCTGCCTGCAATCGATCATCAATCTCGGCGTGGTCACGGGCCTTTTTCCGACCAAGGGCATGTCGCTGCCGTTCATCAGTGCCGGGCTGTCAAATCTGCTGCTCATGGGCCTGCTGATCGGCATCCTGGTCAATACCCGGCGTGCCTGGTCGCATCCTGCGTTCAACACGGCCGATAACGAACTCAAGGAAGTGTTCGCGTGAGCTGGAAGTTTCTCATCACCTGCGGCGGCACCGGCGGGCATCTCGCACCGGGCATCGCCCTCGCCGAGGGCCTCACCGCCCGCGGCCACACGGTCACGCTCTTCATCAGCCAGAAGAAAGTGGACGCCCGACTGGCCGAAAAATATCCGCATTTCACCTTCGTGCCCGTGCCAGGGATGGGCTTTTCCTGGCATCCGCTCGGGTTCATGCGCTTTGTCGTGTCACAGGCGCGCAGCTTTGTCTTCAGCCTGCGCGCGGTGCGAGAGTTGCGGCCTGATGTCATCGTGGGTTTTGGCGGCTTCACCTCGCTCGCCGCCGTGGTGGCGGGCCGGCTGCACCGGATTCCCGTCGCGCTGCACGAGGCCAACCGTATTCCCGGCCGGGCGGTGCGCCTGCTGGGCCGTTTTGCGCAACGGGTCTATCTGCCGCCGAGCGTCCGTTTGCGCAGCGTGCGGGCCTCGGCCACGCGTCACGCCGGCCTGCCGGTGCGCCGTGAAATCTCCCGCCAGCCGGCGGCCGCCGCACGCGAACACCTTGGCCTCGATCCCAATCAGAAGGCGCTCATTATTTTCGGTGGCAGCCAGGGAGCGGCGCCGCTCAACGACTGGGCGCGCAACCATCTTGAACGCTTTGCGCAGGCCGGCGTGCAGGTTTGCTGCGTGACCGGGCTGGGCAAGGGGCGGCACGAGGTTCTCCAGCTCGGCACGAAGACCGCCGGGCCCATCCGGGCGGTGTTCACACCGTTCTGCGATGATGTCGCCGGCCTGTTTTCCGCCGCCGACCTGGTCGTCGCCCGCGCTGGTGCGGGCACGATCGCTGAACTCGTCCGCTGCACCACGCCGGCCATCCTCGTGCCGTTCCCACAGGCGGCCGACGATCACCAGCGTGCCAATGCCGCCTTCTTCGAGAAGCAGGGCGGGGGACTCGTCATCGACCAGATGTTTCTCGGCTCGTTGTACGCCGAGGTGACGGAGGTGATTTTCAACGACTGGCTGCTGCGCAAGTTCCGCGACAACCTCGCGCGCATGGAGCATGCGGCGTCGCTCGACGTGCTGCTCGACGACCTGGAGGGCCTGCTGGCGCCGCCTGATGGAAAAAATTCCGCTCCGCAACCACCGGCTGCTGCGCAGCCCTCCGTCGCATGACGAAATGAGACCCGCCGCGCCGCCCCTGCTTTTTTCGCGTGCTGTGCGCGGCATCCACTGCGTCGGCGTGGGCGGGATGGGTGTCGGCCCGCTGGCCATTTATCTCGCGCAGCTCGGCTTCAGCGTCAGCGGCGAGGACGACGCGCTCACCGAGCCGATGCGCGTCCTGCTCGCGCGTGAACGCGTGACGGTCACCGCAACCGGCGGCCTGCCGGCCGGTTGCGAACTGGTGGCTTTCTCATCCGCCATCGCGCCGTCGCATCCGGCCCGAGCCGCCGCGGTTGCGCGCGGCCTGCCGCTCGTACGCCGGGGCGAACTGCTGGCCGAGGTGCTGCGCGGCCGGAAACTGGTCGCCGTCTGCGGTGCGCACGGCAAGACCACGACGACCGCGCTGCTCATCACCGCATTGCGCCGCGCGAATTTTCCGGCCGGCTGGATCCTTGGCGGCCTTTTTGTCGATGATGCGGCCCCGCCGGCGCGCGCCGGCTCGAATGACTGGGTCGTGGCCGAGATCGACGAAAGCGACGGCACCATTGATGCTTTTGCGCCTGAAATCACCATCGCGACGAACCTGGATTGGGATCACCCGGACCATTATCGCCGCCTGGATGACTTTGCCGCGGCCTTTGCCGCGCTTTTTGCCCGGACGAAATCCGCCGTGCTTACCTCCGACGTCTGTCCGCTGTCGCAGCGTCTGGTCGCGGGGATGCAGCCAGGTGGAGCGCAGCCCCGGTTTTTTACTTTCGGTCGCAGCGGGGATTTTTCGTGCGAGATCGCGGGCGAAACCGACACGCACCTGCGTCTCCGCCTGGGCGGACGATTTCTGTCGAACGAAGCCAGCGTGCGGGCGCGCGGCGAATTCAATGCCGTCAACGCCGCGGCTGCGCTCGCGGCTGCCCAGCTGATTGGCGCGGAACTCGCGCCGCGCCTGCTCGCCGATTATGCCGGGGTATGCCGTCGCCAGAGTGTGCTGCACATGACCCCCGGCCTGACCGTGCTGGAAGATTACGCGCATCATCCGGCGGAAATTCGTGCGTTGCTGGCGAGTTTGCGTCGCCGTGAGGGTGAACGCGGCCGGCTGGTCGTCGTGTTCCAGCCGCATCGCTTCAGCCGGACGGCGCAGTTCAAGACCGAGTTCGCCGCCGCGCTGGCGCTGGCCGACTGCGTGCATCTGGTCGATGTTTATCCCGCCGGCGAGGCACCCATCGCGGGCGGCACCACGGCCGACATCTACGTCGAATTGAAAAAAAATTCCGCGGCGCTGCGTGTGGATTATCTGCCGGGCGACGATGGAGCGCTTTTTCGTGCGCTCAGCCGCGGGTTGCAGCCGGGCGATCTGGTGGCCTTTGTGGGTGCGGGTGACATTGATCAAAAGGCGCGTGCGTGGCTTGAGCTGCGCCGTGCGGATGAAATGAAGGCAAAAATCTGGGACGACTTCGCCGCCGCGCTGCGGCCGCAGCTCTCGGCGGGCAGCCGGCTGGTGCGCGAGGAATCGCTCGCGTCCAAAACGACCATGCGCGTCGGCGGTGCGGCGCGCGTGTATGCCGAGCCGGCGACCACCGGTGACCTGCAAGTTTTGCTGCGCGAGGCGCAGGCCCGTGGCGTGGAGGTTTTTTTGCTCGGGCGCGGCTCCAATCTTATTGTGCTGGACGAAGGGGTCGACGGCCTTGTCATCGCACTCGCGCATGAGAACTGGCAGCGTTTCGAGCCGCGGCCCGACGGGCGGGTATGGACGGGTGCCGGCCTGCGCCTGAAGAATCTCTGCGGCCTGGCCGGCAAGGCCGGCCTCGCAGGCTTTGAGTTTCTCGAGGGCATCCCAGGTTCGGTCGGCGGCGCGCTGCGCATGAACGCGGGCGCGATGGGCGGCTGGATGTTTGACGTGGTGGAGGAGGTGGAAATCATGACGCCCGCGGGCGACGTGAAAATCCTGCGCAAGGCGGACATGCACGTGGCCTACCGCCACTGCGCCGAGTTGTTCGATGCCATTGCGCTCGGCGCGCTGCTGCGGCCGGCGGCGCAGGCGGATGCCGAGGCGGTCAACCGCCAGATTGATGTTTACCGGCGAAAGCGCCACGAGACCCAGCCGCGCGAACCGAGCGCGGGCTGCATTTTTAAAAATCCGCCGGACAGTTCCGCCGGCCGCCTCATTGACGAGGCTGGCTTGAAGGGCGAACGGGTCGGCGACGCGGAGGTCTCCCCGGTGCACGCCAATTTCATCGTCAACCGCGGTCATGCCACGAGCGCGGACGTCATCGCGCTCATGCGCCGCGTGCGCGCCCGCGTGCGCGAGACGCGCGGGATCGAACTCGAGCCGGAAGTGCTGCTTTACGGGAAAAAATGGGAGGAAGTCCTGTGAGTGAGTTGCCGGTCATCGCCGTCTTCGCCGGTGGCACGTCCGCCGAGCGTGAGGTCTCGCTCGGCTCCGGCGCGGCCTGCGCGCAGGCGCTCACGCGGTCGTTTCCGACGCGGCTGTTTCAAATCGACGCCGACGCGCTGCCCAGCGAACTTGATCCTGCGCGGCACGTGGTGTTTTCCACCTTGCATGGCAAGTTTGGCGAGGACGGCGGCATGCAACGCCTGCTGGACGCCGTGGAAGCGGGCTATGCCGGCTGTGATGCTGCCGCGAGCGCGCTGTGTATGGACAAGACCGCCACGAAGCAGCGGGTCGCCGCGCAGGGCGTAAACATCGTGCCCGGGGTGGTCTTTGACGCCACGCGCAAGCCCGCGGCTGCGGCATTGGTGGCGGAACTCGGCTCCGAAATCGTGCTTAAGCCCAATGATGAGGGCAGCAGCGTCGGCCTGAAGATCGTTTCCGGCCCGGCGGAGTTGGCCGCGGCGCTTGAAAAGATTTCCGCCGGGCAATGGCTGGCCGAGCGCCGCATCTTTGGCCGCGAGTTGTCCGTCGGCGTCCTCGGCGGCCGCGCCATGGGAATCGTGGAAATCCGGCCGAAGTCAGGGCGTTACGATTATGCTTCGAAATACACCAAGGGCCTGACCGAGTATCTCTGCCCGGCGCCGCTGCCGGATGCCCTGACGGAGGCCGTGCGCTCGGCGGCCGAGACGGCTTTTGCCGCGTGCGGTTGTCGGGATTATGCGCGCATCGACTTCATGCTTTCGGAAAAAAGCGAATGGTTTTTGCTCGAAATCAACACGCTCCCTGGCATGAAGGAGACCAGCCTGCTGCCGATGAGCGCACGCAGCGCGGGATTGGATTTCACGGGATTGGTTCGGGAGTTGGTCACGCCCGCGGTGCAGCGTTTTGCGGTGGCTCGCGTTTCCGCATGAGCAAAACCGCGACCATTTCCCGGCCCGCCCGCACCTGGCAGGATATCAGCCAGAGCGTGAACCAGCGCGCGATGTCGAAGACTGGCCGCCGGCGCCGGCAGGCCGTCATGCTCAAGGCCGGCGGCATCGTCCTGGTGCTGGCTGCGGTCGTGTGGGGCGCGATGGAAATTTCCAGTGTGATCGACAGCAACCAGCTGAGGGAAAACGCGGCGAAGTCGGAGATGTCGGTCCGGGACGTCGCGCTCTCGACCGACGGCGTGCTCGATCAGGCTTGGACGGTGCGCACTCTTGCGCTGGCAAAAAATGCGGATCTCATGGCGCTTGATCTTTATGCGCTGCGCGCCCGGTTGCTCGCCAGCGGTCAGGTGAGCGCTGCTGTGCTCACGCGCAATTTCCCCACCACGCTTGGGGTCAGTCTGCAGGAGCGCGCGCCCGTGGCCCGGGTCATGGCGCAAATCGGCGACACTCCCCCGCATGCGCTGCTTGTTGCGCGCGACGGCGTCGTTTACGACGGTGAAGGCTATGCCCCGGCGCTGCTGTCCACGCTGCCGTGGCTCGACGGGGTGAAGCTCATGCGCGCCGGCCGCGGTTTTGCCCCGGTTGACGGCATGGAAACCGTGGCGGACCTGCTGGCCACCGCGCATAACCAGGCCGAGCACCTTTATCGCACCTTTACCGTCGTGTCGCTCGCACGGCTCGCCTCGGACGGCGAGATCGTGGTGCACTCAAAGGACATTCCGGAAATTACTTTCAGCACGCGCGACGATTTTTTCCGCCAGCTGGCGCGCCTCGACTACGTGCTTGACCTCGCACGCATGCAGCCGGACAAGGCGCTCAAGTCAGTCAATCTCGCCAACGGCCTGCAGGTGCCCGTCGCTCTCGACACCCGCGCCCGCTCGGAAAATGCCGGCGATCCGTCTGCGCGCGTCACGCCCTTGGTGCCGAACAATGCACCGTCCCTTTTTCCGAACTTAAAACATCTTATCCAACGTGATTTCTAGCACCAAGATCATCGGCGCCGTTGAGATCGGCACCACCAAAGTCACCGTTCTCGTGGGCGAACTCACCCGCGGCCGCGAGCTCAACATTATCGGGGTGGGCGAGGCCCCCACGCGCGGCGTCATCAAGGGCGCTGTCATGGACTACAAAACGGCGAGCGAGGCCACCCACAGCGCCCTCCTTTCCGCCGAGCAGAGCGGAGGCACGCGGGTTGACGAAGTTTACCTTGCGCAGACCGGCGGGCATCTCGAAGGCTTCGAAAACGAGGCCTCGGTCAACGTATCCGCCGCCGACAACACCGTCGGCGCGATGGACATCGATACGGTCTGCCGGCTTGCAATGGCCAAGGAGCTGCCCGAAGGCCGCATTGTCGTGCACCACATTCGCCGGCCGTTCCGTCTCGACGGACGGCTCGTGCCGGATCCCGAGCACCTCGTCGGCCGCCGGCTTGACGTGAGCTACTGGACCGTGCACGGCCTTGAAAGCAAGGTCGCCGACAACACGCATGTGATCAACGGATTCAACGTCCGCGTGACCAAGCTCATTCTTTCCAGCCTAGCGTCCGGCGCGCTCATTACCACCGCGGAGGAGCGGCACAATGGCGTGCTGGCCATCGATATCGGCGGTGGCACGACGGATTTTGCACTCTACCGCGACGGTTGCGCCCACAAGACCGGCGTCGTCACTGTCGGCGGCGGCCATCTGACCAACGACCTTGCCCTTGGCCTGCGCGTCCAGCAGGGGCACGCCGAGGCGCTCAAGCTTCGCCATGGCCAGGGCATTGTGCAGGCGCGCGACAAAAGGGAGAAAGTCATGCTCATCGGCGATTACTCCATCGGCGACCGCGAGTTTCCCCGCCAGACCATCGAGCAGATCACCGCCGCCCGTGTCTGGGAAATTTTTGAGGTTGTCCGCAAGAAACTCGGCCCGTCCTTTGCCCCGGAGAAAATCCCGGCCGGCGTGGTGCTCACCGGTGGCACGGCCAAGCTGCCCGGCATCACCGATGCGGCGGCGAAAGTTTTCGGCGTGCCCGCGCGCCTGGGCGAGGCCCCTGCGTGGGTCAGCGAAAATCTCCGCGATCCCGCCTATTCGACCGCGTTGGGTCTGTTGCATTTCACCCTCAGCGCCCAGGCCGAACGCGCCAGCGCGCCCCGCCGCCGGGCCGGCCTCTTCAGCAAATTTTTCGCCACTGCCTGACTTATGACGCCTCCCGACGAACTTCCGCTCACTTCCGAAATCCTCACCGACCGCAGCATCGCGATCAAGCTCGTGGGCGTCGGCGGGGCCGGCGCCAACGCCGTGGACCGGCTCAAGATGGAGAACCTCGACCGGCTCCAGCTGGCGGTCATCAACACCGATTACCAGGCTCTCTCCAGTTCACCCGTCCAGGACAAGGTGCTGATCGGCACCACGGTCACGCGGGGCTTGGGCGCGGGCGGCGATCCCGAGCTTGGCCGGCTTGCGGCCGAAGCCGACCGTGAAAAAATCGCCGTCGTCGTGCGCGATTGTGACTTGGTGTTCCTGCTTGCCGGCATGGGCGGTGGCACGGGCAGCGGCGCACTGCCGATCGTGGCGGAAATCGCCGCCGAGGAGGGTGCGCTGGTCATCGCGTTTGTCACGATGCCGTTCAGCTTTGAAGGTGGACGCCGCCTCAAGCAGGCCGAGGAAGGCCTGGCCGCGCTGCGCCGGGTGTGCGATGCCGTCATCCCGCTGCCCAACGACGTGCTCATGCAGGAGTCCGCCGAAAACGAAACGGTGCTCGATTCCTTCGCGCGCGCCGACGAATGGATCGGCCGCGGAGTCAAGTCCATCTGGTCGATGCTCTTCCGCACCGGTCTGATCAATCTCGACTTTGCCACGCTGCGTCAGGCGTTCCAGCAGCGCGGCGGCAAGACGCTCTTTGGGCTCGGCACCGGCGAAGGCGAAAACGCCGTGGCCGAGGCCATCGAAAGCCTGAAACTCTGCCCGCTCCTGCACACCCCGGAATTTTCCCGCAAGGCCGACCGCCTGCTGGTCAACATCACCGGTGGCACCGATCTCACGCTGCCCAAGGTCAATGAGCTGATGACGGCCATCACCGAGCAATTCGGCAAGGAATCGCACGTCATCATGGGCGCGGTCATCGACGAGAGTCTGCAAAACCGCGTCGAGGTCTGCGTGCTCGGCACGAGCGATCTCGGCGGCCGCGGTCTGGCCGCACGCCGCGCGGCGCCCTCCGTTCCTCGCACCAAGGCTTCTGCACCGCGCGTCGAGGAAAAACCTTTCACGGCGTCCATCCTCCTCGAGCGTCTGGCGGCGGGCGAGGCTCCGGAAAAACCCGCCGTGCACACCAAGCCGGTGGCCCAGGAGGATTTTGGCTTCGACCGCGATGTCGAGAGCCGCGGCCATTTCGACAAAACCGACCGGAATCTCTTCGAAGGCCAGGACCTCGACGTGCCGACTTATCTGCGCAAGGGCATCAAGCTGGCGCTGTGAGACGGGGGAGGGCGCGCCGCGCGCTCTTGGCAACGGCGCAGGGTTCTGCATGGTAGCTCCCATGTTTGTCGATGAATGCAAGATCAAGGCGCAGGCTGGTGACGGCGGGCGCGGGTGTGTTTCGTTTCGCCGCGAGAAATATGAGCCGTGGGGCGGCCCCAACGGCGGCGATGGCGGGCGCGGCGGCGACGTCGTGCTGATCGGCGACGACGACACGAACAATCTCATCGACTACAAATACAAGCCGCATTGGAGCGGCAAGCGCGGCGAGCATGGGCGGGGCTCGGACGAGCATGGCGCGGACGGCAAGGAATGCCTGCTGAAAATACCGCTCGGCACGGTGGTGATCAACGATGAGACCGGCGAGACCGTGACGGAAATCATTGCGGACGGACAGCGCTTCGTGCTTTGCAAGGGCGGCAATGGCGGGTGGGGAAACACGCGTTTCAAGTCGTCCACCAACCGCGCGCCGAAGAATGCCAACCCCGGCCAGGAGGGCGCGCGCGGCACATTCCGCCTCGTGTTGAAAAGCATCGCGGACATCGGGCTGGTCGGGTTCCCCAACGCCGGCAAGTCCTCGCTCATGAGCCGGTTCACCAAGGCGCGTCCGAAGACCGCCGCCTATCCCTTCACGACACTGCATCCGCAGATCGGGATCATCGATTACACGGACGATCCGCGCCACATGCGCCGGCTGACGCTGGCCGACATCCCCGGCCTGATCGAGGGCGCGAGCGAAAACCGCGGCCTCGGGCACCGTTTTCTCCGCCATATCGAGCGCTGCGCACTGCTCGTGCTGTTGATCGACCTGGCCGGGACCGACGGCCGCGACCCGCGCGACGATTACGCGACCCTCCTGCGCGAGCTGAAGCTTTACGACCCGGCGCTGCTCGACAAGCCGCGCATCGTCGCGGCGAATAAAATTGATATCGAATCCGCGCGTGACCACCTCGCGAAATTCAAGCGCCGCTACCCGAAGGTGCCCCTCGTGCAAATCTCTTGCCTCACTGGCGGCGGACTCGACAAGCTCAAGAAGGAATTGCTAAAGCGCGTCGAGGCGCTGCGCCGCAGCGAAAAAAAGTAGCTAATCGCCGGTCTTTGGTTAAATTTTTACGCCATGTCGGAAAACCGCCCCCTGCTTATGCGCGCCAATCGTCTGCTGGGCGCCTCGCTGGTCGAGCACAACCTCGTGAAAATCGAGGACCTCGAAAACGCCAACGAACGCTTGCTGGAGGCCATCGCGGCCAACGACCGCCGCAAGTGCAGCGTGCTCGCCATCATCGCCTATGAGATGAAGACCGTGCGCGAGGAGGATCTGCTGCAGCATATCGTGGAAACCGACGGCATCGGCCTGATCGACCTGCGCAATTACGAAATCGGCGACGACATAAAGAAGTCGATCGACTTTGCCGATTGCTGGGCCACCTGGACGGTGCCCTTCGACCGCGAGGAGGATTTTCACTTTGTCGCCACGGCCTATTATCTCAGTCCGGCCGTGCGTGCCCATTGGCAGAAGAAACTTGGCGGCCGGATCCTCTGGTATGGCACCACGCTCGAGGTCATCGCGGACCATCTCGAAAAAATCGAGGCTGAGCGCAATCAGCTCGCCGGCCTCACCCAGCCTGTCGGCACCACCTGATCCCATGCCGCTCGGAAAAATCCAGACCCAGATCGTCCACCATCTCGAGGAGATGGAGCTGTTGACGGCCGAACAGCACGCAGCCATCTCCGCCGTGCCCGGCGAGCCGACTGGCGAAACCCTCGACAAGCTGCTGCAGGACGATTACCACCTCTCGCCTTTCCAGATACTGGTTGCCAAGGGCCGCGCGCTTGGCCTCGCGCCCTTCAATGTCAGCCATTATCGGGTGAACAACACCACTTACGAGCATCTGCCGCTTGAGTTCTGCAAGGAAAACCTGGTGATGCCCGTCGGCCAGGTGGGCGAGTTTCTGCTCGTGGCCTTCGCCAACCCGTTCGAGGTCACGGTGCCGAACAAGATCCATGAGATGACTGGCAAGCGCGTCATCCGGCTGCTCTGCCGGGAGAAGGACATCCGGGAAAAATTCAGCCGGGACCGCTCGCAGGGCGACGCGCAGTTTGCCGAAGTCGTCAAGGAGATCGGCCAGGAGTTCGGCGAGGGCAGCGGTGAGGTCAATGCCGACGATGTCACCGAGGAGTCCGGTCCCATCATCCAGCTCAGCAATCGTATCATCGAGGACGCCTACTACGGCGGGGCCAGCGACATTCACATCGAGCCGCAGGAAAAGGAAGTGATCGTCCGCTACCGCGTTGACGGCGTGTGCCACGAGAAGCTCCGCCTGCCCATCAAGGTTGCGCCCGCACTCGTCGCCCGCCTGAAGATCATGTGCAATCTCGACATTGCCGAGCGCCGCCTGCCGCAGGACGGCCGCATCATTTTCAAGCAATACACCAAGAAGGGCATCGACATCGATCTGCGTGTTTCCACCGGGCCGCTCAACCACGGCGAGGGCGTCGTCATGCGTATCCTCGACAAGCAGAAGTCGACGCTGCCGCTCACCGCCCTTGGTTTCTCCGAGGACAATCTCACCAAATACCGCGAGGTCATCCGCCAGCCCTATGGCATGATTCTGCACTGCGGGCCCACCGGCTCGGGCAAATCCATGACGCTTTATTCCGCGCTCAATGAGATCAACTCGTCCGAGATTGTCATCCGCACCGCCGAGGACCCGATCGAATACACGCTGGATGGCATCAACCAGATGCAGATGCACAAGCAGATCGGCCTCACTTTTGCCACAGCGCTGCGTGCCTTTCTGCGTCAGGATCCCGACATCATTCTCGTCGGCGAAATTCGCGATCGCGAAACGGCCGACATCGCCGTCGAGGCTGCGCTCACCGGCCATTTGCTCATCAGCACCCTGCACACGAATGACGCGCCCAGCACGGTCGCGCGTCTCACGGACATGGGGATCGAGCCCTTCATGATTTCCTCGTCGCTGCTTTGCGTCTGTGCTCAGCGCCTCATGCGCCGCGTTTGCAAGAGCTGCCGCGTGCCCGTCGAAACCAGGGGCCGCGAAAAGGAAATCTTTGAGGCCGGCCTCGGCTGGAGCGGGCAGATTTTCAAGGCCAACCCCAACGGCTGCTCCAAATGCGGCAGCAGCGGCTACAAGGGCCGCGTTGGCATTCACGAACTCATGACGATCAGCGAGGAGCTGGTCGAAGGCATCAACAAGGAGATGGAAACCGCAGAGCTGAAGAAAATCGCCATGCGCAACGGCATGAAGACGCTTCACCAGGACAGCTTGTTGAAGGTGAAGGAAGGCCTCACCACACTAGAGGAAGCCATTGCGAATGTGTCGCCTGATTTGTGAGGAGCGGGCAAATTTTTGCCCCGGCTGGCCTCGGGTGGTTTGATCGTCTTGGGCTGCTGATCCTTGCCTGGTCGATCGCAGACGAAACGATGGACGGATCGTCACTGCATGGCTATGCATGAAAGATAGATAGTCATACGTAAACTCCGCCGCCCAGCAGTTGTTCTCCTTCGTAAAATGCGAGAATCTGTCCGCTGGCGAGCGCGCGCTGCGGCTCGCAAAACACCACTCGTGCCGTGTCGTTGCCTTCCGGAAAAAATTCCAGCGGTACGCGTGGATCGCGATAACGCACGCGCCCTTCCAGCGGGCGAGGCGAGGTGGCGGGCTCAACCAGCCAGCTCAGGCTGTGCACGCGAATTTCACACGTGAAAAGCCCCGGCGCGGCGGGCTCCTCGAAGGCCACGAGCAGCGCATGGTCGGCGGCGCGCTTGCCGACGACGACGTAGTTCTTGAAGTCCGTGTTGGAGGGAATGCCGATGCCCCGGCGCTGGCCGAGGGTGTAAAAATGAAGGCCGCGGTGTTCGCCGAGCTGGCGCCCATCGGTGACCCGCACGACGGGGCCGGGATGATCGGGCACGTAGGCGCGCAGGAAATCCTGCATTTTCACCTGGCCGATGAAGCAGATGCCCTGGCTGTCCTTTTTATCGGCGTTGGGCAGGCCGGCTTCACGCGCGAGATGACGCAGTTCGGGCTTTTTCAAATGGCCGATGGGAAACCGCGCATCGGCCAGCTGTTCCGGGCTGAGCCGCGCGAGAAAGTAGGACTGGTCTTTGTTTTTGTCGGTGCCTTCGACCAGGGCTGGGCGGCCTCCGGCGGAAAGTTCACGACGGGCGTAGTGCCCCGTCGCAACCGCGTCGAAGCCATGTTCGCGCGCCCAGGCGCGAAACACGCCAAACTTGATCTCCCGGTTGCACATGATGTCCGGATTGGGCGTCAGGCCGCGCGCATAGCCGTCGAGCAGGTATTGCACGACGCGCTCGCGGTAGTCGCGCATAAGGTTGACGACCTGAAAATCGAGGCCCAGTCGTTCCGCCACGGCGCGGGCGTCGGCGATGTCCTGTTCCCACGGGCAATGGCCGACGACGCCCTCCTCGTTGATCCAGTTTTTCATGTAGGCGCCAGCCACGTCGTGCCCCTGCTGCTTGAGCAGGAGGGCGGCGACGGAGCTGTCCACGCCGCCGGACATGGCCACGAGGATTTTTTCACGCGCAGACATACTCTTTCCGGCCAAACGACGCGGGCGCGGGACGTTTTGTCAACCCCGCCGCACGGCTGCTTTTTCTGTCGATATGAAAATATGGGGAAACTTTCC
This sequence comes from Opitutaceae bacterium, assembly GCA_035485575.1. Lineage (GTDB taxonomy): Bacteria > Verrucomicrobiota > Verrucomicrobiia > Opitutales > Opitutaceae > DASRHD01. Next base: position 102,690 of record DATHNW010000025.1, on the reverse strand, counting down.
GGCTTGTCGGGGCCCGCGCATGCCGGATGCTTAGGAGCCCGCATGCGTTCGCGTGATAAAAAGATTGCCCGCGCCTGGCTCATGTCACCCACCAGCGGCGTCATTGAGCTGGCGCACGACTGGCAGGCGCGCCACAAGCCGCCGCTCTCGCTCGGCCTGCGCGGCGTGGGCGCACCCGCTGCGGCGCCGCGTTTCGCCACCCTGACGCGGTTTCCCGATTACACCTTTGGCTGCGAGAGCGGCTACTTTGCCAACAAGAAGGGCGAGATTTTTTTCTTCCTGCAGACGGGACGCCTGCCGGCCGACATCGATCCGCTGACCACGGCGATCTACCTGGCGGGCGATTTCAACGGCTGGCAGAATGCCGTCGGCCAGCGCGAGTGGCGCCTGCAGGCCGCCACGCTCGCGGGCGACGCGGTGTTGCTGCTGGCCGGGCAGGCTGCACATTTTTTTGCCCAGCCGCCGATGCGGTTCAAGTTTGTCACCGGCGAACACCGCTGGCTCGACGTGCCCTTCGACGCGCCGAACATCGTGCGGGACGACCACGGGACCGCCAACCGCTTCATCGATCCTGCGCGCACGGGCCATCATCTGTTTCATTTCACCCTGGCCGCGCCGCTCGATCTGAACGAGCCCTGGGCCATTTTGTGGTCGGAAGGGGACGATGCCCAGAGCGTGCCGTTGCGACCGGGTGAGTTTTTTCACCAGCTCAAAACGCACTTGCCGCTCGGGGCGTATGTGAACGGGAACGAGACGACCTTCCGCCTGTTCGCACCGCGCGCCCAGAGCGTCGAGTTGTGCGTGTGCGAAGATCTCGCGGCGCAGGACGCTGCGCATCGCTACCCGCTCGCGCATCATCCGCATGCGCCCGGGGTGTGGGAAGTCACCCTCGCCCAAAATGTGCACGGCTGGTTTTATTGGTATCACGTGGAAGGCCCGCAGAATGAATTCGGGCTTTTCGACCGGACGCAGCGCATTCTCGATCCCTACGCGCTTGCGGCGGTGGATCGCATCGGGCCGGGTATCGTGCTCGACCGCGAATGGGTGGGGCGGGGCGACCGCGATTTTCCGACGCCCTCTTGGCAGGATCTCGTCATCGCCGAAGCGCACGTACGCGATCTCGCGGCCAATGCGCCGGTGAAGGCCAGCCCGGAGGAGCGCCGCGGCTTTGCCGGGCTGACCAAGTGGGTGCAGAGCCCGGAGTTCCATCTGCACAAGCTGGGCATCAATGCCGTCGAGCTGCAGCCCGTGCACGAATTCGATAACAAGACCCCAGAGGAGTATCACTGGGGCTACATGACGAACAATTTCTTCGCGCCGGAGGGCAGCTATTCCCTCGACCCGGCGCGGGCCTCGGGCGTGCGGGAATTGCAGGAACTGGTGCGTGCGTTCCACCGGCGCGGCATCGCCGTGCTGATCGATGTCGTTTTCAATCACGTCGGCGAGCCGGCGCACCTCATGTTCATCGACAAGCTCTACTACTTTGAGCAGGACGACACCGGAAAGCTTTCCGACTGGAGCGGCTGCGGCAACGACCTGCGGGCCCGCTCGGCCATGGCCACGCGGCTCATCATCGACAGCTGCCGGCATGCCATCGAGGCTTACGGCGTGGACGGATTCCGCTTCGATCTCGCCGATCTCATCGGCCTGGAGGTGCTGCGCGAGATCGAGGCGTCGCTGAAGAACGTGAAGCCCGACGTCGTGCTCATCGCCGAGCCGTGGAGCTTCCGCGGGCACATCGCGGGTGCGCTGCGCGACACCGGCTGGGCATCGTGGAACGACGGCTACCGGAATTTCCTGCGCGACTTCGTGCGCGGCGGCGGCACGCGCGAGAGCTTCGAGTATTTTCTCAAGGGCTCGCCCTGGCATTTCGCCAAATGGCCGGCGCAGACGGTCAATTACACCGAGTCGCACGACGACCGCACCTGGATCGACATGATCACGGAGAATGCCGATTTCAACGGCTTCTCGCCCACCGCCAACGACCGGCGGCGCACGCACCTCATGGCCGCGGTCCTTTTTGCCAGCATTGGCATCCCCATGATCGCCGCGGGACAGGATTTCCTTCGCTCGAAGCGCGGGGTGAACAATACCTACCAGCAGGGCGACCTCAACGCCCTCGATTACCGCCGGCTTTACCGCTTTCCGGCCACGCATGCCTATTTTGCCGACTGGATCGCCTTCCGTCGCGGCGAACACGGCCGGCTGTTGCGGCTCTATTCGCGGCCGGCCGAGACCTATTTCCAGTTTTTCTTCGCGCCAGATTCCCTTGCCGCCGCGGCGCTCTACAACGCCGATCGCAGCCAGGGCCCGCTGCGCCTGCTCTTTGCCGTCAATCCCACGCCCAATGACGCGGTCATCCCGTTAGGGGAGACGGTAGCATCGGCCACATGGAAACAGCTCGCCGATCACGAGCGGTTTTTTGGCTCCGGTTCGCACGAACCGGCGCAGCCGGTCGAAGCGGAACTCTTTTTGCCCGCGCTTGGCTGCGGATTGTGGATGAGTGAAGGGTAGGGCGTTTTGCAGGATTGGCACTTGCCAACCGGGAAACGTGCGTCTTCTTTGGGCTTTCCGCGTCCACACGCGGCTTACTCGAAATCGTAATCAACCACTCAGAAACGGAGACTCCCATGGCTGTGAAAGTTGGCATCAATGGTTTTGGCCGCATCGGCCGCCTCGTTTTTCGCGCGCTCGTCGAGCAGGGCCTGCTCGGTACGGTGCTCGACGTCGTCGCTGTCGGCGACATCGTCCCGGCCGACAACCTCGCCTATCTCCTCAAATACGATTCCACCCAGGGTCGTTTCAACGGCACGGTCAGCTCCAAGAAGTCCGCGCCCGACAAGCCCGAGGACGACGTGCTCGTGGTCAACGGCCACGACATCAAGGTCGTCAGCGCCAAGGATCCCTCCGGCCTGCCCTGGGGCCAGCTCGGCGTGCAGGTCGTCATCGAATCCACCGGCCTCTTCACCGACGCCGAGAAGGCCAAGGGCCACCTCGCCGCGGGCGCCAAGAAGGTCATCATCTCCGCGCCGGCCAAGGGCGAGGACATCACCGTCGTCATGGGCGTGAACGATTCGAAATACGACGCTACGAAGCATAACATCATTTCCAACGCCTCCTGCACGACCAACTGCCTGGCGCCACTCGTTCACGTGCTGCTCAAGGAAGGCTTCGGCATCGAGGAAGGCCTCATGACCACCATCCATTCCTACACCGCCACGCAGAAAACCGTGGACGGCCCCTCGAAAAAGGACTGGAAGGGCGGCCGCAGCGCCGCGATCAATATCATCCCTGCCAGCACCGGCGCCGCCAAGGCGACCGCGCTGGTGTGCCCCGAGGTCAAGGGCAAGCTCACCGGCATGTCGTTCCGTGTGCCGACGCCCACCGTCTCGGTCGTCGATCTCACCGTAAAGACCGTCAAGGAAACCTCCTACAAGGAAATTTCCGAGGCGATGAAGCGTGCCAGCGAGACCTATCTCAAGGGCATCCTTGCCTACACGGGCGACGAGGTGGTCTCAAGCGACTTCATCCACGACAAGAACTCATCGATCTTCGACGCCGGCTCAGGCATCGAGCTCAACAGCAAATTCTTCAAGCTTGTCTCGTGGTATGACAACGAGTGGGGCTACAGCAACCGCTGCGTGGACCTGCTGAAGAAAATCGCCTCGGGCCTGTAATTTTTAAACCAACTTAACCGCAGAGGGCGCAGTGTTCGCGGAGGAAAATCATTAATCGACCTCCGCGGTCTCCGCGATCTCTGCGGTTAAATTTTTTTTGTCATGGCAAAATTCAAATCCATCCGCGACCTCGATCTCGCCGGCAAGCGCGTGCTCATGCGCGTCGATTTCAACGTCCCGCAGGACAAGGCCACCGGCGCCATCACCAACAACCAGCGCATCGCCGCCGCGCTGCCCACGATCAAGTTTGCCCTCGAAAAAGGCGCCAGCGTCGTGCTCATGTCGCACCTTGGCCGACCCGACGGCCAGAAAATCACCAAATTCTCGCTCAAGGCCGTGGCGGACGAACTCGCCAGGCTTCTCGGCAAACCGGTGAAGTTCCTCGACGACTGCGTCGGCCCCGCGATCGAGGCCGCCTGCGCGCCCGGCGCGCTCAAGGCGGGTGACGTCGTGCTGCTCGAAAATCTCCGCTTTCACATCGAGGAAGAGGGCAAGGTAAAGCTTGAGGACGGCACCTCGAAGAAGGCCGACCCGAAGGCTATCGAGGCTTTCCGCGCCAGCCTGTCCAAGCTCGGCGATGTTTACGTCAACGATGCCTTCGGCACCGCACACCGCGCGCATTCGTCGATGGTCGGCGTCAACCTCCCGCAAAAGGCCGCCGGCTTTCTCATGGAAGCCGAGCTCAAGGCCTTCGCGGCCGTGCTCGACCATCCGCAGCGCCCGCTCCTCGCCATCCTCGGCGGCGCCAAGATCGCCGATAAGATTCCGCTCATCAACAACCTGCTCGAAAAAGCTGACGAACTTATCATCGGCGGCGGCATGGCCTACACCTTCAAGAAAGTGCTCAATGGCATGGCCATCGGCGACAGTCTCTTCGATCCTGAGGGCGCGAAGATCGTTGGCGAGCTCGCCGAAAAGGCCAAGGCGCGGGGTGTGAAACTGATCTTCCCGGTCGATTACATCTGCGCCGACAAGTTCGACCCCAACGCCAACACGCAGCCCGCCGACGATGCCACCGGCATCCCCGGCGGATGGCAGGGCCTTGATGCCGGCCCGAAGTCGCGCGAACTCTACCGCGCGGCTATTCTGCGGGCGAAAACCATCATTTGGAACGGCCCCTCTGGCGTGTTCGAGTTCGAGAAGTTCGCCGGCTCCACCCGGGCCATGGCCGAGGCGATGGCCGAGGCGACCGCCAAGGGTGCAACGACGGTGGTCGGTGGCGGCGACACCGCCACCGCGGCCAAAAAATTCAAGGTCGACACCAAAGTGTCACATTGCTCGACCGGCGGTGGCGCCAGCCTCGAATTTTTGGAAGGAAAGGTGCTGCCTGGAGTCGCCTTCCTGGAAAATTAAAAAACATTGGCTCACGCCAAGGCGCAAAGTTCGCCAAGAAAGCTGAAATTCTTTGCGTGCTTCGCGCCTTGGCGTGAGTCTCACTCACATGCTTCGCAAAAAACTCATCGCTGGAAACTGGAAGATGAACAAGACCTCCGCCGACGCGGTGGAGCTCGCGCGCGAGATCGTCGCCGCCATCGGCCAGAAGCCTGATGTGGACGTGGTCTTGTGCCCGCCCTTCACCGCGCTTGAGGCGGTCGCGAAGGTCGTCGACGGCTCGGCCGTGAAGCTCGGTGCGCAGAACATGCACCACGAGGCCAGCGGCGCGTTTACCGGTGAGATTTCCGCGCCAATGCTGCGCGCGTTTTTCGCCACGCACGTCATCCTCGGCCACAGCGAACGTCGCACGCTTTTCGGCGAGACCGACCCGTTCATCAATAAGAAGGTGCTGGCTGCGCTGAAAAACCAGCTCCGCCCCATCCTTTGCGTGGGCGAGACGCTGGCTGAGCGCGAGGCGGGTTCCACGCTCAAGGTTGTGCAGACGCAGACCGAGGCCTGCCTGGAAGGCGTGAGCGCCGAGCAGGCGGCCAGTGTCGTCATCGCCTATGAGCCGGTCTGGGCCATCGGCACGGGCAAGGTCGCCACGACCGAACAGGCGCAGGAGGTGCACGCTTTCATCCGCGGCCTGCTGACGAAGCTCTTTGGCGCGCAGACCGCCGGGCGCATCCGCATCCTTTACGGCGGCTCGATGAAGCCGGCCAATGCCCCCGAGCTGCTTGCGCAAAACGACATCGACGGCGGACTGATCGGCGGTGCTTCGTTGGAAGCCCGCAGCTTCGTCGATCTCGTCAACGCTGCGGCCGCGGCGAAGTAAACGGTTGTTTGGGTCTGGATCCGACCGGCCGGTTTATTGCTCAGGGTCTGCGGGCGGTTCGCACAGCCACTGTTCGGCTTCGGCGTGGTTGTTGAAGATGTTCAATTTGCTCGGCATTTCGTGATTAAGGGCCTGCAGCATGCGAAACATTCCGTGGGCGGCGGGACTTGCGACAATCACCGCCACGCGGGAAGGAGTGAGGATTTCCCGGCGACGGCGAAAGATGTGGGTCAGCCCGTACACATGGTCCTTCGACGGCGGCCCGGCCGCCGTGCGGTCCACCAGACAGGTGAAGCCGGTCTGGTAGAGGGGATCTTGAAACGCGCTCAGCAATCCTTCTTCGGCCTCAGCCAGGGTTGGTTCCCGGTTGATCCGAAGACGGACGATCCGCTTGGCGGTGTCGATGGTATGGGATATAGCCGCGGTGGACACGACGCGTGGGGGTTAAGTCCATCATTGGCTGGCAACAGCCGGCAGTGCAAGGGCCCAATCAGCGGCTCAACTTGACCGTGAGGCCATCATTTCGATGAGCGCGGTAAGGAAAGATTTGTCGCCGGGCAGGAGATTGAGCGCGGCGAGGGCCTTTTCCGTATGCTCGTAGGCGAAACGGCGCGAGGCATCGAGGCCGTGGAGTCTCACGAAGGTCATCTTGCCGGCTTTTGCATCCTTGCCGGCGGTCTTGCCGAGCGTGGCGCTGTCGGCAGTGGCGTCGAGGACGTCGTCGATGATTTGAAAGGTGAGGCCGAGATGGCGGCCGGCGGTGCGGAGCGTGGAAAGCGCAGCCGGGTCGGCATCCTGGCAAAGGCCGCCCAGGACGAGCGCGGCTTCGATCATGGCGGCGGTTTTATTGAGATGGATGAATTCGAGGCCGGCGGCGGTGGTGCCGGCTTTTTTCTCGGCGAGGATGTCTTCCATTTGCCCGCCGATGAGGTGGGCGCTGCCGGCGGCGACCGTGAGCGTGCGCACGAGGGTGGAGGCGAGGCCGGGCGGGTAGTTTTCGACGAGGAGCGCGAAGGCGTGGGTAAGCAGGGCGTCGCCTGCGAGAATGGCGGTGGCCTCGTCGAATTTTTTGTGCGCGGTGGGATGTCCGCGGCGGAAGTCATCGTTGTCCATCGCCGGCAGGTCGTCGTGAATGAGCGAATAGGTGTGCACGCACTCGATGGCCACGGCGGCGGGCAGGGGATCGGCCGGTCCCGGGCCGGGAGGAAAGAGCTCGGCGGCGGCGAGCGTGAGCACGGGCCGGAGGCGTTTGCCGCCGGCCTGCAATGAATAGCGCATGGCCTCGTGGATGCGGCGGGGGCCGGCGTGGTCCGATGCCGTGGCGGGCGGCAGGAGGCGCTCGATGCCGGCTTCGATGCGGGTGACGTGGGAGTTTAATTTGATTGAGAAGTCCATGCGGGCGTGGCTACTTTGCGCGGCGGGTTTCTTCCGCCGCAATGCCTACGCTCGAGCAAGTTTGCAAACGGTTATTCAGCGATTCGTCCTGGTTCGTGAAGTGCGTCGTGGGCGGCCTGCTGCTCGTGGTGCCGGTGGCCCATTTCCTCGCTTTCGGCTATCTTTACGAGCTGGTTGCACGGGCGCGGCGGGGCGACCTCCTGGAGCTGCCGGAGTGGACGGACTGGCGGCGGCTGTTCCTCAATGGCGTGGCGGCGTTTGTGATTTTTTTGGTGCTGGGCGTGGTGCCCTTGGTGGCGTGCTGGGCGTTGACCCTGCCCCTGCGGCCGTTTTCATTTGGCGTGTTTGTTTATGTGCCAATGATCCCCGGCGTGCTACTGGCGGGGCCGCTGTCGGCGGCCGGCCTCTATCAGTATCAGAAACGCGAGGAATATCGCGACGCCTTCCGGCTGCCGGTGCTGGTGGCGATGCTGGCTTCGCACCGCGGCCGGTTTTGGTTGCCGACGTTTGCCCTGATCGGGTTTTTGTTCGTGGGCTTCCCCTTGATGACTTTTACGATTTTTACAGGCTTGGCGGGCGGATGGACATTCTATGCGGCATTTTTCCGAAACATAGAAGAGTCTCGCAAAGCAGGCCAGCGGGCGCCATAACACCGGCAACTTTTCCATGCCGACCTATGACTATGTTTGCACGAAGTGCGGCCACGAATTCGAAGCTTTCCAGTCGATGAAGGATGCCCCGCTCGCCAAATGCCCGCAGTGTGGCAAAAAATCGCTCAAGCGCCTGATGGGTGTGGGCGCCGGGCTGATTTTCAAGGGCAGCGGCTTTTACGAGACGGACTACAAGAAATCTTCCGTGAAAAAAACAGACGGTGCGGACAAGCCGGCCAAACCCGCGGGCGGCGAAAGCAAGCCCGCGCCCACCCCGGCCACCGCCACAAAATAGGAACAGACTATGGACAAGAAACTCATGCGGTCCATTTATGGGCCCGGCATCGTCGAAGTCGTGCTGGGCGCGACGTTGAGCCTCGCGGTGGGCGTGATTCTGGCGGCGCTTTTCCTGATCTTCAAGCCGGTCGCCGTGGTAAATGAACTGCCGCCGCCGGACAAACGGATCGAGGGCATGATTTATTATCTGCAGGGCACGAAAGACGCGTACAAGGGCCAGCAACTCCTGCGCAAACAGCAGCTTTTCATCGAAGGCACGTCCGTCAACCTGACCGAGGACGAACTCAATACCTGGATGGCGGGGAGTGGCGGCGCGCCGAAGAAGCCGCCGGCGGATCCCGCTACGCTGACGGCGGAACCGAATTTCCGCATCCGCAACGGCGTGCTGCAAATCGGAATCCCATGCACGCTGAACCTGTTCGGGGTGAGTGAATCGGTCATCCTGCAGATGCGGGGCGGCTTCCAGAAGGAGAGCGGCGTGTTTGTCTATGAACCAAAGGAGTTTCTCATCGGCTCGATGCCGGCCCAGCACATTCCCATGCTGACGGGTCTGCTGATGAAGAAAATTTATTCAGCGCAACAGCTGCCCGATGAGCTGGTGGCGGCATGGAAAAAGCTCACGGATGTGAAGATCGACGGCAGTACGCTGAAGCTGATGATCGCGAAGTAAGTCCGGCCCCTGCCGTTTTCAGAAAGAAGCGAGCAGCTTTTTAAGGTCAACGTGCTCGGTGATGAGCCGCTTGATGACCGGGATCTTGTCCTTGTCCTGCGGCTGGGTCTTCACCGTCATGCCGTTGATTTTCGACGTGATGGTGAAGCTTTCCTCGGGGGCGGCGATGACCGGGATATCGGTCTGGGTCAGCAGTTCGAGGAGCTTTTCGTGCGGCAGGATGTCGTTCGTGAGAATGAGGCCGGCGATGGTCTTCTGGCCGGAAAGCCGCGCGCTGGAGATGGCGGCGAGGATGATGTCGTCCCGGTCGCCTGGCGTGATGATGAGAGTGCCGGGCTGGAGGTAGTCGACGATGCCCTTGGCCGTCATGGCTCCGACGACTACACGTGAAACGCGCTCATTGGGGGCGACGGAGCGGGCGTTGAGCCAGCGGCCCCCGATTTCTTCCGCGATTTGCAGGAGATTGGGCTCGGAAAGCATCGGCAGCACGGGCAGGACGCCCAGCAGGGGGACGCCCAGCCGGGCGAGGCCGAGGCCGGCGTATTCGACGATCTGCGGGATTTTGTCGACGTCGACCTTGTTGAGGATGGCGCCGATGACCTGCACGCCCTGTTTGTCAAAGAGGGCCTTATTGAGCGCGATTTCGTCGATGGGCCGGCCGATGCCGCCGGGCGAGACGAGGATGACCTTGGCGTTGAGCAGCTTCGCCACGCGGGCGTTGGAGAGCTCGAAGACGGAGCCGACGCCGGCGTGGCCCGTGCCTTCGATAAGGGTGAAATCCTTTTCCCAGGAAACGCGGTCGAAGGCCCGGCAGATTTTGTCCACCAGCTCTGCGAACATCGTGTCCGGCTGCTTGAGGAAGCGGCGGGTGAACGTGCTGTCCACGGTGATCGGGCTCATGCTCTCGATGGGCACGTGGACGTCGTAGATGGTGTCGAGCAGGTACGAATCCTCGTCCACCTTGTGGCCGTGGACCTCGATGAAGCGCTGGCCGACGGGCTTGATGAAGCCGACACGCGGGAAGAGCGACTGGAGCGCGGCGAAGAGGCCGAGGCAGGTCGTCGTCTTGCCATCGTTCATGCGCGTGGCGGCGACGAAGATACGCTTGGTGATCGTGTTCGTCGGTGTCTTGAGCAGCGGCAGCGCGGGCTGGATGAAGGGATTTTGCGAGTGCGAATACATGGGCCTGAGCGGGTGACGGTCAGGCCGTGCCGTAGAGCAGCCGGCGGTCGATGGCCTGGCAGCCGACGACGGCGGCGGCGCCGAAAATGTCGTGGGCGCTGGCGCCGCGGCTGATCTCGGCGGCGGGCTTGCTCAGGCCGGTGAGGATCTGGCCGAAGGTGTTGGCGCCGGCGAGAATCTGCACGAGCTTGTAACCGATGTTGGCGCTGTTCAGGTCGGGGAAAATGAGGATGTTGGCGCGGCCCGCGACCGGACTGGCGATTTTTTTCATCTCGGCGGTGCGCGCATCGAGCGCGGCGTCGAGCTGGAGCTCGCCGTCGATCTCGATCGGGAGGCGCCCGGTCGCGGCCTTGGCGCGGGCCAGCTCGGTTGCAGTGCGGACCTTGACGAGCGACGGCTGGCTGGAGGAGCTTTTTGAGGCGTAGCTGAGCATGGCGATGCGCGGCGTCTCATTGGTGAGATGGTGCGCGATCATCGCAGTGGAAAGCGCGATGTCGCAGAGCTGCTCGGCGGTCGGGTCGGGGATGACGCTGCAGTCGGCGAGAAAGAGCGAGCCGTCGCTGCCGACCTTGTTTTCATCGAAATCGAGGATCATCAGCGACGAGGCCACGCGGACGTTTTCCAGCCGCGGGATGATCTGGAAAAGGGGACGCAGTGCGCTGGAGGCCGTGACGGTGGCGCCGGCCACGAGCGCGTCGACCCGGGCGGTGGCGAGCATCATGGTCGCGAAGTAATTCGTATCGCGCATCGCGGCGCGGGCCTCGTCGGGCGTGAGGCCCTTGTCCCGGCGGAGCTTTGTAAATTCCGTGGCGAACGCGGCAAAGTCCTCGCTGCGTTCCGGCTCGATGAGACGCATGCCCTCGAGATTGATGTCGAGCTTGGCCGCGGCGCTCTTGATCGCGGTGCGGTCGCCGAGGAGAATGGGCACGCCCATGCGGCGCGTGACCCACTGGCGCGCGGCCTGGATGATGCGCGGATCGCTCCCTTCAGGGAAGACGACGCGCTTCGGGTGGCGCTGGAGTCTCTCGATGAGTTTCGGAACAAGCGGCATGGGATCAGCGTGTTCCGGCGGCGGAGCATCGTCAATGCCATGGGTTAAGAACTTGCTAAGCGCCGGTGGCGCCGAGAGAACTGCGCGCGTGTCGAAGAAGATCAAGAACATCGGCATCATCTCGTTTCTCACGGTCGTTTCCCGCGTGCTCGGGCTCGTGCGCGACCAGCTCAGCGCGGCGATTTTCGGCGCGAGCATTTTCAACACAGCATTCACGACGGCCTTCCGACTGCCGAACCTGTTCCGGCGCTTGCTCGGGGAGGGCGCGTTGACCGCCGCCTTTGTGCCGACCCTCCAGGAGGAACTGCACGAAAACGGCCGGCCGGGCGCCTTTGCCCTGCTCAGCACGGTCGTGAGCTGGCTGCTGGTCGTCACCAGCGGCGTGGTGGCGCTGGCCATGCTGGTCTTCAGCCGCTCACGGCTCATTCTCGGCCTGGAGCCCAAATGGTACCTGGTCGCGGATCTCACGGTCATTCTTTTTCCCTACCTCGCGCTGGTGTGTATCGCGGCCGCGTTCAATGCCACGCTCAACGTGCTGGAGCGCTTCACCGAGCCGGCGCTCTCGCCCATCTGGCTGAACCTGGCGATGATTCTCTCGCTTGGCGTGGCCGGCTGGCATTTCGCCCGCACGCCGCTGGCCGAGGTGCACTGGTGGTGCGCGGGTGTGCTGGTGGGCGGCTTTCTGCAAATGGCGGTCCCGGCCGGCGTGCTGATCCGCGACGGCTGGCGGCCGCGCTTCCACCTCGGACTGTCGCCGCGGGTGCGGGAAATCGCCGCTCTGATGACACCGGGATTTTTCGGCACGGCGATTTATCAGGTGAACGTCACGGTCTCCGGCCTGCTGGCCTATTCCATCAACGATTCCGCCGGCGCGCTGCTGTTCTACGCCAACCGCCTAATGGAGCTGCCGATCGGCGTGTTTGCCATCGCGATCTCGACCGTGGTCTATCCGCTGATTGCGCGGCATGCGGCGGAACGGAATTTCACGGCGATGGGAAATGATTTTCGCAAGGGCCTGCGGCTCGTCCTGGTCATCAACGTGCCCGCGGCCGTCGGCCTTGCGTTGCTGAGCGGACCGATCGTGCGGCTGCTTTACCAGCATGGCAAATTCACAGTGGATGATGCGCACGCGATGACGCCGTTGCTCGCCCTATTCGTGGTGGGCATGCCGTTTTTTTCCGTGGTGAACCTGACCGTGCGCGCCTTCTACGCGGTGAAGGACACGGCGACGCCGGTCAAAGTGGCCGTGGTGGATTTCATCATTAACCTCGTTTTGAGTGTTTCCCTCATGCACTGGCTGGGCGCGGCCGGGCTCGTGATCGCGAGCACCACGGCGATCATCGTACAGATGGTGCTTCTGCAGCGGGCACTCGCCCGGCGGCTGCCGGGCATGACGCTGGCCCCGCTCTGGCCGAGCCTGGTCAAGGTGCTGGCGGGCACGCTCGCGATGGGCATGACGGTCTGGGCCGGCTGGCAGCTGGTCGGCAGCATCAGCGGGGATATCCATCTGGTCCGGTTCAAGGTGCACGTGGCCGACCTCGCTGCCGTGCTGGGCCTGATCCCGCTGGGCGTGCTGGCCTACGGCGCGACGCTCTGGCTCCTCCGCATCGAGGGCCGCGACGAACTCGCGGCCGTGCTGGCGCGCGTTGTCGGGCGGAGGAAGGCGCCCGGCGGCGAAACGTAAAATGACGATGCCGATTAAATTTGCTCGGGTCTTTTGACAAACCGGTATTCTCCATGCTCGTTCCCGGCACTTTTCATGAAATCAATTCCAACCAACACGCTGCTCGAGGCCCTGCACTGGCGTTATGCCACGAAAAAATTTGATCCGGCGAAGAAAATCCCGGCGGATATTTGGACTGTGCTGGAGGAGGCGCTTGTGCTCGCGCCGTCGTCGTACGGTCTGCAGCCGTGGAAATTCATCGTGGTGCAGGATCCGGCCACGCGACAGAAACTTTCCGCGGTTTCGTGGGGCCAGACGCAGCCTGTCGAGTGTTCGCATTACGTCGTCTTCACGATGAGGAAAAATCTCAGCCCGGGGCATGTGGACCGCTATATCGACCGGATGGTCGAGGTGCGCGGAGGCACGAAGGAGGCGCTCAAGGGCTATCGCGACATGATGGTGGGCAACCTCGAGAAGGCGCGGGTGGCCGGTCGTCTCGACACCTGGCAATCGCATCAGGTTTATATTGCGCTCGGCCAGTTCATGACCGCGGCTGCGCTGCTCGATGTCGATACCTGCCCGATGGAAGGCATCGAGCCGCCGAAATACGATGAAATCCTCGGGCTCGCGGCCCAAGGGCTCACAACGCTGTGCGCCTGTGCCGCCGGCTATCGCTCGGCCGACGACAAATACGCCACGGCCAAAAAAGTCCGCTTCAAGCCTGCGGACGTCATCGAGCATGTTTGAAACTTTGACCCGGGGGCCGCTGGCGCGGCCTTCGCCTGTTTAATGCGCGCCGTCCAGCTCACCGCCGTCAACGAACTCCAGATCGCCCGCGTGCCCGATCCGTCGGCCGTGCCCGGCGAAGCAGTGGTCAACCTGCGGGCGGCGGCGCTCAATCATCGCGACGTGTGGATCAAGCTCGGCCAGTACGCCGGGCTGAAATTTCCCTGCATTCCCGGCTCCGACGGAGCGGGGGTGGTGGAAAGTGTGGGCGAGGGCGTGGATCAGGCCTGGGTGGGGCGCGAGGTCATCATCAACCCAAGCTTGGACTGGGGCGGCCACGAGTCGGCGCAAGGCGAGGGGTTTTCCATCCTCGGCCTGCCGCGCGCCGGGACGCTGGCGGAGAAAGTTGCCGTGCCGGCGGCCAATCTTGTTGCGAAGCCGGCGCATCTCTCGTGGGAGGAAGCCGCCGCGCTGCCGCTTTCCGGGCTCACCGCGTATCGCGCGCTTTTTGCCCGGGCCCAGCTCCGGGCCGCCGACCGTGTGCTCATCACCGGTATTGGTGGAGGCGCGGCGCTTTTCGCGCTGCAGTTTGCGGTCGCGCAGGGCGCGGAGGTTTTTGTCACCTCCAGCAGCGCGGAGAAAATTTCCCGCGCCATCGCCCTCGGCGCGGCCGGCGGCGCCAGCTATACGCAACCGGGTTGGGCGGCGGAGCTGGCCAAAACGCACGGCCTTTTTGACGTGATTTTTGACAGTGCAGGCGGGGAGGGGTTCAATGATCTCATCGAACTCGCCGCGCCTGGCGGTCGCATCGTGTTTTTCGGTGCGACGCGCGGCAATGCGCCCGGTCTGGCGTTGCGCAAGATTTTCTGGCGGCAGATTTCACTGCTCGGCTCGACCATGGGCAGTCCCGGTGACTTCACCGGACTGCAGGAATTTGTTGCGCTGCACCGCCTCAAGCCTGTCATCAGTGATGTTTTTCCCCTGACGCGGGCGGCCGAGGCATTTGCGCTGATGGAGCGCGGCGGCCAGTTTGGAAAAATCGTGGTGCAACTTTAGCCTTATCCTGCGAAAACCGGCTGATGAATGCCGCCCAGCTCCATCGTGCGCGCCGCCTGCTTTGCGTGCTGCAGGACCACATTCGTGACACGTTGCTGGCGGCGCACAAAAAGGGCACAGCGGGCTTTGCCCGCATCGCCGCCGTGACCGAGGCGGATACGATTTATGGGGTGGATCGGATCAGCGAGGCGGCGATCTTCGCCTGGTTCGAAAAAAGCTGGCCGCGGGCGTGGCCGGTCGAACTCGTGATGGAGGGCCTGGAGGAGGGCGAGCCGGCCACGTTTCCGCGCGGCACGCCGGTCATGCGCACGATTTTCAAATGCATCCTCGATCCCATCGATGGCACGCGAAATCTGATGTTCGACAAGCGCAGCGCCTGGACGCTGGCCGCGCTGGCGCCGCAGCGCGGGGCGAAAACCAATCTTACCGATATCCTGGTCGCGGCCATGACCGAACTGCCCACGAGCAAGCAATGGCGCTCCGACCAGCTCAGCGTGGTGCGCGGAGGCGGTCGACGCGGGATCGTGGCCGAGGCGGTCGACGTGCGCGGCGGCGGACGAAAAAAACTCTTTCCTCCCCGGCCTTCGCCGGCGCAGGACTTCCGGCATGGCTTTGCTTCGCTCGTGAAATTTTTCCCCGAGGGCAAATCGCTCATGGCGCGCGTCGAGGAGGAATTGTGGAGTGCGCTGTACGAGCCCGGCCCGGCCGGGGTGCCGGTGTTTGACGATCAATATCTCACGACCGGCGGCCAGATTCACGAGCTGCTGGCCGGCCGCGACCGCATGATCGGGGACTTGCGGCCGCTGGCACTCGCGAAGCTTGGCCGCCGTTCATCGCTGGTCTGCCATCCGTACGATATTTGCACGGCGTTGCTGCTGACGGAGGCGGGCGGCTTGGTGGAGGCGCCCAGGGGCGGGCCGCTGCGGACGCCGCTCGACACGATTTCGCCGGTGGCGTGGATGGGCTATGCGAATCCGGTGCTGGCGCGGCAGGTGAGGCCGGTTTTGCGGCGGCTCATCAAAAAATATTTTTAAGCAGCGCGGCTCGGGCCGGGCTGGTCCTTTCAGGCCGCGCGGGTGACGACGCTGCGCAGGGTGCGCCCGAGGTCGCCGAGATGGTAGGGCTTGAGGAGATGATCCTGTACACCGAGGCGTTTCAACGCGGCGTCGGTCTCGGCACTGGCGCAGCCGCTGATGGCGATGAATTTTTGATCGGGACGCAGCTGCTTGATTCGTTCGAGGACGGAAAATCCGGAAATATCGGGAAGCTGGAGGTCGAGGAGCACGACATCGAAGGTTTGGGGGGAGGCGGAAAAGAATTTCGCCGCGGTTTCACCGTCACTGGCGAAAGTGACCCGGTAGCCATGCTGCTCGAGCACGGAACGGAGCAGCTCGCGCAGGGCCTTTTCATCTTCCACGACGAGGATGGATTCGCTGCCCTGCGGAAACCCGTTGGCCAGGGAGGATTTTTTCTTCTGTTGGTTCAAGGCGAGGAGCTTGAGGGTGAGGTCCCCGGCGCGCTGCGTGGCCTCATGGATGGCATGGAGATATTTGCGAAGCGTCTCATCCTTGTCGCCGACGCGGGCGAGGCATACCTCCGAGTAGCCATTGATAATGGTGATGAAATTGTTGAGATCGTGGGCAAAATTGGCGGGCGGAGCGGAACTGTCAGCCGGGACATGGTTGGTTGCGCGCGGCCAAGCCTGTTCACCCGCTCTGGCAGCCGTGCCATTGGGCGGGCGCTGGACCGCGAGCTGGGCAGAGGAGAAAGAGCTGGGTGACATACGCCTTTTATCGGCCTTATTGCCAATAACTTTATTGTGCCGTATTGGCGCAGTTTTTCGTTTAAGAAATCGGCTGGACAGCCGAAATAGCCATCTGTCAGCCAAGCGCTTTTCGCTCACGCTCGACCATAAAAATTATGCCCAGGTCCCGCTTTGGTTTCCATGCGAAATCAGCCCGGCGTGCGAAATGCCCCCCGCCATGCGGTGCCGTCACTCCGGCGCAATTGCGGTCCAAGGTTGTCGCACGCGGCCACGCGCTCGCGGCGGATCCCGACTATCCGTCGCCCGAGATTATCCGCATTGTCGCGGAGCACCTCGTGAAGTTTTTCAAGTGAGGCTGGCGGAATAAGCTGCATTTTTGTTTTTGTCTATTCCGGGTCTTGTTGCAGAATAACGGCCGATCCATCGCCGTTTTGCCGGCACAAGCATGTCCCTGGAAAAGATTTTGATTCTCGACGACCAACCTGCGGTGCGCATGGCGCTCGAGGAACTGTTGCGCAGGCATAAGTTCGCCGTCAGCACCGCCTCGACGATCGCCGAGGCGGATGCGCTGGTCGCCCGGGAGACGTTTGACCTCATTTTTGTCGATGTGCATCTGCCCGACGGCAATGGCCAGGAGTTCCTTGAGCGTGTGAGCGCGCTTCCGGAGCGCGCGCTCGCCGTCATGATCACCGGCCACGGCACGATCGAGTCGGCCGTGGCCTGCATGCGGGCTGGCGCATTCGATTATCTCATCAAGCCCTTTACGGCCGGCCAGATTGAGGTCGTGTTAAAAAAAGCCGACTCGTTCAACCGGCTCATCAAGGTCAACCGGGCGCTCAGCGAAGGCGGAACAATCGACGGCGGCGAACTGCTCGGCTGCAGTCCGGCCATGGGCCGCCTGCGGCAGCTCATAGAAAAAGTTGCACCCACTGACGCCACCGTGCTCATCACCGGCGAAAGCGGCACGGGTAAGGAGATGATTGCCCGCGAACTTTACCGCCTCAGCCCGCGTCGCAAGGAGCCCTTCATCAAGGTCAATTGCGCGGCGGTCTCCGAGAATCTCATCGAAAGTGAATTTTTTGGCCACGAGAAAGGCGCCTTCACGGGCGCGGCTGAACGCCGCGAAGGCCGTTTTGAACTGGCCGACCGTGGCACGCTGCTGCTCGACGAAGTGAGTGAAATTCCGCTCCATCTGCAGGCCAAGCTCCTGCGCGTGTTGCAGGAGCGCGAGTTCGAGCGGGTCGGCGGCAGCAAGACCATCAAGGCCAATGTCCGCGTTCTCGCCACGTCCAACCGCGATCTGCAGCAGGTCGTGGAGAAGGGGGATTTCCGCCAGGACCTTTACTACCGGCTGAATGTCTTTCCCCTGCATGTGCCGCCGCTGCGCGAGCGGCGTGAGGACATTCTGCTGCTCGCCGATCATTTCCTGCGCCGCTTTGCGCGCAAGCATGGTTTCAAGCTGCCCGGTTTTGCCGATGAGGCCCGCTCCCGTTTGCTCAACTATGCCTGGCCGGGCAACGTGCGTGAATTGCAGAACACCATCGAGCGCGCGGTCATTCTCACGGAAAATGGCCGGCCGGTCGGGGCGGCGGCACTCAATCTACCGGTGCTCGACCAGGCGGTTGCCACCCCGGCGCCCGTGGTGGAAGCGCCCACCGGTTCGGTTTTGCCGATGGATGAAGGCCGCGTCGCATTGGAGGTGGAAAAAGTCCTCCCCCTTGAGGAAATTGAAAAGCGGCACATTCTCGCTGAACTTCGCCGCCAGGGCGGCAACCGCACGCTGACTTCGGCTGCGCTTGGCATCAGCATCCGGACGTTGCGCAACAAGCTTGCCACGTATCGTGCTGCCGGTGAAGCCATCGAGATCGATCTTGCGGGCTGAACGGCCTTGAAGCGACCGGGGCATACCCGGCAAAAACGGTCACCGCACCCGGCAAAGATTGCCGTTGCGACTAGGCAAAAATTGCCTGAAGTGCCCCTCGGTGAGGGCATCTAGAAAAATAAAATTTTCTAAATGATGCATATAAACGAGATGCAAGACATGCCTGCAGCCTGGCATCAGCGGTGCAATACGAAGGCTCCAACCCGTCGCCTTCATTCATTTCCCTGCCATGAGCCTGTCTCCCACCATCCCATTCCCTGCCGGTTCCGCCGCGCCGGTCGTCCCTCTCCAAGTCCGCCTGACCACGCCTTTGACGAAGGCTGAGACCGAACTGGTCGAGCGTCATCTCCCGCTGGTGCGCAGTGTGGTGGATCGCTGTCTGATTCATCTGCCGGCGCATGTTGATGCCGATGATCTGCATGGCTCGGGCATCACGGGCCTGATCGCCGCCGCCAGGCGATTCGATCCGACGCAGGGCTGCTCATTTGCCACCTATGCCACCACCCGCATTCGCGGTGCCATTCTCGACGAACTGCGCCGGCTTGACGTATGCACGCGCCGCACGCGGGCGAAAGCCCGCCAGCTCCGCCAGGCCGCCGACGAACTGGAACAGAATCTCGGCCGGGCCGCGACTGACGAGGAAATCCGCGGGCGCCTCGGTCTCACTGAAAAGAATTTTGCCCGCTGGCGCGAACAGACCCAGCCCGTGCGCATCATTGCCATCGACCAGCCGGCGGACGACACGGCCGATGCGCCCTCGCTGCACGAAATCATCGCCGATGATTCGGTTGAGCCCGTCCGGCAACGGCTCGAGCGGGAAGAACAGGTGGGCCTGGTGGCCAAGCTTATTTCCACCCTGCCCGAAGCGCCGCGCAAGATCCTGGCGATGTATTACCAGGAAAAGATGCGCCTCGTGGAAATCGCCGCGGTCTTCGGCCTCACCGAATCGCGCATCTGCCAGATCCATGCGCAAACCCTCCGCCAGCTTCGTGTACAATTGGAACGTGCCAACGAACAACAGGCCCATAAAAGCCATGAAATTCTCATGGGAGAGGCTTGCTGAACATCTTCGCGCCGAACTCGGTGAACTCGGTGGCCTCATCCGGCTGCTGGAACTGCGGCGCGAGGGGGAATTTAAACGAGCCATGGCATTGCCGGGAGAGTTTGAAGCCACGCTTGTCGCCCAGGCTGCCGCCGTGCAGACCAGCCGCCGGGCGCGCGAAAAAACGCTGCAGGCCTTCCCTCATGCGCACTACCTGCCCGGCCGGGCAATTCCAGAAGGATTTTTGAAGGAAGTGGCGCCGGAAGCGCAGCCGCTTATCCAGGCTTTGGGTGAGGAAATCGAACAATTGGACGGGCGTCTTCGCCGGCTGGTGCGCCGTTTGCCGGTGGCCAAGCAGCGAAAGCTTCATGGCGTCATGAAATCGGCCTGAATCCAGACTCGAAATGAAAAAAAATTTGGCCCGGGGGGGCCAAAAGGGGAACAAGGGTTAGATCCTGAAAAAGGAAAAGGGCGGTAAATTCCGGGGAATTTACCGCCCTTGATTTTTCTAGATCGGAATGACGATTACTGTCCGACGAAGGTGAACTTGTCGGAGGAGATCTGATAGTTGCTCGAGGAGCCGTTCTTGCCGGTCACCGTGAGTTTGACGGTGTGCGTGCCGGCCGAAGCGAAGGTCACGGTGCCAAACGTGGTCGTCGGGTAGGTCTGGCCGGAAGCATACTGGTCGAGCGTGGGGCCAACGTTGGTGCCGTCCACCGCGAGCTGCACGATGCCGCGGCTGTTGTTGCCCTTCCATTCCATCTGCACCTGGTAGGTGCCTGCCACCATGCTGGGAATGGCGTAGCTGATGGAGTCGCCCACACTGTTGCCAGCGAGTTCGACCCACTTGCCATTGCTGGAGTTGGTGTCGGTCTGGACGGAGGCCGTCGCGCCGCTGGGAGTGTAGGTGAGGTTCTCCGCCTCGAAGCTGACGGTGGGAGCAGGTCCACCACCGCCGCCGGTGGTCGGCGTGAAGGTAAACGTGTCCGCGGTGACATAGAACTGGCTCGCGGAGGCGTTTTTGCCTGCAACGGTCAGGATGATGGTGTGCGCGCCGTCGGCGATGGTGACGGTGCCGAGGGTGGCGGTGACGTAGGTCTGGCTGGTCGAGTATTCATCCACGGTGCCGCCGACTGCGGTGCCGTCGACCGTCGTGGTGAACTGGCCACGTGAGGTATTGGGCTTGTAGCGGATCTGCAACTGGTAGGTTCCGGCGACGATGCTCGGCGTGGTGAAGGTAATCGACTGGCCGGCTGCGGTGGAGTTGAGGAACTCGATCACGCCGCCGCTGGCATTCGTGTCATTGCTGATGCTGACGGTTGCACCCGTGCCGACGGGGGACAGGTTTTCAGCCTCAAGGGTGACCGGCACCGGATTGCCACCGCCCGTGGTGATGGTGTAGGTGCCGCTGGTGACCGTGCTGTCAGTGAAGCCGCTTTCAAAGGCGATGGCCTTGAGCGTGGTCGCACTGCTGGTGTTGCTGATATTAACGGGCCCGGAATAGAGCGTGCCAGCGGTTTCCGAGGGCGTGCTGCCGTCCGTCGTATAATGGATGGAAGCGCCGCCAGTCGTCGAGGTGATCGCCACATTTTGCGCGCTGCCATAGGTTCCGGGAGCCGGGCTGAAGACCGGAGCCGCCGCCTGCGGTGTCGAGCTGACCGTGTACGTCGCAGTGACGACATTGCTATCGGTCGAGCCGCTTTTAAAGGCGATGGCTTTGATCGTGGTGGTGCCGCTTGCGCTAATGGCGAATGGGCTTGAGTAGAGCGTGCCAGCGGTTTCCGAGGGCGTGCTGCCATCTGTCGTGTAGTGAATCGACGCACCGGCGGTGCTGTCGCTAATCGTGA
Source organism: Opitutaceae bacterium (assembly GCA_035485575.1). Lineage (GTDB taxonomy): Bacteria > Verrucomicrobiota > Verrucomicrobiia > Opitutales > Opitutaceae > DASRHD01. The sequence continues at coordinate 81,578 of DATHNW010000025.1, read as the reverse complement.
TGGTCGGCGCGCTCGTATAGGTGCCAGCAGAGGGGTTGAAGGTCGGATCGGCAACAACAGGAGGCGGCGGGGGGCCGGAGCCGGTGACGGTGTAAATGGCGGTGTTCACGGCGCTGTTGTTCGAGCCGCTGACGGTCGCAATCGCCCGGATGTTCATGTCAGCGGTGAGCGTGATCGGACCGGAGTAAGCGGTGCCGGTGGTGGCGGTGGGCGTGCTGTCATCGGTCGTGTAGCGGATGGAGGCGCCGCTGGTGGCCGAAGCGAGCGTCACGGTCTGGCCACTGGAGTAGGTGCCGGAGTAGGGGGTGAAGATCGGCGCAGCCGTGATCGTGGCCGTGGTCGAGCCCGAAGCGCTGATGGTCGGCGTACCGCTGTTGGTGACCTGATAGCCGGCGACGTTGACAAATCCGAGGTCATAGGGACGGCCGGAGCCTTTCTGATAGGTCAGGCTGTCGATTTTGAGATTCGCACCGTCATTGTCGCATTTAAGCGCGGGACGATTGTCGTTGCTGCTGAAGCCAAAATTACAGCCGGTGAACGAAACATTGGTCATGTGCCGAAGGAAGAAACCATAGGAAGGAGCGGTTCCCAAGTACCGCGGCTGCCAGTTATTGTCGGTGGGAGGTGTGTTGCTGGCATCGCCTGCCGAGCCGCCACCAGGCACGGTGAGCTTAACGTTATTGAAGACAATGTTGTCGATCGTGACGGCGGGACTGACGGTGCCGCATCCCTCGATCGTGCTGGTAGTCGAACCATTGCCGCTGCCGGTGATATTGGTGAAACTGACATTACGGATCTTGCCGACCACCGGGCCGGGATAGCTGCTGGGTTTGCGATGATTATCGGTGATCTTCAGCCAGATGGGGGTGACGCAACCGGTCAGGGTGATATCGGAGAAGGTGACGCCATCCATGATCGAACCATCGTTCGAGGTCATGCCGAGTCCGGCCTTGCCGGCCTTGGTGATTGTCAGATGGGTGAAGGTGCAGTCATAGAAATTGAACACAGTCTCTGAACCGAACTGCACGGCGTTGTTGCCGGTCGAAAGGATCGTGCAATGGTCGACGTGGATGTCGCGGTTGACCCAGGTGTTTCCCTGCGCGTCGGTCGGCCCGAGGGCGTAGGTCGCCTTCAGACACATGGAGTCGTCGCTACCCTCGATGTCGGAGTCGCTGATGTCCACATGCTGGGCGTTGACCAAGTCGAAGGCATCGCGCTGATTGCTGTCCTTGATGCTGATGCCGGTCACCACAATGTTGTTGGTGCCTTGCGTGAAAAGGCCGAACCAGCCGCCGTTCTTGAGGGTGAAACCGGAGAGGAGGACGCCGTCGCATTGCTTAAAGCAGATGCCCTTGTCGCCTTTTCCGCTGCCCGGCTGGCTGGTAGCCAGGGCGCCATTGCCGTCGATCGTGCCGGAGCCCGTGATGCCGACGTTGGTGAGGCCGTCACCCCAGATGAGGGCATCGTGGAAGTGGTCGTGTCCATAATCCTGATACGAGGAATAGGAGCTGTTCTCGGATTCACCGGCGTCGATTTTTCCGGAGTTGCCCAGGATGGTCGACCCGGAATCGAGCTGCAGCGTGACGTTGCTTTTCAGATGGACGGAGCCAGTGAGATATTTGCCGGACGGAAACTCGACCACGCCTCCGCCGGCGCTGCTGGCGGCCGAGATAGCGTTGTTGATGGCAGTCGTGTCATCCGTCGTGCCGTTGGTGGAGGCGTTGTAGGGGGATTTCGTGACGTCGATGGTGGCTGCTTGCAGCGAGCCGAGGCCCATGGCTGCAAACAATACGATGGCGGCGGCCGTGGAAAGCCGCTTGGCGGAGGGGAGGGAGAAGGCGCGTTGCACGCGGCCTTCGGGGAGGGAAGACATCTTTTTCATAGGGATAACCAAGCCAGGTGAACCAATTGAACGTATCTGAACTGTCCGTCGCTCGGGCCCAGCACATCTACGAGGGGCAGCATGGGCACGAAGCGAAAAGGGTAGGCCACAGTGCCTATTGAAGCTCGACAATCTTAATTTGTCATTTGTTTGCGGGAAACAGCTAGCGCTTGTCAGTGATGAGCGAATATGCTACTTAGAAACAATGTCAGACGGGCCTATTGTTCCCTCGGTCGCTCTGGTCACGCCCCCCAAGGGCCGTCCGTACTGGCTGCCTGATCGTGCTACATCGCTCGAATTGCGTTACTTGTCGTGGGGTTACCGTTGGTATGGTGATGTGCCGATCGAATCATCATCACATGACGGATGGCATTATTTCATGGTTTTGGAGGGCTCTCCGACACTCCTGGTTCGTGAACGAGCATTACGAATGCATCCGGGCATGGTCAGCATTTGTCATCCTGAATGTCCGGTCGGGCATCGGGATCAGCCGAAGCAACGGTGCTGCATTCTGACGTGGATATGGAGGTCACAGCCCACCCATTCTGCGCTCCGGCCGAATCCCGGCGATTTTTTAAAAATATCTCTGGATAAGGATCTGCTGCGCCGGTTGAAAAACCTGCACACGCAATGCCGCGAAGCGGTCGCGCACGCGAATGAGCGCAGCATGCTGCAGCTGCATGCTGCGCGCCTGCAACTGGACCTCTGCCTGCTTGAGGCGCGTGAACACCGGCAAACGGCAGATGAAAATTTTCGTTTCAATCTGGCCATGGAATACCTTCGCAATCACCTCGACGAGCCAGAGCCGATCAAGCATCTGTGCGAGTACCTGCAAATTTCCGGGGCCTCGTTGAAGCGTTTATTTCATGAACACACCGGAAAGAGTCCGAGGGCTTTCGCTTTGGATTGGCGCATGCGATGGGCCCGTGAGCAACTTCTGCCCGCCCAAGCCTCGGTAAAATCGGTCGCTTATGCCCTGGGCTATCGCCACCCCAACGACTTCAGCCGTGCCTTCAAGCGCTATTATGGCCTCACCGCCAGCCGGATCCTGCAGCACACGGAGGAAGCTGGTTGAATTCTCCTATTGTAGCCGAGAACGACAATTCGGACGGGAAAAATTGTGAATATCCGATTTCATTAATCGGAAAGCTCACTTACAACGATTGTTAGAATTTGTGCGGAAGATAGCAAAACCGCTCACATGTCACTAATGCTAGCCATTACAGCTTGGCGCGCGCGATGCATTTACATGATTCGTTCATGCTAGCGGGGGGATTCCTACCCCCAACAAACCATCCCAAGAGTACAAACTACAATGAAAATAGCCCATCGCCTCGTTGGCTTTGCCGTTTTGCTGGGAAGCAGTTCCTTGCTTCACGGGCAAACCACACCGGCATCTACCACACCGGCTTCGACCACCTCAGAAGAAGAGGTCGTCAAACTGCCTTCCTTCAGCGTTTCGTCCCAAAAGGGTGACCGTTACGGTTCAACCGATGCGACCTCGATCTCGCGTGTTGCGACCAGCATCCTCGATGCACCGCTGTCGGTCAACGTCGTGCCCAAAGAGCTTTTCAAAGACCTCGGTGCGACCACAGCCTACGATGTCACGCGTTACTTTGCAGGCGTGAGCGGTGGCCGTGGCGCCGGCGCCGGCGGTATCATGGATCGCCAGAACTTCCGCGGTTTCGAAAGCTTCAGCAAGACGATCGATAATTTCTCGAGCTTCCTGCTTCCGACCGGCAGCGGCTTCCAGGCCAATTTCGATCCGGCCTTTGTCGAACGCGCTGAACTGGTCATGGGACCTGACACGATTCTTTCGCCCACGGGCAGCCCCGGCGGTTCGATCAACATCGTCACCAAGTCCCCCCAATTCAAGGCCGCCAACGAGATCACGGGACAAGTTGGTAATTACAATGCGCAGAAAGTCACCTTGGATTCCACCGGTCCGATTGGTTCGCGCCTCGCTTACCGCGTAATCGGTTCCTACCAGGACACCAAGACCTTCGTGCCCGGCTACGTTAAGCAGACCAACGGCAGCGTGCAGTTGGCCTATAAGTTTTCGGATACGTCCAAGCTCACCTTCAAATGGTTTGGTGAAGACTGGAAAGTCACCGGCGCACAGGCCAATCCCAATGACAACGGCCAGATCATTTACGATCCCTCCACGATCAACGGTGTGACTCTTTCCAACCAGCACCAGTACGGGTTCAAATACGATGGCTGGAACGGTTCGGCGCGCTGGAGTCAGCGCATGGATCGCCTTAACATTGCCGCTCTCGAATATACCGGTGTTATCGCCGATGTCGTCAGTGTGCGTCTGGCCGCCGAAGGCCTGTATGACAATTTCGTACAGGACGTAGGCTATCCGAGCGCCAGCCCGAGCGAGACGTTCAATGCCGCCGGCCAGGTTGTCGGACTCAGTGCGTTCAATCCCGCCAGCGTGCCGGAATTGGCGCAGGAAGTTCATCAGGTTAACTACGAAGAGCAGGTCCAGAATGACTATGCCGCCAACTTCCATCCGGGCGAGGTTTCCATCCAGCCGGTCGCCGGTTGGTCTTACCAGCAGGGTTCGCAGCCGACCAATGTCAACCGCCAGGACAAGAACGTCGGCGGCAGCATGCCCAACAGCAATCTGACCGTCAGTGACGACTACTCGCCGGCGCATCCGCTGCTCTCCAGCTACACGAGCTCTTTCTCGAACCAGGTCGAGCACGCGTGGCTCTATCAGGCCTATGGCCTCGTCAAGACCGGCTTTTATAATGACCGCGTCCTGTTGAGCGGCGGCGCCTCGCGCACTTGGGCGAAGCCGATTGTTTACACCGACACCACGGTTGGCACCACGCTCTCTTCTCTGCCTGTTGGTGATCCCCGGATCACAACCAACAACTTCCATACGACCGGAAATGCCCTGCAGCCGACACAAAAGGCTTTTCAGGACACGTATCTTGCCGGTGTTTTGTTGAAGCCGGCCAAGAACGTCTCGCTCTATTATTCGTTCTCGACCAACGCGGGCATTCCTGGAAACACCCCGGTGCTCTGGCAAAGGGGCAAGCAGCACGAGTTCGGCGTGAAGACGCAATTCCTCAATGGCCGCCTCTCCATCTCGGCTGATCACTTCCAGATCAATCAGTCGAATGTTGCGACGGTGAATCCCCTGCATAACACCGACGCCTCGCAGCCGGCGACCCTGTTGAGCAACCTGACCAACCATGGTTTTGAATTCAACGTGGTCGGCGGAATCACCAAGAACATCTCGGTCGTTGCCAGCTTCACCAAGATGAAGCTCCGTGACGCCTTGGGCCGCCGTCAGCGCAATATTCCTGATCAGCTGGCGAATCTGCTCATCAACTATCACTTCACCGAAGGCACGCTGAAGAACCTCAGCATCTTTGCGGGTGTTGTGCACTCTGGTGACACCGCTGGTGAAAATCCGGGTAACGGTCTCGGCACACCTGGTGCGGCGGTCGGCCAGCCCGGCTTCTTCATTGCCGGCTGGACCGTCATCAATGCCGGTGCGAGCTACACGTGGAATCGTTACAGCTTCAACCTGAACGTGGACAACGTGGCTGACTCCAAGTTCTGGTGGCAGCCCGCCGGCCGCATTTCGGTGAGCGCCTACCCTGGCATCACGGGCCGGTTCTCCACGACGGTGCACTTCTGAGCGCTGTCGTACCCACGATAGTTAAAATTTAGCCCTGAGCGGCGCGCCTGAAAATGGTGCGCCGCTCTTTTTTGTATCTGGTCGCCCGTAGCTTTGCCGACAATCAATCAAGTGATTTGCATTTGGGGGGCAGATTCAGGCGGTTCATCATCGAATAAGCCCTGACGGGGTGGTCGGTTATTGCGTTCGAGTATTGTTTGGGATGGTATTCGACGGATTTGTCGGAGTGCAGATGCCCTGCCGTCATTCCGGTTTTCATTGCCCCGGGGACACTCCCGGATGTCAATGGCCGCTGGCTCTTATACCCTAATCCCCAATTTTGAAGTGTTGCCGTGTCTCGAGTTTCACCGACCGCTGTGAAGAGGCTCCGGGTTGTCTTGCTGCAACCAGGCCGTGCCTCGGGCTTTTTGCCTTTGCTGCTTTTTCAGATTCTGGCTTGGTGGCCGGCGGCGGTGGCGTCGGCGCAAAGTGCGGACATCAGCAATACCGGTAGTCCCGGGCAATATGCGTTTGATTCCTTTGGGATGGAACTCGGGCTGCCCCAGACAAATGTCACGGCGGCCCTGCAAACCCGCGATGGTTACCTCTGGGTGGGCACCGAGGGCGGGCTGGCGAGGTTCGACGGCGTCCGATTTGTGACTTTTCGGAAATCGAATACGCCTGCGTTTGTCGATCATTCGGTGAATTGCCTCTATGAGGATCGGGCCGGAAATCTATGGATCGGGATGGAGAAGGGATTGATCCGCTATCGGAAAGGGGTTTTTGAGCGAATGGGCTTCGAGAATACGGCGGTGACCGCGGTGGTGGAGGATAGCGCCGGACGTATTTGGATTGGCACTACCGGCGGGGGATTGAATTCCTGGCAGGACGGGCAGTTCACGCGGTATGACCAGGATCCCGCCATGCCCAGCCGGTCGGTGCGATGCCTTTTCATTGATTCGGCCGGCCGGCTTTGGATCGGGTTCAAGAACGGCAACGGCGTGGTCTGCGGTGAAAACGGGAAATTCCGCTACTATGACGGTGATGGCAGGATTGACCGGGATACCTTCGCGATTTGCGAATTGCCGCAGGGCACCATGTGGTTTGCCAACAGCCATGGCGTCTACCGGCTGAAGGACAATGTTTTGGCGCGTTTCACCAAGGCGTCGGGGCTGGTGAGCATCCAAGTGAGCGACATCCAGCCGGCCCGCAACGGGGGATTGTGGGTGATTGACGGCGCCCTGCAGCGGATCACCGATCTCGATCAGTTTTCCGGCGAGACGATCACGGACATTCCCAGCCGGAATATCCGGAATGTTTTCGAGGACAATGAGGGCAGCATGTGGCTTAGCGCGATGGCGCACGGATTGATTCGCATGCGCCACACCCAATATCGTAACACGACGGTGTTCGGTGATCTTGCAGCAAACGTCGTCAAATCGGTGACGCAGGACAGTGATGGAAACACGTGGCTGGCGGTGCAGGACGGAGGCGTCGTGCGCATTGCCGTGGATGGCACGATCAAGCGTTACACCGAGGAAGACGGGTTTATTTCACGATTTCCGCTGGCCGTTTTTGGTGCCAGCGACGGGACGGTGTGGATTTCCTTTTCCGCCGGCTTGTCGGCCTGGAATAACGGAGTGATTCAATCCTACCGGGACCTCCGGGCCGTGCATGCCATTTACGAGGATCGGCGGGGCAATGTGTGGTTTGGCGCGGATGATTACCTGCTGGTGCGTGATAAAACCGGCCGTTTCACGTCGGTCGAACTCAACGGCCAGCCGATTAAATCGGTGCAGGCCTTCGCCGAAGACGGTGCCGGCCGGATTTACTTCGGGACGGACACCGGCGGCCTGTGCAAGTATGAGAACGGGGTTGTCGTTTCGGTGACCGAAAAAGATGCCGGACCAAGCGGTGCGGTGCGGGCATTGCTCGTGGATCGGGAGGGGCGGCTGTGGGTGGGCATGAAGGACGCGGGGCTCGGGGTGCTGATCGATGGGCGCTGGTTCAGTCCGGAAGCCTTGGCGGACGCGATGGCAGACCATGTTGCAGCGATTGCGGAGGATGATAACGGGCGCCTGTGGCTGGGCACTCCGGCGGGGGTGATATGGGCGACAAAGGAGGAACTGGTCGCGGTTGCGCGGGGTGAGCTGTCGGCGCCGAAAATGCACAATGCGTCGATCGGCGATGATTTTCGGTTCAATCCGGTTTCATCCGGGACGCAACCCGTCGTCTGGAAGACGCGCCACAATGAAATTTTGTTCGCTACGCGGCATGGGCTTCTCGCCATCGATCCGAAGCATGTCCTGATCAACCGGACGATTCCGCCGGTACATATCGAGGATATCACGGTGGATGGGCAGAGCATGAATACGGCCGACGGCATCGTGGTGCCGCCCGGCGCGAGGGAAATGATCATCAATTACACCGCGTTGAGTTTTGTGCAGCCCAGACAGGTGCTTTTTCAATACAAACTTGCCGGTTATGAAAAAGACTGGGTGCAGGCGCAGACCCGACGCACGGCCTATTATCACAACCTTCCGCCCGGCCGGTATGTTTTCCAGGTCAAAGCGTGCAACAGCGACGGAGTATGGAACGAATTTGGTGACAGCATCGCGATCGTGCAGCGGCCGCATTTTTACCAGACTTGGTGGTTTTATGGCCTGGTCCTGGCGGGTGTCGTCGGACTTGGGGTGGGTTTGAACCGTTGGTCGCACCGCCGGCTTGCCTTCCGGCTGGAGCGGCTGGAGCAAAGGCAGGCAATGGAGAAAGAACGGCGCCGCATTGCCAAGAATCTCCATGACGATCTGGGCGCCAGCCTGACGGAGATCGGTTTTTTTGCCGAGACCGCGAGGCGGAAGGCCACTTTGCCCGACAGCAACGAAGCCCTGGGCTTTCTTTCCGAGCGGGTCCGCGGTCTGGCCGGATCGCTGGACGCCGTGGTGTGGGCGGCGAACCCGGCCAATGACTACCTGGACCGGCTGGTGGTTTACCTTGCGGAAATGTTTCAGGATTTCCTGCGGCTGAGCCCCGTCCGCTGCCGGCTCGAGGTGATGGGCGATTTTCCTCCCTGTCCGCTGACCCCTGAAGCGCGTTCGAATCTTTTTCTCACCGCCAGGGAGGCGACCAACAATATCGTCAAACATTCCGGCGCGACCGAAGCCTGGCTGCGCATGAAAATGGAAGGGGGCTCGTTCTTACTTTTGATCGAAGACAACGGATGTGGGTTCGATCCGACGGCCCCGCAGCACGCCGAACGAAACGGGCTGGCCAACATGCGCTCACGGATTGAGGAACTGAAGGGAACATTTTCATTGGAATCGTCGCCCGGGAAAGGTGCACGCATCCGCATTGCCATCCAATTTGCCCGCGCGGACGACGCCACCGTGGGCAATCCCGGCCAGGTGAGGGACCTGGCTTCCCCGTCGGGCTCATTTTTATAATCCATGCCTATCACTGTTGCCATCGTAGAGGACAATGCCGGGGTGTGCGCCTCCCTCGAGCGGATCATTGCGGATTCGGGGAGCTGCAAGTGCATTGATACCAGCCGCAACGCAGCGAGCGCGCTGCGTTCGATTCCGAAGCATAAGCCGGATGTGGTTATCATGGACATCGAATTGCCGGATATTTCCGGCATCGAATGCACAGCCCGGCTGAAGCGCTTGATGCCGGAGCTGCAAATCCTGATCCTGACGGTTTACAAGGACAACGAGCAGATTTTCAAGGCGCTGGAGGCGGGTGCCAGCGGCTACCTGCTCAAGCGTTCCTCGCCCGAGGAAATCATCGGTGCGATCAATGACGTGAAAACGGGAGGCTCGCCGATGAGCGCCGAGATCGCCCGCAAGGTGGTCCAGTATTTTCATAAGACCGCCGTGCCCGATCCGGCGATCCAGTCGCTCACCCGCCGGGAAATAGAAATTCTCAATTTGCTGGCGCAAGGATATGCCAGCAAGGAAATCGCCGATCGGCTCGGTATCGGTTACGACACCGTGTGCGATCATCTCGGCAATATTTATCGGAAACTGCACGTCCGCTCACGGACCGAAGCCGTGATCAAGTATTTAAAGACTCCCGCCGGCCGCGGCTGACTGGAGTGCCTGCGCTGCGTTTGCCGCGCCTGGTGCGCGTATTCCCCCTGTTTTAGGGGGTATCTTTCATTATGCAGCTTGGGTAAGCTATCGAACCTCAAAACCATCCGTCTGATAGTCGTGGGCGGGAGGGTTGTTTCGGTTTTCATATCCCTTGTGCGGACAAGCCTCGGCTTGCACTGCATGCGTCTTAGCAGCGGATCTTAAGGGGAACGCTGCTTGTTCGATGGCTGGCGGTGATCGGGTAGGTCACCGCCAGCCTATTTTATTTCGAGACGCCGGTGGCCATATGCGCAAAAAACAGGCGGTGGTGCAAAGGCCCGCGGTCTGCCGATCCAGATTGATTGCCCGGCTCGCTTCCTCTTTCTCCCTGGCTTTCTACCGAGACCCGTTTCCGTGAACTGTGTCATCGGAGTGCCTGCTCAAGGCAGGACATAGGCCAAATCTTGGGAATCATTCCGTGAGATCAGGCCATAATTCACGCAAGTAACTGTTGATTAGCCACTTGATGATACGGCCTGGCGCTTCCCATTTATTTGGCCGCACCGCACAAAAGTGGTGGCAAGGCCCGGAATCGAACCGGGGACACAGCAATATTGCTTTCAAACCTTTGCAGGCCTTTGCGCGATAGAGGAACGCATTGATTGAGGCAGTAGGTTGTGCTGCACCTTGCTGCACTACTTGCTGCGATGAAATATACCTCGATCTACAAAAGGCCAAAAAGTCCGTATTGGTACATCTCGTACTGGTCCGCAAAGTATGCCAAGCGGGTCCATGAATCGACCAAATTCCGACTGGATGATCCCACGGGCCGAAGGAAGGCGCTGTCTTACGCCCAGGAGCGCTCGACTGAGGCGCAAGCGTACAGGCCTTTAGTTGATGGTGAAATATGGTCCGCGTGGGCCTTGGATTACATTCGCATTCGCTATCGCCGGTCCCCGCTTTCTCTTAAAAGAGGAGAAAACGCATGGGCTGCCCTCAGCGAATTTATGGATTGGGCGGCCATCAAGATGCCTCGCACATTCGAATATCGGCATATCGAAATGTACCTAAGCTGGAGGGAGCAGCAGAAACGACATTGCGGAAAGCCAATCGCAAGAAACACCGCAATAACCGAGCTGAAGTTTTTGGGTGTTCTGATGCGAGAAGCCCAGCGCCGTGGCTATTGCGAACAAAACCCATGCATGCGCATGGGCCTCAAGCGTGATCCGGTGAAAGAAAAACCGGAGATGACCGATGCGGAAATCGCGCATATTCGTTTGAAACTTGCCGAGCTTATCGAGAAAGACCCCACGAGGGAATGGATGTGTATCTGCTTCGAAATTGCGATTCACCAAGGTTGTCGCCTTTCGGAAACATCCCTTCCGTTGCATTGGGTGGATCTTGCCAGACGCACGATTTCCTTTCGAATCAAAGGCGGCAAAATTTTCACGACGGCTCTTCACTCTGAGCTGGTTCCGTTGGTGTTGAAATTAAGGGCAGAAAATAAAACTATCACTTGTGCACTGCCAAGAATGGTTTCGAAGGAATGGCACTTCTTTTTCAAGGATATCGGCCTACCACATCTGTGTTTTCATTGCACAAGAGTGACTGTGGTCACTCGCTTGGCGCGTGCGGGTGTATCGCAAAGCCAAGCCATGCGTTTCGTTGGCCATGCTTCTGAGACGGTTCATCGCATTTATCAGCGATTAAGCGCCGCAGATTTACAGGCATGCTTGGATGCTATTCCTGCTTAGATGCATCTAAAAAACAGCATGGACTTCATTGTGCATTATACACGGAGAGATTTTGCAAGATGACCGAAGAACGACACAAAGCGCTCATCGCGGAATTACTCCAGCCGCGATGAGCCGGGAGCGTTATTCGATACCGAACAAATCTCGCAGCCTGACTTTCAAAGCCTTGGCCAGGCCGACCGCCTCGTAATCGAGCACATAGCGTTTTCCATTCTCAATCCGGCCGAGGGCGGACCGGTCTAGGGTCACGCCCCGCGCCGCCATGCGACCGGCCAAATCCTCCAGGGTGATCGACGGAGACCGGCTCAAGCGGATCGTGCGGACGCGCCGGCCGATGAGATTTCGCTTCGAGAGTTCTGCGTTCTTTTTCAATAAGTCACTGGGTGAAATTCGCCCATCGACTCTATCGCATCCGGATGCCAGCGGCGGGCGGACTTCACCCGCTGAGAAATTTCCGGGATGACGCCGTCGTTAATGACCTGCTTCCATCCCCGCCAAAATAAGCACCAATGTGTGACATTCTCGTAGGCGTCCGATTTTGCAGTTGCTTTGCACCGGGCGTTCTTCTTCAACCGACCGCCTCCGATGGACCTTAAGCATTCTTCAGCTTGACCAACATGGACACCCGAGCCCGGACAAATCTGGACACTAGCTGGCTTCGTTTTTTCCGGGAAATTTTCTTTATCGATGCTTTTAATCGGTTGACCGGTGCCCCAACGGGGCTTCACAGAAGCCAAGCCGGTTTTTCGCGGGTGCTGGCGGTCTTGCTCGCTTGGGTTTCGTTAAGCGCTGTCACTCATGCGAGCACGGTGGCGACGCCCACCTACAGTCCCGTTACGGGCACCTACAACAATACGCAGTCGGTCACAATCAGCACGACGACCAGCGGGGCCTCGATCCGCTATACGACGGATGGCAGTACGCCCAGTTCAACGGTCGGCACGCTTTACTCCGCTCCAGTCAGCATTGCCACGACGCTGACCCTCAAGGCCATTGGATTCAAAAGCGGCATGACTAACAGTTCGGTCGCCAGCGGCGTCTATACGATAACGGCGGCGGCGCCGACTTTCAGCCCTGTCGCTGGCACCTATACCGGCACGCAATCTGTTACCATCAGCACAACCACCACGGGCGGATTGATCCGCTACACGACCGACGGCAGCACGCCTAGTTCAACCGCGGGCATACTTTATTCCGGCGCGGTCAGCATTACTACTACGACAACCCTGAAGGCCATTGCCTATAAGGCGGGCTTCAATAATAGCGGCGTGACCACCGGCGTTTTCACGATCAAGGTCGTTACTCCGACCTTTAGTCCGGTTGCCGGTACTTATAACGTCGTGCAATCCGTCGCCATTAGCACGACCACCAGTGGCGCCACTATTCGCTACACCACCGACGGCTCCACGCCGAGTGAGACCGCCGGCACGATTTATTCCAGTGCAGTCAGTGTTACCAGCACCAAGACCCTCAAGGCGATTGCCTACGAAAGCGGCATGACCGACAGCGGCGTGGCCAGCGCGGTCTACACCATCACCATCATCCTAGTCGCCACTCCGAGTTTCAGTCCGGCCGCCGGTACTTACACGGCCGCACAAAACGTCACAATCAGCACGACGACGAGCGGCGCCACCATCCGTTATACCACCGATGGCAGCACGCCAAGCGAGACCGCGGGGACGGTCTATTCAAGCCCCGTCAATATCAGCAGCACCAAGACCCTCAAGGCCATTGCTTACAAAAGCGGCCTCACCGATAGCGCGGTGGCCACCGGCGTTTATACCATCAATATCCCGCAGGCTGCTGCGCCGGGTTTCACCCCGGCAGCCGGCACATACACGGCCACGCAAAACGTCACGATCAGCACGACGACGAGCGGTGCTACCATTCGTTATACCACCGATGGCAGCACGCCGAGCGAGACCGCGGGCACGATCTATTCGTCTCCCGTAAACATCAGCGCGACTCTGACGCTCAAGGCCATCGCGTACAAAAGTGGCTTTACCGACAGTGCGGTGACCAGCGGTCCTTACACCATCAATCTTCCTTCACAGGCCGCCGCTCCAACTTTCAGTCCAATAGCGGGCACCTATCTTGGCGTGCAAACCATCACGATCAGCACCACCACGAGCGGCGCCACAATCCGTTACACCTCGGACAATAGCACGCCGACTGAAACGCATGGCACGGTCTATTCCAATCCGGTCAGCCTGAGTGCTTCGACCACGCTCAAGGCCATCGCCTACAAATCCGGGTTTACCGACAGCGCAGTCAGCACCGCGGCTTATACGATTAATCTGCCCAGTCTGCCTTACACGACGGACTTTGAAAGCGGCGAAGGTTACACGCTTGGTTCGCTCAACCATCAACTCGGTTGGAACGTGGCCCAAGGGACCGCGTCGGTCGTCAATGCAGATGCGTTCCACGGCACGCAATCGGTTGTGCTCCAGCCCGGAGCCTCCGTCGCGCAAACGGCCCAGACCTTCGCCCAGCTTGCCGGCACCACCATAATTTTTGTCGATTTCTACGCCAAGCCTGTCGCCGAGACCGACATTGCCACCGCCACCACCTTCGATGTCGGGAGTGCTCGCTTCGCTTTCGTGCTCAATGGGAGCCTGGGCGCTCTTCAGGCGTTCAACGGCAACGGCTCGGGCGGCGGCACCTGGCAATCCACCGCTTTCACTGCGCCACTCATGGCCGACTACCAGTCGCAGAACTGGATTCGTCTCACCACCCGCCTTGATTTCACACACAAGACTTGGGATCTCTATGCCAATGGCAGCATGGTTGCGGCGAGCCTCAACTTCCGCGACAACACCAGCACCTACCTCTCCACCTTTGCCATCACTGGCGACGCCGCCACTGGCACCGGTCTCGATGATATTTTTGCCGGCCCGCAGAACCCGTTGTTTGCCGATGCCAATAATAACGGCATCGACGATGCTTGGGAGACCGCCCACGGCCTCTCCACGACAGTCGATCAAAGCAATCTCGATCCTGACGGCGACGGCCTGACCAATCTTCAGGAATATCTTTACGGTACTGATCCGCACAATCCCGATACCGATGGCGACGGTATGAGCGACGGCGCCGAAGTCGCCGCCGGCCGTAATCCCTTGGTCGCCGACCCCGACGCCGTGCTCTACAGTGTTGGCGGCCTGCGTCTCTATCTCCGCGCTGATGCCGGTGTGACCGCCAGCGGCGGCTTCGTCAGCACCTGGGCCGACCAAAGCGGCCTCGGCAACAATGCCACCCAGGGCAACTCCTCCTCGCAGCCCTCCCTTGTGACCGGTCAAATCAATGGATTGCCGGCGGTCCATTTCAACCAGTCGCAGCAAAATTCGTTGAATTTGCTGACCAATCCGATGTCGGGCGCTTCCGGCGGCGAAGCTTTTGCCGTCCTGCGGAGATCAAACACGACCAATATCGTCGGTCTGTGGGCCTTTGGAACCTATGCCAACGGCGGCAGCCGCTACCCCGAATACACTGGCGAAATCAACGATGATTTCGCCACCAACACCTGGTACTCCACCGGGCCCGCGCCCGATAATTCCGTACTCCAAAACTTTCACATCTATGATGTGGGCGGCGATTCGACGACGTGGTTCCAGAATTTCAATGGCTATCCCCACTTCCAGCAGTCCGGCAACACCGTGGGGTTCCGCAGCAATCCGGCCATTGGCGACGGCGATGGCTGCCAGTTCGATGGCGATATCGCCGCCATCGTTGTTTATAATCACGTTCTCACTCCCGCGCAGCGCGATTCGGTGATGCAGTACCTGGACCAGAAATACAATCCGCCGACCATTGTTGTTCCTGCCCAGCCGACCCTGACCGCTTTTGCCGCCACGGAGAGTTCGGTCGATCTATCATGGACGGCACCGAACACCATGCACACGGTCACCACGCTCGAACGGCAGACGGGTGGGGGAGGCTTCACCGTCGTCACCCAGCTCAACGACCTCACGAGTTATACGGACAGCGGGCTGACGCCGGGCCAGACGTACACCTACCGGGTCAAGCTCACGAGCTATGCCGGCACCTCGGCCTACAGCAGTTCCGTTCCGGTCACGACGCTCAACACCGCGGCATTGCCGACGAGTGGACTTCGCCTCTGGCTGCGCTCCACGACTGGCATTACTTTCGACAGTAATGGCAATGTCACTGCCTGGGCGGACCAAAGCGTCAGCGGTAACAATGCCACTGAAGGCGACGGCGGTCAGCCCCAGCTTGTTGCCAGTCAGATTAACGGGTTCCCCGCGCTTCACTTCACCGAGGACAATGGGGATATATTGTATCTGCCCACCGGTCTCATGGCCAGTGCAAGTGCGGGCGAGGCGTTTGCTGTGGTGCGGCGTTCTTCTACTGGAAATATATGCGGTCTTTGGTCCATCGGCGGCTCCAATGGCAGTCGCTATCCCGAGGGCGGCGGAGACATCTTCGACGACTTCGCGACCAACGGCTGGTACGACACGGGTTCGGCGCCGGCGGATCTCACGGATTTCCAGATCTACAATGTGGGCGGCGACAACACCACCTGGTTCCAGAATTTCGATGGCTATCCGCATTACAGCCAGACGGGCAATACGGTCGCGTTTTGCGATGATCCCACCATTGGCAGCGGCTCCAATGTGCCTGGCCATGGGCCCAACTTCGACGGCGATTTTGTTGAGATCATTATCTACAACCGGGTGCTGACGCCGACCGAACGCTCCAACGTCAATGCGTATTTGCTGAAGAAATACGCGATTGCGGCCGCCGCGCCGGCCTTCAGTCCTGCCGCCGGCGCCTATACGAGTGCCCAGACAGTGACGATCACTTCGAACGGCGGCGCCACCATCCGCTATACGACCGATGGCAGCACGCCCACGGAGACCAGCGGCACAATCTACTCCGGCCCGGTGGTCATCGGTGCCACCACCACGCTCAAGGCCATGGCCTACGAGACAAACTTTACCGACAGCCCGGTGACGAGCGGTACTTATACGATTCTTCCGCAAACTGCCGCCCCGGCCTTTAATCCTCTGCCGGGCACTTATGCGACCGCACAGACGGTGGCAATTTCCACGACCACCAACGGCGCATCCATCCGCTACACGACCGACGGCAGCACGCCGACCGAAACCACCGGCATACTTTACTCCAGCTCGGTGAACATCACCAGCACGACCACGATCAACGCCGTCGCTTACATAGCCGGTTTTGCTGACAGTTGGGTGGCCAGCGGCACTTACTTCATTGTTCCGGCCGCGGCTGCGCCGGTTTTCAATCCCGTGGCCGGCAGCTACTCGGGCGCGCAAAATGTGACCATCACGTCAGCGACGAACGGCGCCACGATTTGCTACACCACGGATGGGAGCACCCCCACTGAAAATTACGGTACAATTTATTCCGGCCCAGTGAGCCTCACCATCTCCACCGTGCTGAAGGCCATCGCCTTTGAGAGCGGTTCATTTGCCGACAGCCCGGTGAGCAGCGGTCTCTTTGCGATTACTTCTTCCCCGGTCGGGACGGTGAATGTCGTGACTGACCTTGCCTCGTCCAATAGCGGCGGAATTTATCCGGCCGCCGCTCTGGTGCAGGGCAGCGATGGCAATTTCTACGGCACCGATTCCGAAGGCGGCAGCGCCAATGAAGGCACGATTTTCAAAATGACTCCGGCGGGAGTCCTGACCACCTTGGTTTCATTTAGCGGCAGCAACGGGGCCTATCCTTACGCGGCGTTGGTGCAGGGCAGCGATGGCAATTTTTATGGCACGACGGAAGTGGGCGGCAGCGGCAATGACGGCACGGTTTTCAAAATGACCCCGGCGGGAGTCCTCACCACCTTGGTCTCATTTAGCGGCGCCAATGGAGCCTATCCCGAGGCGGCGTTGGTGCAGGGCAGCGACGGCAATTTTTACGGCACGACAGACAGCGGAGGCAGCGCCAACCAAGGTACCGTGTTTAAGATGACCCCGGCCGGAGTTCTGACCACGCTGGTTTCGTTCAGCAGCAGCACTGGCGCCTATCCCTACGCCAGTCTGGTGCAGGGCAGCGACGGCAATTTCTACGGTACGACCTCGGAGGGAGGCAGTGCCAACCAGGGTACTGTGTTTAAGGTGACCCCAGCCGGCGCCCTGACCACACTGGTTTCCTTCACCGGCGCTAACGGAGCCAACCCTTACGCCGCGCTACTCCAGGGCAGCGATGGCAATTTCTATGGCACGACCCTTTTTGGCGGCAGTAACCCGATCTATGGTTCGATCTTTAAGGTCACACCGACGGGCGCTCTGACCACGTTGGTCTCCCTGAACGGCACCAATGGCGGCCCATACTCTAGCCTGGTGCAGGCCCCCGACGGTAATTTTTACGGCACAAGTTCACAAGGCGGCACGGGCATCGGTGGCACGGTCTTTAAGATGACGCCCGCCGGTGTCCTGACGACGCTGGTTCCATTCGACGGCAACAATGGAGCTTTCCCTTACGCCGGCTTGGTGCGGGGTAATGACGGCAACTATTATGGCACGACTCTTTATGGCGGCTTCTTCAATCAGGGCGTGATTTTTCAACTGGGCATCCCGCCCCAGGTTGCACCGCCGGTATTCAATCCCATTGCCGGCCGATACACGACCGCCCAGTCGGTGGCTATCACCACTGCTACCGGCGGAGCCACGATTCGCTACACCACCGACGGCAGCACACCCTCCGAAACCAACGGCGCGATCTACTCCGGTCCAGTGAGTATCAGTGCCAGCGCCACCCTCCAGGCCATTGCTTACAAAACCGGTTTCATCGACAGCACGGTCACCTCCGGTATCTACACGATCAGTTCGCAGGTGGTTGCCCCTTCGTTCAGTCCTGCCGCCGGTACTTACACTGGCGCTCAGTCGGTGACCGTCACCACTACGACCGGCGGAGCCACGATTCGCTACACCACCGATGGCAGCACGCCTTCTGAAACCATCGGCACGATTTACTCCGGCCCGGTCAGCGTCAGCAGCAGCCAGACCCTCAAGGCCATCGCCTACGAAAGCGGCCTGACCGACAGCCCGGTGGCCAGCGGCAATTATACGATCAATTCTCCACCGGCCGCTGCGCCGGTCTTCAGCCCCGCCGCCGGTACTTATGCAGGCGCGCAGACGGTGACGATCACTTCGACGACGGGCGGGGCCACGATTCGCTACACCACCGACGGCAGTACGCCGAGCGAGACCATTGGCACGATTTACTCCGGCCCGGTTGCAGTGAGTGCAAATGAAACCCTCAGCGCCATCGCCTATGCGAGCGGTTTTGCCGACAGCGCGGTGACGAGTGCTTCCTATGTCATACTTTCGCCGGCCAGTGCCCCGGTCTTCACTCCGGCGGCTGGCAATTATGCCAGTGCCCAGGTTGTGACTCTGACTTCAGCGACCGGCGGAGCGGCCATCCGTTACACGACCGACGGTAGCACGCCGAGTAAGACCAACGGGACGCTTTATTTTGGGCCGGTGACGATCAGCAATACCACCCTTCTCAGGGCCATCGCTTGTGAGAGCGGGTTTGCCGATAGCACAGTGACGGGCGGCACGTACACGATTAACACTCCGGCAGACAGCTTGAATGTCCTGTTCAATTTCGCCGCTTCCGGCAATGGCGGTATTTACCCCGTCGCTGGCTTGGTGCAGGGCAGCGACGGCAATTTTTATGGCATGACTTCGGAAGGTGGCAGCAGTAACGACGGCACTGTCTTTAAGGTTACTCCCACGGGTGTGCTGACCACGCTGGTTTCATTCAATGGCACCAACGGCGCCGATCCTGAAGCAGGGCTGGTGCAGGGCAGCGACGGCAACTTCTACGGCACGACCGAAAGCGGCGGCAGTGCCAGCGACGGCACTGTCTTTCAGATCACTCCGGCGGGTGTCTTGACCACGCTGGTTTCGTTCAATGGCACCAACGGCGCCGATCCTGAAGCAGGTCTGGTACAGGGCAGCGACGGCAATTTCTATGGCACGACTGTAAACGGCGGCAGTGCCGGTGAAGGCACGGCCTTTAAGATCACCCCCGCGGGGGTTTTGACCACTCTGGTTTCGTTCACTGGTTCCAATGGCGGCTATCCGCTGGCCGGCCTGGTGCTGGGTAGCGACGGCAATTTTTACGGCACGACGAGTGCCAATAAGGGCACCCTCTTTAAGATGACGCCAGCCGGAGTTCTGACCACGCTGGTTTCGTTCAGCGGCACCAACGGCGCCGATCCTGAAGCCGCATTGGTGCTCGGCAGCGACGGCAACTTCTATGGCACGACCGTGAGTGGCGGCAGCGTCAGCGAGGGCACTGTCTTTAAGGTGACGCCTGCTGGTGTGCTGACCACCCTGGTTTCATTTAGTGGTGCCAATGGCGCCAATCCAGAGGCCGCCCTGGTGCAGGGCAGGGACGGCAACTTCTATGGCACGACCGAAGGCGGAGGCAGCGGCAATAAGGGCACGCTCTTTAAGATGACGTCGGCCGGCGTTCTGACGACCTTGGTTTCATTTGATGGCGTCAACGGGTCTGCGCCCGAGGCCGGCTTGATCCAAGGTAGCGATGGAAATTTCTACGGCTCGGCGGCCTTCGGAGGCAGCTCCAATGATGGAGTGATTTTCCAGCTGCTTCTTCCCTCGGCCGTGGCACCGGTGTTCAGCCCCGCTCCCGGAACCTACGCCAGTGCGCAGAATGTGACCATCACATCGACGACCGGCGGGGCCACGATTCGCTACACGACGGATGGCAGTACGCCGACTGAAACCGTTGGAACCGTCTACTCAGGTCCGGTGGCTGTCAGCACCACCGCGACCCTAAAGGCCATCGCCTATGCGAGCGGCTTCACCGACAGCACCGTCACGTCGGGCCTCTATACCATCGGTTCATCGGTCGCCGCGCCAGTCTTCAGTCCTGTCGCCGGTACTTACACCGCCGCGCAAACCGTGACCATTTCCACGACAACGAGCGGCACGACCATCCGCTACACCACCGACGGCAATACGCCCAACGAAACCGCTGGCACCATTTATTCTGCGCCGGTGAATATCGCCAGCACCACGACGCTCAAGGCCATCGCCTACGCCGCCGGCATCGACAGCGCGGTGAGCAGCGGCACTTTCACGATCGCTCCGCAAGCGGCCGCACCGGTCTTCAGTCCGGCTGCCGGGTACTATGCAACTCCGCAGAGTGTGACCATCACTTCGACAACCGGTGGGGTCACGATCCGTTACACGACGGATGGCAGCACGCCCACTGAAACGGTCGGGACGATTTATTCCGTCCCGGTGAGTGTCAGCGTCACGACCACGCTCAAGGCCATCGCCTACGCCAGCGGCTTCACCGATAGTGCCGTGACCAGCGGCACCTATACCTTGGTCTCCCCGACGGCGGCACCAACCTTCAGTCCCGCTCCTGGCACCTACACTTCGGCCCAGTCAGTATCGATCTCCACCACCACGACCGGCGCCTCCATCCGCTATACCACCACTGGCACGGCGCCGACCGAAACCGCCGGCTTGGTCTATTCCGGTCCGGTGACTCTCAGCAGCACCGCAACCCTCAACGCCATTGCCTACAAGAGCGGTTTGGCCGACAGCGCGGTCATCAGCGGTATCTACACCATCGTCCCCTCCTCGGCGGCCAGCCTGAATGTCATCTATAATTTTTCACCGGGTAACAACGGGCCGTTCGCTCCCTTCGCCGCCTTGTTGCTGGGTGGCGATGGAAATTTTTATGGCGTCACGTCACAACAGGGCGGCGCCAACAATAATGGCACGATCTTCAAGGTTACTTCTTCGGGGGTCTTGACCACGCTGGTTTCATTCAATGGCGGCAATGGGTCCAATCCCCGGACCGCTCTCATTCTCGGGAATGACGGCAATTTCTATGGGGCGGCTGGACAGGGCGGCAGTAATGGCGACGGCACCATCTTCCAAATGACCCCGGCGGGCGTCTTGACCACCTTGGTTTCGTTTAACGGCACCAATGGAAACCAGCCTTCGGGCGTGGTGCAGGGAAATGACGGTAATTTTTATGGCGCCACCGACGCGGGCGGCAGCAGCAACCGTGGCACGATCTTCCAGATGACGCCGGCCGGTGCGTTGACCACCTTGGTTTCGTTTAGCGGGACCAATGGAGCCAATCCCACCGCAAACTTGGTGAAGGGAAATGACGGCAATTTCTATGGCACGACTTTCAATGGCGGCAGCGCAAACGATGGCACTGTCTTCAAGGTCACGCCGGCTGGTGTGCTGACCACTTTGGTGTCATTTACGGGCGCCAATGGTATGCAGCCGAACGATCTGATACTGGGTAGCGACGGCAATTTCTACGGTACGACCCTGGCCGGAAGCATTGGCGGTGCTGCTGGCACGGTCTTCAAGATCACTCCTGCTGGCGTGTTGACCGTTTTGACCGGATTTAGCACCAGCACCGGGTCTCAGCCTGCCAGCTTGGTGCAGGGCAGCGATGGTAATTTCTATGGCACGACCCAGCTTGGTGGCAGCGGGGGAGGCGGCACGATCTTCAAGGTGACGCCGGCAGGCGCCCTGACCGTCATTGCTTTGCTTAATGGCGCCAATGGGGCCAGTCCTGATTCAGCCATGGTGCAGGGCAGCGACGGCAATTTCTATGGCACAACCGTCAGCGGCGGGACTGCCGGGCAGGGAGTGATATTCCAACTGGTCCTTCCCCCTTCACAGGTTTCGGCGCCGGCGTTCAGCCCTGCGGCCGGAACTTATGCGAGTGCGCAGACCGTGACGATCACCTCGGCCCTGAACGGTGCCACGATTCGCTATACGACGGACGGCAGCACACCCACTGAGACCGCCGGCACGCTCTACTCTGGCCCGATCAGCATCTGTGCAACAACTACGCTCAAGGCCGTCGCCTACAAGAGCGGCAGCACTGACAGCACGGTCGCCTCCGCCCTTTATACCGTCAGCACTTCGCCGCCGCAGCTCGCCGCGCCGACTTTTAGTCCCGCCGCCGGCAACTACACCGTTGCGCAAACCGTGACGATCACCGCTGTTGGCGGAGCTACGATCCGTTATACAACCGACGGCAGCACGCCGACTGAAACCAACGGCGTGATTTATTCCGCCCCAATTTCAGTCAGCGCCAATGCCGTTCTCCAGGCCATCGCCTACGAGAGCGGTTTCAGCGACAGCCCGGTCAGCACCGCCACCTACGGCATCATCCTGCCGTTTACCAGCACTTCCATACCCGGGATGCGCGTGTGGCTGCGCGCCGATACCGGCGTGACCGCGAACGGTGGGTTCATCAGTGCTTGGACCGATCAAAGCGGCAATGGCAACAACGCCACCCAAGCTACAGGCGCGAATCAGCCGATTCTCGTGACCTCAGCGTCGGATTCGACCGTGCCCAACGGCCTTCCCGTCGTGAGGTTTAACGCGGCTAATGCGCAGTCGCTCAATCTGCTCACAAATCCGATGAACGGAGTGACCCAGGCCGCGGAAATCTTCGCGGTTGTGCGCTCCCCGAGAATCCCCGGCGGCGGTCTGTGGTCGTGGGGCACCTCCGGCAGCGGCTATCCTCTTAGTGACGGAACCGTTGCGGATGACTTTGGCGCGAAGACCTTGGTGAGCACCGGCCGGCCCGCGGCGGACCTCACCCATTATCAACTGTACAATATCAGCGGCAGCACGAGCGAGTGGACGCAGCGCTTCAACGGCCTGGTCAACTTTGACCGGCTGGCCGTAAGGCAGGTCAGCTTCAATTCCGCTCTGACCCTTGGCACCAGCCCGACCGGAGGGAGTTTCACCGGTGACATTGCCGAGGTCATGGTGTTTGCCAATGTGCTGACTCCCGCCCAAAGGGACCTGGTCGGCACGTATTTGGGCAGCAAATACAATCTGTACGCCGTTCCGCCGACCCCGGCCAACCTGGTCGCGGTGCCTTTGTCGGCAACTCAAGTCAGCCTGCAATGGTCGGCGCCCCCGCGCAGCGATCACGTCAATTATCTCGTCGAGCGTTCGACCGATGGCGTAACCTTCACCCAGGTGGTGGTCGTGCCCGACTCGCTCAGTTACATCGACACGGGATTGTCCGCGGCCACGGGCTACACCTATCGCGTCCGGGCCCAGGGCTATGCCGGCATCACAGGCTACAGCGCCAAGGCGGTCGCCACCACGCTCTTGAGCGAAGGCAGCACGGACCTGCCGTTCACCGGCATGTGTCTCTGGTTGAAAGCTGATGCCGGGCTCAGTGCCGGCAATGGCATCAATCTCTGGGCGGACCAGAGCGGCCATGGCAATAATGCCACGCAGGTCAATGTCGCGAACCAGCCGGTCTTGTTGGCCGGCCAGCTCAATGGCCGTCCGGTCGTGCAGTTCAGCGGCAACCTGTCCCAATCGCTGAATCTGCCCAACGTGATGAGCGGCGCGACTCAGGGCGAAATTTTCGCTGTCGTCCAGTCGCCGAATGTTCCCGGCGGTGGTTTGTGGTCCTGGGGTGGATCGTCCAATGGCAGTCGTTATCCCTTTAGCGATGCGACGGTCTGGGATGACTTTGGCACCACGGTGTGGGCGAGCCTGCCCAAGCCGGCCCAGAATCTCGCATCGTGCCATCTCTACAATGTCAGCACAAGTTCCGGCGAGTGGACCCAGCGTTTCAACGGGTCGGTCAATGTTGATCGGGTGGGGGCCAACCAGGTCAGCTTCAATTCCACGCCGACCCTCGGTCTCAGCTCAGCCGGGCATAATTTCACCGGCTACATTGCCGAGGTCATCGTCTACGATCATGTGCTCAGCCCGCAGGAGCGCGAAGCCGTGGGCTTCTACCTGAACAGCAAGTATGCCTTCGCCGCGCCGGCCACGTTTGATTCTTATCGCGACGGCAACAACGATGGCCTGCCGGATGGACTCGATTCCCAGATGGGCGTCGATCCGACCAACCTGGACATCGACGGCGATGGCTACAGCAATCTGCTCGAGACTCTGGCTGGTTCCGACCCGTTCAATCCGGCTTCGATTCCGCAGCAGTCTCCTCCTCCAGTTCCCGGCGAACCCGCGCCAATCATCACCCTGACTGCGCCGACCGGTATCGCGCCGCTCGATTAATTCCCTTCCGCTATGCGTCCTCCCTTCCATCTCCGTCTGGCCTCGTGGGTCCTGCTGGTGAGCTATCTGAATGTGATTTGTCCCGTGGCCACAGTCTGGGCGGAAGTGAAATCGCTGCCGGCTGGTTCCTCCGCGCCGGTGAAAGTGAACCGTACCTTGCCGTCAGGGATAGTGTCGCCGGGCGCACGGACTCATGCGTTTTCCTCTTCGCCCACTGACGACGAAATCCTGCGCTCCGAGATTTTGCCCGACCCTTTGGTGCCGGTGGGCAAGGCCACCACGCCGGCGGAAAATGCTGCGCTTGTTCAAGCGCTGCTTCGCTACGAGCAATCCGGCGCAAATGACAACTTGCAGCCCTTCGTCGCTTTTCTCGCCCAGTATCCCGACTCGGCTTGGGCCGCCAGCCTGCACCTGAACCTCGGCCTGCGTTACTTTGCCACCGCTTGGTTTTCGAAAGCGCTGACCGAATATGCCGCCGCCTGGACGTTGTCGAAAGACGCCACCGATCCTCACGGCCGCGCGGTCGGCGACCGGTCCATCGGCGAACTGTTGGAACTCAATGCCCGCCTCGGCCGTTTCGATGTCCTGCAAAAACTTTTCGATGAAATTAAAGGCAGGGTCATCCACGGCTCGTCGTTGGCGCTCGTCACCAATGCGCGCGACGGCCTCTGGTTCATGCAGCATCATCCCGAGGTTT
Organism: Opitutaceae bacterium; assembly: GCA_035485575.1. GTDB lineage: Bacteria > Verrucomicrobiota > Verrucomicrobiia > Opitutales > Opitutaceae > DASRHD01. The sequence continues at coordinate 56,477 of DATHNW010000025.1, read as the reverse complement.
CCTTTCGCTGCGGTCCCGGTGCTCTTGAACGCATTCTCGCCCACCAGCCCAAGCCGATCCTTTACAGCAAGGATCTCTTCGAAAGTTGTTCCACGCAGAAAGGCATGTCGCTCACCCAGGTCTGGAAGCTCGCGCAAACCGTGAAGCTCGATTATCAGATGGCCCGGCGCACACCCGGGGCCGCCGTCATCACACCTGCCGTGGTGAATTGGAAAGTCGGTCATTATGCCGCGCTCCTTTCCTTCGATCATGGCATCGGGCGGCTGGAGGATCCCACTTTCGGCAAGCCTTATACCGCTTCCACCGCCGCCCTCGACGCGGAGGCCAGCGGCTACTTCCTCATCCCGGCCGGACCGCTGCCTCCCGGCTGGACACCGGTCGGCGAGGCCGAAGGCGACAACGTCTGGGGCAAGGGCATCGCGACTGACAATGATGATTCCCGCGACCGGGACTACGACTATTCGACTCCGCCGAGTGGCGACAGTGGTGGCTGCGGCATGCCGGTGGCCAGCGCCACGCTCATGATCTGCAGCCTCAAGCTCGCTGACGCTCCGCTCTTCTATTCCCCGCCCAAGGGCCCGTCCGTCACTTTCAGCCTGACCTACAACCAGCGCGAGGCTGGCCAGCCCACGACCTACACCTTCGGCAATGTCGGCAATCTGTGGACCTATGGCTGGCTGTCGTATGTCAATGAAGTGCGGTCCGTTGCCGGCACCGACGGCAACGGCAATCCCAACAGCTATACCTATGCGCCCACGGTTCATCTCATGGGCGGAGGCAGCGAGTCGTACTCCGCTTCGGACAATACCCCGGCTCCGGTCCTGAGCAGCTGGGATTTCTCCTATCAGGCCGACAGCCGCGCCCATCTGGTCAAGACTGACGTTAACACCTACGTCCAGACCAACCTCGACGGCTCCAGCTTCGTCTATGGCTTCCCCTCCGGCACGAACTATTTTCTGACCAAGGTCATCGACCCGTCCGGCAATGCGCTCACGCTGAATTACGATGACCAGATGCGTCTTTTCTCCGTGACCGATGCCATGGGCCAGGTGACCACGCTTTACTACGAAAACAGCGACCCGCTCAAGCTCACCAAGGTCAAGGATCCCTTCAACCGCACCACGCTGCTGGCCTACAATGCCGCCGGCCAGCTCTCCCAGATCACCGACATGCTCGGCCTCGTCTCGCAGCTCTCCTATGCGACCGACGGCAGCGACTTCATCACCAGTATGACGACGCCCTACGGCACGAGCAAGTTTGCCTGGGATCAGGGCCTGACCAGCGGCGAACGCTGGCTCACCCTGACCGATCCGCTGGGCAACACCGAGCGGGTGGAGGGCTACAACGATTCCGGCTCCAATTATCCCCCGGTCGGCCCGGTTCCCGCGGGCATGACCACCTTCACCGCCTACGATCAGTACCGCAACACCTTCTACTGGGACAAGCGCGCCTACGCCCAGTGGCCGAACGTCAACGCGGCCCACACCTACCACTGGCTGCACCTGCAGGGCAACGACAACGTCTGCTCCGGCGTGCTCGAGAACGAGAAGAACGCCGCCGAAGCCAATCGCATCTGGTACAACTATCCCGGCCAGCCCGATCCTATCCAGGCCGGCACGTCGAATTCCCCGACCAAGATCGGCCGTGTGCTCGATAACGGCGCCACCCAGCTCACGCAGTACACCTATGATTCCCTCGGCAACGTCACCTCGGTCACCGATCCGCTTGGCCGCGTCACGACCAGTATCTACGACTCAAACGGCATCGACCTCCTCGAAACCGACCAGATCACCGGCCCGAACGGCCAGCACGACGTCCTCGCCAAATTTACCTACAACAGCCAGCACGAGGTTCTCACCGCCACTGACGCTTCCGGCCAGGTCACCACCTACACCTATAACTCCGCCGGCCAGCGCCACACCGTCACCAACGCCAAACACGAGACCACCACCTATTGGTACACCCCCGACGGCAGTCCGCTCGGCGGCAGCCCTGATCCCAACGCCTCCGGCTATCTCGTCGAAGTCGATGGGGCCGTCGCCGGCGCCAAAACCTCGTTCACCTATCGCGACTACGGCCTCGTCCGTACCGTCACTGACTCTGAAGGCTACGCTGTCACCACCGACTACGACAAATTTAACCGCCCCACGGCCATCACTTATCCCGACGGGACTTCGCTCCAGAATATCTACGACCGGCTCGATCTCATCATGCAGACCGACCGCCTCGGCCGCGTGACCCAGTACGGCCACAATGCCCTCCGCCAGCTGGTCATGATCACCGATCCGCTCGACCGCCATACGCTTTACGACCGCTGTGGCTGCGGCGCCCTTCAGGCCATCACTGATCCCGCTGGCCATACCACCAATTTCACTTACGACATCCAGGGCCGCCCGACCGGCAAGATTTATCCCGACGGTACTAGCCTCACCTATGCCTACGAGGCCGCCACCAGCCGCCGCCAGAGCGTGACTGATGCGCTCGGGCAGGTGACCCACGTTGCCTACAACCTCGACGATACTCCCCAGCAGGTCACCTACACCGATCTCAGAGGCGCGCCCCTTGTCCCCGCCACGCCGTCGGTCAGCTACACCTATGACCCGTTCTATCCCCGCCCGACCACCATGATCGACGGCACGGGTTCGACCATCTGGACCTACAATCCTGTGCCGCTGACACCCACCCTCGGCGCCGGCCGCATCGCCAGCATCGCCGGCCCGCTGGCCAATTCCACCATCACTTATGCCTACGACGAATTGGGACGGGAAACCGGACGTTCAATCAACGGCCCGGCCAATGCCTCCGGCGTGGTTTACGACGCGCTCGGCCGCGTCCAGTCTGCCACCAATCCACTTGGCGCTTTCACTTATAATTATGTGGATCAGACCAGCCGCCTGCTGTCGGTCATTTATCCCACCGGTCAGGCTACCGGCTATGCCTACTATCCGAATGCTGGTACGCCCGGCAACGACGACCAGCGGCTGCAGACCATCCTGAACGTGAAATCCGGCGGGGCTGCGCTGTCGGCCTTTAGCTATGGGTATGACGCCGCGGGGCGCATCACCACCTGGGCGCAACAGACGGACGGCGGCGCTGTGCGCTATCTAAATTTTGCTTACGACGCGGCCGACCAGCTCATCCAGGCCGCCGTGCCATCAGGTTCGGCGACAAAAAATTATTGGTATGTTTACGATAAAGCCGGTAATCGGGCAGGGGAGCAGATTGACACCGCTGTCACCGGCGCCACCATTAATAATCTCAACCAGGTCACGGCGCTTTCCCCTTCCGGGCCGATCCATTTCTCCGGTACCTTGAACGAGCCTTCGACGGTGACGGTCAACGGGCAGGCGGCGACGGTTGATGCCTCAAATAATTTTTCAGCCGATGTGCCGCTGTCGGCAGGAGCGAATGTCGTGACCGTTGCGGCAACCAACGGCAATGGCGTCACGACCAGTAAACATTTTCAATACACCGTGGCTAATGGCGTTGCGCGGACACTCACTTATGACCTCGATGGAGGCATGACGAACAATGGTGCCGGGCAGACTTACACTTTCGATGCGGCCAACCGGCTGAGCACGATTACCCAAGGTGGCAACGTGACCACCTTTGTTTATAACGGCATGGGGCAGCGCGTGCAGGAAAAATTGAATGGAACTATTGTCAAACAGTGGGTTTGGTGCCCCGGTGATACTCAGCCCTGTGAAGAGCGCAATGCGTCAAATATCGTTACCAAGCGATTCTACGCACAGGGCGAGCAGATCAGCGGGGTGAATTTTTATACCACCCGCGACCATCTCGGCAGCGTGCGGGAATTGACGGACAGCACCGGGGCGATCCGGGCGCGCTACGATTACACGCCTTATGGCCTTCGCACGAAGTTAAGCGGAGACCTAGACTCGGATTTCGGCTTCGATGGCATGTATTACCATTCAGCCAGCGGTCTCTACTTCACCTTGCACCGCGCTTACGATCCGGTCCTCGGTCGCTGGACCCAGCCCGACCCTGCCGGTGAGGCCGGTGGCATCAATCTGTTCCAGTTCGTCCGTAACGACCCAATTAACCTAACTGATCTGTTGGGACTCTGGGTTCCGCCCTCATCAATGCATGGCTCGAACAATACGGGTTCAGCAGGCGAGTATTGGTCAGGGGTCGGCAATGCTGGACTGGGTGAACTTAAAGGGGCCGGTCAGATTTTATCGCTTGGCACATATCAACCAACCTATAGCAATCCATATCAACAAGTGGGTGGTTATACAGGAGCAGGACTTACATTAATTGGAGGAGCGGCAGCTTCTACAACTCAAGCAGGAAGACTGCTCATTGCCTATTTATTAAATTTAGGGAAATCGTACGTGGAACCCCCGGAAGTGCCCGAGCCACCTTCGATCAATGCTCCAGCAGACGAAACTCCAACTCCGAAATTCGATCCAGCACCGACGCCAGATGATGCTCCGGATGCTGAACCTGGCGAGCCTGAGCCGGATAGGCCTGTCCCAACGGGACCTGCCGCTACATCATTTATGCCGTCGACATCCTCCTCCTCTGCCTTCCAAAAATCTCCTTGTCGTTAATAGAAAAATGAGCGGATCACGCAAATTTACCTTTCGTAACTTGGAGTGGGCCTGTTCCATCGAATTCTTTCCAGATCGCGTGGAATACTCTTGGGATTTTTGGGGCCTGGGAGTGGATAAAGGAAAGAGAGCTGCATTGCGACAGGAGCTGACACCAACTTTGACCGAAACCACTGGCAGAGTATATCGGGCACAGGCAATGCAAGCGCATCGCTGGGCAATTGGCTGTTTGATTTTGGCCATGTTTTCCTATGTGCTATTACCTCCACCGTGGCGCAATTCGACTTATCTTTTTTTGGCGGCATTCGCCGTGCAGGCATACCGCGGCTTCAATTGCCTTCGGAAAGGACATTGGATTCAGATTTTTCGAAGGGATGGTAAGTCGATGGTTAGTGTGCAGGTCACCAAGTGGACAGAAAGAGAGCGAGAAGAGTTCAGGGATTTTTACGCAGAATGGATCAACAGGCCTGAATGGGCAGATGGACTTACTATTGATAGCTGACACGCCGAAAATCGAAGTGAACCCACGCGCCCAACCACAGCTGAAGGGCAATGCGGATAGATAGGAGCATGTGCCCTTTGGCGCATTTTGAGGAACAAGAAAACGTGAGTTGCAGCGGCAACCGATAGCAAAGATGCGAACACGACTAACAATTCTCATGCTTCTCGCATTTGTGTCGGCTGTATCCGCAGCGAACGTTCCAAGAAACACGGGATTGGTAGGCGTTTGGTTGCTCACGAGAGCTGTTGCACACGGAGAAGAGATTGATCCATCTCGCCTTTCCAAAGTCACTCACACCTTCGACGATCAATTTTTCGTCATAAGAGTTGGGGAGAAGGAGGTGTTACGCGCGCGTTATTCTATCGATGCAACCGCGAGCCCAAAAAAAATTGATGTGGAATATCTGAACGGCCCTTATTCAGGCACCGTACTACACGGCATCTATGAGGTTTCTGCGGACGAACTAAAAATCTGCATAGCACATGACGGTAGCGCTGCGCCTGCTCGTTTCGAGTCACCAATGGGCTCGAAAACCACGCTCGATTTTTACGAGCGAGATAGCGGCAACCAATAGTTAGAGTCGTACCCGTGCCAGTTCGGTGAAAAAATAAGCACTTGAGCGAGCTTCTCGAAACAGAGGCCGCAGTCTGGCGTGCTTCTTATCATCTAAAATACGGCAGCTAAAGGTTCTACCCATCCATCCGCTATCTTTGGGCAAAGGTGATATCCCACTCTTTGCGTGGCATAGTGCGCTCGCATGCATCCCAGTCGATCATTACGAAAAATGTTTTTTACGGTATCGTCATCGCAAATTTACATTGGTGAGACGGTGAAGATGAATCATAGGCCGCCAAGATTTGTTTCAGATGGTGATGAAAACCAACCATCACCGAATTTCCACGCGGCGCTGTGCTCATTGTGGCCAGCCTTTTGACGTTAATCCACGCATCGGTAGACGCCAGCGATATTGTTCCAAGCCCAATTGTGTCAGGGCCAGTCGAAGGGCGTCCCAAAAAAAATGGCTCAAGCAGCTAGCTAATCGAGACCATTTCAAGGGCCGTGAAAATGTCGATCGGGTACGGGATTGGCGGAAGGCGCACCCGGCCTACTGGCAGAAGAAGGGCCGGTTGCCGGGCCTTAACATCAAAAAGGAGATGGCCAGCATTCTGCGTGAAGTTGCGTTACAAGATTCGATTGACACGCATCTCGCCCTGCTAATTGGGCTCATTTCCCACCTATCAAATCTTGCGTTACAAGATACAATAGCCTTTGAAATCCGCCGTCTCATGCTGCTGGGTCATGGGATTCTTCAGGAAAGTAACGACGGAGATTCTTCGCGATCTCGTCTCGCTGCCGGCGGCTACCGGTCCAGTGAGGATTAAGGGCTAAGTGCATGGGTGGACAAACGAAGTTGCCCCTCGTCACCACCATGACCGGTCTCATCCCGGTTGCGGCCTACGTGCGCATGTCCACGGAACACCAGCAGTACTCCACTGAGAACCAACTCGACCGCATCAAGGAATACGCGGCTCGTCGTGGAATGGAGATTGTCCGGGTATTCGCTGATGAGGGTAAAAGCGGCCTCAGCATTAAGGGACGCGAGAGTCTTCGGCTTATGATCGCTGAAGTTGAGGCCGGTAAAGTCGGCTTCAAAGCCATCCTGGCCTACGATGTCAGCCGCTGGGGCCGCTTCCAGGACGCCGACGAGAGCGGCTACTACGAATACATCTGCAAGCGCGCTGGCATTGCCGTCCACTACTGCGCCGAGCAGTTCGAGAACGATGGCAGCCCCACGTCCAACATTATCAAAAGCGTCAAACGATCGATGGCTGGAGAATACAGCCGAGAACTTTCGACGAAGGTTTTCCAGGGGGCCTGCCGCCTGATCCAGCTTGGGTTTAAGCAAGGCGGCGCCGCTGGCTTCGGCCTGCGGCGCGAGTTGATCGATCAGGCCGGCCAGCCGAAGGGCACGTTGAAGGTGGGTGAACAAAAAAGCCTTCAGACTGACCGGGTCGTATTGAGACCGGGACCGGCCGATGAACAGGAAACTGTGCGGTGGATTTACCACGTGTTTCTCAATGAGAAAAAAACCGAGCGGCAAATCGCCGACATTCTTAATTCACGAAAGATTCTCACCGATCTTGGGCGGGAATGGACCCGCGGAACCGTCCACCAAATCCTCACCAACGAGAAATATATCGGCAATAACCTCTACCACCGCACGTCCTTCAAACTGAAGCGTAAACATGTCCTGAATCCTCCGGACATGTGGATTCGGGCGGACCAGGCCTTCCCGGCCGTGGTTGACCCCGCGATCTTCGCCAAGGCCCAGGAAGCGATTTTGGCGCGAGCCAAGCGGTATTCCGATGAAGAGATGCTCCAGACGCTGAAGGCGTTGTGGTCACGACACGGTCGGATTTCAGGGCTCTTGATTGACGAGCAGGACAGCATGCCCTCAAGCGCCGCCTTCCGCCACCGCTTTGGCAGCCTGATCCGAGCCTACCAGCTGGTCGGCTATACGCCCCGCACGGACTATTCGTTCATCGAGATCAATCGCTACCTGCGTGCGCGGCACCCGGAAGTCGTGCAGGAAGTCATCACGCGACTGGCGGCTATCGGCGTGTCGGTGGAGCGCGATCCAGCGACTGAACTCCTTATCCTGGACCACGAGCTGAGGGTGTCGCTCGTCTTGTCCCGCTATTTGCGCACGCCGGCAGGTTCATCCCGCTGGATGCTGCGTTTTGAAGAGAGCCTCCAGCCAGACCTCACGATCTCGGTCCGCATGGATGAGACAAATGAAGCGATCAAAGATTATTATCTCTTTCCGGCGATCGATCTGACCGCCGCCAAGCTGCGCTTGGCGGAAAACAATCACCTCCTGTTGGACGCGTATCGTTTCGACGATCTCGAATTCTTTTTTCAGATGGCTGAACGGATTTCCGTGGAGGATGCCGCATGATCTCGGCCGCCGAATCACTCGTCAGGCTGATCCCGGTTGACCGGGTCCGGATCGTGAATCCGCGGGTGCGGGATAAAAAGAAGTTTGAACGAATCGTTGAAAGCATTGCCAAGCTCGGCCTCAAAAAACCAATCACGGTGACGGTGAGAAAAGCCGGTGATGACGGCAAAGAAACGTTCGATCTGGTATGTGGACAAGGCCGGCTGGAGGCGTTCATCGCGCTCGGGCAGCGTGAAATCCCCGCGTTGGTTCGCGGTTTGTCAAAAAATGACAGTCTGCTCGCAAGCCTGATCGAAAATATTGCCCGTCGGCGCGTCAGTTCTCTCGACCAGATAAAAATGATCCAGTGGATGAAGGGTCAGGGGCATGGATACGCGGACATCGCCCGCAAGACGGGATTAGCGGAAGAATACATTAAGCACATCCTAGGCATGCTCAAAAATGGAGAGGAGCGTCTCCTTGAAGCGGTGCTTCACGGCAAGATTCCCGTCACGATAGCCATCGGGATATCCGGCGCATCCGATGAGGAATCCCAACGTTTGTTGATGGAGGCCTATGAGCGGAAGGACATGAATCAGAAGACGCTGCTGGCGTTTAAGCGCGTCGTCGATCAACGCCGCCATTTCGGCCGGAATTATGGCCCGCGTGCCCAACGCCTCTCACGCCGCACCAGCGCTGAAAGCATGGTGATGGCCTACCGACGGGAAACCCAGCGCCAGAAACTGATGGTGAAGAAGGCAAAAATTTGCGAAGGCCGTTTGCTGTCAATGTCGGCGATATTCAAGTCGCTTATGAAGGATGAAGACTACATCAACCTGCTGCGCGCCGAGAAACTTGAAACCATGCCGAAATTTCTGGCGGAAAGGGTGCGGAAGATTGCATGAAGCCCACCGTCCATGCCGCTTTTGACTTGGTCGGCGTCACCCTGCCGCTGAGCGCCATTCACCCGATTCGCCAGGTGAAGCCAACCGATCACGCCTTCGGCAAATACAAGTCGATGCTGGCCTCGATCAGGGAGGTGGGCGTGATCGAGCCGCTTATTGTGCATCCCCAAAGAGGATCACGCGGCCTTTACCTTCTCCTTGATGGCCACATGCGGCTAAAGGCACTCCTGGAACTTGGCCGGAGTGAAACGTTTTGCCTCGTGGCGAAAGATGACGATGCGTTCACCTACAACGACAAGATTAACCGATTGTCCGTGATTCAGGAGCATGCCATGATATTGCGTGCGGTCGACCAAGGTGTGACCCCGGCGCAGATCGCGAAGGCTCTCGCTGTCGATGTCGGCAATATCAAAGCCAGCCTCAATTTGCTCGACGGCATCCACGCCGACGCGGTCGACCTGCTAAAGGATAAGCCGATTACGGTTAAAGCGCTAAAACTTTTCAAAAAAGTGAAATCTGTCCGCCAGATCGACATGGCCCAACTCATGGTTTCCGGAAACAACTATACGCGGGCCTATGCCGAGGCACTCCTCGTGGGAACGCCATCGGATCAGCTGATCAACGGCAGCAAAGTAAAGATGCTTCAGTGGATTTCCGAAGAGGAGACCATCCGGATGGAGAAGGAGATGGAGGTGATAGAACGAGACCTCCGGCTCTATCAGGACCAGTTCGGAGAAAATTCCCTCCATCTCAATGCTGCACAGCGCTACATGAAGCGGTTGCTCGAAAACACCAAGGTCAGACGGTTCATCGAAAACCGATACCCGGAATTTTTTGAGGAATTTCAGGAGCTCGCGGTTCTCGAAGTCCTCTGAATTTATCACTTTCCCGCCCAAGCCGATCACACAAAACAGTTTAATGGTTTGGCGCCATAAGCCGTAACGTCCAAAGCCGCTCTAGGCGAATAAGGGCACGAGGCCGCGAGGTCTGGTGGAACATAGTTCTTTTTGAATGGGTAATCCGGAGAAGGGGCCGCTCTGTCATGCAGGGCGGACTCCTTCACGGACGACTTGGTCCATCCGATGGCAATTTATGTTGGGGTGTCTTTGCCGGGCTCTGTTATTCGAGGCGGCGGTACGTTTAAGGCGCAAGGCTGGACACATGGGGGTAATTTTTAGTGGGGTTGTAAAAAAGAACACGTGCTCGCATACTTGAGCCCCAACGAAGGGAGTTCGAGATTGTCGTTTTACTCGAACACGTTGAGGCAAAGGAAAATTGTCGGATAAACTGGAGCTTCGCCACATCCATCCAGCTCCTCAGCCGCGACGCTTGCAAAAGTTCACGACACACTTAACGCTTGGTAAGCTTGAGGATACGCCTCCTTATTACATGCTTTCTATCTGGGGTGCTACTGATTCTCGGTTGCGCAAATGAGGACTCTAATCCGAAGCGCGGTGATAATTCGGCTGTCCCAATTGCCCGGCACGAGGCCAGTTTGCAGTCTCCCAACGGAACCAAACCAACACCGGAAGGTGCCAGCAACGAGTCAAGAATTTGGGCGCCCACAATCAGCGCGCCATTGGTCAGTGCTAGTGTCGTAGCTGCATCCGGCGCACCACCGGCCAAGGTGGTCGCTGCTTCGCCAGATAAACCTAGTGCCATTGCAACCGCTCCGGTGGCGCCTAAACCATCTGCTGCGGTCACAAATCAAACCGTGCCGGTTGCCACAGAAGAGCAGCCATTGGCAGCAGTGCCAACGCCCACTGCTGTAAATCAAGGACTCGATCAAGCGGCCGGTCAGTCCGAGCCCCAGGCCGGCTCCTCTCCCTTATTGAAGGATATCGATGTAATTTGTTTTTTGCTTTTGGTGAGTCTGCTCGTCGCCGCCTTTCGGTATTCGCTTTCAGAATGTAAGCGGGCTCGGAGAAAGATGGGGAATCTAGTTAAACGGTTCGAGGAAGTCTTGCTCGGACAAAATACAATCGTGATAGAAGCACGAACTGCGAATGCTGACGCTGCACGCGAATATGCTGACGAGGTGCGTAGAACGTATTTGGCGGCGGTATCACTTGATGAGGTTCGAAAACTCGCCCCTGGAGTCCGGCTTCAGCCGCTACAGGCGGCTGGCATTACCAGACTTGTTGACTGCCACGGCTGGAATGCAGCCAGATTTCAACAACTTCGCGGGATTGGGCCTGATTCGGCATACCGAATCAATGCGGCGTGTGAGATTTTGACAAAAACCGTGAATCAACGGCCGATCCGCTGGCCCAGCATGTCAAATGGAAGCGCTGCCGCCAACCAGCTCTACGTAAGCCTCTACATCCTAAAAGAGGTTCAATCACTACTGCATGGGCAGAAAGCAGCTCTCGAAACAGTCCTTGAAGCGTTGCGCACCAAGAGAAATTCGATCGATTCTCGTACATCTTTTTCTCGTTGGATCTTTGCTTCTAAATCGAAGGGTGAGATCAAAGAAGCAATTGACGAGGTCAGTTCAGTCGAGGGGCAGATGTCATCTGAACATGAGCTGGGACGAACGTTTTCGGATGGAACGGCTCGCCTAGCTGGTGCGAGAAGCCTTGTTCAACACCCTGTTTCGCATGACGTCTTGATAGCTGATGTAGGAAAAAATGACGAGTATTACAGGAATTGTTTCCGCAACCTGCTAGGTGTCGGAGAAAATGAAGACGTAAATCCGCCAGAAGCTCAGCCGCGAGTGATTCCTGTGCCCGCGAGCCGACCGGTATCGGTGCGAGCATCCACCGGTGATGTGGGATATTCGATTGATCGAACTGCCGGGTTAACCATCGAAATAAAGATCGGCCGGGATTTTACCCCGTCCGGAACAAAGGGGCCCCCGCAGCGGGCGTCGGATTGCTGGGTTCCTCGCAATCAGGAGAAAGTGATAGCCGGACATGCTATTCGCGGGGGTTTGATTTACGTCGGTACTAACCTGCGCGCGGTCGACCAACCAATGGTCGAGCCGGCACTAATTGATCCATCGCGAGCAATTCAGGATTCAGTAGCTGACTGCCATGTCCGGATGCTCGATTATTGGTCAAATTACACATATGCGACCCCGGCAGCACGCGCGTCATATTTGCAATGGCTGGAAAGAGGTCGAAACGACCCATTGGCCGATATCGGGTATGTTTTTTTGTATTTCTACGGGCTGGAGCGGCGCGCAATAGCTGATGCGGCCAATGATCCGAGCTCGCGCACTGAAATTCCAGTAATCCTCGAAGAGGTTCGTAGGTTGCAGTCAATTTATTCCACGAACAGCAGCTTTAAAAGGTACTCAACGGATTTTCTGGAGTATCTGGAATCGACGGTCGCAATTGAAGCAGGATACACTGAGGTGGAGATTCCGCCCGTGCTGGAGCGATATCGCCTGTCTTTCGGCCTGCGCCGAAGGCTTGGATTATTTGCAGTCGCTGGCCACCCCCTGCCAGCAGCCTGGGCATATGCTTGGTTCTACAATGATCCGCGGACACGATTGCCCGCGGCGGCAACCAGGTGTCCTGACCAGATGGCCACGCTATTTCGGGCCGAGTACGGCCAGCGTTTTGGCCAGGGACTCATTTTGCCTGCCAGCAAAACCAAGCTGAAACTTACCTACCGCCCTTCCAGTGGGTCGTTTCGCGTGCCGCTCGCCAAGGCAGTTGACCTGCCGGACGTTACTGTTTTGAGCACCAGCTACACGAAGATTGAGGCGGCGGCGATCGAGTGTTTTCAGCAACTCGACGGCTACAGTCGATTTATTGCGCGTAACAAAGATCAGGGAAATTCGCTTGATGCGCTCGTGCTGTTACCGCCGATTTTGTGGCCAGATAAGATTAAACTCGCGATTGATGGACTAAGGCAAAATGCACAAAGGTGCGCACACGTCTTAAAGTTTAGCGACTTTCTGTTATATTTTCCGAGCGGATCCACGGTCACCAAAACCAAATACATCGCTCTTTGCCGCGCACTCGATGCAGTTCGAATTGGACTTGAACCAGACATTCGGTTCGGCGGTGCGCTGCCTGCCCCGGATGATCCGGTGGCAGTTTACCCTTCAGAGGTCATGGAGAAGCCAACAGATGGCTTCGGCGGCGCGGCGTTGTTATTGCAGTTAGCGTCCATGGTGGCATCTGCCGATGGAGATTTTTCGGAGCCCGAGGCACAGCAGCTTCGCGAGGAAATCCAAAACAACAGCAGGCTTATTCCAGCCGAGAAACAGCGGCTCCTGGCCCGTATGGCAACATACCGAGTGAAGGCAGCTTCTCTTGTTGGACTCAAAAAGACTATCGAAGCGATAGACGTAGCAACCCGTTCGGGGCTCGTCGATTTCTTGGTCTCGATGGTTTATGCGGACGGCATGGTTGCCCCTGGTGAGGTCAAAGCGATGGAGAAAATTTACTCTTTGTTCGGGATGGAGACGGCATCGCTTTACACGAGATTGCATGCGCTGGCGGCCGCTCCAGAAAGCGCGACTCGAACACCGGTGTACAACAAGACCGGAGCGATTCAGCTTGATAAGGCAAAGGTTGAGCAGCTCAAAACGGCTTCTGCAGAAATAACAAAGAGGCTGACAGTTATCTTCGATTCGGGAGAGGCAGACGAAACGATGGTGGCACCAAAAATTGAGGCCTCACCTGAGCCGACCGACATGCCCGCGATGCCGACTTTGCTCGGTCTTGATGTGGCACATGCCGGTCTGCTGACAGTGCTTTTGGGGCGTCCTCAATGGACACGGGCAGAGTTTGAGGAATTATGCTCTGACAAAGGCTTGATGCCAGACGGTGCGATCGAATATATCAACGAGTCAGCGTTTTCGAAATTCGATCAAGCTATTATCGAAGGTGAAGATCCGCTCGAAATCGCCTCCCACCTTTTACAGGAAAATGCTGCATGATCCCGACGATCCGCCCAAAGGACCGAGATACACTTGTCCAAGCGCTGCGTGCAGGGGTGGTGCCGCGTATCGGTCAACACCTTATTCAGGTCGGACGAGTGCATGAAATCGATGCACTCGTAACCGATATTGATCGCCTCGCGGATGGTGGGACGGCTTTTAGGCTGGCCATTGGCGAATATGGATCCGGGAAGACATTCTTTCTGAATCTTATCCGCGCGATTGCTCTCGAAAAGAAATTGGTGGCGACGACTGCGGACCTCACACCAGATCGGCGGTTGCACGCCTCTGGTGGACAGGCCCGCTCGCTCTATGCCGAGTTGAGCAAAAATCTTTCGACCCGCACGAAACCAGATGGCGGTGCGCTACCTGGAATTATTGAAAAATTTATTTTCAGCGCTACGACAGAAGCGAAAGAGAGTGGCGCCGGCATCGATCTGATTATTCAGAAGAAGCTCGCATTGCTCGCAGAGATGGTGAACGGATACGATTTCGCCAAGGTGATCGAGGTGTACTGGAGTGCGCATCAGGAGTCGAACGAACAACGTAAGGCCGATGCGGTACGATGGCTCCGTGGCGAATTTTCTACCAAGACTGACGCACGAAACGCACTGGGTGTGCGCACTATCGTCGATGACGCTACGGTATACGACCAATTGAAGCTGATGAGCGTGTTTGTACGGCTTTGTGGCTTCTCGGGGCTGCTCGTCTGTTTCGACGAGATGGTTAACCTTTACAAGTTGTCAAATTCGCAGGCACGCAGTTCAAACTATGAACAGATTTTGCGGATTTTAAATGACGTTCTCCAAGGCACGACGAAAGGACTGGGTTTCGTGCTCGGCGGCACTCCGGAATTTCTGATGGATACACGTCGCGGGCTTTACAGCTATGCTGCCCTGCAGTCACGACTTGCTGAGAACATGTTCGCGAAGAATGGCCTCGTGGATTTCCAGCATCCCGTGATTCGGCTCTCCAGTCTTACCCAGGAGGATTTTGTGGTTTTGCTTCAAAAAATTCAGCACGTTTTTGCCTATGGTGACGAAGCGCGCTATCTCCTGCCGGAGGAAGCCCTCACTGCCTTCATGGCGCATTGCCAAGAACGAATTGGCGAGGCGTACTTCAGGACGCCGCGGACTACCATAACCGCATTTGTGAACCTGCTTGCCGTTTTAGATCAGAATCCGGGAACGGACTGGAAATCACTGCTCGGCCAAGTGACAATTACAAAAGATAATGGTGGCGCAGCCGATTTCGCGGTGGAGGCCGAGAGTGCCGCTGGTGCTCCTGCAAGCGATGACCAATTCGCCAAATTCAAGCTCTGAAAATCGCTCGCTGAATTTCGATAAGCTTGACTCGCGTATCCAACGCTGGATTTGGGCATCTGGCTGGACTGAACTACGCGACGCACAAGAACGAGCGATTCCGCTGATTCTCGCTGGGGATAAGGATGTAATCATTGCGGCGTCGACCGCTTCTGGAAAAACGGAAGCCGCCTTTTTTCCGATTCTCACAAGTTTAGTCGTCGAGAATAACACGCGTGGTCTGGCCATGTACGTCAGTCCACTCAAGGCGTTGATCAACGATCAATGGCAACGCCTTGAAACTCTCGCAGAGGCTTTGGAGATACCGGTGACTCCCTGGCACGGCGATATCACGGGCTCACGCAAAAGCAACTTCCTGAAGAACCCTTTCGGTTGTTTACTCATCACACCAGAATCGATCGAGGCCATGCTAATGCGGAATGGCAGCGGCGTCGCCGGAATATTGGCTGGGCTGCGATATATCGTTGTTGATGAGCTCCACTCGTTCATGGGCTCGGAGAGAGGAAGGCAGCTGCAATCGCAGTTACGTCGGATCGAACTGCTGCTCCAGCGCCGTTTGTGTCGGGTCGGACTCTCGGCCACGCTCGGCGATATGAACGGCGCGAAGCAATTCTTGCGCCCTGAGGACGCTAACGCGGTCGAGTTGGTCGTCGCAAAAGATGGAAACCAGGAATTACAGGTTCTCGTCAAAGGTGTGCTTGTGCCAAACAAGCGGCTAGAAGCTCCAGCCGAGCAAGAGCAAGAAGATGAGTCTGACTTGGCCGCTAAAACTGCGATCGTCACGCATCTATTCCAAGTTTTGCGTGGATCCAACAATCTGATCTTCCCCAATAGCCGCAGTTTGGTCGAATTTTATGCTGATCGGCTGCGTCGCTGTTGTGAGAATGCTGGGGTTCCAAACGAGTTCTGGCCGCATCATGGAAATCTTTCCAAGGAGATCCGTGAGCAAACTGAGGCGGCATTGAAACAACGAGAAAGGCCTGCATCGGCGGTTTGTACGAACACACTCGAACTTGGGATTGATATTGGTGCGGTAAAAAGTGTGGCCCAAATCGGGCCCCCACCATCGGTGGCCAGTCTCCGGCAGCGCCTTGGACGATCAGGGCGTCGAAAAAATGAACCGGCGATATTACGCGGTTATGCTATTGAGAGTGAACTTTCCCCGAAATCGTCGCTATCGGACCTGCTCCGTGAAGGTTTAATCCAAAGTGTGGCAATGGTTCGGTTGCTCACGAAGGGTTGGTATGAACCGATACCCACTGACGGACTACACGCTTCAACATTGGTGCAGCAGATGTTGTCGGTCATTGTTCAATATGGTGGGCTTCAGGCGCGACAATTGTGGGATATTCTCTGTGAAAAGGGCGCGTTTTCAGCAATTTCAGGAGAATTGTTCGCCTCACTTTTACGGAGACTTGGACAGCTAGAGATTATTTTTCAGGACAAAACCGGGTTGATTCTGCTTGCTCCAAAGGGAGAACGGATTTGCGAACACTACAGCTTCTATGCTGCATTTAGTTCCGAGGAGGAATTCCGCATTGTCACCGCGGGACGAACGCTGGGTTCGATGCCAATCACGCGTCCTCTCGTTCCCAATGGGTTCATTATTTTCGCTGGTCGACGTTGGCAGGTTATATCTGTTTCACAGGAAGACCTGGTGATTGACGTTCGGCCAGGGGCGGGCGGCACGCTTCCTAGTTTTGAAGCCAGTAGCGGTGCAATGATCCACGACCGGGTGCGGGAGGAAATGCGAGATGTTCTGCGGAACAACGAACCTATCGTTTTCCTTGATCAGGTGGCGCTAAAGTTTCTCGAAGAAGCGCGTGACTACTATAAGCGGCTGGGTTGTAACGAGTCTTGGATTCGACAGGCGGGAAACCAAACTCAATTGCTTCTTTGGAAAGGCGATCGAATCCAGGATACGCTCTTGCTGATGCTCCAAGCGAAGGGCTTCAAAGGTATAAATGAAGGCCTATGCATTAGTCTTACGAATACAACCGTAGGTGACGTGATCACCGCTATGGAAGAGATCATGCGCGGTCCGCCAATAGATGCGTTGGATCTTGCGTCAGCGGTGCAAATGAAAATGCGCCACAAATGGGATGCTCTGTTACCCGATGATCTGCTTACTGCCAGCTTTGCGTCTGAGAACCTTGATGTTCGTGGCGCTCTTGCGGTGATTGGTTCCATTGTTGAGGTAACCGGGCACGGGTAATGAAACCTGATGATATTGGGTCGGTCTTCGATGCATAGATTACGAACAACGCTTCACATCGTAGCGCCCAGTCCAGTGCATCCAGATCATTACCATCGCTGCAGTGTCGAGTCCGCAATATTGCAGCAGGAGCTTTTGCCGATTTGCGAGGTCGCGTGCCGATCCTGCGTCCGCGAAGATTAGATCTTGGTAAACGCGAATGGCTCCGGTTCCCTCGCGTACGGCGTTTTCAGCATCATCTTCGTCGCCAAACGGGAGCGGTGGCAGCACTTTGTAGGGATCAAGCGGCTGGCCGTCAGCAGCCAGACCCAGATATTCGGCGAAACATGGATGGTTCCTGAGCCGCTCGTCGGATTCCCACACCGCAGGCAACACTACCTTAATGGAGGTTCGGCCACCCATCCGAGGATGAAAATAGTGCTCAGAGGCCAGCTTGTGTAGATCCCGAATTCGTTCGGATTGGCGCTTGCCGGTTGCATCGGCCGGGCCAAGGAGCTGATCGATCCAATTGGCGAGTTCATTGAGAGCTGCGCGATGAGGCAGGCGTGACACCCGCAACGCATGGTCGGGATCGCGCGCGGTCCATTCGCCGATCTGTTCGAGAATCTTTCTCAGCGTGGTCAGTTCATAGGGCGACCAAATGTAGACAGTACCGATTTTGCCAATGCATTCAAATAGTGCCTGGGCGAAAGCAAAGTTGGGCAGCGCCCGCTCGGTATTGAGCCACTCCCGATGGCTCAGAGTGCCGTCCGAGTGCAGCGTATGGCAGCTCCATTGAAACGCTACGCGCTCGTACGGTCGTAGGCCTTCATGGTGCGGCAGCGACAGATCGCATGCTTCGAAATCGATGAAATGGAATGGAAATCCCGGTGTTTTTTCATACCCAGCCAGTACGGCCTGCAGCGCGGGTGGCAGATGCTCCTTGCCGCCGGCGCGCCCGGACTGCCACTGCAGCAACCGTCGCGCTTGATAGGAATTCACGGCGCCGAGTTCCCCCTCGCTTAGGTCAAGGTACGAAGCTGAGCCCCGTTGCAGAAGTCCGGGAATGGGGTCGACCACTTTGGCCGACCCGATCTGGCTGACCCGATGCAGATTGAGCACGTGGGTGGGGCTCTCGGCCAGCGGACCCCAGCAATCGCGGAAGCCGTCGCTCTGGGCCCCCGTGTGGAACTCGCACTGTCGGCACTCTCGGTAAAGCTGTGTAATGTCTTCTTGGAATCGTGTCACGCCGGCGTCTGTGAGTAGCGCAGCCAGCGCCTCGGCTTTCTCGATCACTTCCGGCATGATCAGTTCCACTTCTCGTTCTGTAGAACGGATCACCAGTAGTGGCGAGGCGCTGAGGTCGGTCACCCGCCCAGTGTAGTGAATTGCCGGGCGTGCCTTCGGATTCCGGGCTTCCTTGGTCAGACGGAAACGGCCGAGCGTCTCCCCGTCCCTCGCTGCCTTTGACTTATTCACGACGCAGAGATGCGGCCTGACGGAGAGGTGCGGGAAGGCGAGCCGCAGCACGTGGGTTTGAAACGCGACGTCCATGAGATATTCCTTCCACCGCGCAATCACCGTGCCCTTTTTCGTGAGAAACGGGGACTCTGCGTCGTCTTCATCGTCCTTGATCGCCGAAGACTTTACCTCGATTAGATTGAGGACTTGATCTGTCTTCTCGATTATATCCGCTCGGACGTGGAATTTGCCGACCGTCGCAGCGGCTTCAAAGAGCACAACGTTACGTTCTGCCAGCAGCTGTCGAGTTCGATCGCTGGCACTGCGGGGGTCGCGATCATCCACCAGATCTATACCCGAAGGAAATCGGGCTTTCGCAATGAATTCGATCATGAACCCGCCGTCCGCCAGAAATCGAAGATAATCGTTTTCGTCGAGATTTGTTGGATAGCTGTTTTTTCGATAATAGAGTTTTGTCCGGCAGTCGGCGGCGACCTTGAAGTCACTTTTCGTGAGGAATGGTGAGGGCATGAACGATCGTGGAATTGCGCCTAATCGTGTTTATGTGACTAATTCGAATAGACAACGATTCTTCGTGGCTAGCGGCTGTTGTCTATTCCACATACGGTGCTCCACTGCCTTCCCAGGTATTGGTGACAAGCCATAACTCGAAGAATCGGAGCCAAAGGCTCACCCATGGGAGGGTCGTGCCGGCGAGTGCCAACGAGGGATTCCATTCCGCCGCACCGAAAAACAAACAAAGAGGATCCTGGTGTGCAGCATACGCGTGAGGGAGTTTGCGGCCAGGCTTCGCTGAATGCGCCACGAGGTAGTGAAGGTTGGGATGAATGATTACTGCTTCGGGGACGGCAGGGGGTGCGTAGCGAACCCTCACGGTGTAGCTGCGGCCTTCGGCCGTGGGCTGAAGGTTTCCTTGCCAGAATAAACCGACATTGCTGATGCGGCATATCGCATCAGGAAATGCAGCCATTAAGCGCTCCTGCTGCGCTTGTAGCGACATCCATTCATGTGGCGGTTTATTCAATTATGGAAGGTTTGGGGCCGAACCGCAACAGTTGCGGCTGCCTTTGGCACTATGATTCCCACGGAGGTGATGCCGACCTTACCGTTTGCGGCGGCTTCTTTGAGCGCCTGAGCATTTTCCACCGTTATTCGGCTGACGAGCTTTTCGCCGAATCCAGCGACCAACTTGCTGTGTAAAACATCTGCCCCTTTGCCTGCGGTGAGGCGCAGATCTTCCAGATAGGTTACGAGGGCATTCTGCCATCGGAAAAATTCATCCTGCCGCTGCGGCTTTGTTTGCCATTTGTCGGCATAGTTTTCTTCAGGATTGGCGGGGTTTGGCACGGCATAGAGCGGTCTGCCGGCAAGTGTGCCGGCGGGCGAGAGGTGGGAAGGAAGGGCCTTGGCGATTGCGAGCAATAGATCATATAGGCTCGAATGCTCGACCTGCGACAGCGCGCGGTAGGCATGCATTGCCAGCGTTGTGATGATCGCGCTGATCGGGGCGTCCTTACCATTTTCTAAATACATGACGTCGCGATGCCGCTTGAAAATTTGCACAAAACGATTGAGTGCGGGGCGCATTGCCTTCGGCTGGGCTACTGGCTCAATCCCGGCTCGGTTCTCAATCAGCGCCTCGAAGGCCGTAGTCTTCGTCGTGGCCGAGCGAATACTAGGGACAAGGGCGGCGACACCGGCAAACAGTTCGCTGTAATCTTTTGGATTGCTGGCTTTCAATGTCCGGGTGGGCCGATCCGTAACGCGAATATTTTCTGGCCCTTGTTGGGCGTCGGGCACAGCCGGCGTGATATCGAGGTAAAAATCTTTCGTGTAGGTGAGGCGAATGCAGCGATTCTTGATGATAGCCATCTTTGCATAGGTGGGGTCGCGCAGAATGGCAGTTTTCACCTCATTGAAGATTGCCTCAGCCGTCCAGCCTGGGAATCCGCTCAATTGGCAAATGAGGTCGATGTCGAATTCCTCACCATGGGACGGCTTGACGGCGGTTTGTAGCCTGATCGAACCTTGCGGATATATCACCGGTTTAAACTTTGCCAAGGGATTGGCCGGATCGCACAGAAAACGCGCGAGCGATTCATAACGTTGTTTTGCCAATTGAAATTTCGACGAGGGAATGTCGAGCGCTTCGCAGATCGCGGCGAAGTGGCGTAGCAGGGTTGTATCGATCGGCCTGGTCGAGGACGGCGTGGAGGATGGAGTCAGTGCATTCATGATTTTCAGTAGCGTTGGTAAGTTAATTGATTCCGGCTGCGACTGGCTCACATTGCCGGAGGCTAAGTGCGGGCATAAAACCTCGGGGCTGCTGTTGGTCGTAAATTGTCATCGCCATGTCGGCTTTGGCTTGGATTACACGGCCGAACTCGATTGCGGTTGAAATAGGCATTGCCGGGAACACATGCAGCGTCTGGTCCTTACTGGAGTTCGCTTTGATCCGGTCGAGTATGTAGCGGCAATGCCGGCGGAAGTCGGCCAGTTGGGAGCGATCTTGAACTACATCATGGTGTGGCTGCTCAAAGCGTAGTTTCCAAATGGCGCAGTCTTTTCCCAGGACAGCGTGGATGCGCTCATCAGTGACAGTCGCGCTTAGGCTGAACACCAGCGCGTGCTTACTCGCCGGTTCGGCGGGTTCATCGAGTAAAAGCGCGCTGGTCTTGGGCCGATCCGGCCAAGCCCATGAAACGGGCTCTCGCCGCCGCTGGAACGTGTCGACCGGCGCCGAAATATCCGAAAGTAGATATCCCAACAACATTAGCAACGGTTGCGGTGCTATGGCGAATAGGGAAAGATGCCGCAACTCGCCATCGGCGAGTCGCGGCCGAACGCGCTCGGTGAATTGGCGGCGTAAATGGGCTTCGTGAAAGGACCAGAAGCTTTCGTCGCTGTCGCGTACTGCGCTTTCCTTCAACCCCAATCCTATGCCCCGGTGCGACGCCGGGTAGCGGTGCGGTCGGACTGCCTCGGCGCAAAGATGGTAGTCCATGGGTGCCGCGTGTTCGCCGATGCCAGCCCAGTAGCATAGTATTTCGGTCTGTCGGTCTGGTCCACCAGCTGTCTGCAGCTCAACGCGGCGCTCATGCTCTTCCTTCATTCGGCGGAGGAAATCCACGGGATGCCCCGCCACATCGCCTTTGTCGATCAAGCGATGATGCACATCGCACAGCAACATCAGGTTCGAGGGGTCGGCCGCCAATAGCGGTGAAAGCACTGGATCGCCTCGTGGCCCATTTGGGCGGTCGGCGATGATGTGTGCTAGATAAGCACTGCTGAATTCACGCTGGGTGAGCGCGTCCTTCCAAAGTAGATGACGACAACCGCTGTATTCGCACTGCCCGGCGGCTTTGCCCCACAACGCGCACTTAACGGAATCGGAAATTGAAGTCGTGGACATGGCGGGAACTAGAAGCGGGCATGGATGAACCCCATGCCCTTTGCCTTGGTAAAGAATAGGTCAGCTCCGAGGTGCAGCGTGTAGCCAGCGCTCATTGCGGCTAGACATCGGCGAATTTCCACAGGCAAATTTTGGGTGTGTCGGCCCGACGTGAGCCACCAGGCAAGAATTGCAGCGGTGAGACTGTGGCAAAAGCCGCGGTGGTTGGGATTGCCAAGCGACGGTTCCAAAATATCGGGCAGGGCGCCCGCCAGGGTGCCGGCGCCGACGCTAACAATGAAGCGTGACCAGTCGAACTTCTGCGCGGGATTTCGCGCTTGGTCATGGCGTTGCTTCACAACTTCGATGGCGGCGACAGCGAGGGCGTTGATGATTGCGTGTTGGTGAAAATTGGGCATAAAGCTGGGTGATCGCCTATCAATTTACCCGAAAAACACCGAGATTTCGGGGGCAAAGATTGGTGACAAATCTCGGACCGGAATACTCCGGCCGAGTTTAGTTCGGAGCTATCCAGCCGATGACCATGCTCAGACGTTCTCGAAAATCCGCCACCGCGCGCTTACGCGGAATGGCGTTTCACCATTTTGAGCGGTGCCACGAAGTGGCACAAAAATTTCATGCTCTCGAAAAGCGGATCGCGGCGCATCCCCTCGCCGAGGATATCTGGAACGTTTACGATTGGTTGCTGGCTCCTTATACGTTGTGGCCCGTCGATTTTGCTGGCCTCGCCATTCACATCGTCGACCTACTCAAAGTGCGGCGTGATTTCGACTCCGACCTGATTCTGCTTCTTAACATTCTCGATTCGCCGCCGAAAGAATCAACTCAGGCGGCGATCGGTGCTTACGAACAAACGGTGGCGCAGGGGAAGTATGACTCCTTGGTGAAACAGCCGCAAAAATTCATGGAGCATGAGGCCCAGCTACAGCAGGACGCCGAGCTGGCGGGATTGTGGCGAAAAATTTGTCAGCGATTTTCCACGGGGAACTTCGAAGTCAATGCCAAGCGGATCATTCGTCGGAGCATGTCGCAGGAACGGAATTTTCGACCAAATCTCCGGTTCGCATGGAAGAAGCGGAAGGAGAAATTCGATATGATTTTTGACGCCCTTTGCCATAGGTGGATTCTATATGGCTTTGAAGGAGACAAACCGCTCCTGCTGAAAATCAGTGCGAACCCGACGCCACATGGAACCATGATCGTCATTCCGCGCCACTGGAGCTTCGACCGGGCTCGCGATCTTGATTGGGCTGCAATCAGCCGGCTGCATCGCGCGCACGGACCGCTGCGGGGAGGACCTAAGTTGAGCAATAATCGAATTCTGCATCGGCAAGACGTAGTTTTGGCCAAGCGACTCGACGCCGAGTGCAAGCGACGCGGCTTGAAGGGATCTGCCCGATATGCCTATATCTGCCGAGGGATGAAAAAGGACGAGAATTCGGACGCGAGCTGGCTGAAACGTTTGCTCAAGGGATAGGTGTAGCGCCTGCGAATGTCCCGCGGTCACTTAGTGTAACTTGGCCAATGGGCCAATATATGAGTCATTCATCATCTTTCGGCATGGCCGGAAGAAAACCGATTCTCGAACACGAAGAAGCTGGCGTCCATGCCGCATTGGTGAGCTTCAATTTGCGCGACCAGGCCCTCATCGCGATGGGTCTTAACACGGGATTCCGCATCACGGAATTACTCTCCCTCAACGTTGGTGACGTTTGGTCAGGCAACGGACCGAGGCGGGAGGTCAAAGTCACTCGCGCACACCTGAAGGGTGGGCGGGGGCGGTTCCGGAAATCAATTTCGTCACGTGCCGTCCCTTTGAACGCGGCTGCCACGGGAACAGTGACAAAATATCTCTTCACTCGGTTTGGATCGACGCCAGCGGACTTGCTGCAACCGCTTTTTCTTAGCCGTAAACATGGGCTGAGACTCTCGCGCTGGCAGGCGAACCGGATTGTCCATGCCGTTCTTGCGAAAGCCGGACTCATGTCGCAGGAAAGCTATGGCACGCACACGCTAAGAAAGACTTTCTGCCGAAAAATCTACCACGCAACCGGCCATGACATTAATCTGACGCGGGCGGTGATGGGGCATACCAGCGTGGCAACGACCCAGCGCTACCTTCCGGTTGACGATCAGGAAATCAGCGCTGCGGTGATGTCGTTGGCAGCACGACCTTCAAGGCCGATCTTGGTGGCGGCGGGCTGAGTGAATCGGCAGGACAACTACGATCGGAAGAAACCTATCACGCTCACACGTAACGCATTCGCCAGGGCTTTGATTTCATAATCCAGGACATAACGTTTTTGATTCACAATTCTGCCAATGGCAGAGCGATCCAGGGAAATTCCACGAGCTGCCAGGCGGCCGGCCAAATCCTCAATGAAACCGTAGGTTGTTGCGCGAGGCGAATGCGCCGAATCCTGCGTCCAATCAGGTTTCTCGCTTTTATGTTGGCCGTTTTTTTACGCGTCAGCGGGTAGATTTCACCCGTTGACAATATTGGCCTTCCCCCTGTTATGCGGGTGGATTTCACCCACAATGAAATGCGGCTAAGCAAGACGACTTATCATCTTTGCTGATATGAAACCCATGCGCTCAGCCCGCTATAGTTCGCCGTTCGCGTTGAGCCTGGCCATACTCGCCAGCCCTCTGTGGGGTCAAAGCCCTCCGCCGCCAAATTCCTCTGCCATCTCCGTCAGCAATCCCGACAAAGTGGTCGTGCTGCCTGAATTGAACGTCAATGGCCTCCACGAGCGGTTGGAATATCGTGATGAGATCCGCAAGAAGAAGGGTTGGGGTTCATTTCTCTGCCTCGAAAACGGAGCCCTGGTCGATGCCCTGGTTTTCCTTTGCGAATATAAGTCCGACCATCCCGATGAGAAAATTCGGATTGTGATGTGGGAAACTGCAGCGAACCAATACCACTACGGGATCGGGAATATTGCAGCGTCAAGAAAGCTGGACGCGGTTGCGGTCTACACCTCCGGAAGCCAATTGCGGGCGCGCCATCCTTCGTGGGGTGATCGGGTTTACGCCTTCTTCCATGCGGATCAAATTAGCGCGATTCCGGACAAGCAAATTCTGAGGGAAGATAAAGACCTGAGGATTCTGGGCGGCAGGATACCCAGTTCCATTTATGGGGACGATGACAACCTGCAGGTCTATTGCGCCGAGCAGAGGCTGAGGGAAATTGGCGCCCCTGTTTTCGTTCGGCCGGCCACCGAAAAAACAGGGGCGAAAAACAACCTGATGCTCATCTTTGCCGTCGACCAAACCTATTTTGCCTACCGGCCTGCCTGGGGCATCTACAAGCTCTCCGATGAGGGGATCAAGCAATTGGGACTTAAGCCGCCGGTCGATGGAAAATCGATAACGACGGCCGTCAGCCCATGAAAATCAGAAGCCCATTGAGACAGAGCCAGTCGGCCGGCGGCGGCGCTTTTGATCACGTCGTCGCTTTTTCGCAAACCGGGCGACGACGAAGGAAGACCCATGCCACCGCCGCCGAGCCTGAAACCGCTTTTATCCCGCCTTGACCCAGCTGCGCATCGTCCTGGTTTTTTGCCTTATCTCCCTCTTCGGCCAGTTCGCGCGCCGAAGGGGTTTTGGCGCGTCCAGCCGCAACCGGCTTGTCCGACGCTTGCGCGAACTGAACGACGACATCCTTTGCCATCCCGGCCGGATGGGCTTCCTCGCTTTCTTTGTCTCGCTGCTCTGCCTTTTCTACCGGATTTTTCTGCAGGATACGCCGCCCTGAGTTTCTCATGGAACAGACTGGCCATAGGGCGCTTCCGAGAAATCAGAGTGATTCATCATCTTTTGGGAAGGAATCATCACCATGAGCCATCCCTGCCAGCTTGTCGTCCTTACCAGTTTTTCTCTCCCGAAGGATTTCGCGGAGCAGTCGGGCCTCGCGTCCGCTCTAGCCGTCCGGCGGCTCGAACCGGACCACTATAAGCCTCACCGGCTGCCCCGTTTCATCGGCTATTTTTTCGTCCGGGCCGCGCAGCCCATCGGTCTCTGCCGGTACGGCCGGGTCGAGCTGCCCCTCAAGGCGCCCATCGCCTTTTTGCCGGCCAAGGTGACGCGCATTACGCAGGGCCAGTTCGGCATCGCGCCGACGGGCCATGGGCCGGACCCAGCTTTCCTCCTGATCCACGACCAGTGGGACGGCTCCTGCTGCCTCCAGCGTTTCGATCTCGGCTGCCGTTTCCTCACCTCCGCCGAGCCCATTCTCCGTCCCGGCCCCTCTTATTGACCACCGCGTACTGAATGCCCCGTTGCCGGGAGAACGGTGCATTCGGGTTATCCTCTTTTGCCATGCGCCTGCTCCACGTCACCGACTTCCACTTCCGCCGGCGCTGGTTTGAATGGCTGGCCAGGGAGGCGCTGCGCTACGACGCCTGCTGTTACACCGGCGATTTTCTGGACATGCTGGTCATGGACACGCCGACCGAGCGGCAACGGCAAGTGCAGTGGGTGAGCAACTGGCTCAAGAAATTTCCGGGCCGGCTCTTCGTTTGCAGCGGCAACCACGATGGCGGGGCAGGGGACTGGCTGAAAAAAGCGGCCCGGCCAGGAGTATACGTCGATGGCGCGGTCGAGCGGCTGGATGGTTACTGTTTTGCATGCTGCCCTTGGCTGGGGGTGCCTCCAATGGCTGGGCCAGAGCCGCCGTCCATTATCCTTGCGCATGCCCCGCCCGAAGGCACCGCGGTGTCCGCGGGTTTTGGTTGTGAGATGGGTTCCTTTGAGGTCGCGGAGGCGGCGCGTTTCCTCCCGCTTGGCAGCCTGATCCTTTCCGGACATGTGCATGAGCCCCGCCGCTGGCATGCCCGGCTGCACCACACCTGGTGCTTCAATCCGGGCGTTGAGGCCAACGCAGTCATTCCCAACCACATCGTGATCGACACGGATAAGCGATGGGCGCTCTTTCACCGTCAAGATGGTGAAGCGCTGGATCAAATAAGATTGGGCTCCAACTAATGCGGCCGGCTAGGCCCCTATTGGCCGTGCGCGTTTGGGGCAGGATAGCCTCGAGGCAAGATAAGAGGGATTCATCGCCATTTCTGAGCTCATACCGTGCGTGCCGTCAGCATGGTTTTCACGGGTGCTCCGCGCGTGTCCGAACCCTTGGTGCGATATAATTCCAGACCTCGCGGAATGGGGTGGCTGGAAGCGGGGGCTCAAAATCGCACAGAGGCCGCGCGGAAATGATCACTTTTGCGCTATAATGAGGGTGCGCATGAAAATGAAGAAACAGACCAGGAAACAAAGACGTGAAAAAGATAAAGCCCGATTGGCGAAGGCACGGGCCGAATGGGGGTCATGCGGCGGAAAAATGACGGCGTTTTATTTTCTGCCCGGCGAATTGGAGCGCGCGAAGGCCCTTTTGAGCCGTGAAATGGCCGATCCCTTTTCGCTGAAAAAAAGGCTCAACCAAATCAAAAAGGGCAGGGCGCAGAAGGCACAGCCAGCAGCGACGACTGGTCGGCAGGAGGAACTCGACCTCAATTTTCAGCAATTACAGCCCCACAGACCGCTAGAAATAATGAAGTGATACTTCCCGCCATGAAAATGCCCAAGACGAATCAGAGGACAAAACGCTTTCATCGGGTTTTGGTGCTGAAAATCAGCAGCGAAATGCTCACCGAATTACGCCGGCTCTACGGCCGACGGGTCGGCGCGAAAATCCGCGAGCTGATCACCGCCAATGTGCCTTCGTTGAACGACAAGTCGCCGCGGGGAAAACATTCCATCAAAGCCAACGCGCCAATTTTTGAAGCGGCTCGGATGCTGGCAGGTACCTACGCAAGCCTGCGGGAACTTCAAAAACTTGTCAGCCATTACCCGCTGGCGTCGCTTACGCTGGTTCACGCCGATTTGTCGGAAGCATTGAGCATGGTCGAAGCAAAATTGCGCGAGGTATGCACATTGCTCGCGGCGGAGCGAAAGGCCGAAGGATGAACATAAAATTTTTCGGTAACGAATGCCCCTGTACAAAGGAAGCCTATCTTTCCAACCCAATCGCCGGGAAATATCCGCGCTCGGACCCGCGTGGCCGGCAACCCCGTCCAGTGCCTCGCATCCGTCCAGAGGACATCGATCGGCTGGAATGGAGGGTATTCCAGTTTTTGACGGAGTCGGCCGATACCCCAAATCCATATTTGGGCGTGATTCTGGCCTGGTCCGAAATCCTACCGGATGACGTTGCGATGGCGATTTGGGACGAGGGCATCAGCATGCTGCTTCCGGGGATTGCACCTTCGGATCTGGCGCGGGTCGACGTTCTGCACAATGAACCGCCAGCCCGGGGACATCTGTTTCGTCGGACGGCATTGCATTCGGGCCTAGGCAACATCCATCTTCCAACCGGGAAAAAGCTGTATCCGTTTTTTGTCTCGCGCGATGAAGCGCGTGTTCGGGCGTGGCGGTTGGCGACAAATCGGCAGCACGACTGGTCTGATCCGGAGGAGAAACTGCGTTTTCGACCATGGAACGGAGCCTCAAAAAGAATTTCGGCCAGGCTTTTGGACATCATGCAATATGACGCCATTCCCTTTCTGATTCGCAAATTACAGGACAAGGATGGCCGGCCATTTTCCGTGGAAGAGCGATGCCAGCTTCTGGCCGGCTATCACTCCATCATTTCAGCTCGGCCCATCATCAGGCACGATGAAGAATGCATTCTATTAAAATACCATGAGTACGAAGGTGGAAAGGTTCGATCACACCTGGCCCACGGTACTCTCTTCTGGCACGGGAATGTGCGCTGGGCCAACGACCGGATTTGTGCTGAGCGCAAGACGCCGAAACGTCCGCCGCGGGAAATGCCCAAGGCGCGGATGAGACATTTCAGTTGCCTGAAAAGTCTGGCGCAGCAGGCGGACGAATTCTCCCGCAGGAATATCCTTCCAGAAATCCGCCCGATACTGGCGCGGATGGAACGACGCATCACGCTGGTTTCACCGGGTGTGATAAAACCGGATAGGGTGCAGCCCAAAACACCTGGCCAGAGTTTAGTTTTGGCCCCGGCAAAGTCATCGGTCGTGCCCGGCTACAACGAGGCCGCCGAAGAATTGATCGAGGCGGCTGAGCCAATGTTTCACCATGCTCCTCAAATCGACATCGATTGAAAGCGGTTTCACCGTCGGCGGGCGGTCTTTCCATCTCTCCTCCTGCGAGGGCGAACTAGGCTTCGAAATTCAACAGGTTTTGTCGGAAGCTTATCGGAGTGGGGTGGCTGTGACCTGTTTGTGCCGTGCCTCGGCGGTGTTGCCTCTCGAGATTTGCTGTCTGCAAAATTCACGACGCTACTATCTCAAGCGTAAATCGGTGTTCCATCCGCACAGCGATGGCTGTTTTCTGAACCAAAGGCAGGATTCATCTCCGCAAAGCCGCGAGGTGGAGCTGGCCGCCACGATTTTTGAAATGTTGGCCCCATCAGCGTCCACGGGCCGGGATGTGACGCAGGACAATGAGGCGAACACAGAAATCGATGGCGAGACCGGGCGAACGATTCGCACGTTTGGCGGCATGATCGGGCACCTGCTGGCCAAGGCCTATATTGGGGCCGTTTTGCCTTCGCCCGATGGCGATAAGCATCTGTTTCGCAGTCCCAGCAGTGGGGAAATTCTGGGTGGGTTTGCTGATCAGATCGCAATGGCTAGGGTCGAAGAAAGGAACGGACAGGCCAGAATTTCTTCCCGATTGATCGACCTGGCTAGAAGACAGGAGGTTGAGCCGTTTTGGGGAGTAAGTGACGAACTGCGTTTCGAAAAAGATTCTGCAGGCACGCCGGTGCGTGCCACAATTTCTGCGCGAAACTGGAAAAGGCTGCCACGGTTCCAGCTAGAGCCGAATTTTGAACTTTCTGGCGTCCACCATATTTTTGGCGAAGAAGTGCCGGGGCCGTATTTTTTTACGGGCCTGACGCAGGCAAATGCCGCAGCCACCCGATTACTGAAGCTTTTCCTGTATCCGGTCGCGGCCTGTGAGCAAAGGGTCTGCCCGGTGGAGTCCACCGCTGAACGCCGCTGGCTTGAGCAGGCGTGGGCGCAGGGCCGGGCGCCGATCAAAATTTTGAACAATCGCGCAATCATGCCGCTGCTGCAGCCCCTCGCGGAACGTCCGGCCCTGGCTTTGGCGGAAGGACTGCGCAGACGCTGGCGCCCTGATTTCATCGAAATGCGGGCTGGCAGGAGCGTCGTCATTGAAATTGCCGGTCTGACCAATGATCCCGAATATGCTGCGAATCTCGCTGCCAAAGAGAGATTTTGGCGTCTTTTGGCCGGGCGGGGGGATTTTGACTACGAAATTTACGCGTCCACGTCAGATGGGGGGTTCAAGCGCATGAGCTCAGTTTGTAAGGCCGTCATTTGAGCACTTTTGAGGTAATGCTGCAGATTTATGCTTATAGGTCATTATCCAATAACGATTAAAAAAATCTTCGACTGAGCCCACGGAAAACAACGGTTTTGCGCTAGACTGATATGATATGAAATTCAACCAAGGGCTCATCTTTGGACGCTGATTATGCACCTCGTGCCAATTAATGACGCGGAAATGCGACGATTAAATGGCAAGGAAGCGGCTGCCATCCTTAATGTCTCCGTCTGGACCGTGTACGCGATGAAGAGGGCTGGCGCTCCTTTTACCGGCCGTTACTGTACGATTGCAGATCTCGATGCTTGGTGGCGTGCACACCCGGATTTTTGTGCTTCGCGTATCTGGAGGGATTCGACGGCATCCAAGACGCTTGATCGCCGGTCAACAAATAAGACTGAGCAAAAGGCCAAATTGCCTCCGCCCAAGCGTTAATTTTGCTGCATTTCTGCTGCACTTCGCCCATTCCAGAATGGTGGCAAGGCCCGGAATCGAACCGGGGACACAAGGATTTTCAGTCCTCTGCTCTACCAACTGAGCTACCTTGCCATTGGCACGAAACGTGAGAGCAAATGTCGGCGGCGGATGGCGTCAACGGCAATCTCTGGCGGTTTTTGGCCCGCCCTGGCCGGGTTTGCGCTGGGACTGGCAGGATGGGCTGCCGGCCGGGCCAAATTCATTGGCATCGCTATTCTTCGGCGGGTCGCAAGAATGCGGAAATAATTGCCGGACTTCATCGCTCTCATCACCAATGAGCCACGAGGCGTTCACGCAACTGGTCGATGCGCATTACGCGCCGCTTTATCGCTTCGCGCTCAGCTTGGCGAAAAACCCGGCTGACGCGGGGGATCTCGTGCAACAGACGTTTTTCATCTGGGCGACCAAGGGCCACGCGCTGCGCGATGCCGGCAAAGCCAAGTCATGGCTCTTCACGACGCTTTACCGGGAATTCCTGCGCGGCCGCCGGCGGGAGGCGCGTGTGACCTCGGTCGAGGATCTGCCGCCCGGGGAGGCCGATCTGCCGGCGGAGGAAACCGACCGGGTGCAGCGGATGGATGCCGCGCTGGTGATCGAGGCATTGCAAGAGGTAGACGAGGTTTTTCGCGCGCCGCTCACCCTGTTTTATCTGGAGGATCTGTCCTATCTCGAAATCGCCACGGCGCTCGACGTGCCCATTGGCACGGTCATGTCCCGTCTCTCGCGGGGCAAAACCCAGCTTCGGGCGGCTCTGGCCCGGCGCGAGGCCGTAGGGCAGGCCAAGGTGGTGGCCTTCACCGACTTCAAACAACGCCAACAGCCATGAATAACAACGAGGCCAAGTTTCTTCTGCGTGCCTACCGGCCGGGCGGCCGGGATGCGGCCACTCCGGCTTTTGCCGAGGCGCTGGGGCAGGCCCAGCGGGATCCGGCGCTGGGCGCATGGTTTGCGCGCGAGCAGGCCTTTGACCTGGTGGTGGCGGAAAAGCTGCGCACGATTGCGCCTCCGCCGGGCTTGCGGGAGGCGATCCTTGCCGGCGCAAGCGTCAGCCAGGCCTCGCGCGAGACGTCGCGCTGGCCGGTGTGGTTCGCGGTTGCAGCGAGCGTGGCGCTGTTGCTCGGCCTGGCCACCTGGAGGCTGAAAACAGCGGCGCCGATGGAGCCGCTGACGGCTTTCGCGCTGCACGATGCGCGCTTTGAAAAGCATGGCGGCCACGGCGAGGCGGCGGCCGAGCTGAAGCAGGTGCTGGAAAACCCGGCCACGCGGCTTGCGGCGGGGCTGCCGATCGACTTTGCCAGGCTGCGCACGACGGGTTGCCGCACGCTGAGCTTCAGTGGCCATGACGTGATCGAAATCTGCTTTGAGCGCGGCGGCAGCGAATTCCACATCTATGTGGCGCAGCGGGCGGATTTTCCCCAACTGGCTGCCGCCACGGCTCCGCATCTTGCGCGGCAGGACGGCTGGTCGGCCGAGCAATGGGCGGATGCACGGCACATTTATGTCGTGGCGACGTCGGCCGATCCGGCTGCGCTGCGCGCACTTTTGTGAGCCGGCGGCAGGGCAGGGCTCATGCCGGCAACGGGAGGATGGTTAACGGTTGCGGTGGCGCCGGGTGCGTTTTTTAATGGTGGCGTGAAAAAATCGCTCCGCTGCCTCATCACCGCCGGGCCGACGCGCGAGCATCTCGACCCGGTGCGCTTTTTGAGCAACGGCTCGAGCGGTCGTATGGGTTATGCGCTGGCTTGGGCTGCCATGGCGCGGGGCTGGCGCGTAGACCTCGTGAGCGGGCCGGTGGCCCTGCCGCCGCCACCGGATGCGGCCCTGCATCGCGTGATTTCGGCCGCGGAGATGTTTGCCGCCTGCGAGCCGCTGTTTGCGGAGTGCGACCTGTTCATTGCCGTGGCGGCGGTGGCGGATTTCCGGCCGAAGATTCCGGCGGGGGAAAAAATGAAAAAATCCCCGTCGGGCGAGGGGACGACGCTTGAACTGGTGCAGACGGTGGACATTCTAAAGACCCTCGCGGCGCGCAAGCGCCCCGGGCAAGTCGTGGCCGGATTTGCGGCGGAGACGCAGAACATCGAGGCCTCGGCGCGGCGCAAGCTCGCGGAAAAAAAACTCGACTGGATTGTGGCCAACGACGTGAGCCAGGCCGGCACGGGCATGGAGGCGGAGGACAACGCCGTGCTGCTGTTGTCCCGTACCGGCGGCCAGTGGGCGTTCGGGCCGGCGCCGAAGCGCGCGGTGGCCGAGTTTATTCTCGAAAAACTGGCGATGGAAGGGTTGTCGGTTTAATTTCATTTTTGTCGCATGGCCAAAACCCCACGCCCCGTTGTCAACCGTGCCGCTGAACGCGCCCGGCTGGCCGAGGACGCGAAGCGCGAGAAAAACTGGAAGCGCTGGGGGCCGTATCTGGCCGAACGGCAATGGGGCACCGTGCGCGAGGATTACTCGCCGGACGGCGAATGCTGGACTTATTTCACGCACGAGGACGCGCGCAGCCGCGCCTACCGCTGGGGCGAGGACGGGTTGCTCGGCTTCTCCGACCGCGAATGCCGGCTGTGTTTCGCGTTCGCGCTATGGAATGAGCGCGACCCTTTTTTGAAAGAGCGGTTGTTCGGTCTGACCGGGCCGGAAGGCAATCATGGCGAGGACGTAAAAGAGAGTTACTTCTATCTCGAGGCCACGCCGACCCATTCTTATGCCCGGGCGCTCTACAAATATCCGCAGGCCGCGTTTCCTTACGAGCAATTGCGGGCGGAGAACCGCCGCCGCGGGCGCGACGAGCCGGAATACGAGCTGCTCGACACCCATGTGTTCGATGGCGATCGGTATTTCGATGTCTTTGCCGAGTATGCGAAGGCGGGACCGGATGACATCCTGATCAAGCTGACCGTGGCCAACCGGGGTCCGGAACCGGCCCGGCTGCACCTCCTGCCGACGTTGTGGTTCCGCAACTCGTGGTCGTGGGGCTGCCGGCACGAAGGCTGCGAAGTGAAGCCGCGCCTGCGGCAGGTGGCCGACGGGTGCGTCGAATGCACCCACGCGACGCTGGAAAAATTCTTCTGGGAAATCGACACCGGGCCCGATGGGCCTGTGCCGCTGCTGTTTACGGAGAACGAGACAAACGTGCAGAAACTTTTTGGCACCGCGAACGCCTCGCCATTCGTGAAAGATGCCTTTCATGAGTATGTCGTCGGCGGGCGGCGGGAAGCGGTGAATGCGAAACAGGTGGGCACGAAAGTGGCCGCGCACCGCGTGATGGAACTGGCGCCGGGACAGGAGATCGTGTGGCGGCTGCGGCTCCGTTCCGAGGCCGAGCGGCCGGACTCCTCGATCGGCTCGGGGCCGGCGGAGGCGTTTGGGAAAAATTTCGATGACGTTTTTGCGGTGCGGCGGCGCGAGGCCGACGAGTTTTACGAGCGCTTGGTGGCGGGCGATTGCGACGACCACGAACATCTGGTGGCCCGACAGGCCTACGCGGGTCTGCTGTGGTCGAAGCAGTTCTACCATTATGTCGTTCAGGACTGGCTCAAGGGCGATCCCGGGCAGCCGAAGCCGCCGCCGGAAAGGAAGAAGGGCCGCAACAGCGACTGGCCCCACTTTTTCGCACGCGACGTCATTTCCATGCCCGACAAATGGGAGTATCCGTGGTTCGCGGCGTGGGACACCGCCTTTCACATGATTCCATTTGCGCGGCTCGATGCGCAATTTGCCAAGGAACAGCTCAATCTGCTTCTGCGCGAGTGGTACATGCATCCGAATGGCCAGATGCCGGCGTACGAGTGGAATTTTTCCGACGTGAATCCGCCCGTGCATGCGTGGGCCTGCTGGCGCGTCTACAAGATGACAGGCCGGCGCGGCGGCCGCGACCTGACGTTTCTTGCGCGGACGTTTCAAAAGCTGCTGCTCAACTTCACCTGGTGGGTGAACCGCAAGGATCCCACGGGCCGGCACCTCTTTTCAGGCGGATTTCTGGGGCTCGACAATATCGGCGTTTTCGATCGTTCGAAGCCGCTGCCCACCGGCGGCGTGCTCGAGCAGGCGGACGGCACGGCGTGGATGGCGTTTTATTGCGGCACGATGCTTTCGATGGCGCTTGAGCTGGCGGCGCACGATCCGGCTTACGAAGACATTGCGTCGAAATTTTTCGAACATTTCGTGGCCATCGCCGATGCGATGAACAACCTCGGCGGCAGCGGCTTGTGGAATGAGGAGGACGGCTTTTATTACGACCAGCTCTTCACGGACGGCCATGCCAAGCCATTGCGGTTACGCTCCGCGGTGGGCATCATCCCGCTTTTCGCGGTCGAACTGATTGATGAAAAGCGCATGACACAGCTGCCCGGCTTCGCGAAACGCACACGCTGGTTTCTTCAGCACCGAAAGGACCTCGCGGCGCAGATTTCCTATCTTGAAAAAGGCCAGTCGGCGGATGGACATTTCCTGCTGGCCATTCCGTCGCGGGAACGGCTCACGCGGGTTCTGCGCTATGTGTTTGATGAAGCGGAGTTTCTTTCGCCTTACGGGGTGCGTTCGCTCTCCCGCGCTTATGGTGACCGGCCGTTTGTGCTCAGTACGGGCAATGTCGAATACCGCGTGCGCTATGTGCCGGGTGATTCGGACTCAGGCTTGTTTGGCGGGAATTCCAACTGGCGCGGCCCGGTGTGGTTTCCCCTCAATTATCTCCTGATCGAGTCGCTCGAGCGCTACCATCATTTTTATGGTGATGGCCTTACGATGGAGTTTCCCACGGGCAGTGGTCAGCAGATGACGCTGGCGCAAATCGCGCGCGAACTGACACGGCGATTGGTGAGCCTCTTTATTCCCGATGGTGGCGGGCGGCGCCCTTCACAGGGGCTCGAACCCCGGTTTGTCAATGATCCTCACTGGCATGATCTTGTGCTTTTCCACGAGTATTTTCATGGCGACACCGGGCAGGGGTTGGGCGCGAGTCACCAGACGGGTTGGACGGCTCTGGTGGCCCGCCTGCTTGAAAATTGCGGGGCCGGCGATGAGTGCGTTGACTAGTGCAAACAATTCGCGAGCATCGCGCAGAACCTGCAGGAATTTCGCTGGTCTAACCCTCCCGCCACGCAACTCGCAACCTGCACGAAGACCATGAAGACTCGTAAATTTTCGCGCCAATTTGGCGTGTTTTGGTCAAATAGCTTTACAGCGTCAGGGGCAGTGTCAGTTATCCGCCGCCTAATTTTCGATGTCATGAAAGCGCGGCAAAAACTGTTAATGACTCTCGTTTGCGTCCTCGGCCTCGTCGCTGGGACAGGGCTCCGTGCGGCTGATCGCTGGGAGACGCTTGAGGCCATCCATTGGGTGGAAAATCCACATGACAGCACGCGTCTTGGTCCACATGGCGAGCTCGGGCCGTATCAATTCCGCCAGTCCACTTGGCGCATGTATTCGCGCCGGCCGTTTTACCAGGCGATCAACCGCCAGTATTCGGATGAAGTGGCCGTGAAGCATTACGAATGGATCAAGGACGGTCTGGCGCAGGCTGGCTTGGCGCCTACGCCTTACAATATCGCCATGGCATGGAATGCGGGCCTCGACTCTGTCCTGGGCGGCCGGGCGCCCTCGGCCAGCCATGCCTACGCCGAGCAGGTGCAAAACCTCGTCGATCGCATCAAGAGCAACGAAGTTGCCAGCACGGGGCAGTAGCCCGCCGTCTGCGGCCCGTTATTCTTCGAGAAACGTCGCCTGCTTGGGCGGCTTCTGGACGCGGCGCGGAGCATCCTCATCGGGGGACGGGTTTAAATGCCGCGGTGGGCGCGAGACACGCTGGGCGACGGCGACTTCGCGGTCGGCCACAATGCGGTCGCAGATGGCGTGGATGTGCAGACGCAGCCACTGCGACGTGCTGCTGCCCTCCGTGTAGTCCGCCGGGCCGTAATGATCAATGCGGCCGACCTCGCGCAATTTGTCGTTTTGCGCGAATTCATCGGCGCGGGCCGGGTTGTAAATGCCGTAGGCCATGCCGCCACCTTTTTTCACGACGGAGAAACTCGGGACGTCGCTGGGCCCATCGGCGATGTAGAGCATGTTTTGGAACGGGATGCGGCGGTCCTCCGGCGTGATGTTGGCGTTGACGTCGATGGCTGGGTTTTTGTTCGTGCCTTTGTTGATTTCAAACAGGGCGCGCGTCTTGGTCGTGTTGTCGATCATCACGCCGATTTGTGCGATTTCCGCCTCGGCGGGGATGTCGAGCTCGCGCTGCTTCATGAAGCCCGGCTGGAGGGGATTCTCGATGAATTCGCAGCCCCAGATGCCGTCCACATGGGCGGCGATGGCGCTCCCGCGAATCATTTCTGCCAGCCCCGTGCTGACGATGTAATGCTCGAGCCGGATTTCGTGCTTGCGATAGGTCTCCTTCTCGCGGGCGAAGGTTTTGGCCAGGTCGAAAAATTTCGGCAGGCCGGGATAGAATTTTATCTCCGTGCCGCATTCACGCAGGATTTTGTTGTTCAGGCCCGGCAGCCGGCCGGCGAGCACGTACGTAAGCAGGTGATTGAGGTAGGCGATCTCGCTTGCGATGCGGTAGCCGCGCTTGTGGTAGGCCGCGGCCAGGCTGTTGGTCTCCGCCCAGAATACCGCCTCATCGAGGCCGTAGCGGCGGAAGAGGGGCGACTGCATGTAGTCGGGGATTAAGGTCTTGTCGAAATCCCAGATGCAGGCGATGATGTTTTGCGTGAAAAGCGTCGTGGGCATTGCTGATCAACACCGCTAGGCGCAGCCGCCTCGCGTATCTCTCGCCGTCACACAAGCCGCAACCCGCGGCCCGCGCAATTCGCAAATCGCCGCCCGCGTTTTTCCGTTTCATGGACGAACTTCCCGACATCGCCCTTTTTCAACGCCGCCTTGAGGAACTCGACGCGCAGATGGCGGAGCCGTCGTTTTATGCCAATCCGCGCCGTGCAGCCGAGGTCTCGCGCGAGCAGCAGAAGCTCACGCAGCTGGTGGCCGACCACCGGGCGCACCGCAAGCTCGGCCGCGAGCTGGCCGAGGCGCAGGTGCTCGCGCGCGATCCCGCGGCCGACGCCGGCCTGCGCGAACTTGCCGCGGCCGAGCTGCCGGAGCTGGAGAAAAAGCGCGCCACGCTCGGCACCGCCCTGCTTGCGGCGATGATCCCTTCCGAGCCGAGCGACTCGCGCAACACGGTGTTTGAAATCCGCGCGGGCACCGGCGGCGAGGAAGCGGCGCTTTTTGCGGCGGAACTCGCGCGCGCCTATGCGAAATACGCGGAAGGCCGCGGCTGGAAAATCCAGCCGATGAGTTCCAGCCCGAGCGAGCGCGGTGGTTTCAAGGAGGCGATCTTCCTCATCACCGGCACCGATGTCTACCGCCAGCTCAAGTTTGAGAGCGGTGTGCATCGAGTAAAGCGCGTGCCCGTGACCGAGGCCAACGGCCGCATCCATACTTCGACCGTGACGGTGGCCGTGCTGCCCGAGGCCGCGGAAGTGGATCTGCAGATCGATCCGGCCGACCTCGAAATCACCGTGACCCGGGCGAGCGGCCCGGGCGGGCAGGGGGTGAACACGACCGATTCCGCCGTGCAGATCTGCCACAAGCCCACCGGCCTCATTGTCACGTGTGCCGACGAGCGTTCGCAGCTGAAGAACAAAGCGAAGGCCCTGACGGTGCTCCGTTCCCGCCTGCTTCAGCGGCGTGAGGACGAGGAGCGCGCCAAGTATGCCGCCACGCGCCGCAGCCAGATCGGCACCGGCGACCGCAGCGAGCGCATCCGCACCTACCATTTTTTGCAGAACCGGGTGACGGACCATCGCATCGGCCTGACGCTCTACAATCTGCCGCAGGTCATGGAAGGCGGGTTTGATGAGTTCATCACCGCGCTCCAGCGGGCCGACTTCGAGGAGAGGCTTGCCGCGCTCACGGGCGCACCGGTGCCGGTGCGGGCCAGGGCAAATGAGGAGGATGAAAATTGACGCCGGGCTGCGACGACTCGAAAAACGCCATGGCAATCAGACCTGAAAGTCCTTGCGTCTCGCGGTTCCGCGAAAATCCAAGCCATGTTGACCGTCCTTGAGGTGGTCAAGAAGACCACCGATTTTTTTTCGGCCCGGGGGATTGAATCTCCGCGCCTTAATTCCGAGTTGTTGATCGGCCATGCGCTTGGGCTCAAGCGCATGCAGCTCTATTTGCAGTTTGAGCGGCTGCTCACCGAGACCGAGCTGGAAAAAATTCGCCCGCTCGTGCGCCGCCGCGGGGCGCGCGAGCCAATGCAGTACATCACGGGCGAGACGGAGTTTTTCGGTCTGAAATTGAAGACCGACCGGCGCGCGCTCATTCCGCGGCCCGAGACCGAGCGGCTGCTCGAAATTGTGGCGGAGCGGCTGGCGGCGACACCTCCGGTGCGCGGGCTCGACCTCGGCACGGGCAGTGGCGCACTCGCCCTGGGCCTGGCCGCGGCGTTTCCGGCCGCAGTCGTGACGGCGGTGGACACGAGCGAGGACGCCCTGGCGCTGGCGCGGGAAAACGCGACGTCCCTCGGCCTGGCGGAGCGCGTGAGAATTTTGCGTTCGGACTGGTTTGCAGCTTTGGCCGCGGATGAGTGTTTCGAGCTGATCATGGCCAATCCGCCCTATCTCTCCGCGGAAGAGACGGCGCAAGCCGCCCCGGAGGTGCGTGAGTTTGAGCCGGTGGCGGCGCTGACGGCCGCCGCGGACGGACTCGGCGATTTGGCCAAAATCGTGGCGGACGCACCGCGCTTTCTTGCGCCGGGCGGGCTGCTGGCGCTGGAGACCGGCATCGCGCAGCACGCGGACTTGCTGCGGCGGACGGCGGAGGCCGGTTTCTCCCGGGCGGAGTCGCTGCCGGACTTGACCGGTCGCGACCGTTACGTCCTGGCGTGGCGCTAGCCCAGGCGTTAATGAGGCGTGGCGGCGGGGGTGACTCCGGCGGTTGCGGCCGCCCAGAGCTGCGGGGTTTTTGCACCGAGCACGATGGCGTCATTCAATACGCGTAGGCTTTCGCGCAACGGGATGTCCAACGGGGTGAAGGTATTGTTATCGAGATCAAGCCCGTTGTCGTCGTCGTCACTGTCGGTGGAAGGTTTGCTTTCGGATTTTTGCGGTGCAGGGGGTGTGGGCGGCAGCGGGGGCCCCAGCCGAAACTCGCGGAATTTGTAGTCGTCCTTCGCCAGGCGCTCCCTTTCGGCATTCATTTCCTTGCGGAAGGCGTCGTCGTCGGCCTTTTCCTTCTGGCGATCCTCAAGGTCGAGGGGCACGTATTTCTGGTCTTCCTTGGCCTTGAACCAGTTGAGGTTCTTTTTCAGGTAGGTGAACTCGTCGAATTTCTGCTGGCGGGCGAGACTGGCGGTGCGGAGGGTCTCGATGATTTTTGGACTGAGCGGGGCGCCGTCGAAGAAACTGGTGGGAATGTCATCCCAGGCCAGCGCATGGGGCAGGTCCTTTTCGCCGATGGGGAGATAATCGTCGATGGAGGGCAGGACGATATCGGGGATGACGCCCTTGAGCTGGGTGGACGAGCCGTCGGGAAGATAAAATTTCTGGATGGTGATCTTGGCGGCGCCGGCCTTGGCGATGTTTTTCAAAGGCGAATCCATCAACTGGGGTATGATGTCCCGCATTTCGTAGACGGTCTGCACGGTGCCCTTGCCGTGGGTGGAGCTGTCGCCGATGATGACCGCGCGGCCGTAATCCTGCAGTGCACCGGTGACGATTTCGGAGGCGGAGGCGCTGAACCGGTCGACGAGGACGGCCAGCGGGCCGGCGTAGGCGATGCCGGGATCTTCGTCGCTGTCCACCTTGATGTCGCCCTGGAAGTCTTTCACCTGCACGACGGGACCGCGGCCGATGAACAGGCCCGTGAGATCGATGGCTTCGGAGAGCAGGCCCCCGCCGTTGTGACGAAGGTCGAGGATGATGCCCTTGATGCCGGCGGCCTGGAGCTGCTTGATGAGTGCGGCGACGTCCTTGGTGGCGCTGGTCTTTTCGCCCTGTCCGTCATCGCTATCGATCGGGCCGTAGAAGGTGGGAAGTGAGATGACGCCGATCGGGATGGTGCTTTTGCCGTCGTCCGAGGGCAGGTCGAAAATGGCGGCATGGGCGCGGGCTGAGTTGAGCTTCACGACATCGCGCGTGATCGTGATTTCCTTGCGGGTCGAGGAGTCGGTGGCGTCGGAGGGGATGATGGTGAGGCGGACTTTGGTGCCTTTGCCCCCGCGGATGAGATTCACGATCCGGCGCAGCTTCATGCCGATGATGTCGACGGGCTCGGCGCCGCTTTGGGCGACCGAGATGATCTTGTCATTTTGATGCAGCAGCTTGCTCAGGTCGGCCGGCCCGCCGGGGACGATTTCCTTGACCACGCAATAATCGTCCTCGGTGCTCAGGAGCGCGCCGATGCCGACGAGCGAAAGGCGCATCTGGATGTTGAAGTCATCATAAGTGTCCGCGGAAAAATACGAGGAATGGGGATCGTAGAGTCCGGCGACAGAGGTGAGGAACATTTCCGCCAGATCGCTGCCATCGATGTCATCGAGATTTTTGAGCATGCGCTCGTAGCGCTTGCGCACCACTTCCTTGGCGGCGGCCATGGCCTTGGCCGGATCAGGCGGCCCGGCTTGGGCGGGAGCCGTGGCCTTCGGGTCGGTCTTGGTTTCCGGAGCGGTCGCGGGAGCCTTGGGTGCGGCCGGTGTCGTGGCAGCCGGAGTGACGCTGTCTTTGGCCTCGGTTTGGCTCGTGTTCTTCTGGTTGAGCAGTTCGGCGAGGATCTCGAACTTCAGGCGGCGCTCCCAGAGGTCGTCGGCTTCCTTTTGCGTGGCAGGCCACGCCGCTTTCGACCGGTCGATCTGGTAGGTTTCGTGCGAGGTGAGATCGATGTCCTTTTTCAGCTCGTCGAAAATCCAGTTCACGCGCGCGGCGACACGGGCGTTGTAGACGTTGAAGATATCGTAGGCGGCGTCGAGATTGCCGAGCTGGCTGATATTCCAGTAAAGGTTTTTATCATAGCGCTCGGTGAAGGCGGCCTTGTCACTGGCGAGGAAAAACAGCCGCTGGCCGTCCAGATCGCTCATGTAGTCGGGGATAAGCCCAAGATAATCGCGGGTTTTGACCGCATCGCGGTTGTAATGCACCTCCTCCAGCAGGCGGGTGAGGGTGCGCGCCTCGGTCGACAGCTCCGTCGATGTGGTGAAAGTGCGGTCGGCGGCCCGGGTGGGTGCCAAGCTGGCGGTGACGAGGGCGAGCCAGCCGAGGGAAAGCAGGCGCAGGGCGCGGAAGTAATGCATGTTCAATCCGATAAAAGACTCAGGCGTCTGAAAAATGTTTCGCAGCGAAGGATGTTAACGCCAAAACGGCGCAAACTCAAGGATCGTGGTCGGGCGGACGTGAAGTCGAGCAGTTTGCGAGCGCACTTCGTGTGACTGGCGGAAATTAGGCTGCCCGCCCAGTTGGCAGATGGCGGGAGTTGGTGCACGCGAGGGGCTGGGGAAGTGCGTGGAGGGCACTCCTAATGGCGGCTGAGCAAATCCTTGGCCTCGTCGAGGACGTGCTTCTCGTCGTTGGTGAGCGCCCCAAAGCCATCGCTGTTGATTTTGTCGAGAATGCGGTCCACCTCGGTGCGAAGGTCCTCGCGGTTGCCGAGGTTGACGCGATAAGCGGGCGGTTTGACGGCCCGTGGCGTCTTCCGCAGCCAGCGCGGCAGCTCGACCGCCGGCCGGGTTTGCCGGCCGTATTTCAACCGGCGCTCGTGGATGAAATAAAAGCCCGCGGCCGCCGCCATCGCCCCAAGGTTGGCGGCGTGCCCGTTTCCAAACGGCGAGGGTGTGCCGCGCAGCTCATAGAACAAAAAGCCGCACAGATCCACTGCGGCCCAGAGCATGGCGAGATACTTCGGTTTGATCGTGACGGGGAAAACCAGAAAAATCCAGAAGGTGAATTTTTCATTGGCGTTGAAACAGCAGAACAGCGTGAAGAGCCCGGCAATGCCGGTGATGGCTCCGAGCAGGGGCCAGGAGACCCCGACGGCGGAGGCCGCGCACCAGGCCAGGCCGCCCGCCAGGATGAAGCCGAAGTAAAGCAGCGCGAAGCCCTTCTGCCCGAAGCGCTCGACCATCATGTTGCCGAGAAAATACAGGCCGAGCAGATTGATGAGGAGGGTGATCAGGCCGCCGGTGAAGTCCGGGATGCCTTGGAAATCGGAAGTGTTCTGGAGAAAATTATAGGTGAAGAGCGTCCAGATTTTCCCCGTCATCACGGCGTGGGCCGAAAGCGGCAGGTATTCGTACAGGAAAAAACTGCCGAACCAGCGGACGGTCAGGTGTTCAAGGATGAAGACGATGCCCAGCGTCCACATGAGACATTTCACCATGTTGAAGCTCGAATGGCCGCTGACCTCGCGCATGTAATGACGGTCCGAAAGCATTTTTAAGAAGATTAGAAAATGTCGCCGACAAACTCAAGCCGCCACCGACGTTTTTGCGCGAAATTTCCGCGAAAACCCGCCGGTGTGGGGCAATTCACCCGGTTTGCCGTGATGGGTGATGCGGGGCGCCGGGCCATTTGGGGCAGGTC
This sequence comes from Opitutaceae bacterium, assembly GCA_035485575.1. GTDB lineage: Bacteria > Verrucomicrobiota > Verrucomicrobiia > Opitutales > Opitutaceae > DASRHD01. The sequence goes on along the minus strand of DATHNW010000025.1, from coordinate 12,820 downwards.
TGATCGAAAATCATGTTCAAAAGGTACCACTCTCCATCCGTCCTAGCCGCTTGACAGCACCTTCGATTCGTCTTTGGTTCGCCCCATCTATGGCTAATAAAGCAGACAAGTGGCCGCAGAATGCCGCAGGCAAGTTTTTCGTCGACCAGCAGTGTATCGATTGCGATCTCTGCCGCGAGACCGCGCCGGCTTTTTTCACCCGGCACGACGAGGGCGGCTATTCCTTCGTGCACAAGCAGCCCACGACCGAGGAGGAAATCTCCCTTTGCATGGAGGCCCTCGAAGGCTGTCCGGTCGAGGCCATTGGCAACGACGGCGACGCCTGATCGACAAATCCAGTCCAGCGCCTTTCTTCCTCGCCCGCGAATTTTCGCGGGCGTGCTTTTTTCAGCAATCGGTGGCTGGCACAATGCCCGCCCGCAAAGGGAAGCCGCGCCGACCTGAATTAGGGTGAATCCTCCGGATGCATTCTCACTGGCAGGGGTTTTTGTCCCGCTGCAGAGGAAAATCCGGCGAAAACCGGCCTGCCGCGGCTATGTTAATTAAACGATAATTTGCCTTAACAAAACCTTGTTTTCCTCCCCATGCACGTCTACGGATGGGGGGCGATGAATTTCCGGTCGCAGCGCTGCGTTTTGTTCCCGTCTCCCGCCTGCGGAGAGGGTCGATCCGCCGTTGGCCGGCGCAACCGGAGTGAGGCCGATGCCGGCTGAGGTTTCCCTGCTGGCTTCCGCGACGGATGAGCTCACCGGCTTTGGGGCGCGCACGCACGCGGCTGACCAGCGCCATGTCTGGCATCCGTTCACGCAGATGCAGGAATATTTCGGGCTGCCCCCGCTCGCCATTGCTTCCGGGCGCGGCGGCTGGCTGACCGACACCGAGGGGCGCACCTATCTCGACGGCAACGCCTCCATCTGGACCAATGTCCACGGCCACAACGACCCCGACCTCAACGCCGCGCTTCAGCGTCAGCTCGCGCAGGTGGCCCACTCAACGATGCTCGGCCTCACGCATCCGGCCGGCGCGGAGCTGGCGGCGGAACTCGCGCGCCTCGCGCCGGCGGGGCTGGGCCGCGTGTTCTTCAGCGACAACGGCTCAGGCGCGGTCGAAGTCGCGCTGAAGCTTTCCTTTCAATACTGGCAGCTCGCCGGCCGGCCGGAAAAACGCGGCGTGATCGGCCTCGCCGGCGGTTATCACGGCGACACGTTTGGCGCGATGGCCGCGGGCGACAGCGGATTTTTCCACGACCGCTTCCGGCCATGGTGTTTTCCCTCGGCGCATTTTCCCGCCCCGCTTTGCCGCGAGTGGGGCGGCCGGGTGCGCGAGGCCGATGCCACGGCGAGCCTGGCCGCGCTGCGCGCGTTGCTGGCTGCGCAGGCCGGCCGCACCGCGTGTCTCATTCTTGAGCCCTCGGTGCAGGGCGCGGCTGGCATGCGGCTCCAGCCGCCGGGCTTCGTGCGCGAGGTGGCCACGCTCTGCCGGGCGCATGATGTGCACCTGATCCTCGATGAGGTGTTCGTCGCTTTCGGCCGGCTTGGCTCCATGCTGGCATGCACGGAAGAAGGGGTGATGCCCGATTTTCTTTGCCTCGCGAAAGGTCTCACCGGCGGCTACCTGCCGCTGGCCGCCACGCTCGCGGGCGAGGAGATTTTCGAGGCGTTTCTCGGCTCCCACGAAAGCCGCAGCGCCTTTTATCACGGCCACACGTTCACCGGCAACCCGCTCGCCGCGGCCGTCGCGCTCGAAAACATCCGCAAGCTCCGGCCGCTCATCGCTGGCGGTGCACTGCGCGCTCGCAGCGCCCATTTCGGACGCCTGCTTGACGAGACGTTTTCCGCCCACCCGCACGTGCGCGAAATCCGCCAGCGCGGCTTCGCCGCCGCGCTTGATCTCGCGCCGTCGCGTGACTCCGCCGAGGGATTTCCTGCCGCGCACCGCATCGGCCTGCAGGTCTGCCTGCGTGCGCGGGCACACGGCCTGCTGCTTCGCCCGCTGGGCGATTCGCTCCTGCTCGTGCCGCCGCTCTGCCTCGACGAGAACGAGCTCGGCGAGCTGGTGCGCCGCACCGCGGCCGCGCTGGCCGATGCACTGCCCCTTTGAACTTTAAACCAAGATCCACCGCCATGCCTGCCCACGACCTCGCCGCCATCCGAAAAATCTACGAGCTGCCTTTGCCGGAACTTCTTTTCCGCGCGCAGGAGACGCACCGCCGTCACCACGACCCGGCCGCCGTGCAGCTTTGCACGCTCCAGTCGATCAAGACCGGCCGCTGTCCCGAGGACTGCAAGTACTGTCCGCAGTCCGCCCATTACAACACCGGCCTCGATCCCGAGCCGTTGATGGACACCAATGCCGTGCTGTCCGCCGCGCGCGCGGCCCGCGAAGGCGGCGCCTCACGCTTCTGCATGGGCGCGGCCTGGCGCGAAGTGCGCGATGGTGCACAGTTCGACTCGGTGCTCGATGCCGTGCGCGGCGTGTCGGCCCTCGGCCTCGAGGTTTGCTGTACGCTCGGCATGCTGACCGAACCGCAGGCCGGGCGGCTGAAGGAAGCGGGTTGCTCGGTTTACAACCACAACCTCGACACCTCGCGTGAATATTATCCCGAGATCATCACCACGCGTACTTACGACGACCGTCTCGCCACCCTTGCCGCCGTGCGCCAAGCCGGTCTGCAGGTCTGCTGTGGCGGCATTCTCGGCATGGGCGAAGCGGTGGATGACCGCCTGAAACTCCTGCAGGAACTGGCGAATCTCGACCCGCAGCCCGACTCCGTGCCCATTAATGCCCTGGTGCCTGTGCCTGGCACGCCGCTCGGGGAAAACGCATCCATCGAGCCGTTCGAGTTCGTGCGCATCATCGCCACCGCGCGCATCCTCCTGCCGCGGGCGATGGTGCGGCTCTCCGCCGGCCGCACTGCCATGAGCGACGAACTGCAGGCGCTCTGCTTCATCGCCGGCGCCAACAGCATTTTTCTCGGCGACAAGCTCCTCACCACGCCTAACCCGGAGCGATCCGAGGACATGCAGCTCCTTGGACGGCTGGGCATGCATCCGCTCGCGGCGCAAATCCCGTCGCCGGTCGAACCCGTGGCCGCGGGTTGAACTTTCCGCCACCCGGCGCCATGCGCGCGATTCTGGTCACAGGCTCCGACACCGGTGTCGGCAAAACCCGCGTCACCGCCGCGCTGGCCCGGCTGCTCGCGGATGGCGGCGCCCGCGTGCAAATTGTGAAGGTCGTGGAAACCGGCACGACTGCGGACCACGAAGGCGATGCCGCGCGCGCGCGGCAGCTGGCCGGCGGGGTGGGCGAAGCGTTCACGCTCGCGTCGTTTCCTGCGCCACTCGCCCCGGCCACCGCGGCGGCTCTCGCTGGCAAACCCTTGTCATTCGAAATGCTCGCGGAACGCGTCCGCGCTTTACCGCCGTGCGACTGGCGCATTTTTGAAGGCGCGGGCGGCATCGCCACGCCCATCGACGACCGCGCGCACGATTGGGCGGACTTCGCCGTCGCCGTCGGGGTCGATGCAGTTGTCATTGTCGTGCCGGACCGGCTCGGCGCGATCAACCAGGCGCGGCTAGCCTATGCCCGCGCCGCGCAGGCAAAACTTCAGGCCGGCGTGTGGCTGAATGCCACCGCACCGGTCGAGGCCAGGGTGGCTGACTCCAACCGCGCCGGCCTGCGTGCCGCCGGCGTGCCCTTGTGGGCGGAGCAGGCGTATGCCGCCACTTTGCCAGCGCAGCCGGAACAGGTTAAAAAACATCTCTGCATGCCGGCGTCGGGCCTCGCTGCCATCGCGCCGTCTAACAGCATTGCTTATCAAGCCTTAGTTGACGCAGAAAGCGGGTCGGCTGTGCCCGCGGGCAACTGGCTCGATCGCTGCCGCCGTGCACTGGCCGACCGCGACGCGAAAAAGCTGCGCCGCACATTGCGTGTCACCACCCGGCGCGAAGGCGAACTCAATCTTGCGGACAACGACTACCTCGATCTTTCCCGCGACCCGTCGCTGGTCGCGGCCGTCGCCGCTGCGGCGGCGGAACACGGCACATCGGCCTCGGCTTCGCCGCTCATCACCGGCTGGCGCGAACCGCACGCCCGGCTGGTCGAGGCGCTGGGGGCATGGCACGGATTTCCCTGCGGTCTATTGTGGAGCAGCGGCTATGCGGCCAACTCCGCCGTGCTGGGCACGCTGCCGGCGCGCGGCGACCTCGTGCTGGCCGACCGACTGATCCATCACAGCATGGTTGCCGGCCTGCTGCGCAGCGGCGCGCGGCTGCAACGCTACGAGCATCTGAACCTCGACCAGCTGGCGGAGCTGCTGGCGCGCGCCCAGCCGTCGGGCCGCGCGGTTTTTGTCGTGACAGAAAGCGTGTTCAGCATGGACGGCGATTATTCCGACCTCGCGCGCATGGCGGAGCTGAAGCGCCGCCACGGCTTTTGCTGGATCGTGGACGAGGCGCACGCGCTCGGCTGGTATGGCCCGGAGGGCGCGGGCCTCGTGCGCGCGGCGGGCGTTGAGCCGGAAGTCGATGTGCTCGTGGGCACACTGGGCAAGACCCTCGCCTCGGGTGGCGCCTACACGCTTTTTCGCGACGAGGCGGTCCGCGACCATTTGATCAACACCGCGGGCGAATTCATTTACTCCACCGCCTTTCCTCCCGCCAATGCCGCCGTCGCGCTCGCCGCAATGGCACGCGTGCGCGCGCTGGCCGGGCAGCAGGCGGAATGGCAGGAGCGTTCGCGGGCGTTTCGTTCCGCGCTGCAGGCCGCCGGCTGGTCGGCCAGCGCGGGTGAATCGCCGGTCGTGCCGGTGCGGCTCGACGATGAGGACGCGGCGCTCGCACTGGCTGGCGCGCTGCGCGCGACGGGTATTTATGCGGCGGCGGTGCGCCCGCCCACGGTGCCGGCGGGCACCAGCCGGCTGCGGTTCTCGCTCAAGCGTACGTTTTCAGCTGATGATATGCAGCGCGTGCTGACCGCGATGGCGGCATGGAGGGCGCAACGATGAAAATCGGCTGGCTCATGGGCTGGGCCGTGCCCGAGGCCTGGTTTGCTTCGTTGGTGCGAAACGCGTTTCCCGCCGCAGAGCACGTATTCGTCGCGGCGATGCCGGACGCGCTGGCGCGGCTGGAAAAGGCGGGGCCGTTTGACTGGGTGGCCGGCTATTCGCTCGGTTCGCTGCTGTTGCTGCACGAAGCGGAGCGCGCGGGCCGGATTGGCCGGGTGGCGCTGCTCGCACCAATTTTCGCGTTTCCTCGGGAGGCGGAACTCGGCGGACGTATCGCGGTTGCGCAGGTGCGGTCGTTGGCCCGCTGGCTGCGCCGTGATCCGCGCGCGGCGCTGGCGGATTTTTATGCGCGCGCCGGCTTGGACGCGCCGGAAGGTGCGCTGGTGTCGGTCGAGGATTTGCTCTGGGGGCTGGAGCGCTTGGAAAAGGACCGTGCGGAACCGCCGCTGCCGGCCGGCTGGGCTGCATGGTGTGGAGCCAGCGACGCGCTGCTCGACGCGGCCCGGTTGCAGGCGCTGACGCCGTCGGTGCGAATTATCTCCGGCGCGACGCATCACCCGGCTGCGTTGCTGCGCGCCTTTGCCGAAGTAGCGTCCGCGGCCGGAGGCAAAAAATGACAATGCGGACAAATTCGCCCGGGCCGACGGAAATTTTGGTGGCGAGTTTCGGCCGTGCCGCGGCCAATTATTATGAACACGCGCGCGTGCAGGCAGCGCTGGCCGACTGGCTCGCGGAATGGCTGCCGGCCGGGCGAACGAGACGGGCGATCGAGATTGGCGCAGGGCCGGGCCTTTTCACGCGACGGCTCTTGCCGTGGGCCGGCTCGCTGACGGCTACGGATATTTCGCCGGCGATGTGCGCCGCCGGCCAGGCGGCGCTGCCTCAGCTGGAGTGGCGCGTGATGGCGGCGGAGGCGCCGGAACCCGGGCCGTGGGACTGGATTTTTTGCAGCAGCATGCTGCAGTGGGCGGCCGATCCAGAAAAAGTCTTCGTGGCATGGCGCGAGCAGCTCGCGCCTGGCGGCCGGCTGCTGGCCGGCCTGTTTATCGAGGGAAGTCTGCCGGAATGGCGCGCGGTGAGGGGAGGGGACGGGCCGGTCAACTGGCGCACGGCGGAGGAGTGGCGCGCGTGCCTTGGGCGGGCTGGCCTGCGCATCGTGCGCGACGGGGTCTTGGCGCGCGCCTTCGAGCATCCCTCGGCGCTGTCGTTTCTGCGTTCGGTGCACGGCGTGGGTGCGGCGCCGCAATCACACCTGCCGCCGGGGCGCCTGCGCGGCTTGTTGCGTGATTATGATGGGCGATTTGCCGCGCCGGGCGGCGTGCGGGCCACCTGGATGTTTTACCGCGTCGAGGCGGAACGCCCGCGGTAGGACTTGTCCCGCCTGGCGGGCCCTGCTGCGCCAAGCTTGCGCGATTCTAAATTATTGAAAATTTTCCAAACCCGCGGTTTACGCTCGCAAATGGCGCATATTGTTTAACTTGTCCGAATAGGCCGGTCTTGCTGGCTGGCCGGACTGAACTTTGCTCATTCGATCGCGTCTCACTTTTTATCACCATGACCACTGCGCTTGCTTTTGTGTTTCTCCCGCCCGGGCTGTTCGGGCTTCTGTTCATCCTCGTGTTCGCGTTTGCGCTTTACGCGCAGATCCGCGTCTCGAGCGCTTACAATAAGAATGCGCGGATTCCCTCGCGCGGCGGCATCACCGGCCGCGAGGCCGCGCAGGCCGTGATGAACCAGGCCGGCATCTATGATGTCGAGATCGAGGAGACAGGCGGTCATCTCACCGACCACTACGACCCGCTCCACAAGCGCCTCGTGCTTTCTTCGGAAAACTATCGCGGCACGAGCCTCGCCGCCCTCGGTGTCGCCGCCCATGAGGCCGGCCATGCCCTTCAGCACAAGGCCGGTTACAAGATGCTCGATTTCCGCATGGCGCTCGTGCCGGCGACGCGCGTTGTCTCCGGCCTCCTGCCATTTATCATCCTCGGGAGCTGGTTTCTCGCCCGCGGCTTCACGGGCATGATGCTCGACGTGGCGATCATCTGCTATGCCGTGCTCTCGCTTTTCCAGCTCATCACGTTGCCGGTGGAGTTCGACGCCAGCCGCCGGGCCAAGGCCCAGCTCGTCAGCCTGGGTATTCTTGATCGTGACGAGATGCCGGGGGTGAACCAGACGCTTGACGCTGCGGCGCTCACCTACGTGGCGGCCTTCATCAGTGCGCTACTCAACCTGCTATACCTGCTCTCGCGGCAGCGCAACTGAGCGTCGGCCGGGATTTCACTCCTCCGCCGCCTTGAGCAGGCGCATGGGCGTCTCCTGGTCCGCGGCTGCGGTGAGGGTCTGCATTTCTGAGAAATCGTGCACCGCACGCAGGATTTCCAGCACTTCCGCGTGCCGCGCCGCAAAGGCCAGCAGCCGGATTTGCTCCCGTGACAGATGGCTGTTCTGGATTACTGCCAGGAGTTCGTCCTGGGTCGCGCGCACGGTGCGGCGATAGACCGAGCGCAGCTGCTCCGCGGTCTTTTGCGCATCGGCGGGTGAGAATTTCAGGCCGCTGACCTTCTCCAGCCAGAGCAGCGCCATCCCTCTCATTTCGAGCGAGTCCTTGGCATAGCCCATCTTCATCAGCAGGTCCGCGATGGTGCTGAATTTCACCGGCCGGCCGGTCTCGACGTTGATGACGGTGTTGCGATGGCACCGGGCCAGCGAGGCAAGGTGCTCGCGGCTGATGCCCTTTGCCTCCCGTAGCTGCCGGAATTGCCGGGTGTAATCCATCCTGTCGGTTAATGCCGGCCGGCTTTTTTTGTCAACGCGGCGCGAAAATGATTTTGTTGTTTGACAAACAGTAGTACGCCTACGATTCGTTTGCAATGCCGCGCGTTTCGCTTGCCGTCCACGCTTCGCCGCCGTCCCGGGATTTCGTGCGGCACAAGTCCGGTGTCCTGCTTACGCTGGTGCAGATTTGCGGGAATCTGCGCCGGTTGCAGTCGGAGGCGGCGGCGCGCCGGGCCTGCGATGAAGTCGCCGCCCTCTTGCGTGACGAACTGCGGGTCATGCGCCGGCGCGAACCACGATGATGCCCATGAACGACGACGTCCCGGTCAAAAAGACTCCCGCCCCGAAGTGGATGCTGGTCATTGCCGACCAGCCGACGCTGCGCGACATCCTGGAGCGTTTTCTCCAGGCCGCCGGTCATTTTGTGTCGACGGCGGCAGACGGTCTGGAGGGCTTGGACAAGGCTCGCTCGCTCCCTATCGATCTCATTGTGCTCGACCTGGATCTGACGGCGTCCGGCGGCTTCGAGGTCTGTGCAAAACTCAAAAGCGAGGCTGTTACCGCGGACATACCGGTGCTTTTCATCAGCACGCGGCTCACCGTGCTCGATCTTTCGAAGCTGGCGGTGGCTGGTGGGGACGGCTTTCTGGCCATGCCTTTTTCTCTCGCCGAGGTGCGTCAGACGGTCAACCGCCTGCTTGGGTTGCAGGCATGATAACCGGATGGTTCTCGATCAATTCCAGCCAATGACTTGCAAAGATCGAGGAACCGGTGGGGATTCATTACCGGGGTGAAACCTCCAGAAGGAATGGGAAATGCTTGGGCGGCTGGAAATCACGCAAAAATCCCATTCAAGCACCTGCCTCCCTCGTGCGCTGGCCGTCATCTCCATTTAACACAGACTCCACAATTTGTATTTGCCTAGTGGCATCACCCTACAACACCCTCCGCGCCTCCTTGCCTGCTCAATTGACATGAAATTATCGCCCTCCACGGAAGGTGGAACAAGTGCGGCTCACCGGGCCGCTTTTCTTTCACGCGGATTTTTATTGATTGGTAATATTGCACGCGTGCTCGCCGGCCTGACCCGGATGAAGTTTTCGCGGGTGCTGCTGATGGCCCTTGGCCTGACCGCAGTGACAGCCGAGGCCCGCGCGGCCACCGTGGCGACACCGACCTTCAGTCCTGCGGCCGGCACGTTTACAAACGTACAAGCGGTGACGATCAGTACGACGACGAGTGGCGCCTCGATCCGCTATACTCTCGACGGCAGCACACCTAGTTCGACTGCGGGTACGGTTTATTCCGGTCCGGTGACCATTGTTGCCACCAAAACCCTCAAGGCGATCGGATACGAGTCGGGGTTCACCAGCAGCAGCGTTACCAGCGGCACCTACACGATCAACCCCACCACGTTGCAAGCGGAGAGCCTGTCGCCAGTGGGCACGGGTGCGACCGTCAGCACCACCACCGATGCCAACGCCAGCGGCGGCAAGATCGAGTTTCTGAATGCGACCGCGGCCAGCCAGACCATGACTCTGACCACTCCTAGTGTTGCCGCCGGCACGTATCAGGTGCAATTTCACTATCAAACGGCCACCACCCGTGGCCAGCACACGGTCAAAATCGATGGCACTCAGATAGGGAGCACCATCGACCAGTTTGCCAGCACCTCGGCCTACACCACCGCCACCCTCGGTAATATTACCTTTGGCACCACCGGCACTCACAGCATTCTGCTGGCGGTGACGGGCAAGAATTCGTCCTCGACCAAGTTCACGGTTACCGCGGACTCATTCATCCTTACCCCGACGCTTCCGATTCCGGTGATTTCCAGCGCATTGAGCGCAACCGGCCAGGTAAGCGCGGCGTTTTCCTATCAGATTACGGCGAGCAATAGTCCGACCAGCTTTAACGCGACGGGACTGCCGGCCGGGTTGAGCGTGAGCACGACTACCGGCCTGATCTCGGGCACGCCGACTGCGGCCGGTACGTCAAATATCACCATTAGTGCCACCAATGTCGGTGGCACCGGTTCGGCGACCCTGGTTCTCACGGTCAGCCCGGCGAAGCCGGTGATCACGAGCGCGGCGACGGCCACCGGCCAGGTGGGCGTCGCATTTTCCTACCAGATCACGGCCAGCAACAGTCCCACGAGCTTCGCGGCGAGCCCGCTGCCCGCCGGATTGAGTGTCAGCACGACGACCGGGTTGATCTCCGGTACGCCGACGGCCACGGGAACAACCAACGTCAGCCTCACGGCGACGAACGCGGGCGGCACCAGCTCGGCGGTTACGCTGGTGATTACAATCACCTTGAGCAAGCCGGTGATCACGAGCGCGGCGACCGCTACCGGCCAGGTAGGCGTGGCGTTTTCCTACCAGATCACGGCCAGCAACAGCCCGACCAGCTTTAGCGCGACGGGACTGCCGGCGGGCCTGAGCGTCAGCACGAGTACCGGGCTCATTTCCGGCACGCCGACCACGGCGGCGACCAGCAGTGTGACGATCAACGCGACCAACGCCACCGGGACCGGCACTGCAACTTTAACCCTCACGGTCAACCCGGCGAAGCCCGCCATCACGAGTGCCCTCACCGCGAGCGGACAGACTGGCGTGGCGTTTTCCTACCAGATCACGGCCAGCAACAGTCCCACGAGCTTCGCGGCGAGCCCGCTGCCCGCCGGATTGAGTGTCAGCACGACGACCGGGTTGATTTCCGGCACACCCACGGCGACAGGAACAACCAACGTCAGCCTCACGGCGACGAACGCGGGCGGCACCAGCTCGGCGGTTACGCTGGCGATCACGATCACGCTGGGCAAACCGGTGATCACGAGTGCCACAATGGCTACCGGCCAGGTGGGTGTGGCGTTTTCCTACCAGATCACGGCCAGCAACAGCCCGACCAGCTTCAGCGCGACGGGACTGCCGGCGGGTTTGAGTGTCAGCACGAGCACCGGACTCATTTCTGGCACGCCGACCACGGCGGCGACCAGCAGCGTGACGATCAATGCGACTAACGCTACTGGAACAGGGACTAAGACGCTGATCCTCACGGTCAACCCGGCGAAGCCTGCCATTACAAGTGCCGCGACGGCCACCGGCCAAGTGGGCATCGCATTTTCCTACCAGATTACCGCCAGCAACAGTCCCACCAGCTTCGCGGCGAGCCCGCTGCCCGCTGGCTTGAGTGTGAGTACGAGCACGGGGTTGATTTCTGGCACGCCGACGACGGCCGGCACACCAAGTGTTACCATCAGTGCCACCAATGCAGGTGGTACTGGCAGCAAGACATTAAGCCTGACCATCACTGCAGCGGCAGCCGCGCCTGTGTTCAGTCTCGCCGCCGGCGTTTACACCAGCCCGCAAAACGTAACGATTACCTCGACCACCAGTGGGGCTTCGATCCGCTACACGACGGACAACAGCACGCCAACTGAAACCAACGGCACGCTTTATTCCGGAGCGGTTTCCATTTCATCGACGACGACGCTCAAGGCCATCGCGTACAAGAGCGGCTTCACCGACAGCGGGGTGACCAGCGGAATTTACACCATCAATGCACCGATAAGTCTCAGCGGTCTGTGCCTCTGGTTGAATGCAGATGCTGGCGTGACGACGGATTCCAATGGCTTGGTCACCACCTGGTCTGATCAGAGTGGCAGTGCTAATGACGCTACGCCGGATGACCCTTCGTACGAGCCGACCTTGGTGACCTCGGCCTCCGATCTGCCCAACGGTCAACGGGTGGTGCATTTTGACGGAAACCACCGATACCTCCGCTTGCCCAATGTGATGCAGGATCCGCAAAATCCTGGGCAGCAGTTCGGGCAGGGGGAAATTTTCGCCGTAGTCCGCTCGACGGGTGTTCCCGGTTCACTCTGGGGATGGGGCGGAGCTAATAATGTCGGGAGCTGGTATCCGAACAGCGATGGGACGGTGTGGGACGACTTCGGCTCGACCACAATCTTCGACACCGGCACGCCCGCGCAGGATCTCACCCAGTATCACGTCTATAACATCAGCAGCAGTTCCACGGAGTGGACGCAGCGGTTCAATGGCAGGACTAACTATGATCAGCTGGGCAATGCGGTCGCATTTATTACTTCACCAACCATTGGTACCGGTAGCGGGGCAGCTTTTCTCACTGGGGATGTCGCCGAAGTCATTGTCTACAATCGTGTTTTATCTGCTGCTGAGCGCGACAGCACCTATCAATATTTGTCGGCCAAATACGCTCCTTCCGCCATCGTCATCCCCGGCACGCCGGTTCTGCAGGCCACCGCGGTGTTTCCCACGCAAGCCGACTTTTCGTGGTCGGCGGCTAACACCGCCAGCCAGCACACTGTGACCACCATCGAACGCCAGACAGGCAGCGGCGGCTTCGTCCAGATTGCCCAGTTGAACGACGTCTTCAGCTACACCGATACTGGTTTGGTTGCGGGCCAGACCTACACCTACCGGGTGAAGCTGGCCAGCTATGCCGGTACATCGCCTTACAGCAATACCGTTGCCATCACACCGCCCGCCACCGGGCTGCCCACGGCCGGCCTGCGCCTGTGGCTGCGCTCTACCGCTGGCGTGATCACTGACGGTAATGGTTTGGTCAACACCTGGGCTAATCAAAGCGTCCCCGGTAACGACGCGACCCAGTTTGCGTCCGCCAATCAACCCCAGGTTGTAGCCAACCAGGTCAACGGCCTGCCGGTGGTGCGTTTCTCGGGTAATCAAATGTTCAATCTGCCCGATCTCATGTCTGGTGCCAGCGCCGGGGAGATCATCGCTGTCGTCAAGGTGGTCGACAAGACCTTGGGCGGATATGACGACACCAACAACAAGCTCTGGAATTTTAATCAGAATGGCACGGGTTATAACAAAAACCAGCCGAGCGACACGGTGTATTATCAGTACAATACATTTGGACTCGATAATGCGGACATTGGCTCGGATGTTCCGGTCTCTCTTGTTTCAGATTACCACATCTTCGACACTTCAAGCAGTTCCGCGCTCTGCGCCGAATATTATAATGGTACGCTTC
>DATHNW010000024.1:0-208171 GCA_035485575.1 Opitutaceae bacterium | reverse complement strand
CTGGACCTGGTACGTGCCGGCTGTGATGGCTGGCGTCGTGAAGGTGATGGTCTGGCCGGCCGCGGTGGAGTTGAGGAACTCGACCACCCCGCCGCTGGCATTGGCGTCATTGCTGATGCTCACCGTCGCACCGGTGCCAACGGGCGACAGGTTCTCGGCTTCCAGGGTGATGGGCCCGCCGACAGTGCCTATCGTATAGGTGCCGGAGCTTATCGTGCTGTCGGTGAAGCCGCTTTCATAGGCGATGGCCTGCAGGGTTGTGTCACTGCTGATGCTCACGGGGCTGGAGTAAACCGTGCCATGGCTCTCCGTCGGCGCGCTGCCGTCGGTGGTGTAGCGAATCGAAGCGCCGCCGGTCGAGGTCGTGATCGCCACATTCTGCGCACTGGCATACGTGCCGGCCGCGGGGTTGAAGCTGGGCGCAGCGGCTTGGGAGACGGTGATGTTGAGAGTGTAGGTGCCGCTGGTGACCGGGCTGTCGGTGAAGCCACTCTCATAAGCGATGGCCTTGAGTGTAGTTGTACTGCTGATACCGATTGGGCCGGAATAAAGAGTGCCGGCCGTCTCGCTCGGCGTGCTGCCGTCGGTGGTGTAACGGATCGAGGCACCGCCGGTGGATGTTGAGATCGTCACGCTTTGTGCGCTGGTATACGTGCCGGCCGCAGGACTGAAAGTGGGCGCGGCGGCTTGTTGAGGAGCACTACCATAGCCGATGTTGGCGAGGGCCTGGGGTCCCAGCCGCTCGAGCAATTGCTCGAGGTACAGGCTGTCAGGGGTGACTTTGGTGCCCAGGGAATCGATGGTGCCATTCGGTGCGGGTGATGAGCCCCCGGGCGGGGTGGCGGTGCTTTCCGATCCGATGCAACCGATGCACCAGTTAGTGCCGCCGGGCGGTCCTTCCACGACAAAGGTGGGCGCGGTGCAATTCCAGGCCACGGCCCAGCCGATCGCCCAGCCGTGGCCCGAACCGTCGTAGCCGCGATTGTAGAGATGGATATAGGCATTTGGACAGCTGGCGTTGTCGATCAACAGGCCGGTGCTCCAGCGCTGGTGCGGTTCCATGCCATGGCCGTCCGGCGAACTGAAGTTCAAGACCACGATCGGGCCGGTGCCTTCGACCTGGGTCAGGAACTGCCAGATGCCGCTGGTATTGGCCTCGCACTTGTTCAGCAAGATCTGGGTGCCGGTGATTTCAAAAGATCCCGGGGCGGCGGCGTTGGTCTGCGCGGTCGTGTTGTTGGCCACCACCTGATCCAGGGTGAGCCGGCGGCACGAAGTGGCGACCGTGAAGGAATTTTGCGTTTCCTGGCCCACGACGTCCGCGAGCCAGCCGTCGATCAGCGCGCTCAGGGCAATGGCGCTGTAAACAGTGGTGCCCTTGGGGGCCTGGATCTTCAAATGCTCGGCGCCGGATTGGGAAATCCGGCCGGAGAAGGTATACTTGGAAATCGTGCCGACGGGGCTGCCCAGGTAAGTGGCATCGAAGGAGTCGGTCAGCGGGGCATCCAGCGTGATCGTATTGCCGGAAATGGCGGTGATGGTGCGATCGGTGTGGATGACGGATCCAGCGGCGATCCACGTCTGGGGGGAGCCGCCGCGAACCAATGTGTCCATGCCCATGAAATGAATCCAGTTGGACGTGACCGTCCGGTTAACAAGCACGTTGTCGCCGACGGAAAAGCCGGAGGTACTCGCGACGTTGATGGTCAATGTTCCCGAAGGGACGTAGGAACCGCTGAGATTCGTGGTGGTGCTTGTCGTATAAGAGCCAGAGCCGGCGATGTTGAGCGCGGGGCTGACCGAGCCTGAAAGCACGGTTCCGCCGCTGCCCGAGCCACTGCCGCGCAGGACCACCCCGCTGGCATTGATGTTGAGCGTGCTGCTGATTTTAAAGGTTCCCGCCTTCAGGAGCACGGCCCCGCGGAATCCGTTCACCAAAGGCAGCGCGGCCACGGCGTTGATCGCGCCCTGGATGGCGGAGGTGTCGTCACCGCCGGAAGGGCTGAGCGTCCGCTGGACCGGGACGGTGGGCAGGGCAACGCCGCCGCCCATGTAGCCGGCGGTTGAAAAATCCATGATGTGATTGCCGTTGCCGAGGGCTTGATATTGGAGCTTACCGTTGACGACCTGGGCCCATGGGCTGGTGGCAGCCGGAGCGGAAGTCGCCACGAGAGCCAGGCACAGGCCGGTCACGAACGTTGATAGGCGGGCAGGGATCGTCATCGATCCTAAGGGGCGGATCATATTTTTCATAGTGGGGTTGAGGGTAGGGGATGGAAATTTTGCCGCTGGCCAAAAAACGGCGCGCCCGACTTGGGCCTGCCGTGCGGCCAGGGCTTTTTGTAATTTACCGGCCGCCGAAGGGGGTGTTTGCCGGTGGTGGGAGGGAGTCCGGATTGATCGATCGGGCCGTCAATTCGCGGACAGGCTGGGCGGGGGAGGAAAGAGCAGGCTGGACGGATAATTGAAGCAGGCAGCGGAGGGGCATGACTTTCGACGGGGTTATCGGGGTGCGGTCGCTGGGGGAGGGCGGCCGTTGAGCGGGGTACTTGGCGCACGCAGGGGAACCTCAAGCGGGGCTGAGGAGGGCGTTGAGCGCTTCGCAAGACAGTAGCGAAAGGAGAACCGGCAAGGTATCGCTCAAATGAAGTATGCGCGGCGAACCGGGCGTCCCACGCAATGACCCTGTTTGTCAGGAAGGATCCCGTCCGAGAAATTTCAAGACCGCCCCAGTGCGGGACTGGACGTGGAGCTTTTCGTAAATGTGACGGAGATGCGTGCGTGCGGTATGGAAGGCGATGCCGAGACGGTCGCTGATTTCCTTGATCAAATAGCCCTTCGCGAGCAGCGAGAGAATTTCCTGCTCGCGCGCGGTGAGTTTCTGAACGTCGGAATGGGTGCTGGCGGCGGGCTTTTCAATCTGCCGGAAATAGCCGACGACCTTGCGGGCGACCTGGGCTGACATGGGTGCGCCGCCGGTGCGGACCTGCTCAATGGCCGGAATCAGCTCCTCGGGAATCGTCTTCTTCAGGAGATAGCCGCTGGCGCCGGCGCGCAGCGCATCAAAAATCAGCCCGCTCTCCTCATAGCTGGTGAGAATCAGCATGGGCAGCTCCGGCAACTTGAGTTTCAATTTGGCCACCAGCTCGATGCCATTCATGCCGGGCAGGTTGATGTCCACCAACGCGACATCGGGTTTTTCCGCCGGGATGCCGGCCAGGGCCGCTTCGCCCGTCGCATAGGTCGCGAGACAGCGCAGCCCCGGTTCGTGCTGCAGCACGGCGACGAGGCTGTCACGAGTGCCGTGGTTGTCTTCCACAATGCAAACCGTCAGGGGGCTTTTTCCAGAGGGCATGGGGCACGCCAATCTACGCAGCCGGACAAACGTCAGGCCAGAAAATTGGCGCGGCGGAGCGGCCATTTCGGCGATATCTCACGGCTTGTGCCCTGCCGCCGGCCAAGGCAGGAAAACCGAAATGGAGGCGCCCGTGCCGGGACGGCCCTCGATCACGCAGCGGCCGCCGATCTCTTCCGTGCGCTGGCGCATGTTGCGGAGACCGTCGGCGCCGGCGGCACCTGGTCTGGCTTCGAAACCCTGGCCGTCATCCGCGATGATCAGGTTCAGCGATTCATTCGTCACTGCGAGGCTCAACCGGACTTCGCCGGCCTGCGCATGGCGGACGATGTTGTTGAGCGCCTCCTTCAAAACCAGAAAGAGATTATGCCGGACCTCCGGCGCGAGCGGGCGGGCGGGCACCACCTCCGGAAGATCGAGCCGGCAGCGGAGATTGGCCGTTTGCAGGAACTCGGCGGCGAAATGGCCGATGTAGTCGACGAAGGCGGAAAGCGTGTCATTCGCCGGATTGGCGGCCCAGACAATCTCATCCAGCGACTGGACGACCTGCCGGATGCTGGACGAGATTCGCCGGGCGTATTCTTCCACCCGGCCGGAATCGGCGCGATTTTTCCGGGTCAGCTCGAGCAGGAGGATGGTTTGGGTGAGGCTTCCGCCCAGGTCGTCATGGATGTCGCGGGCAATGCGCGCGCGCTCCCGGTCGAGGGCCGCCTTTTGCTCCAGCTCGTGCAGGCGCAGGCGCAGACGGCGGAAAAAAACATAACGTCCGATCCCGACTGCGGCGGCGGTGAAGAGGGTCAGCGCGGAAAGGCGGAACCACCACGTCTGCCAGAAAAATGGCGCGACGGTGAAGCCCAGCGTGGCGCCGGTTTCATTCCAGATCCCATCGCCGTTGCAGGCGCTGACCCGGAAACGATAGTGACCGGCCGGCAGCCGGGAATAACTCGCGCTTCGCTGCGTGCCGGCCTCGATCCACCCTTCATCGATGCCTTCCAGGCGATAGCGGAAATGGACGTTTTCCGCCGCGCCGAAAGTCAGCGCTGTGAATTCGAATTCCAGCCGCCGGTGTCCGGGCGCCAGCCGCAGCGGTGCCTGCGGCCGTTGCAGATCGACCACCTCTTGCACGGGTACGACGCCGCCATAATACGCCACCGTCCGGTCATCCACCGTGAGCTGCTTCAGCAGGACGGAGGGCGGGGCGGCATCCTGGTGTAGCTTCCCCGGATCGACCACCGCCACCCCGGTGCGCATGACGATCCAGAGGCGGCCGTCCCGGCTCCGGCACGAACCGGGCGAATCGCCGAAATTGGCCTGCAAGCTGGGCAGGTCATCGTCCCGGCCATAATGAATCGACCGTACGCGGGCGGAACGGCCTTCGGCCACAGCGTCGAGTTCCTGCTGCCTGACTTTGAAAATTCCGTGGTCGGAACCAAACCACAGCCATCCGCGGCCGTCCGCGACGATCTGGGAAATGATGTCGTCGTACAATCCCTGGCCGGAGCCGATCCGGGCAAAGCGGCCGTTTTTGAACCGGCCGACGCCTCCGCCCACATAGCCGATCCAGAGGCTGCCGTCCGGCGTGGCCTGGAGGCAGCGAATGGAAAGCGGCGAGCCGGTCGTCCGGGCGGTTTCGTCGATCACTTCGTCGCCGCTGACGCGCAGCAGCATGCCGCGGGAGGTGCCGAGCCAGATGTTGCCCGCGGCATCTTCGACCATTGTGCGGATGACGCGGATGTTCGGCGGCAGGGCAAACGTCTGCAGGTGTCCGGCCCGGAGTCGTTGCAAACTTTCGGGCACCTCGCCGCCGATCCATAAATTGCCCGCGGAATCCGCCAGCAAAGTATGAATGACCGCGGAGGGCAGGCCGTCGGCCTTGCCCAGGGTGGTGAAGCGGCCGTCCCGCCAGCAATGGAGCAGGTGGTTGCGGGTACCGATCCAGATTGCGCCGGAACGGTCTGCCGCCACGCAGGTCGCCCGGCCCCCGGGCCAGTTGGCGCCCGCAGAAACAAGGGACCAGTCTCCGGTTTCCTCGTGGTGGGTCAGCAGTCCGTTTTCGGTGGTGGCCCACATCACGCCATCGGAGTCTTCGCAGATGGATTGCACCGCCTGCATGGGCAGACCGGTTTGCGCATCCTGCACCTCGATCGCGCGCGGCTGGACGCGATCCAGTCCGCCGCCGCCTGTTCCCACCCAGATATGGCCTTCGCGATCCTCCAAGAGGCTCGAAATCGCGCCGTGCGACGTGGGCACGCCGGTTAATCCGCCGGCATCGTAACGAAACAAACCGCTGGATGAGGTTCCAATCCAGACTGCACCTTGATGATCCTCCAGCAGCATGGTGGGCTCCGTGCTGGGCTGATCCGGTTGCAGGGTTCCCACTTCGACCGGCTTTTCCTTCTCGGAGGAATATTTGAAGAGCTGCAGACCGGCGCAAATCCAGAGCCCGCCTGCGCGTGCGCTGGCCAGGCGAAGCGGAGTGGAGGGAGTGCCGATCTGCAGGACCGTCTCAAAGTGTCCATCATGAAACCGGTCGAGCTCGCCGCCGGTGGCGAGCCAGATGTGGCCCTGGCTGTCCCGTGCGATCGAGCACCCGGCCCGCGGCGTCACGGCCAGGCCATTGGTTTTGTTGAATCTCGTGATCTGTCCGTCCTTCAGGCGGCAGAGATTGCTGCCGCCGTAGACAATCCAAACCGCGCCTTCGTCATCTTCGATCAAGGTCGACGCGCTGAGGTTGGGCAGCCCTTCGGTGATGAACACCCGGGGCGTTTTTCCTTCGAGGTAAACCAGGGCGCCGTGATCCATGCCCAGCCACAGGCCGCCTTTGCGGCTGCACCACAAGGAGGTCACTTTCTGATCGAGTCCCACCAGGCTCAAGGATGGAAACACCTCGAAATTGGCGCCGTCGAAGCGTGCGAGCTGGCCGGCGTTGGCGATCCAGAGATAGCCGTCGGGCGTTTGCGCGAGGCCGGTGACGTTGTTGTTCGGCAGGCCGTCATCCGACTGCCAGACATGGGCGGACCAAGCCGGGCTGGCGGACGCAGCCGGGGCGGGCAGGACGGTGATGAAAAGCAGACCGGCCAGCAATCCGCAGCGGAAATGCTCGCGTGCGGCTGAGGGTACGGAGGGCTGGCTCATCGGGGTAATGGGGCCATCATCTCCCGGCCTTTGGCACTCATTCGAGCCGGTCTTAGCAAGCCAAATGATAGATTCGCATGACAAACCGGACAAAACCGCCGGCCGATTTTGCCCGGTAGATTTTATTCAATTTGTTGATTCTATCGGAAGTCCTTGCCCGGCGGAAGTCTTGGTCTGCCCTTTCTGGCCACTTGCGTTTAAAAAACATGAAAGGCCTTTTGTCGCGAAACGGCCGCGGTGAGACCGGGCTTTGGCGTTGCACGTGAGGCGGCGCGGCGCACTGTTGGCTGTGTTCGGATTTAATGTGAACGAAATCTTCGATGAAGGAATGTCTGCTATGATCCTCGGTTTGCCTGCACTCACCTTCGCGCATGTTCTGATCAGCCTGACCGGGATTGTTTCGGGATTCATCGTGTTGTTCGGGTTGATCGCCGTAAAGCCGATGCCCGGCTGGACCGCCCTCTTTCTGCTGACCACGGTGGCGACCAGCGTGACGGGGTTTGTTTTTTTCCCGTTCCACCACTTCATGCCCTCGCACGGGGTCGGCATCATTTCGCTGCTCGTGCTGTCGGTCGTGCTTTTCGCGCGCTATGTCCGCCGTCTAGTGGATGCCTGGCGCTGGATTTACGTCATCGGCGCCGTACTGGCCCTCTATCTCAATGTTTTCGTCCTGATTGTGCAGTCATTCCAGAAGGTGCCGGCGCTGCACGCGCTGGCTCCGCAGCAGACCGAGCCGCCATTTTTGTACGCGCAGCTCGCCGTCCTGGGGCTGTTCGTTGTGCTGGGCCTTATTGCCGTGGTCCGGTTCCGCCCGGCGGCGGGCTGGACGGTCTGAGTGCGGCGGGCTGGCTTGCCTGAACCTAAACGCGCGGCCTCACCGCCGGCAAATTTATCTTTGTCGGTCAATAGGGTAGGGCGCAAAAGTCTGCCCTCCGATCTGTATTTGCGAGCCCGGGATTTTCCTCCAGGCTCTTTCGTTTCGTATGCTTGCTTTGCGGTCATTCGAAAGCTGAGTTGGAGGCATGGAAGTCGTTTTTCTCGGCACCGGCACGTCGCAGGGCGTGCCGATGATCGCCTGCAAATGCGCCGTCTGCATGTCGTCCGATCCGCGCAACCAGCGCATGCGCGCCTCCGTTCACATCGTGATGGACGGCCTGCATGTGCAGGTGGATGCCGCGCCTGAGTTCCGCCTGCAATGTCTGCGCGAACGCATCGAATGGCTCGACCTTTTCATTCTTACGCATGGCCATGCCGATCACGTCGCCGGCATGGACGACCTGCGGCGTTTTTGCGACCTGCTCGGCGGCCAGGCCATCACGGTTTATACCAGCGATGAAGGCATGGCGCGCGTCCTCGCGATGTTTCCTTATGCGATCGCCGAGCGTCCGGTCTCGAAGGGTTATGCGGCCTTCAAGCTTACCTCCATGCCCGATGCGCTCGATCTGCCGCAAGGCACGATCCAGTCAACGCTGCTTCCGCACGGCGGGGTGAATACGCTCGGTCTTATCTTTACCGAGCGCAGCACCGGGAAAAAATTCGTCTACTACACCGATTGCAAACGTGTGCCCCGCGAAGCGGTCGCGCTTGCGCGCGGCGCCGATGTCGTCGTGCTCGACGGCCTGCGAACCGAACCGCACGCATCGCACATGACCATTGGCGAGGCGGTGGCTGTCGCCCAGGAAATCGGAGCGCCGCAAACCTACCTCACACACCTCACCCATGGCAAAGATCACGCCATGCTGGCCGCTTCGCTGCCCCAAGGGATTGCTCCGGCGCATGATGGGCTTTCGTTAAAACTTTGATGTTCAGCGATAAGAAATTTTACGGAAAAAAACCTTGCTTTAAATCATACTAAGTTAATGTAGATTAAAAGAGTATCCAATGAAACTATCCAAAAAAGGTGAATACGCGCTCCGCACTTTGATCAATCTCGGCATCGCCGCCGAGGTGGGCCGGCCGCTCGTCCGTGTCACCGAGCTGGCGGCGGGGGAGCAGTTGCCGGTCAAGTTTCTCGAACAAATCATGCAGGCCCTCAAGGACGCCGGTTACGTCGAGAGCGAGCGCGGCAAATTCGGCGGCTACCGCCTCGCGCGGTCTGCGAAGAAAGTCACCATCGGTGAGGTCGTCCGCCTGCTCGAGGGTCCGCTCGCACCCATCGGCTGCGTCAGCCAGACCGCTTACGAAAAATGCTCATGCCCCGACGAGGCGCATTGCGGCCTGCGCATGCTCATGCTCGACGTGCGCAATGCCATCGCCGGCATCCTCGACCGCTACACGCTCGCCGATGTCGTCGGCGTCACGCTGCGCAAACTGCAGCGCGACGGCATCGAGCCTCCTTTCAGCCAGCCCGCAGTCGCCCGCCCGCGCCGCGTGTCCGCCGCCGCCCATCAACGTCTGCTTCCTGTCGAGGGCATCATCCATCAGCTCCTCGGCGATTATTCCATTTAACCTTTTGTGTCATGAGTACTGAAATCAAAACCACCGCCCTCGCCACGTCACCCGACTGGGTCGATCTCGTGCGCGAGAAGGTCGAGTCGCTGCGCTTCGGCGTCGTGCAACTCGTCGTGCACGATGGTCGCGTCACGCAGATCGAACGCACCGAAAAGACCCGCCTCTCCGCGACCCGCGACGACCTCGCGGCCCGCTGATTTTTTATTTTGCCCACCGGCACATGCCGACGGCCCTCGAATCCAACCAGCTTGTCCGCTGACCAGACCACTGGAAGCCTTTGCGACCCGTATCCACAAACCTACATCAGTGAAAAATCATCATATCCTTCGTATTCTCTCCGCGCTGTTTATCATCGCCGCGGTGGCCCTTCCACGTCTCGCCGCTGACGACAGCGAAGACATCAAGGCGCTGCGCACGCAGGTTGACTCACTCGAGCAACAAATCCGTGTGATCGAGCGCAAACAAGAGCTCAAGGACGAGGACGCCGCGGCGGCCGCCAAGGCCGCGCCGAAAGTCTCGTTCACGGACAGCGGCTTCGTCTTCGCCTCGGCCGACGGCGCCAACTCCCTGCACCTGGGCAGCCTCGTGCAGTTCGACTCCCGCGAATTCTTCAACGACGGCGGCGGAGTCGCCAACAATTCCTTCTTTCTGCGCCGCGCCCGCATCATCCTCGACGGCAAGCTGGACAAAATCTACTCGTTCCAGTTTGTCCCCGAGTTCGGCAACGGCAGCGGCGGCACGGCCACCGCGGTCGCCATCCTCGATGCCAACCTGACCATCGCGCCCACCCAGGCGGTGCAGTTCAAGTTCGGCAAGTTCAAGACCCCGATCGGCCTCGAGGAACTGCAGGCCGATCCCTCGACTTTTTTCGTCGAACGTTCACTCGTGAACAATCTCGAGCCCAACCGCGATCTCGGCGCGCAGGTTGGCGGCAGCATCAACAACGGCGTCCTGAGCTATTCCGCCGGCCTGTTCAACGGCATCCCTGACAATCTGACCTCCTCGGGCAATTCCGACTTCGACAACGAGAAGGACGTGGACGCACGGGTGTTCTCCCAGCCCTTCGTGAACGACAAGGACTCATCCCTGCAAGGCCTGGGCTTCGGCCTAGCCGGCGGCCTCGGTCGCGAGAAAACACACTCCGCGGTCACTTCCGGTTACAAGACCGCCGGACAGCAGACGTTCTTCTCCTACAACGCCGCCGTGTATGCCGACGGCGATGTCTGGCGCCTTTCGCCCCAGGCCTACTACTATGTCGGTCCCTTCGGCGTGCTGGCGGAATATGTCGTCTCGACGATCAACGTCCGGCCCAGCGGCCCGTCGACCACCCTGGCCAAGACCGAATTGCAAAACAAGGCCTGGGCCGTGACCGCCGGCTACGTACTCACCGGCGAGGACGCGACCTACACCGGCGTCACGCCCGCGCAACCCTTCAACTGGGCCAACGGCACGTGGGGCGCCTGGCAGGTTGTCGCCCGTTACGAAGACCTGAAGATCGACCCGAAGGCCTTTCAGGGCCCCGCGGCTACGCAGCTCGCCAGCCCGGCGACCAACGCCAAGGAAGCCTCGGCGTGGGGCGTGGGCGTGAACTGGTACCTGACCAAGGCCGTGCGCATCTCGCAGGATTTCTTCGACACGCGCTTCACCAAGGCCGGTACGACCGCGCCGACTACGCAGATCCTCCGCCAGAATGAGAAGGCGCTTACCACCCGCGTCCAGATTGCATTCTAAAGTCACACTTCATTTCCGCAGTCATGAAACTCAGAACCACATTTTTTGCGGCACTGGCGCTGGCCGCCGGCCTGGCGGCCTCCGCCAAGACCATCGAGCTGCTCAACGTATCTTATGATCCAACGCGCGAGCTCTATCAGGATTACAACGCGGCGTTCGCGAAATATTGGAAGGACAGGACCGGTGACGACGTCGTCATCAAGCAGTCGCACGGCGGCTCGGGCAAACAGGCCCGCTCCGTGATCGACGGCCTGAAGGCCGACGTCGTGACCCTCGCCCTCGCCGCCGATATCGATGCGCTGCACGACCACGGCAACCTTTTGTCCGCCGACTGGCAGACGAAATTCCCCGAACATTCCACGCCCTACACGAGCACGATCGTGCTGCTTGTCCGCAAGGGAAACCCGAAAGGCATCAAGGACTGGGACGACCTCGTGAAGCCCGGTATCTCGATCGTGGTGCCCAACCCGAAGACCTCGGGGGGCGCCCGCTGGGCCTATCTCGCCGCCTGGGGCTACGCGCAGAAAAAATACGGCAGCGAGGACAAGGCGCGGGAGTTCATCAGCGCGCTTTATAAAAACGTGCCCGTGCTCGATTCCGGCGCCCGCGGCTCGACCACGACCTTTGTCGAGCGGGGTATCGGCGATGTGCTGATCTCGTGGGAGAACGAGGCTTTCCTCGCGCTCAAGGAGTTTGGCTCCGACAAGTTCGAGATCGTGGTGCCATCGGTCAGCATCCTGGCCGAGCCGCCCGTCGCGGTCGTGGACAAGGTCGTGAAGAAAAAAGGCACGGCCGAGGTCGCGAAAGCCTACCTCGATTATCTCTACTCCGATGAAGGCCAGGAAATCGCGGCGCGGAATTTCTACCGTCCGCGCAACCAGCAGGTCGCCGCCAAATACGCCGGCGTCTTTCCGAAGATCGAACTCTTCACCATCGACGAGGTCTTCGGCGGCTGGACCAAGGCCCAGGCCACCCATTTTGCCGACGGCGGCGTCTTCGACCAGATCTACAGTCAATAAAACTCAACCCGATCCGCCGCCGGCGCCCGCTACCGGGCGACGGCGCGCACGCCGCGCGGCGGATTATCCCAACCCTGCCATCCACCATGAGCACAGAAATCTCCTCCCGTTTCGCGACGGTCGCCCGGCTATTGTCGCCGCCGTCATCGCTTTCCCTGCCGGCTGCCTTTGGCGAACAGCTCGAGGCGCTTTACGGCCTGGTCCAACGCTCGGACTACGTATTCGGCTCGCCGCTCGGGCCGTTCTACCATCAGTCCCGCTCCCATCATCTGCCGCGGTTTGTCTATTTCGGGCCCCAGGCCTCGGATGAATCGTTGCGGGTCGCATTCCTCTCCGGCTTTGATCATCGCGATTTACGCGGCACGCTCTCGCTACTGCACTTCGTTGAGCGCCTCGCGCTCAAGCCGGACCTCGGCCAGCGCCTTAACCTTTCGATTTTCCCGCTCATCGATGTGCTTGGCCTTACGGGCCTCGTGTCGGGCCGCGACCTCTCGCATGAAAGCTGGGCGCGCACCGCCGCACCCGAGCTGTCGTTGCTGGAGAAAGACGCCCGCCTGCGCGGCTATCATGGCTTCGTGCGGCTGGAAACCGCTTTCGGTGATGACGCCATCACCGTGCGCCTGCGCACCGCGGCGCATGTCGAAAATCCGGCGCCCGGCGTCGAACTGATCACCTCGGAGGACATTGCGCCATTTGCCGTGCGCTGGGAAAACGCCACGGTTGGTGTGTCCGGCGACGGCCCGCTCACGGTGGCGGACGACCTTCCGTTCCAGCCGTTCGAGCTCACGCTGCGTCTGCCTGCGGCCTGGGCGCCCGAGCTGCACCGCGAGGCCACGGCCTCCATTCTCAAGCGTTTCCTCCTGCGCTACCGCGGCTTCATGGCCTACGGCCAGAATTTGTAATTTTTTCCGCTCAACCTTTTCTCGTCATGGTATCGCTCGCCCACGCTCCCGGAATCAGCCGCGACCTGCGCGGGCTGCTGACGCCGTTTTTCGAGCTGGCCGAGGCCTGTGACGAGCTGATCGGGACGGTGGCTGGAAATTTTCGCTGCGGCGAAAAACGCTATGCGCTGCCGCGTTTTGTCTGGTTCGGCGGAGAAGCCATGCCCGGCCTTGCGCCGGTGCGCATCGGCCTGTTCGCGCTCGTGCACGGCGACGAGCCGGCCGGCGCGCTGGCGCTGGCCGCCCTGGCCCAGACGCTGGCCGAGGAGCCTGACCTGGCGAGGGGATATGACCTGGTGTTTTATCCAGTGTGCAATCCCACCGGCTGCGAGGACGGCACGCGCCACAACCGGACCGGCGCCGATCTCAACCGCGAGTTCTGGTGCAGCTCTGCCCACCCGGAGGTGCGCATCCTTGAGCGCGAGCTGCGCGAACATCGCTTCGACGGCATCATCGCGCTGCATGCGGACGACACGAGCGACGGGCTCTACGGTTATGCGCATGACCGCCTGCTCAACGAGCAGCTGCTCAAGCCCGCGTTGCGTGCCTCGGAAAAACACCTGCCGCGCGACATTCGGCCGGTGATCGACGGCTTTGCCGCCAACGACGGCATCATCTGCGACTGTTTCAAAGGCGTGCTGGCGCCGCCGCCCGAACAGAAGCCGCGGCCGTTCGAGATCATTTTTGAAACTCCCGCCGGCGCGCCGCTTGAACACCAGGCCGGGGCTGCACACGCCGCGTTGCTCGCCATTCTCTCCGAATACCGCGGGTTTCTCGCCTGGGGGCAGAATCTCTGACCATGGCCGTTGCCTTCAAATCTCCGCGACGCGTTCTGCCGGGCTTCGGCCTGTCGCTCGGCTTCACGCTGCTTTATCTCGGACTTATTGTGCTGTTGCCGCTTTCGGCGACCGTGGTGAAGACCCTCGGCTTGACGTGGGGGCAGTTCTGGCACGAGGCCACGTCCCTGCGTGTGCTGGCGTCCTACCGGCTGAGCTTCGGCGCGTCGGTGCTGGCGGCAGGCATCAACACGGTCTTCGGTTTGATCGTGGCGTGGGTGCTCGTGCGCTATCCGCTGCCTGGAAAAAGAATTTTCGACGCGCTCGTGGACCTGCCGTTTGCGCTGCCGACGGCGGTGGCGGGCATCGCGCTGACGGCCGTGTATGCGCCGCATGGCTGGATCGGCCGCTGGCTGGCGCCGCTGGGCATTCAGGCCGCGTTCAGCCGGCTCGGCGTGCTCATCGCGCTGACGTTCATCGGCCTGCCGTTTGTCGTGCGCACGCTGCAGCCAGTGCTGGAGAATCTCGAACCCGAACTCGAAGAGGCCGCGGCCAGTCTGGGCGCGAACCGCCTGCGGACGCTCCGGCGCGTCATCCTGCCGGAGCTGCTGCCGACGCTGCTCACGGGTTTCGCCCTGGCGTTTGCCCGCGCGCTGGGCGAATACGGCTCGGTCGTTTTTATTTCGGGCAACATGCCGATGCGCACGGAAATCACGCCGCTGCTCATCATCACCAAGCTCGAGCAATACGATTACGCCGGTGCGACTGCGCTGGCCGTCGTCATGCTGGCCGTGTCGTTTTGCGTGCTGCTCGTCATCAACCTGCTCCAAAAATGGAGCAACTGGAGAAACCGCATCTGACCCATGGCCGGAGCCGTCATTTCCAGACTTGCCTCCTCTGCGCCTCGCGCCGGCGCGACACCACGCGCGGTCACCGATCCCGCGTGGCTGCGCTATGCGCTGCTGGCTGTGACAGTCATTTTTCTCGGTGTGTTTCTCGTCGTGCCGCTGGCCGCGGTGTTCACTGAGGCGCTGCGGCGCGGTCCCGGGGCGTATTTCTCGGCGTTCGCGTCCGACGAGACGCGCGCGGCCATCAAGCTCACGCTGCTCACGGCAGCCATCGCCGTGCCGCTCAACCTGGTTTTTGGCGTCGCGGCTTCGTGGGCCATCGCGAAATTCCAGTTCTGGGGCAAGAGCCTGCTCACGACCCTCATCGACCTGCCGTTCGCGGTCTCGCCGGTTATCTCGGGCCTGGTCTACGTGCTGCTGTTCGGCGCGCAGGGCTGGTTCGGTCCGTGGCTCGACGCGCACGACATCCATCTGCTCTTCGCCGTGCCAGGCATCGTGCTGGCCACGATTTTTGTGACGTTTCCGTTTGTGGCACGCGAGCTCATCCCGCTCATGGAGGCGCAGGGCAACGACGAGGAACTGGCCGCGCTCACGCTGGGCGCGGGCGGCTGGCAGACCTTCTGGCGGGTGACGCTGCCCAATATCAAATGGGGCCTGTTCTACGGCGTCATCCTCTGCAACGCGCGCGCGATGGGCGAATTCGGCGCGGTCTCGGTCGTGAGCGGCCACATCCGCGGCGAGACGAACACCATCCCGCTGCAGGTGGAGATTCTTTACAACGAGTACAATTTTGTCGCGGCCTTTGCCGTGGCTTCACTGTTGGCGCTACTGGCGCTGGCGACGATCGTGCTGAAGGCCATCGTCGAACGAAAGGCCCACGAAGCATGAGCGTCGAAGTCACTGGCATCAGCAAAACCTTCGGAGCATACGCCGCTCTCGAAGACGTGAGCCTGCACGCCAAAAGCGGCCGGCTGACGGCACTGCTCGGGCCATCCGGCTCGGGCAAGACCACGCTGCTGCGCATCATCGCCGGTCTCGACCAGGCCGACGCCGGCGGCCGGATTTTATTCCACGGCCACGATGTGACTAATGTGCCGGCGGGACAGCGCAAGGTGGGCTTTGTTTTTCAACATTATGCGCTGTTCCGCCACATGACGGTGTTTGAGAACATCGCTTTCGGCCTGAAGGTGCGCCGCCGCCGCGACCGACCCTCGCGTGAGGAGATCGCCGAACGCGTGCACAAGCTTCTGCAGTTGGTGCAGCTTGACGGCTTCCCGAACCGCTATCCGGCGCAGCTTTCCGGCGGCCAGCGGCAGCGCGTGGCGCTGGCCCGGGCTCTCGCCGTGGAACCGGAGGTCCTGCTGCTGGACGAACCATTCGGTGCGCTCGACGCCAAGGTGCGCAAGGAACTGCGCCGCTGGCTGCGCCGGTTGCACGACGAGGTGCACCTCACGACGATCTTCGTCACACACGACCAGGAAGAGGCGCTCGAGATCGCCGACGAGGTCGTGATCATGAACCAGGCGCGTGTCGAGCAGGTGGGCACGCCGCAGGAGGTTTACGATCATCCGGCCACGCCGTTCGTCTACCAGTTTCTCGGCAACGTGAACGTGTTTCGCGAACAGTCGCTCGCGCTGGCCGGCAACGGGATTTATTTCCGGCCGGGCTCGCTGGTGGCGGGTGGGCTGGTCTACGTGCGGCCGCACGATGTCGAGATCGTGCCGCACGAGCCCGGGGCCGACGGCATCCCCGCCATCGTTCGCCACGTGCACACGGCCGGTCCGCAGGCCCGCCTCACGCTCGAGCAGGTACAGACACGCGAACCGGTCGACGCGGAAATCTCCCGCGCGGAGCTCGACCAGCTCGGCCTCCAGCCCAACGACCTCGTGCTGCTGCGCCTGCGCCAGACCCGCTCCTTCCGGCCCGACTACGCCATCTGACCTTCCATCCGAAAAACATCCAACCCATCACGACCATGGCCAAGATCCACAATGATATCACCGAAACCATCGGCAACACCCCGCTCGTGCGCCTCAATCGCACCGCGGCTGCGCATGGCGCCCTCGCGGACGTCGTGCTGAAACTGGAATTCTTCAACCCGCTCTCGAGCGTCAAGGACCGCATCGGCTTCTCGATGATCGACGACGGCTTGAAGTCCGGAAAAATCAACCAGGACAGCGTCATCATCGAGCCGACGAGCGGCAACACCGGCATCGCGCTGGCCTTCATCGCCGCGGCCAAGGGCCTGAAGCTCATTCTTACCATGCCCGAGACGATGAGCATCGAGCGGCGCAAGCTGCTCAAGATCCTTGGCGCGCGCGTCGTCCTCACCGAGGGCGCGAAAGGCATGAAGGGCGCCATCGCCAGGGCGGAGGAGCTGGCGGCAAAGATTCCAAACAGCGTCATTCTCCAGCAGTTCTCCAACCCGGCGAATCCCGCCATCCATCGCAAGACCACCGCCGAGGAAATCTGGCGCGATACGGACGGCAAGGTGGACATCGTGGTCTCCGGCATCGGCACCGGCGGCTCCATCACCGGGGTGGGCGAGGTGCTCAAATCGCGCAAGCCCTCGGTCAAGATTGTCGCGGTCGAGCCCGATTCATCGCCCGTGCTTTCCGGCGGCCAGCCCGGCCCGCACAAGCTGCAGGGCATCGGCGCGGGCTTCGTGCCCGCCGTGCTCAACACGAAAATCTACGACGAGGTCATCCGGGTGAAGGAGGCCGATGCCGGTCCGGTTTCCAAGCAGGTCAATACCCTCGACGGCATTCCGGTCGGCATCTCGTCCGGCGCCATCACCTGGGCGGCTATCCAGCTCGCGAAGCGGCCGGAAAACAAGGGCAAGCTCATCGTCGCGATCATTCCCTCGAGCACCGAGCGCTACCTCTCAACCTGGCTGTTTGCCGACGTCAATACCGAGAGCGATTCGGTGGACGATCTGATCGGTACTCCTGCCGGAGTCTGACGGCCAGCATTCACCCTCATTGAGCTTTCAAGCCGCCCGGGCGCATGTCGCCATGGGCGGCTTGTTTATTATATGGCTCCGTGGCCGGACGCCGCCGTTGCCGGGAGCAGGATTTCTTGGGCTGCGGGAAAGGGAGCCCTGAACGGTGTTCAACCACGTAAAAAACAGCCCCGAAACAAAGCGGGAATTTTGTGCACCGAGCTTGATCAACCCCGCCTCCCGCCCAATGATCGCGCCCTTTTACGCCTGCTTCGAATTGGCTCATATGAGCCCGGTTATGCAATTTAACTGCTTCCTCCTCTTTCAACGATCATCTGCTGTCACCATGAGGTTCAAATCCCTGCTTTTCACCGGGCTCGCGCTGCTGACGATGGTCTCGACCAGCTTTGCGGCCAAAACCATCCTGCGTGTCGGTTACTTCCCCAATATCACCCACGCCCAAGGCGTCATTGGCAGCGAGACCACGCGTGAAGGCCATGGCTGGTTCGAACAGCGGCTCGGACCTGACGTGACGATCCAATGGTTTGCCTACAACGCCGGCCCGAGCGCGATGGAGGCCGTTTTTGCCGGCAGCATCGACCTCACCTATGTCGGGCCGAACCCGGCGCTCAACGCTTACATCCGTTCCGAAGGGGAGGAAATCCGCGTGCTGGCGGGCGCGGCCGAGGGCGGCGCGGCGCTGGTCGTGCCCGATGACGGCCGCATCAAGGCCCCGGCCGATTTTCGCGGAAAAAAAATCGCCACCCCCCAGCTCGGCAACACCCAGGACGTGGCGGCGCGCGCCTGGTTGAAGAAACAGGGCTTCAAGGTCACGCTTACCGGCGGCGATGCACAGGTGGTGCCCACGGCCAACCCCGACCAGTTCGCGCTTTTTCAGCAGGGCCGGATCGACGCGGTCTGGACCGTTGAGCCCTGGGTTTCGCGTCTCGAACTCGACGGGAAGGGCAAAATCTATCTCGAGCAAAAGGACGCCGTCACCACCGTGCTGGTCGCGAGTGTGAAGCTGTTGAAGACCAATCCGGAACTGGCGGAGAAGTTTCGCGCCGCCCACGCGGAGCTGACAACGTGGATCAACGCCCATCCGGCCGAGGCGCAGGCACTCGTCCGTACCGGCCTGAATGAGGCGATGCACCGGGACATGCCTGCCGCTTATGTGAGCAACGCCTGGCACCGGCTGCATTTCACCGAACAGGTCTCAGAAAATCAATTTGCCGGCCTCGTGACTGATGCGCAAAGCGTGGGCTTCCTCCGCGACGCAATTCCGCTTGACCGCCTGTTCAGCCGAAAACCATGACCCTGCAGGCTGAACTCCAGAACGAAGCCCCTTCGAAACTCTCCGTCCAGCACGTGAGCAAGCGTTTCCGCTCGGGCGGACGCGCGGTGCATGCCTTGGACGATGTATCCCTCGAAGTGGCCGAAGGGGAGTTCGTTTGTCTCGTGGGTCCGAGCGGCTGTGGAAAATCCACGCTGCTCAACATCATTGCCGGGCTTGAGCACGCCGATGAGGGCCAGGTCATCGCCGACGGCGCGCCAGTGAAGGAGCCGGGGCGCGACCGCATGATGATGTTCCAGGAGTCGGCGCTGTTTCCCTGGCTCGACGTGCTGGACAACGTGCTGTTCGGCCTGAAGCTGAAACCCAATTTGTCTGCGGCGGAGCGCCGGGAGGTGGCGGGATTTTATCTGAAGTTGGTCGGCTTGGAAAAATTCCAGCATGGATTCATCCACGAGCTTTCCGGCGGCATGAAGCAGCGCGTGGCGCTGGCCCGCGCGCTGGCGCCGAATCCGCGCGTGCTGCTGATGGACGAGCCGTTCGGCGCGCTCGACGCGCTCACGCGCGAGCAGCTCTACGGCGACATGCAGCGCATCTGGCAGCAGCGGAAGAAGACCATTATCTTCGTCACGCACAACGTTCGCGAGGCCGCCTGTCTGGGTGACCGCGTGGTGCTGTTCTCGCCGCATCCCGGGCGCATCCGCGAACAGTTCAAAATCGACCTGCCGCGTCCGCGCGACATCAACAGTGTCGAGCTCGCGCGGCATTCGACGATCATCACTGCAGCCTTGAAGAACCACGCGCGGGGCGAAGGGGAGTCGGCCGAATGAAACGTCTCCTGAAAATCATCCTGTTTTTCGCCGGACTCGTGTTGGTGTGGGAGGCGTTTTACCTCGCGCATTTCTGGTCGCCGGTGCTGCTGCCGTCGCCGCTCAGTGTGGGCCGGTATCTCTGGAGCGCCGCCTGCGACGGCACGCTGGCCAGCGCCACGCTGGTGACCTTGCGGCGGCTGCTGATCGGCTACGTGGTCGGTCTCGTGGTCGGCCTGCCGCTTGGGCTCCTCACGGCTCGTTTCAATGTGCTCAACGACACCCTCGGCCTGCTTGCACTTGGCCTGCAGACGCTGCCCAGTGTGTGCTGGGTGC
The DNA here is from genome assembly GCA_035485575.1 of Opitutaceae bacterium. Taxonomy (GTDB): domain Bacteria; phylum Verrucomicrobiota; class Verrucomicrobiia; order Opitutales; family Opitutaceae; genus DASRHD01. The sequence continues at coordinate 188,538 of DATHNW010000024.1, read as the reverse complement.
CGCTGGCGCTCCTTTGGTTCGGCCAGAGCGAGGCCGCGATGTTTTTTGTCGTGGTCATGGGCACGCTCTGGTCCGTCATCATCGCGACCGACAACGGCGTGCGCAATGTCCCGCCGATTTTCGCCCGCGCCGCCCGCACGATGGGCTCCCGCGGCCTGCACACCTGGATCAAGGTCATGCTGCCCGCGGCGCTGCCTTTCATTGTGAGCGGGATGAAGCAGGGTTGGGCGTTCGCATGGCGTTCGCTCATGGCCGCGGAAATCTACGTCACCATCCTGAGCGGTTTTGGGCTCGGGTCCCTGCTCGATAATGGGCGCCAGCTCAATGCCATGGACCAGGTGGTCGGCATCATGCTGGTTTTGCTTTTCATCGGGCTGGTTGCCGATAAGATACTCTTTTCCCCTTGGGAGCGCTTCCTCCGCCGCCGGTGGGGCACCGCCCGCTAACCGCGAAGTTTTCCGATAAAGATCAACCCGAACCTCATCCCAACATGGCCCGCATCCACGACGACATCACCCAGACCATTGGCAACACTCCGCTCGTACGGCTCAACCGCACCGCGGCCGCGCACGGCGCGCTCGCGGACGTGCTGCTCAAGCTGGAATTTTTCAACCCGCTTTCGAGCGTGAAGGACCGCATCGGCTTCTCGATGATCGACGACGCGCTGAAGTCCGGAAAAATCAACAAGGACAGCGTCCTGATCGAGCCGACCAGTGGCAACACCGGCATTGCGCTTGCGTTTGTCGCGGCAGCCAAGGGACTGAAGCTCATCCTCACCATGCCGGAGACGATGACCATGGAGCGGCGCAAGCTGCTCAAGATTCTCGGCGCGCGTGTCGTCCTCACGGAGGGCGCGAAAGGCATGAAGGGCGCCATCGCCAAGGCCGAGGAGCTGGCCACGAAAATTCCGAACAGCGTCATTCTGCAGCAGTTCGCCAATCCGGCGAATCCCGAGATCCACCGCAAGACGACCGCCGAGGAAATCTGGCGCGATACCGACGGCAAGGTGGACATCGTCATCGCCGGCATCGGCACCGGCGGCACCATCACCGGCGTCGGCGAGGTGCTCAAATCGCGCAAGCCCTCGGTCAAGATCATCGCGGTCGAGCCCGCCGGCTCGCCTGTGCTCTCCGGCGGCCAGCCCGGCCCGCACAAACTGCAGGGCATCGGCGCGGGTTTTGTGCCCGCTGTGCTCAACACCAAGATTTACGACGAGGTCATCACCGTGAAGGAGGATGACGCCGCCCCGATCAGCAAACAGATCTGCAAGCTTGACGGCATTCCTGTCGGCATTTCCTCGGGTGCGATCACCTGGGCGGCCCTGCAGGTCGCGAAGCGCCCTGAAAACAAGGGCAAGCAGATCGTCGTTGTCATTCCTTCCGGTACCGAGCGCTACCTCTCATCGTGGCTGTTCGCCGATGTGAATGTCGAGAGCGACTCAGTGGACGATCTGATGGGCACGCCGGCCAAGGCGTAACGGCAGTCGGCACACGGGTTTCCGGGGCGCGCTACGGCGCGCTCTTTTTTTGTCCGCTGCTCTTTGACCACCGGTAAAAGCTGCAGCCGAATGCGAGCAGTGCGACGCTCATCCCGATGATTTTCATCATCGCGCCGGCGAGCAGCTGGTCCTCCCCGGGCGGGAAGTTGTCGATGAGCCGCGGGGCATATTCATAGGTGGGATAGAGCACGCGGTCGGAAAAGGTGATGTAGGCGAAGGCCGGTGTCATGCCGATGACGATGAGGAATTGATAAACCATCTGGCCCGGGTAGCTGATGGGCGGAAACTCGCGCGAGGGGCTGAGCACGGGCCACCAGTAGAAAAGCGCCGCGCCGAAAAACATCAGGTGCTCGAGGACGTGGACGGTTTTGTTTTGCAGCGTCCATTCATAGAGCCTGGGCGCGTGCCAGCAGGAATAGGTGAGGGTGTAGATGATGCCGCAAATGACCGGCCGCGTGAGCAGGCGCAGCAGGCCTTGCAGCGCGGGCGCCGCGGTGACGGGGCGCACCAGCCAGCTGGGCAGGCCGAGCAGAAAGAGGGCGGCACACGGATAGATGAGGAGCTGGTGCTGGAGCATGTGCGCGCTGAGCAGGAAACGCTCGGCGATCTGGTCGAGCGGCGAGCCGACCGTGAGGTAGAACAGGAGCAGCGAAGAATAGAAAAACCAGGCTTGGCGGCGCGGGTAGGACGCCGCGGGCTCCAGCCACGGGCGCAGCGGCCCGGTGAAAATCGCGTAGAGCCAGCCGAGCAGGATGAGCCCGCCGACGAGGTAGGGTTCGTTATGCCAGTGGCGCCAGTCGATCATGGAAAAACGAACGGCGGCCCGCGGGCCGCCGTTGAAGGAAAGAATCAGCCGGTCGAGTTCACGCGGTCCAGGCCGTCGAGTGGACCGGCGTTGCGCGGTTGAAACTCGCGGTCAGCGGCTTGCTGGCCTCGGCGCTGAAAATCTTCAGGAGCGCCCACATCGTGCCGCCGGCCAGGATCAGGCCGATGAAAAAGAGGATGGTGCAGAAGACCTTGTCCCAGCGCAGGTGCATGAAATAGAAAATGACGAAGAGAAACTTCACCGCGGAGAGGATGACCAGGATGCTGAAGATCACCCAGTAGGCGAAAGGCAGGTACACCATGACGATTTCCACGCCGGTGATGACGGCGAGGACCATCGCGAGCTGGACGAAGATGAAGAACTTGCCCTCTTGGTGGGCGTGGCTGTCGGCGGCGTGGGCGGGTGAGGCGGGGGCGCTCATAATCAAATATATTCCAGGAGATAGACGGCGGTGAAAATGACGATCCAGACGATATCGACGAAGTGCCAGTAGAGGCCCATCGACTCGACGTCGATGGCGTTGGCCTCGCCGAAGTCGACCGCGCCGCGCGACCGTGCGAGCAGGTTGAGCCCGACATAACTGGCGATGGCGCCGGCGATGGGGAGGGCGTCGTGGCCGAGGAATTTGGACAGCGTCCCGGCCTGCGCCATGTGGACGAAATCAAGGATCAGGTACATGCTCAGGCCGATGGCGGCGACGAAGCCGGCGATGTGCAGCAGGCTTTTTCCAAACCACAGGCGGTTCGCCTCGACATCGGCGGGCTGGAAGGAGCGGATGTACATGAGCGTGAGCCAGAGCACGCCGATGGCGACGTGGCAGCCGTGGGTGCCGGTAAGGGTGAAGAACGTCGAACCCAGGATGCAGTTCGTGATCGTCATGTGCTTGTCCTGCACGAAGTCGGTGAACTCATACACCTGGCAGGTGAGAAAGATGCAGCCGAACATGATCGTGCCGAGCAGCATGTGGCGCATGCTGCGGACGTTGCCGCGCTGGATGGCGTTGACTGCGAGCGCCATGAGCAGCGACGACATCAGCAGGATGAAGGTCGAGAACGAAGTAAGCGGGGGATTGAAGATTTCCCTGGGGTCCGGGTTGCCCGGCGGTGGATGCAGGCGGTAGATCAGGTGCGTCGAGATCAGGCAGGCGAAGAACATGCAGTCCGAGGCCAGAAAGGCCCACATGATCAGCTTCTTGTTCGGAATGCCCGTCGAGGTCGTCGCGTCGTGATGCGGGTCGATGGCGGCGGTGGCGTCGGAGCTCATTTATGGGCCTCCTGCTTCTTCGGTTCGGCGTGCTCTTCGTCGGGATGGATGTGATAGCCGTCGGCGCCTTCGAGCGACCAGAGGTAGATGTTGGCGAACATGATGGCGAAACCGACAAAGGTGGTGCCGAGCTTCAGATGGATGCCGGGCGCGGGATTCGGATCGATGACCGCCACGCCGACGGCCATGATCAGGATGCCGACAGCGGCGAAAAACGGATAGATCGATTGGAAGGGCATATGGATGCCGCCGTGTGAGGCCTCGGCTTGGGCATGCGCGGCCTTCTCCTTTTCGATTTCGGCCTGATGGTGTTTCTCATACCACCATCCATCGCGCGCGTGCACGGTGGGAATGACGGCGAAGTTGTATTCAGGCGGCGGATTCGGCAGCGACCATTCGAGCGTGCGGGCGTCCCAGACATCGCGGCCGACGCGTTCGCCCTTGAAATAGGTGTAGATCATCACACTGAAATAGATGCCGATGCCCACGCCGAGGATGAGGGCGCCGATGGTGGCGATGAGATTGCCGCTGTTCCAGCCCATGTTCGCATCGTAGGTGAAGGTGCGCCGGGGCATGCCGTTGAGGCCGAGGAAGTGCATCGGGAAGAACGTCGTGTTGAAGCCCACAAAGATGATCCAGAAGGAGAGCTTGCCCCAGAATTCGCTGACCTTGCGGCCGAACATGAGGGGAAACCAGTAGTGGATGCCGGCGAGCAGGGCGAAGAGCGAACCGCCGATGAGCACATAGTGGAAGTGGGCCACGACGAAATAACTGTCGTGCTGCTGGGCGTCAGCCGGGGCGGCGGAGTGCATGATGCCCGAGAAACCGCCAAACATGAACAGCCAGACGAAACCGAGCGCGAACATCATCGGTGTGCGCATCTGCAGATGGCCGCCCCACAGCGTGCCGATCCAGTTGAAAATCTTCACGCCCGTCGGGACGGCGATGGCCATCGTGGCGAGCGCGAACGCCGCCGTCGCCATGGTGCCAAGGCCGGTGGTGAACATGTGATGGCTCCATACCGCGAAGCCGAGGAAGCCGATGGAGGCGCCCGAAAACACGACAATGGGATAACCGAAGAGCGGCTTGCGCGCAAAGGTGGGCAGGATCTCCGAGATGATGCCCATCGCGGGCAGAATGAGGATGTAAACCTCCGGATGGCCGAAGACCCAGAAAAGATGCTGCCAGAGGATGGGCATGCCGCCGTTGGAGACTTCAAAGAAGTTTGTGCCAAAGAGGCGGTCCATCATCAGCTCGACGAGCGCGATGGTGATGGCGGGGAAGGCGAGCACGATGAGGAACGACGTGAAAAGCGTCATCCAGGTGAACACCGGCAGGCGCATCATGGTCATGCCGGGCGCCCGCATGTTGATTATCGTGATGATGAAATTGAGCGAGGCGGCGATCGAGGCCACGCCGAGGAGCTGCAGGCCCATGACCCACATGTCGATCGAGTGGCCGGGGATGAAGGCCTTCGTCGTGAGCGGGGTGTAGCCGAACCAGCCGCCATTGGGCGGGCCGTCCTTCATGAACCAGCCGAGGTTGATGATGATCGCGCCGACGAGGAAGGTCCAGTAGGAGAAGGCGTTCAGCCGCGGGAAGGCCACGTCGCGCGCCCCGATCTGCAGCGGCATGATGAAATTGAAGAACGCGGCCGAGAGCGGCATGATCGCGAGGAAGATCATCGTCGTGCCGTGCATCGTGAACATCATGTTGTACTGCTGCGCGGTCAGCACGGTGTTGTTGGGCACGGCGAGCTGCAGGCGGATGAGCAGGGCCTCCGTACCGCCCACGAGGAAGAAGAACAGCGCGGAAATCCCGTAGAGGAAGCCGATGCGCTTGTGGTCGACCGTGGTCAGCCAGCTGATCAGGCCGGTCTTGGCCGCCGGGCGCCAGAGGACGAGGTGCTTGGCGGGTGCCTGATGCTCCTCCGCGGTGAAATCTGTTTTTTTGGCCAGGGCGTCGTGCATGAGGGAAACTTATTTGAGGCTTTGGATGTAAGCCACCAGCGCGGCCACGTCGTCGGGCGTCAGCTGGATATGATTTTTAATGTAGCCGTCGGCCCACATTTTGTTGCCGGGTTTGACCACGCCGGGATTGGTGATCCAGCGCGTGAGATTCTCGGTGTTGTTGTCGAGCATGCTGCCCGCGATGGTCGTGCGTGCGCCGACGTGGGTGAGGTCGGGGTAGGCGATGCCGGCGCCCTCCTGGCCGCGGACGTTGTGGCAGCCGGCGCAGGTCTTGGCCTGGAAGAGCTTGCGGCCCTGCGCAATGAGCGCAGCCGATTCGTCTTTTTCCGGAAACTGCTTGGCGCGCCAGGCTTCCAGCGGCGCGACTTCGTAAGCGTCGGTGACGCCGGTCTGGTTGGGCTTCCAGGAGGCGAAAACCGGCCGCGGCTTTTCGGCCTGCGCTTCCGTGGGCGCGCTGATGGTCCGCGCGTTCTTTTTCTGGTTCGCAAGCCAGTCGGCAAAGTCCTTCGCGTCTAGGGCGATGACGCGGAAGCGCATGACGGCGTGGGAATCGCCGCAATATTGCGCGCACTGGCCCCAATAATACCCGGCATGATCGGCCTCGAGCCACATGCGGTTGGGGCGGTTGGGCATCATGTCGACCTTGCCCGCGAGCTTGGGCACCCAGAAGCTGTGGATGACGTCCATCGTGCGGAGGTCGATGTGCACGGGGCGGCCGGCGGGGATCACGAGCTCGTTGGCCGTGGTGACGACGCTGCGGTTGCCGTCCTTGTCGGGATCGGTCTGCTCCTTCGGATATTCAAATTTCCACCACCACTGGAAACCCGTGGCCGTGATTTCGTAAGCGTTGGCCTTTTCCGCCTCCGGCACATCGTAAGTATACCAGATTGCACGGAGGGTAGGGATGGCGATGATGACCAGCGCGAAGACCGAGGCCGCGATGAGGCCGATTTCGACGAAAGGATTGCCGTGGCCCTGTTCCGGCGGCTCGGCGTGTTCGTCCGCCTCGGTGCGCGCCTTGAACTTGATCGTCGCGTAGGCCAGCGCCGCCCCGACCAGGATGAAGATAACCAGTGTCACCCAGCAAGTTACGTAAAAGAGATTGGTCTGCGCGCGCGCCACGGGGCCCTCGACGTCGAGAGTCGACTGGTGGCCGTTCATGTCCCACCAGCAGCCGGACAGGAGAACACTGCCCGCCAGACTCAGCGCGAGGCCGGCCCAACGGGAAAAAGAGCGGGAAAACATCGGAAACTTCATGAAGACGGTCGAAAAACTTTTAAACGGCTTTATGTGGCCACAGTTCACCGGGAGCGTCCGCAAACGAAACCGGCATTTCAAGTCATAAAACGGGGTCTTCGTCCCCCGCGGCAAGATTTCATGGCCAACTATTAAAAATCATGCGCCCTGCATTAGTTGGCGCAGAGAATCATCCGCAGCGGTTGCATCCCAAACTGACTGGATTCATATGTCCGTCATGAACGTGAAACTCCTCTCCGTCGTTTTGTTCGTCTCCTTTCTCGTTGCCGGCTGCTCCCAGCAGGAGCCGGCCGCCGCGGCCGCACCTTCCGGTCCGCGCACCCTCGACTTCACCGCCGGCGACAACATGAAATACAACATCACGCAAATCGACGCTGCGCCGGGCGAAGAGCTGCACATCACGCTCACCAATGTCGGCACGCTGCCCAAGGAGGCCATGGGCCATGACTGGATTTTGCTGCAGGCCGGCTCCGATGCCGAGGCTTACGCCCGTGCCGCCGTCACGGCCAAGGACGCCGGCTATCAGCCGCCCGCGCTGGCCTCCGAAGTCATTGCCTCCATCGCCGTTCTCGGTCCGCGGCAGACCGGCGAGGTCACCTTCAAGGCGCCCACGCAGCCCGGCCAGTATCCCTTTCTCTGCTCGTTTCCCGCGCATTTCCAGTCGGGCATGCACGGCGTGCTGACCGTGAAATAAAAGCGCTTGGAGCCGGAATTTTCCGGCAAGACACTAATCCGATGCGTCAGCCATCAGTTGACGGCATCGTGACCGTGGCGTTTTTGTGCGCGCCGGGCGACGATCTCCTTCCTCTCAATCATCAGCGGTAGGAGGCGAGCAGCGAATAAACGATGACGCCTGTGACCGAGACGTAGAGCCAGATGGGGAAGGTGAAGCGCGCGAGGCGGCGGTGGGCGGGGAAACGGCCGCTGAGCGAAAGAAAAAAAGTGATCAGGATCATCGGCAGCGCGATCACGGAGAGGACAATGTGCGAAATGAGCAGGGCGAAGTAGACGGGCCGGATCGCGCCCTGCCCGTGAAAGCGCATGTCGCCATGGAGGGCATGGTTCACGATGTAGGTCACGAGGAAGACGCTGGAGAAAACAAACGCCGTGAACATGGCCGCGCGATGGGCGCCGACCCGGCTCGACCGGATATAGCGGAAGCCTGCAATCAGGGCGAGGGCGGAGAGGGCATTGAGCAGGGCGTTGAGCGCCGGCAGGAAGAGCAGGCGGGTGCCCGCGATATCCGTGGGCACATGGTAATACACGAGCCAGCAGAGAAAAAGGCTGGCCGCGGCGCTAATGGCCACGATTGCGGCAATTACGCTGCCGGGCGTGCGGGTCGCATTGGCCTTCAGATCCGGCCGGGGGTTCGCTGGCTCACTCATAGATAATGGCCGGCCGGCCGGTTAGAATGTGGCCCGTTTTTCAACTTAGCGAAAAATCAGCCGGTCCGCCACCAGCGCGCCGAGCAGCAGGGGCAGGTAAATGATCGTGGCAAAAAACAGTTTCCGCGCCGCCGTATCACGCGTCTCCGGCCGCAGGAACACCACCGCGCGCCAGAGCAGCCATGCGCCCAGCGCCAGAGCCACGCCGAGATAGGCGCGGCTGCACCAGCCGGTCAGCGCCGGCCACACGCTCACGGCCACGAGCAGCACGGCATTGATCAGCGACCAGCGCGCCACGCGCGCGCCGCCGGTGTCGATGACCGGCAGCAGGGGAAAATTCACCGCGGCGTAATCGCGCCGGTAGGTCCAGGCTACCGCCATGAAATGCGGGATCTGCCAGAAAAACAGTATGCCGAAGAGCGCCCAGCTGAGCGGGGAGATGCCGTTGTCCGCCGCAGCCGCGCCGATCAACGGCGGCAATGCGCCCGCCACCGCGCCGATTTCCGTCGACCAGCGCGACAGTTTTTTTGCCGGCGTGTAGATCGCGAGGTAGAACACGTACGTGAGCAGCGCGAAGATCGCGCAGACGCCGTTGATCTTCCCGAAGAGCACGGCCAGGCCGGCCATGCACATGCCCGCGCCGAGCACGAAGGCCGAGCCCGTCGCGACGCGTCCCGCCGGAATCGGCCGGTCCGCTGTGCGCTGCATGCGCGCGTCGGTTTCGCTTTCCATCCACTGGTTGAGCGCAGCCACGCCGCCCGCCGCCAGCCCGGTGCCGAGCAGCAGGTAAAAGGGCTCCCAAAAGCTGAAGGGCGGCCGCGCCGCATAATAGCCCACCAGCGCGGTGACGACCGACAGCGTGCTTAGCCGCGGCTTGGTCAGCTCGACGTAATCGTGGATCATCGCCCGGGGAGAGGCCGTCGCGGCCGGTGAAATAACAGACGGTGCTTGCATGCTCAAATTTTTGCCAGCTCCCGCGCGCGCGGCGCTGGCGCGGCCGGGACGGTTTCAATCCATGCCTCGCGGTGCATCCACCAGGTCAGCCCGAAGGTCGTGGCCAGCGTGGCCGCGCCCACGATGACGTGCGCAGTGGTGAAGAACGGCGCCCGCCCGGTCCAGATGACCGAGGCGCCGAGGAAAATTTGCAACGCGAGCAGCGACATCAGGCCCGAGGCCACGCTGCGCACGGTCACGGTGGCTGCGCGCTCGGCGTAGATTTTTCCGGACAGCGCCACCAGCGCCACTGCGATGATGCCCGCCATGACGCGGTGCGCGAAATTCAGCCCCACGCGGAAATTCCACACCGGCGGCAGCAATCCGTGGTCGGGCGAGGACCAGGGAAAGGTCGGGATCGCCAGCCCGGCGAAGCTGTGCCGCATCACTGCCGCGATCGCCAATTGGAGAAACAGCAGCGCGCAGCAGATAAGGCCAAGCCGGCGCGTGGCCGTGGTGAAGGCTGCTCGTTTTTTGTTGTTCAGCCACGCGCGCGAACAGGCAAGGGCGATGGCCACCAGCACGCAGAGGAAGGCCTGCGCCAGGCAGGCGTGCAGCATGGCGAAAAGCCGGCCCACACTGGTGTCCACGGTTTCAATGTGCAGCCGGTCGAGCAGCACGCGCAGACCGCCGACCACCGCCTGGGCAAAGACCAGTCCGACCGCGTAAAGCGAAAGCTTGCGCAGCCAGGCCCGTGCTTCGCGCTGCCATAGCAACACCGCCAGGGTGATGGTGATGAGGGTCATCACGCCAGCCGTCAGCCGGTGCGAATGCTCGGCGAACTCGTTGATATTGGTCAGCCAGCCGTGCGGATTGAGCGAGCCGTTCGAGAGCGGCCAGTCGGGGAAAATCATGCCCGCGCCGATGCTGGTCGTGAAGGCGCCGAGGCAGATGAGCACGAACGCCCAGGCCACGCCGGCCGCGGCCAGCCGGGCGATGCCGGGCTGGTAAGCGGAGCTGCATGCAGTGGACGGGGACGCGTTCATAAGCTGGGAAACGGGAGATTAGAAGGGTTCAGCCTAGTTGCCGCAAACCCTTTGACAATTTTTTCCTCCGGCGAATCTGTAGTTGTATGAAAACTTATGCCCCCATGAGACGATGGCTGATCGCCGTCGGGGCAGGGTGGTTGTGCCTGCTGGCCGCCTGTTCGCGGCCGGCTCCGGCCGCCTCGTCGGGGGATGACGGTGAAAAGCGCTGGCCGCTCAAGGGGCAGATCATGGCGGTCGACGCCGCGCATAAGACGTTGCGCGTGCAGCATGAGGAAATCGTCGGCCTCATGCCCGGCATGACGATGGATTTCCCGGTCGGCCCGGGTGACTTGGCCAACGCCAAAGCCGGCGAGCGCATCCGGGGCGAACTCGTCCAGCACGGCGGCGATTTCCGCCTCGAGAAAATCCTGCCCGACGACGCACCCACCGATGCCACCATCGCTGCCGCGGCCAACACCCTGCGCCAGGACACCATGATGCGCGGTCCGCATCCTTTTCGCGAGATCGGCGAGACCGCGCCCGACTTTGCGCTCTATGACCAGGACGGCCGTGTCGTGCAGATGGGCCGCTTCCGCGGCAAGCAGATCATGCTCAATTTCATCTACACGCGCTGCCCCATCGCCACGATGTGCCCTGCCTCCACCGCGAAGATGACGATGACACAGCGCCTCGCGCGCGAGGCCGGCGTGAAAAATCTCGAGCTCATCTCCGTCTCGATGGACCCGGCTTACGACACGCCCGGCGTGCTCAAGGACTACGCGCAGGCGCGCGGGATCGACACGGGCAACTTCTCTTTCCTCACCGGCCCAACCAACGCCGTGCAGGACCTGCTCGCGCAGTTCGGCGTCATCGCCGAGTTCAAGGACGGCATCCTCAACCATACGCTGGCCACGCTGCTCATCAACGAAAACGGCACCATCATCTGGCGCGCCGACGGCGGCGAGTGGGAGCCGTCTGAATTTGTCGGCAAGATGAAAAAAGGATGAGCGCTCCCGGCAAAAGTCTCGACGCCGCGCGCTGGCGCCAGCTCGCGTTCCTCACCCTCGGTGCCGCTCTGCTCTTCATCGTCGTGCGTCTGCTGCCCACCGGCACGAACGTTCCGCACCTCAATTACGTGCCCGCCGGCCGCAGCATCATCCAGACCTGCGATCCGAGCAATCCGCAGTTCCTGCCCGCTACCGAAGTGCAGTCGCCTGTGACCATGACGCTCGCGACCGTCGCGCCGCCCGTCGCCGGCCAGCCCGTCTCGGCTGTACTCACGCTCACGACTTATGGCGACAAGCCGCTCGGCCCGGGCCAGATCGCCACCTCGAACGCGAAAAAAATTCACCTGCTCGTCGTCGATCCCACGCTCACCGATTACCAGCACGTGCATCCCGTGCCGGCGGACGCGCCCGGCGCGTGGGCCTTCACCTTCACGCCGCGGGCCGGCGGACACTACCGGCTGTTCGCCGACTTCGTGCCCGTCGCCACCGGCGTCGAGCTCTACGCCTGGGCCGATCTCACCGTGAATGGCCCGCCCGCCGCGCCCGTGTCTGCAGCGCAGCAAAACTGGACGGCCGAAAACGACGGCTACCGCTTCACGCTTACGCCCGGGTCATTGCCCATCCGCGGGCGCAAGGTCGAGGATCTCACACTGACCGTTGATCGCATCGGCGGCGGCCCGGTGCCGCTCGAGGTCATCATGGACGCCTTTGCCCACCTTGTGGCCTTTGACGAACCGCGCAGCGGCTTTGGCCACATGCATCCGCTCGAAGTGGACATCACGAAATTGCCCGATCCTGTACACCCGACCTTGCATTTCAAACTCCAGCTCCCGCGCGCCGGCCGCTATGTCATCTGGAGTCAGGTCCAGATCGCCGGCCGGGAAATCTTTGCGCCATTCTGGTTTAACGCGGAACAGTGAATTCTGGCGGCTGGTTCGGCATTTTTATCTTTTTTCTTCTGTGAGGGTAATTCGACCGTCGACCACACGAAGCCAATATTGATGTCCTGCTTCAACTTCGACTTTTGCGCTAATACTTTGAGACGAGTCGTCAGCAGAGCCATCCAACCGCCTTTTCTTGACCGTCAACATATGTGTTCCAGGTGAAACTACGACATCAGGAACCATTGTCACAAAGTTGCTTGATGCTCTTTTTTCAACTGCACCGTCTACAGCAACTACACGATAGTCTGGGAGCTTTCCCACATTTGAACTCGTAATATCATCGATCAATGCCTGCGATTTATAGGAGCTGCACGAAACGAACGCAATGGGCGCGAGCAAGAAAACGAGAACTAGCAATGGGGCTTTCATTGCTTGCCGAACAGCGTTGTTAATCTCGGCCCACCTCACGCGCTCAGCGCGTTCGTCGTATTGAGGTGTTCCTCGCCGGTGTATTTCTGCGATTGTTCGTCGGCGTGGTAGCTGGAGCGCACGAGCGGGCCGCTTTCGATCACGCCGAAGCCGATGCTCAGGCCGAATTCCTTCCACTGCGCGAATTCCTCGGGCGTCACCCAGCGGTCGATCGGCAGGTGCTGCGGCGTGGGCTGGAGGTACTGGCCGAGGGTGAGGATGTCGACCTTGTCGCCGGCGAGGTCGCGCAGCGTCTGCTCGACCTCCTCCTTTTTCTCGCCGAGGCCGAGCATGATCCCGGTCTTGATGGTGAAACCGCGGCCTTTGGCGTGGCGCAGCACGGAGCGCGAGCGGTCGTAACGGGCCTGCACGCGCACGGGCTTTTGCAGGCGTTCGACGGTTTCGACGTTGTGGTTGAAGATGTCGGGCTTGGCGTCGAGCACGGTGTCGACGTCCTCGAGTTTGCCCTTGAAATCGGGCACGAGCACCTCGATGGCGGTGTCGGGATTGCGGTGGCGCACGGCGCGGATGGTCGCGGCCCAGACGGCGGCGCCGCCGTCGGCGAGTTCGTCGCGCGCGACGCTGGTGAGGACGCAGTGGCGCAGGCCCATCTTCGCGACGGCGTCGGCCACGCGCGGCGGTTCGCCGAGGTCGAGCTCGGTCGGTCGGCCGGTCTGCACGGCGCAGAAATTGCACGAGCGCGTGCAGATGTTGCCGAGGATCATGATGGTGGCGGTGCCGCGCGACCAGCATTCGCCGAGGTTGGGGCACTGCGCGCTCTGGCAGACGGTGTGGAGCTGGTTTTCATCCACAAGGCGGCGCACGGCGGTGTAGCCGGGGCCGCTGGGCAGCTTGGCGCGGAGCCAGGAGGGTTTGCGCGAAATGGGCGTCATGATCGAAGAGTTAAAATAACAATGGCTGGAGCTCAACCGCGAGCCTGTTTTCGCGGCACTGTTTTCCGTTTGCGCCGCGGACGCGGGCGGGCCAGCCTTGCCGGTTCTGATGAGCGACCTCCCGACTGACATCACCCATGACCAGCACGCCGTGCGGCGGCAGAAACTGGCCGAACTGCGCGCTGCGGGCGCGGATCCGTTTCGCGCCAACTTTGCGACGACGCATTTTTCGGCCGAGGCGATCCAGCTGTACGTCGACGGCCAGGACAATGCCGTGGGCGTCAGCGTAGCCGGCCGGCTCGTGGTGATGCGGGTCCAGGGTGGCAGCGCTTTTTCGAAGATCCTCGACCAGCGCGGGCAGATCCAGCTTTACGTGAAAAAGGACGTGGTGGGCGAGGAAGCCTACGCGGCGTTCAAGAAACTCGACCTCGGCGACATCGTCGGCGCGGAAGGCACGCTCTTCAAGACCAAGACCGGCGAGATTACCGTGCGCGTGACGCGCTTCGTGCTCGTGGCCAAGGCGCTGCGGCCGCTGCCGGAAAAATGGCACGGCCTGACCGATCCCGAGCAGATCTACCGCCAGCGCTACCTCGACCTCATCGTCAACGAGGAGTCGCGCGTCCGCCTCCTGCTGCGTCCGAAGATCGTCTCGCACATCCGTCGGTTCCTCGAAGAGCGCAAGTTCATCGAAGTGGAAACGCCTGTGCTGCAAAACGTCGCCGGCGGCGCGGCCGCGCAGCCGTTCGTCACCCACCATAACGCGCTCGGCGTGGATTTCTTCCTGCGCATCTCGCTCGAGCTTTATCTCAAGCGCCTGCTTGTCGGCGGCTACGACCGCGTGTTCGAGATCGGGCGCAACTTCCGCAACGAGGGCCTTTCCCGCAAGCACAACCCCGAGTTCACCATGCTCGAGGTGTACCAAGCCTACAGCGACTACCGCGGCATGATGACGTTGATCAAGGACCTCATCACCACGCTCTGTCGCGACGTGCTCGGCACGATGAAGATCAAGCACCCGGCCAGCGGCCAGGAAATCGACTTCGGCGGCGAATGGCGCGAGGCGGCCTACAAGGATTTGATCAAGGAGGCCACGGGCGATGCGGACTGGTTTACCCGGGGCAAGGCGGAGAAAATCGCCGGGGCCGAAAAACTCGGTCTGTCTGTCAACCCGGCCTGGGAGGAGTTCGAAATCACCAACGAGATTTTTTCCAAGAAAATTGAGCCGAACCTCATCCAGCCGACGTTTGTCACACACCTGCCGAAGGAGCTTTGCCCGCTGGCCAAGCTCAATCAGGAGGATCCGACGACGCTCGATGTGTTCGAGCTGGTCATCGGCGGCATGGAAATCGCGCCGGCCTATTCGGAACAGAACGACCCCGACGTACAGCGGCAGATGTTCGAGGCGCAGGCCGGCGGCGAGAAGCAGAACATCGACCAGGATTTCCTGCTTGCGCTCGAGCACGGCATGCCGCCCGCGGGTGGCATGGGCGTGGGCATCGACCGGCTGTGCATTTTGCTAACCGGTGCGGAAAGCATCCGCGACGTGATCCTGTTCCCGCAGCTGCGGCCGGGGGCCTGATGGGAACGTGGAGGCCGCAGAGGATGACAGAGAGCGCAGAGGTTTTCCCTCGATTTCTCCTCTGCGTCCTCACTTTACCTCTGTGCCCTCTGTGTTCCAAATAAGCCACTGATGCCCTGGTATCTTTACCTTGCCCTCAAGCAGCTTTTCCCGACCGGGCGGCGGTTTCCTTTCTTCACGTTCATCTCGGTCCTGGGCGTGGCGCTCGGCGTGGCGCTGCTCGTCGTCGTGACGAGCGTGATGGGCGGGTTTGGTTATGAAATCCGCCAGATGATCGTCGGCACCGAGGGGGAGGTGCAGGTCAAGGCCAGCGGCTTCATCGAGAATTATCCCGCGCTGATCAAAAAAATCACCGCAGTGCCTGGCGTGGCCGCGGCCACGCCCACGGCGAGCGGCGTGCTCATGATCCAGTACCGCGGCAAGCCGGCGTTTCCCGCCATGCGCGGCCTCGACCTGGCCACGGTGGAAAACGTCGTTCACCTCAGCAACTACGTGCGCGCCGGCTCGCTCGACGACCTTGACGACGATTCGGTCATTCTCAGCTCGGAACTGGCCAGCAGCCTCGGCGTGGCGATGGGCGACACGATCGAGGTTTATTCGCCGCTCATGATCGAGAAACTCAAGAGCGACGAGGTGTTTCTTCCGCGGCAGGTGCGCGTGGTCGGCGTCCTTGAGATCGGACACCAGCAGCTCGACAGCAGCACGGTCTATTGCACGCTGCGCCTCGCGCAGGAGCTTTACGGGCTCGGCGCGGGTGTGCACGGCATCAACGTCCGTCTGCAGCCGGGCGTGAACGAGGACGAGGCGGCGGAGCGTCTCAACGCCGCGCTGCCGGACGGCGTGCGCGCGTTTTCGTGGGAGGACACGTTCAGCGATTTTCTCTGGGTGCTGCGGCTGGAGAAGAACATGATTTTCTTCCTGCTGCTTTTCATCGTCGTCGTGGCGGCGTTCTCGGTCACGAGCTCCCTGCTCATCTCGGTGGTGCGCAAGACCCGCGAGATCGGCCTGCTCGGGGCGCTCGGCGGCGAGCCGCGGCAGGTGGCGGCGTGCTTCTGCGCGCAAGGCCTGCTCATCGGCGTGTTCGGCACTTTGCTCGGGCTCGCGCTGGGATCCACTGCGCTGTTTTTTCGCAACGGCGTGGTGCTCTGGCTCACGCGCATCACGCAGCGGCAGGAAGTGATGCGGCGATTTTACAACTTCAGCGAGTTGCCGTCCCACGTCTCGTCCGGCGACATCACAAAAATCATCGTGCTGACCATCGTCATCTCGACGCTGGCCGGCCTGCTGCCTGCGTGGCGGGCGGCACGGCTCAAACCCGTGGAGGCGTTGCGCAGTGAGTGACACCCTGCTCGCCGCCCGCGCGTTGCGCAAAACCTACCTCAGTGGCGACCGCCGCATCGAGGTGCTGCGCAGTGTCGATCTCGATCTCGCGGCCGGCGAGAGCGTGAGCATCCGCGGCGAATCCGGCTCGGGCAAATCCACGCTGCTCCACCTGCTCGCCGGCCTCGATGCGCCCGACTCGGGCGAAATGCTCTGGCGCGGCGAAAAAACCCTTACGGCGGCGCATCGCGCACGGTTTGTCGGGATGGTCTTCCAGGCGTTTTACCTCGTGCCCGAGCTTGACGCGCTGGCCAACGTCCTGCTCGCCGCGCGCATCCTTGGCCGGCCCGACGCCGCGGCCCGCGCCCGCGCCGCGGAGCTGCTCGCGCGCGTCGGCCTTACGGCCCGCGCGCAGCACCTGCCGTCGCAGCTTTCCGGCGGCGAACGCCAGCGCGTGGCGGTGGCCCGCGCGCTCATGAACCGGCCGCTGCTCATCGTGGCCGATGAGCCGACCGGCAATCTTGACGAACATACCGGCGACGCGGTCATCGATCTGCTGCTCGGCCTGTGCGCCGAGACGAAGACCGCGCTCATCCTCGTGACGCACAACGGCGCGCATGCGAAAAAAACCAGTCGCCAACTTTTATTGCACGAGGGACAACTGCACCATGCCTAGCCAAAAAATAAAATGCGGCGTCGCCGGCGTCGGCTCGCTCGGCCAGCACCATGCGCGCATCTACGCGGCGCTGCCCGGGGCGGAACTGGCCGGCATCTTCGAGACCAACGACGCGCGCGCGAAGGAAATTTGCGCGAAGCACAGCTGCCGCCGCTTCGCCACGCTCGAGGAGCTCGGCGAGGCCTGCGACGCGGTGTCGGTCGTCGTGCCCACCGATCTGCATGCCGAGGTGGCGCTGCCGCTGCTGGCCCAGGGCTGTCATTTGCTGATTGAAAAGCCGCTCTGCGCCTCGCTGGAGGAAGCGGAGCAGGTGCTGGCCGCCGCCCAGAAGCACCACTGCCTCGTACAGGTCGGCCACGTCGAGCATTTCAACCCGGTGATGGAGTTCCTCGAAAAAGAGGCCGATCGCCCGCGTTACATCACGGCCGAGCGTCTCGCGCCCTACCAGACACGCGGCACCGAGGTCGGCGTGGTGCTGGACCTGATGATCCACGACATCGGCATCGTGCTCGCGCTGGTGAAGTCGCCGCTCGAACGCATCGACAGCGTCGGCATCAATGTCCTCTCGAAGACCGAGGACATCGCCAACGCGCGCCTGCAATTCGCGAACGGCTGCGTGGCCAACCTGAGCGCGAGCCGGCTGAGCATGAAAAAAGCGCGCGAGATCCGTATTTTCCAGGACAACGCCTATCTCTCGCTCGATTTCATGAACCAGGGCGGCCACCTCATCAAGAAGAGCGACATCATGGTCTACGGCCTGAAAATGAAGGTCGGCCTGGCCAAGGCGGGCGATTACAGCTCGGTGCCCGTGCACCAGATTCCGATCGAGAAGGGCGAGCCGCTCGCGCTTGAGCTGGCGCATTTCGTCGAAAGCGTGGCAAAAGCCCGGCAGCCCAAGGTCGGCGCCGCGCTCGGCAAGAGCGCGCTCGAGGTCGCCATCACGATCACGGATCAAATCCGGACGGCGAAGAAATGAAAACTGGCCGCAAAAGGTACAGAATGCGCACAAAATCCATTGCGCCTTCCGTGCCTTTTGCCGCCATTCATCAATTATGAGTACTGCGCCGCCTTTCCGCCTGCCGCCGCCGCGCGACGGCGGCGTGGATCTGCTCATCATCGCCGGCGAGCATTCCGGCGACCAGCATGCGGCGGCCATGCTGCGCGGCGCGCTCGCGCAGAAGGCCGGGCTGCGCGTGGCCGCGCTCGGCGGGCCGGAGCTGGCCGCGGCCGGGGCCCAGCTGTTGTACGACCTGACCGCATCATCGGTCGTCGGCATCGTCGAAGTGTTGAAAAATTATTCGTTCTTCAGCGCGCTGTTCCATGAGACGCTGCGCTGGATCGCCGAACACCGGCCGGCGGCGGTGTGCTTCATCGACTATCCCGGTTTCAACCTGCGCCTCGCGGCGGCGCTCCACGCGCGCGGGCTGAGCGCGAAGGGTGGAGGAAAGATTCGAACGCTCTATTACATCTCGCCGCAAATCTGGGCGTGGAAGCCGCGGCGGCGGTTCGCGATGGCGAAACACCTCGACGCCCTGGCGGTGATTTTTCCGTTCGAGGTGCGGAGCTATGCCGATACCAACCTGCCGGTCGAATTCGTCGGCCATCCGTTTGTGGCCGATGGTTATGCGGCGCCCGTGCGCCACGACGCGGGCGGCCCGGTCCTGCTGCTGCCGGGCAGCCGGCGGCAGGCGGTGGCACGGATTTTCCCGCAGATGCTTGCGGGCTTTCGCGCCTTCGGCGCGCGCGAGGCGGTGGTGATTTATCCCAGCGAGGAGATCGCCGAGGTGCTCCGCGCGGCATGCCCGCCGGAAAATGTGCGCCTGCAGCCCGCCGGGCCGCCGGTTGCGGCGTCGGCCGTGCTGACGAGCAGCGGCACGATGTCGATGCACTGTGCGCTTGCCGGCATTCCGGGAGCGATCGTATATCGCGCGAATCCGCTCACCTACCTGCTCGGCCGCGCGCTGGTGAGCGTGCCGTACCTGGGCATCGCGAACCTGCTCCTTGGCGAGCCGATGTATCCGGAGTTCATCCAGGGCGCGGCGACGCCGGAAAACCTTTCACGCGAACTTGCGGCCTGCGTGCGCGATGCAGCGCGCCGTGAGAAGACCGTGGCGCAGGCGGCGCGTCTGCATGAAATTTTGCGGCAGCCGGCCAATGGCACCGCGGCGGACTGGCTCTTGCGACAGTTGGTTGGCGATTGAGTTAGGGTGATTACCCTGTGTAGGTGGATTTCCTTTGAGCCTATGGCCATTCGTCCGTTAATCCAAGGATGTCTCGTGCCGATATGTAAGGGACATTACCCATTCGATGACCACCTTGGAAAAGGCTGTTTCCGCCAAGCGGACCCGTTTTGCCCTGCCTTGTATGATTATCGCTTGTGGCCTGGCGCTTTCGGTGGCGGGATGGTGGTTCTCGCGCAAGCAGTTGCGTCATACTGATGAACTGCGTTTCGGCCGGGTGACCGACCGGATGATGGCTACGATGAAGGAACGCCTGCTCCAGACGGAGCTGGTGGTGCAGGCCGGGCAGGCGTTGTTTGCGGCGAGCGATAATGTGGAGCGCCATGAATGGCGCGCGTTTACCGATCGCATGATGCCGCTGGTCGGGCAGCAGGTGGTCGGTCTTGGCTATATCGAGCGTGTGCCGCGTGAGCGCTTGCCGGCGTTTCTGGCGCAGGAGCAGGTGGAGGCCCCGGCGGATTTCACCCTGCGGACGAGCGGCGACCGCCCGGATCTCTACCTTGTGCGTTACTTCGATCCCCAGCAGTCGGGTCTCGGTCTGGATTATGCCGCCGAGCCGACGCGGCGCGAAGCGGCCGAGCAGGCGATGCTCACGGGCTCGGCGGTGCTGACGCAGCGCGTCACCCTGCTTAACGACAAGACCTCGCGGCCGGCCTATATTCTGTTCATGCCGGTTTATACCAAGGGTGTGTCACCGGCCACGCCGGAGGAGCGCCGCTCCGACTTGCAAGGCTGGGTCACCGCCCCGCTGCGTCTGGAGACATTGCTGGGCGAATGGGGAGATCTGGCACGCAACCAGGCGGATTACGAAATTTATCAGGGCCATGACCGGATTTCCCCGGAAACCCTGCTGTTTGGGACCAGCCAGCCGCTGGTCGGGCCTGCTCTGGCTGGCAACCCGGCGGAAGGAGGGGCTTATGCCAGAAATTTTTACGGAGTCCGGCATCTTGATATCTTCGGCCAGCATTGGACGGTTTATTTCATCTCCAGGCCCGGATTCGAAGTGGCGGGAAATTATCTGTTTGCCGACAGCATCCTGGTGGGCGGCCTGCTGGTGAGCATCCTGGTGGGCGGCCTGATCTGGTCGCTGGGCGCCGCGCACAGCCGCGCCCAGGTCCTGGCAGAGACGATGACGCACAACTTCCACCAGACCGAGGCGGAGGCACGCAAGCTCGCGCACATCGCCAGCCGTACCAGCAATGCCGTCACCATTGCCGGCGTCGAAGGCAAGGTGGAATGGGTCAACCAGAGCTTTGCCCGCATCACCGGTTATGCCCCGATCGAGGTGATGAGCCGGCCGGTGAGCCAGTTCGTCATTGGCGAGAACACCGACCGGGCTGCGGCGGAAAAAATCAGGAAGGCCCTTCAGGAGGGCGAATCCTTTCGCGGAGAAATCTCCAACCAAAGCAAGGACGGGCGGCTTTACTGGCTTGATCTGGAGATGCAGCCGGTGCGCGACCCGGCCGGCCGCCTGCTTTATAATCTGATCATCGGGACCGACATCACCGAACGGAAGCGCGCGCAAGAGGAGCTGGTCAGCAAGGAGGCGCTGTTCCGCTTCATCTACGAGCATGTGCCGGTGGGCATCTCGTGGGTGCGGGGAAGATATGGCGAGAAGCAGGGGCAGACCCGCATCATCAACCCCGCGCACGCCCGCATCACCAGCGTGTCGCTGGAAAAATCGCACGATACGAGCAACTATATCGCCGTTTCCCATCCCGAGGACCGCAAGAAACAGCTGGCACTGGAGGAGCGGCTGTACGCCGGCGAGATCGATAATTTCGCATTGGAAAAACGCTACCTGCATGCCGATGGCCGCACGGTCTGGGCGTTGTACACCATGCACGCGTTCCGCGACCCCATTAACAATGAGCTGCAGGAGGTTGTCACGCTGGTGGACATCACCGAGTTCAAGAAAGTGCAGGAGGAGCTGGCGCGGAAGGAGGCGCAGTTCCGCTTCATTTATGACAATGTGCCGGTGGGCATCTCGTGGGTGCAGGGGAAGCACGGGCAGAAGCAGGCGAGCACCCGCATCGTCAACCCGGCGCACGCCCGCATCACCAGCGTGTCGGTGGAACGGTCGCACGACACCAGCAACTACATCGCCGTCTCCCATCCCGAGGACAGCAAGAGGCAGCTGGCCCTCGAGAAGCAGCTGTACGCCGGCGAGAGGGACTACTTTACGCTGGAGAAACGCTATCTGCATCCCGATGGGCGCACGGTCTGGGTGCTGTACACCATGCACCTCATTCGCGATGTGGCCAACGATGAGCTGCAGGAGGTCGCCACGCTCGTGGACATCACCGACTTCAAGAAGGTTCAGGAGGAGGCCGCGCAGGAGCACACGCGCCTGCGTTACATCGTCCAGTCCGTGCCGATCGGCCTGTCCTGGCTCTTTGTCGGCCGGCCGGAGACCCGCATTGTCAACGATTCGCACGTCAAAATCACCGGCGTGTCGCTGGAGCAGGCGCAGCGGGATACCGACGCCTACCGTAAGATCACACCACCGGAGGACATGGCCCGGCAGGATGCGCTGACCGAGCAGGTCCGGCGCGGCGAGATCGAGCATTTCATGGTTGAGAAACGCTATCTGCATCCGAACGGAGACGTTGTCTGGGCCCAGATGCATCTCCGGCGTTTTCCCGATCCGCGCACCGATCAGGTGCATGAGGTCGTCGCGATCGTGGACATCACCGAACAGAAGAAGCAGGCCGAGGAGTTCCGCCTCGCCAAGGAGTCGGCCGAACAGGCCAATATCGCCAAGAGCCAGTTTCTGGCGATGATGAGCCACGAGATCCGGACGCCGATGAACGGTGTCATCGGCATGACCTCGCTCCTGCTTGATTCGCCCCTCACGACCGAGCAGCGCGAGTTTGCGGAGACCATCCGGGGCAGTGGCGATTCACTTCTGGCGATCATCAACGACATTCTCGATTTCTCCAAGATCGAGGCCGGCCGCCTCGAACTTGAGCAGGAGGTTTTCGGCCTGCGCGAATGCGTGGAAGGCACGCTTGACCTGGTCTCCGTGAACGCCGCGAAGAAAGGTCTCGACCTGCTTTACGAGATTTCCGCCGACGCGCCCAGCCAGGTGCGCGGCGACGTCACCCGCCTGCGCCAGATCCTCATCAATTTGATCAACAACGCCCTCAAGTTCACCGAGCGCGGCGAAGTGGTGCTGACGCTCGGCACGACCTCGCTTGGCAAAGGCGTCATCGAACTGCATTTTGCCGTGCGCGACACCGGCATTGGCATCCCGGCCGCGGCGATGGAGCGGCTTTTCCAATCATTCAGCCAGGTGGACGCCTCGACCACCCGCAAGTATGGCGGCACCGGTCTCGGTCTTGCCATCAGCAAGCGCCTCGCCGAGCTGATGGGCGGGCGCATGTGGGTGGAAAGCGAGGCCGGCCGCGGTTCGACCTTCCATTTCACGATCCACACCGAGGTCGCCTCGAGCAAACCGCTGCCCTATATGAGCGGCGTCCGCACCCACCTGACCGGCAAGCGCATGCTTGTCGTCGACGACAATGCCACGAACCGCCGCATTCTTTCCACGCTTGCCCAGAATTGGGGCCTGGCCCCGCGCACGGCCGATTCGGGGCCGGCCGCCCTGGCCCTGATCGATTCGGGCGAGACCTTCGATGTTGCCATCATCGACATGCAAATGCCCGGCATGGACGGCGTGACCCTCGGGCGAGAGATCCACAAACGCCGCAGCAGCGAAACGCTGCCCATGGTGCTGCTGTCTTCGGTCGGCATGCACAATCAGATCCCCGAGAATCTGTTTGCCGTCCGCCTTACCAAGCCGGCCAAGGCCTCGCAGATTTTTGACGCGATCGCCGGCATCTTTCCTTGGGAGGAGGATGCGCCCGCGCCGAGGCACGACCCGACTGTGCAGGCCCAGGCCGCCTCTCCGGTGCGCACCGAGCGCATCCTGCTCGCCGAGGACAATATCGTGAACCAAAAGGTCGCCCTCCACATGCTTTCCCGCCTCGGTTACCGGGCCGACATTGCCGCCAACGGCTTGGAGGCGCTCGAAGCCGTGCGCCGCCAGCACTACGACCTCATCCTGATGGACGTGCAAATGCCGGAGATGGACGGCCTTGAGTCCACCCGCCGGATGGTGAAGGAATTTCCCGATCGCAAAGACCGTCCCTGGATCATTGCGCTCACGGCCAATGCCATGCAGGGCGACCGTGAAATCTGCCTGCACGCCGGCATGGACGATTACATCAGCAAGCCGCTCCGGCTGACCGAGCTTTCCTCCGCCCTTGAGCGGGCCCGCACGGCTTTCGTGTCCTAGCCCGCGGGGTGGCGGGCGGCTTCCGTCCAGCGTGTGCCGCCGGCAGGTGCGCCGCCGCACAACGGCTCCATCCGACGCCAGAGCGCGCCGGCCCTTTCCGCGACGAGTGCCTGCGCCCGCGCCACCTCCGCCGCGCGGGCCGTGCGGTTTTCCTCGGCGATCTTTGCCAGGTCGTCGAGGTTGTAGAGAAACACATTGGGCAGCCCGGCCACGGCCGGATCGACATCGCGCGGCAGCGCCAGGTCGATGAAAAACAACGGCCGGGCCGGCCGCCGCCGCATCGTCGCGGCCACGGCCTCGGGTGCCAGCACCACGCCGGGCGCGGCCGTGGCGCAGACGACGATGTCGAATTCCGCCAGCCGTCCGGGCGCGTGTTCGAACGGCAGCGCCGACGCGGCCAGGGCCTGCGCCAGCTCCATCGCGCGTTCCAGCCGCCGGCTCGCGACCGTGAGCGCCTCCGCGCCGCGGCTTTGGAACGCCCGCGCGGTCTTCTCGCCGATCTCGCCCGCGCCGAGCAGAAGCACCCGCGCGGCGCGCAGCTCGCCGAAGATTTTCAGCGCGAGGTCCACCGCCACGTTGGCCACGCTCACCTGGCCCTCGGTGATGGCCGTGTGCGTGCGCACCAGCTTTGCGGTCTGGAATGTCTTTTGAAAAATCCGGTTGAGCACCGGCCCGGTCGTGCCGCGGTGCTGGGCCTGGGCGTAGGCCTCCTTCACCTGGCCGAAAATTTCCGTCTCGCCGAGCATCTGCGAGTCAAGGCCGGAGGCGACGCCGAGCAGGTGGCGGAGCGCATCGAGACCTGACGTCTGCCGGATCGCCGCGTTCAATTCCGCCGACGGGCATTCCAGCAGGGCGCAGAACTCCGCCCGCAGGCAGTCGATGGCGGCGGACGACTCGGCCACGCCGTAAAACTCGACCCGGTTGCAGGTGCTCAGCACGGCCCATTCCCGCAGGCCGCTCAACGCGCCGATGCGCGCGCCGAGTGCGGCGGTTTTTTCGGGGGTGAGCGCCAGTTTCTCGCGCAACGCGAGCGGCGCGGTGTGGTGCGACGCACCGAGGTGGAAAAAACCGCCGGTGATGCTCATGGCTGGAGGGAAACCGCCTGGTTGGCCGGCGCAGGGCGCCGGTCGTGGTCCACCGTTTCAAGGGAAATGAGCGCCGCAGCAAAGAGCGCCACGCATATCCAGGCGAAGCGCTGGGCGATGAGCCTGCCCCGCAGCCGTGATCCGAGCGCGACCGCGTAGGCCAGCCACACGGCGACAGTCGCCAGCACGGCGTGGACGCTGCCGGGAGGCGCGCGCAGCCACCACACCGAGCCGACGGCCAGAGAGGCGGTGAGCAGCCCGACGCCGGTGATGAGCAGGCGCAGGCAGATGTGGTCGAGGTCGATGATCGACGGCAGGAAGGAAAACCAGCCGCCGAGGTGTTTGCTGCGCAGCGAATAGTTGCGGAACAGATACATCAGCGAGGTGAGCGCGAGCAGCGCAAACACGCCGTAGGCGAACAACGCCAGCGCCGCGTGCAGCTCGAGCCAGGGATTGCCGCCGAAGATATTGGCCCGCCGGGTCGCGTCCCAGGATGGGATCGCCAGCGATACCAGTGTGAGCGCGGCCATCAGGGTCGAGGTGAAGTAGCCGAGCAGGCTCAGGCGGAACGTCGCGCCGACGACGAGGAACAGGGTGGTGGCCGACCAGGCGGTGAACTGGAAGATCTCGAAGGTATTACCCAGCGGGCAACCGTGCGTCGCCTGGCCGCGCAACCACAAGCCGAGGGTCTGCAGCGCGTAGCCCGCGGCGATGACCCCGTACATGGCCACGCGCGGGTGCCGGCGTTCGCGCAGCACCGCCCGCGTGCCCAACACAAATCCCGCAAGGTAAAACCCCGCGGCGATCCACAACCACTGGCGGTCGGTGAGAACGGACAACATCGAACTTTGCAAACTACGACAGCCCGGGCCATCCGGCAAGCCTTGGTCGGTGGCAGGGGAGGAAAGAGACTGGGCCTGGGACAGCCTCCGGTCAGTCCTTGTGCGCAGCCCAGAAGCGGCACTCGTCGGAAAAATCGCGCACGGCGCGCGACTCACGGGCGATTTCCCGGCGCATCGCGTCAAACTCGTGCCGCCATCCGGTGGCGGCGAGATCGGCCAGGATTTCGGCCCGTTCCGGGAGGTGCATGAAGGTGCGGCCGGCCTCATCCTCGAAGTAGCGGTCGCCGAATTCGACCAGGCGCGCATCCTGTTTTCCCTGTTTCCATCGCTCCGCTTCCAGCCGCCAGAGGACCTGCTCAGCGGCCGAACCGTCGCGGTCATGGGTGGTGAAAAGCAGCGGTGCGCCCGGCCGGCAAACGCCGTGCAGCTCGCGCAGCGCCGCCCGGCGGTTTTCACGGCCGGGAATCTGCATCAGGCCGTTGAAAAGGAAAAGCGCGCCGGCGAAGCCGCCGGCTGGTCCGGCCGGGAGGGAGGAAAGACGTGTGGCGTCGGCCTGCAGGAAAATGATTTCGTGCGCACCGCATTCGGTGGCGAGGCTGCGCGCCTGCCCGAGCAGTTCTTCGGCGAAGTCGAAGGCGGTGAGGTGGCGGTAGCCCAAGTTCCACAGGCCCAGCGTTGCCCGGCCGGCGCCGCAGCCGGCCTCGATCAGCGGAACGGAGCGTTCGGGAAAGAAACGCTCGATGAGCACCCGTTCGGATTCCCACAGCCCGAGGAAATGGGCGGCGCGGGTGTAGTGCACGACCGCCAGCGCATCGTTGAAGTCGGCGCGAACGGTGTCGGAGGAGATTTGTTTCACCGCAAAATGAGACAGGCGGACGGCAGGATCAGGCTCCCCGCCTAACGCCGGCCCCAGCGGCGGTCGGGCTTGAGTTCGAGCTTTTTTGTCTCGAGCTGCACGCCGGCCACGGCGGGATGGGCGCGAAGTTCCTGGAAGCTTTGTGCGGTGAGTTTCCAAGTGAGGCCGGGCGAGGCCTCGGCCAGCGGCGCGACCTGGCCATCGAACACGAAGGCGAGGTCGAGGCGCGTGTCACCGGCGGAAGCGTTGACCGCGTCGCGCAGCCGGCGGAGGAAGTCGGTCAGTTGCGGATGCGCGGGGTGGAGCAGCCAGGCGACTTTTTTCACGAGGCTGGTGACGGCGGGTTCGAGCGGGTAGCACTCCTTGATGTTAAGGCGCGCGCCGTCGTTGCCCTGGATGATGTTGCCGAGCACGAGCACGGGCGCGTTCTCGGC
The DNA here is from genome assembly GCA_035485575.1 of Opitutaceae bacterium. Taxonomy (GTDB): domain Bacteria; phylum Verrucomicrobiota; class Verrucomicrobiia; order Opitutales; family Opitutaceae; genus DASRHD01. The sequence continues at coordinate 161,794 of DATHNW010000024.1, read as the reverse complement.
GAGGTTGCGGCCGTGGTTTTCGTGGGCGTCGGCGAACATGTTGAGCGGCACGGTGGCGCGCAGCGTCGCGAGGGTGAATGCCGCCCACGGGCGGTTGTCCTTTTTGGAGAGTTTTTTCGTGATGTTGCCCGCGATGCCGCAGAGGCGGAATTCGGTGCGGTCGGGCTGCTGCAACAAGGCGTCCTCGGCGCAGGTGTTGATGGCGTCGGCCAGCCCGGCGTAAAGGTCCATCGGGTGGCCGGAGATGTAGAAGCCGAGCAGTTCCTTTTCGAAGGCGAGGCGCGTGGCGGCGGTGAGTTTGCGCTCGGGCGCAGCGGGGGCGGCTTTGGCCTTGGCCGCGGCGCGGGGGGCTTCGCCGCCGAGATCAAGGCTGCCCAAGTCGTCGGGACGACCGTTAGCCGTGACGAGGAGGGAGGCTGGTGCGCGGCGTGTGTGGCGGAGGAGTTCGGCGAATTCCTTGACGAGCTGTTCAAGCGGGGGCGTCGTCGGCTGGGCGTCGGCCGCGCCGAGGTCGAAGAGCATGGTGTCGGCGGGTTCCTCGACTTTGGCGGTGGAGGGCGGTTCTTTGCGGAGGGCGGGATATTTGCGCTGGAGCTCGCTGACGGCGGCGAGGGCGTCGTCGATCTGCGCGAAGAGTTGCGGTCGGTCGGCGCCGCTGAAGTCGAAGGCGCCGGTGGCCACGAGATTTTCGAGCACGCGCTTGTTGATGGCGCGGGCGTCGGCCCGGAGGAGGAAATCGGCGTGGTCGCGGTAGGGACCGCGGGCCTCGCGCTCGGCGATGATTTTTTGCGCGGCGGCTTCGCCGACGCCCTTGATGCCGGCGAGCCCGAAGCGGATCTTGTCGCCGACCGGCGTGAAGTTTTCGCGGCTTTCGTTCGCATCGGGGCCGAGCACCTGCAGCCCCATGGCCTTGCACTCGGCGATGAAGTGGGAGACTTTTTCCGCGTTGCCCAGCTCGGTGCTGAGCATGGCGGCCATGAAATGCACCGGGTAGTTTGCCTTCAGGTAGCCGGTCTGGTAGCTAAGCACGGCGTAGGCGGCGGAGTGCGACTTGTTGAAGCCGTAGCCGGCGAATTTTTCGAGGATGGCAAAAATCGCATTGGAGGTTTTTTCGTCGAGGCCGTGGAGCTTTTTCGCGCCCTCGACAAATTTGCTGCGCTCCTCGGCCATGGCCCCGGCGTCCTTTTTACCCATCGCGCGGCGGAGCATGTCGGCGCCGCCGAGCGTATAGCCGGCGATGATTTTAGCGGCCTCCATGACCTGCTCCTGATAGACCATCACGCCGTAAGTCTCGCGGCAGACGTCCTCAAGAAGCGGGTGGGGGAAGGTGACCGAGCTCGGGTCCTTCTTGCCGCGGACGTAGTCGGGAATCCAGTCCATCGGGCCGGGGCGGTAGAGGGCGATGAGCGCCACAATCTCGTCGATGGAGGAGAGGTTGATCTGTCGGCAGAGGTTCTGCATGCCGCCGGACTCGAGCTGGAACACGCCGGTGGTGCGGCCGGAATTGAGCAGGGCGAAGGTCTTCGCATCCTCGAGCGGGATTTTCTCGATGTCGAAATCCGGGTTGACCGTGCGGCGGATGTTGTCGACCGCGTCGGCGATGACGGTGAGCGTCTTGAGGCCGAGGAAGTCCATCTTGAGCAGGCCGAGCTTGCCGACGGCGTTCATGTCGTACTGCACGGTGACGTCGCCCTCCTGCAGCGTGAGCGGCACGAACTCGTCGAGCGGCCGGTCGGTGATGATGATGCCGGCGGCGTGCTTGCCGGTGTTGCGCACCATGCCCTCAAGCACGAGCGCTTGGTCGAAGATTTTTTTCGCGACGGGATTCTTGGCGATCTCGTCGCGCAGCTCGGCGGATTTTTTCTGCGCGTCCTCGAGCGTGATGTTAAGCTCGTCGGGGATCATCTTGGCCAGGCGGTCGGCCTCGGCGTAGGGCAGGTCGTGGACGCGCGAGACGTCGCGGATGACCATCTTGGCGCCGAGCGTGCCGTAGGTGACGATGTTGGCCACGCAATCGCGGCCGTATTTTTCCCGCACGTAGTCGATGACCTCGCCGCGGCGGCGCATGCAGAAGTCGATGTCGAAGTCGGGCGGCGAGACGCGCTCGGGATTGAGGAAACGCTCGAAGAGGAGCTTGAAGCGCAGCGGGTCGAGATTGGTGATGCCGAGCAGGTAGGCGACGAGACAGCCGGCGCCGGAGCCGCGGCCGGGGCCGACGGGGATGCCGTGGTTTTTTGCCCACGCGATGAAGTCCCAGACGACGAGGAAGTAATCGACGAAACCGGTGCTGGCGATGATGCTGAGCTCGTAGTCGAGCCGCTCGACCAGTGTGGGGATGATCTCGGGGTTTTTGTTCTCGACCGGGCCGGCGAAAGCGCGGCGTGCGTAGTCGATGCCGTAGCGCGTGCGCAGGCCCTCGATGCAGAGCTGCTTGATGTAGCCGCTGCGGTCGGTCTTCACCTCGACGGGGAGAGGGTACTTCGGGTAGCGCTCACTGCCCTTGGGAAACGGGATCGCGAGATCACACATCTCGGCCACGGCGAGGGTGTTGGTGAGGGCGCCGGGCACCTCGCCGAAAAGCTGCAGCATCTCGTCCCGCGACTTGAGGTAGAATTGCGAGCCGTCGAAGCGCATGCGCTGCTCCTCCGCGATCTTGGCGCCGGTCTGGATGCAGAGCATGGCGTCATGCGGCCCGGCATCGTTGGAACGCACGTAGTGGACGTCGTTCGTGCAGATGACCTTGAGGCTGAATTCCTCGGCGAGCTTGAGCAGGCCGGGGATGACCTTGCGCTGCTCGGGAATGCCGTGGTCCTGGATTTCGACGAAGAAGTTTTCGCGCCCAAAAATGTCCACGAAGCGCGCGGTGGCCTTGCGCGCGTCCTCCCAGCGGTCGTGCAACAGGTGCTGCGGCACGAGCGCGGCGAGGCAACCGGTGAAGCCGATAAGGCCGTCGGCGTGTTTGGCCAGCGTCTCGAAATCGGCGCGCGGCTTGTAGTAAAAACCGCGCAAGTGAGCGTCGCTCACGAGCTTGAGCAAATTCTGATACCCCGTGAGGTTGCGGGCCAGCAACCCCATGTGATAGTAGCTTTTTCCCTCCTCGGCGCGTCCGTTTTTTTCAAGACGCGAGCCATCGGTGAGGTAGATTTCACAACCGAGAAGGGGCTTGAGATTGCGGGCCTTGGCCGCGGTGTAGAACTCGATTGCGCCATAAAGGTTGCCGTGGTCGGTGAGGGCAAGGGCCGTCATGCCGAGGGTGGCGGCGCGGTCCATCAGCCGGTCGATGCGGCAGCAGCCGTCGAGCAGGCTGTAATCGGAATGGACGTGAAGATGAACGAAATCGGACGACGGCACGATGCCGTTACCCAATGCCCTGCCGGACGCGGCGCAAGTGCGAAAGGCACAGACTGCCGTTCGCCAGCGGGAGATGCTAAAAAACGCCATTGACGCCCGCCCCCTCAAATGGCCTATTTCTTGTCTTTTTCACCGCACAACCTTCGTTCACGACATGTCCATCGAGATCAAAATCCGCAAAAACGAGCCCATCGACCGCGCCCTGCGTCGCATGAAGAAGAAGCTCGACCGCGAAAACATCATCCGCGGCACACGCGCCAAGCGTTATTATGAGAAGCCCTGCGAGAAGCGTCGCCGCAAGGACAAGGTCTCGGCCTTCACCGCGATGCTGCGCGCGCGCTACGCGAACTGAGTACGCGTTTTTTGCCGGTTACGAACGGGCTGTTGGCCGCCACGGATTTGCGGCCGGCCCGTTTTTCTATTGCCAGACGGCGGCGTCTGACTGCTTTACTTTTTTGTGAAGCCCACGTTTGCCCTCTCCACCTGCTGGTGTTCGCCGCGCCACAATGATGGCTATGAGATGTTGCGCGAAATGGCTGATCTCGGCTTCACGCACGCTGAATTGAGCCACGGCATCCGCATCACACTTGTGCCGGGTATCCTCCGGGCGGTCGAGGAGGGTGTCATCAAGATCAGCTCGACGCATAATTTCTGCCCGCTGCCCACGGGTGTCAACCATGCCGCGCCCAACCTTTACGAGCCTTCCGTGCGTTTTCACCAGGAACACGAGCAATGGCTGCGGCACACGAAGCGATCCATCGATTTCGCCGCGCAGGTGAAGGCGCGCGTCCTGGTGCTGCATCTTGGCCGCGTGCCGTTTCTCTGGTTCAACCCGGCCCGCGCCCTGCAAAATTACGTGGAAACCCATCCCGGGGCGAATCTCCGGGAAGACGCCGGTTATCAGCGCACGCTGACCAAGGCCCGGGCGCGGCTGCGCAGCAAAATGAGCCCGTTTTGGGAGCAGACCAAGGCCAGCCTGGCCAAGGTTTTCGACCATGCGGCGGAGAAGAACATCCGCCTCGGCCTCGAGAACCGCGAGAAATTCGACGAACTCCCCAGGGACGATGATTTCGCAGCCTATTTTGAATCGCTGCCGACGGGCACGCCTGCCGGCTACTGGCACGATACCGGCCACGCCAGCATCAAGCAAAGCCTCGGTGTCATCGACCACCGGCAGCATCTCGAGAAACTTGCCCCGCGCCTCATCGGTTTCCACCTGCATGACGTCAATGCCCAGGGGCAGGATCACCAGGCGGTCGGCACCGGTGGCATCGACTTCACCATGATCAGCCGTTTCTGGCGGCCGGAACACATCCTCGTACTTGAGCTCAGCCCGCGCCTGGATGTCGGGGATGTGATTGCGTCAAAGGCACGCGTCGAAGGGTTGATGGTCGGGTAGGGTGCCGCGCGCTCAATTTTTCCGTGCGGCCAGGATCTCCCGCACCCATCGCCGGTGCGGACCGGAGAAGGTGACCGTATCAAGCCGGCTGAGGGGAACCCACACCAGCTCCGGGCTGCGCGCCGGGATTTTCCCCGGCCCGGTGTAAATCGACTCGGTGATGTGCCAGCGTGTGATGCTGCGCGTTTTTTTGGCGAGCAATCCGCCGAGGGCGGCCGCCTTGGCGTCGAACCCGGCCTGCTCGGCCGTTGGCAGCTCGTGCAGCTCCGCCAGCCGCCGCGAACCCGCCGCGGCGCGATGCAGCAAAAGTTTCCCCCCGCGCTCGCACCACACGCGCACCACCGCGCGGCGCTCGATTTTTTTCGACGCCAGCCGCGGGAATTCCTCCGCGTCGCCGCGCCGCCCCGCCGCGCAAAACGCCAGTACCGGGCACACCGTACACAATGGGTTGGCGCGCAGGCACACCGTCGCGCCCAGCTCCATCATCGCCTGGTTGTGATCGCCGGGCGATTCGCGGGCGAGCAGCTCCGTGGCCAGCGGCGTGAATTCCCTGGCCGCACTTGCGCTGTCGCGAAACTCGCGCCCGTCAGCCGTCAGCCGTGCCAGGATGCGCACGACGTTTCCGTCCACGCATGCCGCCGCCTCGCCGGCCGAAATGCTAGCGATGGCCGCCGCCGTGTAAGGCCCGATGCCGGGCAGTTCGCGCCACGCCTCCGCGGTTGCGGGCGGCGATGGCCGGGCGGCTATGGCTTTGGCCAGCCGGTGCAGGTTGCGCGCCCGGGCGTAGTAGCCGAGCCCCTCCCACAGCTTGAGCACGCGCGCCTCGGGAGCGGCTGCGAGCGCGGCGAAGTAGGGCAGCTCCGCCAGCCAGCGCGCGAAGTAGGGCAGCACGGTCTTCACCTGCGTCTGCTGCAGCATGAATTCGCTCACGACCGTCTTGTAGAGCGAGGGCGACTCGCGCCAGGGCAGTTTGCGCGCATGGAGACGGTACCAGGCCAGCAACGCCTGCTGGAAATCCGTCCTGCCCGAAATCAGATGATTGGCCACTGCAGGCACAAAACGCACAAAATATCCGCTGCAACCAAGCAAATTTCTTTTGTGCTTCCCGGGCCTTTTGTGGCCAACTGGCTCATGCCGAGAAAATCCTCCGACGAGGAAACGCCCAAGAAGCTCAGCAGCTATACCATCAAGCTCGATGACACCCAGATGGAAAAGCTCCGCGCGCTGCTCGACGCACGCGGCTGGATGTCCTTCGAGGTCGCCTACGCCCGATTCGCGTTCAAGGCCGACCACGCCAAGGTCAACGTGACTGCCTACGAAAGCGGCAAGGTCGTCATCGCCGGCAAGGGCACGGAGGACTTCGTGCGCGATGTGCTTGAGGCCGAGGTGACCGGCGCGCCGAAACTCGGCTACGATGAGGTGCTGCATCCCGACTGGTTCGAGCCGCACGCCGGCCTCGACGAGAGCGGCAAGGGCGATTTCTTCGGCCCGGTGGTCGCCGCCACGGTCATCGCCGACAAGCCCGCCATCGAGGCCTGGCTCAAGGCCGGGGTGAAGGACTCCAAAAAAATCGTCGACGGGCAGATCATGAAACTCGACGAGGTCATCCGCAACACACCCGGTGTCGCCGTGAAAACCTGCTTCCTCGGCATGGCGAAGTACAACGAGACCATGTCCCGCCCGTGGGCCAATCTCAACCGCCTCCTGGCCTGGCAGCATGCCACCGCGCTCACCCAGGCGCTCGACCAGAAATGGGTGCCGCGCGGGTTGCTCGACCAGTTCAGCGAAAAGCCGCTCGTGCAGGCCGAACTCAAGAAAAAGGCCGTGAAAAATTTCGAGCTGAGCATGCGGACCAAGGCCGAGGAGGACCCGGTCGTCGCAGCCGCCTCCATCGTGGCGCGCGCCGAGTATGTGCGCGCGATGAAGCAGCTTTCGCAGCGCTTCGGCGGACCGCTGCAAAAAGGTGCCAGCGCCCTGGTGAAGGACCAGGCCGCGCAGATCATCGAAAAATTCGGTGTACTCGCGCTGCGCGACTTCGCCAAGCTCCACTTCCGCACCGCCTACGAGGTCGTGAAGGCCGCGGGCAAGCTCGGCGAACTCCCGCTGCCCGAGCCGAAGGCGAAGATTGAATGGGAGTAGTCGCTGCCTGGCGGCCGGCTTCAGGCTCGCGGCTGTTAGGTTCGTTCTATTTCGGCCAGATGCCGGATGTGGCGCGTGAACTCCTCGTCCTCGCCTTCGAGCAATTGCGGCAGGGCGTCGCGGAACTCGGCGCGGCGCACCCACTCGCGCATGTAGTCCTCCCACGACTGCCACATGCGGCGCGTCTGCTTGTCCATGTCCTCCTCGTAGACGAGCAGGTAGGCGCGTTCGAAAAGCGAGATGAGGATGCCGAAGATCGTCAGGCGCCGCTCCTTCTGGTCGTCTGTCAAATCCTGGGGCGCACCGTCGCGTCGCAGCAGATGCAGGTCGGCATTGTCGAGCACCAGCTTGAGGAATTCGCGATATTCGTCCGAAAGCCGCTGGAAAATCTCCTCCTCCTCGTTCTGCCTTTCTTTGCGTTGCTCGAGAATGAACACGATGATCGCAAACGGCAGGGCCAGGGTTTCGACGATATAGAACGTCAATTCGCAGGTTTGAAACAGGCTCATGGCAAAGGGGATGATAACGGGATTTGGCACGAAAGCGAACCGGCTGCCGCCTGCTGCACGCACTTGCGCCGCATCCGGCGTTCATTTGAAATGGATCCATGAAACGCCGCCAGCTCCGCGGTTTTGACCTGAAACAAATCGAGAGCGTCGCCAGTCTCATCGGCGTCGACGAGGCCGGTCGCGGCGCCTTGGCCGGCCCGGTCGTGGCCGCGGCCGTGCTGGTGACAAGGGAATTTCTCGACGGCCGCTGGGCGGCGACCAAGGCGCAGCGGGTGAACGATTCGAAGCAGCTCACGCCCGACGAACGCGAGGTATTGTGGCGCGAGTTCGAGACGCTGGTCGCCCAGGGCCAGATCCATGCCAACTATGGCGTCGCCGGCGTGGACGAGATCGAGGAACGCAACATCCTGGGCGCGACCAAGCTTGCCATGCGTCGCGCGCTCGAGGGCATTTACCCGCCGACCGCGTTTGTGGTGCGCCAGGAGCCGGATTTGTTTTCCTCCATCGAGGAACGCGACAGCTTCCAGCCACGCGTCTCCTGCCGCATCCTCATCGACGGGCTGCCGCTGAGGAACTTCCCGTATCCGCACCATGGCATTGTGAGCGGCGACGCCCGCTCGCTGTGCATCGCCATGGCCTCGATCATCGCCAAGGTCACGCGCGACCGGCTGATGAGCGAACTCGGCGCGCAGTTTCCCGGCTACGGCTTCGCTCAGCACAAGGGCTACGGCACCGACGAGCATCGCGACGCGGTCCGGCGGCTCGGCCGCTGCCCGCATCACCGCGAGCTGTTCCTGCGAAAACTCCTGGCCGGCCAGGGCAACCCCGCGCAGATGGACTTTCTGGCCGAATCCTGACCAAACTGACGCCGGATGCCCTCGAAGAAACACACCTCGCTCGACCGCGTGCTTGGCCGGCTGGACCAGCTCGACTCGGTCAACCTCGCCAATCTCGTGCAGCGCCTCGCGCGCGAGCGCCGGCTGTTCGAGGATATTTTCGATACCCTGCAGGAAGGCGTGCTCGTCATCAGCGCCGACGGCGTCATCGACTACGCCAACGCCGCCGCCGAGCGCCTCATCGGCCTGGCCGACGACGAGCTTACCGGCCAGACGCTCTGGCGGCTCGTGCCCGGACTGCGGCCTTCGCTCGAGCCGTCGCTCGATGACGCCGCACCCGCGCTGCCGGTCGTCGCCCGCGAATTCGAGCTGACCTACCCGGAGCCGCGCACGGTGCGGCTTTATCTCGTGCCTTTTCGCAGCGAGGGCCGCGGCGGCGAACGGCGCTACGCGGTGATTTTGTCCGACATCACGCGCGACAAGCAGACCACGGAGGCGCGCATCGAGGACGAGCGCACGTCATCGATCCTGTTGCTCGCCGCCGGCGTTGCGCACGAGCTGGGCAATCCCCTCAACTCGCTCACCATCCATCTCCAGCTGATCGAGCGGAAGCTGAAAAAGCTGAAGGCGGCCAGCAAGGACGCGGACTCTCTCGCCGAGTCCATCCAGGTCTGCCAGGACGAGGTCAAGCGCCTCGACGGCATCATCAGCAACTTTCTCGAGGCCATCCGTCCGCGCCCGCCCGATCTCGCGGAGACCAATCTCACCGACGTGCTCGGCGAAGTGCTCTCTTTCCAGCAGCGCGAACTCGCCGACCGCGGCATCGAGGTCGAGGCCCAGACGCCCGCCGCCCTGCCATCCGTCATGGCCGATCGCAGCCAGCTCAAGCAGGTCTTTTTCAACCTCATCAAGAACGCCTCCGAGGCCATGCAGCCGGGCGGCCGCCTGCGGATCGCCGCGCGCGCCGACGATGACAGCGTCTTCTTGGCTTTTGGCGATAGCGGCACCGGCATCCGGCAGGAGGACCTCGTGCGACTTTTCCAGCCCTATTATACGACCAAGCCCGGCGGCCACGGCCTCGGCCTGATGATCGTCCAGCGCATCATGCGCGAGCACGGCGGGCAGGTCGGCCTCGAAAGCAAGGAAGGCATCGGCACGCTCGTCACCCTGCAATTTCCGCGAAAAGACCGCCGCGTGCGGATGCTGAAGTCGGGGTGAGGTTAGAGAGCCGGGTCGAATGGCTGGTTCTCGGTCAGGGCTTTTTTTATCGCCCTGAGAACTTTGCCGGCCGAATAGGGCTTGGTCAGGAAATGCTTAACACCAGCCGCCTGCGCCCTCTCGTTGGCGCCATTTACGTCAAGCCCGCTGGCGGCGATGATCACGACCTTTGGGTCGATCTGCTTGAGGGCGATGATCGTGGCCGGGCCGTCCATGATGGGCATCATCATGTCCGTCAGGACCAAATTAATTTTATCACGATTAACAGCAAACATGCTGATGGCGTGCGCACCGTTGTTGGCCACCAGCACGTGATAACCGAATGCCTCCAAGGTCTGCTTGGTGATTTCCAAAATGGAGGCCTCGTCGTCGACCAGCAGGAGATGCTCTCCGTTCCCGCGCGGAAAATCCTCCGCCTCGAGTTGTTCGGCCCTTGCTTCCGGTTGGTCCGACTGGGTGGGGAGGTAGATTTTGAAGGCGGTGCCCTTTCCCGGTTCACTGTACACATTAATCAGCCCGCCGTGGCTGCGCACAATGGTCTGCACCGTCGCGAGGCCCAACCCCGTGCCTTTGCCAATTTCCTTGGTGGTGAAAAACGGATCGAAGATCTTGCCCAGCGACTCCGGAGGGATGCCAGAGCCATTGTCGCTGACGGTGACGAGCAGATAATCACCAATCTTCAGGGCGCGCGTCTTCGCATCCGTTGCATCGGCCACCCGGAAGTTCTCGGCCGAAATCTTTATCATGCCGCCATTCGGCATCGCATCCCGGGCATTCACGCACAGGTTCAGCAGAATTTGGTGAATCTGCGTGTGGTCTCCCTTGAAGAGGGGCGTGTCTTTTGCGATCTGGCGCTCAACCACGATGTTCTTGGGAAAGGTGTCGCCCGCAATTGATTCTACTTCCGTGACGATATCCGCGATGTTGAGCACGGCCCGGGCTCCCTCGACGCCGCGGGCAAAGGAAAGCACCTGCCGGACGAGGAGGGCCCCGCGTTTGGCGCTTTGCTCGATCGTATTGATGAGCTTTTCCGCCTGCGCCGTGCACTCCATCCGCCGCAAGAGCTCTGCTCCCATCAGAATGGGGGAAAGCAGATTATTGAGGTCGTGGGCCACGCCGCCCGCCAGCGTGCCGATGCTTTCCATTCTCTGGATGCGCAGGAACTGGGCCTCCGCTTTCTTTCGCGCCGTAACATCAGTGTCGATCGTCAGGATCGCAGTCGGGTCTCCTTTTGCATCCCGGACCAGGGTCCAGCGGCAGTCCAGGGTCAGCGATTCTCCGGCCTTGGATTTCTTTTCCATTTCCCCGACCCATTCGTCATGCTGCAACACCGCCTTGCAGGCTTCCTCATAGTTGCGCGAATTCACCTGCAGGAGATCGGGATGGCGCCGCCCGATCACCTCGGCTGACTTCCAGCCATACAATCGTTCGGCCCCTTTGTTCCAATACAGGATGTTGTGCTGAAAATCCCGGACCAGGATGGCATCCCGGGCCACGTCGAGCAGGGCCGCCTGCTGGCGCAGCTTATCAAGTGCTGTCCGTTGCTCCGTGATGTCCGTCCGGATCGCAATGTATTCATAAGGTTTTCCCCCGGAATCCAGGAAAGGCACAATGCAGGTATCCACCCAGTAAAAGGAGCCGTCTTTTGCCCGGTTCTTGATCTGTCCCTTCCAGACGCGGCCGGCCGCGATTGTCCGCCACAGCTCATGGAAAAATTCCTTCGGATGATAGCCCGAATTTATGATGCGATGATTCTGCCCCACGAGCTCATCGCGTGAATATTGGGAGATGGCGCAAAATTTGTCATTGACTGAAGTGATCGTCCCGCGCGCGTCGGTCGTGGCGACGATGGCATGCTCGTCCAATGCTGCTTTAAATTGCTCCAGTTGCGATTGATTCCCTTCCGAATCACCAGCAAGAGGATACATGGTCGCCACCTTAGCGCAGGTCAAATTACTGGCGAGAACATCTTTGTTAACAATGCAATGCCCAACAAGTCCTACTGTGCCGTTACGTCTCATTTCCCGTTGACCGCCGGGGCCGGGGTGATGTCATGGCGGTATGGTTCCGAGCGTCCTAATCGTTGATGACGAGAAGCACACCCGCGAGGGTTTGCAGCAGGCGTTGGAGGAACACTACGACGTGTCGGTCGCGGGCAATGCCGACGAGGCCTTCAACCAGATGGAGGCGCAGGAGTTCGATATCATCCTCACCGACCTGCGCATGCCGGGCAAATCTGGCCTTAAGGTCATCGACAAGGCCCTCGCGCTGCCGAATAAGCCGGCCGTCATCATGATGACCGCCTATGGCAGCATTGAGAACGCGGTCGAGGCCATGAAACGCGGCGCGGTCGATTTTCTGACCAAGCCGGTCAACATCGAGCGCCTCGAGGTGCTCATCCAGCGTGCGCTCAAGACCAAGACGCTCGAGGTCGAGGTCAGGCAGCTGCACGAGCGCCTCGACGAGAAATTTTCCTTCGAGGGCATCGTCGGCAACTCCGAGAAGCTGCGCGAGGTCATCGACCGCGTGAAGCTCGTTGCGCCGTCGAAAGCGACCATCCTCATCGAGGGCGAGTCGGGCACAGGCAAGGAACTGGTCGCGCAGGCCATCCACCAGTCCAGCCCGCGGGCGCGCGCGCCGTTCATCGCCGTGCACTGCGCGGCGCTCTCGGAAAGCCTGCTTGAAAGCGAAATCTTCGGCCACGAGCGCGGCGCGTTCACCGGCGCGACCGAGCGCCGCATCGGCCGCTTCGAGGCCGCGGACGGCGGCACGCTCTTCCTGGATGAAATCAGCGAAATCTCGCAATCGACCCAGGTGAAGTTGCTGCGCTTTTTCGAGACCAAGGCGGTCGAGCGCGTCGGCGGCAACAAGCCCATCGAACTCGACGTGCGCCTCGTCGCGGCGACCAACCGCAACCTCGAGCAGATGGTGAAGGACGGCAAATTCCGCGAGGACCTGTTTTTCCGCCTCAACGTCGTGCGCATTACGCTGCCACCGTTGCGCGCCCGCCCCGAGGACATTCCGCTGCTGCTGAATCACTACATCAAGATTTTCTCTGAGGAGAACAAGGTCGCGCCCATCACGATCGAGCCGGGCGCGTTGCGCACGCTGCAAAGCTATCCCTGGCCGGGCAATATCCGCGAGCTGCGCAACTTCGTGGAAAATGCCGTCGTGCTGCGCCGCGGTGGCAAACTGACCGAGTTCGACCTCGAGCCGAAATTCCGCGGTGAGGTTAGCGCCTCGGCGACGACCGCATCCGGGGCGTCTGGCGCCGGCAGCGCGCCGGGGCCGGGCTCGCTTTCGGTGGAGGAAAACGAAAAACGCCTGGTGCGCGAAGCGCTGATCAAGGCGCGCGGCAACCGCACCAAGGCCGCGCAGTTCATGGGCATCAGCCGCCGCACGCTGCACCGTAAGCTCTCGCAGTGGCCCGAACTCGACGTCGTCGACCGATGAACCGGCCTAAACGGTGGAACGCGGCCTCCGGGCGCGTTCAAAGCATGCTTCCGCGCGCCGGGACCGCCGCGCTCCCCCTCGGATGAGATCCGGGCAGGAGTGGCTGCATTGGCTGGAACTCGGCGCGGGTGCGCGTTGGGTGCGCCGTGGTGCGATTTTGTTCGGCCTGCTCGGGTTGTCGCTGGTCGTGGCCTGGAAACAGTTTCACGGCCCGCAGACCGAACCCACGCTGTTGCAGGCCGGGGTCGGCCGGCAGCTTGCGCATGGCGGAGGCTTCACCACGCTGGTCAATTATCCGCAGACGGCCGCCGTGCTGGCCGCGCGCGGCCAGCGCTTCGATCCGGCCCTGCCGTATCCGGAACTTCATCACGCGCCGCTTTATTCGATGGTTATCGCGGGCATGCTGGCCGTCCTCCCGGATGCCGCGCTCTTTTCAAAACAGCCGGTGCCGCCCGACGGCTTCGCCGCGGATTATGCCCTGCTTGCGCTGAACCTTGTTCTCCTCTGGCTGGCCGCGGTGCTGACCTATGTGGTGGGGAAAACGGTTTTCTCCGTCCGGGTTGGCGCGGTCGCGGCGCTGGGCCTGCTTTTTTCCATGCCGGTCTGGCAACAGACGGTCGCGGTCAACGGCCTGCCGCTGCCTATGATCTTGGCGCTGGGGGCATTCTGGTTGCTGGTGAAAACCGAGGAAAAGGCGGCGGCCGGCCGCGTGCCGCTGGGCTGGCTCGGCGCGCTGGGCGTGGCGGGCGGCCTGTTCTTTCTGGCCGAATATTCGGTGGGCGCGGTGATTTTGGTTTTTCTGGGCTATGCCGCCTGGCGTTTCGAAGGCAGTTCGCGATGGCGGGCACTGGCTGTCGTGGCGGCGGGCTTCGCGTTGGTTGCCGCGCCTTGGGTGGTGCGCAATTTTGCCCTGACGGGCAGCCCGGTGGGCCTGGCCTGGCAGAACGTGGCGCTCAAGGCTGGCGACGCTACGGCGGAACCGGCCACGGTGCGGGCGACATGTTCGACCGTGGCGCCGGAGCTGAGCCTCAACAAGCTCGGCAACAAGGGCCTCATGGCGTTGCAAGACACGCTGCGCACGCGTTTGTGGTCGGGTGGGGGCCTCCTGTTCACGGCGTTTTTTGTGGCGGGTTTTCTCTATCGGTTCCGGACCGACAAGGCGAACCGGCTGCGCTGGATTTTTCTGGCGGTAGTCGCGGTGGCTGTAACGGCGCAGGCGTTCCTTGGCTCGGGCGAAAGTGAATGGCCGGCGGGGGCATGGCTGGCGCCGCTGCTCATGATTTTTGGCGCGGCCTTTTTCTTCGTGCTGGTGGACAGCAATGCCGCGTTGTCGGCGTGGCCGCGCGCGGCGGCGGCGGTGCTGCTGGTGACGCAAGCCATTCCGCTGTTGCATGATGCGCTTGAGCCGCGACGATTGCATTTCTCCTATCCACCTTATTATCCCAGCGTGTTCATGGCCGCGCGAGCGGAACTGGCGGCACGCGGCGCCCTCGGACATTATGGCCTGATGGCCGACGTGCCAGCCGGTGCGGCCTGGTATGGTGGAATGCGTGTGTGGGCCCAGCCGGCCCGGCTGCATGATTTTTACGTCGTGGGTGCCGAACAGCCCCTCGGGGCGCTGCTGCTTACGCCCCACACGCTCGATCGGCCTTTTTTCGGCGAACTGGCTGCGGGTGGCGCCAAGGCGGGCGAGGGGAGTCGTTTGGGCGAATGGGCGGAGGTTTATACGGGCCTGGTTACCGGAAGCTTTCCACCGCAGTTTCCGTTGCGCGGACCGGTGAAAGTGGCGGACGACCTGATCATCATGCTCAACCCCGCGCTGCCTCCGCGGGGAAAGTAATTGCTTCGCAGGAAGATTTCCACCTAGGTTTTTTCAAATTTTCCGGCTCTCATGAGATTTTTCTGCGCCTGCATCCTTGTCTCCGTCGCTTCGGCTTTGCCTGTTTTCGCGGTTTACGCGCCCATTCCCGAACAGGAGCAGGGCAAGGCGTGGTCGGCGTCGCTACGCGGGGGAGTGTCCTACGACAGCAATATCTTCGGCGCGCCGAGCAATGAAATCCACAGCTGGGTCTACAGCGTTTCGCCGCAGTTGAAGTACAACCAGTCGGTCACGAACCAGCTGTTTGTCTCGGCGGGCTACGAGCTCGACATGGATTATTTTGACAACCGCCCGGGCACCAAGGCGCTCTTCAGCCATCTGTTCAATGGCCGGGCGGCCTACGCGTTTTCCCCCCTCACTACGTTCGATCTCAGCGACACCTACGACATCAGCAGGAATCCCGCCGCGCTGCTTGCCGGCGTGCCGGTGAACACGAACCAGTCCTTCAAGAGCAACCAGCTCGATGCCCACCTGGCGACCAGCCCGCTGCCGAAGGCCGGCGTCGTGTTGAAGTTCCGCAGCCTCAATTATCGCTATGACGACGGGTTTCTCGCCGGCGAGCTCGACCGCACCGAGAACCTGTTCGGCCTGGAGGGCAATTATGCGGTGCTGCCGGAGATCAAGGCCGCGGCCGAGTACCGGTATCAGCAAATCAATTACGACACGGCCGGCGGCACCAAGGACAAGACCTCGAATTTCTTCCTTGGCGGCGCCGATTACGCCCTGGGCAAGCAGTACACGGCCAGCTTCCGCGCGGGTTTCGAGGACCGCACCCGCAAAAGCCAGCGCAGCACGACCGCGCCGTATGTCGAGCTGAGCGCCAAGTACGACTACGCCAACCACTCCTTTGTCTCCGCGGGCTACGCCTACTCGCTGGAGGAAGTCTCGGACGTCGTCACCTATACCGACGAAAAGGTGAACCAGTTCTTCGTGAACCTGCAGCACGCGCTCAGCGCACTGGTCGTCGCCTCCGCGTCGCTCGATTACGAGCCCTCGGTGCTGCAGGGCCGGCGCGGCTTCGCCAATGCCAATGAAGACACCACGCGGGCCGGCCTGGCGCTCACCTACCTGCCGACGAAAAATTGGGCTCTCACCGCCAGCTACGACCACGACCGGGTCAGCTCCGACGTCAAAAGCCGCGAATTCACCCGCAATCGCACCGGGGTGAGCGCCACCTATTCGTTTTGACGGGCTTCGCGGGGTGCCGTCCCAGCAAACGAGCTTGCTGAGCCGCGCGCGCTGCCGTTCGCTACCCTCCCATGGCTTTGCTCAATGCCGGCCCGGACAGCGCTTCACTCGCGGATTTTTTTCGCATCCTGCGGCTGCGCCGCGCGCTGATCTTTCTTGTGCTTGCGCTGGTCGTCCTGACCACGGCGGGCGTCACCGCGCTCCTCCCGCGCTGGTGGCTGGCCACGACCAAGATCCGGGTCGAGAAGCCCGAAAGCGAGGTCAAGCTCTTCCAGGCGCAGACCAGCAGCTACTACGATCCGTATTTTTTGCAGGATCAGTTCAAGATCCTGCAGTCGGAAAAAATCCTCTATCCGGTCATCGATCACCTCGGCCTCGATGAAAAGCTCGGCCGGGTGCTCGACGCCGCCGGCCCGCTGCCCACCGCGGTCACCTTCCAGTACCTGCTCGACAAGATGCTGCGCGTGGAATCGCAGCGCAGCTCGTCGATCATCGAGATCAACGTCTACGCCCGCGACGCGCAGCTGGCCGCCGCCATCGCCAACGAGATCGCCAGCGTTTACGCCGCCGACCGCATCGACCTGGCCACCTCCGAGCAGCGCGAGGGCATGGAAAAGCTGAAGACCGAGCTGACCGGCCAGGAGCAGACCGTCTCGCAGCAGCGAGATGCCGTGGAAAAACTCCGCCACGACCTCAATATTTCCGGCGTCGACCTGCAGTCGCGTTACAGCGACATGGAAATCGAGACGCTGCGCCAGATGCAGAACTCGCTCATCGCGCTCAGCGTGGACGCCATCGGCCGCAAGACGCGCTGGGAGCAGTTCAAGGACATCCCGTTCGAGCAGCGCCTCAGCCTCGTCAACTCCGAGCTGATCCAGGACCAGAACATCCAGAACCTGCTGCAGGCCTATCTTGTGGCCGACCAGACGGTGACGAAGCTCAAGGGACGCCTGGGCGCCGCGCACCCCGACCTCGTTGCCGCCGTCGCGAACACCGCCAAGATCCGGGAGCAGCTGGAAACCCTGCTCAACGGTTACGAAAAATCCCTGCAGATTTCCTACGAGGAGGCCGAGGCGCGCGTCACGGAGCTCAAGCAGCAGCTCGCGCAGGCCAAGGTGGACCAGATCCTGTCCGCCCGCGAGCGCATGCGGCCGTTCGAGGAGGCCGCGCAGAAGCTCGACGACGAGACCCACCTGCTCACCACCCTCAAGCTCACGCTGCGCCAGCGCGAAATCGATTTCCAGGTCCCGAAAAAAACCATCGAGATCCTCAACACCGCCGAGGCGGCGCGCCGTCCCAGCAAGCCCAGCTGGCCGCTCAACCTCATTTTTTCCGTGCTTTTTGGCTCTGTGCTCGCGATCGGCGTCGCCGTGGTCCTGGAGTATTTTGACACCAGCTTCCGCAGCGTGGCCGACGTGGAAAACCGCCTGCAGCTGCCCGTGCTCAGCGTGATCCCCTTCGTCAACCCCGCCCAAAAGGCCGCGGACGACGACCCGGCCGCGACCGAGCCGTTCCGCGTCCTGCACACCAACCTTAACCTTGCGCTCAAGCCGGGCCAGTCCGCCGCGCTCGTCATTTTTTCCGCCGGGCCGGGGGAGGGCAAGTCCACCACGCTGCACCATCTGGTGCGCGTCATGGCCGCGACGGGCGAACGCGTGCTGCTCATCGATTCCGACCTCCGCCGCCCCACGCAGCACCGCCTCGCGCACCGCCCGAAGGAGCCCGGCCTCGCCGATTTCCTGCTCAACAAGGTCCCGCTCGACGCCGCCATCCAGCGCGGCATCGCCCCCGGCCTCGACTTCCTGCCCAGCGGCTCCGCCGCCGGCTTCACGCTCAGCCTGCTCTACGTCAACCGCCTGCGCGAACTCATCGCCGAGCTGCGGGGCCGCTACACCAAGATCATCTTCGACTCGCCGCCCATCATCGGGGTGAGCGACGCCGCCGTGCTCGCCACCGTGGCCGATGCCGCCGTGCTCCTCATCCAGCATCGCCGCAATCCGCAAAGCATGGTCCTGCGCGCGAAGCAGATCATCGACGGCATCAAGGTTCCGCTGCTCGGTGTCATCCTCAACCAGGTGCCGGACAACGCCGGCGACGACTACGGTTATTACACGAAAAATTACGCTTACTACAGCGACCGGCGCGAACAGGATGAAAAACCCAAGTCCGCCGCTGCGGCTCGTCCCGGCGAGAAGCTCGTCCTCAACGAGCGCCGGGAGGATTAACCGCGGCCAGGGAACGGATCGGGGGGCAGTTGCGCGTTCCTTAATGGGTCACCAATCGTGACGCCGCTTCCGGCGCCGGGTCGCGGCGGCTTTGCCGATTGATAATTCGCAGGGGCCGCGGCCGCACCATGGCCGCCGACAGCGGAAAAAAGCTGAGCACATTTTATTGTTTACAACTGTAATCAAATCTGTGTTTACAGATGTAAATGAAAACACCCCCACGCATCTCGGAGTCCGAATGGCAGGTGATGAAGACGGTCTGGAAGCGTTCTTCCTGCACCGCGCATGAGGTGGTCACGGCCCTTTCGACCCGCAAGGAATGGAGCGTGGCCACGATCAAGACCCTGTTGAACCGGCTGCTGGCCAAGGGCGCTCTTCGTTTTGAAAAAGTGGGCAAGTCCTATGTCTATTATCCGGTCTTCACGGAGGATCAGTTGCGGACGACGGAGGCGGATTCCTTTTTGCATCGTGTGTTCGACGGCGCGCTTTCGCCGATGGTGGCCCATTTTGTGCGCTCGCGGCGTCTGAGCCGAAAGGAATTGGACGAGCTGGAACGCATTTTTCGTGAGGGGAGGAAAGAGTCATGAGCCTGCTCGTTGATTTGACGCTGCGCGGTTCGCTGGTGGCACTCGTGGTCATGGGGCTCGACCGGCTGCTGGGGAGCCGCATGAGCGCAGTTTCGCGGCGGGGGTGGTGGCTGCTGGTGCCGCTGGCCTTTTTGCTGCCACTGCGGGTGCCTGTACTGCCGCCGCTGGCGCATGTGCCCCTGATGCAAAAATGGCAAAATCTTTTGCCGGTGGCCGGACCAGCGGACAACCAGCCGGCCCCCGCGGTGGTTCATAGCCGCGGCCATGTCTGGTCGTGGCTGTGGCTGGGCGGCGCGGCTTTGTACCTGGTGGTGGTGACTGCGCAGACCAGTCGGGTGATGCGCCGATGGCCGCGCGAACGGCTTTCCACCAACAGCGAACTTTTGGAACTGCTCGAGGACTGCAAGCAGGAGACTGGCGTCACTGCCCCCATCGGTTTGGTGGTTTCCGCCTCCGTGCCTTCGCCGGCCATTCTCGGCTGGCTGCGGCCTCGCATTCTCTTGCCGGCCGGGCTCGTGACCACGATGCCCCGGGACGGGTTGCGCGCGGTCATGCTGCATGAGTTGGCGCATTTCCGGTGGTTCGATGTGCCGGGCAACTGGCTGTTTACGGTGGTCCGGGCGATCCATTGGTTTAATCCTATGGCGCACGTCGCCTTCGCTGCCTGGGCCCGTTTTCGCGAGGAGGCCGCCGACGAAGCTGCCATGCGTTGGATGAAGGATGCTTCCGGCCGGGCGTACGGGGCAGTCCTGTTGCAGACGTTGCGGGAGACTAATGGCGCGGGGGTGCCCTTTGGCGCCCTCGCCATCGCCGAATCAATCAACCACCTCAAAAGGAGAATGACCATGATCAACTGTTACCGAAACAAATCACCCCGCCTCCTGCTGGCGGGCGTCGTCGGGCTGCTGCTCGCCGCTCTTATTATCTTACAGCCGACCCATGCCGCGACCGACACCCCGGCCGATCCCAAGGCCGCTGCCGTGGCCGCCATGGAAAGCTGGATGAAGGGCATTGACGCCGGCCAGTATGAGCAGAGCTGGAAGGACGCTTCGGGTCATTTTCAGGAACATGTGACCGCCGAAAAATGGCTTGCCGCGCTGAATGGCACCCGGACTCCCCTGGGCAAATGCAACGAACGCAAGCTGGTGTCCGCCAGCCTTCAGGTGGACCCGGTGCAGGGGGATAAAGTGATGAAAGGGGAGTTCGTCGTCGCCCAGTTCGAATCTTCCTTTGATAACCTCAAATATGCGGTCGAGACGGTTGCGGCAGCCAAAGACACCGATGGGGCATGGAAAGCCACGGGCTATTACATCAAACCAAAATTGTAACACGGCTTTTCCCTGCAACATGACATTACGAACCATTTCTTTTATCGCATTGCTTTCATTTGCATCCTGCCTGTCTGACGCGGAAGAAACGGGGCGGGTGGACAAGCCTGCTGACATTGCTGACATGTTGAAACCAATCATTGCCAAATACGGTGTCCCGGGAATGGCGGCGATCGCCCTGCAAGGCGACCGCATCATCGCCCAAGGGGTCGCTGGCGTTCGCAAAGCCGGTGCGCCCGGGCCAATCACCATCGATGATCAGTTTCATCTTGGATCCGACACCAAGGCCATGACCGCGACGCTGATCGCGATGCTGATCGAGGAGGGTAGGCTGAGCTGGAGCACCACGATCGCCGATGTTTTTGGCGACACGATCAAGGATATGAACCCGGCTTGGAAGACGGTGACCATCGAGCAGCTTCTGACCCACCGGGCCGGTGCGCCAGGCGATCTCAATTCTGGTGGTCTCTGGGCCCGTCTTTTGGCGCGCACAGGCACGCCGGCGCAGCAGCGTCTGCAATTGGTGGAGGGCGTTCTGTCCCGGCCGCCGGAGTTTCCACCGGGCAGCGAGTATCTGTATTCCAATGCGGGTTACGCGATAGCTGGCGCCATGGCGGAAAAAATCACCGGCCAGACATGGGAGGAACTGCTTCAGGTGCGGCTTTTCAAGCCCCTGAACATCACGACCGCCGGCTTTGGAGCGCCGGGAGAAATCGGGAAAATCGACCAGCCGCTCGGCCACAAATCCTCGGGCGAGCCGGTTGAACCGGGGCCACGGAGTGATAATCCGCCCGCCATTGCCCCTGCCGGAGCGGTTCACATGAGCATGCCGGATTGGGCAAAATTTATCGTCCTCCATCTTCGCGGCGATCCGGCCAATCCGAACCATCAAGCCACGCTTCTCTCGAGCGAATCTTTTGCCAAACTGCATACCCCCGCGTCCGGGCCGGGGAAAAAATATGCCTGCGGATGGGGCGCCGTCCAGCGTCCGTGGGCGAAAGGCGAAAAAGCCGGCAGCAGAGGCCTCGCGCTCACCCACGCCGGCAGCAACACAATGTGGCTTTGCGTCACCTGGCTCGCGCCGGAGAAGGATTTCGCTGTGCTCATCGCCTGCAATAAAGGAGGCGACAATGCGGCCAAAGCCTGTGACGAGGCGGCTGGCGCGTTGCTTCGTGATTTTTTGCCGCGCGAATCTAGGCCGGCGGGGCAGTAAAGCCTGCAGAAAATGCTGTTGACGGCATTTCTGCACCGCGTAGCACTGTCCCTCTGTTTTGCGGGCGTAGCTCAGTTGGTAGAGCACCACCTTGCCAAGGTGGACGTCGAGAGTTCGAGTCTCTTCGCCCGCTCCATTTTGAAAAAGCGGCCGGTCACGCACCGGCCGCTTTTTCGTGTCAAAACGATTTTGGCCGGCGGAAACCGATTATGCAAGTTACACATTGGCTGACAGATATTCAGCTGCCGGGCTTTGGCGTGACGCAAGCTTCCCCTCTTGATTTTTCCGGTCTAAATCTTGGGGAATGATTGGGCCGAAGTCTTGGTTTTCGGTCAATTCTTCGGGGTGTTGGCGTTCACGACCCACGCGCAGGAGTCAGTGAAGGTCTTCCCGCCGCGCGTGGCGGTGGCTTCGATGCGGTTTTCGCCCGGTTTCAAGGTGATGGCGGGCCAGCGGAAAATATGCTCGTCATCGCCCTTTTGCATTCCGTGTGAAACGCCGTTCACGGCCAGCTCCACGCGGTCGCAGTTGGAATAAATTTTCACCTCGGTCGCCGGATCGGTGCGCGGCGTAAAGCGCCGGTCCGTGATGTAAACGAAGGGGTCATTGGACCACTGCGCCTTGTAGAAATAAAAGGCGTCCTTGCGGATTTTGCGGTCATAGGTGACGAGGCCCTTGTCATTGCGGCCGGGCGTGTCGCCTTCGTTGCGGCTGTCGCTGGCAAAATCGAACATACACCAGAGGAAAGAGCCCCAGACCATTGGGTGAGCGCGAATGGCGGCCCAATCGTGTTCGTGCACGAGCGCCTGCCACTCCTCGGGGTGCCAGCGGCCCTTGGGCGCAGGTTGCTTGGGGTTGGCTTCGTGCTGGTGAATGCTCGCGCCCGCGCCATATTCGCTCATGCAGAAGCCTTCGCCGTGGCCCCAGGCTTGGTCTTTGTCGATCTCAGGCCCCATGTCGTCGATCGTGCCGTGATACCATCCCGGGTAGGCGTTGATGCCGATGAGATCGGGAATCTCATTCACGGAAGGCCAGATGTTGATGTAGGCGGCCTGGATGGTCGGGCGCGTCGGATCCTCCGCATGCGCGAGGTTGTTCAAGTCGTGCAGGATGAAATCGGGGTCCGCTGACGGCTGGCGCAATTCATTCGACAGGCTCCAGGTGAAGATCGACGGATGATTGATGTTCTGGCGGATGAGGTCGAGCAGCTGGTCGCAGGAGTTTTGCTCGAAGGCATGGCTGGCCCCGACGAAATTGACCTGTGGCAATTCAGCCCAGACGAGGAGCCCGGTTTCGTCGCACAGGCGGTAGAACGTTTCGCTGTGCTGGTAGTGCGCGGCTCGGACGGAATTTGCGCCTAGCTCAAGAATGAAATCGAGATCCCGTTTCTGGTCGGCATCGCTGATCGCCCAGCCCTTGTCCAGCGCGTCCTGATGCGTGTTTACGCCATGCAGCGGATAAAGCTTTCCATTGAGGTAAAAACCGGTGCGGTCGATGCGGATGTAGCGCAGTCCCAGTGGTTGTTCGATGCGGTCGATCACGGCATCACCGCGCCGCAGTTCGACGACCGCCGTGTACAGGTACGGATCGGCGCGGCCATTCCAAAGATGCGGATGCAGAAGAGTGAAAGCGTGCATCTCGCGCTGCGTGATGCCGGCGGGCACAGAAATCTCTTCGCTGGTACGGGCCACGACCTGTCCGGTTGCGTCCATGATCGACGTCGCGACCTGCACGGAATCAGCCGCGGCGTTGCTATTTGAGACGAGCGCTTCGATGGTCACGTTGGCTTTTTCATCGCTCACATGCAGGGTCTGGACGGTCACGCCCGGCGAAGCATGGTCGAGCGGCGAAAGACATACCGGATCGGTCACGAGCAAATGCACCGGCCGGTAAATGCCGCCGAAGATGGTGAAATCGCCGGCCAGCGGCGCGAGGTCGGCCCGCTTGGAATTGTCGACGCACACGGCGATGACGTTGGACGCGCCGAACTTCACGAACGCAGTGATTTCAAGGCAAAAGGCGCCGAAGCCGCCGAGATGTTCGCCGGCCTCCGTCCCATTGACAAAAACTTTGGCCGTCTGGCTGGCGCCTTCAAAGCGCAGGAAAATGCGCCGGCCTTGGTCGGTGGCGGGCAGTTCCAAGGCGTGGCGATACCAGCCGGGACCGCGGTAATAATCGCCGCCCTTTTCTCCATCGATCGCATTCCAGCAATGCGGGACGGTCACCGCGGACCAGCCGTCATCATTGAAGGCCGGCCCGGCCGCGTCTTGTGCATCGCCGCGATAGAAGCGCCAGCCGGTATCGAGCAACGTGTCGCTGCGGGTTGCGCCGATGCCGGTGAGGCAAAAGGCAAGGAGGAAGACGGGCAGTCCCCGGGCGATTTTTTTCATCATGGCCGGCGGGTGGGGCAGGTTTGCCACCAGTGCAGCCGATTGTCGCCGGACGGTCAAAGTCATTCCCCCGGCCTGGTCCGGCCGCGACAGAAGAAACTCGCCACGTCTGTTGAAGGATTATTGATTCCAGACACCCGTGAAGGCCTCCGATTTTTTCACCCTGCCGCCGTCGCTCGCGCTTTTTCGCGCGGCCTTTCCGCCCGATGCGCCGCCTTGGGAATGGTTGAAGCAGATCGGGCCGGCGCTGGCCGCGCACCGTTTCGACCAGCCGCTGCCGTCGCTCCCGTCCGGCGTGCAGGTTGAGGGATTGGTCTATTTGCATCCATCGGTGAAGCTGCCCTCCACGGCCACGCTGATCGGCCCGGCATGGATCGGCGCCCGCACGGAAATCCGGCCGGGCGCGTTTATCCGCGGCAATGTCATCGTTGGCGAGGGCTGCGTGCTCGGCAATTCCTGCGAGTTCAAAAATTGCCTGCTGATGGACGGCGTGCAGGTGCCGCACTTCAGTTACGTCGGCGACTCCATCCTCGGCAACGGTGCACACCTCGGCGCCGGCGCGATTCTGTCCAATTTCCGCCTCGACCAGCAGCCCATCGTCCTGCGCCTGCCGGACAGCACGGTCGAGACCGGCCTGCGGAAGTTCGGCGCCATTCTCGGTGACCGCACGGAGATCGGCTGCAATGCCGTGCTCCAGCCCGGCACGCTGCTCGGCCCGCGTGCGCTGGTCATGCCCGCCATGGCCTTTGGCGGCTGGCTGCCGCCCGCCACCATCGCGCGCACGCGCACACAGGTCGTCACCCTGCCGCGGCGGGATTGAACGTGGCGCGCATTTTTCTCCTGACTTTGCCCCTTCATATCTGAATTTTCCGCGCATGCGCATTCTCACCGGCATCACGCCTTCGGGCACGCTGCACATCGGCAATTACTTCGGCGCGATGCGCCCGGCCATCGAGCTGCAGGAGCGCGGCGAGGCGTTTTATTTCATCGCCGACTATCATTCGATGACGGCGCTGACTGACGCCGCCGAGCGCCGCCGCTACACGCTCGAGATCGCCATCGACTGGCTGGCCTGCGGGCTCGATCCGAAAAAAGCCGTGTTCTGGCGCCAGAGCGACCTGCCCGAGGTCTGCGAGCTCACCTGGCTCATCGGCTCGCTCACGCCCATGGGGCTGCTCGAGCGCGCACACAGTTACAAGGACAAGGTCGCCAAGGGCATCTCGCCCAACTTCGGCCTCTTCGCCTATCCCGTGCTCATGGCCGCCGACATCCTGCTCTACGACACCCACCGCGTGCCGGTCGGCAAGGATCAGAAGCAGCACCTCGAGATGACGCGCGACATCGCCATCAAGTTCAACCAGACCTACGGCGAAACCTTTGTCGTGCCAGAGGCGGACATCCGCGACGAGGTCGCCCTCGTGCCCGGCCTTGACGGCCAGAAGATGAGCAAGAGCTATGGCAACACCATCGAGATTTTTGCCGATGAAAAGGCCGCGCGGAAAAAAATCATGGGCATCGTGATGGACAGCCGCACGCCGCAGGAGCCGAAGCCCGACGCCGACAGGAACCTCGCCATCCAGCTGCTCAAGCTCGTCGCGCCGGCCGATGCCGCGCGCGATTACGAGGAACGCCTGCGCGCCGGTGGCCTCGGCTACGGTGACCTCAAGAAGGCGCTTTTCGAGCATTACTGGAATTATTTCACGCCCTACCGCGCCCGCCGGGCCGAGCTGGCTGCGAACCTGGATTATGTGAACGGCGTCCTCCGCGACGGCGCTGCGCGTGCGCATGCGGTCGCAGGTGGCGTGCTCAAGCGGGCGCGCAAAGCCTGCGGGCTCGAATAAACGTCACACCACCGCCGGCGCCGGCACTTCGAGGGCGGCGATGGCGGTCATGATCTTTTCCGAGGCGCGCAGGTAGCGCTCCTTGCCCTCCGCCAGGTCGTCGAATTCGCCGGGCTGGATCACGGGCCCGAAGGCGATGTCGATCGGCGTGCCCAGCCGCAATCCGCGGCTGCGGCCAAGCGCATTGAACGAGCCGAAAATCCGCGCCGGCAGCACCGGCACGCCCGCGCGGCAGGCGAACAGCCCAATGCCGGACTTCGCCGGCTGCAGCTGGCCGTCGCGCGAGCGCGTGCCTTCGGGAAACATGATGATGGGCCGCCCGGCGCGCAGGGTTTGCAGCACACGCTTGATCGCCAGCACGTCGGTGCTGCCGTCGCGGTCGATCGGAATGGTGCCCACGGTATTGAGCCACCACGAGGCAAAGCCCGGTTTCCAGAGTGTTTTTCGCGCGAAAAAAGCCAGCTGCCGCGGCACATGACAGCCAACGGTCGGCGGATCGAGCAGGCTGGCATGGTTGACCGCGAGGATGAAGCCCCCCTGCGGCGGGATATGTTCCAGTCCGGTCACTTCGCCGCGAAAGCAGGCGTCGTAGATGCCAAGGATCACGTAATGGCAGAAGCCGTAGGCCGGCCCCATCTCGAGGTGGCTGTAGCGGTTCATGCCCCGGCGAGGTGCGCGGCAATCGGCGCGGCGAGTTGCTCCACGACCTGTTCCAGCGTCAGATGCGTCGAATCGACGGCCGTCGCGCCCGGCGGGCAGGCGAGGGGGGCGGTCTTGCGCGCCAGATCCAGCCGGTCGCGTTCGTGGATCTTGTCCGGCCGGCCCTCGCGCTCGCGCCGGCGGGCGCGCTCGGCCAGGTCGGCCTGCAGGAAAAAACGGAAGTCCGCGTCGGGAAAAATCACCGAGCCGATGTCGCGGCCCTCCATCACCAGCCCGCGGAATCCGTGGGCGCGCGCCACCGCGGCCTGGCCACGCTGGTAGGCGAGCAGCGCCGCGCGCAATTCGGGAATGGCCGCGAAGTGCGACACGGCGGCGTTCACTTCCGCGCTGCGGATCTCGTCATTGCTGGCCGTGTGCCCGTTGATCTCCATCACGGCCGAGCGTCCCTCGACGCGCGTGCCAAACTGCAGTTGCGGGAGCGTCGCCCGCACCGCCGGCAGATCGTCCGCGGGCACGCCGCGCCGCCGCAGCTCGGCCGTGACCGCGCGGTAGAACGAGCCGGTGTCGACGTGCAACAGGTTGAACCGCCCGCTCAGTGCGCGCGCGGTGGAGGACTTGCCGGACGCAGCACCACCGTCGATGGCCACAATGATGAAATCTTTCGAACTCACTTCGAGTGCGAGTTCTTCCAGACCTGATCCAGCACGTCAAAAAAGTTCGGGAACGTCTTCGCGCAGCAGGCGGGATTCTTGATGCTGAGCCACGGCCGGCCGTTTTTCAGGAGATCGTAACAGCCGAGAATGGCGAAACTCATGGCGAAACGGTGGTCGTTGTAGGTCTCGATCTCGATCAGGCCCTGCGCGGCGCGTTTTTGCAGTTCATCCAGATTTGGTGTGATGGTAAGGCCGTCTTGATCTTCGTGTTCGTCCACATCCTGCCCGAGCTTGCGTAATTCTTTAACCATGCCGGCGACACGATCGGTTTCTTGGTTTCTTGTATGCTTGATGCCGGTGATTTTGGTTGTTCCTTCAAGCAGTGGTGCAATAGCTGCGAGCGTGAGAAAAGTATCGGAGAATTCGGTGAAATTCTGCGTTATGCTCTTGCGGAGGTTGGTCGGAGAAAATTTTGAATCTACACCGATGCTATGTTGCCAGTCATCTAGTTCGTTTTTTGGGTCTGGAGTATAGATCGGTTCGGTACGATCCGCGATATTGGCACCTACACTGTTCAATACCTGAGTAAATTGGGTATCGCCTTGTAAAGTTTGGTTGGGGGTAGTTCGCAATCCCGGCAAGTATAACGCCCCGCCGGCTACTAGCGGAAGCGCGAGAAAATAACTTGCTGCTGTAGCGTCAGGTTCGATTACGCAAACTCCTGGTGAACGATAGGTGCCAATGCCTACACTGAACCGATCTTTTTCGTGTGAGTAACTGCCCCCAATGCCAAATGTGCTCATGAATTGCAGAGTCATGCCGACGAATGATTGGCGCACATTGCCAACAGATTTGATCCACATTTCCTTTCGAGCTAAGCGCGCCACCATGAAAAGCGCAGAGAGTATTTGGCTGCTCTTGCTGGCGTCGATATCCACATCGCCGCCTATCAAGCCATGGGCTTCGATGGTGAAAGGGAAGAAGCCCTCTTCTCCGGTATAGGTGATCTTCGCGCCTTGAGCACGCAACGCGTCGATCAAGCCTTTCATTGGCCGTCTCCTGCGCATCTCATCCACACCATCGAGCTTATATGTCCCACTTTGTGCAGCTGCACAAAGTGCAGTTAAGAAGCGCGCAGCGGTGCCGGCGTTGCCGACAAAAATCTCGGCGTTTTCATTAGGGATTTTGCCATTCTGTCCTTCGACGCGAATGGTTTTCTCTGCTTCCTTTTCCGTGACGGGGATGCCCAGCCGGCGCAGTGCCTCGGCCATGATCTCCGTGTCTTCGCTGAAGAGTGCGCCGGTGAGCGTGACAGGTTGATCGCAGAGCGCGGCGAGGAGCAGGGCGCGGTTGGTCAGGCTTTTCGAGCCGGGCAGGATGACTTCGCCTTGCGCGGGCTTCGTGAATGGCTGGATGGACAGGACGTCGGGCAGCGGCGTCATGGCAGCGGGCGGAACTGGTTGCGGTAGGCCCGGCCGCGTTCGAGGCGGGCGACGACGTCGAGCCAGTCGCGGTTGGCGAGGGAGGCCTGCATGGCCTGCAGTTCGTCCTGGAACTGCCGCAGCGCGCGCAGTACTTCGTCGCGATTTTGCTCGAGAATGGTGCGCCAGAGCTGCGTGTCGCTTCCGGCGATGCGGGTGGTGTCGCGCAGGCCGCCGCCGGCGAAGTTGCTCCAGGCGGGGGCTTTTTTCGCGAGAAAGGCGCAGAGGGTCGAGGCCAGCACCTGCGGCAGGTGACTGATGTGCGCGACGATTTCGTCGTGCGCGTCGGGATCGAGGGTGGTGACCTCTGCGCCAAGATCGTGCCAGAATTTGACGACGGCTTCGACGGCGGCCGGGTCGGTCTCCGGCAGAGGCGTGACGAAGCAGGTGCGGTGCGCGAACAGGTCGGCGCCGGCGTGCTCCCAGCCGGTTTTTTCCGAGCCGGCCATCGGATGCGCACCGACGAAGCGGGCGTGCCCCCCGAGGGCGGCATGGCCGAGGCGGCAGATTTCGCCCTTCACGCTGCCAACATCGGTGACAAGGGCGCCGGCGGGCAGGTGGGGTGCGATGAGGCGGGCGAGCTCGACGATTTTGTCCACGGGCGCGGCGATGACGACGAGATTGGCGCCGGCTGCGGCGGCCTCGGGGGTGTCGGCCACGGCATCACACCAGGGCTGCTCGCGCAGGCGCAGCCGGGCCTCCGGGCGGCGTGCCCAGATGACGATCCGCTGCGCGAGGCCGCGCGTGCGCACGGCCTTGGCCACGGAGCCGCCGAGCAAGCCCGGGGCGAGGACGGTGAGTTGGGCAAACACGTCCCAGTGAAAAGGCCAAACGCGCCGCGGTGTCGAGCCTATCGCAGGCGCAGATAATGATGGTCAGGCGCCGCCCAACTTGACGATGCGTGCGAATTCCGCCGCGGCGAGAGGCATGACGGAAAGGCGGCTCTGGCGCAGAAGAGCGACGTTTTTGAGCGACGGTTCGGCCTTGATCGCGGCGAGCGTGACGGGGTGGGGCAGGGTTTTCACCGGCTTCAATTCCACCGCGACCCAGCCTTCGGCCTTGTCGGCCGTCGGGTCGGGAAATGCGGCGCGCGCCACCTCGGCGAGGCCGACGACATATTTCGGGCCGCCGCTGGCGTAAAAGAGCACGCGGTCGCCGGGGCACATGGCCTTGAGATTGTTGCGCGCCTGAAAATTGCGCACGCCGTCCCAAGTGGTGCGACCATCGCGCAGGAAAGTTTCCCATGCGTAGGTTTCGGGTTCCTGTTTTACCAGCCAGTATTGCGTTGTCATGGGAAAGGTTGTGGAATGCAATGCAGTCAAATGACCGAGGATGAAGCTACCAAGGCGAAAGCCCAGCGCGCAATCATTCTGCTCTACGTGATCATGGCCGTGTTTGTTTTATTGCCGTTTGTGGTTTATGTGATGCGCCGCCACTGACCGGTTTCCCAACCTATCCTGATGAACAAGACGCTCTTGCCGATTCGTATCGTATTTCTGATCGTGTGCACCGCGGCCGGATGGCTGATCTGTTATGCGACGCCGGATTGGGACTCGAAGCGCGAGCTGGGGACGGTGGTCGGTTTGCTGCTCGGCGTGCTGGTCGTGCTGGTGGACCTGATGCTCAAGGGTTTTTCACTGCGCGGGCTTTCCGCGGTCACCTTCGGGCTGGGCGTGGGCACGCTGATCGCGTACCTGGTCGGCGTCTCGCCGTTGTTTGCCGATGGCGATCCGCAGGTGTTGTTTTTGTTCCGGGTGGCGCTGTTCCTGATTTGCACCTACCTGGCCACGGTCCTGGCCTTGCGCGGCAAGGACGAATTCAACCTCGTGATCCCCTATGTGCGTTTCGTGCCGCATGACGTGGACGTGCCGCTGGTGGTGGTGGACACGAGCGCGCTGATCGACGGGCGCGTGGCGCGCATCTGCGAGGCGAAGTTTCTCACCGCAGCCCTGATCATCCCGCGTTTTGTGCTGGCCGACCTGCAGGTGATCGCGGATTCCCCAGATCCTCAGAAGCAGGCTCGCGGCCGGCGCGGCCTCGAGGTGCTGGCTGATTTGCGCAAGATCAAGCATATCGACCTGCGCATCCATGAAAGCGAAGTGGCGAAACGCGAGGATATCGACGCCAAGCTGGTCTTTCTCGCGCAGTCCCTGCGCGCCAAGCTGCTCACGACCGATTACAACTTGGCCAAAGTGGCTGAGTTTCACGGCGTGCAATGGCTCAATCTGCACACCCTTGTGCGGGCGCTGCGGCCCGAATTGGTGCTGGGCGAGTCACTCGAGGTCGAGCTCATGAAGCCCGGCAAGGAGGACGGCCAGGCCGTCGGTTATCTCGAGGATGGATCTATGGTCGTGGTCAATGCCGCCCGCGAGCGCATTGGCCAGCGGGTGCAGGCCGAGATCACCAGCGTGCTGCCCACGGCCGGCGGCAAAATGATCTTTGCGCGGCTGGTCGGCAGTGTCGATTGACCTTTGGGCCGGTTCCGTCGACGGCAAAATTGGTGTTTACTTGGCCGGGCGCTTTCCACAAAACGACCCCTCCGCAGCATGGGCCAGTAGCTCAGTTGATAGAGCGCTTCGTTCGCAACGAAGAGGTCGCCGGTTTGAATCCGGTCTGGTCCACCATCTCCCGGGCCGCGTGGCGGCCGGGTGACGGCGAAGAAAATTTTTGCGAAGTGCGGGTTTGGTCTCCAAATTGCTATTGCTCCTCCTTGGAGTGAGCTAGAAACTTGATCAGGCCGTCAACGAACCTACATAATCGCATGAAAAAGACCACTAAAGCCACGACGCCGCCTGCCCCTGCGACGAAAGCGCCCGCCAAGAAAAAGACCGCCGCCCCTGCCGTCAAAACCACCGCACCGAAACCACCGCCCACGGTCATAGCCGTTCATCACGACGCCGGCTTTGGCAACACGCTCTATCTCCGCGGCGACGGTCCTGGCCTGAGCTGGGAGAAAGGCGTGCCGCTGGACTGCCTCTCCGACGATAAATGGTCCCTCATCATCGAGCATACCGAGCCCTTTGTTTTCAAGGTGCTCCTCAACGACCTCACCTGGTGCGCCGGTGATGATTACTCTGCCGCGCCCGGCATGAGCATCGACATCACGCCGACGTTTTGACCGCGGTGAGTTCGGGGTTGAGCGCGAGCATTTGCGCGCGCAACTCCGTCGAGAGGTCTTCCCGGTGGTGCAGGGCTTCGTCCGGCACCCACGCGCAGCGCAGACGCACGCGCGAAAACGGCTTGGGCAGGTAAAACCCATCCCAGCTGCGCAGCCGCCAGGCCGAGGTGTATTCCATCCCGAGCAGGAGCACGCGGGCACCTGCCCGACGGGCCACCACGAGACCGCCATCCTTGAAGCTGTAACACGGGCCCCGCGGGCCGTCGGGGGTGATGCCGATGGCGTGGCCGGCGCGCAGCACATCAACCATGGCGGTCACCGCCTCGCGCCCGCCGCGGCTGCTGGAGCCGCGCACCGCCTGCATGCCCATCAATGAAAAAAACGCCGCCAGCCACGCCCCGTCGCGACTCGCGCTGACCAGGCCGTAGGTCGTGCGTCCACCGCGGAAACGGCGGTAAATCTCCGCCACCACGAACAGGCGGTTGTGCCACACGATGAAAACCATGGAATGTTCCGACTGCGCCATGGCCTGCCGGTAGTCTTCCCCGGCCTCGAACCGCAGTGTGCGGTTCCAGACGCGCGCGAGCGCCGCGAGCGGCCAGAGCAAAAGGCGGCGCCAGCCATGAACGACATGGGCTTGAGGTTGATTTTCGGATGAAGTCACGCGCCCCGCTGTTTGGGGCAATCATCCCTTTCCGCCAAGTGCAGAAACGCGCCGCCGCTTGCGCGCCATTGACCCCGGGGGCAATTCCCGCCAGCAACCGGCGCATGTCCGCTGTGTCCCTGCCGCCCTGTCCGCACCTGCCTGCGCCGCGTGCGCGCATGGACTGGCGGGCGCTGCACATCCATCGCGGCGATGTGCGCAGCGCGGAATTTTATTCCAGCTGCCTCGAATACGGGCATGACCTGTGGCTGCGTGGCCTCGCCGCCCGCGCCATTCTCTGTCTCGACCGCGCGCTCTTCGCCGATCTGCGCGGCGACGAAGCGGTGCTCGCGGCCTGGCCGCTGCCCTACGCGGCGATCGTCTGGATGCTGCAAAACACGCCGTCCGAAGTTTTCATGGGCAATCCGCGCGTGCATTTCCAGCATCTGGCCGACCGCATGAACGAGCCCCGGCGCGAGCAGCGCCGCTGGCGTGCCTGGGCCTGCTGGGCGCTGACCTGCGCGGCTCTGCCGCAGCTGGCCGGCGATCCGCTCCATGTCGTGGACGAACCATCGCTGGCGCTCATTGAAGAAAAGCTCCGCATCAATGGACATCCCGGCGAACCTGCGCAATGGCGGGCGGTTTTGCGCGCGATATCGCCCCAAACGGCGGCGGGCGAAGGCATGCCATGATTCAGCTTTGCCGCGTAAGCAGCCGGTGAAGTATGGCGCGATGGGCGGGACTCGAACCCGCGACCGACGGTTTAGAAAACCGTTGCTCTATCCGGCTGAGCTACCACCGCGGAAAGTGTCGCGTGCTTATTACGTCCCGGGCCGGTCGGCGGGCAAGCCGGAACCCCGGGACGAATTGCAGTGCTGGGGAAATTTCCGGTGGGTGCCCGCGCCCAAACAACACTTGACTTGCCTTTGTGCGATTCTACGTTCGCCCCTCTTGTCCCTTTTTGGGGTGGTAGCTCAGCTGGTTAGAGCGTCTGCCTGTCACGCAGAAGGTCGCGGGTTCGAGTCCCGTCCATCCCGCCAGTTTTGCCGTTATTTTGCATTTCCTAGGGATTTTTTCTTTGGTTTTTGATGTTTGTGGCGTTGCCCTCGGGTCGTGAAAAGGCCAGAAGAAAGCCCTGCATGGTCAAAATCACTGGCGAATACCAAGGCGACCTCCATTGCGTCGCAACCCACGGTCCCTCTGGTAGTCACCTCACCACCGATGCTCCCCGCGACAATCAGGGCCGGGGCGAGGCCTTTTCTCCCACCGACCTTGTGGCCACGGCGCTCGGCACCTGTATAGCGACCACCATGGCGCTGGCCGCCCGCCGGCACGGGATCGAGCTGCAGGGCTTGAAATTTGAAGTCACCAAGGAGATGTCGGCCGATGCCCCGCGTCGCATCTTACGATTGACCACGCATTTGTGGATGCCAGTGTCGCAAACTGCGGCGCCCGCCAATCTTCTCGAAAACGCCGCCCATGCCTGCCCGGTGCACCAAAGCCTCCATCCCTCGGTCGAAAAACCGGTTATTTTTCATTGGCCCGCATGACCAACCCATCTCCTGAAACCATGTCCTCCCGCGACACAGTTGCCGGCTTCTCCGCCACCGCCATTCCGCCGGAATTATTTCCCGCGGTCTGGGAAAAACTCCCCTTGGGCCTGTGCCTGGTCGATGAGCGCGGGGCCATCGTCGCGGTCAACGCCTCGTTTGCGGACATCCTCGGCTACACGCAGGCCGAACTTTTCGGGGCCATGTTCACGATGCTCTTTCCTCCCGAGGCCTCCGTCCAGAGTCTGGCGGCCCACGAGGCCTTCATCGCCGGCGACGATTCCGTCCTCAAGACCTTTGGCGCGGTCATCCATAAGGGCGGCCGGGCGCTTTTCGCCCATACCACGGACACCCGCCTGGTCTTTGGCGGCCGCGTCTACCGGCTGTTCTCGTTGATCGATCTCGCGTTCGAAGCGCAGACCGAGCCGCAGCTCCGCCAGCTCCAGCGGGCCGAAAGTTTCGCCGCCATGGCCTCCGAAGTCGGCAACGACTTCAACAACCTGCTTTCCATCATCCTCGGCTACACCTCGTTTTTGCAGGATCCGGCGGGCGATCCCACGCGCGCTGCCACCGCTGTCCATGGCATCGAGAAAGCCGTCGCCCGCGCGGCCAATCTCATCAAGCAGACGCTTTATCTCTCGCGCAAGGCCGAGCCATCCTTCCAGCGCGCCGACCTCGGCCAGTTCATTGAAAATTTCTGCCAGATGATCAACGACAACTACGGGCGTGAGCTTACCGTGGTCCGTTCCGCCGCGCCCGGGCTTCCGCCGGTCGCGCTCGATCTTTATCAGGTCAACCATCTGCTGCTCAACCTATGCCAGAAGGCGCGTGATCTCACCAGTCCGGGCGGCCATCTCGAATTTACCGTCTCGGCCGTGGGCGGGGAGGAGATGAGCAAAAAATATCCCGAAGCGCTTGAGCCCAAATACGTCCTCATGCACGTCCGCCTCACGCCGTCCGATGATGCGGTGGAGGACACGCGCGAAGCTTTCAACTCCGCAGCGGTGGGCATGACGGAGCGGGTGCGCGACCTCGCCATTCTCGTCGTGCATAGCATCATGAATGTCCATCGCGGGTGGCTCGATGTCAGCGCGGCTCCCGGTGAGCTCGTTTTCTCGCTTTATTTTCCCGCCTCGCCCGATTTTGCAGTCGAGCCGGCCCAGCCTGTCGTCACGCGTCCGGCCGCCACCGGCCCGGTCGAGCGTGTCATCCTGCTGGTCGACGATGAGGAGACACTCCTGCACGCCCTGGGCCATATTCTTGAGCGCGGCGGCTACCGCGTGCTCAAGGCGCGCGACGGCCTCGAGGCCGTCGAGGTGTTCCGCCAGAAGCACAACGAGATTGCGCTGGTCCTGTGCGACCTTGGCCTGCCGCGGATGAGCGGCTGGGAGGCATTCATGAAAATGCGCGACCTCGTGCCGACGGTCGACGCCATTTTCATGAGCGGCCATCTCGAAGAGAATCTGCAGGCGGAAATCATCAAGTCCGGCGCGCGCGGCTACCTGCAAAAGCCCTTTGCGGTCGCGGAAGTGATGGGGGTCGTTAATCGCTTTTTCGACGCCCGCAAGTGAGCCGGGCCACCCGGCTTACGATCCGCCGACGAAGCGGTACGTCGTGTTGAAGATCAGCTGGATTCGGGAAGAAACGAATACGCGCACCTTCAGCTTCCCCCGGGTCGCATCCTGCGGCACGGCCCGGCCCTCGATGGGCCGCGTTTCGCCGTCGGAGTTTTTTGCGTGACCCTTGAACTCCACGGTTTCACCGCGCTCGAGCCGTTGCAGATCCTGGGCGCTGGCCTCGATGGTCAGCTCTCCGTGTTCGCCCCAAAAAAAGAAGGGAAACACCGTCGCCTGGTAGCTGGCCGTGTAGTCATCACCCGCGCGGGCAAAAGTGGGCGTGGTCAGCTTCACGTAGCCGATGTAAATCGACGTTGTCACAGGCTCCACCGCAATTTTCTCCAGGCGGGCATCCGTCGTCCCGCCGTGCAGGGTTGCGGCTGTGCCGGCCAGAAAAAGCACTGCGCTGAGAAGGCGTGACGGCATATGCCGATTGTGCGCAGCCCGCTGCCGCAGGCAAAACATCTTTCGCGTTGCCCCCCGCGCCGTCCCGCGAATGCTTCGCGCATGGCCAAGAAAGCCCAAGTCACCTGGGGCGGTCGCTTCTCCGAAGGCCCCGCCGAGCTCATGCTGCGCTTCAGCGAATCCGTGTCGTTCGATTATCGCCTCGCGCCGTTCGACATCGCCGGCAGCAAGGCCCACGCCGCGATGCTGGCGCACGTCGGCCTCATCACGGCCGCCGAGCGCGATGCCATCCACGCCGGCCTCGACGGAATCCTGCGCGAGATCGAGGCGGGGAAATTCGCCTGGGATGAGAAGTGCGAGGACGTGCATATGAACATCGAGCAGGCGCTGGCAAAGCGCACGCCCGCCGCGGCCAAGCTCCACACGGCGCGCAGCCGCAACGACCAGGTCGCGACCGACATGCGTCTCTTTTTCAAGCAGGCCTGCGCGGCCCTCGGGGAAAAGCTTCTCTCTGTCCAGCGTGCGTTCCTGGCCGTCGCCGGCCGCGAGCGCGACGTGCTCATCCCCGGCTACACGCATCTTCAGCGCGCGCAACCGGTTTACTTTGCACACCACCTTTTCGCCTATCTGGAAATGCTCCAGCGCGACCGGGACCGGCTTCTTGCCGCCGCCGCGCAGGCCAACGTCTGCCCGCTCGGCTCGGGCGCCATCGCGGGCACCACGCTGCCCATCGACCGCGAGTTCGCCGCGAAGCAGCTCGGCTTTGTCGACGCGCGCGGCCGCCCGCAGGTCACGCAAAATTCCATGGACGCTGTCAGCGACCGCGACCTCTTCATCGGGTTCGCCGGAGCCTGCGCGCTTGTGGGCGTGCATTTCTCGCGCATCGCCGAGGATCTCATCCTGTGGAGCAGTGCTGAGTTCAAGTTCATCGAGCTGCCCGACGCCTTCTGCACCGGCTCGTCGCTCATGCCGCAGAAGAAGAATCCCGACTCGCTCGAGCTTCTCCGCGGCAAGTCCGCGCGCCTGCAGGGCAACCTTCACACGTTGCTCACACTCACCAAGGGCCTGCCGCTCACCTACAACCGCGACCTGCAGGAGGACAAGCCCCCGGTCTTCGACAGTTTTGACCAGACCGCGCTTTGTGCCGACGTGCTCGCCGGCACCGTCGCCGGCCTCAGCGTGCATCGCGACCGGGCGGCCGCGGCCGTGGCCGATCCGGCGCTGCTGGCCACCGACCTGGCCGACTACTTGGTGCGCAAGGGCGTGCCGTTCCGCGAAGCGCATCACGCCGTTGGCGCGGTCGTGCGCATGGCCGAGCACAGCGCCGTGCCGCTCGACCGGCTCCCGCTGGATGAAGTGCGCACGGTCCATCCCGCCTTCGGCCGGGACTGGGTCGAGGTTTTTGACCTGCAGCGCGCGATGGCCCGCCGCACCGGCACGGGCATGCCCGGACCGGCGCAGCTCAAAAAGCAGTTCGGGCGCTGGCAGAAACTGCTGAAATAAAATCATAATCGCGGAACCACGGAAGGGCTGAAACACGAAAACAAGCCGATGCAATTGATCCAGGCGGAGCTGCCGGAACAGATCATCGGCTGCGGTCTCCGTGTGCACCGGGCGCTTGGGCCCGGATTCCTTGAAAAGGTTTATGAGGAAGCGCTGGCGATTGAATTGGTAAAGGCGGGATTTTCTTTTGAACGACAGAAAATCATAGTGGTGCTCTACGAACAAAAGCCTGTCGGAGAACATCGGTTGGATTTGTTGATTGAGTCTCGAGTCGTTGTCGAACTCAAGGCCTGTAAAGAGATTGAGGACGTTCATCTTGCCACGGCGCGTTCTTATCTCAAAGCCACCGGACTCCAACTGGCGCTGGTATTGAATTTTGCCAAGCCCACGCTCGAAATCCGGCGCGTGGTTCTCTCCGGTTAATTCAGCGCTTCCGTTTTTCCGCGTTTCCGCGATTTTGTCAGGAGATCAGATGCCCAACATCCGCATCCTTTCCGACCGCGTGGCCAACCAGATTGCCGCTGGCGAGGTCATCGAACGCCCGGCTGCCGTCGTGAAGGAACTCGTGGAAAACGCCCTCGATGCCGGTGCCACGCGCGTCGAGGTCGAGTTCCGCTCCGGCGGGCGCGCGCTCATCCGCGTCGAGGACAACGGCCAGGGCATGACCCGCGACGACGCGCTGCTCTCGCTCGAGCGCCACGCCACGAGCAAGATCGCCGAGGCTGCCGACCTCGACCGACTCGCGACCTACGGCTTCCGCGGCGAGGCGCTGCCGTCCATCGCCAGCGTGTCGCGGTTCACACTGCAGACGCGCGCCGCCGGCGCCGAGGCCGGCACTGAAATCCTTGTCAACGGCGGCAGGATCGTCCACGTGCGCGATTGCGGCCGGCCGGTGGGTACGGGCATCGAGGTTGCGCAGCTTTTCAATTCGGTGCCTGCGCGCCGGAAATTCCTGAAAAGCGACGCCACCGAAAGCGCGCATATCATCCAGTGCGTGCGGCTATATGCGCTGGCCAGCCCGCGCGTCTCATTCACGCTCATCGAGGACGGCCGCGTGGTTTTCCGTTCGCCCGAGTGTGCGACGCTGGCTGAGCGCGTGGCGGAGATCTTCGGCCGGCAGACCGCCGAGGCGCTGCTGCCCCTCGACGCGACCGAGCAGGATATGCGGCTGGGCGGCTTGATCGGCCGGCCCGGCCCGGGCCGCGCCACCCGGCATGAGATGATCGTCTTCGTCAATGCGCGCCCGGTGGACAGTCGTACGCTCAACTACGCACTCATCGAGAGCTACCATGAGTCGCTGCCCAAGGGCCGCTATCCTTTGGCGTTCATTTTCTTTGAATGCGATCCCGCTGCCGTCGACGTCAACGTGCATCCGGCCAAGCGCGAAGTCCGCTTCCGCAGCGAACCGGCCGTGCGCGGCTTTGTCATCCGCGCCGTGCTGCAACGGCTGCGTGAACTCGGCGCCGCCAGCGCGCCGGTGACCACTTCTCCGCCGGCCGCACCGGAGGTTCCTCCGGTCATGGCCGGAGGCGGGAGCAGGGCCGGGGCTCCGCACCAGGCGGCCATCGCCGTGTTGCCCCGGCGTGACATGCCGCTCGCGCCGGCCCCTTCGCCGTCCCTGGCCCGGGCTTCGGCCCCGTTGCCTGGCGAAGGCCCGGCGCCGAAAATCGAAAGCCTGCCATGGCGCTTTCTCGGCCTCGCCCATGGCGCCTACACGCTTTTCGAGACGCCCGCCGGCCTCGTGTTACTCGACCGCCGTGCCGCGCACGAGCGGGTGTGGTTCGAGCGCCTGCAGGCGCAGTTTCGCGACGGTTCGCTGACCAGCCAGCGGCTGCTCCTGCCTGTGCCGGTTGAGCTGGATCCCATTTCCACCGCATTGCTGCTTGACCGGCGGGAGTTTCTGCACGCCCACGGCTTTGAAATCGCCGAGTTTGGCCGCAATTTTTTCCGCATCGAGGCCGTGCCCGACTGGCTCGAGCCGGCTGGCGCCGAGCCGTTCCTGCGCGACCTGCTCGGCGCGTTTCGCGACGGCCGCCTGCAGGAAAAGGACCTCGACCTCGCGCGCGAGGAGCTCGCCCGCCTCGCGGCGGCGAAGGCCATCCGCCTGCCGGCCATGGCAGGCGAAGCCGAGTCGCGGGCGCTCGTCGTGCAGCTTTTTGCCACTCGCACGCCGCTCACCAGCCCGGCCGGCCGGCCGACCTACGTCGAGCTGAACCACGGCGAGCTGGCGCGACGGTTTCAAAAATTAGCGTGACCAAGCCCGCCACTGGCACGAATCTTGGTTAGGTTTACATCCATGTCCTCGCCTGCCGCCAAATCCGGGAAATCCAGTGCTGCGAAACCTTCCGCAGAAGAAGTCCCACCCGTTATGCCTTACGGCAGCCTGCATGGCGATTCGCCCGAGGTCGTCCTGCGTTCGCTTATCCTGCGGCATCTGGTTTCCACGCTGGCCCGCCACGCCAGTGTGGCCACGCCGCGCGACTGGTGGGTGGCCACCGCGCTGGCCGCCCGCGACCACATCCACGAACGCATGATCGCCACGCAGGCCGTGCACAACCTGCAGAACGTCCGCCGCCTTTATTACTTTTCGCTCGAATACCTCATGGGGCGGCTTTTCGGCAACAACCTTCTCGCCACCGGCCTTTTCGAGACGGCGCGCAAGGCCCTGGCGTCCCTCGGGCAGGATTTCGAGGCCATCCGCGAGGCCGAGGTGGACATGGGGCTCGGCAACGGCGGACTCGGCCGGCTGGCCGCCTGTTTTCTCGATTCGCTTGCGACGCTCGATTACCCGGCGCTCGGCTATGGCATCCACTACGAATTCGGCCTTTTCAAGCAGCAGTTTGTCGGTGGACAGCAGGTCGAGTATCCCGACAACTGGATGATTTTCGGCGATCCGTGGGAGGTGCTCCGCGCCGAATACACGCAGGAGGTCCAGCTTTTCGGCCGCATCGAAAATGTCTTCGACGATCATGGCAACTATCGGCCGCGCTGGGTGGACACGAAGCGGATCCTTGGCGTGCCCTGCGACATCCCTACCGCCGGCTACGGCACCACGACGGTCAACCTGCTCCGGCTCTGGACCTCCAAGTCCACGGAGGAGTTCGACCTCGCCGCCTTCAACCGCGGCGGTTACATCGACGCGGTGCACGACAAGGTGCTGGGCGAGACGGTCTCCAAGGTTCTTTACCCGAACGACAAGACGGAGAACGGCAAGGAGCTGCGCCTTGTGCAGCAGTACTTTTTCGTCACCTGTTCGCTGCGCGACATCATCCGCCGCCATTTCCGCCATTCCGGCAATTCCTGGGACAATTTTGCCGGCAAGGTCGCCGTGCAGCTCAACGACACCCATCCCGCCATCGCCATCGCCGAGCTCATGCGCATCCTCGTCGACGAGCAGAACATGCCGTGGGACGCCGCGTGGGGCATTGCCAACAAGGTCTTCGCCTACACCAACCACACGCTGCTGCCCGAGGCGCTGGAGAAATGGAGCGCCGCGCTTTTTGAGCGCGTTCTCCCCCGCCATCTCCAGATCATCTACGAGATCAACTCGCGGCTGCTTCAGCAGGTCGAGCTCAAGTGGCCGCGCGACGACGCCAAGAAGCGCGTCTGCTCGCTCGTCGAGGAAAACGGCGCGAAGCTCATCCGCATGGCGAATCTCGCCGTGGTCGGTTCGCACACCGTCAACGGCGTCGCTGCGCTTCACACCGAGCTGCTCAAGAAGCACCTTTTCCCCGAGTTCAACGAACTCTACCCGGGCAAATTCCAAAACAAGACCAACGGCATCACGCCGCGCCGCTGGCTCCTCAAGAGCAACCCGCGCCTTGCCTCGCTCATCACCGGGAAAATCGGTGACACGTGGATCCGCGATCTCGACCAGCTTCGTGGCCTCGAAAAATTTGCCGATAACCCCGCCTTCCTGGGCGAGTTCATGGCGGTGAAGCATGCCAACAAGGTGGACCTGGCCGCACTCATCCAGCGCGAGTGCGGCCTCACGGTCTCACCCGATGCGCTCTTCGACGTGCAGATCAAGCGCCTGCACGAATACAAGCGGCAGCACCTCAACCTGCTGCACATCATGGCCCTCTACCGCCGCCTCCTGCAGAATCCGTCCCTGGACATCGTCCCGCGCGTTTTCGTTTTCGCCGCCAAGGCCGCGCCCGGCTACGACCTCGCGAAAAACATCATCTTTGCCATCAACGTCGTCGGCGCAAAAATCAATGCTGACGAACGCATCGGCGGAAAGCTCAAGGTCGCCTTCCTGCCCAACTACCGGGTCTCGCTGGCGGAGAAAATCATCCCGGCTGCCGACCTGTCCGAGCAGATATCCACCGCCGGCAAGGAAGCCTCCGGCACCGGCAACATGAAGCTCGCGCTCAACGGCGCGCTGACCATCGGCACGCTCGACGGCGCCAACGTCGAGATCCGCGAGGAGGTGGGTGACGAGAATATTTTCATCTTCGGCCTCACCGCTGATGAAGTCGGCGCGCTTGCCGCCCGCGGTTACAATCCATGGGATTTCTACAACCGCGACGAAGAGCTGCGCGTCGTGGTGGACTGGCTCGGCTCGAATTACTTCACGCCGCAGGAAGGCCCGGCCTTCTCGCTCGTGCACGACAGCCTCCTCAAGGGCGGCGACCCCTTCATGGTGCTGGCCGACTTCCGCGCCTACAGCGACTGCCAGGCGCGCGTGGACGCCGCCTATCGCGACAAGGCGAAGTGGGCGCGCATGGCCCTGCTCAACACCGCCCGTGTGGGCAAATTCTCCAGCGACCGCACCATCCGCGAATATGCGCGGGATATCTGGAACCTGCCGCCGCTGCCGGTTTGACCCGGTGCCAGCGCGTCAAAAATGCCGTTCGATGGCCTGGTAAATCTGCTGCGAGTGGGCGAGGTCGCCCATCACACCACAGTGGATTTTCACGTTGGTGTAGGCGGTAAAATCTTTCAATTTCACCGTGATCAGCGTGTCGTGTGAATCGCGGGCCTGCAGCTCGGTTTCTCCGGGCGTCGCCTCGTCGTCGCCGACTTGCAGGTAACCTAGGTCCTTGAATGCCTTCTTCGTCGCTTCCCGCACCCTGTCGAGCGGCTGGGTCGGCTTCACATAAAGATAGCCGATCTTGTATTCACCAATGAC
This sequence comes from Opitutaceae bacterium, assembly GCA_035485575.1. Lineage (GTDB taxonomy): Bacteria > Verrucomicrobiota > Verrucomicrobiia > Opitutales > Opitutaceae > DASRHD01. The sequence continues at coordinate 119,475 of DATHNW010000024.1, read as the reverse complement.
CTTGTCGTCACCGGTCACCTGCACGCTGGTGCACGATGAAAATGCTCCCAGCACAAGGAGTAACGCGCCGGAAAAAAGCAGCTTGCGGAGGAAGACGGGGGGTTGGATCGCATTCATGGGGGGACGGCAGACCGTGGGTTTGGGGGACGGTTCCACCGGGTGACGAATCTGCCCGTGAGGAAGAGCCCGTGCAACCACAAGAAAACTAGCCACCGTGCGGAAAATCCAGAATCCTGTCCGCGTGCGGAGTTTTGTCCCCAGTCTGGTCTTGTCGAGCGTGCTGCTGTGCGGCGCGGTGCATGGCGCCGGTCTGTCATGGCCCTGGCCGATGATGCGCGGCACTCTGTCGGGATCCACGCGGCTTGATGCGTCGGGCCCGACGCTGGCTTGGCGCGTCGTTGCGCAGCCGGCTGGTGAGGGCGAACTGGCCTTCGAGATTTCCGCCAATGGTTCCGGCGGACACCTGCAGGCCCATGCGCGCATCATGACCGGCACTGGCAACGGCGAATGGCAGGTGGATGCATGCCGGCTCGACCTTGCGCCATGGCTGGCCCTGCTGGCGGCAAAATTTCCGGCGCTTTCCGGCTGGCAGGGAAGCGGCGTGCTCACCGTTGCGGGCCATGGCATGCTGCGGGGCGGCATCATCGATGGCACAGCCACGCTGGCTCTTGCGGACGGCGAACTACGTAACGATAAAAAGAAAATTTTCTGCGAGGGCATGACGCTGCAGCTGGTGCTGGCGGGCCTGCAGTCATTGCGGGCCGAACCGGGTCAGGAATTGACGTTGCAAACGGTCACCGCGGCAGGTGCGGAATTACACGACTTGAAAGTCTCCTTCGAGCTCGCCCCCGGTGGTGAGGTGCGCGTGGCGGAAGCCGGGGCGGCGGGCTTTGGCGGAAAACTTTCCGCGGAACCCTTTGCTTTCACACCCGCGCAGATGGCGGCTGCGTTTATCGTGCATGGCACCGACCTCGATCTGGCGCAGGTTCGTGCTTTTGCGGATCCCCAGCAAATTCGCATGCACGAGGCCTCGGGCCGGATGAGCGGACAGCTTATGCTGCGTCTCGATCCCGACGGGCTGCGGCTGGGATGCGGTACTTTGGCCCTGAACGGAGGGGAGTTGGCCCGGGTTCTTTTTCAACCAACGCCGGGGTTGTTCACATCATATTTGCCCGTGAATGTCCGCGGCATTTATACCGGCTTCGAACCGATTGAACTGGGAAAGCTGCCGATGCTGGTGAAAAAGCTTCAAGTGGATTTTTATCCGGAGGGTGAAACCGCCGAGCGCACGGTCCATGTGCAATTGGAGGGCGACTCGACCGACGCGAAGCGGCCTGCGCCGATCGTGCTGGACATCAATGTCGACGGACCGCTGCAGCAGGCCATCCAGCGCTATCTCAGCATGCAGCGCGGACGCTGAAATGAGGGGTTGTCTTGGGCCGATCAATCACGCAATTTTTCAAAAAATGAAACGCCGTCTGCTCGCTCCGTTTCTGACGATATTCGCGATGGCCGGCTGTGTGCATGTCACAACCGACCCCATCGAGGTCAAACCCATCCACGTCACGGTCGATGTGAACGTGAAGGTCGACAAGGCGCTCGACGATTACTTCGGCGATCTCGACAAGAAATCCACCACCATCAACCCCGACGCCCAGCCCGCGTCCTCCACGCCATGAAGCCGCCGATGTTTCTTCGCTTTGTCTTCGCTCTCGTGATGGCACTTGCCGTGGCCGGTACGACCCGGGCCGAGGGGGTGCGGGCCCGCATGGAACAGCGGCTGCCGGCGCTCGACGCCTTGAAGGCGCGGGGCGTGGTCGGCGAGAACAACCAGGGTTTTGTTGAAGTGCGCGGCGAGGGTGATGCCGAGGCGGCCAAGCTGGTGGCCGATGAGAACCAGGATCGCACCGTGGTTTATGCGAACATCGCGCAAAGGTTCGGTGCCACGGCCGAAGAGGTTGGCCGGAAACGGGCCCATAAGATTGCCGAAAATTCCGCCCCCGGGGTGTGGCTGCAGACATCGGACGGGACTTGGCACCAGAAAAAGTAGCCAGCCGCATGGCCGGCGACCATGACACTCGACGAGCGGCTGAAGAAATTCCTGGGACAACCGCCGGATACGGCGCGCGCCCTTTTTATCGCGCCCAGTGCGACGGTGCTCGGCGACGTCGTCCTCGGGTCGCAAAGCAGCGTATGGTATGGCGCGGTGCTCCGCGGTGACATCAATGAAATCCGCGTGGGTGAGGGCACTAATATCCAGGACAACGCCGTCGTTCACCTGGCCGATGATTTTGGCGCCTATATCGGCGCGTGGTGCACCGTCGGCCACGCGGCCATCGTGCATGCTTGTGTGATCGAAGACGAGTGCCTGATCGGCATGGGCGCGACTCTCCTCGATGGCGCCCGCATCGGCGCTCGCAGCATCGTCGGCGCCAATTCGCTGGTGCCGCAGGGCATGGTCGTTCCGCCCGGTTGGCTCGTGTATGGTTCGCCGGCGAAAATCATCCGCGAGCTCACGCCTGACGAGCAGGCCGGCCTGCGCGGCTGGGCGGAAAAATACACCGCCGTGGCCAAAGCACACGCGGCGCGGCTGGGCGGAGAAAATTCGAAATAACCGGTTCCTGCCCGGCGTCTCGCCGCGCCTCAGGCCGCGGCAGGCACGAAACGGATGCTTTTCACCTCGATGCGCTCGACGGGCGTGCTCTTTTCCCCGCCGCCGCCCGACTTCACCGGCACGCTGGCGATGCGTTCCAGCACGTCATCACCCGCGACAAGCTGGCCAAAGGCGGTGTACTGCTTGTCCAGAAAACGCGCGTCGCCGTGCACGATGAAAAACTGGCAGCCAGCGGAGTCGGGATGAGCCGCGCGTGCCATGGAGATGACGCCACGGACGTGGGGCTTGGCATTGAACTCGGCCTTGAGCTTGTAGCCCGCGTCGCCCGTGCCGGGAATGCCGCTGGCGCCGGCCTTCGTGTTCGGGCAGCCGCCCTGGATCATGAAGCCCTTGATGATGCGGTGGAATGCAGTGCCGTCGTAGAAGCCCGAATTTGCGAGCTTCTTGAAGTTCTCAATCGTCTTCGGAGCGACGTCAGGCCAGAAGGCAAGTGTCATGTCCCCGTAGCTTGTGCTGATGATGGCGTTTTCGTTGGCGGGTGTGCTCATGGAAAGGCGAGCGAACCGCTGCGCGTGCCGTGTCGCAAGAACCAATTTGGCGGTCCGTCACGCCGGGAATGCGTCCTCGATCAGTTCGCAGAAATGGTGGATCAGAAACAGATGCGCCTCCTGTGCCGCCGAGCCGCTGGTGCCGGGCACGATGAGCTCGCAGGTGGAGAGGCCTTTGGCCTTCCCGCCGCCGCGGCCGAGGAAGGCGAGGCTGTCGAGACCGAGTTTTTTTGCCTCGGCGAGGGCGGCTAAAATATTGGCCGAGTTGCCGCTGGAAGTGAGGACGACCAGCAGGTCGCCCGGTTGCGCGAGCGCGGCCAGCTGACGGGCGAAGACACTTTCATAGCCAAAATCGTTGCCGATGCACGTGAGCAGTGAGCCGTCGGCGGTGAGTGCAACGGCCGGAAGCGCGCGGCGGCTTTTGGCATAGCGGCCGACCAGCTCGGTGGAGAAATGCTGCGCTTCGGCGGCACTGCCGCCATTGCCGCAGAGAATCAGTTTTTTCCCGGCGCGCAGGGTGGACAGGATCATCTGGCCGGCGCGGTCGATCTGCGGGCGGAGGGTGGCGAGCGCCTGGAAGGTTTTCAGGGTTTCGGCGAGCTGCGCATCGAAGTTCATGATTCGATTTATGAACAGAAGTTAAGGTGCAGCGCGACGGAAATTTTGGAACAAGGAGGGGCGGAGGCAAAATGCAGACACAGAGGAAATGCGGTAAAGAAACGCCGTGTCCTCTGCTTGCCTCGGCGCGCTCTGTGTTGAAGATTCAACCTGTGCCGTATTTCGACCACAATGCCACGACACCGCTTGCTCCGGCCGCCCGGGAGGCATGGCTGCAGGCGCAGGATGAGGTATGGCAGAATCCATCGAGCCTCTACAGCGGCGCTGCACGCGTGAAGGTGCGGCTTGACGCCGAGCGCGAGAAACTCGCCCGGCTGCTCGGCTGCGAAGCCGGGCGCGTGGTCTTCACCTCGGGCGCAACCGAAGGCGCGAATGCCGTGTGTGCGCAGCTTGCGCGGACGCTGCCGACGGGCGCGCGGGTGGCGGTCAACCCGACGGAGCATCCCTGCCTGCTGGAGGCCGCGGTTTTTTTTCTCGGCGACCGGGTGACGTGGCTCCGGGTCGACCGAAACGGAGTCGTGCCTCCTGAAGAGGTGGGAAAACTGCTGGCGGCCGGCGGTGTCGGCGCGGTGATCGTGATGGCGGCGAACAACGAGACGGGCGTGCTGCAACCGTGGCCGGAGCTGGCGCGGCTGTGCCGGCGGCACCGCGCGGCGTTTGTTTGCGACGCGGCGCAATGGCTGGGCAAGCTGCCGGCCTCGGGCCTCGGCGAGGCCGATTGGGTGATTGGCTCGGCCCACAAGTTTGGCGGACCGAAAGGCGCAGGCCTGCTGATCGCGGCGAAGGACGCGCCAGACTTCCGCGCGCAACGTGGCGGCGAGCAGGAGCACGGCCATCGCGGCGGCACGGAGGATTTTCCCGGCATTGCCGCCATGGTGGCTGCGCTGGTGGAGGCGGAGACAAAAAAAGTTCTGCTGGAAACCGAACGGCTGCGCTGGCGCGAAGCCTTTGAGCGGGCGGTGCTGGCGGCATTGCCGCACGCGCGGGTGGTGGGGGCGGGCGCGGACCGGTTATGGAACACCGTGTCGCTTATCCTCCCACACGGTGAAAATACCCGCTGGGTGGCACGGCTCGACAAGCGTGGATTTCAAGTCTCGACCGGTTCGGCCTGTGCAACGGCGAAGGAAGGGCCATCGCATGTGCTGGCGGCAATAGGCTGCCCGCCGGAAGAAGCGCGGCGTGTCATCCGCGTGAGCGCGAGCTGGGAAACCACGGAGGCGGACTGGCAGCAGCTGACCCAGGCGCTGGCCGCGGTCAGTGCAGAGGTGGTGCCGGCGGAGGCGGTGGTGAAGCTCTGATGCGCCTGCGCACGCTCACGCTGCAGCATTTTCGCAACATCGCGCTGGCGCGGCTCGAACTGGCGGGCCGGCGGCAGTTTTTGGTCGGTGCGAACGGGCAGGGGAAAACCAATTTTCTCGAGGCGGCGGGATTTTTGACCGCGTTGCGCTCATTTCGTGGCAATGATGCGTCCGTGCTCATTGGGCATGGGCAGGCGGAGGCGGCCATCGCGTGCACGATCGAGCATGAACGCCTGGGCGAAACAGTGGTGACGATGCGACTGCGGCCGGGAGGCAAGGAAGTGCAGTGCGACGGCACGCGCGTGACGCGGCTGGCGGACTATCTGGGACGGTTTCCCACCGTGGTCTTTTCCTCGCAGGACCAGCTGCTCATGCGCGGTGCGCCGGCCCTGCGGAGGCGCTGGCTCGACCTGACCCTGGCGGCGCTGGATGCGGGCTACCTGCGGGCATTGCAGACGTTTCACCGTGCGCTGGCCGAGCGGAACAGCCTGTTGAAGCAGGGAAAAACCGGTGCCGCCGAGCTGGGTGCATTTGAACATGTGCTGGCGCCTGCGGCGGCCGAATTGACCGTCCACCGGGCCGCGGCCGTGCCGGAGCTGGCCGGAAGCGTGGAAAAATTTTATGCGCAGCTGGCGGCGGACGCGGAGCCGGTGGGAATGGTTTACGTGCCGAGCTTTGCCGCGACCGACGCAGCGTCGATACTGACGATATTGGAGAAGAACCGGGGCCGGGATGCACAATGGCGCACGACGCTCGCCGGGCCGCACCGGGACGATGTGGAGTTCACGCTCGGCGGACGCGGAGCGCGGGACTTTGCGTCGGAGGGCCAGCAGCGATCACTCGTGCTGGCGCTGCGGCTGGCGCAGGCGGAATTTTTCCAGAAAAAAAGCGGTGTGACGCCGGTGCTGCTGGCCGATGACGTGCTGGGCGAGCTCGATCCCGCCCGGCGGCGGCGGTTCTGGGCGGCGCTGACGCCGGATGCGCAGGTCATCGCCACGGGCACGAGCCTGCCGGAGGGCGAGGCCGCGACCTCGTGGCAGGTATTCACCGTGCGCGGCGGCGAATTTTGCGAAAGCCCGGCCGTCACGGAAAAAACTTTCTGAGGATCGAACCTTGGCAGCGGGTGCGGGCGAAGCTATTGCCTTGTTTCAAATATGGCGCGGTCGTCGGTCAGGCAATTATGGAAGGCAAAGCTCGAGGGAAAGCTCGCGGCGCCGACGTGGCCGGACAGTGCGTCGATCAGTGCGTATCGCGTGCCTTTCATCGGGCGCGTGCTGGGCATCGATCCGAGCCTGCGGGGCACGGGCCTGGCGCTGCTGGAATTCGCGCCCGGCCGGCAGGCACTGCTCCTGCACGCGGTGACGGTGCACGTGCCGGCGCGCCGGACGATGCCCGAGGCGCTGGCGGAGATTCACCGCGCGGTGAGTGTGTTTCTTGATCGCGATGAAGTGCGGCATGTGGCGCTCGAGCAGACAATCTACGTGCAGAATTTCCAGACGGCGCAGATTCTCGGCGCGGCCCGTGGCGCGGCGATTGCGGTGGCGGCGTTGCGCGGCCTGCCGGTGTTCGAATATCCGCCATTGCGGGTGAAACAGGCCGTGGTGGGTGCCGGGCGGGCGAGCAAGGAGCAGATGGCGCGCACGATGATGGCCATGCTGGGCCATGGCCGGCCGCTGGCGCCTGATGAGGCCGACGCCGCTGGCGTGGCCTTGTGTCACGCGCTGACGTGGCGCGGCTGAGCCGCGGGTAGGTTTCAGCCGAGGACAGCCTTCAGGACCTTGCCGAGGTCGGTGACACGATAGGGCTTGGTGAGATAGCCGCAGAAACCCAGGTCAAGGAAGCGGCGGGCCATTTCGTCGTTGTCATAACCGCTGGCAACGATGGCGCGCACGTCGGGATCCATCTCCTGGAGCTGCAGGAAGGTTTCCTTGCCGCCGATGCCGCCGATGACCGTGAGGTCGAGGATGACGGCGTCGTACGGCCGGCCGATGTTGAGATAACGGCGGTAGAGGGCGATGGCTTCCTCGCCGTTGTGGGCGATGTCGTATTTGTACTCGAGGCTGGCCAGCATCGAGCCGGTGAGGATGCAGATTTTCTCATCATCATCCATGAAGAGGACGCGGCCGGTGCCAAAGCGGAGCGTGGGCGCGCGGCGGGCCTCGACCTCGACCGGTTGCTCGGCGGGCGGGAGAAAAACGGAAAAGGCGGTGCCTTCGCCGACGGTGGAATCGACGCCGATCTGGCCGCCGTGCTGGTGCACGATGGAAAGCACGGTGGCAAGCCCGAGCCCGGTGCCGTGCTTTTTCGTGGTGAAAAAGGGATCGAAGATTTTCTGGAGGTTTTCCGGCGGGATGCCGGAGCCGTTGTCGCGGACCTCGAAATCGACGTAATTGCCGGCGGGCAGTGGGGGGATCTGGCCCTCGGTAAGGGTGACATTGGCCGCGCGCAGCCAGATCTTTGCGCCGGGTGTGTCGGGCATGGCCTGCACGGCATTGATAATGAGGTTTTGAAAGACCTGCGAAATCTGCGCGCGGTCCACGAGCACCGGTGCGATGTCGGACGGCGCATCGATGGAAATCTGCACGGTGGCGCCGGCGGCCGCGAGGCGCGAGGAGTCGGTCAGAATATCGACGGGAGCGACGACATTTTTCACGTGAGTACCGCCCTTGGCGAAGAGCAGGAGCTGCTTGGTCAGGGCCTTGGCGGCGAGGCAGGCCTTTTCACTGTCGGCGAGGCCGGAGTCGTCACGGGTGTCCTTGGCCAGTGAGACGCCGCCGAGGATGGTGGTGAGAAGGTTGTTGAAATCATGCGCGATGCCGCTGGCGAGCACGCCGAGCGACTCGAAGCGGTTGGCCTTGACGAGTTCATCGGGCGTGAGGGAGAGCTCGTCGGGATTGCGGAAAACAAAAATGACGCCCTGGGCGTTGCCGTTGCCGTCCGCGGACTGGCGTGCGGTCCAGACAATGGGGACCGGTTGCGCCTGATCGTTATCGGCGGGCGGCGCAATAGCGTGATTGGCCATGAAGCCGAGCGACTCGGTGGCGGTGAGGGCGCATTCGAGCGCCTCGTCAGTCGCCGCGGGATTGTCGCGGAGGACGATCCGGAAAATCTCGCCCACGGGCCGACCGAGGGCATTTTCCTCGGTGCAGCCGGTGAGCTGCGCGGCCTTGGCATTCAGGTAGAGGACTTTTCCGCGCATATCGGTGACCAGCACCGCTTCGGTGACAGCGGCGAGTGCTTCGGCGAGAAAGGCAGGCGGCACCGGCGTGTCGCCGGCGGCCAGGGCGCCGGCGGGCAGCGCCAGGTGAAATCCCGTGATCCGCTGCAATTCATGTTCAGGAGAGAACTGGCGGTGCGCGCCAAGCAGCACGGGAAAAAAATGGCCGTCCTTGTGGCGCAGGCGGCCGGTTTCAAGGTAAGTTGCCTCACCGGTATGGCGCGAGAGGAAGAAGGCCTCGACGCCGTTCCCCGCTTCCTCGGGTGGCAGGGCGGCCTGAAAGGCCTCCATGGCGTCGGTCGCCTCGTTCTCGGCGTGGCCGAGCAGGTGCTTCCACGCGGGTGAGAGCCAGAAGCGCTTTTGGGCAAAATCGAATTCGAACAGGCCGAGCGGGCCGCTGCCGGCAAGATTTCGCAGGCGTTCCTCGCCGGTGAGGGCGGATTCCTCCTGTTCCTTGCGTTCGGTGATGTCGGCGTGGACACCGATCACGCGCTCGAGAGTGCCGCCGGCACCGAAAATCTGCACGCCGCTGCTCTGGATCCAAAGATAATGGCCGCGGCGGTGCTGCATGCGGAATTCGAGCGAGAAGGGGCGCGTGCCGCTGGATGATTTTTTGGCGATCCGATCGGGCGCAGCGGCGGAATCGTCGGGATGGAGCAGCTTCAGCCAGGTGTCGTAGGTGTTGGCGAGTTCCTGCTCGGCGAAGCCCAGGAGTTTTTTCCAACTGGGCGAATAATAAACCTGGCCATCCTTGAGATTGAGGTCGAACAAGCCGATTGAGCCTTTGTCGGCGAGTACGGTGAGTCCCGCCAGCTCGTTGGGCAGGGCGGTCGCAATGCCTGCCGGCGCGGCCGCCGGCCGCACATGCGCAAGATAGGCCGGGGTGGCGCCGGGGAGTTTTTCCAGGCGCACAGTGACGTCACAGGGGGCCCCTTCGCGCGGGTGCGCGGTAAGCGGCACGGTTTGATCGAGCGCGGCGGCCAGGAGAACCTCCCATTGCGCTTCCAGCCAGTCGGGCTCACGCGAGGTGACTTCGAAGAAAAACAGGTTGGGCAGTGCTTCGCCGATGAGCTCGGTGTCGCCGGTTTGCCAGAGTTTGCGGGCGGCAGTGCTGGCCAAGGTGATTCGGCCGGCAGCGTCGAGGGCAAGCAGGGCGGCTTCCTCGGCCGGCGGCTGCCGAAGCGAAGCAGACGGCGGGTTAAGTTTGGGATGCAGGCTCACTAGGCGCAAAGGAATGGCAGCCCTGTTTCCGGGAAAAGGCGTGCTGCCCGGGATTAATTTGTAAAATGGTTAAATAGCTCAATCCCGGAAAATAACAACTTTATTAACATATCCACAACGAGCCAAAAACCAAGCATTTACGTGTTTTTAGCAGGAGGACGAAACTGCCTCCGGCGAGCCGTTTTCGACCCACGCGCGCACGCGGCTGGCGAGGAAGTCAATAAAGGCCGGATGTTCATTGAGACAGGGGATGTGAGTGAACGATTCGCCACCCGCGGCGAGGAACATGTCGCGGCCCGCCATCCGGATTTCCTCCAGCGTTTCAAGGCAATCGGCGGTGAAGGCGGGGGTGATGACGACGAGGTTCTTTTTGCCCTCGGCCGGCAGGCGCACGAGTTCGTGATCGGTGTAAGGCTCGAGCCACGGCTCGCCGGCGAGCCTCGATTGGAAGGAAACCGACCAGCGCGCGGGATCGAGCCCGGCGCGGGCGGCGAAGGCGCGGGTGGTCCGCATGATTTGCGCGCGGTAGCAGGTGGCGTGTGCGGGGGAGCAGACCTCGCAGCAGTTGTCGACGCGCAGGCAGTGCGCGTGAGAGGAGTCGGCTTCGCGGAGATGGCGTGCGGGCAGGCCATGGTAGCTGAAGAGGATATGGTCGTATTTATTTTCCAGATACGGCCGGGCGCTCGCCACGAGCGCGTCGATGTAGCCGGGGTCGGCGTAAAAGGGCTGCACGACGGTGAGGCGCGGTATGGGCGAAAGCTTCCGGGCCTCGGCGAAGACCTTCGCCACGACCGTCTCCCAGCTCGACATGGCGTAATGCGGATATTGCGGGAAGAGCAGGATGTCATCGACGCCGTCGGCCGCCAGGTCCGCCAGGACGGTTGCGATGGAGGGCTGGCCGTAGCGCATCGCGAGGGCGACGGGCACGGGCACGCGCCCGGCCAGCTTTTGCCGCACATGGCGCGAGGTCAGGACCAGCGGCGAGCCCTCGGGCGTCCAAACCGAGGCATAGGCATGCGCGGAGCGCTTGGGTCGGGTGCGCAGGATGATGCCCTCGAGCAGCAGCCAGCGGAGCGGCGCGGGGATGTCCAGGACGCGCTCGTCGCCGAGAAACTCGCGCAGGTAGCGCCGCACATCGGGCACCGAGGGCGATTCGGGCGAACCGAGATTGACGAGGAGGACCGCTTTCTTGGCCATGGCCGAAAGTCGTCGCGACCTTTGCGCACAAAGTCAAATGCCCGTGCGCCCGCGGCTAGGATTTGCGCGCAAACTGGATCTGGCGGATGAGACGGTGGGTGTTTTCCGGCGTGATGCGATCGGTGACGACGGTCGGCGGGTGGTTGTGCACGACGTCGAGCCGCAGCCCGTCCTCCTCGCCGGGCCGCACGAATTGTTCGATGAAATCCAGTCCGCCGCGCGGCCGGAGCCAGCGGTAATACGTATCGATGTCGTCGGACTCGACGATGATGTCCAGTCGCAGGAAGACCGAGCAATAAAGCGTCAGGTCTCGAAACGCGAGGAACCACGTCGGCGGATTCACGAGCTGGTCTCGGATGATGAGTGTCATCGAGCGTTTCCTTACAGCAAGGTTACTGCCAGTTTGGGTGCGAGTGAAGGAATTTTTTGGGCGAAAAATGCAAACGACTTGAACGGAGCCTTGCCTTTCGCCGGGCGCGCGGGCGTGCTGGGGGCGGACGAAAATTTTATGAACACTCCGCGCAAGCCCGTGCTCCTCATCATCCGCGACGGCTGGGGCAAGAACCCGCATCCGGAACAGGATAAATTCAACGCCGTCGTGCTCGCGAAAAAGCCCTGCGACGACATGCTGCACGCGAAATATCCGTTCACGCTGGTGAAGGCGTCGGGCCTCGACGTGGGCCTGCCGGATGGAGTCATGGGCAACAGCGAGGTTGGCCATGAGAACATCGGCGCCGGTCGCATCGTCGACCAGGAGCTCGTGCGCATCAACAAGCTGTTTTCCGAAAAGCGCCTCGCGGCCAACCCGGTGTGGCGCGGTGCGGTCGAGTGTGTGAAATCACGCGGCTCGTCGCTGCATTTCATGGGCATCGTGAGCGATGCGGGCGTGCACGGCATGCTTGAGCATCTCTACGGGCTGCTGGCCCAGGCGAAGGCCGACGGCGTCGCGCCCGACCGTGTTTTCATCCACGCTTTCACCGACGGCCGCGATACCCCGCCGATGAGCGGGCTCGGCTATGTGAAGCAGGTCGAGGCCAAATGCCGCGAACTCGGCATCGGGAAAATCGCGAGCGTCTGCGGGCGCTTCTGGGCGATGGACCGCGACAACCGCTGGGAGCGCGTGAGCCAGGCCTATTTCATGCTCACCGGCAAAAAATCGGAGGCCACCGCGTCCAGCGCCGAGGCGGCCGTGCAGCAATATTACGACAAGCCCCTCAGCGAAACGCAGAAGGGCGACGAGTTCGTGCTGCCCACCTCGGTGGCCGGCGCCGACGGCCGACCCGTCGCGTCGATTCGCGACGGCGATGCAGTGGTGTTTTATAATTACCGCGGCGACCGTCCGCGCGAGATCACGAAGGCGTTTGTCATCGACGGCTTCAAGGGCTTCGACCGCGGCCCGAAGCTGGATCTCTATTATGCGACCATGACGGAATACGAGGCCGGCCTGCCCGTGCAGGTCATCCTGTCGAAGCCGGAAAAATTGAAAAACATCCTCGGCGAGGTCGTGAGCGACGCGGGCATCGCGCAGTTCCGCTGCGCCGAGACGGAAAAAAACCCGCACGTGACGTTTTTCTTCAACAACTACCGCAGCGATCCGTTTCCGGGCGAGGAACGGGCCTGTCCACCCAGCCCCAAGGTGGCCACCTATGATATGCAGCCGGAGATGTCGGCCGTCGAAGTGACGGCGACGGCGAAGGCCGCGATTCTTTCCGGCAAATACGGGCTCATTGTCGTCAATTTTGCCAATCCCGACATGGTCGGCCACACCGGCTCGCTGCCTGCGGCCATCAAGGCGGTCGAGGCGACCGACCGCGGGGTGGGCGAGCTACTCGCCGCGCTCGAAAAAATGGGCGGCCATGCCGTGATCTGCGCCGACCACGGAAACTGCGAGCAGATGTGGGATCCGATCAACAACGTCCCGCACACGCAGCACACGCTGAATCTCGTCGAAGTGTTCGTCGTGGGCGAAGGCCTGGCCGCTGGCAAAACCAAGATGCGGCCCATCGGCCGCCTGGCGGATATCGCGCCGACGCTCCTGCAACTCATGGAGCTGCCGAAACCCGCGGAGATGACCGGCCAGAGTTTGATCGCCGGCTGAAGGCCACGGCCTGTCTTCATCTGCATGAAATTCTTTGAAGCGAGCGAGCTGGACGGCAATTTCCGCGCCCGGATGGCCGATTACGACGGATTCATCCGGCAAAAACTCGGGCTGGATTTCGCGTATCCCTTGCGCATGCGCGACTGGGAGCTCGACGAGGTGTTGCAGCGGCTGCCCGGCCACGCCGGCGATTACACCGTGCTCGATACCGGTTCGTTCAATACCTATCTCGGCCTCTGGTTGGCGCGGGTGGCGAGCCGCGTCGTGGTGTCCGACATCTATGGCGAGCGCCTGAAAAAAAGTCTTTTGCGCCGGGCGGGCCTGCTGCCGCGCAAGCCGACGGAAGCGCCGTTTTTTCTCTGGCGCGCCGCGATGAAGCGCGCGGCGCCCGGGATCGAGATCCGCACGGTGGATCTCACCCGCATGCCCTATGCGGACGGGACGTTTGATTTCATCACCAGCATTTCGGTGATCGAGCACATCCCTCCTGTAGAGCGGGCACTGGCCGAGATGTACCGCTGCCTGAAACCCGGCGGCCGCCTGCTGATCACCACGGATTGCAGCGAGGCCGGCAAGCCCCACGGCGAGGGCGTGCGTTACTTCACCAAGGACGAACTGGAGAAGCTGTTCGCGCCCTATCCCGTGACCTCCGGGCGGCGTGCGCCGGATTTTCGCCGCGAAAACTGGTGCTACCACAAAAACAGCCCGATCCTCACGGCCTTCGTGGAAATCACCAAGCCGGCCGCGTGAGTCCCGGTCGGAGCTGAAATTCTGTTTGCGCCTCGGGTGCGGCGTGCGCTTAGCTGGCCACCTTTCGCCCTAATTATGCAACGCACGCACCACTGCGCCCAACTCACCAAGGCCGACCTCGGCGCCGGCGTCGCGCTCTTTGGCTGGATTGATTCCATCCGCGACCACGGCGGCATCATTTTCATCGACCTGCGCGATCGCAAGGGCATCACGCAGGTGAAGTTCGACCCGCAGGTGAACGCCGCGCTGGGCGCGCGGGCGGCGCAGTTGAAGCCCGAGTCCGTCATTGGCGTGGCCGGCAAGGTTGTGGCGCGGCCGGAAGGCACTGTGAATGCTTCGCTGCCGACCGGTGAAATCGAGATCGACTCGGGCGAACTGGAAATTTTCAACGTTTCCGACACGCCGCCGTTTCCGCTCGACGACGCGGGCGGTGACAAGGTCAACGAAGACCTGCGCCTAACCTACCGCTACCTCGACCTGCGCCGGCCGAAGATGCGCAAGAACCTGATCACGCGGCACCGCGTGACGAAGAGCATCCGCGATTATTTCGACGCGAACGAGTTCATCGAGGTCGAGACCCCGGCGCTCTTCAAGAGCACGCCGGAGGGCGCGCGCGAATATCTCGTGCCGTCGCGCATCCACCCAGGCCAGTTCTATGCGCTTTCGCAGTCGCCGCAGCAATTCAAGCAGATCCTCATGGTCGCCGGCGTGGAGAAATATTTCCAGATCGCCCGCTGCTTCCGCGACGAGGACCTGCGCGCCGACCGGCAGATGGAATTCACACAGGTCGACGTCGAGGTGTCGTTCATCGACCGCGAGGGCATCTATGCGCTTTTCGAGGGCATGCTGAAAAAAGTCTGGAAGGATACGCTCGGCACAGACATCCCGACGCCGTTCCCGCGTCTCGCGTATGCGGACGCGATGAACCGGTTTGGCGTGGACAAGCCCGACACGCGCTTCGGCCTCGAACTGGCCGATTTCAGCGAGACGTTCAAGGCCTCCGGCTTCAAGGTGTTCCAGGCCACCATCGCAGGTGGCGGTGTCATCAAGGCGCTCAATGCCACCGGGCTGGCCGACCTCACGCAGGGCGAGCTCAAGAACCTCGAGGAAATCGCCAAGATGCTCGGTGCGAAGGGTCTCGCCTTCATCAAGGTCGAGGGCGGCGAGTGGAAGTCGCCCATTGTGAAATTCTTCTCCGAGGCCGAAAAGGCCGAACTCACGCAGAAGCTCGGCCTCAAGGAAGGCGACATGGTTTTCTTCGCCGCGGCGACTTGGGAAAAGGCGTGTGCCATCCTCGGCCGGATCCGCCTGGAATGCGCGGCGCTGCTCCAGAAGCGCGGCAAGCTGACCATCCGTCCCGACGACTGGAAATTCCTCTGGGTGGTCGATTTCCCGCTGATGAGCTTCGATGAGGAGAAAAACGGCTATGTGGCCACCCACCATCCGTTCACCTCGCCGGTGCCGGAGGATGTCGCGTTGCTCGACAGCGACCCGAAGAAGGTCCGCGGCCAGCATTATGATGTCGTGCTCAACGGCATGGAGCTCGGCGGTGGCTCCATCCGCATCCACCAGCCCGAGCTGCAGAAGAAAGTCTTTGAGGACGTGCTGAAAATCCCGCGCGATATCGTCGAAAGCCGCTTTGGCTACATGCTGAACGCCTTTCGTTACGGCGCTCCGCCGCATGGCGGTATCGCGTTTGGCCTCGACCGCACCGTCGCGCTGCTTTGTGGCACGACGAGCATCCGCGATGTCATTGCGTTCCCGAAGACCCAAAAAGGGCAGGATTTGATGGCCGGGAGTCCGACGCCGGTCACCCCCCGCCAGTTGCGGGACCTGCACATTGCCACGGTCTTGCCTCCAGCCTGAAGCACGGACGCGGGGCCTGGGTTTTGTTTGGCATGCTGTTTGCTGAATAGCAGGGGTTAAGTAAGTTTTTTTCTTCCACACATGTCATTGCGCCGGCCGGGGATTTTCCCTTTGCCGGACAATCCTTAAACCCAAACCAAAGCCCTCCGGATGAAACTCATCATTGCCATCATCAAACCGTTCAAACTCGAAGAAGTTAAAGAGGCCCTGTCCGAAATCGGCATCGAGGGCATGACGGTCACCGAGGTGAAAGGCTTTGGCCGGCAGAAGGGCCATACGGAAATCTACCGCGGCAGCGAGTACACCGTCGATTTCCTGCCCAAGGTGAAGCTGGAGATCGCTGTGACCGACGAGGTTTTTGCCAAGACGGTCGATACCATCGTCAAGGCGGCGAAGACCGGCAAGATCGGCGATGGCAAGGTCTTCGTCGTGCCGCTCGAGGAAGCGGTGCGCATTCGCACCGACGAGCATGGCGAATCCGCCATCTGAGCGGTTAATTTAAGCCAAATTTGAGGAGCCGGTGCTTTTCAGGGCACCGGCTTTTTCATTTTGAACTTGGCGGGGGCATCGACATGGGAGATGAACCTTCTTGCATGAGAATAATTCATTCCATGGATTTTTTCATAAAGCATTCTTATGAAAATGCCCTGATTTAACCAAGTCGGTGAAAAGGCCTTGCTCCTGTTCTTCCGAGCCCCGACCGCATCCATCATCTTATGAAACTCATTATTGCCATCATCAAACCGTTCAAGCTGGACGAAGTGAAGGAGGCCCTGTCGGCCATCAGCATCGAAGGCATGACGGTCACCGAGGTGAAGGGCTTCGGCCGGCAGAAAGGCCACACCGAAATTTATCGCGGCAGCGAGTACACCGTCGATTTTCTCCCCAAGGTGAAACTCGAGATCGCCGTGACTGACGATGTCCTCGCCAAGGCCGTCGACACCATCGTCAAGGCGGCCAAGACCGGCAAGATCGGCGACGGCAAGGTCTTTGTCCTCCCGCTCGAGGAAGTGGTGCGCATCCGCACCGAAGAACACGGCGAACAGGCCATCTGATCCGGGCCCTCAATCTGATTCCGACCAGCTGGCCTCGCTTTCGCGACGCCGGCTTTTTCTTCGGTCAAAATGAATTCAGAAACCATGAACCCGTGATGGGCTCATGGTTTTTTGGCTTCTGAAGGATTTGCCTCGGGCTTTTTCTTGTCCGGCAGTGCGCGCGTCGCGACCTCGCTTTTCAATTTTTCGAGGAAGGCCGCGAACGGCATCACGCCCTCGTCGCCGCGCGCGCGCGAACGCACGCTCACGGCTTGGGCCTCGGCTTCCTTGCCGCCGAGCACGAGCGTGTAGGGGATCTTTTCCAGTTCGGCGCGACGGATCTTGGCGCCGAGCTTGTCGTTGTGCTCGTCGAGCGACGCGCGCAGGCCGGCGGCGCGCAGCTGCCCAAGAAGCGACTGGCCGTAATCGAGCTGCTTTTCCCCGATGGGAACGAGGCGCACCTGCTCCGGCGCGAGCCACGCGGGAAAATCGCCGGCGAAATGCTCGATGAGCACGCCGCAGAAGCGTTCCATCGAGCCGAACGGTGCGCGATGGATCATCACCGGCCGGTGCGCGGCATTGTCGGCGCCAATGTAGGAGAGATCGAAGCGCACGGGGAGCACGTAGTCCACCTGCACGGTGCCGAGCTGCCACTCGCGGCCGATCACGTCCTTGATGACGAAGTCGATCTTTGGGCCGTAGAAAGCGGCTTCGCCGGGTTCCTCGGTGAAGGGCACGCCTAGCGTCTTGGCGGCGTTGCGACACGCCTCCTCGGCCTTGTCCCATTGCTCGGGATTGCCGGCGAATTTCTTGCCGTCGGGATCGCGCAGGCCGACGCGCACGCGGTAGTCGGTCATGCCAAGCGTGGAAAGGACGACTTTCACGAGCGAGAGACAGCCGAGCACCTCGGCGGCGACCTGCTCTTCGGTGCAGAAGAGATGCGCATCGTCCTGGGTGAACCCGCGCACGCGCGTCAGGCCGTTGAGCTCGCCCGACTGCTCCCAGCGGTAAACGGTGCCGAACTCCGCCAGGCGCACCGGCAGGTCGCGGTACGAATGTGGCTGCGACGCGAAAATCTTGATGTGATGCGGGCAGTTCATCGGCTTCAGCATGAAGCCGTCGAGCAGTTGGTCGTCGGGCCGCACGCGGTCGGGCGTGATGGTTTCCTTGCCGGTGCGCTGGTTGATCTGCGACGCGAGTCGGGCGGACACAGCCTCGAGCCGGGCAAAGGCCTCGCCGCACGAGCAGCCTTCGCCGATGACTTTCGCGAGCGACTCATTCTCGAACACCGGCGAAAATTGCGACTCCTTGTAGTAGGGGAAGTGGCCGGAGGTTTTATAGAGCTCGAGCTTGCCGATGTGTGGCGTGAAGACCTGCGAGTAGCCCTGCTTGCGCAGTTCGCCGCCGATGAATTCCTGCAATTCCTGGCGGATGATCGAGCCGTTGGGCGTCCAGAGGATCAGGCCCTGGCCGACGTCCTCGTCGATGTGGAAAAGTTTCAGGTCGCGGCCGAGTTTGCGGTGGTCGCGGGCCTTGGCCTGCTCCTGCTGCTCGAGGTATTGCGCGAGCTCCTCCTTCGAGGGAAACGCCGTGCCGTAGATGCGCTGGAGCTGCTTGTTCTTCTCGTCGCCGCGATGGTACGCGCCGGCGATGGAGAGGAGCTTGAACGCCTTCAGTTTCGACGAATAGCGGACATGCGTGCCCGCGCACAGGTCGATGAACTCGCCGTTCTGGTAGAACGAGATTTTTTCGCCCTCGGGAATGTCGGCCAGACGGCCGAGCTTGTAGCGCTCCTGGCCGATTTTCTTGATGATCTCCGTCGCTTCCTCGCGCGAAACCTCCTTGCGCAGGAACGGCTGGTTCTCGTCGGCCACTTTCTTCATCTCGGCCTCGATCTTCACCAGATCCTCGGCGGTCAGTTTGTGGTCGAGGTCGACGTCGTAATAAAATCCGGTGTCGGTGGGAGGGCCGATGTCGAGCTTGGCGTCGGGGAAGACGCGCAGCAGCGCAGTGGCGAGGATGTGCGACGCCGAGTGGCGGAGTTCTTCGAGCGGGGTCATCGGCATGGGAAAAGGAAGGATGAGTTAAGCGCAAAGACGCAAAGCTGCCAAGATCGGAGAGGAAAAGTTTTTGCAGCGTGAACTTCGCCTCTTTGCGTCTTCGCGCTTTGGCTTGGGCTATTTCTTCAAAGGCTCAAGCTTGTAGCCGTCCTTGCCGTCGAGCATCGACCAGCCGGCGGCAGCCAGTTCCTTGCGGAGGGCATCGGCCACGGCGAAGTCTTTGGCCTGCTTGGCGGCCCAGCGTTTTTCGGCAAGAATTTTGATTTCGACGGGAGGCTCATCGATCTTCTTTGCGGGAAATAATTCCAAGCCGAGTACAAAGACCAAGCTGCCCACTTGAAGCAGTCTTTGCTTTCGAGCTTCCATTGGTTCGTTTGTCCGAATCGCGAGCTGATTGATGTAGGAGAAAAAAACTCCGTAAGCGGAAGGCGTGTTCAGGTCAGCTTTTAGCGCATCTAGTGCGTCTTTTAAATCTGTGCCTGCCCACGTAGAAACAGGAGTGGCACTGACAAATTGTGACCAATCTTCTTTCGTGAGATTCGCATGATCGAGCATTCGTTCGACCTGAAACTCTAAACTTTTCAGCGCTCTTTCTGCCGCATGCAGCGAATCCAGTGTGAAATTGAGCTGCTTGCGCGGATGGCCCATGAGCAGTGCGTAGCGCACGGCCATCGGCGAGAAGCCCTTGGCGACAAGTTCATCCAGCGTGTAGAGATTGCCGAGCGATTTGCTCATCTTCTTGCCGTCCACGAGCAGGTGTTCGCTGTGGTACCAGTGGCGTGAAAACGTCGTGCCGTTGCAGCACTGGCTCTGGGCGATTTCGTTTTCGTGGTGAGGAAAGAGCAGGTCCACGCCGCCGGTGTGGAGGTCGATCGTATCGCCCAGGAGTGCCTTGCTCATGGCGCTGCACTCGATGTGCCAGCCCGGACGGCCCTCGGCGGCGTTTTTCGGGCCGGGCCATTTGTTGGGGCCGTCTTCGGGCTTGTGCGCTTTCCAGAGGGCGAAATCACTCAGGTCTTCCTTCTCGTCGGCGTCGGCCGCCGCGGCTTTGAGTGCGGATCCGGGCTGCAACTCCCGTTCCTTCACACGCGAAAGGGCGCCGTATTGATCGAACGACGAGACCTTGAAATAGACCGAGCCATCGGGTGCGCGATAGGCATTACCTTTCTCCATCAGCACCTCGATCATGTTGACCTGCTCGCGAATGTAGCCGGTGGCCGTGGGCTCGAATTTCTCCGGCACCGGCAGGCAGTTGAGCGCGGCGCAGTCGGCGTGAAACTTGTCCGTCCACTGCTTCGTGACTTCGGCGAGCGGCCGGCCTTCGTCGCGGGCGCGCTTGATGGTCTTGTCGTCCACGTCGGTGAGATTGCGGACGTAGCGGACTTTCTCTTTGCCGAATTCGAGTTCGAGCAGGCGGCGGAGCACGTCGTTGACGACAAAGGTGCGGAAATTGCCGATGTGCGCGGGCGCGTAGACCGTCGGCCCGCAGTTATAAAAGCGGAAGACGCCGTCGGGGTGCGAGGGCTTGAGTTCGCGAATCTCCCGCGTGAGCGAGTCGAAAAGTCGGATGGGCATGAACAGGGGAAACTTCAAATATTTCACGCCAAGCCGCCAAGGCGCAAAGCAACTTTATTTTGATTCTTGGCGCCTTTGCGTCTTTGCGAGAGACAAAATTAGCGTGAATCTAAGGAAATGTGCGGTTAAAACCCCTATTCCAACGCGACTATGCCTGAAAACTTCAAGCTCGATTTGACTCACCGTCCGCGGCGCCTGCGCCGGACGGCTGGCGTGCGCGCGCTGGTGGAGGAAACGGTGCTGCGTCCGCAGAATTTCATCGCGCCGCTTTTCGTGATCGAAGGGGAGGGCGCCCCGCAACCGGTGGCGTCGATGCCGGGCGTGTTTCGTCACGGCATTGCGGGCCTCGTGAAGGAGTGCCGGGCGCTTTACAAGCTCGGCGTGCCGGCGGTGGCGCTGTTTCCCAAGCTCGATGCACGGCTGAAGGACAGCGAAGGGACCGCGGCGTTGCGCGAGGACGCGCTGGTGCTGCGCACGGTGCGCGCGGTGAAAAAGGCGCTGCCCGAGCTGGTCGTGATGACCGACATCGCTCTCGACCCTTACACGAGCCATGGCCACGACGGTCTGCTCACGGCCGACGGCCGCGACGTGGACAACGACCGAACGGTGGGGATTTTGGTGAAAATGGCTGTGCTGCATGCGCGCGCGGGCGTGGATTTCGTGGCGCCGAGCGACATGATGGACGGCCGTGTGGGTGCGATCCGCGCGACGCTCGATGCTGCCGGCTGCACGCAGACGGGCCTCCTGGCCTATTCGGCGAAGTTCGCCTCGGCCTATTACGGGCCGTTTCGCGACGCGGTGGGTAGCGCGCAGGCCGCGGGCACACGCGGGCTCGACAAGCGCACCTACCAGCTCAACCCGGCCAACCGCCGCGAGGCGTTCACCGAGGTGGCGCTCGACGAGGCCGAGGGCGCGGACATCGTGATGGTGAAGCCGGCCGGCCCGTATCTCGACATCATCCGCGACGTGTGCGAACGCACGAACAAGCCGGTCGCAGCCTACCAGGTTTCCGGCGAATATGCGCAGATCCAGGCGGCGGCGCAGCGCGGCTGGCTCGATCTCGCGGCCTGCCGGCATGAATCGCTGCTGGCGATCAAGCGCGCGGGCGCGGACATGATCCTGACTTATTTCGCGAAGGAGATGGCCATCGCGCTCGCGCGATGAATTTATCGTTCGCCATCTTCGGTTCGCGGTTGATCTGAAAGGCGCTCAACGGTGAGCGTTGAACCGTGAACTTTCTCAGAACGGCGAGCGCGGCACCTGGAGCGAATCGCCGGGCATGAGGCGCGGATCCTCGGCCGGATTTTTCTGTGCGAGGACGACGTTGATGTCGTAGGCCGTGCCGGCGCGCACGAGCGTGATCCTGGCCTGCTTGGCGTAGAGGGTAAAGCCGCCGGCAGCCTCGATGGCCTTGGCCACGCTGAGATCGGCCGTCCACTCGATGCGACCGGGCCGCATGACTTCGCCGCCGACATAAATGTAACGCTGGGTGACGGTCACCGCGACATCGACCGTGAGATAGATTTTCTTCGCCAGGTAGGTTTCGCGGATGCTCTGCGAAAGCTCGGCTGCGGTGAAGCCGGCGGCGGTGACGTTGCCGATGTAGGGGAGGGAGACGAAGCCCTGCTCATTGATCTGCACGTTGTTGTTGCCGGGGTCGGGCACGCCCTGGAGCGTGATCGACAGGCTGTCGCCGGGGCGCAGGACGGCGGCGGAAGCGGGGGCGGGAATGCGCGGGTTGTCGCCGCCCTCCATTGAGGCGCAGGCGGAAAGTATCACGCAGGCGGTGGCGAGCAGCGTGGCAAGAAACGCGCGCGGGCGAAACGTCTGGGCCATGCGGCGAGGTGGGCGCAAAGTGCGCGGGATGGCAACTACCGTTTGCCGCGCGAGCGGCTGCGCGGACGGTCGTCATCTTCGCCGGCGTCGTCCTTGGCCTTGCCCTTGTCGTCGGAGTCTTCGTCGTCCTCGTCGTCTTTGTCTTCCTTCGCGCCGGGGGTTTCGTCCTCCTCGTCCTTTTCGTCGTCTTCATCCCACTTGAGGCTGGAGTCGTTTTTGAGACGCTCCTCCTCTTCCTTGTCGAGCTCGGGCAGGTCGGCGTCGTCCTCTTCCTCGACGGATTTTTCCGGCCGTTCTTCGTCGGTGTCCCAGCCTTCGGGCACGAAGTCGAGGATGTCGGTGAGCTCGGCGAACGCGTGGATGGCCTTGCCCTGGATGAAATTGGTGTTCTGGTCCTCGCGCAGCTGGTCCTCGACCTCATCCACCGTGAGCTTGGAGGCGAAATCGAAAAGGTCGTTGAGCATCTTCACCCGGCAACGCGTGATATGGTCGAGCAGGTCGGCATAGGGGCCGTTTTCCTCGTCGAGATGGTCGGGCAGCGCGAAGAGTTTTTCCTCGGACTCGAAAAGGGATTCCTTCACGCGCTTGAGGCGCACGCGACCCTGGCCGAGGTCTTTCTCAATGCGGAAGCAGATGAAGGCCGCCTCGAAAAGATCCTGGTCGAACCCGTGGTCGCGCAGCGGTTCGACGAGGTCGACGAGGTGCGAGACCTGCCGCGGGTCGATGATGCTGAGGCCATCCACGTCCCAGCGGATGGGGTCGCTGACTTCATCGACCCACCAGTTGTGATCTTCGCCGAGGCGCACGATGCACCAGTCAAGGGTGGTGATGGATTTGGCCATGTGTGTAATTTCGAAGGGGAGCAAAAGGGCCGGCGGTCGCGCGAGTCAAACCGGGAAAGTGACATTTTGCCAACTTTCCGCGGCCGCCTCCCCCGGTCGCCTGACCGTCAATTTGAGCCGCAGCGTGCAAACGGGTTTTGAAAAAACAAGCAGAAAAATCACCCAAGTTTTTTCGGACAACCCGCAGGCCATGGCGGGTTTGCACCGCAGGGCACTTGCATTTTCGTGCCGTGCCGCGCAACTTCGCGCCCATGGGTTGGCTGTATGAGAGGGTTTTTCGCCGTGCGCTTTTCCGTCTCGACTCGGAAACGGCGCATGAATTGAGCGTGGGCGCGCTCGCCTTGCTCGGCTCGGCGCCCCCGCTGTGCCGGGCGTTGGAACTCTGCCTGCAGCCGTCCCCGGGGCGTAACCGGCCCATCGAGGCATTCGGGTTGAAATTTCCCAATGCCGTCGGTCTCGCGGCCGGCTTCGATAAAAACGCCCGCGCGTGGCCCGCGGCCGCTGCGCTGGGTTTCGGCCATGTCGAGATCGGCACGGTCACGCGGCTTGAGCAGCCGGGCAATCCCCGGCCGCGGCTTTTCCGCTATCCCGCGCAAGAGGCGGTCATCAATCGCATGGGTTTCAACAATCGCGGCGCGGAAAAAATCGCCGCCTATCTCGCGCGCCAGCCCGGCCCGGGCCGCCGGCGCATCCCGCTTGGCATCAACCTCGGCAAGTCAAAGGCCGCTCCGCTCGACCAGGCCGTGGCCGATTATCTCGGCAGCTTTGCCCTGCTGGCCGATCACGCCGACTATCTCGTCATCAACGTCAGCAGTCCCAATACGCCCGACCTGCGCAAGCTGCAGGAAGAGGAGCGTCTGCGGGAGCTGCTCGCCGCTCTTTCAGCCGCCAACCGCGATCGGGCCGCGCAGCCGGGCAAGGCCCGAAAACCGCTGCTGCTGAAAATCGCGCCCGAC
Source organism: Opitutaceae bacterium (assembly GCA_035485575.1). Lineage (GTDB taxonomy): Bacteria > Verrucomicrobiota > Verrucomicrobiia > Opitutales > Opitutaceae > DASRHD01. Next base: position 95,745 of record DATHNW010000024.1, on the reverse strand, counting down.
CTTTCGCCACCCCAGATCGACACCGTGCTCGCGGTCCTCACTGAGTTCGGTTTCGACGGGGTCATTGCGACGAACACGACGCTCGAACGCCCCGGTCCGTTTGCGAGCATCAACGAAGCGGGCGGCCTGAGCGGGGCGCCGCTGCGCCGGCGCTCGACCGAGATCATCAACTATATTGCGCGGGCGACCGGCGGCCGGCTGCCCATCATCGGCGTCGGCGGTATCAACGATGCCGCGAGCGCGGGCGAGAAACTCGATGCGGGTGCGACCTTGGTGCAGGTTTATACCGGGATGATTTATCGCGGACCGCTGTTTGCGCGCGACATGGCGCGGGCGCTGGCCGACCGGCAGCGGTAACGGGGAGAATTTTTTAACGCAAAGGCGCAAGGACGCAAAGTGCGTAAAGCAAGGGAAGGGGCCGGTTGATCGGGCAGGTCGTGCTATATCGTGGGTCCGTTGTCGCCGGATGCTCCGCTCCCGTTGCAGCATGGTTTTTGTCGCCGTGCTGCCGATTAAATAACCTGAAAAATTCAGGCGAGCGGTCTCCGCGGCCTTTCTTGGCGACTTGGCGCCTTTGCGCTTAACTCCGGATCAGATCACCCAGTCGCCGAAATCCATCAGCTTGCGCGTCTCGACCACGGTTTCGTCCTGCTGGCGGGTGCGGATGACGAGGTTTTCGCCTTTGAAATAAACCACGCTGTGCGGCGGCACGCTTTGCAGCAGCCAGACGTTGGAGCCGACGATCGAATGATCGCCCACGCGCGTTTCGCCGCCGAGAATGGTGGCGTGCGCATAGATGGTCACATGATTGCCGATGTCCGGGTGGCGCTTCACGCCCTTGACCGGGTTGCCCTCGGGATCGAGCTCGAACGATTTTGCGCCGAGCGTGACGCCCTGGTAGAGCTTCACGTGATGGCCGATGCGCGCGGTTTCGCCGATGACGACGCCGGTGCAATGGTCGATGAAGAAGTGGGTGCCGATTTCCGCGCCGGGATGGATGTCGCAGCCGGTGCGTTCATGGGCGAACTCGGTGAGCATGCGCGGGAGCAGCGGCACGCCGAGCTGGTAGAGCACGTGCGCGAGGCGCTGGAGCGAGATGACGAGCACGCAGGGGTAGGCGAGGATGATCTCCTCGACGTTGCGCGCGGCCGGGTCGCCGCTGAACGCGGCGCCGACGTCGGTCTGGATAATTTTGCGCAGTTCGGGGAAGCGGCCGAGCGCGGTGTCGGTGAGCTCTCGGGCGCGGGTGGACGCGTGGGCGTCGCGCGCGAAGCGCAGGCTTTTTTCCACCTCGTCGGCGAGACGCTTCTCAATGCGCTTGAGCAGGTGGCCGACATGCGCGGGCACGTCCTTTTTCGTCAGGCCGCGTTCCTCGAAGTAACCTGGGAAGAGAAGGTGCATGCAGTCCACCGCGAGCTGGTTGACCGAGGCCTGCGCGGGCAGGTTGGTGCCATCAAGGTGGTTGATGCCCCCGTCGGTTTCGTAGGAGGCAAGCAGGGCGCGTTGGATGTCGTCGAGGGGCGTCATGGCCGGAAGCGTGAGGATTGGCGCGTTGGGCGGCATCTCCAAGCCCATTTTTCACGGGGCTTACTTCCGGGCTGGACAAGCCGCGGACGATGGCTCTTATTGCGCCTTCCCCGCTATGGAACGCTCAGGTGGTGGAATTGGTAGACACACACGTTTGAGGGGCGTGTGCCGTAAGGCGTAAGGGTTCGAGTCCCTTCCTGAGCACCACTTTCCCCGGCAGATCGGACGGGAAAAGGCCTCCACCATCGCTTTTCATGAAGAGCGAGCCGACGGGTTTGCGCCCAAGACGAAAGGTTCGGGCCTGTCCTTGGAATGAAAAGCTGGAGTTGACGTTCTCACTGTAGATAATCATCGACTGGAGCCCGGCAATTTAGCCCCCTTATGCAACACCCCCTCGTACTCGGTGGCATCGATTATGCCATTTTATTGGTTTACTTCGTCTTCGTGCTTGGCATCGGCTGGGCGTTGAAGCGCCAGATGAAAGGCAGCACCGATTTCTTCCTATCGGGGCGTTCCATCCCGGCGTGGATCACCGGCCTCGCTTTCCTCTCGGCCAATCTGGGTGCGCAGGAAGTGATCGGCATGGCCGCCTCCGGTGCGCAATACGGCATCACCACAAGTCATTTTTATTGGATTGGCGCGATTCCCGCGATGGTGTTCCTCGGCCTGTTCATGATGCCGTTTTACTATGGCTCGAAGGCGCGCTCGGTGCCGGAATACCTGAAGCTGCGCTTCGACGAAAAAACCCGCGGGTTCAACGCGCTGTCGTTTGCGGTCATGACGATCTTCTCCTCGGGCATCTCGCTCTACGCACTGGCCAAGCTGCTGGAGATTTTGCTCAGCTGGAATTTCAACTTCAGCATTTTCATCTCCGCCCTCATCGTACTGATCTATATCTTTCTCGGCGGTCTGACCTCGGCGATCTACAACGAGGTGCTGCAGTTTTTCATGATCGTGTTCGGTTTCGCGCCGCTGGCCTACCTTGCCCTCAAGGACGTGGGTGGCTGGGCGGCCCTGAAGGAAAAACTTTCCGCAGTGGCGGTGGAGCAGCATTTCGCACCGGGCACGTGGACCGAGTCCTGGAAGCACATGGGCAGCGCTGGCTCGAACCCGATGGGCGTCGAGTGGTTCGGCCTCGCGATGGGCCTGGGTTTCGTGCTTTCGTTCGGCTACTGGTGCACAGACTTTCTCGTCGTGCAGCGCGCGATGGCGGCCCGGTCGATGTCGGCCGCCCGCCGCACGCCGCTCATCGCCGCGTTTCCGAAGATGCTGTTTCCCTTCCTCGTCATCCTGCCCGGCATGGTGGCGATCGCGCTGGTGCAGAGTTCGCACGGCGGCTTCACCCTGCCGCAGAACGCCGACGGCTCGCTCAATTACAACATGGTCGTTCCCGTGATGCTTGGGCGCTATTTTCCTCCCGGCCTGCTTGGCCTCGGCTTCACGGCGCTCATGGCGTCGTTCATGTCGGGCATGGCGGGCAATGTCACCGCGTTCAACACCGTCTGGACCTACGACATCTACCAGAGCTATATTGCGCCGAACAAATCCGACGCGCATTACCTCTGGATGGGCCGCATGGCCACGGTCTTCGGCGTCTTGGTTAGCGTGGCCGCCGCCTATCTCGCGGCGGAGTTCAACAACATCATGAACATGCTGCAGCTCGTGTTCGCATTTGTGAATGCCCCGCTTTTCGCCACCTTTCTGCTCGGCATGTTCTGGCGCCGCACCAATGGCCACGGCGCCTTCATCGGCCTGCTGTCCGGCACCTTTGCGGCGGCGTTGCACCACGGTCTCACGCTGCCCGTCGGCGATCCGGTCGGCATCAAGGGCGGCTGGCTCGGCACCCTCCATACTTATCCGAGTGAGATGGCGCAGAATTTCTGGACCGCGATCTTTGCCTGGACGGCCTGCTTCCTCATCACCATTGCGGTTTCCCTCGCCACCAAGCAGAACAAGACCGACGCCGAACTGCGCGGTCTCGTTTACTCGCTTACGCCCAAGCCCGCGCCGGAAGACGAGCCGTGGTATCAAAAACCCGCGGTGCTCGGCGTCATCGTCCTGGCGGCCACGCTCGGCCTTAACTTCATCTTCGCCTAAGGAAACCCGCCATGAACTTCGACCTCCGCCTGCCCCTCGGCCTTATTTTTTCGCTCTTCGGTGCCATGCTGGTCATCTATGGCTTGGTGAGCGACCCCTCGCTTTACGTCCGTTCGCTCGGATATAACATCAACCTCGACTGGGGCCTGGTGCTGCTCGCCTTCGGCCTGTGGATGCTCTGGCTCGCGCTGCGCGCCCGCGGCCGTCACCAGCAAAAATAGGATATCCAGCCAAGCCATGGCGATTAATTGGCCTTCATTTGACGGCCCTGGCCGCAAGGCGGAAGGCCCTTTGTAAAATCGCTTGCCACGCCCCGTGTCCCGGGGAGATTATCCTCATCCTTTTGCGCAACTTTCGCGGGCTCACGTCCGCTTCGCCGACTTCATGGACGACACTTCAGCCAAGGAAAATCCCGATCCGGATTTCAACAAACTCGACCTGACCCAGCTCCAAAGCTTCAGCTTTGGGACTCAGTGGACCCAGGACAAACCGGATCCCGCGGGCCGCGCCGGCCCGCGCGAGCGCCGCGATGATCGTCCGCGCCGCGATGGCCCGCCGCGGGAAGGCGGCAACGAGATGCGCCGCGACCGCCGTGCCTTTCGCAAGCCACCCGTCACGACGGGCCCGGGCGAGACGCCTGCCGGTGGCGAAACGTCCGCCCCTCCCGGCCAGGGTCCGTCCGACCGTCCGCCCCGCCGTTCCGGCGACTTCCGTGGCGGCCCGCGCCGCGAGGGTCCCGGTGGCGGTGAACGCTATCAGGGCGGTCCGCGCCAGTACGCCCCCCGTGGCGGACAGGAGCCGATGCGCCCGCCTTACGAAAGCCCGTTCTTTAACGTGGCCTTTTATCCCGAGGACGTGAGCTTTGCCGCCCTCGCGAAAACCATCCGCGCCTCCTGTCGCACGCTCGAGCTTTTCGAAATCGCGCGCACCATTCTCGGCAAGAACGAGCGCTTCGTTGCCGTCGTCCAGCGCAAGGCCGCCCCGTTCGGGGAAAATCTGCCTCCCGTGGGGGACACGCCACCCGCCAAGCCGGCTGCGGCTGAAAAATCCGCGGCGCTTTACTTCAGCGTGCCCGATGGCGTGCCGTTTGAGACGGAGGAAGCCACCATCGCCCACGTCCTCGGCAAGCACCTCGATAAGTTCTTCGACCTCGCCAACGTTGAGATCGAGCCGCCGAAGGGAAATTTCCAGGTCGTCAACCGCTGCACGCTCACGGGCGAACTCCTCGGGCCGCCCAATTACCACCGCTACAGCCAGATCATCCAGCAGCATCACGCCGCGCATGTCGCGCGCATGCCCTTCGAGCGATTCCGCGAGCGCATCGAGTCCGTCCGCGATCCCGAGCTCATCAATCAGTGGCTCGAGAAAATGAAGAAGGCCACGCGCTACACGTGGAAACAGGGTCGCCCGGCTGAAGTTGCCAAACCGGCTGAACTTGCGCCGGCCGAGCCCGTGCCCGCAGAAGCCGCTGCCCCATCTTCCGACCCCGCCGCCGAAACTCCGGCCCAGGAAAATGCCGCTCCTGAGGCTCCGCCGGTGGAAACGCCCGCGGCCATCGCGATACCGGCTGTGAGCTTTGACTCATTAGAGGAAGCCCGTGCGCATCTGCTCACCCATGCGCGCGACAAGGTTCTTCGCGCCGTCGAGCATGCGCGCTTCCATGGCAAAGCCCTCGAAACACTGCCGCCCGGCGAAATCCGCCGCGCGGTCGAGGGCCAGCTCGAACGCCAGCGTCGCTTCCCGCTCGACACGGCCAACGGTCTTCGCGGCCGTCTTCGCCGCGAAGGGTTCACCATTTTCAAGAAAGGCTCCAAGGGCGTCAGCTATGTTTGCGCCGTGAAACGCAAATTCCGCGTGCCCGGCCAGGTCTTCGCCGACAGCATCGGCACGCTCATCTCCTTCATCGAAGCCCACCCGATGATCAAGGCGGGCGAGCTTCCGGAGAAATTCCTCGGCCTGTCGCCCGCCGCCCCGGCCGCAGCCGCCGCATCAACGGCGACTGAAATTCCTCCCATTGAAACCCCTGCCGCGGCCGCGCCTGCGCTTACGCCTGAGCAAAGGGAGAAATTCTCCCGCCTGCTGGGCGACCTGCGCTGGCTTGTGACAGAGGGTTACGTGACTGAATTTATCGATGGCCGTCTCTTTGCGCCGCCGCCGATGGCCGAGGCGCGTAAAAAGGAAGTCGAAGCCACGGAAAATGATCCGGAAAATTTCCCCGAAGTGCCTGCTCCCGAAGCCGCGGTGGCTGAGCCGGCTGCCCCGGCAGCCTCACCGCCTCCGCCCGAGGAAGTCGCGCCGTCAGGCTAACTGCAGGAAGTGCTTTCCATCCTGTTCGCTCCTTAGCGTGAGATGCAGCGCATTCGCCGGGAGGAAAGAGGCGATTTTTTCCGGCCATTCGACCGCGAGGCACCACGGGGTGACCAGAAAATCATCGAGCATGAGCGTTTCGATCTGCCGTGGATCATCGAGCCGGTAGGCATCGAGATGAATCAGTGTGCGGCTGAAGCCGCGATGCAGGGTGAAGAGAGTGAACGTCGGACTTGTCACCGGCTCGGCAATGCCGAAGCCGCGGGCCAGTCCCTGCACGAAGGTCGTCTTGCCTGCACCGAGATTGCCGTGCAGCGCGAGCGTGGTGTCGGGCGGCAGCCCGATGGCCAGCTCGGTGGCCAGGGTGCGCGTCTCCTCGGCCGAGGCGGTGGCAACACCCGCGCGGAGCTTAGCGAAAATGTTCGTAGCCGGCGAAGTCATCGAGGCGAAGGATATTGGGAATTTTTGCCGTGGTGGTCGCGAACTGTCCGATGCGCGTGAGGCGGGTGCGGGGAAACGCACGTTGCCAGGCGTGTTCGAAGGCGGTGTGATTGGCCTGCGCAGCCAGGGCAAAGACCAGCTCATAGTCTTCGCCGTCGCAAAGCGCGTGGTGCAGCGGCGATTTTTTAGTGCGCGTGGCCAGCCGGCGGGCGGCGGCGCTTACGGGTATGGCCGCGGTGTCAATGGCAGACACGGCGCCGGGCGGCGTGAGCGCGCGCAGATCCTTGGCCAGGCCGTCGCTTACATCCATCATCGCGCGCACGGTGGGCCGTCGCGCCAGCCATGCACCCTCGGCGAGACGCGGGCGGAAGCGCCAATGGCGGCCCAACCGGCTGCCGCCGAGCTCACCGGTCACGTAAATGGCATCGCCCGCGCGCGCACCTGTGCGCGTGACCGCGCGGGGGCCGGCGGTTTCCCCCAGCAATGTGAGATAGGCTCCGATGAAATTTTCCGCCTGTGTGAGGTCGCCGCCGACGATGCGCACGCGCCAGCGTCGCGCCTCCGCGGCGAGGCCGCGGTAAAATTGTTCGAGCCAGCGCAGGCTGACCCGCGGGTCGAGGGTGAGCGCAAGCACGGCGGTAGTCGGCCGCGCGCCCATGGCCGCAAGATCGCTGAGGTTGCGCTTGAGCAGTTTCGCCCCGACGCCGGCCGGCGGCACTGCATCGTCGAAATGGCGGCCGTAAATGACGGGATCGACTGTGATGAGCTGCTGCCCTCGCGCGGCCGGCAGCACGGCACAGTCGTCCCCGATGCCGAAGGGTGCGGGCGGCGAAACCGGGCCGAGCCAGCGGCGGATTTTTTCCAGCAGGGCGCTTTCGCCGAGCGCGGCGATGGAACCGGATTTCCTTTTTGCGAAGGGTGACACGATCAGGCGCGCATGCCGGCGAGGACGAGCAGGATGGTGTTGAGGTTGAAAAGGCCGTGCGCAATCATGGTGACGCCGATGCGGCCGGTCCGCTCATAGGCTAGGGAAAAGATGATGGCGAGCATGGCGATGGGACCGAGGCTGGCCCAGTTGCCATGCAGGGAGGCAAAGAAGAGCGCGGGCAGCGACAGGGCGGCCCAACGGGGGAGGCGCGTGCGCAAATAGCGAAAGAGGCCCGCGCGGAAGACCAGCTCCTCGACAATGGGTGCGCCGACCGTCGCGAGCACAAAGAGCACGATGAACGAGGTGCGCGATTGCGGGTGGGCAAACATGTCAACGAGATCCTGGGGCTCGGGCGGCAGGCCGAGCAGCTGGATGATCCAGCTCCAGGCGAGCCCGGTGACGGTGACCGCGGGCAGCACGGCGAGAAAGGTGACCAGCCCGGCGACCGGCAGGGAGGGCATCCTGGGTGGTGACGTTGGAACCTCAGCGGCTTCAGGCCGCGTGCGAAGATAGACCCGGGCGCCGGCCAGGCCGGCGAGCAGGCCAAGCTGGAACGCCGTCCCATAAACGATGGTGCGCGCATCGCTGGCAGCCGAAAATTTGCGCAGGAACGGATCGCCGATGGCATGGCCGAGGAGTTGGAAAAAATATCCTCCGCCAATGACGGCGAGGACGCAGGTGAGAAAATCACTGACTGAAATCGACCACGGGGCGAGCCGCGGCGGCCGGGGGCGCCCCATCCGCCACCAGACGACGATGCCGGCGAAAATCAGGATCAGCTCGATGGTGCCGGCGGCGGCGAGGACAGGAGTGACATGTTCGGGTATCACGCGCCGCCATCATGCGGCCCGCGGCGCGCTTGGCGAGTGCAAGCTCCGCCGTCAGGCGGTGATTTTGCCGTCGGCAAAGACGACGCGGCCGGCGACGACGGTGGCTTTGACGCGGCCGGTGAGCGTCTGCCCGTGCCAGGGAGAATTGCTCGATTTGCTGAAGCCGGCCTTCGCGTCGTAGCGCCATTTTTCGTCCGGGTCGAACAGCGTGAGGTCGGCCGCGGCGCCGGGCGCGAGCGTGCCGGCGGGGAGCTTCAGGATCTGCGCGGGTTTGCGCGTCATCAGGTCGATGACGTACGGGAGCTTGAACTTGTTCTGGCGCACGAGAACGTCGAGGCAGACGGGCAGCGCGGTCTCGAGGCCGAGGATGCCAAAGGGGGCATAGTCAAACTCGCGATCCTTTTCGTCGGTCGTGTGCGGGGCATGGTCGGTGGCGATGCAGTCGAGCGTGCCGTCGCGCAGGCCGGCGAGGATTTCCTGCCGGTCGGCCTCGGTGCGCAGCGGCGGGTTCATCTTGAAATTCGTATCGTAGGTCGCGAGGGCGTCGTCGGTGAGGGCGATGTGGTGCGGGGTGGCCTCGGCGGTGATGCGCACGCCGCGGGCCTTGGCCCGGCGGATGACCCCGACGGAGAATTTCGAGGAAATGTGCTGAAGGTGGATGTGGCCGCCGGTGTATTCCGAAAGGATGACGTTGCGCGCAACGATGATGTCCTCGGCGGCGTGGGGCCAGCCGCGCAGGCCGAGGCGCGTGGACATGACGCCCTCGTTCATGGCGGCATCGTGGGTGAGCGCGTCGTCCTGGCAGTGGTCCATCACGGGCAGGTCGAACATCTTGGCGTATTCGACGGCGCGGCGCATGAGCTCGTTGTTCTGCACGCAATGGCCGTCGTCCGTGATGGCGACGATGCCGGCGCGCTTGAGCGAGCCGGTGGGCGCGAGCTGTTCGCCCTTCTGGCCGACGGTGATGCAGCCGGTCGGGAGGACCCGCACGACCGCGGCGCGGGCGGCGGCGTCCTTGATGAACTGGATGGTGCCGGCGTTGTCGGCGACGGGTGCCGTGTTCGGCATGCAGACGACGGTGGTGAAACCGCCGGCGGCGGCGGCGCGCGAGCCGGTGGCGATGGTCTCCTTGTGCGTCTGGCCGGGCTCGCGGAAATGGACATGGATGTCGACGAGGCCGGGGCAGGCGACGAGGCCGCGGCCGTCGATTTTTTTGGCGCGCTTCCGGTCGGCGGCGCTGAGCGAGTCGACGAGGAGGCCGTCGCGCACGAAGAGGTCGCCGGCGGCGTCGCGTTTGGCGGCGGGGTCGATGATGCGGGCGTGGGTGATCCAGAGGGCGGGCATGGAAATTACTCCGTGGGGGCGACGTTTTCGGGCTGGCCGCCGGAGCACAGGTAGAGCACGGCCATGCGCACGGCGATGCCGTTGGTGACCTGCTCGAGGATGACGCTGTGCTCGCCGTCGGCGAGGTCGCTGTCGATCTCGACCCCGCGGTTGATGGGGCCGGGATGCATGATGATGGCCTTGGGATGCAGCCAGGAGGCGCGGGTCTTGTTCAGGCCGAACATGCTGGTGTATTCGCCGAGCGAGGGGAAGTGGCTGCTCGTCTGGCGCTCATGCTGTATCCGCAGGAGCATGACGACCTCGGCGCCGTCGAGCGCGCTTTTCAGGTCGTGCGAGACGGTGACGCCGAAGTCGGTGAACCGGTGCGGCACGAGCGTCGAGGGGCCGCAGAGGGTGACGGCGGCGCCGTGCTTGGTCAGCGCGTGGATGTTGGAGCGGGCGACGCGGCTGAAGAGGACGTCGCCGAGGATGACGACCTTTTTGCCGTGGAGGCTGCCGAGATGCTCCTTCATCGTGAAAGTGTCGAGCAGGCCCTGGGTGGGATGCTCATGGGCGCCGTCGCCGGCGTTGATCACGGGGATGTCGAGCAGGCGCGAGAGATAGAGCGGCGAGCCGGAGGCGGCGTGGCGGATGACGATCATGTCGGCCTGCAGGGCCTGGATGTTCTCGGCCGTGTCGCGCAGCGTCTCGCCCTTGGTGGTGCTCGAGGTGGCGGCATCGAAGGAGATCACGTCGGCGCTGAGGCGCTTGGCGGCCATGTCAAAGGCCAGGCGGGTGCGCGTGCTGGGCTCGAGGAAGAGGTTGACGATGGTCTTGCCGCGGAGTGCGGGCACTTTCTTCACGCTGCGCTGGAGGATCTTTTTGAAGGCGGAGGCGGTGGAATGGATCTGCTCGATCTCGGCCAGGGAGAGTTCTTCGAGCGTGATGAGGTGTCGGCGCGACCAGGGCATGGAGTGTTTAAAGGGCGGCGTTTTGCTTCGGCGCGGCGGTTTCGATGCGGATGGCATCCTTTTTTGGGTCGGCGCGGTCGAGGTGCACGACAATTTTCTCGTTTGCACCCGGCGCGAGGATGAGGCCGGCGTAATCGGCGGCGATGGGCAGCCGGCGTCCGCCGCGGTCGATCAGGACCGCCAGCTCGACGCTGGCCGGGCGGCCGTGATCAAAGAGCTCGTCGAGCGCGGCCTTGGCGGTGCGACCGGAGAAAAGGACGTCGTCCACGAGGATAACGGTGGCGCCGTTCACATCCGTGGGAATGTGGGTGGGGGCGAATTCCTTCGGGATGGGATGGCGACCGATGTCATCGCGGTGGAAGGAGATGTCGACCGTTCCGGTGCGCGGGGGCGAATCGGGCGAAAGGCTTAGGGCCAGCCGCCGGACCAGTTCGATCCCGCCATTGGCAATGCCCAGGAGCAGAAGCTTTTCAGATGGCTTGTGGCGGGCGGAAATGGCGGTGGCCAGGCGATCGAGGGCGGCGCGGATGTCGCCAGGGCCGAGGGTCTTGGTTTTTGCCACGAAACACAATTATGGCGTAGGAGCGCGAAAAATTAAAGGGGAAAGTGCACTCTGGAGCCGAATTGCCCTTTTCGGCCCAGTTCCGCCGACCGGCGGGTCACTTACAGACCCAACCAGGCGGTCAGATCGGAGTCGGCGGAGAGAAATTCGCCCCGCTGGTATTCGGGCGCGAGGAGCGTGGCGTAGCCCGGGTCGGCGAAGCGGCGGCAATGCAGAATGACGCGGGTGCGCTGGCCAGGGGCACGCACGAGCCGGCCGAGGGCCTGGTTTACCTTTTGCATTCCGGGAATCTGATAGACGCGGCGAAAGGCTTGTTCACGCGTGAGACCGGCACGCTCAAGGGTGGCGAGACGGGCGCGTTGCACGGCATTGACCTCGGGCAGCGCGGGTCCGACGACCATCGCCTGCCTGATGCGGCCGCCGAGGAGGTCGATGCTCTCGGCAAAGCTGGAGCCGAGCACGAGGAAAATGGCATCGGCGAGCAGCAGCGATTCCTCAATCCATTCGGTCTGGGCGGCCAGGTTGGGCAGGCGCGGCTGGAGCGCCACGCGCAGGATCGAATCATTGTCCTCGAGCGTGCGCTTGATGGCTTCGGCGTAGGCATACGACGGAAAGAAAACCACCACCGGTTCGCGTGCGCCGGCATGCAAGGCCTCGATCGTGGCCGCGGTGGTGGCGTAGTGCTTGGCGCGCTGCTGGAAGGTGGTGTCCACGCGTGAATCGACGGCCACATCGTAGGCTGTGTCGCGCCACGGCGTCGCGGCGCGGATGACCGCGGGTGCGACGGGCAGGCCGCAGGCGGCGGCGAAGATTTCCGGTGGGCCAAGCGTGGCGCTGGCGAAAACCACCGCGCCATAGGCCTGGACGGTTTCGCCGATGGCCTCCGCCGCATCGAGGCAGGTGAAGGCGAGTTCGCCGGCGCGCGGGCACCAGAGGAGTTTCTTGAGCGAGGAATCGGCCAGCCAGTCGGAGAGGATGGGTATCTGCCAGAGCAATTCGCTGAGTTGCGGGCCGAGGGCGGCATGGTCGAGCGGCGTGGTGGCGACAAGGGGCGCGAGGCGGGTCAGCGCATCGGCGAGATCCGCCTCAGTCACGGGATCGAGCGTGTCGGCCGGAGTCAGGGCGGCGAGCAGGCGGGTCCAGTTTTCCCACGCGGCCAGCAGCGGGCCGGCAGCGGAAAGGTGGTCGAGTTCGGCGAGCATGGCCTGGGCGTCATTGGCTTGTGCCAAGTGCGAATGCGCGTCGGCGGCCCGCGATGGCAGGTTATGGGCCTCGTCGATGATGAGCAGCGCGCGCGCGGGATCGAAGCCGGGCTGCTCGTTGAAAATTGCGCGGTGACGCGGGGAGAAGACGTAATTGTAGTCACCGATCCACACGTCCTGGAAGGCGAGGGCGGCCCGGGTGATTTCGTAAGGGCATAGGCGGGTTTCACGGCCGGCGGTCCGGAGCATCTCGAGATCGTGCGGCTGTCCGGGAAAAAGGTAAAACCGGGCCAGACCGCTCCGCGACCAGCGCTCGGCGGCGCCATCGAGACAGGAGCAGACATCACGCAGGCATTGAAAAGTATGATTGATGCAGTGTTCCGATTTTGGCCGGACGAGCCACGCGGTCACGCCTGTGCCATTGTTTGGATTTGCGTTGTCCGCCAATCGTTGACGCCCATCGGGTGCTGGTGGCGACGAAGCGGTCATGACGGCAAGCGTGCGCATGACCTGGAGCTGGCCGGTGGCCTTGCTCGTGAGATAGAGCACGCGGTCGAAGCGGCCGGCGTGGAGCTGCGCCAGCGCGGCGTCGAGGAGCACGCCGGTTTTGCCGAAGCCGGTCGGGGCCTCAAAAAGGATGCGGGGCTGCAAGGTTTCGAGACCGGCTTTCAGATCATCGATGACCTCGGCCTGGCCGGGTCGGAGTTCGGCAAAAGCGGGCTGAAACCGGAGCTGGCGCAGGCGCTCGCGGGCGTGGAGACGATGGTCGAGGAATTCGACGAGGCGCTCAAGTTGGGCGCGAAAGAGGGCGTCGTCGACGGGTGCGAGGGCGACGGGCTGGGCCAGGCCGGTGGCGGCCTCGACGAAAAGGAGTTCCCCGCTTAGCGGGCCGGCCGTTTGGTTTGCGCGCCGCAATGCGACGTAGGCCGCGAGCTGGATGAAGTAATCGGGATAATCGGCGCGCAGTTCGGTTTCGGGCGCAGGAATCGGCCGCGTGACGGTCTTGATCTCGCGTAACACGGTGGCGCCGGCGCGCGGCACGAGCTGGTCGATGCGGCCGGAGAGTGAGAGCGTCCAGCCGCGGTGGACCAGGCGGCCGGAGACGGGGACTTCAAACGCGGCGGATGAATTTTCGGCCGCGGTTTGTGCGTGGAGCTGCTGGTGCAGCTGCGTGCCGAGCTGGGCGCGCCAGAGGCCGCTGGAGCCGCCGCTGTCGCCGCGCGGGCCGGGGGCGAAGGAGGCGAATTCACCGACGCCCAGGCTGGCGGTGCGTTCATCGAGGGAAAATTCCATGGCTGCGGCTAGTCCAATAAAATCTCGGTGTGGGCGCGCAGATAGTCTTCGAGGCGGTGCGTGAGGCGCGTCACGGCGGCGGTCTCGGCCGTTTGCGTCGCGAGCGGCTGGTTGAGGGCTTCGGCGGCGGCCGTGCGTTGGGCGGCGGGCAGGCTGGCGAGCCACTCCTGTTTCACCGGGTAGCCCTCGTCGCGGGCGAAGCGGTAAAGACTTTTGAAATAAACGAGATCGGGCCGCGGGCTGTCGGCGAAGATGGCAAAAGCGGTGCGCAGGAGCGCGGCCACGGGAGCGTGGCTCTCGGCCGGCCCCGGGTTGCGCGCGGCAAGGGCGGCGAGCGAGGAGGCGAAGCGGAGCGAGTCGTAGCTCCGGCCGATGCCGGCATGGCGGACGAGCAGGCGCGGCTCGCGCACAAACCAGGTGCGGCCCTGGTTGGAGCTTTCAAGCAGCAGCGAAGCCTCGTCGAACAGGTCGAGCAGGATGGAGCCCGGGCTGTTTTTTTTCGGCAGGCGCTGCAGGACCAGGAGCACGCCCTGTTCCGCGGAGAAGACGGTGAGGGTCTGGAACGTGTCGGCGGGCGGCTGCTTGAGCAGAACGAGCGCGTCGGTCTGGAGCGTGAGGCCGGGCACTGCGGAAATCTCAACGGCCGGCGGAAACGGACGGATGCGGCCACGTCGGCACGACGGCACCGCCGGAAATGATCATCTTCATGCCATCGCCGACCGACATGGTGAGCTCCACGACTTCAGTGGGCGGCACGTAAACGAGAAAGCCGCTGGTGGGATTGGGCGTCGTCGGGATGAAAACACTGACGAGGCTCGAGGGCAGCCGGGCGGCGAGTTCGCCGCGGCTCTCCCCGGTGAGGAAGCCGAGCGTCCAGGCGCCCTTGCGAGGGAATTCGACGAGCACGACCTTGCTGAAGGCATGGCGGTTCTGGCCGCCGAAGGTGTCGACGATCTGCTTGATCGAAGTGTAGACCGCGCCGACGCCGGGGATGCCCTGGATGAAGCGCTCGGCCACGCCGCCGAAATACCGCCCAAAGACGTAACGCGACCCGTACCCGAGCGCGATGATGAGCAGGAGGACTAGAATCGTGATGAGAATGTTCCAGACCGCCTCGAGGCCGCCCTCCTGTGGCATGAACGGAAACAGCGGGCGGAAATAGCCGCCGATATTGCTGATGAGCCAGGAGAAAACAAACAACGTGGCGGCGAGCGGCGCGATGAGCAACAGGCCCGAAAAAAAAGCATTGCGGATCGAGGCAAAGTGGCTTGGGCGCATCGGCAGGAAGTGTTGGGCAAAACCGCGCGGACGCAAATCATTCGACCAGCCGGAAGCCCGGCAGGCTTCCGGCGGCGCGCAGGAGTTTCATCGCCCGGGTTTCGGCGGCGCGCATGGCTTTTTTTTTGGCCGGCGCAAGGTCATCGTAACCGGCGAGGTGCAGCCAGCCGTGTACGAGATAAAGCGAAAGTTCGTCGCTGAAATCTTTTCGGCCGGTGGCGGTCTTTCGACCTTGCCTAGGACGGCCCTGGCGGACGGCGGCGTCGGCGGAAATGCAGATTTCGCCGGCGAGGCCGTGGGCCGGGTCGCCGGCGAAGGTGATGACGTCGGTGACCGCCGGGTCGGCGAGAAAATCGGCGTGCAGCCGGGCCAGCGCCGGGTCGGTGAGAAACGCGAGGGAAAGATCGCCGGGCGGGCAGCCGCCGCGGAATTTTTCAGCATGGGCATCGAGCGTGTGGATGAGCGCGACGATGGCGCGGCGGTCGAGCCGCAGGCGGGGATGGCCGTTGTGGATGGCGACGGCGCGCATTGGCCGGGGACGGGAGGCCGGGGTCGAAAGGCGGACCCGGAGCGCCGCGGGATTATCTGGCATCGGAGGCCTGGCCCTTGGGCTCCGGCTTCTCCTCGATTCCAGTCGGATAGGCGACGCGCGCGTGCAGCATGTTGAGGAGCGTGAAATTGAAGCTGCTTTTGATCTTGGAGATTTCCTCGAAAGTGAGGGGGGCCTCGTCGAGCTGGCCGTCAGCAATGCGGTCGCGGACGATCTGCTCGATCAGCTCGCCGAGGTGCTGCGGGGTGACCTTGCGCAGCGAGCGCGACGCGGCCTCGGTGCCGTCGGCGAGCATGATGATGGCGCTTTCCTTGAATTGCGGCCGGGGGCCGTCGTAACGATAGGTGGTTTCGGAAACCTTCGGGGCGAATGGATCGGCGGAATTGCGGCGTGGCGCGGCGGCAAACGGCGCGGTGCCCGTGAAGGGCGCGCGGGTCTCGTTTTTGGCGCGTTCGAAAAAGGAGCGGATAAGGGTGGTGCCGTGGTGCTGCTGGATGACGTCGATGACGGCCTTGGGCAGCTTGTGCTTGAGCGCCATGTCCACGCCGTCCTTGACATGGCTTTTGATGATGAGCGCGGAGAGCGAGGGGTTGTTGCCTTCGTGCGGATCGAATCCGCTGCGCTGGTTTTCGGAAAAATACTCGGGCTTCCCGATCTTGCCAATGTCGTGGAACTGGGCGCAGACGCGGGCGAGCAGCGGGTTGGCGCCGATGGCGTTGGCGGCGTTCTCAGCCAGCTGGGCGACCACGAGCGAATGGTGGTAGGTGCCGGGCGCCTCCATCTGCAGGAGGCGGAGAAGCGAGTGGTTGAAGTCGCTCAGCTCCAGCAGCGTGATGTCGGTGGTGCGCTTGAAGAGGCCCTCGAGGATGGGCAGCAGGCCGACGACCGCGACGCCGGTGGCGAGCCCGGTGCCGAGTCCGGCCGCCATTTGTTCCAGCACGGCCACGACCGGCAGGCGGTTGACCACGCCGATGAGCAGGGCGAAGACGGCGACAACCAGGCCGCCGAGCCCGGCTGCGCGCACGACGCGGCTGCGCTTGCGCAGGGAACGGCAGGAGAAAACGGCGACCAGTGAGGCGAGGAAGGTCAGCACGAGCAGATCGAGGCGGTTTCCGTAAATGACGCTGGCGAAAATCGAGACGAGCAGCGCCATGAAGATGCCGGAGCCGGCGTCGATGAGGATGGCCACGATGATCGGCGCGAGCGCGGTCGGCGCCGTGTAGGGCAGCAGCGAGGCGGCGGTGTCGTGCTCGATGAAGTAGGGCAGGCCGCTGAGCGAATAGGAGAGGCGCACGAGGCCGAGGTTGATGATGACGACGAGCGCGAGGAGCGCGAGACGTCCGTTGCTCTGGAGCGTCGCCCGGTCCTCCAGGCGGATGTAGAGGACGGAGGCCCAGACCATGGCGAGCACGAGGAGCACGCGGCCGAAAAGCTGCAGGTCCTCGTCGAGCTGGACATCGCCGTTGTCGAGGAGGAAGCGGCGCTGCGCGACCAGCATCTCGTATTGCTCGGGCGTGACGCGGGTGCCGGGTTCGATGATGGTCTGGCCGCGGTCGACGGAGACGGAAACCGGTTTGAGGGACTTGAGCGCCTCCTCCTGCTGGCGGGCGGTGGCTTCCTGATCGAACATCAGATTGGGCGTGACGCCATTCTCAAAGAGGCGGAAGAGCGCCAGGGTGGCTTCGCGGCTCACGCCCTCGGCGGCGAGGTTGATGCGCAGGAAAGTGAGCGCCTCCTCCGTCGACTGCACCGGCCGCTGGGCGATCTCGTCGTTGCCCTTCATGATCTGGAACACGGTGACGGCGCCCGTCTGTGTGCTGGCGAGGGAGCCGTCGTGCACGCCCTCAGTGTAAATCTCGTGCAGGGCGGCGAGGCCGTTTTCCACGATGCTGAAACGCGCCCTGGCATCGCCGAGGGAAAGCAGCATGGCCACGTCGTTCACACTGGCGCGGTAGGGACCCCGGGCGTTGAAATCGTCGGTGATTTTTTCGAGCGCCTTCTGGCGGCCGTCGCCCAATGAAGGTGAAGGGGCGGCAGGATAATCGTGTTCAAATTTTTCGAGTTGTGCGAGGAGGTCGTGCAGGTTGGTCTCGAATTGCTGCATGGGCGCGAGCTCCAGGCGGTAAACCGGCGGGACGTGGTTGCGGAGCTGCTCGCGGGCGAGGCGGGTCTTCTCGGCGCTGGTGTAGGTGAAGGGCGCGCTGGCGACGATGCGCACGGCGGCGAGCTGGTTGGGCAGCACGGGCAGGTCGATGGTGCTGATGCCGACCGAGCTGATGACGACGATGGCGGTGACCGTCGCGACAAAAATGAGGACGGCGATGAGACGGCTTTCCTCGAGGAACTCCAGCGTGGCGGAGGTCTCGGCGGTCTTGCGCGCGCGGCGCGGCGCGGCGAGGCCGCCGCGGAGGAGTTTCCAGTTTTTGATCAGCGACATGGCGCGGGCTTTCAGCCGGTGGCGGTCGGGCCCATCGGATTCTTGAAATGTTCGTAGGCCTCGATGATTTTCAGGACGAGCGGATGGCGGACGACGTCGGCGCCGGCGAAGGTGTGGAACTCGATGCCGGGAATATCGCGGAGGATATGGCGCACTTCAAGCAATCCGCTTTGTTTGTGGCGCGGCAGATCGATCTGGGTGATATCGCCGGTGACGACGATACGCGAGCCGTCGCCCAAGCGGGTGAGGAACATCATCATCTGCTCGGGTGTGGTGTTCTGGGCCTCGTCGAGCACGATGAAGGCGTTGTTGAGTGTGCGGCCGCGCATGTAGGCGAGCGGGGCGATCTCGATCACGCCTTTTTCCGTCAGGCGCGCGACATCCTCGTTGTCGAGCATGTCGTGCATCGCGTCGTAGAGCGGGCGGAGGTAGGGCAGGATCTTCTCACGCAAATCGCCCGGCAGGAAACCAAGTGCCTCGCCGGCCTCGACCGCAGGGCGGGTGAGGATGAGGCGCTGGACTTGGTTTTTGAGCAGGGCGGACACGGCCGCGGCCATGGCGAGATAGGTCTTGCCGGTGCCGGCGGGCCCGATGCCGAAAACGATGGGATTTTTCTGGATGGCTTGCAGGTAGAGCTTTTGTCCCAGCGTCTTGGGTGCGATGCTCTTGCGGTTGGTCACGATCACGGAGGGCTCCGCGATGAGCTCGCGGAGCTGTCCGCCCTCGCCGCGGCCGAAGCCCTCGGCCACGCGGGTGAAATCCGGCCCGCGCAGCACCACGCCCTGGCCGCGTGCGTCGTTGAGAAAGTTGAAAAATCCCTCGGTGCGCGCCACGGCGCTGTCTTCGCCTTCGATTTTCAGCCATTCCTCGCGCGTGACCAGCCGCACGCCCAGCGCGCGCTCGGCCAACTGCAGGTTCTCGTCGCGCCCGCCATAGAGCTGGCTCAGGTGGCGGGGGCTGGGAAAGTGCAGGGTCTTGGAGGGCATCAGTGGCGTCGGAGGTCGACGGAGCTATCAGGCGGCGTTTTCGATTTTCAACTCCGCGGCGGCGGCGCGCAGCCGTTCCCACGTGGCCTCGAGCGCCTGCGGCAGGATGCGGGTCTGGCCGAGCACGGGCATGAAATTGTTGTCGCCGTTCCAGCGCGGCACGATGTGTGCGTGGAGGTGGAGAATGCTGCCCCCGGCGATGGAACCGAGGTTGAAACCGAGATTGAAGGCATCCGGCTTGAGCGCGGCGGTGACGAGGCGTTTCCCGGTGACCAGGATTTCCATCAAGTCGGCGCGTTCGGCGGTGTCGAGTTCCTCGAGTTCCACCACTTCACGGAACGGAATGGCGAGCAGGTGGCCGGGATTGTACGGGTAGCGGTTGAGCATGAGATAGCTCCGCGGCGAACGGTGGACGATCAGGGCGGCGCGGTCGTCGCCCAGCGCGGGCAGCTCGGTGAAAGGCTTCTTCCCAACCGGGTAGCGTGGCGCCTCGATGTAGTCCATCCGCCAATAAGGGTGGAGCTGCTGCATGGTCAAAGGCCGCCCACTAAAGCCGGGTGGCCGGGCAAAGTCAAAGCCGGGGTGGCACCGATCAATTCGTAAAAATCCCGTTGCGGTTCGGGGCCCGAGGCATCCATTTGAGGGGCTACATGCAAATTCGTCGCGTTGCCATCACCGGCCTTGGCGCCCTGACGCCCGCCGGCCACTCCGCGCCCGCCACGTGGGCCGCCCTCACTGCGGGTCGCAGCGGGATCGGCCGCATCACCCGGTTTGATCCGGTGGGTTGCACGGCGCAGATCGCAGGCGAGGTGAAAGGTTTCGAGCCGGCAGCGTTGCTGGCCAAGCCCTTGCACACGCGCGGGCCGGCCGCGGAGCCCGTGACCACGGCGGTTACGCCCAAGGAAGTCAAAAAACTCGGCCGCTTCACGCACCTCGGCCTGGCGGCCGGGCTCGAAGCCTATGCCGACTCCGGCCTTGATGCCATCCGCGGGTCGCTTCCGCCCGCCCGCGCCGGCGTGAATCTCGGCGTCGGTCTCGGCGGCCTGCCGGAAATCGTGGCCATGCATGATACCTGGCGCGAGGGCGGCTACCGGAAAATCTCCCCGTTTTTTATCCTGCAGACCGCGCCCAACATCCTTGCAGGCCAGCTGGCCATCACGTTGGATTTCCGTGGAACGAACATGAGCGTGGCCTCGGCCTGCGCCACCAGCGGACACGCGCTGGGCGAGGCGGCGCGCGTAATCCAGCGCGGCGAGGCCGACGTGATGATCGCGGGCGGCGCGGAGGCGGTCGTGACGCCCCTCGCAGTGGGTGCCTTCGCGCAAATGAAAGCGCTTTCCACGCGCAACGACGCGCCGGAAAAAGCCTCGCGGCCCTACGATGCCGATCGCGACGGTTTTGTGCTGAGCGAAGGCGCGGTGGTCTTCGTGCTCGAGGAATTGGAGCATGCCCGGAAACGGGGCGCGCGCATCTATGCCGAGCTGATCGGCTACGGCGCGACGGCCGATGCGCATCATCTTTCCTCCCTTGCGCCCGAAGCCGAGGGCTCGCGTCGCGCCATGCAGCTTGCACTCGCTGACGCCAAGGTCGCGCCGGAGCGGGTCGGTTATGTTTCCGCCCATGCCACCAGCACGCCGGGCGGCGACGGCGAAGAAGCCGCGGCCATCGCGCGCGTGTTTGCCACGGGCAAGGACCAGCTCCACGTGAGCGCGGTGAAGTCGATGACGGGGCACCTGCTCGGTGCCGCCGGTGCGCTGGGGGCGTTTGCAGCCACGCTGTCGATTCACCACGGCGTCGTGCCGCCGACGATCAACCTGGATAACCTCGACCCGGCCTGCGCTGCACTCGGGCTGAATTTCACAGCCAACACTGCGGTCGAGAAGAAGGTCGATTTTGCGCTGGCCAATAGCTTCGGCTTTGGCGGCACCAACGCCTCGCTCGTGGTCGGGCGAGTGTAGGCGAAAGCGGATAAATACATCGTTGGGTGGCTTGTCCGCGGTTTTATTCCCTCATAAATTGATGATTAGGGGTTAATGCCCATATGGTTGTAAGGTATACCCCTTTTTAGGGGGTATACTTTCGCGCGAGATTCCGGTATGTTGATCTCCAACCCCTCGCGGTGGTGGCTTCGAGCCATAGCCGCTGTCCATCCCCATTTTGGCAGACAAATAAGTCTGGCCGATACCCTTCTGCAAAATCAACCCCTGCAGTCCAGCAACCGTAGTAATGCAAACCTCAAATACAATCGAATCAGGAATCATCATGAAACACGCACGCACCTTGAAATTGATCAAAGCCGCCGCCGCCGGCCTCTTTGGCCTGCTGGCAGTGAATGCCTACGCCCAAATCGGCAGCAGCTGGTCTTCCATCGCCGAAACCTTCAAAGTCCAGACTTCCGGCAGCGGCAGCGTGAGTGGCGACACCTTCAAGCTCACGTCGACCAGCTCAGGGGTCAAGGATCGCGCCGAGCGCGAGTATAACGCCTGGACCTCCGGCACGCATCAATTTCAAGGCGACGTGACCGTGACAAGCCTGGGCGGCGATCGCATCTGCCTGAAGCAGACCTTCCAGGAAAACAGTGGTCCGTGGAACATGATCGGCGTGCAGAAGAGCGGCATTCTCTATGAAATCGAGGGCGGCAACACGCTCGCGTCCTACACCGTCGGCACCACCGCCCGCATCAATACGATTCTGGATGCCGATCATGGGACGGTCCAAGTCTACATCAACGGTTCACTCAAGGAAACCAAGACGGGCGGCAAGACCCCGATCTACGACAAGTGCGGCACCTATCGGACCGACAGCGGATCGGCTCCGATTACCGCCACGTGGACCAACATCCTCTTCTGGCAGGGCGGCAGCAGCAGTGGCGGCGGTGGCGGCACCGTTTCCGCGCCCACCTTCAGTCCCGCGGCCGGCACTTACACCAGCGCGCAGAACGTGGCCATCACCAGCTCCACCAGCGGCGTTTCCATCCGCTACACGCTCGACGGCAGCACGCCCAGCGAGACGGCCGGCACGGTCTACTCCAGCCCGGTGAACATCAGCAGCACCAAGACGCTCAAGGCCATTGCCTACAAGAGCGGCTCTTCCGACAGCTCCGTCACCAGCGGCACCTACACCATCAGCGTGGCCCCGCCGCCCACGGTTAATTTCGAAGCGGAAAGCCTCACCTATACGCCGAGCGGCGCCACGGCCTCCGTCCAGACCGACACCAACTCCAGCGGCGGCAAGTGGATCGAGCTCGCCGGCAACAGCACGGGCGACTCCATCAGCTTCGCCATCCCGAGCGTCGTGGCCGGCACCTACCAGGTGAAGATGGAATGGAAGGGCAACACCTCCCGCGGCATCCTCCAGCTCTCGGTCGACGGCACCAATGTCGGCGGCACGCTGGACCAGTACTCCGCCGCCCAGTCCTACCCGACGACCACCTTCGGCACTGTCACCTTCGCTTCGGCCGGCACGCATACCGTCAAGCTGACCGTCACCGGCAAGAACTCGTCCTCGAGCGCCTACCAGCTCTCGGCCGACAAGTTCACCTTCGTCGGGCAGTAAAGTTTTCCGGGGTCGCGCGCGTCTCTCGCGCAATTTCTTTCCTCCAGGCGGTGGCTCCAAAGCCACCGCCTGTTTTTTTGCAGATGGAAACCGATGAGCGGCTTGGCCGCGGATGATTTTCTGGGCACACAGGGCGATCCTCGGGACACGCAAACGGACATGCTCTGGGCGCTGATCGACGCGACGATCTCAGTCTTGGCGCTGAACCGCCTGCACGATAAATCGATGGCGAAAGTGGCTCCGGAAATTACGGCGGGGCCAGCGTGACGGATTTCGGGGATGGGGCGGGCGACTGGTTTGGCCTTTGACGCGAACATCTTAAGCCTGGGTCAAAGTAGTTCATGGGTAGCCAACGCCTCGCGCGCCTCAATTGTATTGGCGATATCGCGGAAGTACCTCCGTAAAACTTGCTCGACCTGAGGATCGCCGAATTCCGCGAGAGCGACGGAGTCGATCAGGATGCGAGAATGATCGAGCGAAATGCGGCGAAGATTCTCTGGAGCGCCGTAGCAGCCAAAACCGTCGAACGAAATCCGACGGAGCGCGACATGGCCGCCATCGTCGATGTCAAAATCCGCGAACACACTGTCGTCTTGCATGCCGAGGCAAAAACGACACGGCCTAGTGGGCATAGGCTGAGCAACTCGGAGCGAGAAGGGCATGTCCGAATGTTCAAGATGAGCCACGCCCGCTCGGGGCCGTCGGCTCTGGCGGCTGGTTCGGCTCTTTTTTCATTTGGTCCCGCCTTTGCGCCGCGTGCCGATATAGAACATCACGACAGTAGATGCCAATGAGAGCAGCGCGAATAGCCAGTAGGTGATCGGCGAGTCTTTTCGAACTGCGATAAGTGAGCCGTGCCTGCTCAGTATCTTTCCGGTCGCGAGTTCAAAGATCGTTGGGACTAGAAAAAGCGTGCCGAGAAACATGAACAGCACTCTCGGATCGGTGCCGCGGCGGGGCTTGACTTTGTCGCTCATGACTTCCTTTGCCGAACAGTGTTATTCGGCTGCACTCAGTGCAGCCATAATTAAAACGAAGTTTTGCCGATCTAAGTGCGCAAGGCATTGCATGGAAACGTTTTAATGTGATATGTGCAGATTTGGCGGCTCCTGCACTCGCCGCCCAAAGCTGCACTTGACCATCAGTCTTGGCGGTTACGGTTTCTGTATTTCCGGCTGTACGATCACTTGGAAGGCCTTATCGGACGCGAGATAGGTCTTGGCTAGGTCGTTCAGGTCGGCCTGCGTGATCGAGTCGAAATCGCTGTAGCGCGTGCGGCACCAGTCGAGGCGTTGGGGGAATTCCTGGCAGCTGGCGAGGACGGCGGTGAGCCAGTATTGATTCGTGCGGGCGGAGTCGCGCAGCGCCGTGAGCAACGGCTTCTTCGCGCGTTCCAGTTCGTCGGCGGTGACGCCGTTTTTCTGCAGGTCGGCGGCCACGGCGAGGATCGCCTTGGTGATTTCGTCCGAGCGCGCCGGATCGACGATGGCCTCGGCGACCATGTAGCCGTAATGGGTGAACGTCTCGCTCGGCTCGCTGGCGACTTCGGGGCTGTAGGAGCCGCCGATCTGTTCGCGGATTTTCACGCGAAGGCGGTCATCAAGCACCTCGGCGAGCAGGCCGAGCCGGCGCGTGAGGTGGATGTCGCGGGCGTCGGTGGTCGGCCAGTAAAGGGAGACGACGGCCTTGGGGATTTTCGTGGGGACATGGTAGTCCTTGGTGAAAGTCTCCGCGGGGAAGCTGACCTTGCGTTCGTTCTCATACGCGGGCTTGGGCGTGCGCGCGGGGAGGGCGCCGAACGTATGCGCGAGCGCGTCCAGCGTGGCGCTGAGGTCAATATCGCCGGCGATGCCGATCTCAATCGGACCGGCGCCGAGCTGGGGCGCGAGCCAGGCCTTTTCCTGGTCCACGGTACGGGCAAGAGTGACGTCGCGCGCGGGCAGGCCGAAACGCGGGTCGCCGCTGGCGAGCAGGTTCGGGACCTCGGTGCGCAGCGGCCCTTCGGGCACGTGGGCGAGTTCGTTGTACATCTCGTCGATATTTTTACGCGCGAGTCGTAGAGCCTCGGGACGATAGCCGGGATCGGTCAGGTACGCGGCGAGAAGCTGAAGCTGGAGCAGCAGGTCTTCACGGTTGGTTGTGCCGGCGAAGTTGAGGGCGTCGCCGCCAACCTTGAAATCGAGCCCGACCGTCCGGCCGGCGAGGAGGCGCTGCAGGTCGTCGACACTGTGCTGGCCGAGTCCGCCGGCGGTGAAGGTGAGATCGGTGAAAAAGGCGAGGCCGGGCTGGTCGCGTGGCTCGATGAGCTCCCCGGCGCCGAGACGGACGCTGAGGCGGATCTGGTTGGCCTCGAAGTCGGTTTTCTTGAGGTTGACGCGGACGCCGTTGGCAAAGGTGACCAACGTCAGGTCGAGGTCGTCGATATGCTTCTGTTCGGTGATTTTTCCGGCTGGGCCGAAATCGGTGTAGGCGAATTTCTCGTTTGATTCGGCGGCGGGCGGCTCCACGGCGACGGCGGCGGAAGTCTGGTATTCCTTGGTGATGGCGGCGACGGCATCGCCGGGGATTTTCGCATTGCCATCGATAAAGACGTAGCGGCCGGGGGCGGCCCAGGCTTCGCGCAAGGCGCCGAGGCAGTCATCGGCGGTGATTTTCTCCAGTGCGGGTTGGAAGAGGGCGAGGTCGTCGGCGGGCGAGGTGAACACCTCGCGGTCCACGAAGCTGTCGAGGAAATCGCTGGCGAGCTGGTCGGAGCGGCGGGTCGAGGCGGTCTGCGCAGCCTGCTCGAGGTCGTTGGTGAAATTGGCGATCACCTCCTTGAGCTCGGCGGGGGTGAAGCCGAACTTGAGGGCGCGGCGCAGCTCCTGTTCGGCCAGGGTCAGGGCGGCGGACCATTGCTCAGGCTTGCAGGTGAGATCGATGGAGGCGTTGTGGTAAAACTGGAAGTCCTCGTGGACCGTGGCCGACCCGCGGGTGAACGGGGCGTTTTCCTTCTTCGAGAGAATGTCGAGCCGGCGGTTGAGAATGGCGAAGGCCAGGTCGCGCGGCAGGTAGTGCAGCCGCTTGGCGGCAGTGTCGGGCTCGAAGGCGTAAGGCGTGAGGATTTCGATCGAGACCTTGGTGGCGGGCGCCTCGGGTTCGGCGTGATAGCCGGCGCGGAAGCCGTCGAGGACCTGGATCTTGCCCAAGTCGGGAAGGGGGCGGGCGGGCGCCCGGTCGGCCACACCGGAAAAGGCGGCGATGATCTGCTTTTCCACGGCGGCGGGATCAATTTCACCGACGACGAGCACGACCATGCGCTCGGGCCGGTACCAGGTGTTGTAGAGATCGACGAAGCGGTCGCGCTGGGTCTCCTCGATGATTTTTTGCTCACCGATCGGCAGTCGCTCGGGCAGGCGCGTGCCGCCGAGCAGGAATTCAAATTCCGCCACGAAATCGCGGTAGTCGACGGAATCGCGCGTGCGTTTTTCGGCGAGGATGATCGGGCGCTCTTTTTTGACCTGGTCGGGCTTCAGGAGCAGCGTGCCGGCGAAATCGGCGAAAACCTGCAGCCCCTGCGTGACGGTCGCGGGCTTGGTGTCGGGCAGTTCGATCTGGTAGGCGGTGTGGTCGAAGGACGTGTAGGCGTTGGTGTCGCCGCCGAAGCTCATGCCGAGGCGCTGAAAATATTCGACGAGCGTGCCCGGCGCGTAATGCGCGCTGCCGTTGAAGGCCATGTGTTCGAGGAAGTGGGCGAGGCCGCGCTGGTTTTCATTTTCCTCGAGCGAGCCGGTGAGGACGAGCAGGCGGAGCGAGGCGCGGTTTTTCGGCTCGTGGTTGGGCAGGATGGCGTAGCGGAGACCGTTGGGCAGGGTGCCGAAGCGCGCGGCCGGGTCGGGCTTGAGGTCGCTGCCGTCCTGCGGGAATGGGAGGGGCGCGGCGGCGAGGGCGACGGCGAAGAAGGCGGCAAAGACGGGGAGGAGTTTTCGCAACATGGGCAAAGGAGGAGGATGGATAAACGTATGACTGCCGAAAGCGGAAAAAGATACGGAATTTTTTGGTGTGTTTTGGCGCGATTGTGCCCCAATCTCCCGCGTTCCATGCTCTGGCTCTACCGGCTGCTGTTCCTGCCCGTGCTGCTCGTATCGTCGCCGTTTTATGTGCGGCGGATGCTGCGCCGTGGCGGGTATCGCGAGAATTTTCTCAACCGCTTCGGCGCGTTCGCGCCGCTTCCACCGAAGCGGCCGGAGGTGCGGCGCGTCTGGCTGCAGGCGGTGAGCGTGGGCGAGGTGCTGGCGGTCGGTCCCCTGATCGAGGCACTGGCGCGCGAGCCGGGCGTGGAGGTTTTTCTCACGACGACGACGAGCACGGGCTATGCGCTGGCCCGAAAAAACCACGGCTCGCAGGTGCTGGGGGTGGGCTATTTCCCGCTGGATTTCTGGGCCTTCAGCGCGCGAGCGTGGCGGCAAATCGCGCCTGACCTGGCCGTCCTGACCGAGGGCGAGCGCTGGCCGGAGCATATTGCGCAGGCCGTCAGGCGCGGCGTGCCTTCGCTGGCGATCAACGCGCGCCTGAGCGACCGCAGTTTCCGGCGGATGCAGCGCGTGAAGTTTCTCGTCCCCACGCTGATCGGCGGACTGACGCGCGTGCTGGCGGCGTCGGAGCACGACGCGGAGCGCTTTCGCGCGCTGGGTTTTTCACCGGAAAAAATCACGGTGACAGGCAACCTGAAGCTCGACGTGGCGATTCCGCCGCTGGGCGGGGAGGAAAGAGCGCAGCTGCGCCGCGAGCTGGGCCTCGCGGCTGGCGTGCGCGTGCTGCTGGGATCGTCCACCTGGCCGGGCGAGGAGGAGGCCCTGCTGGTGGCGCTGCGCATGGCGCGCCAGGCTGGCGTGGCGTGCGCGCTCCTCATCGTGCCGCGGCATGCCGAGCGGCGCGACGAGATTGAGGCTTTGCTGGAAAAATCCGGCGAGCCCTGGCATATCCGCTCGCGTGGCGCGGCGGCAGGTGAAGTGACGGTCGCAGTGGCGGACACGACGGGCGAGTTGCGGCGGCTCGCGCAACTGGCGGACCTGGTTTTTTGCGGCAAGAGCCTGCCGCCGCACACGGAAGGGCAGACGCCCGTCGAAGCGGCGGCGCTGGGCAAGGCGATTTTGTTCGGGCCGGGCATGGCGAATTTCCGCGTGATCGCGCGCGAACTCGTCGCCTGCGGCGGCGCGCGGCGGGTGCCGGACGAGGCCGGGCTGGTGGCGTCGATCGTGGAACTGCTGCGCGACGAGCCGAAACGTGCGGCGATGGCTGCGGCGGCGCGCGGCTGGCAGCAGGCGAACCAGGGCGCGGCGGCGCGCACGCTGGCCATCCTGCGCACCGAGCTGGCGACGCGCGGCTGAACTCAGCCGCCGCGAATTTTCAATTTGCCGGCGGGGCGGCGGGCGCCACCGGTTCGGACGAAGGAGTGGGGGGCGTGGCGTCCATGGGGGGCGACGGAGTGTCCGCGGGTGGCGGCGGAGTTGGACCGCCGGCCGGCGCCTTATGCGGGCGGCGTCCGTCGTAGAGGCGCACGAGGTGATGGCGCTGGTCGTAGCTGATGATTTCGGCGTAGCGGCCCCAGCTGAGCAGCGTGCGGAAGAGCGGGCGCGGTTTTTCGTGGGGAAGCGCCACTTGCAGTTCGCGCAGGAAATCCTCGTCCAGCAGGGTCTGGTTTTCCTGCACACGGATGAGACGGACGAGCAGGTCGAAGATTTTCAGCTTCAGCAATTGCTCGCGTACGAGGCGCTTCTGGTCGGCGGTCGAGGCGCTGACGACATCGCGGCCGAGCGGAGTGATCAGCACATCCTGCTCGGGCGTCTGCACGAAACCGAGCAGCTCGGTGGCTTTGACGACGCGCACCACGTAGCCGAATTCCTTGCCGAAGCGCTCGGATAGATCGAAGACATCGCTCGGCTCGTCGCCGAGGAGCGCGAGCAGGCCGAGCACTTCGGCCGGCGTGACGTAGGGCAGCGAGACCGGCGCGATGCGGCGGCGGGTTTCATCCACCCTGGTGGTGACCTTGCCGGCGTCGGCGGCGGGCGTGTCGGGCAGGTTGGTATGGGTGAGGATGCAGTGCAGCTTCTCGACGATCTGGCGGAATTCGGGCGAATCGGGGTCGCGCGGGTAGGGCAGGGGGTTGGGCACGACGACGTCCACACGGCCGGGCTGGGCGGCCATGACGACGATGCGCGTGGCGAGGAAGACGGCCTCGGAAATATTGTGCGTGACGAAAACCATCGTGCGCAGCGGGTGGTTGGGATCGGCGAGGAGCCGGCCAATTTCACCGCGCAGCGTCTCGGCGGTGAGCACGTCGAGCGCGCTGAAAGGCTCGTCCATCGCGAGTACCTCGGGATTGGCGATGAGCGCGCGAGCGATGCCGACGCGCTGTTTCATGCCGCCGGAGAGTTCGCGCGGGTAGGAGTATTCGTAGGCGCCGAGGCCGACGGTGTTCAGGACCGTTTCGAGGCGGGCCTGCTGCTCTTCGGCCGGCAGTTTTCCCACCGGCAGAAGCACGTTGCCGCGGACGGTGAGCCAAGGGAAAAGGGCGAAATTCTGGAAGACCATCGAGATGCCGGGCGAGACGCCCTGCAGCAGCAGATTCTTGTAATAGACTTCGCCCCGGGTGGGTGCGATCAGGCCCGCCATGATGCGCAGAAGGGTGGACTTGCCACAGCCCGACGGACCAAGCAGGGCGACGGCCTCGTGCTCACTCACGGCGAGATTAATCTCGCTGAGCACCAGGTCACGCTCACTGGCCGTCGCGGCGTATTCGTGACTGATGTGGCGCAATTCGATCAGGGGTGTCTGGGTGGAATCCATGACGGCGGAAATTGTAAGTATGGGGATAAGGAAACCGGGATGGGAGAATTTCCAATTTTTCTTCTCAGGTGATGAAGCGGCAGCGTTCGTTGGCCAGCGTCTGCAGGCGTTTCCAGACGGTGCGGTTGACGACCACGACGATCAAGGCCATGACCAGGGACGCCGCCGTAAGACGGGAGAAATCCCCGGCGTCGGTGGCGTGGCTGATGTATGCGCCCAACCCGGTGGCCGAGTAGGTTTTTTGGTGATCCTGGACGAACTCGGATACGATGGTGGCATTCCAGGCACCGCCGGAAGCGGTGATCCAGCCGGTGACGAGACCGGGCAGCACGGCGGGCAGGAGAAATTTTTTCCAGCGGCGCCATCCCTGAAGGCGCAGGATTTCCGCGCAGCACACGATGTCGTTGGGAATGGCCGCCGCCGCCCCCATCACATTGAACAGAATATACCACTGGGTGCCGAAGAGCATGAGCAGGACGGCGCCCCATTGCAGGCTGCCGCCGACGAGGAACACGAGGGCGAGCAGCCAGCCATAAAGCATCGGGGCGGGAAAATTGGCCACAAACTGGATGAAAGGCTGGAGGCGGGCGGACAGCCGCGGATTGAGGCCGATCCAGATGCCGAAGGGCACGGCCCAGAGCGTTCCGATCAGGAGCGCGGCGAGAACCCGGGCGAAGCTCAAAACGGCGTCGCGCAGGATCAGCAGCCATTCAGCCGGCTTGACCAGGATGAGCAGCAGGGCCAGCCGATGCGCGCCCCAGGCCAGAAACACCAGCAATGCCGCCAGAAATAAAAAATAAAGGCCGCGATTGAGCCTGCTGTGGTGCGGGGGTGGAGTGCCCGGCCGCACCAGGGACGTTTCCTCGGCGGGCGGGGCGGGCGGCGGAACGACCCAGTTCTTGAGGGCTTGAAAGGCCGCCCCGATCTTCTGCACGGCTGCGGAACGGGCGAGCCAGAGCTGCAATGCGGTCTTGGGCGCGCTGCCGGTGCCAAAGTCATCGAGCTTGAATTTGCGCGACCATACGACCAGGGGCCACCAGATCAAACGGTCGACCACCAGAATGATGATGCTCATGGCGATCACCGCATAAATTTGCGCCGGAATGTTTCCCTGGTCCCGGGCCACGCTCATGTAGGAGCCGATGCCGGGGACGCAATATTTCGCATTTCCGATATTGGACGCTTCCGTGACCGCGAGAAAGAACCAGCCGCCGGCCATCGAGACCATGCTGTTGTAAAGCAATCCCTGCGCGCCGGACGGCAGTTCGATCCGCCAGAAGCGATGCCACCAGGTATAGCCGTAAAGTTTGCCCAGCATGCGGAAATCAGCCGGGGTTCCGCGCAACGAGTCGTAGTAGCTGAAGACCATGTTCCAGACCTGGCCGGTAAAGATCATGATCACGCAGGCGAGCTCGAGGCCGGCGTTGCTGCGCGGAAAAAGTCTGATCAGCGCCAGTAGCACGACGGGCAGAAAGGCCAGGACGGGCAGGCTTTGGAGTATGTCCAGCGCGACCAGCACGAAACGGCGCGCCCGTTCGTCATAATAGGCCCAGGAGGCGACGAGCAGCGTAAAAACCAGCGAAAGGAAATAGGCGATCCAGCCCCGCGCGAACGAATAGAGTGCGTATTTTGGCAGCGCCCAGGGGGAGAGATCGATATCGACGGTGAGCCGTTGCGGCTGCCGCCATTGCGTCGCCACATTGGCGGCCCCTAGCACAAGTGCGGCCACTCCGAGCAACACGAAGGCGTCGATCCAGAGCGAGGACTTGCGCGGGGACGGGTTTTCGCTGTGCGGCAGCATGCGCTCCATCATGCAGCTTGCCAAACAGCGGGGCACAAGCCGAAAGCATTTCCCCGCGGAAAAATTACAGAACAGGGGCGGAAAAAGTGATTGCACTGCCCGGTGGGCAAAATCTATGTTTGCGCTTTTACGTTGATGCAAACGCACGGGCCGAAGCGCGTCTATACCCCGCAGTCGCTCGAATTTTGGTTCGAGAAGCTCGCCCAGGACTGGGAAAACTTCTTCAGCGCCACCCAGCTTGAGGAAGGCCACCGGCTTTACCGGGAGGGCGATGTGCGCGAATTGGAGCTCACGGCCAAGGACGCCATCGTGCACCGGCGGGTGGACAAGCACGACCAGTATGCCGTCATCGAATGGGACACCAAGGGCCTGGCAGTGCGTTCCTCCCTGACCGATCGCGACCTCGCGCATGCGCTGGCGGTGGCCGGGTTGCACGAGATCGAGGAACTGGTCGCCGATGAAATCTCGCCGGTGCCGGCCAACCTTCTGGCCACGGCCATGGCCAAGGGCGGGGGCAATGGGACGAACGGAAACGGTGTTCATGCCGGCAATGGCCACAAGAATGGCGCGAGCCCGGCCGCCGGCCCGGTCCGGTCATTGCTGCTGGCCTTTCAAACGACGACCGAAGGCCTGAAATTCCAGGCCTTCTGGCGGAATGCTGACAATTCGCGTGTTCCCGCCCTCGGGGCAGCGCAGGGCAATGGCAACGGCCATGTCAATGCGGGCGAGCGCACCAAGCTCATCGGCCTCGCGGCCTACGCGCGCAAGGCGCACTTCCATTATCATCAGGACACGCACACCTACCGGCTCGAATCACTCGCGGAGATCCCCAACTTTTTAAGGACGACGCTGCCGGCGTGGCAGAAGGTGCTGGTCGTCGAGTTTGATGAGCATGTGGCCAACCTGCTCAAGGGCACGCGCACGGTGGAGATCGAGGCCGTGGCCGAGCGCAAGGCCGGCCGCAACGGCGGCAGCGCGAAGCTCAACCTGCGGTGGATTTTCCGCGCAGGCGAACGCATGCTCACCGACGATGAGGTCGCGGCGCTGACCAGGCAGGGTGGCGCGCCGGTGATCCTGCCCAGCCTCGGCATCGTGGCGCTCGCGCCCGACAAATGGGAATCGCTCAGCGCCTGGCAGCGCAATGTGGAGGAGACGCACGCGGATGGCGCGCTGTCGCCGTACCTGATTTTTTCACTGTTCAACGATGCGCGGCTCAAGCTCACCCTGACCCAGGAAATGGAGGTCTGGCGGCAGAGCGTGCTGGCCCCATCGGCGGCGGCACCGGAGCTGCCCGAGATCCTTCGTCCCTACCAGCGGCGTGGCGTGGAGTGGATGCATCATCTGTGCGAGGTCGGCTGCCACGGCCTGCTGGCGGATGAGATGGGCCTCGGCAAGACGCTGCAGGTGGCCTCGCTCCTGGTCGTGCGGCCGGTGGCGGCTAAATCGATCCTTATCGTGTGCCCGGCGAGCGTCGTGCCCGTATGGCGCGAGGAATTCGCGAAATTTTTCCCGCAGGTGGCGGTGGACGTGCTCAAGACCGGCCATGATTTCACGTCGCGCCAGGATGCGGTCGTGTGGCTGGCAAGCTATACGCAGTTGCGCAAGCACAAGCACCTGCTCGACACGCACGAATTCGGCTATGCGGTGCTGGACGAGGGCCAGTTCATCAAGAATCCCGACGCCAAGGTCACGCAGGCCTGCTTTGCCATCCGTGCGCGGCACCGCCTCGTGCTGACCGGCACGCCGCTGGAAAACCGCCAGCTCGATCTGTGGTCGATTTTCCGCTATCTGCTGCCCGGTCTGCTCGGCTCGCGGGCCAGCTTCGAGTCGGGGCTGAACACCGACCGCATGGGCACGCTTGAGCGGCTCCGCGCGCAACTGGCGCCCTTCATTTTGCGGCGTACGAAAAACGAGGTCGCGAAGGAGCTGCCGCCGAAGGTGGAGATGGATTTGCTCTGCCCGATGACGGATGTGCAGCGCGCGGAGTATGCGCGCATCTGCACCGAGGGCCTGCAGCGGCTGGGCGACGACGTGAGCGCGGCGATGCGCGAGAAGAGCTTCGGCTTCCTCGCCCTGCTCACGCGGCTGCGGCAGGTGTGCTGCGACCCGGATTTGCTGCCGTGGCTGAAGGCGCCGCTGAGCGACAGCGGCAAGCTGAACCTGCTGGTGGAAAAACTGGCCGAGGTCGTGGGCAGCGGGCACAAGGTGGTCATCTTTTCGCAGTTCGTGATGCTGCTCGACCGCGTGCGTGAGGCGCTGGCGGCTCAGTTTCCCGACCTGCCGCGCTTTGAGCTGACCGGCATGACGCTCGACCGGCAGAAACCGGTGCAGGCCTTCCAGGGCACGTCGGGTGCCGCGGCCATGCTGGTGTCGCTCAAGGCCGCGGGCACGGGCATCACCCTGCACGCGGCGGACTATGTCTTTCTGCTCGACCCGTGGTGGAATCCGGCGGTCGAGGCGCAGGCGGTGGACCGCGTGCACCGCATCGGCCAGACCAATACCGTCTTTGTCTACCGCATGGTCACGGCCGGCACGATCGAGGAGCGCATCCAGGCGCTGAAGGCGGCCAAGAAGGACCTGTTCGACAAGCTGGTGGGGGGGCTGGGCGGCGACTTCGACCTGAGCCAACACTTCAGCTCGCTGCAGAGCTTGATCCAGCTGACCACGCAGGTGGAGCCCGAGGCCTGAGCAAACGGCCGGGTGGGGGAACGGGGGAATTGGCTGTGGCGCAGCCGCATGGACGGGTTTGTTTCCACCACTGTAACACAACCGTCATCGTTTTGTAACAATTGTACGGATACTATCCCCTAGGCGGTGGCGGCCGTTCATGGCGCTTCGCCCACACCAACAAACCATCAAATCCCAGCATCCATATGTTCAACCGTTTCACTGCAAAATGTCTGGCGCTCATCGGCGGCGCGGCTTTGACCGCAAGCGTCGCGCTGGCGCAGGATAACAAGGCCCTGCTCGATGCCCTCGTGAAAAAGGGCATTCTGACCGATGACGAGGCCAAGCAGATCGCGGCCGACGTGGCCCAAAGCGAAAACAAGACCGATGTCGCGACCAGCGGCGGAAAATTCCTGCAGAAGGTAATCATCAGCGGCCGCATTCAAAGTCAGTTTGCCGACATCGGGACGAGCATCAATGGCGCGCCCAAGGTGCCGGCCACGCAGCATTTCCTGATGCGCCGCGTTTATCTCGGCGCCAAGGCCGATCTCGGCGACGGTTTTTCCGGCACGTTCAACTACGATTTTGCCAACGGCAGCCTGGACGCCGCCTTCATCAGCTGGAAGCAGAGTGATGCGCTGGCCGTTGATGTCGGCTTCCGCAAGGTGCCCTTTGCCTATGAAGAGTACACCTCGAGCGCCAGCCTGAACGCCATCGAGCGTTCGCCCGCCACGCGTTATTTTGTCGAGACCAACAACGGCCGCCGCCTGGGCGCCGGCAGTTACCGCGAAGGCGTCTTCGTGGGCGGCACACAACAGGGCGTTTTCTACAACGTTGCGGTCACCAATCCCGAGCGCGACGAGTTCTCTTCGATCTCGATCAACAGCAGCCATGCCAACGCCAGCAACCCGGCCAACAACGGCGGCGTGCAAGGGAGCGGCGACAGCACCAACAACAATTTCGCCTATTGGGGAAACCTGGGTTACGGCGGAAAGTTTGACGGCGGTACCTATAAAGCGGGGATCGAGGCCGGCTATTTGGCCGACCAGGGCGGCACGAGCAACACGGCTCTCGGTACGGGCCATAATCTGACCGTTTACGGCGTGCTGGCCGATGTGACCTATCAGGATTTCAATCTCCAGGGTGAATATCTTTGGGGCGACGACCAGCAGGGCTCGGCGAACAGAAGCACCCCGACCACCTTCAAGGACGCGGATCCCAACGGTTTTTGGATTCAGCCGGCCTACAAGTTCGGTGATCTGCAGGCGGTTGTCCGCTACAGCTACATCAATTCCGACGGCCGCGGCATCAATGTTTCCGACGGCACGCGCTCGGCGCCCAGCGGCGGCACGATGGATAAGATGTCCGAATGGTATGTCGGCGGCAACTGGTACATTCGCGGCAACGACCTGAAGCTTCAGCTCGGCTATATCCATGCCGAGTCCAAAGACAGCGTGACCGGCGCCAGCGGCCCGAAAGCCACGGCTGATGGCGTGCGCTCGCAATTGCAGCTTAATTTCTAAGCCATCCATCCCGAGATTTCACCGGCGACATCCTGTTGCCGGTGAAATTTTACCCGTCACCCCTTCCTTGCAGCTCAAATAACCTCAAACCAGAGACAATCTCATGAAAAAACTCCTTTTTCTCGCGCTGGCCGGCCTTGTCGCCGCGACCGGTGCCTCGGCCCAGACGCTCATCAATGGAGCCGGGGCGACGTTTCCCCAGCCCATCTACACCAAGTGGTTCTCCGAATACACCAAGGTCGATCCTTCCGTCACCTTTAACTACCAGGGCATCGGCTCCGGCGGCGGCCAGAAGCAAATCCTCGCTGAAACTGTGGATTTTGGCGCCTCAGACGGCCCCATGTCCGATGAAAATCTGGCCAAAGCCTCGCATCCTCTCTGGCACATCCCGACGGTCGCCGGCGCGGTCGTCGTCAGCTACAATCTGCCCGACAGTCCCCAGCTCAAACTCGACGGCGAAACGCTGGCGAACATCTATCTCGGCAAGATCACCAAGTGGCGGGATCCCGCCATCGTCAGTCAGAACCCGGACGTGCGTCTGCCTGACATCGACATTGTGGTCGTGCATCGCTCCGATGGCAGCGGCACCAGTTATATTTTCACAGATTATCTGAGCCATGTCAGTCCGGAGTGGGCTTCCAAAGTCGGAAAAAACACCTCGGTCAGCTGGCCGGCCGGCCTGGGCGGCAAGGGAAATGCCGGCGTGGCCGGCCAGATCAAGCAATCGCCCGGCTCCATCGGTTACGTCGAGCTCGCTTATGCGAAGCAGAACAAGCTGCCCTATGCCGATCTGAAAAATGCCGCGGGCAACTATGTTACGCCGACCATCGAATCGATCACCGCGGCCATGGCCACGGCCACCATTCCCGATGATTTCCGATTCTCCATGGTCAATGCGCCGGGCGACCAGGCCTATCCCATCGCCGGAACGACCTGGCTGCTTGTTTATCAGCAGCAAAAGGATCCGGTCAAAGGCAAGAAACTGGTCGAGTTCCTCAAATGGGCTTACAACGACGGGGAAAAAATGGCGGCTTCCTTGGACTATGCGCCGTTGCCCGACAGTGTGAAAGATCGCGTGCTCAAGCGCATCGACGAGATCCAATTCTAACGCATTGCTTCAAGCTGACAAACCAATCTAAACGGAGGGTGTAGCGACTGCACCCTCCGTTTTTTGCCGTGAACGAATCCGCCGCCATCCCTGCCTCCCCGTTGCTTCTTGCGGCCCCCCGTCGCTGGCCGGACCGGGCTTTCCGTTGGGTGGCGCTGGGAGCGGCCTTGTTGATCGTCGCGCTTATCATACTGGTCGGCTGGCAGCTCAGCCGTGGCGCCCATCTGGCCATTGCGAAGTTTGGGCCGGGCTTTTTGGCGAGTGCCAAATGGGATCCGGTAACGGATGAATACGGTGCGTGGCCTTTCATCTTTGGCACGCTGGTCTCATCACTTATTGCGCTTCTGATTGCGGTGCCGCTCGGCGTCGCGACGGCGCTTTTCCTCACGGAGATGGCCCCGGTAAAAATGCGGCAGCCGGTCATCATGGTCATTGAGATGCTGGCGGCCGTGCCCAGCGTGATTTTCGGTTTGTGGGGCATTTTCGTGCTCATCCCATGGCTGCGCGACCATCTTTTCCAGTGGATCGCCCATTCCTGGCTGGGCTATCTGCCGCTTTTCAAAGGACCAATTTACGGGGTCAGCATGCTCGCCGGCGGCATCATTGTGGCGATCATGATCCTGCCGATCGTGACCTCCGTCTCCC
Organism: Opitutaceae bacterium; assembly: GCA_035485575.1. Classification (GTDB taxonomy): domain Bacteria; phylum Verrucomicrobiota; class Verrucomicrobiia; order Opitutales; family Opitutaceae; genus DASRHD01. Next base: position 58,886 of record DATHNW010000024.1, on the reverse strand, counting down.
GGGAAATTCTTCGCTCGGTGCCGAACCTGCAGCGTGAGGCGGCCTACGCCCTTGGGGCAACACATTGGGAGGTCATCCGCATCGCGGTGCTCAATTATGCCCGGCGCGGCATCTTTGGCGCGGCGGTGCTCGGCCTCGGCCGCGCCTTGGGCGAGACGATGGCGGTCACAATGCTCATTGGCAACCGCCCGGAGGTCAGCGCCTCGCTGTTCGCGCCCGGCTACACGCTGGCCAGCGTCATTGCCAACGAGTTTTCCGAGGCCAATTCCGACCTTTATATCAGCTCGCTTTTCGAACTTGGCCTTGTGCTGCTGGCGGTCACTTTTCTGGTCAATGCCGCCGCCCAGCTGATGCTGCGCACACTCACGGGTTCGGGAACCGGCAAAGTCAGTTAATGGGCCATGACGTCAACGCATACGCTTGAACCCAATCCAGCCTATCAGGCATGGCGCCGGTGGAAAAGCCGTGGCATGAGCCTGCTGCTCGGGCTTTGCGCGGTGGCGGTCATTTCACCGTTGTTCCTGGTGCTTTATTTTTTGATTCGCGAGGGAGCTTCGGCCCTGGATTGGAATTTTTTTACCCAACTGCCGAAACCCACGGGCGAAACCGGCGGCGGAATGGCCAATGCCATCGTCGGCACGCTCATGCTGCTGGGCATGGCCGCGCTCATCGGTGTGCCGGTCGGCGTGATGGGCGGAATTTATCTTTCCGAATATGGAACCGAACGCGTGAACTACTGGATTCGTTTTGCTGCCGATGTGCTCAACGGCATTCCCTCCATTGTCTGGGGCATGGTGATCTGGGCGCTCCTGGTGGTGCCTTTCAAGACGTTCTCCGCGTATGCCGGCGGCGTCGCGCTCGGTTTGATGATGATACCCCTGGTCATGCGCACCACGGAGGAAGTGCTCGTGCTCGTGCCGCAAAGCTACCGCGAGGCCGGCCTCGCGCTGGGCATCGCGCGCTGGAAGATTGTCACCATCATCGTGGTCAAAACCGCCCTCAAGGGCATCGTCACGGGCGTTCTCATCGCCACGGCGCGCATCGCGGGCGAAACCGCGCCCCTCCTTTTCACCGCCCTTGGCAACAACTTCTGGAATCACCGCCTTTCCGATCCGATCGCTGCGCTGCCTTTGCAGATTTATAACTACGCGGTCTCACCCTACGACGACTGGCACCGCCAGGCCTGGGCTGGCGCGCTGGTTTTGATGGGGATGATTCTCGGCCTTAACATCATTGTCAGGATCATCTCCCATGGTCACAAATCCAACTGAACCCGTTTCCTCCATGGCCGACGTCATGCCTGCCAAGCACTCTGTCCCGCAACCCTTGACGGCAGCCGGCCCTGCATCCCCGGCGGTGCCGGCGGCGGCGGGCGGCACCGTTGCCTTCGACATCCAAAACTTTTCACTTTGGTATGGCGCGCGCCAGGCGCTCCATGATGTGAGCATCCAGATACCCGCGGGCTACGTCACGGCCATCATCGGTCCCAGCGGCTGCGGAAAATCCACCTTCCTTCGCGCGCTCAATCGCATGCATGAGGTCGTGCCGGGCACGCGCATCAGCGGCAGCCTCAAACTCTTTGGTCGCGATCTCTATGGCCCGGAAGTGGATCCCACGGTGGTGCGGCGGCGCGTGGGCATGGTTTTTCAAAAATCCAATCCCTTTCCCACCATGTCCATTGGCGAGAATGTCCTGGTCGGCCTGCGCCTCAACGGTGTTCGCGATCATGCCCTTCTCAGCCAGCGGCTCGAGGAATCGCTGCGCATGGCCGCGTTGTGGGATGAAGTGAAGGATCATCTGGGCCGTCCGGGCACCAGTCTCTCCGGTGGCCAGCAGCAGCGCCTGTGCATCGCGCGGGCGCTTGCCGTCAAGCCCGAGATCATTCTCATGGACGAGCCCTGTTCGGCGCTCGATCCCATCGCCACGGCAAAGATTGAAGAACTCATTCACCAGCTCAAAGGCAAATACACGGTCGTCATCGTCACCCACAACATGCAGCAGGCCGCGCGCTGCTCGGATAAAACCGCCTTCTTCTACATGGGTAAACTCATGGAATACGATGCGACGCGCACCATCTTCATGAACCCCGCCAACCCCCAAACCGAGGCCTACGTTTCCGGCCGCTTCGGCTGAGCCGTAAACCCATTCCCTTATGCAACGCTTCTTCGACGCCGAACTCGAGTCCCTCCGCTCCCATCTGCTGCGCATGGGCGAGACCGCCATCCGCCAGGTGCGCGATGCCATCAAGGCCCTAGTGGAGGGCAATCCCGCCTTGGCCGACCAGGTCATCGCCGCGGATGACGAGCTCGACCAGCTCGAAGTCGAGATCGACGATGAGGCCATCCGTTACATGAATCTCCGCGCGCCTGTGGCCACGGAGCTCCGCCTGGTCATCGTCGGTATGAAAGCTTCCCATGACCTCGAGCGTGTCGGCGACGAGGCCAGCAACATTGCCAAGCGTGTCGTTCGCCTCACCGCAGAGCCGCCGCTCAAGCCCTACATCGACATCCCCCGCATGGCCAATATCGCCACCGAGATGCTCCGCGGCGCGCTTGACTGCTTTCTGACTGGCGATGTCGATCAGGCGCTGACCATTTGCAAGCGCGACGCCGAGGTGGATGAGCTGAACCGGCAGCTTTATCGCGAGCTTTCCAGCTTCATGATCGAAAAGCCTGGTACCATTAGCCGCGCCCTCGAGATCATGTTCATCTCAAAGTCCCTCGAACGCATTGCCGACCACGCCACCAACATCGCCGAGGAAGTCGTCTACCTCGTTCGCGCGAAGGACGTGCGCCATACCGACGAGGTGAAGAAAAACGGAGGGGGGCGGGAGGCCCTGTAAGATTCCGCGTCGCGCGGCTTACATGAAAAGTTTGATCAGCCGCGTAAGCGCATAGCCGATCAGGCCCGTGACGGGGAGTGTGAGCACCCATGCCCACACGATGCGCTCGACCACGCCCCATTTTACCGCGCTCAACCGCTTCGAAGCGCCCACGCCCATGATCGACGTCGAAATGACATGTGTCGTGGAAACGGGGACGCCGATCGTGGAGGCGCCATGAATGATGAGCGCCGCGGTTGTCTCCGCAGCGAAACCTTGGATGGGCTGCAGCTTCACCATCTTGTGGCCCATGGTGCGGATGATGCGCCAGCCGCCCGCGGCTGTGCCGGCCGCCATGGTCAGTGCGCAGGCGAAAATCACCCAATGGGGCACGATGAACTCCGGTGTGCGCAAAAATCCGAGCCAGGCGGGGAGATCCTTGAACAGGCCCGACTGCGTGCCAGTAAAGAGGGTGAGGGTGATCACCCCCATGGTTTTTTGCGCGTCATTTGAGCCGTGGCTGTAGCCCATGAAACCGGCGCTCACCAGCTGCGCCTTGCCGAAAAACTTGCTGATATGCCGGGGCCGGGCCTTGCGGAGCAGGGCGGTCAGCAGGAACATCAAGACCGCTCCCCCGACAAAACCGAGCAGCGGCGAGGTGAACATCGGCAGCACGACCTTCGGCCAGAGACCGCCGGTGGCGCCCTTGGCATCGACAAACGACCATTTGAGGACGCTCCAGTTGCCGTCGGCACTCGCGAGGGCCGCGCCACACAGTCCGCCGACCAGCGCGTGGCTTGAGCTCGAGGGCAGGCCGAGCCACCAGGTGAAAAGATTCCACGAAATCGCTCCGAGCAAGGCGCACAGCACGGTGAGCATGCTGACCGCGTTGGTGTCGACGAGCCCCTTCCCAATGGTGGTGGCCACCGCCGTTCCCATCAGGGCGCCCAGCAGGTTCCAGAAGGCGGCCCAAACCACCGCCAGGCGCGGCGTGAGCACCTTGGTCGAGACGACGGTGGCGATGGCGTTGGCGGTGTCGTGAAAGCCGTTGATGTATTCGAAAACGAGGGCGGCCAGCAAGACGAGCAGGAACAACGTCATGAGAAGGATGGAATGGGCCTTGGGATGAAGCAGGGGATGCGACTCAGGAGTATTTCAGCACGATCTGCACGACCACGTTGCCGGCGTCGCGACAGCGGTCGACGACCTTCTCCACCATCTCGTACAGGTCCTGCAGGATGACGAGTTCCTTGGCGTCGTAGGGGCCGTGGTAGAGTTCCTTGGTCAGGCCGAGCATGAGTTTGTCCGCCTCCCCCTCGGCGAACTGGAGGCGTTCCTGCGCCTCGCGGATTTTCTCCATGTGCGTGCCGCCGCGAAGCTGCTTCACCATGAACACGACCTCACCGGCGGCCTGTTCGAGCAACTTGGCCTGCCGTTGGAAGCCCTCCTGGGGCACGCGACCGGGGATGATGGAGAGCCGTTCGACGATTTTCTCGACGATTTTCGGCACGCGATAGAGCGCGATCGAAAGGGCCTCGATGTCCTCGCGCTCGAGCGGCGTCACGAAGGTGCGGCTGAGTTGCTCCGTGATCTGCTGGGTGATGCGCTTGTCCTTGCGGCGGCTCTGGATGAACTCATCGAGATTGGCCGGCGGCCCCTCGGCGTGGCGGGTTTGGATATAGCTGGAGAGCAGGGTGATGCTGACCTTGGCTTCCTCTGCGCTGGCCTCGAGCAGGTCAAAAAATTTTTCATCTTTGCCAAATAATTTTTTGAGGGAGAACATGGGTCTGTTTGAGTAGCGTCGAAAATCACGTTTGCGAAACAAATTTTTGGGTCAAAACCGTCCAGCTGCGCGGCGGGGATTGCCGCCTTGACCGGTATTTTTCAACCACATCCTCGCGTTTATCTGTCCCATGATTTAGCCGCCGCCTGCAACGTCGCCCATGCCGGGCGCGTCATGCAAGTCCAGTTGCCAAATCCATTGGTGCTATTACACATCTGCCTTTCCCATGAATTTCCTGCGCGGCGCTACAGCCCTCGTTTTTACATCTTTTATCCTCCTGTTTGTTTCCGCCTGTGGCGGTGACGGCGCCGAGGGGGACAAATCCGCCGTGCCGGTGACGGTTGCCCAGGTCAAGCGCCAGTCCGTGCCGGTCAACCTCAACAGCATTGGCACGGTGCAGAGTCTTCGCGCCGTCATCGTGAAATCGCAGGTCGATGGCGTGATTGAACAGATTCATTTCAGGGAGGGCGACGACGTGAAGGCCGGCGACCTGCTGGTCACGCTCGACCGCCGCCCCTTTGAAAACAACCTCAGCATGGCCCAGGCCGATCTCGCCACCGCCCGCGCCCAGGCCGAGCACGCCGACGCCGATGTCCAGCGCTACAAGCCGCTCGATGAGCAAGCCATGGTCTCAAAGGATACCTATACGCAGCTCGTCACCACAGCCGAGACCGCCAAGGCCACGGTCCAGGCCAAGGAAGCCGCGCTCGCCAATGCCCAGCTCCAGCTCAGCTATACCGAGATCAGGGCGCCCATCGACGGGCATACCGGCCAGCTCCAGCTGCACGAGGGGGCGCTGGTCAAAGCCAACGACACGGGCTTTCCGCTGTTCACGGTCAACCAGCTCGCGCCCATTTCCGTCGCCTATTCCGTGCCCGAATCCTATCTCGACCGCGTGCGCCAGGCCTATCAGGCCGGCGAAAAAATCGCGGTCACGGCTGTCGGTGCCGATTCCCTGTCGAAAAAAGTCAGCGGCACCCTCGAGTTCATCGACAACAGCGTCGATTCCACCACCGGCACGATTTTGTTGAAAGCCACCTTTGCCAACACGGCGCACGATCTCTGGCCGGGTGAACTCGTCAACATCGACACCCGGCTTGGCCTGGACGCCGATTCCATCGTCATCCCGGCGCCGGCAGTGGAAAACGGCCAGAACGGCACGCAGGTTTTTGTCGTCAAGCCCGACCAGACCGTGGAGCTCCGCAGCGTCAAGGTCGCCCGCACGATCGGCAACCTCACCGTGATCGCCGACGGTCTCAAGGAAGGGGAGACGGTCGTCACCGACGGACAGCTCCGCCTTGTGCCCGGTGCGCACATCGAAGTCCGCCCGCTTGCCGCGTCTGACGCGGCCAAAGGCAAATCCTGAGCCGCCCTCCATGAATCTGCCCGAAATCTGCATCCGCCGTCCGGTGATGACCACGCTGCTCACCGCGGCGCTATGCGTCTTCGGGCTCATGGCCTACCGGCTACTGCCCGTCAGCGACCTGCCCAACGTCGATTTTCCGACCATCGTCGTCAACGCGAGCCTGCCCGGCGCCACGCCGGAAACCATGGCCTCGGCCGTGGCCACACCGCTGGAGCAGCAGTTTTCCACCATTGCCGGCATCGACTCGATGACGTCAACGAGCGGGCTTGGCAGCACGCAGATCACCCTGCAATTCACGCTCGACCGCAACATCGACGCGGCGGCCCAGGACGTGCAGGCCGCCATCGCCGCCGTGCAGCGCAACCTGCCGACCGAGATGCCCGCGCCGCCTTCGTTCCGCAAGACCAACCCCGCCGACCAGCCCATCCTTTATCTCGCGCTCAGCTCGGCCACGCAGCCGCTTTCCGTGGTCGACGAATACGCCGAGGCCAATCTCGCCGAGCGCATCTCCATGGTCGACGGCGTCTCGCTGGTCGATGTCTCGGGTTCGCAAAAATACGCCCTTCGCGCCGAGATCGACCCGCACGCCCTCGCCACCCGGGGCCTCACCCTCGACGACGTCAACACCGCTCTTTCCTCCCAGAACGTCAACCTTCCCACCGGACTGCTCGATGGCACGCACCAGACCCTGACCGTCGTTGCCAGCGGGCAGCTTTCCACGGTCAAGGAATTCAGCGAGATTGTCGTTGCCTACCGCAACGGTGCGCCGGTGCGGTTGCACGAGGTCGCGCACGTGATAGACAGCGTGCAAAACACGCGGATCGCGAGCTGGTTCAACGGCCGTCGCGCCATCGTGCTTTCCATCCTGAAGCAACCCGGCACCAACACCGTGCAGGTCGTGGATCGCATCAAAAAGCTGCTGCCGGCCTTCCAGGCCCAGCTGCCCGCGTCGATCAACCTTTCCATCCTGCGCGACGGTTCCGTGGCGGTGCGCGAGTCGGTGCATGACGTGCAGTTCACGCTCATTCTCGCCATCGTGCTCGTCATCCTCGTCATCTTCCTCTTCCTGCGCACGCTTGCCGCCACGGTCATCCCGGCCATCGCGATCCCCATGGCGCTCTTTGGCACCTTTGTCGTGATGTATTTTTGCGGCTACACGGTGGATAATTTCTCCCTGCTCGCGCTCACCCTTTCGGTCGGCTTCGTCGTGGACGACGCGATCGTCATGCTCGAAAACATCGTCCGCCATGTCGAGGAGGGCATGAGCGTGCGCGAGGCCGCCTTCAAGGGCTCGGGCGAGATCGGGTTCACGATCATGTCGATGACGATCTCGCTGGTCGCCGTGTTCATCCCGCTCCTTTTCATGAGCGGCCTGCTGGGCCGGCTGCTGCACGAATTCGCCGTCACCATCACGGGCGCCATCCTGGTCTCAGGAGTGGTTTCGCTCACGCTCACGCCCATGCTGTGCAGCCGGTTCCTGCGCGCCACCGCGCACGGCGGCCATGCAGCCCATGGGAGGCTCTACGCGTGGACGGAACGCATCTTCAACGCGATGCTGGCCCTTTACGAACGCACGCTGAAATTCTGCCTGCGCCACCGCCCGGCCACCGTTGGGGTCGCGTTGCTGGCCGTCGTCTTTACGGCGGTTTTTGCCATTGTGCTGCCCAAGGGCTTCATCCCCACCGACGACACCGGCTTGATCGTCGTCTTCACCGAGGCGGCGCAGAATGTCTCCTTCGAGGAAATGGTCCGGCACCAGCGCGCGGCCGCCGATATCGTGGCCCAAAACCCCGCCGTCGATGCCTTCATGTCCGCGATCGGCGGCGGCAGCAGCAACTCCAGCATCAACAACGGACGCCTGGTCATCCGGCTCAAGGCCCGCGGGGAGCGCCCGTCCGCTGCCACTGTCGTCAACCAGCTCCGGCGCCAGCTGGCCGTCGTCCCGGGCCTGCGCTCCTATCCGCAGCAGCCGCCGCCCATTCGCATCGGCGGCACGCTGACCAAGGCGCTGTATCAGTTTTCGCTCTATGGTTCGGACTTGAACGAGCTTTACCAGGCGGGGCAGGACATGGAGGCGAAGCTGCGCGGGCTCCCGCAGCTCATCGACGTCAACACCGACCTGCAGCTTTCCAGCCCGCAGCTGCGGGTGGACATCCAGCGCGATCGCGCGGCCGCGCTCGGCGTCACGCCGCAGCAGATCGAGGATGCGCTCTACAGCGCCTTTGGCACGCGCCAAGTCTCCACCATCTACACCCCGACCAACCAATACTATGTCATCATGGAGCTCGCCCCCGAGTTTCAGCATGACCCTCAGTCGCTCTCGCTCCTCTATCTCCGTTCGGGCAATGGCCGGCTGGTTCCGCTCGATACCGTGGCCACGCTGCGCCGCGACGTAGGTCCGCTCGCCGTCAATCACATCGGCCAGCTTACCTCGGTCACCCTTTCGTTCAATTTGAAGCCGGGCGTTTCGCTGGGCGACGCGACCAAGGCCATCACCGATCTGGCCCGCAAGGCGCTCCCCGCGACCATCAGTTACAGCTTTCTCGGGTCCGCCCAGGCTTTTGCCTCCTCCACGCACGGCCTCGGCCTGCTCATCATTCTCGCCATCGTCGTCATCTATATCGTCCTCGGCATCCTCTACGAACACTTCGTCCATCCACTCACGATCCTTTCCGGCCTGCCGGCGGCGAGCTTTGGCGCGCTCTTCACGCTCTGGCTCTTCCGGCAGGAGCTGAACATCATGGGCTATGTCGGCATCATCCTGCTCATCGGCATCGTGAAGAAAAATGCCATCATGATGATCGATTTTGCCCTGGCCTCGGAGCGCCAGCACGGCGTGCGTGATGCGGAAAAAGCCATCTACGAAGCCTGCGTCGTGCGCTTCCGGCCCATCATGATGACCACCTTTGCTGCGCTGGCCGGCGCGCTGCCCATCGCGCTCGGCCTGGGTGCCGGCTCGAATTCGCGCCGGCCGCTCGGCCTCGCGGTCGTCGGCGGCCTGGTCGTCTCGCAGCTCATGACACTTTATCTCACGCCCGTCGTGTATGTCTATTTCGACCGGTGGGTGAAGCGCTCCAAAAAGCCTGCGGCCCCGAATTCCCCGGTGCCGCCTGCCACCGTGCCCAAGCAGTCCATGCCTGTACTGGCGGCAAAATAGCCGGTCAAGATACAAGCCTGGGCCTCTGGCCTGCAGCGGAAGGAGGGAACGCCCTCCGCTGCGACGAGAATGCTCGTTATGCGCCGAGCTGCTTTTTGATGTTGTCGGCGGCCCAGAAGGCGAGGGCGGCGATGGTCAGTGAGGGATTGCCGGTCGCGATGGTGGGAAACACGGAGCTGCCGGTGATGTAGAGGTTGGCGTGATCCCACGACCGCTGGTTGCGGTCTACGACGGAATCGGCGGCGGAACTTCCCATGCGGCAGGTGCCGACGATGTGCCCGGAACCGTGGAACTCGAAGGCGGACGTTTTCTTGGTCTGTGGATCGGTGTAAGTGAAATAGCCCGAATTTGCCGGATTGGCCGGAGTGCTGAACGACTGCACGCCAGCGGCGGCGAAGACCTGGTTGGTCAGCGCATCCGCGGCGACGAAGGCGCGTTTGGTATAGTCGGACAGGTTGTAGGAAATCTTCGGCCGCGGGATGCCCAGCTCGTCCTTGAGCGTGGACAGGGTGACGCTGTTGTTGTCCTCGGGGGACTGCTCGACCAGGAAGCCGAAGCGGAACTGGCGGGTGAACATGTCGTTGAGGCGGGCGATAAGCGCGGCGCCGGAGAGCTTCTGCGGCGTGCCGCCGGGACCGCCGTTATTCGTCCCGCTGTTGTTGGTTCCGTCGATGTAATCGAGGGTCGTGGTCTCGGGATCAAAGGCCGCGAAATTCCAGCCCTCATTGCCAAACTCGACGCGAAACGCGGCGCGGTCGCGGCGGAACGCTCCGTCGCGCAGGCTTTCAATGCCGGCGGTCGCGAGCGGGCCGCGATAAGGAAAGGTGGGCTTGGGCGTGAGTCCCCAGCGCAGGAAGAGGGGGTGATCCATCAGGTTGCGGCCGACCTGTCCGCTGCTGTTGGCCACCCCGGCGGGAAGCTGGCCATTGGAGTTGAGCAGGAGCTTCGGGGTTTCGATCGCGTGGGCGGCCAGCACGTAGAGCTTGCCCGTGGCCACCCCGTCACCGTTGGGCGAGCGCACGCCTTCGGTTTTATAAGTGATGTAGTGGATGCCGGTGACGATCTTGTTGGTGGGGTCGAGGAGGACCTTGTCGGCGACCGCCTGGTAGATGACATCGACGTTGCCGGTATCGAGGGCCTTGTTGAGCGTGATGGTCGGGTCGTACTTGGCCTGGATGGGGCAGATGGGAATGCAGTTCGTATTGCCCGCGCAGACGCGGCGGCCGTCGTAGGGCTGGGAATTACGGCCGGCCGGAGTGGGATAAACGGTGACGGGATTGTCTTCGAAGGTCTGCTTGCCGTTGATGGCCGACAGGAAAAACTCGTCCGTGAGGGTGAGCGGAATCTCGGGATTGGGATATTGGTAACCGGGGGTGAAGGTCACGCCGAGGTAGCCTTGGTTCGCGACATTCGCCGCGACGCCGATCTCGCGTTCGGCATCGTCGTAATAGGCGGTCTTTTTCCCGGGCTGGGGCTGTCCCAGGTCGTTGTAATTGATGGGCCAGTCGCGTTCGCGCTGGTAGGTGGAGGCCACCTTGAAATCGTTGGGTACAAAACGAAAGCTGCTGCCCAGCCAGTGCCAGGAAGTGCCGCCGCCGCGGCGTTCATAGGTGCTGCTGAAGGGCAGAGTGGAATCGCTTTGATCGAGATAAGTGAGGGCGGGATTTTTCCACGCGCCGTTGCTGCCGAGCTGGAGCACAGTGGCGCGGGGGGCGTTCGGATTATCCGGGTAAGGAGATTCTGGGGTCTTCGCGAGCTGCGTATAAAAACGTTCCATGTAGGCTTCGCGGCTCACGGGGACGGCCACGCCGGAGTCGATGATAAGCACTTTTTTTCCGGCGAGTCCGAGTTGATAGGCGATGATCGAGCCCGCGAGGCCGGCGCCGACGATCACGACGTCATAAGATTTGTTGTTGTCTGGCATGGGAAAGGTCTCCGGTTAGGATTGGGCGGCGGGTTGGATGAACTGATTGAGCGCGGGCGGCTGCTTGGCCCAATAACCATAGGTAAACATGCTGTAGCCCATCGGATGGGACTGCATGACCTTCCAGACCAGACTCTCCTTGTAAGCTTGGGAGGAGACGACGTTGACGGCCTGGGATGGCTTGGCGGGGTCATACCAAATTCCGAGAAACCAGAGCTTCATGATGCTGCGGGCGACGGGGCCAAGCACCGGGTCGGCGAGGACCGCGGCGGCGCCGGCGGCCGGCGTTTTCCCGGCCAGAAACATCGCGGCGAGGTTGCTGAGGGTGGGTGCGGCGACATGGCTGTTGAGCGTGTCGAAGTACTGGCCGGCGATGTTGATGGGATCGATCGACGGCTGGAGCTGGCTGGCGGCGACGCCGGTCAGCGCGGAGGAAAGATTGACGAAAACAGGAAGGGTGAGGGCGCTCATGGCACGATAAGGTTTGGATTGGGCGAGGCGCTTACTGCGCGCGTTCGAGAAGATAGGTGAAGTCGGAGAAGACGTGGGTGGTCGTCGTGGCATTGAGATGGCACTCGATGCAGCTGGACGAGACGTTGGGCACCTTGCCCTGGATGTAGGACTCAAGCGTGGAGTTGCCGAGGAACTGTGGCGCCGGCGTGCCGGTCATGTCGGTCGGGGCCGAGGTTTCCACGTCGCAGCTCGGGGCCGGCTGGGTGGGCCACTGCGTGCTGACCAGTTCGTAGTATTGCCAGACCGAGGCGGGGTTCACAGCCCGCAGGGCGGCCTGATAGGACGCGTTCAGCTGCTGCGTGGGCTGGTCGATGGGCAGGATGCGCACGATCTGGGGACGTCGCGCGGGCGGCTCGGTGTTGTTCGGATTCCACGGGCGGGCGGGCGGTGTGTTGATGGCGGCGTCGGGCGTGGCAGGATTGTAGAAACTATAGGCATGGCCGGCCGTCGACTGGCCTTCGGTCGGGCAGTTGTCGATGTGCTCGAAAGTGGACCAGACCCATTGGGCGGCATCCTTTGTCTTGTGGACCATGTGCAGGCCGACGAGGCCCACGGTGGCATGCTCGCATTTTTCCGCAATGGGCGGATTGGCCGAGGGCGGCGTGTAGATGAGCGCCTTCATCATATGAAATCGACCGCCCTGGATTTCGGCCGGACTGAGAATTTTCCACGAGGCCTTGACCATGATCGTGCCGACCTGCGGATCCTTGGCATCGGTGGTGCCGCAGGGGAAAACGACACTGGTGACAGTGGCCTGGGCTTTTTTGCTGTAGAGTTTGTTGGCGACGATGTGGTCGAACATCGTCTGGTTCATGAGAATCTCGAAGCGGGCGTAGCGGCCGTTCTGGTCAATCAAGGGCCCGGTGTTGAAAGGCTGGATCGACTCGGTGAGAAGATTCGGGGTTTTTCCGACCTGGGTCAGAATGTGTTCGCCGGGCTGAAGCTGGTCGCGGCAGAGGGCGGGCAGCGGACTGGAGGCGAGTGGCGTACCCCATGGCGTGGGCGGAGCGCCGTTGGGCAGGAAAACCTCCTGCGCGGTCTTCCAAGTCTGCCAGAAAGTGGAGTTGTCCTTGTTCTCGCCGGGTTGCTGCGTGGGATCGGGCTGGCCGTTGGCGAGCACGGGCCAGTTCAGGGCGACGAATGTCTCCCAGGACATGACGTCAAAATCGTGCTGCAGGCTGTCGAGCGTGGGCGGTGGCTGCGACGGGACGGTGACATCAAAGGGAATGTCAGGGCTGAGCGGCGGCAAGACTGGAGCCGGCGGAGTCGGTGTGGAGGCAGCCAGGGCGGGAGCCGAAGAGCTGGTCGGCGCGGAATTTGCGCAGGCAAAGGCGGCGAGGATCGCCGCCAGACCGCACAGGCTGATGAGAGGGGCGGATCGCCAAAGGGACGATTTCATGGGTGGACAGGCTTAGTTTGGGAGGGAGGGGCCAAGCTGCGGGGCAAGCCGCGGCTCCAGCCGGGAATTTTTGCAGGAGCGAAAACAGACAAAAAGCACGGGGACGAAATCAGCATCCCCGTGCTTAAGGTGGTGTCTGGAGCGGAACGTAATTCAGCTTACAGGGGGATTACTCCGGATTAATCCTCATGGCCGGGCGCCACGACGTCGCGGATGATCGGATAACGCTTGGGCGGAGCACTCGTCCGCAGAAGCATTTTTCCATTCGCGCTGGCCTGGGTCTGGTAATCCTTGGTGAAGAGGCCGCTTTGCGCCGGCGCAGCCCACAGGTAATAATTTTCGATGCCCATGGCGAGCTGGAGGCTGTAGTCGGTCGATTTGGTTCCCTTGTCAAAGGGATGCCCGCACTTGATGTTTTGAAACCAGCGCATCCAGGCCTCGGAGCCGACCGGAGGAGGATTGGCCTGGAAAAGCGGGCTCAGGGGCGAGAGCGTGGGAACCTCCGCCGTCATGTGACAGCTCAAGCAGGAGCTCATGGGATTATCGACGGGGCCGTTGAGACGCCCGTTCCAGCCGAGATGGGTTGGCGGCAGTTCATTTGTATCAGGGTTGATCGCCGTTTCCGTCAGGTTGGGATTGATCTTGGTCTCAGCTGGCGTGGGGTTGTCGTAGGTGCTGTCGGTGATCGTGGGATTGTTGCCCCACATGATGCCGACGGGAATCAGGTTATTCCATGAGACGGTATTGTTGAGCGCGCCGTTGTATTGGAAGGTGCCGAAGATCCAGCCGAGCGGAACGCGGTCATCGCGAATGGCAATGTCCATCTGGATGAGCGAAACCGTGCGAACGGATCGGGTGGCATTGTTGTAGGTCTGCTGGATGTAGCCCTGCCATTGGGTCGGGTTGACGAGCGAGGGCACTTGGTCCACGGGCACATCGACAAAGAGCAGCTTGCTGATGACCGTGCCGTTGGGAAATCCGTGGGGCGAGGTGGTGGCGCCGGGATCGGGATTCGTGTGATCAGCCCAGACTTGGCCGATGCCGTAGCCGCCAAAGTCATTGAAGAAGCCGACGGCGTAAGTCTGATAGAAGTCACCGGGCGCGGGCTGGCCCTGGCCGACGGCGAGCTGGTCGGGCTTGACCGGAGCTTCCTTGGTGAGGCCATGGATGCCCTCGCGGCCGGCGGTGCCATAATGCTGCCACGGAATGTGGTACCATTTGCGGACCGGATTTTTTTCCACCCGCCAGTCGATGTCCAGGTTGCCTTCGAAACAATAATCGCGGACCGCCATCATGTAATCGCGCCACGTCGAAAAGTCATTGGTGAAGGTCTGGGGCAGTTTGTCAAAAAAGGCCGGCAGCTTTGTCGGATCGGGCGCCTCGGTCGGATAGTCCTGGCTGAGCTTGAAAACCGTGCCGGTGTACTGGCCGGGAGCGGCCATGAAACCGAAGTCAGGAAAAGGTGCCTGGCTGGGCGGCAAAGGGGGAGTGACGGCGAGGGCTACGCCGCAGAGCCCGAGCAGCATGGCAGCCGCCAAGGATGAACGGCTTATGCGAGTCAGGCGGGTCTCAAGATGGGTCGAAACGGGGGGCGGAGAAGCCTCGAAACTGATACTATGGGACGAGGCGCAGATATCTAAACGATTCTGGGATTTAGGGTTACTCATGATTGTTAGTTGATTGGCTGGACGCTGGAAAGAACCTTGAACCTGCTGGAAAATCAGGTGGGCAATCGATGAACGCGGACTAAATTGCACGCAAGTAATTTGTATCTAGTGAGATAACCCTAGTCGAATGTTGCAAATAGGTGTCTTTTTTTAGTCCACAGGGCGGAAAAATAGGAAGGCATTGCGGTCTTGGTTTGTCTCTGGCATCGCGGCATTCGGCATGAAATTCTCCTCTTGGGCCGTCGTCGTTTTTTGCTTCCTGAGCCTTATCCTCTCTTTCGCGCGAGCCGGCGCGCCGACGTTGGTTGGAGATGAATCGTCATTGCCGGCCGCCGTGAGCGCCGCGTGGGTACGGGCAGGATGGGAGGCCGGCTGGATGGGCGCCAATCAGTATGGCCGCCCGATTTTTCGCGAGGCCTCCGCCCAGCCGCAGGCAGGGGATATTCCGGCTTTTCGACTCAAGGCTTGGTCGCATGGCGTCCTCGCGCAACTGCCGGCGCCTGACCGGCCTTTTGCCCTCGAACTGGCAGGCACCGAATTTTCCGACGGCGATTTCCATGAGCTGGCCGCGCTGGGCGAACTGCAGGTTTTGAACCTCGCCGGTACGCCGGTGACCGGTCGCACATTGCAGGAATTATCGAACCTCAAACGGCTGGAAACGCTCGGCCTCGAGCACACAGCTGTGACCGATGCCGCCTTGTCCGAGCTGGGCGGTCTGGGCCGGCTGCGAAAGCTGGGTCTCGGCTATACTCATGTGACCGATGAAGGCCTGAAGATTCTGGCTGGCATGGATCAATTGCAGGCTCTCGATCTCAATCACACGAGCGTGACGGATGCGGGTTTGAAGTCGCTCGGTACCATGTCCCGGCTAAGCGCGCTGGGCCTGTTTGCGACGCAGGTCACCGATGCAGGACTGGATCAGCTCGGTTCGCTGAAGCAATTGCGGGCGTTGAATCTCGGATCGATCAAGCGAATGACGGATCCCGGGCTGAAGGCCATGGCGGCTCTGCCAAATTTGCAGCTGCTCGACCTCGATGCGGCGAAGGTGACGGATGAAGGACTGAAGTGCCTTGCGGCGTCGGCGCAGCTGCAAACCCTCTACCTGCCGAGCACGAAAGTGACCGGCACGGGCTTGGCAGCCCTGGCGAATTTGGGACAATTGCAGACGCTGGTGCTCGCGGGCGATGCGGTCACTGACGAAACCGTGAAAGGCCTGTCGGGCTTGAAACAGTTGCGCAGTTTGAACCTCAACCGCACGAAGGTGACGGATGCCGGCCTGAAGTCGCTCCGCGGCCTGACGCAATTACAAGTGCTCAGCGTTTCACGTACCGTGGTGACGGAAGCCGGCGCGCGTGAATTGCAAGGCATGCTGCCCAAGCTGCAGATCAAACGCTGAAAATGGGGCGGCCAACGGGACTCGAACCGCTCCAAGCCCCACAACAAAAGAGCTTCATTAAACATGTTTTGAGCTGTTGTAGGGAGCCACGATGTGAGGGGTTTTACCTCGTATATGTCGAAGGCACTGGGCCGGTGATTTTATCCAACCAGCCTTGCTGCTGCGAGACGGGCCAGACCGTCCAGGTTTTGGGGGAGAGGCCGGACTGAAACCTTCTTCGAATCAGAAGGTTCTCGGCATTTCCTCTGAGCAGACGGTCCAGTTCCTCTCCCGACAGGTCGTGCCGATAGATTTCCCGGCCGGAGGCGTCGTGCAGGCCAACATACCAAAAATGAGCGTCCATCCAGGCCGCATCAGGCAACTGCCGGCGTTTGAGCTCGATGAGGATGTCCCAGAGATGAACACCGTCCTCCCAGTTGACTGGCGGATGGGGATCAGGCGGTTCTTCACCGCGCCAAGTATAGTCCTGAATCTTCCGGTCCCTGAAGTTAATGCCTGCATAGTCGGTGTACTCGGCGAAGCTTCGGATGGAGCCACAACCATAGCGCCCGAGCTGGGGGTCGTTCAAGAAACGCCTGACTTCCTCCCGGCTTTGGCTGTCCCGCCGATGCCAGGGTAGCTCGACCCGCTCCGTCTCGATGTGATCGTCCCAGTGTTTGCGGCGGCCTGCGCGCGAATATTCATGCCACAGCAAGGATTCGGACGGATGGAAGAGATCGTAGCCATGGGTGTAGGCGCGGATGGCCAGGGTGATTTCCTCGCCGATAAAGTAAAGGTCGGGATTGTACGGGACCTCCTCGACAAACGAACCGGGCGCAAAGAGAAAATGGCCTGAGATGAACCGGGCCCGTACGGGGCGAGTGAGGTGGGTCCAGTTGGGGATGATCGTGGGTTTGAAGATCACGATTCCGTCTTCGGTGAAAGCATCGAAAGTCATCTGCGTGGGCGCAGGCGATAGCGGTATCTCCCGCCCAGGGGTATATTGAGGGCAATAAGTGGTCAGAATGGGCTTGGGGCAGGCGGTTAAGGCGGCGTTGGCCAGGAGCTTGGCGTCCCATCCAGCGGCGAAGCGGTGATGGCTGTCAATCTGGAGGTAGTGGTCCTCACCTTGCCACAGGCCCATGATTTGCGATCGGGCCCAGCACGCTCCTTTGCTTTCCCGCCAATCGACATCAATGATCTGTATCCGGGAGTCCTGCTTGATTGAGCTCGGTAGCTCCTCGTCAGGGCCATGTTGCCAGCAAATGCCCAGGCGGAGTTGGTCAGGCCATTGGGCCTTGGCCAGGCAATCTACCAGCGTCGGAACTAACTCCGGGTCCCGGTAAGCCGCGATGGAAACGAAGAGTCTCACAATCCTGGGCTGCCCTCACCTTTGTGGATCAGAATGGGGATGAACTTCGGTCAGGGAGTATTTGTACAGAGGGCCGGTGCCGTCTTGCTTGACTGACCATGTGACACGGGTGTCGCCGCCGTCCATTGCAGTCCTGATCCGTCGGTTGTCTGCATGGTCAGGAGATCATTGCTTCCGTTACTGGCGACGAAGACCAGAACGAGTTGGCCATGGAAGGATGCTATCGAGGGAGAAACATTACTGGTCTGCGGCCCTGATATCGCCCCATAATTGGTGCCCGGACTGACCCCGACTGACCCACCAGGGTAAGACGCATAAAAGAGCTGGTTGCTTCCGTTGGCGGCGATAAACATCATGGCGTATCTACCTAAAAAACAGGTCAAGGCGGGGGTGCAGGGACTGAATTCTGCCGCGTCGCCGGTTACAAAAAAATTCACTCCGTCATTGGATCCAGCCCACAAGATATGCCGGGGATATTGATTGTCGACGTACATGAGCAAGAGATCTGCCACGCCAAGCATGCCCTTTGGATCACAGGCCAGGGCCGGAGTCGTGGTAATAACAGTGCCTGGCGCAAAGTGGAGGAGGGAGGACTTGGTCCAATGGACGGCATCCGTCGAGTTCGTAACGAGTAACTGATTGCTGCCATTGTCGGCTACGTAGACCATCACCAACGTGTTGTTCAACACCGCCAAGGCCGGGCTGCACGGGCTGGTTTGCGATCCGGGGTAGCCCGGGCCCGAGGCCTTCGTGCTGGTTGTCCAGTGAACCCCGTCGGTCGACGTGGTGATCAATATCTCGTTGCTGCCATTGTTGGCAATGTACGCGATGACCAGCATCCCGTTGAAGACCACCATGGCGGGGGTCACGGAGGTGCTCTGTCCGGTGACTTTATTTGGATTAGACCAGTGAACGCCATCAGTCGAACTGGCCACGAGCAAATCGTTGGTCGGGTTATTGGCCACGTAGGCGAGCCAGAGACCGCTGAGGACTGGCGCCGGCGTGGGAACTGGGGTGGGAGTGGGGTGCGGTGTGGGCGTAGGGTGGGGAGTGGGCGTGGGTGTCGGATGAGGCGTGGGCGTCGGGGTGGGATGCGGCGTTGGAGTGGGCGTGGGACGTGGATGAGTCGTCGCCGACGCGTAGAGAACCTCGAGATTGTAATCGTCGTATTCATCCACCCATGGGATATTCAGTGTGTAATTATAGTGGGTGCTGGGAGACAGACCGGTGAAAATGGTGTTGCCGGTGCCGTCGCCGGGCACGGTTGACTGGACCACCTGACCCCCGTTTGGGTCAGTTTGGGTGATGGTTCCGGCTTGGATGATTCCGTTAACGTCGCCCAGAATATTCCAACTAAGAGCGATGGCGGTTGAGCTCTGAGGGTTGGCAGTAAAATAACTCATGGTAAAGTTAGCTTCTTTGCGGCCGGGAATGGGGCGTTGATTGGTATCGGCCTTGGTTTATTAACCGGTTTTTTTTGAATTCTTTCGTTGCACCAAGAAACCAATGACGCGTAAAGCAAGGGGAAAGGCGGGTCAATGCCCGACCTGCTCTCTGCAGCTGGAGTATTAAAATGATCGTCAGAACAAACTTTGCGCGACGGATCGACCACTTCTTGGCCAGCGATACGGCCGATGCAGCTTGGAGCTTTTGAGCGGATGTGCCGATGTGCAGCACCGCGTGCGGCTGCGGCCAAAGGCGTTCGCCACGGCATGCCTGCTCAGGAGACAACGCTGTTGCGGTTTTCAAACTGGCTGACGAAGGATTTCGAACGATTCATGTCCACGTTGCTCCGTCAGCTGGCAACCTGGCTTCGGCCGAAAATCTGGTTGTTGGGTTTCAACAACTGAAATGGGGCGGCCAACGGGACTCGAACCCGCGACCCCTAGATCCACAATCTAGTGCTCTAACCAACTGAGCTATGACCGCCGTGTAGAGCCGGATAAAATCGCCGCCACTTTTGGCCCTGTCAATCCCTTCTTCCCGCCGCGCTTGTCACTGGGGCATTCGTGGTGCTTAGTACCAACCTTGAGGCATGTCGCGCCTTCGCATCGTCACTTTTAACATCGCCCACGGCCGCGGCCTCATGCCCATCTCCGGCCTGGCCTCGCGCCGCCAGCTTCATGCGCGGCTTCAGAAAATCGCGCGGCTGATTGTGCGGCTGAAACCCGATATTGTGGCCCTCCAGGAAATCGACGAAAATTCCCGCTGGGCCGGCAGTTTCGACCACCTCGAATATCTCCGTGAGCACGCCGGCTTTCCGCACGCCATTTTTGGGGTCAACAACCGCCGCACGGGTCGCGTCCACCTGAATTACGGCAACGCGCTGCTCTCGCGCCATCCGATCCTCGAATGGGAAAACATCGCCTTCGGTCAGCGCCAGCTGGGTGAAAAAGGTTTTCTCTTCGCCGAAATCGACCTCCATGGCCGCCGTGTGCCCATCGTCAACCTGCACCTGCATTTCGCCTCGCGCGACCATCGTTTCCGCCAGCTCCTGCGGCTGACGGATTATCTGGAGGAAAAGCAGCGCCAACGCCAGGTTCACTGGCACGTGCCGCCCATCCTTTGCGGCGATCTCAACAATCCGTCGCACCGGCCTGACGCCACCGCCTCGCTGTTCGATTATTTTTCCCGCCATGGCAGCTACACGCTGCACCCAGCCTCCGGCGTAAATACCTACCCGTCGCCCTGGCCGCGCCGGGCGCTCGATTTTGTTTTTCTGCCGCCCTACTGCATCAGGGCGCGTTGCCGGGTCATTCGCACCCTGCTCTCCGACCACCGCCCTGTGCTGGTCGAATTTTCCATCGCTTAGCCGCTTCCCCGCCAATCGCAACGGGCGAAAGGGAGGGGCGGCGGGTGGATTGTTTCTAAGGAGAGAGCAGCTTGGCCTTGGCTTTCTGGAATTCCTCGTCGGTCAGCACACCCTGGTCTTTCAAGGCCTTCAATTTTTCGAGCTGGGCGGCCAGATCCGCCGGCGGCGGCGTGGTCGTCGTGCCGACCGTGGTGGAATTTTGCGTGCTCCCGACCGGGCGGTTATAAAGATCCCATAATTGCAGCATCCGCCCGAAGGACTCCACTTTGCCATCGACCACCCGAACCATGTAAGGACGGTCCCGGCCATAATTGGCATCACCTTCCAGGTAGTAGGTCAGATATTCGACATTGGCCTGGGCGCTGGTGCTGTCCGGCGTGCCAAGGAGGGCCAGCACTTGGTCCTTGGTCATCCCGATGCGGATGTCGTTGAGCTTTTCAGCAGAGGCACAACCGGCGAGGAGCGCCACGACGAACAAGGCGAGAGCGGTAATGAGGGGTTTCATAGGGAAATAATTTTTCAGTCATCCTGGCACAGGGAAGCCGGTGCCTGCCATGCCTGACGCAGGCATGGTTTACAAAGATTGCAATAATTTATAAGCGGCTATTTAAAAGGCACATAAGCATTTTTGATTTGGCTGATGGCGGGAGTTTGCACCTGATTGGACCAAGTCACGCCGCCGGAGTTGCAGTCGGAGCGCTCAAGCCCACTGCCGGTACACTCGATAAAAATTTCCCCTCGCGCCCCAAGTCACCCGCCTCAAGCCTCATCCCGTCCATGTCCCGCCTCACCGATGCTTTCGTCCGTGCCAAGAGCGAGAAACGCGCCGCGTTTGTTGCCTATCTTTGCGCAGGTGATCCCGATTTCGACACTTCGCTTGCCGCCTGCCGCGCGCTCCTCGAGGCCGGCGTGGACGTGCTGGAACTCGGCGCGCCGTTTTCCGATCCGCTGGCCGACGGGCTCACCAATCAGCTCGCCGCCCAGCGGGCGCTGGAGTCCGGCATGACCACGGCGCGCGTCTTTGAGCTGGCCCGCCGCCTTCGCGCCGAGTCGGCTGCTCCGCTCGTCCTCTACACCTATTACAATCTCGTTTTTGCGCCGGGCGTTTGGAACTATGTGCGGGCCGCCAAGGATGCCGGCATCGACGCCATCCTCACGCTTGATCTTCCCCCAGAGGAAGCCAGCGAACTGTTTGCCGCCTGCCGCGCGCACGACATTGCCACGGTCTTTATCATTGCGCCCACCACGCCGCCTGAGCGCATTGCCAAAATCTGCGCCACGACCACCGGCTTCATCTACTACGTCTCGCGCGAGGGTGTCACGGGCGTGCGCGATCAGCTGGCGGCCGGCATTCCCGCCGCCGTCGCACAGATCAAACAGCACACGGTGCTGCCCGTTGTCGTCGGCTTCGGCCTCTCCACACGGGCGCAGGTGGCCGAGGTCGCCGCCCAGGCCGATGGCGTTGTCGTGGGCAGCGCGCTGGTCAATGTCATCAAGGAAAATCTGGCGGCCCGGGCCGAGATTCCCGCCCAGCTTCGTGCCCGTGCGTCTGACCTTGCCGCGGGCGTGCGCCGGACATAGTTTCCGGCATGCCCCGAAGAATCCTGCTGATCGACGACGATCGCCTGCAGCTTCGCTACACGCAGGCGCAGTTTAAGAACTTTCGCGCCGAGCAGTACGACCTCGACTGGGCGGCGACCTACGAGGAGGGCATCGGGAAACTGCTGGCCGGCGGCTACAGCGCCTGCCTGCTCGATTACCAGCTCGGCGCGCGCGACGGGCTGGAGCTCATCCGCGAGGCGATGGCGAGGGGCTGCCGCACGCCGATCATCTTTCTCACGGCGGAGACGTCGGAAAACATCGACATCCAGGCGATGCACGCCGGCGCGCTCGACTATCTCGTAAAGGGAGAAATCACTCCGCACATGCTCGAGCGGTCGCTGCGTTACGCGCTCAAGCTGGGCGAGACCCTCGACGTATTGCACGAGCTGGCCACGCACGACCAGCTCACCGGCCTGTTCAACCGGCGCGAGTTTGACCGCCTCTTGATCGAGGAGGTTGACCGTTCGCGGCGTTTCGGGCGGCCCTTCGCGCTCGTGCTGGGCGACATCGATCACTTCAAGGCCGTCAACGACCGCCACGGCCATCAGGCCGGCGACGTCGTGCTGAGAGAGGTGGCGGCCCGGCTGACGGGCGAGCTGCGCTCGGTGGACCGGCTGGCGCGCTTCGGAGGCGAGGAGATGGCGATGATTTTGATGGAAACCGACCGCGCCACGGCCCTGGAGACCGCGCGGCGGGCGGGTGCGGCGCTGGAGCGCGCCCCCATTGCCGCCGGTGGTGATGTGAACCTGCGCACGACGATGAGCTTTGGCGTGGCGGTGATGCCGCAGGATGCGGATTCGGCCGAGGCGCTTGTGGCCGCGGCGGACAAGGCGCTTTATGCGGCGAAGGCCCGCGGGCGCAATTGCACGGTGGCGGCGGGTGAAGCCGCCTAGCGGCCGGGCCGCTCAGGTCGCCGGCGCCTGTTCGGGCGCAAGATCGAGTGCCTCCGCGGTCTCTTCCTCGAAGGGATAAAGCTTCCTGAAGGCGGTGAAATCGACGAGCTCGAAGCGGCCGTCATGGTGCTCGACGACGGCGGTGAGCGACTCGACCCAGTCGCCGGAATTCAGATAATGAATATCACCGAGCATCTTGTCGGCCGGCGTGTGAATGTGGCCGCACATGACGCCAATGCAGCCGCGGCGCCGGGCGAGTGCGACAATGTGGTCCTCGAATTTCGAGACGTGGCTGACGGCGGATTTCACACGCGCCTTCACGGCCTTGCTCAAGGAATAATATTCCTGGCCGCGCCAGGCGCGCCAGGAATTGTAAAGGCGGTTGATGGCCATGAGCGCGCGATAACCCGAATCGCCGATATAGGCGAGGAAAGCGAAGTTTTGCGTGATGGTGTCGAACACGTCGCCATGCAGCACGAGATAATGGCCGCGCACGCCCGCGTGGACATAATCCTCGACGATGTGGAGGTTCTCGAATTCGAGCGGCAGGATTTTCGCGAGCACGTCGTCGTGGTTGCCGCGAAGGTAGACGACCTCGGTGCCGCGCTTCTCGAGCTTTTTCAGGACGATGCGGATGAAGCGCGTGTGCGACTTGGGCCAGTGGCCGCCCTTTTTCAGCACCCAGCCGTCGATGATGTCGCCGTTGAGGATC
Source organism: Opitutaceae bacterium (assembly GCA_035485575.1). Lineage (GTDB taxonomy): Bacteria > Verrucomicrobiota > Verrucomicrobiia > Opitutales > Opitutaceae > DASRHD01. The sequence goes on along the minus strand of DATHNW010000024.1, from coordinate 35,490 downwards.
AGCTTCTCGCAGCGCGTATGCTTGAGAAAGTGGTTAACCTCGTGGATCTTGCAGTCGTACGTGCCGAGGTGAACATCGGAGATGATCACGGTTTTCACCTTCAGCGGCTTTGGATCGGTGGGCATCTGATGGTGCCAGCTTAACAAAATCGTGACGGCGGGGCTAGGGGCGGGCCGAAAATGTCACGCAATCTTCACTTGTCTGCGTGGCGATCGCGGCCGTCTTCGATTCGGCCGGCACCATGATATTCAGGCTGCGCGGCTGCGCGGTGACCTCGATCTGCGCACCGGTGTCGTGCGTCTCGCCGTCGGTGTGCAGGCGGCCGGGCGCGGTGCGTTCGATGGTGAAATGGCGGCCATGCAGATGCCGCACGCTGGGGCTGCCGTAGATGGTTTTCGTGAAAAGGCGCACCGTGAGCGGCAGCACGTTGAAAAGGTTGACGGACTTGATCGCCACCAGGTCGAGCCGGCCGTCATCCACCCGTGCGCCGGGCGCGATGACCGCATCGTTGCCGTACTGGTCGGAGTTGGCGACGGTGACGAGGAAGGCGCGGGTGGACAGCGAGGTGCCATTGCGGATGAGGAAGGATTCCGGCTTGAATGAAAAATACACGCCCAGCGCGGTGCGCACGTAGGCCGGCAGGCCGCGGCGGGTGAGCCGGTTGAAGCGGAAGCTGATCTCCGCGTCGAAGCCCACGCCCATGGCGTTGAAGAAGGGCAGCCCGTTGGCGAGACCTGTATCTATTTTATGGATACGACCTTGCAGCAGCGTGCGGAACGCGCCCCGGCCCGGGCCGGGGATGCCGAGATGGCGGCCGAGGCCGTTGCCGGAGCCGCAGGGGATGAGGCCGAGCGCGGCGTCGGTGTGCACGAGCGCCTGGGCGACCTCGTTCATCGTGCCGTCGCCGCCGACGGCCACGATCAGGCCGCAGCCGTCGTCGACGGCCTGCCGGGCGAGTTCGGTTGCGTGGCGCGGGCGCTCCGTGATGGCGATGCGGGCGTCGAGGCCGTGCTCGGCGATGAAGGCGCGGCAGCGGGCCAGCAGCGACGGGTCGTCATGATTGCGGCCGGAGCGGGGGTTGAAAATGAAGCGGGTCTTCAACATGGCGCGAGATGGGCGGCGGGCGCGGCCGGCTGCGGGGCGGAGCGCGCGAGTTCGGACAAATCGCGCTCGAAACCGGCGACAATGCCGTCCCACGGGACGGTCTCGGCGGTCGCGCGGGCGGCCGCGCCGAGGCGCCGGCGGAGCGCGGCGTCGGCGGCCAGGGCCCGGGCGCCGGCGAGAAAGCCGCGGCGGTCGCCGCACGGCACGAGCCAGCCGTTTTCGTCGTGGCGGATGAAGCGCGCCGCGGCGGCGTAGTCGAAGGCGGCGACCGGCAGGCCGCTGGCCATGGCCTCGAGGACGACGTTGCCGAAGGTCTCGGTGAGGCTGGCGTAGAGAAAAAGATCGGCCGAGGCGTAGTGGGCGGCGAGCGCGGCTGCGTCGAGGAAACCGGTGAAACGAATCCAGGGATGCGCGCGCTGGAGCTTTTTGCGCAGCGGGCCGTCGCTCACGAGGATGAATTTGGCGCGGGGATGCGCGGCGCGGATTGCCGTGAAGGCCGCGAGTAGCAGCGGGTGGTTTTTTTCCGCCGCCAGGCGGCTGACGTGCACGACTGCGAGATCACCGGGTGCGAGGCCCCATTGGGCGCGGAGGGCCTCGCTGCGGTGGGCGGGCGAGAAGAGGCGGGTGTCCACGCCGCGGGCGAGCAGGCGGAGGCGGGCGAAACCGGCGTCCGCCAGCTGCTGGTTGAGCTCGGTCGTGGGGGCGAATGTCGCGAGCGTGCGGTTGTGGAAGTGGCGCAAATAGGCGAGCGCCCCGCGCGTGAGAAAACCGCAGCCGTAGTGGCGGCTATAGGCGTGAAAATTCGTGTGGAAGCTTGAACTGACGGGCAGGCGGAGGTGGCGGGCGGCGAGGAGCGCGGAGTAGCCGAGCGGACCCTCGGTGGCGACGTGCACGAGGTCGGGGCGCTGGGCGGTCCACAGGTTGATGAGGCGGCGGCGGGCGGGCAGGCCGAGGCGCAGAAACGCGTAGCCCGGAATCGGCAGGCTGGGGAAAAGCTGTTCGCCGTAGAGGCCGTTGCCTGCGGGTGCGTCGACCGCGGCTTGCCGGGGACGCAAGACCGTCAGGTCGTGGCCGCGGCGGGCCAGGCCCTCGACCAGCCGTTGCAGGGTCATGGCGACCCCATTGATCTCGGGCGGAAAAGTTTCGGTGACGAGCGCGAGTTTCAACGCAGGAAGGAGATGCGACGGTTACCTCGAATGAAAAATTTGTCGGCCGGGCGCAAAAGTAAATTGGCGTCGGCGGGGCGAAATCACATGGTTGTAACAATCCATAATGACGCGGAAAGCGATAGGCGACACGATTTATGTCCTCACCGGGCCGACGGCGGCGGGTAAGACGGAGCTGGCGTTGCGCTGGGCGGAGGTGCGCAACGCCGAAATCGTGTCGTGCGATTCTCTGCTGTTTTACCGCGGGATGGACATCGGCACGGCCAAGCCGTCTGCGGGGGAGCGCGCGCGCGTGCCGCATCATTTGATCGACGTGGTGGAGGTGACGGATCCGATGGACGTCACGCGGTACGTGGCCGGCGCGAAAGCCGTGATTGCAGACATCGTCGCGCGGGGCCGCGCGGTGCTGGTGACGGGCGGCAGCGGATTTTACCTCAAGGCGTTTTTTTCGCCCGTGGCGGACGGGGTGGACGTGCCGGGGGAGGTGCGGCGACGGGTGGAAAAACTTTCGCTGGCGGAGGCCCTGGCGGAATTGCGGCAGTGCAATCCGAATGGTATTGAAAATGTAGATACAAATAACCCGCGGCGGGTGGCGCGGGCGCTGGAGCGCTGCCTGGCTTCGGGCCGGACCTTGCGCGAGCTGGCGGGGGATTTTGCGCGGCAGCCCGCGCCGTTTGCGGACCGGCGCGTCGTGCTCACCCGCCTGGAGCGGCCGGCGGCGGAGCTAAACACACGGATCGAGGCGCGCGTGGCGGGGATGCTGCGGGCCGGGCTGGTGGACGAGGTCCGCGGGTTGCGTGCGGCGGGGCTGGAAAAAAATCCGAGCGCGGCGCGGGCCATTGGCTATCGCGAAGTGCTGGCGAGACTGGACGGAAAGCTGGATGACACCGGGCTCGCGGCGGAAATCGTGAAGAACACGCGGGCGCTGGTGAAGAAGCAGCGGACCTGGTTTCGTACGCAGCTGCCGGCTCACCACGTGACGGAGGCCAGCGGGGCGGAGGTCGACCGCCTGTTTGGTGGATAAGGCGCGACCGGGCACGATCGCGGCGCGCTTACTCCGGTGAGGCGATCTTGTAGCGATCGAGCGAGGTGCCTTCGAGCTGGTGCAGGTCGGCAACGGCCTGGCGGAGGGTGACCTTGGCCTGGAGCTCGTTGAGCCGCGCGGTTTCGAGGTCGCTTTGCGACTGGAGCACATCGCGGCTGGTGCTGAGGCCGGCATCAAACTTGGCCTTTTGCAGCTCGTATTGCTTTTCGCTGAGTTCGGCGGAAAGGGTCGAGATTTTCACGCTGTCGAGGTTGGTCTCAACGCTGCGGACGGCGGTGCGGACCTGCACGATGAGGCCCTGGTCCAGCTGATCGAGTGCGGCCTGCTGGCTGCGCAGGTTGTTGAGGGCGATATGATAGGCGGCGTTGCCGGCGCGGTTGCCCCACGGGAAGCTGAGGGAGAGGTCGACCTCCCAATTATAACCGTCGCCATGCGGCAGGCGGTTGATGGCCCGGTCGTAAGAGGTCTGCCTGCTGGTGTAGCCGCCGGCGCCGGTGAGATCGAGCTCAGGCAGGCGGTTTTGCTTGGAGGTCCTGACGCTGAGCTTGAATTCCTCGATCAATTTTTGTTCGGAGAGGAAGTCGGGATCGTTGTCGCGGGCGATCTTGTAGGAGCGGTCGAAGGTGGGGATGGGATCGCTGAAATCACCGAAGCCGACGGTGCCGGGCGCGGTGGTGAAATCGGTCTGGCCGATGACCTGGAGGAGCGCGTCCTCGCTGTCGTGCACGGTCTTGTCGGCCTGGATGACGCCGTTGCGGGCATTGGCGACGCCGACCTGTGCGGTGAGCACATCGAGATCGGTGGCGACGCCGGTCTGCTGGCGGGTCTTGTTTTCGTCGTAGAGTTTTTGTGCAAGCTCAAGGCTGAGCTGCTTTACCTGGAGTTGTTCGCGCGCGAAAACGAGGTTGTAGTAGGCGAGCTCGGTGTCGTGGATGACCTGGAGGAGCTTGGCCTTGTAGGCGAGGTTGGCGCGGGAAAATTCGTATTCGGCCGTCAGAATGGCGGCGCGGTTGACGGTGATGCCGGCGTTCTTGAGCAGGGGCTGGGTGACGGAGAGGGAAACATCGCCGTTGTAGGCGGGATTGAGGGTGGAAAAGGACGAATTGGTGTAATCTTTGTTTAGGCCGGAGCTGAGGGTGGCGGTGGCGCCGGTGACAATTTTTTGCGAGACGCCGAAAGAAGCGTTGGTCGTGTCGCTGCGCGGGCCGACCGCGGTGGTGCCGTCGAGCGTGCTGCCGGCGGCCGCGGCCTGGCTAAGGGACCGGTTTGCATCGACCGTGACGTTGGGGTCGTAATCACCCTTGGCGGTCTGGATGGATTCCTTCGCGTTGGCCGTGCTGTAATTCTGGATCTTGAGGTCGAAATTTTTCACCAAGGCGCGCGCGATGCATTCCTCAAGGGTGAATGCGGGCGGGGCGGCGGGCGGTGGAACGTCCTCTGCGGCAAAAGCGGACGTTGAAAACAGGAATGACAGAAAGATGACGCGGGCGAGGGGACGGAACATGGGGGACGGTGGGCGGAAAGGGTAGAGCGAGTATGCGCGGCGTGTCGAAGAATTTGCGCTTTCGACTTTACCGGCAAAAAGCTTCAAGCATGGCGAGGGCGGAAGATTTCAGCGTGACGGACGGCGCGGCGGAAAGTTTCAGCCTATCGCGCAAACCTGCCTGCAGCCGGAGGGCTCAGGGCGTGTCGGCGGGAGCGGACTTCTTCTGCTCTTTTGCGATCATTTCCCCCAGCGAGGAGCTCAGCGTGTCGCGGGCGAAAGTGGAGGCGAGCTGGGCGTGCGTGGAGACAAACTGCGGGCTGCCTGCGGTCAGGTCGGGGAGTTTTTTGGCCGTGACATACACGAAGTAGCCCTTGTTTTGGGAGAAAATCAGGTCGGAAACCTGGCCAGGGGCGAGGCGGTCGAGATTGCCGGTGACGGCGCTGTCGATGTCGCGCGGCGGCTGGCGTTGTGAGAAGGGGCCGAAGTTTTTCACTTCAAGCTTCACGCCAGCTGCGGCCGCGGCGGCCAGAGCGGCCTTGTCGAAGGTGTCCCCGGCCTTGAGGTGGGCGGCGAGCGACGACTGGATATTTTTGCCGAGCTGGTTAATGAAGAGGCTGCGCTTCTGGTTTTCCTTGTAGTCGGACGTGACCTGGGCCTGCACTTCGGCGAAGAGCGGCTTGTGGGCGGCGATGGTTTCCTTCCAGAGCAAGACCACGCTGCCGGTCGGCGTCGTGAGCGCATCGGAGAAGAAATGGTCCGGGCCGAGCTTGAAAGCCTCGTCGGCGAGTTCGGGCGAGGAGCCGAGCTCAGCCGGGGGCGCGTCGGCGGTGAAAGGAGCGAGGGATTTGAGCGTGAGGTGGTGCGTGGAGAGGAGCGCATCCAGATCGGGGGTGAAGCCGCCGATCTTTTGATTGTAGAGCGACACGGCAAAGTCGGAAGCGGCCTGGGCGGCGAGGTGTTGGGCCCGATCGAGCCGGGCGGCGGCCTCGACCTGCGGGCGGACGGCCGCGAAGTCGGCATCCGCATTGGGCTGGGCGAGCGCGGCGGGCTTCTTGGCGTCGGCCGGCTTGGGAAAGCGCGCGGGATTGGCATCATAGTAGGCACGCACCTCGGCCTCGGTGATGCTGGCCTGGGAAACGAAATCAGCCGCAGGAAACGCGACATAGCTCGCGCTGACGCGGGCAGGGATCAGGTAGCGGGTGGAGTTTTCCTCAAAGAAATTTTCGACGTCCTTCGGGTTGGTCGCGAGGGACGGCGCATAACCGGCGTAATCGGCGGTGGCGACGCCGAGCGTCCACTGGGTGTCGTCCCGGGAGAGCTGCGTCTTGATATCGCCGGCGGGCACATAGCCGGGGCCGGCGATCAGTTTGCCCACCTGGTTGGCGCGCCAGTCATCGGAAATGACCCGGCTGACGTCGGCGATGGTGAAGCGGGGATCGATCTTTGACCAAGTCTGGTTGTCGCGGAAAGAAGCGTAAAGTTTGGGATCGAACTGACCGTTCGAGTCGGCGAAGGCCCCGAAAGTCTTGATGTAATCGGCCAGCACCGCATCAGGGGGGACGCCGATATGGAGTTTGTCGGCGAGCGAGAGCATGGCGGCACGCTGGAACGCGTAGCCTTCCATCTGGGGGCTGACGCCGGCCGGGACGCCGAAGCGGAGGAAGATGCTGAGTCCGGCATCGCCGAAGAGGCGGTGCTGGTCGTCAGGCGAACCGAGGTTGTAGCCGAAGAAAGGCTGCGCGAGCACGGTGTGGTCGCCGCGGCCGATGCCCGGGGAAGCGCCAATGGTGGCAACGAACGAGATGATGATGCCTGCGAGCACGATCGCGAAAATAACGCGGAAGTGCTGCTGGAAGTTGCGTTGAATCCAGGAAATCATGGGGGAAACTTGCCAGCGTGAATTGCGCCCGGCTGGTGTGTCAATCGCGCAGCGCAAGTGGGTGGTGTCCTAGTCTTGATTTCCCGCAGCGGGCATTTTAGGGTTGGGCAAAGCATGAAACGCCAAAAGAAATCGCCCAAGAGACTCACCGTAACGAAGGAAGTGGTCAGGAAAAGGCGGCAAATAGCGAGAGAAGTGCTACGTCGGCGCAAATCGTGAAGTCGGGCTGCGTACAGGGTCTTTACCATCAAAGACTTTTAAATTAGGACACTGCCACGCAAGTCACCTTGGCCGGGGTGGTCGCACCGCTCCGGCCGAGGCGGGCAGGTGCCGCCGCCGCCAGAGGAAGTAAATCGCGGGGTAAAGGAGCAGTTCGAGGATCGCGGAGGTGATGACGCCGCCGATCATCGGTGCGGCGATGCGTTTCATCACGTCGGCTCCCGCCTGGGTGGCTGGCGACCACATGATAGGCAGGAGGCCGAACAGGATGGCGCAGACGGTCATGATCTTCGGGCGGATGCGCTGCACGGCCCCTTCGATGATCGCATCATGCAGGTCGGCCGGCGTGTGCAGCCGGCCGGCGGCGGAAAACTTGCCCCAGGCCTGGTCGAGGTAAAGCAGCATGATGACGCCGGTCTCCGCATCGAGGCCGGCGAGCGCAATGAGGCCGACCCACACCGCGACGCTGAGATTATAATTGAGCAGGTAGAGGAACCAGAACGCACCCACGAGCGAGAAGGGCACGGCAAGCAGCACGATGAGGGTGCGCGGGACGGACTTGGTGTTGAGATAGAGCAGGAGAAAAATGATGAGCAGGGTGAACGGAATGACCACCTTCAGGCGTTTTTCCGCGCTCTTCAGATATTCAAACTGCCCCGCCCACTGCATGTAATAACCGGGCGGAAACGACACGCGTTCGCCGATGCGCGCGTTGGCGGCCTGCACGTAGCCGTCGATGTCATCGGTGGTGAGGTCCACGAAGACAAAGCCGACCAGCTGGCCGTTTTCATTACGGATGGAGGGCGCGCCGGTGCGGAATTGCAGGTCGGCGAGTTCGCCGATGGGCACCTGCGCGCCGGAGGGCGTGGACACGAGCACACGCCGGAGGGCGTCGAGGTCCTCACGGAAGTCACGTGCATAGCGGACGTTGATCGGGTACCGTTCGCGACCCTCGACGGTCGTGGCGATGGTCTTGCCGCCAATGGCCGTTTCGATGACGTTGTTGACATCGCCGACGGTGAGGCCGTAGCGCGCGGCCGTCTCGCGCTTCACGTCGAAATCCAGGAAATAGCCTCCGGTGGTGCGCTCGGCGAAGACGCTGCGCGTGCCGGGCAGATCGGTCAGCGCCTTTTCGATTTGCACGCCGACGTCCTGGATATTCCCGAGGTCGGGCCCGAAGATTTTCACGCCAAGCACGGACCGGAACCCGGTCGTGAGCATCTCGGTGCGCGTCTGGATGGGCATCCAGAAGATATTGGCCATGCCGGGCGTCTTCAGTTTGACGTTCATTTCGGCGAGGATTTTTTCCCACGTCATGCCCGGGCGCCATTGTTCGTGGGGCTTGAGCGTGACCACGGTTTCAAACATCGAAAGCGGCGCCGGGTCGGTGGGGGTGTCGGCCTGGCCGGCCTTGCCGAACACGGTGTCGACCTCGGGAATTTCCCGCAGCAGCCGGTCCTGGATTTGCAGGATGCGTGTGGCCTCGCCGATGGACATGCCCGGCGGGGCCGTCGGCATGAAGAGAATCGTGCCCTCGTTGAGGGGCGGCATGAATTCACTGCCGAGGCGGCGGAAGGGGATGACCGTGGCGGCCAGCACGAGTCCGGCGGCGAGAAGTGTGAGCCAGCGGAAGCGCAGTACGAAGCGCACAAACGGCCGGTAGATACAGATGAGAAAGCGGTTGACGGGATTGCGCGCTTCCGGGGTGATCTTCCCGCGCACGAGCAGCGTCATGAGCATGGGCACGAGCGTCACGCCGAGGAGCGCGGCGAAGGCCATCGCGAAGGTTTTGGTAAAAGCCAGCGGCTTGAACAGCCGGCCTTCCTGCGCCTCGAGCGAAAAGACAGGGATGAAGCTCACCGTGATGACGAGCAGCGAGAAAAACAGCGGCCGGCCCACGCTTTTGGCGGCGGCGATGACGACCTCAAGGCGCTCGTGGCTGCCGGGTTCGCGCCCGTGCTGTTCGCGGAAATGGTCGATCTGTTTGTGCGCGTTCTCGACCATGATGATGGCGGCGTCGACCATCGCGCCGATGGCGATGGCGATGCCGCCGAGCGACATGATGTTCGAAGTGAGGCCCAGCGCGTGCATCGGGAGGAAAGAGAGCACGATGGCGATGGGCAGCGTGATGATGGCCACCAGGGCGGAGCGGACATGCCAGAGGAAAACGAGGCAGACGAAGGCGACCACGAGGCTCTCCTCGAGCAGTTTTTCGCGCAGCGTGGCGATGGAGTTGCGGATAAGCCCGCTGCGGTCGTAGGTCGGCACGATCCTCACGCCCGGCGGCAGCGAGGGCGCGATCTCCTGCAGCTTTTTCTTGATGCCGTCGATGACGGTGAGGGCGTTTTCACCATAGCGCATGACGACGATGCCGCCGACCGTTTCGCCCTGGCCGTTGAGTTCGGCCGCGCCGCGCCGCAGATCCGGGCCGAGGTGCACGGTGCCGACGTTTTTCACGTAAACGGGCGTGCCGTTCACGGCCCGGAGGGGAATGTTTTCGATGTCGGCCAGATTCTTGATGTAGCCGTGGCCGCGGATATAAAACTCGGTTGATCCGACCTCGAAGATTTTTCCGCCGACGTCGCTGTTGGAGGCGCGGATTTTGTCTACGACATCGGCCAGCGGAATGCCGTAGGCGAGAAGCTTGTTTGGATCGAGATCGATCTGGTACTGCTTGACGAAGCCGCCGACGGGCGCGACCTCGGCCACGCCGGGGACGGATTCGAGCGCATAGCGCAGATGCCAGTCCTGGAAGCTGCGCAAGGCCGCCAGATCGTTTTTTCCGCTCTCGTCCACCAGCGCGTATTCGTAAACCCAGCCCACGCCGGTGGCGTCGGGGCCCAGGACCGGGTTGACGCCCTCGGGCAGCGAGCCGCGGACGGAGTTGAGGTATTCGAGCACGCGCGAGCGCGCCCAGTAGATGTCCGTGCCGTCTTGAAAGATGACGTAAACGAAGGACTTCCCGAACATCGACTCGCCGCGCACGAACTTGACCTTGGGCGCGGCGATGAAACGAGTGGAAATGGGGTAGGTGATCTGGTCCTCGACGAGATCGGGCGCACGGCCCTCCCAGTCGGTGGAAATGATCACCTGCACGTCACTGAGGTCGGGAATGGCGTCGAGCGGCGTGCGCTGGATGGCCCAGATGCCGCCGGCGATCGCGAACAGCGTGAACACCAGGACCAGAAAAGGGTTGCGGGCGCTCGTCTCGATGAGCCGCTCGATCAGCGTGGGCGGTTCAGGCTGCATGGCAGGAAGGAAGGCCGGCCCGGCTGGTGGCGCAGGGGAGGAAAGAGGCCATGGTGGTCACCAGGATTTGAGAGCGCCCTGGATTTTCGATTCGGAGTCGACCAGAAAGTTGGCGCTGTTGACCACGCGTTCGCCCTCGGTGAGGCCGTTGATGACGAGGCAGACGTCGCCGAACTGGCCGCCGAGCTCGACGAAGCGCGGCTCCAGTTTGCCGCCGCCCTTGTCCACAAAGACGATGTTGTGCCGGCCGGTGGGAAGCACGGCGCTCGCGGGCACGATGAGGCCGGAATGGGACATGCGTGCGGTCGAGGGCACCGAGGCGAGCCCGGCATTCGCCGCTTCGGTGGGAACGACGCGCGGTTCGATGGGCAGCTCGACGTCCACATACATGTTCGGGTGGAGCTGCAGGTCGCGGTTGTCCAAGTCGATGCCGAGGCGGGCGGTGCGTTTAATCTCGTCAATATGATGGTCGAAGATGGCCACCTTGCCGCTGTATTTTACGCCGGGCAGTGAGGGAACGGTGATGGTGGCCACGACTTCGTGCCCGATCAGCGGGAGGTCATCCTGGTACAATTCCGCCCAGACCCAGACTTCGGACAGGTCAATGACGTCGGCCAGGTGGTCGCCGACCTTCACCCGCTGCCCTTGGTTCACCGGCAAGGCTTCGAGGAAGCCTTCCGCCGGCGAGTTGATCGTGAGGTATTTTTGCACTTCGCGGGAGGTCTCGACGGCATCGATCTGGTCGTCCGGGATCTCCCACCGGCGCAGGCGTTCGCGCACGGAGGCAATGAGCTGGTCGGTTTTTTCCATGGGCGCGGCGGCGCCGGGTTTGGCGGCTTCGTCGCGCATCTTCAGCAGGTCGAGCAACTCGTTTTGCGCGGCGACGAAGTCGGGGCAGTAAAGGTCCATGATCGGCTGGTTTTTTTCGACCACATCGCCCGGCGTGAAGGTTTTGAGGGTGTGGACGTAGCCTTCGATGTGCGCCACCGTATCCCAATGAAGCTGCTTTTGCGCTTCGACGATGCCGACGACATGCAGGCTCGTTTCGAGCGACTGGCTGGTGACGGTCGTATAAGTGACGCCGATGAGCTGCTGGCGATCGAGCGGGATGGTAAACACCGTGGGCTGGTCGGAGGCCTCCATCGCCGGGTTCGCCGGCACGGCCTCATGGCCTTTCTTCAGCACGGGGATCAGGTCCATCCCGCAAATCGGACACTTGTCGTGGGGATTATGCGACCTGACCGACGGGTGCATGGCACAAGTGTAGTAGTCGACGTCATCAGCGGCCTGGCCGGCGGTTTTGTCCGACGGGGCGCAGGCGGGCAGGACCGCCATTGATCCCAGGGCGAGGCAGGAAAGAAAAAATAAAACGAAGGGCTTTGGCTTCATTGTGGATTTCCGGGGGGCTGGGGATTTTTTGCCGGCTCGACGGCGGAGGCAAGCGCCGGAAAATCTTTCATGCCGGTCAGCAGGGTCAGGTCGGCCAGTTGGCGCACTTGTTCGGCCGTTGATTGCACCAGGATCAGGCGGTTGTCCACGAGCATCCGTCGCGCCTCGAGCACGTCCTGGAGGAGGCCGAGGTTGTTCTCCCAGGCCGCGCAGGCGCTCGCGAGGGTTTGCTCGGTGAGCGGAATGATTTCATCGCGATAAAGCAGTGCCTGGCGCCGGGCGGCATCAAGCCCGGTGGTGAGACGATGAAGCTCGGCCCGAAGCGCCAGGATGTAGTCGGCGGCTTCGTTTTCACTGGCCCGCGCCCTGGCCTGGTCGCGCTTGAAGTCGCTGTCGTAGCGGCTGGCGTTGAGCCAGGGCACGGTGAAGTTCACGGTCAGCGTGCCTTCGCGGATTCCGCCGTCGCCGCTGTACTGGCGGGCCTGCAGCCCGACGCCGATTTCAGGGAGACGCTGGCGGCGCGTGAGCTGGGTCGCGGCCTCGGCCTGGACAATCTCCTGCTGCATGACTTTCAACTTTGGCTCCGACTGGATCGCAGCTTCCGCCAGTTCGTCGGTGTAAGGCACGGCCGGCTGGATGGCGGGCAAATCCACGCCCGGCCAGGAGGCGCGAAGATCGCGGTTGAGCAGGCGGTTGAGTTCCACCTGCTGCTGATCGCGGGCCAGCTTGAGCGTTTTGAGGTGGTCGACCGCCCTGGCATGCTCGGTCTGGATCTTCAACCATTCGACCTGGCTGGATTTGCCGGTCTGGTAGCGGTGGTCCACGGTGCCCAGCATGGCCTCCAGCCAGCCCAGATCCTGTTGCGCCAGATCAATGGACTTGTCGGCGAGGGCCAGTTCGACCAGCGCCACGGTCAAATCGCGCCGGAGCCTTTGGGTTTCGTAATTGACGTTCAGCCGTTCTTTCGCGGCTTCCGTTTCCGCCACATGCCTGGTCAGCCCGGGCCGGCCAAAAACCGGCAGCTTCTGGTCGATGCCATAGAGGATGTTGCCTTCCTCCTCCGATTGGAAGCCGCGCGGCGCAGGTTTTGAAAGACCGATGGTGAGCGTGGGGTCGTCCCAGGTCCGGACGGAATCGATGGAGGCAGAGGCGGCGTCGGCGCGGGCACCCGCGGCCGCCAGGGCGGGATTGTGGCCTTGGGCTTCCAGGACGAGCTGTTCCACAAATTCCGTGGTGAGGCCGGTGGTTTCCGGCGATGGCAGGGGGTCGGCTCCGCGCAGGACAAGCGCGAGCAGGGAAAATAAAAAAGGAAGACAGGTAAAATAGGTTTTCATAGGCAGACAGAGTGGAAATAAACAGCCACAAAATGCCCGCATAGGGCGGGCAGAAAGCCGGGGCAAAAAGGAACGATCGACCCGCTAGCGGGGATCGTTCAGCCAACCGGCGGCGCCTGCGCAAAAAGGCTTTCCTGCAAAACAAGCTCGGCGAAGCATCGTTCGCCGTACGGAATTGTAGCGCCCAGATTCCCGGCGGGATTCGGCTGAATCACGCGAATCCCGTCGAACGACACAAAATCAATGACCGGCAGCGAGGCGGCCGAAAGCGAAATCGAACCATGCTGCGAGGATGGCGCGGCCTCCTGGCCGGTGTATTTGTCGCACAACTTGGAACTGCTCCCATCACCATGGCAGAAGGGGCAGCCGGAGGATTTTATCCCGGTGCCGGCGAGAACGGCAAAGGCACAGAGATTCAATCCGCCAAACCACAAGGCCATCGCGACCACGGCGATGACCAGGCGGTTCTGCTGGAAGAAATATTTCATGCCTTCAATGAGCCTATGGAATTCGGAGCCGAATGCACGCGATTTATTCCCACGGGCCGGCTCATTGGCTTCGGTTCGTTGTGGGTGCTGGCAGGCAGCAATGCCTCCGGGCGCAACTAGCTCCGTGATTTTCCCCGCTCAATGTCGCTTCCTCACCCCGCGGCCATCCGGCTGAACGGCGGGCGGGTTTCATCGAAGGGAAAATCCGCCAGCAGCCGGTCGAGCGGCTTGGTGAAGAAACCGTCTCGGCCGAGGACCGCCATGTGCTCGCGATAGGCCATAGCCAGCGGGTCGAGCCCCTCGAGGGCATCGCCGGTGGGATCGTCGCCGTAGTTGTCGAAGGCCTGCTTGAAATCCTGCAGGGTGAGATGGGCCAGCGGTCGCGCGGGTTGATAAAGGTAATCGGTGGGCGTATCGCCTTCGGAGGGCGGGATGGGGGTGACAAATTTCAGGTCGACCAGGCGGTTGAGGCACTCGTTGAGGATTTGCGTGGGCACCTTGATGAGCGCGCCGAGCTGGGAGGCGGTGACGGGCGGCAGGCATTCCTGGAAGCGGCGGCAGATGGTGAGCAGCACGATGAGGGAGAGGCGTTCGCGGGTGGCTTCGGCGAGGCTGTTCCAGGCGGCGCGGCTGCTGCGGAAGTGGACATTTTGCACCGCGTAGCTGATCTGGCCGCCGAGGAGGACGAACCACCAGAAAATGTAGAGGCCGAACATCAGGATCGGCAGGATGCCGAGCGAACCATACAGGCTTTTGTTGATGAGGACGCGGCGGAAATAAAAAAACGCCAGATAGTTGTTCAGCACGAGCAGCGCCGCCACGACGAACGCGCCAATAAATGCCGCGCGCCAGAACACGTGGGTATTGGGAATGAAGCGGTAGAAAAGAGTGAGGATGAGGATGAGCACCGCGATGGAGAAGGACGGCAGGAGCAGGCCCAGCATCCGCAGGAGCTCGCTGCCAAGTGGCAGGTGCTTCATGAAGACATTCACGAACGCGCCGGCGCCGAGCGCGGTGACGGCGGCGAAGAAAAGCACCGCGCCGAGTGTGAGCACGGTCCAGTAGAAGACAATGCGCATGAGCCAGCTGCGGCCGCGCCGCACGCCCCAGATTTCGTTGAAGGCGTTTTCAATCGAGGTGAAGAGCTGCAGCACGATGAGGATCAGCGTGAGCGCGCCGATGACGCCGGCGGTGCCGGAGCGGGATCCGGCGATGAAGCCGTTGATAAGATGGACGAGATCCTGGTTGACGGCGACCGCGCCCGAATGCGATGGACCGGGCGAATCCGTGTCCGGCGCTGTGGATGGGGCTGCACCGGCGCCCGGTGCCGGCGGGAGTTTAGGCGTGCCGGCGGAGACGATGTCGTTTTTCGCTTCAGGCAGCGGCGGGGTCTTGCCATCGGCGGACATTTTTTCGTATTCCGAGATGGAAGGCGCGACAAACGAGATGAGCTTGTGCAGCGTGTCGACCGCGAGGTTGGGGTCGTTCTTGTTGAGCATGAAGCCGGCCACGAGCACGGCGATGGCAACGAGCGGTCCGAGGCCGAGCAGCGAGCTGAAGCTGAGTGCGGCGGCGCGGCTGGCGGCCTTGTTTTCAAGGAGGCCGCTGCCCGTGATGGAAATCACGCGCAATGCGGCATAGAGGCGCCCGCGCGGTGAACGGTCGGTCAGGTGGGCGGGCTGCCAGATTTCCTTGCGAAAAATCTGGACGAAACTGTTCCAGCGATGGGCCGGCCCCGCCATGTGATAAAAGGTGCGGTGTGACGCGGCGGGCGTTACATCAGCATGTAGTAGGCGAAGCCCAGCATGCCGGCCAAGCCGACGCCGACGGAGATGCCGAGCGAGAAAAAGTTCATGAAAATGGTGCTGAGATAGAGCCCGATCGAGCCGGCCATGACGGCGAGCAGGGGCGGAGTCTCGCCGCGCACCCAGAAGAGAAAACCGATGAAGCCAAGCCCGAGCGCCGCGCGGAAACGGACAAACGGGTAGAGCGTGACCATTTGCAACAGGAGCAGCAGGCCGAGGATGAAATCGACGACGCCGAGGAAGATGATCGGCTGGCCGAGGATCTTGTCGGTATTGAGCGTCATGAGGATGTCGATCGAGGGCAGCAGCTCGGAGGCGGCTGCGATGAAAAGAAAGGCCGTGCAGGCGTAGAGGCCGATTTTGGCGGCGCGGCCGCGGGCGATGGCCGGATCCTTGGCGTGCTTGGTGTCCTCCGTGCGGCCCTCGGCGGCGGCGAGCATGTCGCCCACGGTGATCGGCGCGTGGCTTTCCTGCTCGACGTTGAGGGTGGTGACCGTGGTCTTCGGTTTGACCGCCAGTTTTCTTTTTTCAGGGAACAGCGCGGCCTTGAGGTCGGCATTGGCCCCGACCGGGATCCATTTTTCGGAGCCGGCTTCGTAGTAAAGGGTTTCTAGACCCACCTGCCCGGCCTCGGCGAGGGAGGAAAGCTGCTCCTGGGTGAAGGGGCCGCGAGCCTCGGTATCACCCGCGCTGCGGATGTAAAATTCCTGCGTGGCCATATAAAGCGGGTAGGTTGGGCGGGGGGCGGGGGAGCGGCAAGAGTTTTGTCGGCGGCCGGTTTCGAGTTAACAAACCCTTCACATGCGCTGGAGCGTGCGCAGGCCAAGGAGATGGAGGCCGGTTTCGAGCACGAGGAGCGTGCGGGCGCAGAGGAGCAGGCGGCGGGCGCGCACGACGGGATCGTCCACGATGACTTTGTCGGCATTGTAGAACGTGCTGAATTCACCGGCGAGCTCGTAGAGGTAGGTGCAGAGGAAATGCGGGCGCAACTGGCCGGCGGCGAGGCCGAGCGCGTCGGCGAATTTCACGAGCTTGCGCGCCAGCGCGAGCTCGGCGGGCGTTTCCAGCGGGCCGGCGGCGGACTCGGCGGCCGGGTCGCCCGGCACGAGGCCTTGTTTGCGGAAAATGGAATGGATGCGGGCGGCCGCATAGAGCAGGTAGGCGGCGGTGTTGCCGTCGAGGGAGATCATCTTGTCCCAGGCAAAGACATAATCGCTCGAGCGGTTTTGCGAGAGATCGGCATATTGCACCGAGCCGGTGCCGACCACGGAGGCGATGGCGCGGCGCTCGGCCTCGGGAATGTCGGCGCTTTTTTCGCTGACGAGCGCGAAGGCCCGTTGCTCCGCCTCGGCCAGCAGGTCTTTCAACCGGATGTTCTCGCCGCTGCGTGTCTTCAGCGGCTTGTTGTTTTCACCGAGCACGGTGCCGAAATCCACGTGATGGATCTGGGGCGCGGGGCGGTCCTTGCATTTGAACCATTTGTCCGCCGTCGCCGTGAGCTGCTCGAAATGATCCCGCTGGCGCGAGTCCACCACATAAATGGCGCGCGGCGTTTTAAAATGTTCCCAGCGGTACAGGATCGTGGCGAGATCGGTGGAGGCATAGTTCGCGGCGCCATCGGATTTGCGGATGATGAAAGGCTGCTTGGCGAAACGCGGGTGTTCGGGATGAAACACGACGAGCGCGCCTTCGCTTTCGACGGCGAGCCCGCACTCGATCAGCTCGCGGTACACGCGCTCGACCTTGTCGTTGTAGAAGCTCTCGCCGAGCGTGAAGTCGAACTTGAGGCCAAGCTGGTCGTAGATTTCCTGAAACGCGACCATGGAGACCTCGTTGATCTTTTTCCAGATGGTAAGGTTCTCGGTGTCACCGGCCTGTAACTTGACGAGTTCCTGCTGTGCTTCCTTGAGCACGGCGGGGTCGGCCTCGGCGGCATTGTTGCCGGCTTTGTAAAGCCGTTCGAACTCTTCGAGGGGATCACGGGCGAGGGCTGCGGCGTCGAGTTGCCGCTTGTAGGCCCAGATGAGTTTGCCGAATTGCGTGCCCCAGTCACCGATATGATTGTCGCGAATGATCCTTGCGCCGGTGAAGGCGAGCAGCCGGCAGATCGCCTCGCCAATGACCGCCGAGCGCAGATGGCCGACGTGCATTTGTTTGGCGGTGTTGGGCGAGCTGTAATCCACGATCCAGGTCTGGCCGCGCAAGGGAGAGACCTCGGCGGCGCCGGCCGCATAGGCTTCCGGGGAGGCGTAGGCCTTCAGCCAGGCAAGCAGGGCGGCGGGTTTAAGGGTAAAATTGATGAAGCCGGGTCCGGCGATTGAGACGTCAAACTGTTCCTTGGTGCCAGCCGGCAGCGCCGCAACCAGCTTCTCGGCGACATCCTTGCGCGGATTCAGGCGATGGGCCTTGGCATAGCCGAGCACACCATTGGCTTGAAAATCACCATGCCGGGGATCGGCCGTGCGCACTTCAGGGGCAAATTGGGCGGCCTCAAGCCCGGCGGCGACGGCGGCAACTTGCAATGCCGCCTCAAGGTCGGCGGCAGGATGGAACGATATCGGCATCAGTTCACAGAAGCGAGGGCCCGGCATCCGGTGCAAGCGCAGAGTTGGAACATATTGGCGGACGGAGACTTGTTGAGCAGCCGGGAGGGTATCGTTGTGTAAAATTGTCTCGACAAGATAGCCTCGAAGTGGTTTCGTTAAACTTTTCGAGTCAGCGAGTTCGCCATCCCTATTCACTAAACCCACCCATGAGTAAACGTCTTATTCCACCGCGCCGGTTCGTAAAACCAGCGTTTGAGGCCCTGATTGAGAAGAAACGCGACGGCGGTGAGTTCACCCAAGAGGAAATCCGCTACATCATCGACAGCACCATTGACGGTGAGATGCCCCAGCACCAGCTCGCGGCGCTGTTGATGGCGATTTACTTCCAACAGATGTCTGCCCAGGAGACGGCTGACCTCACCGAGGAAATGATGCTCTCGGGAGAAGTCATCGACTTGTCACACATCGCCAAGCCGAAGATCGACAAATACTCGACCGGCGGCGTGGGCGACAAGACCTCGCTCGTCCTGGTGCCGCTCGCCATGGCCAGCGGCGTCGTGGTGCCGATGATGTGCGGTGTCGAGCACGACCACATCATCAATACGCTCGACAAGCTCGCCGCCATCCCCGGCTTCAAGGGAAACCAGACCATCGATCATTTTTCCTCGCAGCTCGCGCGCATCGGCGGCGCCATCGTCGCGCAATCGGAGGCCCTCGCGCCCGCCGATGCGAAATTCTACGATCTGCGCAAGGAGACCGGCACCATCCCGAGCCTTCCGCTCATCACCGGCAGCGTGCTTTCCAAAAAACTGGCCGAAGGCTCCGAAGGCCTTGTCATCGATGTGAAGTGGGGCAATGGCTCCTTCATCAAGGAACTCGAGCACGCGAAGCAGCTCGCGCGTTCCATGACGCGCGTCGGCCGCTCGATGAAGCGCCGCTGCGTTGCGCTCGTCACCGACATGAACCAGCCGCTCGGCGACACGGTCGGCACCTCGCTCGAGGTCAAGGAGGCGATCAAGCTGCTCAAGGGCGAAGGTCCCGAGGACATCAAGGAACTCGTCCTCAAGCTCGGCATGGAAATCGTCCGCCTCGCCGGCGTTGCGGGCTCCACGCTTTCCGCCAAGCAGACCGTGCAGCGCCATCTTACGGACGGCTCCGCGCTCGCGAAGTTCAAGGACCTCGTCAAGGCCCAGGGCGGCGACACGAGCTACATCGACCACCCGGAAAAATTCCCGCAGGCAAAGCACATTCGCAAGCTGCCCGCCCCGAAGCGCGGCTACGTCCACACCATCAATGCCGCAATGATCGCACGCGGCGTGCACCTGCTCGGTGCGGGCAAGGAGCATCCGCACGACAAGATCGACTATGCTGTCGGCGTATCGGAGATCAAAAAGGTCGGCACGCAGGTGAAGCAGGGCGAGCCGCTCATGATGATCCACTACAACGACGAGGCGAAGTGCGAAAAGGCGCTCGAGTTCTTCAAGAGTGCCTACCGTCTCGCGCCGAAGCGCCCGACGCCTCCGCCGCTCGTCGTCGAGCGCGTGGCGTAAACGTTGCCTTCGCAGACAATCTTGAAGCCGGCCGGATTTCGGCCGGCTTTTTTATTCAAACGTTTCTTCGGTGATGAAGGTCGGCAGGAACCAGAGTGCCGTGATCAGCAAGGCGACAATTGCCACCGGCTCTCCCGGCACCGCGGGCAAGGTCTTCGAGACCATGTCGAATTGATCGCCCAGAGCGGTCCAATCGAGGCTTCCGGCGGAGCGGATCCAGGCGAAAGCAAAGCCGCCGAGGGCGCTCGCGGCGATGAGCCAGCTGCGGAACCCGAGGCGGGCTTTGCGGCGCGGTGGAATCGCGGCGAGCACACGCGCGGAAAAACCGCCGTCGGGCAGCGGTGGCCCGGCCTGCTCGCGCAGCAGCGTTTCCAATTGCGGGTTGTCAAGGGAGGTCATGCCTGTGGGTTCCATGCAGCGAGCAGGGAGCGGAGTTTTTCTTTGCCCCGGGCGAGGTGGGTTTTCACGGTGCCAAGCGGCCAGCCCGCCACGGCGGCGATTTCCGGGTGGGTGAGGCCTTGCTGATAGAAAAGATGCAAGGCGGTTTGTTCATCGGGATCGAGCCGTTTCATGGCCGCACCGAGATCCTGCGTGAGTTCGACCGCGCGGGCCGGGGAGGGAAGATTTTCATTGGCGGTCTCATTTGCGGTTTGTGGTTCCATTTTGCGCTGGCGGCGCGTGTTGCGCCAGCGGTTGTGGGCGATACCAAGCAGCCAGGTGGAAAAATTGGATTCGCCGCGGAAACGAGCCAGTCCGCGCCAGGCTTGAATGAACGTTTCCTGTGCGAGATCGTCGGCCAGCGCCGCGTCGCCGCCGGCCAGATGGCGCAGGAAACGGCGCACGGCGGACTGATGCCGCAGCACAAGCTCGCCAAACGCCGCGCGGTCGTCCATGAGCGCGCGGGCAATGAGGTCGGGGTCGGACGAAGTCACTTTTGTCCCGGCAGATCACGATTGCTTTCATTGCACGGCTTGTCGGAACGCAGCAGAGAACACAGGCTGAGAATAAGGCATGCAACGCCGATGAACCCAGGCATAGCCGCCCACGCTTGGGACTGGGCCGGCAGGATGTAATAGAATGCCGCGCCTATCGCGATCAACACCAAGCCGCGCCGGAAGTCCCACCAGGCACCCCAGCGCCGTCTGTTGAATTCAAACTTTGGCAGCGGTTGCCCCTTTTCCAGGGCAAGCCGGGCGGTCTCAGTCCACAGTTGATGATGCTTCAGCCGAAAGTAGCGCCTGATGAAGCCGGCGATGAGCAGGAAGACCAGGATAATGGCAATGCAGATATCGGAATGGTGTATAGGCATGGGTGTTCGACCAGTGAGTGTCGAACGCGCGCTGTTTGGATTCAAAAAAGATGCGCCTCTGGCGCGAGCCTCAGGTCCGTAGCTTTACAGCCTCGTCCGTGGCGCCGCTTTTAAAGGCGAGCGGCGCGGTGGCTTTGGTCAGATCGCCGCCGTCCACGGTGATGTTTTCGCTGGTCGCGCCTTCGAGCTGAAGGAAAACGGGGGCGGGCGTGAGCACGCGGGCGGCGGTCAGCAGCGTGTCGCGCGTGGCAATGAGCCGCAGCACGGACTCG
Source organism: Opitutaceae bacterium (assembly GCA_035485575.1). Taxonomy (GTDB): domain Bacteria; phylum Verrucomicrobiota; class Verrucomicrobiia; order Opitutales; family Opitutaceae; genus DASRHD01. The sequence continues at coordinate 14,649 of DATHNW010000024.1, read as the reverse complement.
CCTTTCTCGTGACCTTGCACGCTGAGACCGTTGATCGCGGCATCGGCCACATGGTCGAGCACGAGGGCCGGACGCAGATCGGGCGAGGTCACTTCGAACCGGATGTTCTGGAGCGTCAGCCCCTGCACGTTGCGTGCGAAAAGGCCGTAGGCGGGCGGCGTGCCGATCTCGAAATATTCGCCGGCGATCGGGGGAACGTCGCGCCGGGCGGCCTCCTCGGCGGTCCCGCTGCCTTCGTAGATGACATGAACATCGCTGAGACTGATGTTCTCAAGAATACAGTCCTCGGTTGCGCCATTGAGGACGATGCAGGTCCGGGTTTCGCCGGGCCGGCCGTCCGAAGGGAAGGGCAGGTCGGCGTGTTGCCGCACGGTGGCCACGACCGTGGCGCGGATGCCGCTGAAAGTGATATTGCGCAGAATCCCCTTGGGCGGCGGGGTGCTGTCGCTATCGGGCCGCCGGCGCGAGCGCGAGTCGAGCCCGAGTGAAATCGGGCCGGTCACGTCCTTCATGATCAGGTTGGAGAAGGTGATGTTCTCGGCGCGGGAGTTGCGCCCGAAGTGCATCTTGATCGGGCAGCCGTAGGTCTCGTAGATGACGCAGTTGGAGACTGTGATGTTCTCGGCCTGGCCGCCGCCGAAGCGGAACACCGACCAGCGCGTGCTGAAGGTGCAGTTCGTGACCGTGATGAACTTGCAGCTGCCGAAGAGCGCGCAGGCGTCGTCCTGGCAGGCGACGTCGCAGTTGGCGACGTGCACGTACTGGCTGCTGTCGAAGTGGAAGCCGTCGTTGTTCTTGTTGACGCGGTTGTGAATCCGCACGCCTGCGAGCTGCACGTACAGGCACTCGTAGATGCGCATGCAGTGATAGGCGCTCGAGGTGCAGAACACGTCCCGCACGACGAGATTCTTGCAGCGATAAAAGGTCATCAGGTGCGGACGGTCCACGTAGGCCTTGGAACGGTCGTCGCCGGGGCCGGTGCTGTCGCCGTGGCCGGTATAAAATTTCGCGCCTTGTCCATCGATGGTGCCGTGGCCCTCGAGCGTGATATTCTCGGCGTTGGCGGCGGAGATCAGGACGACGTTGCCGTTGTTGCGCGGCAGGCCGTTGCCGGCGTGGTAGTCCTCGATCTTTCCGCTGCCGAGCAGCCGGCCCGCTGCGGCGAGGTGCAGTGTGACGTCGCTCTTCAGCTCGATCGTGCCGCTCAGGAAATCGCCAGCCGGAAGAAGAACGATGCCGCCGTGGTCCCGGTTGCAGGCATCGATCGCGGCCTGGATCGCCGCGGTGTCGAGCGTGGCGCCGTCGCCCTTGGCACCGAAATCACGGACGTTGTAGACGCGCGTGCCGGCCGTCTTGGCGTCATCGGCCGGGACGGCCGGAGGTTCCGCGGCGGAGGCACGGCTGGCGCCGATCAGGCCGGAGCCGAGGGAAGCGGCCAGGACCGGCATGGTCAGGCCGACCCATTGGCGGCGGGACAAAGGGGTGGAGGAGGTATCGCTCATTTTAAATTTCAGGGTGGGGGAACGCTAGACGCAGGAAACAGCCGAAAGTACCATCGTGTCGAGCGCGTGGCACAGGCCTGAGTTTAAGGGTGGACATTCCCGCAACGCGCAAAACCATCTGGTTTCCGCATGGAAACCCTGACTCACTTGTTTGCGCAAAACAAAACCTGGGCGGAGAGCATTCGGAAACGCGATCCGGAGTTTTTCCTGAAGCTGTCGCAACAGCAGTCGCCCGCCTGCCTATGGATCGGCTGTTCCGACAGCCGCGTGCCGGCCAACGAAATCGTCGGGTTGCTGCCAGGCGAGCTGTTCGTGCATCGCAACATCGCCAATGTCGTCGTGCACACCGACCTGAACTGCTTGAGCGTGATCCAGTTCGCCGTCGATTTGTTGAAGGTGAAACACATCATCGTCGTCGGCCACTATGGCTGCAGCGGCGTGCGCGCGGCATTGCGCTGTGAACGCGTGGGCTTGGCCGACAACTGGCTGCGGCATGTCCAGGATGTGGGCGAGAAGCACGACTGCCGGCTGAGCGTGCTGCCGGATGAGGGCGCGCGCAGCGACCGGCTGTGCGAGCTGAACGTCATCGAGCAGGTGGCGAACGTCTGCCAGACGTCCATCGTGCACGATGCGTGGTCGCGCGGCCAGCCGCTCGTAGTGCATGGCTGGATTTACGGGCTGAAGGACGGCCTGCTGCATGATTTGAACTGCTCGGCCGGCAACCCGCGGGAAGCGGCGGAAAGCTACAAGGCCGCGGTCGCGGTGCTGGGCTGAAAAGTCCAAAGAAAAACCCGCGGCGAGGAAGCCGCGGGTTTGCTGAAAAAAAGCGGCTGGCCGCTCAGCGGAGCAGCGCGGAGGCGCACCAGAGGATCGGAGCCTGGCCGTGCATGTCGCCGATGTTCCGTTTGCGATCCACGTAATACTGGACGTTGTTCTTTTTGTTGGTGCCTTCGCAGACTTCGTGGATGTCGGCGTTGCCATCGATGTACTTGATAAGGGCGAGCCAGCCCTTGCGCGCGGCCGGGCCGTAGGTGGCGGCATCAAGCCAGCCGTTTTTCACGCCGGTGATGAAGGCGAAGGTGAACATGCCGGTGCAGGAGGTTTCAGGCCATGCTTTAGGGTCGTCGATGATCTGGTGCCACATGCCGTCGGCGTCCTGGTATTGCAGGAGCGAGGCCATCATTTTCTGGTAGCCGGCCATGATTCTCGCACGGTGCGGGTGGTCGGCCGGCAGTGAGCGCAGGACCTCGGCCATGCCGACAGCCACCCAGCCGTCGCCGCGGCCCCAGAAAATGGGAACTTCGGGCGCGTGAAAGAAAAGCCCGTTGGGCTGTTGCAGCTTGTCGAGGTAGACCGCCATCTCATTCGCCATGCGATCCACGTACTTGGCGTCTCCGGTGGCACGATAAGCCTGCAATTGCACCGCCGTGATCATGAACATGTCGTCGATCCAGTAGCGCGTCTGCCAGGTGAGACCGGCCTTGATCGCCTCTTCCGCAATGGCGCGGGGGCCGGGTTTCAATTTCGCCAGTTGTTCCGGCGTCGGCTGTTCCCACTGCGCGTCCGCGAGGCCCTGGCCGATCTCAAGATACCGCTTGTCCTTCGTCTGGATGTACAGTTCGAGCGGGACGGTGCCGAAGACGGTGGCGTCCACATTCTCAGGCTTCGGAACAAGATGGGATTCCTCGCCAAAAAGCGGGGCGAAGCGCTGGACGAGCCTGGCCGTGAGATCCTTGTCGCCGGCGAGTTGGGCGAAAGTCAGGGCGCCGTACCAGGTGCAGACCTCGGGGTAGGTGATGAATTTTGTCGGTTCGGTGCGCCCGAAATTAGGATGTGGGCTCGCAATGAAGCGTGTGGCGACACGCTGGCCGATTTCTTGAGGTGAGCAGCCTGCGGGCCAGGAGCCAAAGTCGGCTTGCGCCGGCGGAATGGCTGGGGCGGCACAAGCGCTCTCGATGGCGAGAAATCCCACGGCAAGGGCGAGGGTAAGTTTTTTCATGAGGGGCGAAAGCTTTATCGGCATGGTTGGCCTGAAAATGGTCGGGGTGAACCGGGGCAGGGCGGCTAACGGGCATTTTCCGCGCCCGGCTGCGGCGGTTTACGCGCGGCTGAGATAGGAGCCATCGGCCGTGCTCACGCGCACGATCTCTCCTTCTTTGACAAAGAGGGGCACCTGAATGATGAGGCCGGTCTCGAGCTTGGCGGGCTTCTGGACGTTGCTGGCGGTGTCGCCGCGAATGCCGTCGGCGGACTCGACGATTTTCAGCGAGACGGCGGAGGGCAGGTCGATGGTGATGGGCTTGTCGTCGACGAACAGCACCTCGACCTTGCCGTTGGAAACGAGGTAGTTTTTGGCCTCGCCGATGAGGGTCTCGGTGAGCTCGATCTGCTCGAAAGTCTGCGGGTCGATGAACGCGTAGGTATCGCGGTCCGCGTAGCTGAACTCGAGGGTCTTGCGGTCGGTGGAAAGCACTTCCATCGACTCGGTGGAGTTGAAGCGCTGGTCGAGCGAGCGGCCGTTCTTAAGATTGCGCAGCTTGGCCTGCACGAACGCACGCAGGTTGCCGGGGGTGCGGTGCTGCGTCTCCATGACGAGGTGCGGTTCGTTGTTGAACTTGATGACTTGCCCTTTGCGGAGATCGTTGGCGGAGGCCATGGCGGTAAATTGGAGGAGGTTTCGAGTTGCGGAAAAGTTGGTTGAATAAGCGGCGAGCCCTCGGTGTGTCAAGGCTCGGAGCCGTCTCCGGGCTTGTCATTTGCAGGACGTTTCCGACACTCCGCCCAAATCCATGAAACAACGCACCCTTGCGCGCGAAGTGTCCATCGAAGGTCAGGCGCTGCACACGGGTGAGGCGGTCCGCCTCACCCTGAAGCCCGCCGCCGCCGGTCACGGCATCGTTTTCCGGAGGGTCGACTTGCACGGCCAGCCCGAGCTGAAGCCGCGCATCGACCTCGTCGGTGACCTGGTGCGCAACACCACGCTCCAGCAGGGCCACGCGAAAATCCACACCGTTGAGCACGTTCTCAGCGCGCTGGCCGGCTGTGGCATCGACAATGTCGTCATCGAGATGAATGCCGGCGAACCGCCGGCCATGGACGGCTCGGCCAAGCCTTTTGTGAACCTGATCCTTTCCGGCGAACCGGTGGAACAGGACAAGGAGCGGTCGTATTTCATGCTGGATGAGGCCGTCTCCGTCACACAGGGCAACCGCTCCGTCATCGCCCTGCCGTCGAACGAATTCAAAATCACCTGCACCTCGGCGGATGACCGCGGCATCCATACGCAGCATCTGTCGCTGACGGTCGACCCTGACATCTACATGACGGAGATCGCCGCGGCGCGCACCTTCACGATTTACGAGGACATCGAGGAGCTGATCAAGCTGGGCAAGATCCGCGGCGGCTCGCTCGACTGCGCCGTCGTCATCAAGGGCGACAAGATCATGTCGAAGGAGCCGCTGCGCTTCAAGGACGAGTTCGTGCGGCACAAGATCCTCGACATCATAGGCGACCTGACACTGCTCGGCCAGCCGCTCAAGGCGCACATCATCGCCACGCGTCCTGGCCACGCCATCAACGCCGAGCTGACCAAGGCGCTTTACGAGAAGCTCCATAAGAAAGGCGCGGGCAAAAAGAAGGAGAAAGCCGCCGGCCCCGCCACCGTGCTCGAGCATGAAACCTCGCTTGATATCCGCCGGGTACTCGACACGCTGCCGCACCGCTACCCGTTCGTGATGATCGACCGCGTCGCCGAATTCATCGGCAAGGACGAACTGGTCGCGATCAAGAACGTCACCTTCAACGAGCCGTACTTCCAGGGCCACTACCCGGGCAATCCCGTCATGCCTGGCGTGCTGCAGCTCGAGGCGCTGGCCCAGGCCGCGGGCATCCTCATGCTCCGCCGCGGTTCCAGCGAGGGCAAGACCGCGCTCCTGATGAGCTGCGACAAGGTCAAGTACCGCCGGGCTGTGCGCCCGGGCGACCAGATCGTGATCAACGTCAAGCTGACCAAGAGCCGCGGCGACAAGATCGCCTGCGCCGAGGGCACGTGCAGCGTTGGCGGCCAGGTCGTTTCCTCGGCCGAATTGATGTTTGCCATCCTGAACAACGACGAGGTCGAGTAACCCATGCCTGCAAACATCCATCCCACGGCCATTATTGAGCCGGCGGCCGAGCTTGGCCGCGACGTCGAGATCGGCCCCTATGCCTACGTCGGCGGGCGCACCGTCATCGGCGACGGCACGCGCCTCCATCATCACGCCAGCGTCGAGGGCCACACCACGCTGGGAAAAAACTGCGAGGTGTTTCCCTACGCCTGCATCGGCGGCAAATCGCAGGACCTGAAGTTCAAGGGCGGCAGCCCCGGCGTGCAGATCGGCGATCGCAACGTGTTTCGCGAATACGTCACGGTGCATGCCGCCACGGCCGACGGCGCCATGACCACGGTCGGCTCGGACAACATGATTCTCGCCTACTGCCACATCGCGCATGACTGCGTGTTCGGCAGCCACATCATCATGAGCAATTACGCGGGACTGGCCGGCCATGTCACGGTGGAGGACCACGCGGTGCTCGGTGCCTATGCGGGCATCCACCAATTCAGCCGCATCGGGGCCTATTCGATGCTGGCGGCGGACGCCAAACTGCGGCACGACATGCCGCCGTTTTTCATGGCGGACGGGTCGCCGGTGGTCGTGCGCACGGTCAACAAGATCGGGCTCGAACGGAACGGCTTCACCGCCGAGCAGATCGACCGCGTGAAGCAGATTTTCCGCATCCTCTATCGCGAGGGCCTCAACCGCACGCAGGCGCTTGAGAAACTGCGCGCACACCCGGAGGCCGCGAGCGCGGAGTTCCGGCACATGCTGGCCTTCGCGGAGAAAAGCCAGCGCGGCCTCGCGCCTTGCGAGAACTGAGGCGCGGGCGCCTTACTTCTTCTTGTACACCGTCGCGGGGTCGAACACGCGTGGCGCGGCGAACTCGAGCTTGAGCGTGGCGGCATCGCCGGCCTGCGCGCCAGTCGCGAGCTTGCGGTAAAAGCAGGATTTGTAGCCATTGTGGCAGGCGGCGCCGCCGGCATTCTCCACCTTGAGGAGGATCACGTCCTGGTCGCAGTCCACGCGGATTTCCTGCACCAGCTGCACGTGGCCGGATTCCTCGCCCTTCACCCAGAGCTTGTTGCGCGAGCGGCTCCAGTAGGTGGCCTTTTTCGTCCTGATCGTATGGGCGAGCGATTCGGCATTCATGAACGCGAACATCAGCACCTCGTTTGTCGCGGCGTCGGTGGTGATGCACGGGATCAGGCCGTCGGGCCCGAATTTGGGCTGCAGCGTGGTGCCGAGCTCAACCTCGGCCGTGGTGGTGCGGGCGGGAAAAACGTAGCCGTTCATGGTGTTTTTTGGCCGGAAAGTTTTCCGGCGAGTTGAAGCAGATAATCATGGGAATAAAGGCCGGTACGGTGGCCGTCGCTGAACTCGAAGCGCAGCGCGTAGTTGCCCACGCGCTCCCAGCCGAGCACCTGCACGCCGTCAAACTTGCCCAGCGCACCGCCGCCATACTGGTTGCCGAGGATGTCCTGTTCGCCGCGGGTCTCCGCGCTGGGCGAGGCCGCACGCAGCGCCGCGGCGGGAAAATACGTCTCCGTGCCGTCGTTCCACGCGATGGCGACCTCGGAGCCGATGAGCTGGATGTTCTGCGGTGTTTTCACTGCCGGATTTTTGAAACAAATCTGTTCATCCGCAGAAGAACAGCAAATTAATCCGTCAGCCGTTTGCTTCCATGCGGCTTGCCCGCAAGCTCCGGCATGGACACCGGCCGGCCCGTGACTTCTCCCGCGCTTCCGCACATCGTCGTCCTTGGCGCCGGCTTCGGCGGCCTGACCTTCTGCCAGAAGATTCCCCCGGGCGCCGCGCGCATCACGGTTGTCGACCGGCAGAATCACCACCTTTTCCAGCCGTTGCTCTACCAGGTGGCGAGCGCCGGGTTGTCGGCCCCGGATATCGCGCAACCCATCCGCGCGATTTTTTCCCGACGGCCCAACTTCGAGGTGCTCATGGCCGAGGTCCGCGAAGTCGACCTGGCGTCGCGCCGGGTCGTGCACGAATTCGGCGAACTGGCCTACGATTACCTGGTGCTCGCGCTGGGCGGCGTGACGAATTATTTCGGCCATCCCGAATGGGAGCAGCATGCGCCCGGCCTCAAGTCGCTCGATGATGCGCTGCGCATCCGCCGGAAAATCCTGCGCGCGTTCGAGCGCGCCGAGGTCGAGCCCGACCCGGTGAAGCAGCAGGAGCTGATGACCATCGTCGTGGTGGGCGGCGGCCCGACAGGCGTCGAACTCGCGGGGGCGTTTGCCGAACTGGCGCGCACGGTGTTGGAGCGCGATTTCGACCACATCGACCCGGCCCGCACGCGCATTCTCCTGATCGAGGGCGGTCCGCGCGTGCTCGCCACATTTCCGCCCGAGCTCTCGGCCAGCGCCCAGCGCCAGCTCGGGCGCCTCGGGGTGGAGGTGCACACGGGGCTGCGCGTCGAGCAGATCGGCGCTGGCGAGATCGTGGCGGGAGGAAAGACCGTCCGCGCGGGCAACATCATCTGGGGGGCGGGCGTTAACGGCAATCCGCTCGCGAAACAACTCGGCGTCGAACTCGACCGCGCCGGCCACATCAAGGTCCGGCCCGACCTCAGCCTGCCCGGCCATCCGGAGGCCTTTGCGGTCGGCGACATGGTTTCGCTCGTCGATAAAAACGGCGTGGCGGTGCCGGGCGTCGCGCCTGCGGCGATGCAAATGGGCGCACATGCCGCCAGGGTCATCCTGGCCGAACGGCGCCGGGGCGGGGCGGACCCCGACGCGCGCGAGGCCTTCGCCTACTGGAACAAGGGCCTGCTGGCGACCATCGGGCGCAGCGCCGCCGTGGCGCAGATCGGCCGGCTGAAGTTCGGCGGCTGGCCCGCCTGGGCGGCCTGGCTCTTCGTCCACCTGCTGTTCCTCGTCGGCTTCCGCAGCAAGCTCTCCGTGCTGATGCAGTGGACGTATTCATATTTTACGTACAAGCGCGGGGCGCGCGTCATCACCGGCGCGGGCGGTGCGCCGCCCGCCGGCTCGGCGTGAGGGCCCGCATCTTGCCGGTTGCCTTGCGGCGCCGGCTGGTCAATCCTCCGCCGGATCATGGCCTGGCTGAGCGACCAACCTGTGCAAGCCCCGGCCGGCGCGGCGGAGGCAGTGCTGCTGCTGGCCGGCGTCCTGGTTTTGGCCGCCCTGGTGCTGGCGCGGCGCGCGGCGCGCGCCCGGGCCGACGCCGCGATTAGTATCAATAAAATGGATACAGAATTACGCCGGCGGACCGCCGAGCTCGAGGCCGTGACGCAGGAGTTTGAGGCCTTTGCCTACGCGGTGTCGCACGATTTGCGCGCCCCTCTGCGGCATGTCACCGGGTTTGCGCAGCTGCTGGCGGACCGTACTGCGGGCACCCTCGACGAGCAAAGCCGGCGCTACCTCGAAACCGTCGGCCAGGCCGCGCAGCGCATGGGGCGGCTCATTGATGGGCTGCTGATGTTTTCGCGGCTGGGCCGGACGCCATTGCAGCGCAGCCGGGTCGACCTCGGCGATCTGGTCGGGGAGGTGCGCCAGGCCCTGGCGGCGGAGACGGCGGGCCGGACGATCCGCTGGGACATCGCCGCCCTGCCCGCAGTCGAGGGAGATGTGGTGATGATGCGGCAGGCTCTGGCGGCTTTGGTCGCCAACGCGGTGAAATTCACCCGACTGCGGCCGGAAGCGCGCATTGAGATCGGGCGGGCGCCGTCTAGGCCCGACGAAATCATTGTTTTCGTGCGCGACAACGGGGTAGGCTTTGACCCACAGCAGGTCGGCAAGCTTTTCAACGTGTTTCAGCGGCTGCATGGGGTGGACGAGTTTGCGGGGGACGGGCTTGGACTGGCCCTGGTTCGCCGCATCATCCAGCGCCATGGCGGCCGGACCTGGGCGGAGGGACAGCCCGATGGCGGCGCGACATTTTGTTTCAGCCTGCCGGCTGATCGCAGTGCCATGCCGCCTGATCGAGCCCGCGGAGCCTAGCGCTTTTTTGTCCCGGTTAAATCAGTGCAGTATTTTCGCGAGCTGAAATTTTTAGGTATTTTCACCTATTAAATAAATAAGGTAAAATATGCAGATTCAGGACGTTGCGAAATGCAGGGAGAAAGTTAGCCTCAGATCAGCCCATTGCAGGTTCGAGACCCTATCTGATGCGTATCCTTCATCTGGAAGATTCAAGTTCCGATGCCGAGTTAATTGCGGTGCTGCTCGCCCGTGAATGGCCTTCGTGCGCCGTCAACAAGGTCGAGACGCGCGCACAATATGTCGCCGCCTTGGAGGTGGGCGACTTTGACGTGATCCTTTCCGATTACACGATGGGAAGTTTTGACGGCCTGTCGGCTCTTGAACTGGCACGGGTATGGTGCCCGGAAAAGCCGTTCATTTTCCTGTCCGGAACCATTGGCGAGGATCGGGCGGTGGAGGCGCTGAAGCGCGGGGCGATGGACTACGTCATCAAGGATCGCCCCGGGCGGCTGATTCCGGCCATCCGCCAGGCGATCGCGCGCATCGAGGAAGGCCGGCAGCATCGCATGACCGCGGAGGCGCTGCGGCAAAACCGCGAGCGTTTCCGTGAAATCACCGAGAACGTTGCGGATCTGGTCGTGCTGCTCGATCTCGACGGCCGCCGGCTCTACCACAATCCTTCCTACGCGAAAGCGCTGGGCGGGGCGGCTGAGCTTATCGGCACCAGTTTTTTTGCCAACGTCCATTCGGACGACCGCCAGCGCATCTGGGATGATTTTACGGAAATGGTGCGCTCCGGCATTGGCCGTCAGTCCGAATACCGCATTATCCGGCAGGATGGCGCACCGCGCTATATCGAATCGCACGACAGCGTGATTTGCGACCGGGATGGCAATGTGACCCATGTGCTGGTCGTGGCCCGCGACGTAACCGATCGGCGCGCGGCCGAGGAGCGTATTCATGAGCAGGCCGCGCTTCTCGACAAAACCCAGGATGCCATTCTCGTTCGCGACCTCAACCACCGCATCACTTATTGGAACAAGGGGGCGGAGCGTCTCTATGGCTGGACGGCCTCCGAGGCGCTCGGCCAGAACGCCACCCTGTTGCTCATGCCCGAGTCGTCCTTGCTGAAAACCGCCTGCGACGAGGCGCTTGCCCGCGGCGAATGGCTCGGTGAATTGCGCCATCACACCAAAAGCGGCAGCGAGGTGGTGGTGCAAAGCCGGTGGACCTTGATGCGTCTCGCCAATGGCGCGCCGTCCGGGTTTCTGATCATCGATACCGATGTCACCGACAAAATGCAGCTGGAGGCCCAGTTTTTGCGCGCGCAGCGCATGGAAAGCATGGGCATGCTCGTCAGCGGCATCGCCCATGATCTGAACAACGTGCTGGCGCCGATTCTCATGTCGGCCGGCCTGCTGAAGCTGACTGCGCCCGAATCCGATCGGAGGCTGGTGGCCACAATCGAGGCCGGCGCCCAGCACGGGGCGTCCATGGTGCGGCAGCTGCTGTCTTTTGCCCGTGGCACGGAGGGGCGGCACAGCGAGCTCAATCTCTGCTCCCTCCTGGTGGATTTTGAAAAATTCATCCGGCCGACTTTGCCGGCCTCCATCCTGGTCGAAACCAAAATTCTGACCGAGCCGCCGCCCGTGCGCGCCGATGCCACGCAGCTCAACCAGGTGTTGATGAACCTATGCATCAACGCCCGCGACGCCATGTCCGAGGACGGCATGATTACGCTCTCGCTTGATTACATCCGGCTCGACCGGACGCATGCGCTGGCACAGATCGAAGGGCACCATGGCCCTTATGCGGTGTTGATGGTGACCGATACCGGTGCGGGCATTCCGCCGGAAATCCTTGATCGGATCTTCGATCCTTTCTTCACCACCAAGGGGGAGGGGCAGGGCACGGGTCTCGGCCTTTCCACCGTGCGCGGCATTGTCAAGGGCCACGGCGGGTTCCTCACCGTCGACAGCAAGATTGGGCGCGGCACGACCTTCCGGATTTATCTCCCCGCCGTTTTGTCGCCTCCGTCGGCCTTGCTTCCCTCCTCCGCGTCCACGGCTGGTCGCAGCACGGGCATCCTGCTGGTGGATGATGAGCCCATGATCCTCTCGGCCTTGGAATTGGTCCTGGCTGACGAAGGCTATCGCGTCTTTACCGCGCTTTCAGCCAAGGAGGCGCTCGGAATATTTGAGGCGAGTCGTTCGGAACTACATCTCATAGTCACCGACATCCGGTTGAAAGACGCGAACGAGATGGAGTTTATTCGGGCTTTGCGGGCCCGTGATCCGCATTGCCCCATCATCGCCATCAGCGGTGTGGTCAAATCCAGCCAGTTTGAGAAAGATCTGCGGGCCATCGGCGTCCCTTTTCTCGCCAAACCCATCAAGGGCGAAGCATTGTTAGCGGCGGTGAAGTCAGTCCTGAAGGCTCGCCCGCCGGCCTGAGCGGCCGGGAAATTCACGCCTTTTCGGTCGAACGTGGCGCGATGGATTTGCTGGCCGGTGAAATCGCCATCGAATTTGCATCTAATTGATTTGTAAATTGATATAGAAACAAGTTTACGTGGAAACTGACGAGTGCATTGACCAGAAATGGAAGCGGACATACGCAATTAAGTTTCTTCTGCCCTTTTTGCCCCCGGCCTGAGCGTCTGCCCCTCGCTCCAGGCGAATTTACCCCTAGCCCCCGTCTGATGTCATTGTCTCCTCGCTTATCGAGCGCGACTGCCCCCGTCACTTCTCCGCCGAGCTTGGCGGAAAAGCAGGCCCTTTTGTCGATGGTGCCCTCGCTGGACCTTCGCACTGCCGCAGGCTTGAGGCCGGGCTTCACCCCATGAGCGCAAGCCCTGTCTGAAGGCACCCCGTCATCCCGTCCGGCCCGCCCTTGCCCAGAATTTTAACCCTGAACCCAGAAAAAAATGATCAGCAACAAAGTAAACGGACGTGCGGCGGCCTTGATGTTTTCACTGCTCGCCAGCCTGAGTCTCAATCACCGGGCCAGTGCTTATGATTGGCTGCAGTTTGAATTCAGCCCCGACAAGACCGGCAACATCACCTCGGAAACCACCATCAACACATCGAATGTTTCCGGGCTGAAACAGCTCTTTAAAGTGGGTATTTCGGACAGCCCGGATGGCGCGCCCGTGCTTTTGACGGGTGTTTCGACACCTGCCGGCGTCAAGGACCTCATTTTTATCCAGGGCTACAAGGGTGCTCTCACGGCCTATGATGCCCACAATGGCTCCACTGTTTGGAGCAAGAGCTTCAGCGGGGCGGGCAATTCCGCTCCGGCCATCGATCTGAACCGGCAATTTATCTATCTGAACACTTCCAGCGCGGCCCATAAGCTGAAGGTCGGCGATGGCACCGAAGTCACGGGCGGAGGCTGGCCCGAGACGACGGGTTCGGGCAAAAGCAGTTCCGAACTGACGGTCGCAATCGCGAAGGATGGTCACGAGTACCTTTATTGCGCCAATCAGGGACATGCTTGTGTCACCGCGATCAATCTCGATACCGGTACCCAGCACGTTTTCAATCTGGCGGCGTCCGACCAGCCGGACACCCATTCGCCAACCCAGACGCAAAGCGGCGCCAATCCATGGTCTCGCGCGATACCCTATGACTCCAGTTTGGATCTGGTTTTCGAAATGGGTGGGACAAACAATGGCTCGGGCTGGACCGCTGGCAAACTTTGGCGGCAAAGCTGGGTCGCCATCGCGGCCAATGGCAGCACGCGGGTCACCGGCGGACTGGGTTATCCGGTGGACAGCTACACGCCCACCAACTGGTCGGCATCGGTCAGCTCAGACCAGGACATCGGCAGCGGCGGCCTGGGCATTCTGCCGGTCGGGCTCAGCAGCAAATACCCCCACTTGGGCGTCCAGCCCGGCAAGGATCATAATATCCGGATTCTCAACCTCGCCAACCTGAGCGGCAAGGGCGCCCCCGGAAATCTCGGCGGCGAACTGTTTTTATACTCTTTCCCCGCGATGAGCATGATGCGATCGGAAGTCTGCATCTGGACCAACCCGGCGGATGGCCAGGTCTGGGCCTTCACTCCCGGCCACAACGGCATTGCAGGATTCAAGGTGATGATCGACAGCTCGGGAAATCCGAGCCTGGTGCTGGCCTGGTCCGATGTGTTTACCTCTGTGCACTTCAACACCTCGGCCTTCGTCGCCAACAACGTTCTCTATGCCGCCACCGGCGGCGGCGAACATACCTCGACGGAATCGCCCCGCCAGGTCAATGCGATGGATCCCACCACGGGCACGGTCCTGTGGTCGGGCGCGATCGGCCAGTTTCACTGGACCAGCCCCATTCTCGCCAATGGCATTCTTTACATGGCTGATGGTCCCGCTGGCGGCTTCGGCAGCGGTTCCGGCAACCTTACGGCTTGGAGCCTCGGTTCCTCCGGCCCCACGCCCGTGGCTGACCCGACGTTCAGTCCCACCGCCGGTCTCTATAGCTCGGCGCAGTCGGTAACGATCAGCACGACGACCAGCGGCGCCTCCATTCGTTATACCACGGACGGCAGCATCCCGAGCGAGACCGCCGGCACGGTGTACGGCGGTGCGGTTACTCTCAGCAGCACAACCACGCTCAAGGCCATCGCTTACAAGAGCGGCATGAGCGACAGCAATGTCGTTGTCGGCACTTACACAATCAACAATCTGCCGACCTGCGCCGCGCCGACGTTTACTCCGGCCGCGGGCACCTATACCAGCGCGCAATCGGTGACGATCAGCACGACCACCGCTGGCGCCTCCATCCACTACACGACCGATGGCAGCACACCGAGCGAGACGACTGGCACGCTTTATAATGGAGTGGCCATTACCGTTGGCAGCACGACGACGGTGAAAGCCATCGCTTACGAGAGCGGCTTCAACGACAGCACGATCTCAAGCGCGACCTATACCATCGGTGCAGCCACGCCGATTAATTATGAAGCGGAGACCTCCGGCCACACCACGAGCGGACCGACCAGCACGATCCAGACGGACGCGAATTCGAGCGGCGGCAAATGGGTCTCCCTCGATGCCAATGCCGTGGGCCAGTACATCGAATACAATATTGGCAC